>JAEANN010000026.1 GCA_016841965.1 Candidatus Roseilinea mizusawaensis | reverse complement strand
CACGAAGATGAGTTTATCCTGACCCTCTTTGTGTTCCTGGTTTCTTCGTGGTTGATTGATAGAGAGTCAACCACGAAGAGGCAAAGGACACGAAGATGAGTTTATCCTGACCCTCTTTGTGTTCTTGGTTTCTTTGTGGTTGATTCATAGAGAGTCAACCACGAAGAAGCAAAGAACACGAAGGGAAACCTGGCCATCACCCTCTTTGTGTTCTTCGTGCCTTTGTGGTGTGTTCGCCTAACCCGGCTCGAATGGCTGCCACTGCGCAATCTCGCGCACCAGCGCCACGATCTCGCTGACAGCCACCTCGAAAAGCACCTCCCCCTTTTCGGGTGTGGAGATTTCTGGATGTCCGAGCGCCCCGGTACGGGTCACATGCTCGAACGGCTTAGCGACCGACACGCGGCTGCTTCGACTGCTGTCCGGGCAATAGAACGCGGAGCCAATGTCGAAATTTGCCCCGCGCGCCAGATCAAGCCGCACCAGTTCCGGGCGCAGGCGCAGGATCATGCTGGTCTCCAGCTCGCAGGCATGGGTGACGTGCTTTTGTTCGAGCAGGTCGATCTGCGCGATCTGCTCGGCGGCGACGGTGAACCATGAGCCAAGCACCAGCCACAGATCACGCTCATCGCGCCGGGCTATCTGCACGCGATACAGGGCGGCGCTGCCCGGCCCGACGTTCCCCCCGTGTGAGTTGAGCAGCAGAATGCGCCGAAATCCTGATCCGATCAGACTTTCGATCATCTCCACCAGCACTTGTGTGTAGGTTTCGTTGCTCAGGCTGATCGTGCCGGGGAAACGCCGGTGATGGTCCGAAGCGCCGACCCATAACAGGGGCAGAAACAAAGCTTCGTCACCGAGGATGGCCTCGGCCCGGCACACGATCTCGGCGTTAATCATCGAGTCGGTCAGCAACGGCAAATGATGGCCGTGCTGTTCGAGCGAACCGATAGGCAGCACGGCCACTTTGTGGGTGTGCTCTCCCACTTGTGGGTGTCTCAATTCTCCGTATTGCATGGGAACTGCTTTTTACCATAAAGAAACAACCGGCACGAAGGTGGCCTGATTCGAATTCTCCTTTGTGATCTTGGTTTCTTCTTGGTGTGGTCAGGGAATCTCACCACAAAGAAACAAAGGGCACGAAGGCGGTCTGACTACAATCCTCCTTTGTGATCTTGGTTTCTTGGTGGTTTATCCACATGCGATTTCACCACAAAGAAACAAAGGGCACGAAGGCGGCCTGACTGCAATCCTCCTTTGTGATCTTGGTTTCTTGGTGGTTTATCCACATGCGATTTCACCACAAAGAAACAAAGGGCACGAAGGCAAGAAGGTTTATCTTCCCAGATCGCTTACTTCCTGCCGGCGAGCTTGTTGAGGCCAACCGTTCAAGATACGTTTGATACCCTCTTTCGCTAATCTGACGTTCCAGTTGATCAGCAATCCCAGTCTGAGTCCTCGCAGTTTCAAATACGTGAGCACTTGGGCGTGGTGAATAGGCAGTAGGTGATCCACCGACTTGTTTTCAATCAACACACACTCTTCCACCAGCATGTCAATGCGATAGCCGACATCAATCGTATGGCCATCGTATGTTATCGGCAGACCGACTTCGCATTCGACGCGCAGGCCGCGTTTTCGCAGTTCGTAGGCCAGACATTTTTGATAGGCGGATTCCAACAGGCCGGGGCCCAGCGCGCGATGAACCTTTATGACCGAATCGACTATCTCGTGGGCGATCTCCTCAACGTCCATGCTCATCACCTCTCGTTATCTTTGTGTGCTTCGTTTCTTCGTGGTTTATCCACATGCGATTTCACCACAAAGAAACAAAGGGCACGAAGGCGGTCTGACTACAATCCTCCTTTGTGATCTTGGTTTCTTGGTGGTTCGTTGGGTCTACCCGCAATCCCACACGGGGCTTTGCTGGGCGCGGGCGTAGAGGTCAGCCCACGTTTTGCTGCCGTCGTCTTTGTGCACGGTCATGCGCGCGCCGCGCTCCTGGGCGGGGATGTTGCCGTTTGCGGCGTCGGCCCAGCACTGCTGGATCGTCGCATAATGGCGCGCGCGGCCGCCCGGCCACGTCACCGTCAGCAGCAGCTTCGGGCGCGGCAGTTCGTAGGGCGGATTCATCTTGTAGCGCGTCAGCGCCGCTTCGTCGATCTCGATGCCCAGCCCCGGCCCCTCCGGCACATGTGCGTAGCCGCCGGCAATCTCAAGCGGCGTGGTTAACAAGTCATCGGCGTAATTGTTCAGGCAGTTGACCGACGGCCACTGCGCGAATGGCAGCACTGCGCCGAGGTGCAACGACAGCGCAGTGGTCAGGCCGGTGCCGACCAGTTGCAACCAGAACGGCTTGTCGAACGCCGCCGCCAGCGCGCCCTGCCGCAAGATCGCCGACACCCCGCCGCCGATCACAAAGCCGTCGCATGCTTCGTCGCGCGCCACGGTTGGGAAGGGCGGGTCGCCGAAATGCAGGGCGATGGGGCGGGTGATCTTCTGGCGGACCTGGCGCAACCCCTCCACATCGCGTTGCATGATGGGCGATTCGTAGATGGCGACGCGCTCGTATTTGTCCAGCGCAATCAGCACCGGCGCGGCGTTGCCGGCGTTGATAAGCATCTGGTTCCAGTCGAGGTCGAGCCGGAAGTGCGGCGGCGTGACTTTGCTGATCGCCTCGACTTGTTCGAACACATCGAACCAGGGGCGGGCCTTGATCTTGTAGCTGGTGTAGCCTTTGCTCAGCGCCTCCTGGGCCTCGGCGGCGTTTGCCTCGGGGGACATGTCAATATTCCACCACGATATGGGGCACCAGTCGCGGACTTTGGGCAGGTTGAACAGACGGTAGGCCGGCACGTCGAGCGCCTTGCCCACCACGTCATAGAGCGCCATTTGCAGGCCGGCCCCCAGCGAATCGTCGCCGAGAAAATCAACCGGGTTGCGTCCCTTGACCCGCGTGATTGCTTCTTCGCTCACACGGCCCCAGGTGTAATGCGGTAGGGTTTCGCCATAGCCGACCAGGCCGGCGTCTGTGACAACCCGAATCACTTCGCTGATGCGCCATTGCCATACCTCGCGCGCATTCCATTCCTCGCAGCGCGGCGTGAACGGCACGTTCACCACAATGCGTTCGATCTCTGTGATCTTGAGCGACATGTTTTCCTCCAGGGCGAATGACTGTTTGCGGGCTGGCTGGATTACCGGGCGAACACGAGCGGCATTATAGCGAGTGATGCGACAATGCAACCCATGCATACCTCTCTTGCATTTTCCGGCTTTCGCGTGTGGTCAGTCGTGGCGCCGGCCACGATCCACAGCGCCGATGCACCGCGCGATCCCTGTCACCAGAAAAACCGGCAGCCGGCTCAGAGGCGTGCTTCGACGGCTCCAACAAGCTCGGCCGCCAGAAGCTTGACTTCTATAGAATAGCCGTCAGTCGTTGCGTGGAGGATGTTCACTCGGTTGGTGAGCCTGTCGAACCGGGCGATGCTCTCGATCTGCTTTGAAAATGGAGGCGTCATGCTGATTATCGATGCGCATCTCGATTTGTCGTGGAATGCGTTGCAGTGGAATCGTGACCTGACCCGCTCGGTGTACACCCTGCGCGCGCAAGAGCGGCCGGCCGAGGGCAAAGGGCGCGGGCTGAACACGGTTGCCTATCCAGAGATGCGGCGCGGGCGGGTTGCGTTGTGCTTTGCCACCCTGCTGGCGCGCTCGACCGGCCATCCATCGCCGCACATCGACTACGCACAGCCGGCGCAGGCATATGGCATTGCGCAGGGGCAGCTTGCCTATTACCGCGCCCTGACGCAGCAAGGCGTCGCGCGCATGCTCACCAGCGCGGCGGACCTGGATCGGCACTGGGCAGAGTGGGAACACTGGGATGCCCATCATGCCGCCGGCGATGACGCAGACGATGCACCCCCGCTCGGCTTTGTGCTGACGATGGAGGGCGCCGATCCGATTCTGCACCCGGAACAACTGGCCGAATGGCACGCCGCTGGCTTGCGCTTGCTGGGCATCACGCATTACGGGCCGGGGCGCTATGCCGGCGGCACCGGCACCGAGCTGGGATTGACCGCTCTCGGCGCCTCGTTGTTGCGCGAGATGGAACGGCTGGGCGTGGCGCTCGATCTCACCCATTGCTCCGATCAGGCATTCTGGCAGGCGCTGGAGATCTATCGCGGGCCGGTGCACGCCAGCCACAACAATTGTCGGGCGCTTGTGCCGCACCAGCGCCAATTCAGCGATGACCAGGTGTGCGCCATCATCGAACGCGGCGGTGTGATCGGCGCGGCGCTGGATGTGTGGATGCTGCAAACCGGCTGGAGCGCCGGCCCTGACTTCACCGCCAACCCGACCCTCTCGGTGGTGGTCGAGCACATCGATCATGTGTGTCAACTGGCCGGCAACGCGCGTCATGCCGCCATCGGCAGCGATCTGGATGGCGGCTTCGGGCGCGAACAATCGCCGCGCGATCTCGACACGATTGCTGATCTGCAACGCATTGCCGAATTGCTGGCCGCGCGCGGATATGGCGCGGAGGATATCGCTGCTATCCTGCACGGCAACTGGTTGCGCTGGCTGCGCGAGGCGTGGGGCAGGTAGCGGCGTTACACTGTGCGTATGCGCATCTCTGAACTGGATACCCCTGTCGCGATTGTCGATCTGGAGCGCCTCGAAGCGAACATCGCCCGCTTGCAGTCGTATCTCGATGCGCACGGGATCGCCAATCGGCCGCACATCAAGACGCACAAGATTCCGGCCATCGCGCAGATGCAGGTCAAGGCCGGCGCAATCGGCGTCACCTGCCAGAAGCTGGGCGAGGCCGAGGTGATGGCCGACGCCGGCCTGAGCGACATCTTTCTGCCCTACAACATCCTGGGGCCGGCCAAGTTGCAGCGCCTGATTGCGCTCATGCGGCGCGTCACACTCAGCGTCACCGTTGATTCAGAGGTGACCGCGCGCGCCCTGTCTTCGGCAGTCAGCCAGAGCGACGCGCCCGCACCGCTGGATGTGCTGGTCGAATTCGACACCGGCATGGGCCGCTGCGGCGCGCAGTCGCCAGGCGAAGCGGCTGATCTGGCGCGCCTGATCGCCCGCCTGCCCGGATTGCGCTTTGGCGGGCTGATGACCTATCCCTACAACGAACACACCCAGTCATTTGTCGAGGCCACGCGCGCCTGGCTCAAGCCAGAGGGCCTGTCAGTGGCGCGGGTCAGCGCCGGCGGAACCCCGCAGATGTGGCGCGCCCACACCTGCCCGGCCATCACCGAGTACCGCGCCGGCATGTACGTGTACGGCGATCGCTACACGCTTCAGTCTGGCGCAATGACGTTGGATGACTGTGCGCTGAAGGTCATCACCACCGTGGTCAGCCGGCCCACCGTCGCGCGGGGCATTCTCGATGCCGGCAGCAAAGTGTTCTCTTCGGACACGTTGGGGCTGGACGGATATGGCTTGATCCTCGAATATCCTGAGGCCCGCTTTTACGGGCAGTCTGAGGAGCATGGGCATGTGGACTTCTCGGCCTGCGCCCGCAAGCCGGAGATCGGCGAGCGGGTGACAGTCATCCCCAATCACTGCTGCCCGGTCAGCAATCTGTTCGACCAGATGGTGGGCGTGCGTGGCGACCAGGTGGAGGGAGTGTGGCAGATTGCCGCGCGCGGGCGCGTGCAATAGCCCTTCATCAAGCTCCTGAGCGCGCTGAACGTGCCCGCGACACGTTGCCAAGCTGCCCAAGGCTACCCCGTCAGGCGCTGCGAAAAGCAAACAGAGGCCGGCGCTCGCCGACCTCTGTGTAGGTACAACCTTCTGTGTAGGTACAGCCTTATTGAGAAAGGCGACGGCGGGAATTGAACCCGCGCATCAGGGTTTTGCAGACCCTTGCCTTACCACTTGGCCACGTCGCCAGACAGATAGGTGCATAGATTATACACAGTTCTGCCGAGATGCATCGGGCCACATGCGCGATCGATTCGCGCATGTGCAAGTCGTAGTTGCGGGAAAATGCCATTTGTGCGTAAGCGCGCGAATCTAAAAAGGCCGGCCTCCGCGTGTCGCTTTGCGAACGGTACAATATCTGCCGGTACAATATCCGCCATGCCAGTCGAAACTCCGCGCGCGCCACGCGTGGCCGCAGTTGTTTTGACGCTCAACGAGCAGAAGCACATCGCTGCTTGCCTCGAAACACTATCGTGGGCTGACCAGCGTATTGTGTTCGACTCATTCAGCGCCGATCGCACCGTCGCTATCGCTCGCGAGGCCGGCGCAGTCGTGTATCAGCATCCGTTCGAGAACTATGCCCAACAACGCAATGCGGCGTTGGCCTGGGTCGATACGGAATGGGTGTTCTTTGTGGACGCGGACGAGCGATGCACAGAGACGCTTGCCGAGGAGATACGCTGCATTGTGCACAACAATGGCGAGGGGCGCGATGTGTGGGCCGTCCCGCGCTACAACTATCTCTTTGGCCGGCTGACGCTTGGCGCCGGCTGGTATCCCGACTACCAGGCGCGGCTCTTTCGGGTGGGCAAGGCTGACTTCGAGCCGTCACGGGCAGTGCATGAAGTAGCCCGCTTCCACGGTGAGATGGGGCGCCTTAAAAATGTGCTGCTGCACTACAACTACGAGACGGTGGCGCAGTTCCACGCCAAGCAGCGCAGGTACGCCGCAATGGATGCCGGCATTTTGTTCAGCCAGGGTGTGCGTCCCCGTCTGCGTAATTTTGTCCTTCAGCCGGCGCGTGAATTTCGCCGGCGCTTCTTCACCCTGCGCGGTTATCGAGATGGTCTGCATGGCTTGCGCCTGAGCTTGTATATGGCCTACTACACCGGCGTGATGTATGTGCGGCTAGCCGGGATGTGGCGCCCATCTGCCCACAAGCGCGCGGCAAAGTAACCAGGCCGTCAGGCTTGGTCTGCCGTCGGCGGTTGGGCCGGCTGGTCGCTGGTCAGCGGGCGAATAATCACGCGTCGTGCCGAACTACGACCGCGATTGGGGTAGGCTACGTGGCGTGCACGGGGGGGCATTTCTTGCTCGTCTGGCCTGCTGCGCCCGCGCCGTAGCCGATCCAGCAGGCTGCGTCCGGGCGCGGCCTCGCCAGGCGCGTCGGCCTCTGGTTGTGTGCCGGTCGGCTCCGATCCATTGCCATTGGCCGGCACATCGATGCCTGGCCTATGGAGTGGCAATTCGCCGAGGGTGGCCGGAGCCGGTATGGCCGGCGGCGTGTTGTCTGACTCGGCTGCGGCTTGTGTTGCTGCGACCGGCTGAAGTGCTTGCGCGCGCTCTTGCTGATAGGAGCGTTCAGCATCTGCGCCGGAGGTCGCCATCACTGGGCCTTCGGTGGCTTCCTCGATCTCGACGAGGTGCTGGTCGCGAAGCATTGTGCGCAGGGCGACTGCCGGCCCGCCAAACACCATGACGGTGAGCGCGATGATGGCGCTGATGCCGGTGAGCTGAGCCGTCAACTGGCCGGGGTCAGCCGGCAGGGTTCCGAAAGAGATTGCCCCGACAATGCCCAACCCGCTCTGTCCTAAGAAGGATGTTGCGCCGACGCCATTCCACCCGGCGCCGAAGCTGCCGTTGGCGAAGAGTCCGACAGACAGCAAACCAACCACGCCGGCCAGCCCTGCCGTGCTGACCACGGCATTGTCGTCTGCCCAGCCCAGCACTTCGTTAATCAAATACATGCCCAGCGTGGCTAACACGGCGGCTACGACTCCTAGCGCTGCCGCTAGGCCGACGCTCAAGAGCGGGCCACCGGCGCTGACGATGATGACGGCAGCCAGCGTGGCGCGCGCAGCGCACAGTGTATCTGCCCGCCGTGTCGCCACGAAGCTGTATGCCAGTGCGACGGCGGCAGCTACCCCGCCGGCCAGAACCAGATTCACTGCATACGATCCGGCAATTGCACCGGCCCGCCCCCCATAGAGCGGATTGCCGGCCACGAACGAGCTGGCGCCGATCAAAACCAGTATGCCCCCGCTCAACGCGCGAAAGGGGAAGTGATTGGCAGGTAAGTCGGGGGTTACGTTAGCTCGGCGTTTAGGCGAGAGCAGCAGCCACACCGCGCCGGCCACGCCGGCAATCAGGCCGGTTGTTGCCAGTCCGCCTAGATCAACCACACCATGCCCCAGGTTGAGGTTCAAGCCGGCTTTGGCCAGCCAGCCGCCGCCCCATACCCAGAACCCGGCGATAGGAAAGATGATGCCGCTGACAACCCCAATCACAATCGCCTGAGCAATGAAGCCGGATCGCCGAGCCATTAGGCTGGCCATCAACATAGCACTGCTGGCAACCAGGGGTAGGTAGGCGATGAACAGGTTGAACGCTTCCGGGGCTGTTGCATCGTTAAGCAAGAAGCCACGCAGGCCCAGCAAGCCCCATGTCTGGCCGGCTACCGGAAAGGTGTAGTAGGTGACAAAGCGCCTCAAGCCGGGCGCATCCAACACAGCCCCAATCCCACCAAACATCAGGCCGAACCCGACTGCGAAGAACGCGCAAGCTGCCAGTGCAAAGGCCAGCAGTCCAGAAGCAGCAATGCGCCCCTCTTTGTTGCGCGGCGTTGCCGCCGACATCATCAGCCAAATGCCAAGCGGCAACAGCAGCGGGGTGATGTTGGCTCCCATAAGTGCAGCAAGTATATAATGAAATTAAAGCAATGTCGATTGGCGCCGGTCGGCGGCTGGCCGCCCCGGCCCCTCAACTATGAAAGGAGCCAAATCATAGACGGGGAAAAGACCCAAAAGATAGTTCGTTCAACCACTGCGCGCCGGACAACGCGGACAGGTCGCTCCCGGCAGCCGGCGGACATTGTGCCAGACAGCCTGAATTTGGCCAGGCTGGCAGTGGCGGCGGCGGCAGACAAGAAAGGCGACAACATCGTCCTGCTCGATTTGCGCAATCTTTCGTCGGTGGCAGACTATTTCGTCATTGCCACGGGAAACGTGGACCGCCAGATCGAGGCTATCGCCGACAATATTGTTGAGGCGCTCAAACGTACACAGCGTGTCTCGCCTCGCCGTGTGGAAGGCACAGGCCAGTCGGGCTGGGTGTTGATTGACTATGGGGACGTAGTGGTGCACTTGTTCACACCCACCCTGCGGACGTATTACAGTCTGGAATCGCTATGGTCGGCGGCCACGGTGCTGCTGCGGATGCAATAGCGGGCGCGCCTAGAAATCGAGTTTCTTGTAGCGCATGGCTACACTTTCGATAATGCCAATGGCGGCCAGGGCTGTGATCAGGCTGCTGCGTCCATAGCTGACAAATGGCAGCACGACACCGGTGACCGGCATCAGGCCAACCTGCATACCAAGGTTGATATACGTTTGAAGGAACAACACGGCAGCGATGCTCACGCATAGCAGCCGGCCAAACGTGTCGCGCGCAATCCAGGCCGCCCGCAGTGCGCGAAAGATCACAAAAGCTAGAAAAGTCACGAACAGCATCGCCCCCACAAAGCCCAGTTCCTCGCCGATGACGGAGAAAATAAAGTCGGTGTGGCGAACCGGCAGGAAGCGCAACTGGCTTTGCTGGCCTTGCCCAAAGCCGGCTCCAAACCATCCGCCTGATCCCAGCGCGACCAGCGCCTGATCAGCCTGATAAGTCTCGCCTGGCTCCACGTTGATCCCCAGCAATTGCTGGATGCGGTTAACCTGGTAGTCCTCGATCAATCCCAGTTCGATCACCAGAAATATCATGGCCAGGGCAGCCAGCGTGATGATGACGGCATGTTGGCGCTCTAGTCCTCCCACGAAGATGATGGTCAGCCACATGAAGACGATGGTGATGGCAGTGCTCAGGTTGGGCTGGAGCATGATCAGCCCGACGCACGGGGCAAGCAGCAAGCCAGACAGAAAAACAGTTTCCAGGTAGGGGCGCCGGCCCTGACGGTCGGCGACGAATTGGGCCAGCACAATGCCTAGAGCCAGTTTGGCCAACTCGCCCGGCTGGATGTCGAAACCGCCCAGCTCGAACCAGCGCCGCGCGCCAAACCGCTCCGCTCCGATCACCAAGACCGCGCCCAGTGACGCCAACGTCAACAGATAGAGCGCCCACGAGACGTTCTTCAGCAGGGTGTAGTCGATGACGGCGATGATCAGCAGCACCACCAGGCCGGCCAGCGCGGTGATTGCCTGATCCGTGGGGGTGCGCTCGATAACCGGGTCGCCGCGCGAGGCGCTGTACACCATCGCCACGCCCCCGATCAGCAACAGGACGATGGCGGCCAGTAGCCAGTAATCGAAGTGTCTCCACAGACGTCGGTCAGGCATTGGGTGATTCTGGGTTGTCGTTATCAGCTGGCCAGGGGGATTTTACCGGCGCGCCACATGGGCGGCGCCCAGCGCGCAGCCTCGTGGGCAATCCGCTCTTCAGCGCGCGCATTTATGCTTTGCGTCTGACGCTTTTCCGCTCGCCGTTCAGGACAAGCAACGGCACATCCACCAGCACTCGGCTCTCGTTGTTGTGCTGCTCAAACTGTACCACGACGCCTTCTCGATCGACCGGCACGCGGTGTGAGAGGGCGGTGATGATGTCGTCTTTGATCAGTTCGAGCAGGCCGGGAGGAATCTCGGCGCGATCATGGATCAGCACAAAGCGCAGGCGCTGTTTGGCGGTCTCGGCTGTGTTATTGCTGCCGAAGAGTTGCTTAAAGATGTTCATCGGGCGCTGTCTGTGAACGGCCGCTCAGGCGCGGCTAAACAGGCGTTGCAGCAGCGAACCGGAGGCCCGCAATGGCTGCAGCGGGATGTCTTCACCCGTAATGCGGCGGGCGATATCCTGAAAGGCCATTGCCGCCGGGCTTTTGCCATTCATGACGATCGGTTGGCCGCGATTGCTGGACGTCAGGATATTTTCATCTTCGGGCACGATGCCGATGATAGGGGTAGACAGCACTTCGGTGATGTCTTCGGTAGACAGCATCTCTTGGCGTTTGACTCGCGCCGCCACAATCCGGTTAATGATGAGCTGGGCCGGCCCTTTCTCGGCTGCTTCGATCAGACCGATCACGCGGTCGGCGTCGCGCACCGAGGATACTTCTGGGTTGGTGACCACCAGGCAGCGGTTGGCCGGCGCCAGACAGGTATGAAAGCCCTGTTCGATGCCGGCCGGCGAATCAATGATGATGTAGTCGAAATCGCCGCGCATCTCGTCGCACAGGCGCACCATTTGCCCCGCGTTGATGGCCGATTTGTCGCGTGTCTGGGCCGTGGGCAGTAGGTACAACTCGGCGGCGCGTTTGTCGCGGATGAGGGCCTGCTTCAGCCGGCACCGTCCCTCGATGAAGTCGACCGCGTCGTAGACGATGCGGTTTTCCAGGCCCATCACAATGTCCAGATTGCGCAAGCCGATGTCACCGTCGATCAAGACGACCTTCTTGCCCAGGATTGCCAGCGCGCTGCCGATATTCGCGGCGCAGGTGGTCTTGCCGACACCTCCCTTGCCCGAGGTAATGGTGATGACTACTGATTCCATGGCGCTATTTTGCTTGCCAGCCGACGATCATAATCTCCTGATCTTGTATCAGGGCCATCTCCGGTCTGGCCGGCTTTGTTCTCTTTTCGTGCCGTCTGCTGATGCGCGTGGCATCTGCAATCCGGATCAAGCTGGGCGCCAGCTCGAGCGCGCAGATCGTCGCGCCCGTGTCGCCGAATGCCCCGGCATGTACTGACCCATGCAGTTTACCCCATACCACGATATCGCCGCCGGCGATGAGCTGTGAACCTGGATTGACATCGCCCAGCACGACAATATGGCCGGGGTGCCGCAGAATTTGCCCTGATCGTACACGACGCCGAACCAACAGCCCGTCGCTGCCTTCCACCTGGCCGATGACCTGGCCGGCGTCTTGCGCAATGTCCGTATCCGCCCTGATGTCGCCCTCAACCACACGGGGGCCGCTCTGGCTCTGCCCGCGCATGTGCGCTGGGCCTTGGGGCAGTGCTTGTGTGTCCTTGGACGGCTTTGCACGAGCGAGTATGTCTCGCAGCGACTCGGTCTCGCTCAACCTGGCCGGCAGTCCGAGTTCGATCACATTCGTGACGGTGTGGATGTCCTGGGCCAGCACAGCTTGCAAGGTCACCCCGTGCTTGTTCAAGAGCGCCTGTGCGCGCCGGATATCATCGCGAGAAAGGGACAGCCGGTGAACATTCAGGGTCACCTGGCCGCCGCGAAAGAAGCGTGGATTCGACTGCAGCTTTGACTCCAGCTCGCGAAGCTGAGACAGCCAAAGTTCCTCCCCGAAATGGATCAGCAGCCCTTCACCCGATCCCTTTATGGTGACCATGCCGCAAACTCCGCATAATATTTGCATCATTGTAAACGCCGAGTCACCTAAAAAGCACGCAGATTGCGTTAAGAGAACACTTAGTTTATGACTGTTCAGCACACCATTGGAGCTGGATATGGCAGATGAGAGACGGAAAGCAGCGCTGTGGGCGGTCTTGCGCTGAGCGCGTGTTATTCCAGCGCCGATTTCTCGATTGGCGCCGGCTTCTCCAGCGGAATGTTGAAATATCCGGCGATGATGCGCTGGGCGATTGGCGCGGCGACGCCTGAACCCTGTCCGCCGTTCCATACATACACCGCCAGCGCCAACTGTGGGTTCACTGCCGGCGCATAAGCGACGAACCAAGCGTGCGTGGGCAGGTAGGCGATGCCGTTATAGCAGACGCCGGTCTTGATGGCTACGTCATCGCAGAACTCGGCTGTGCCGGTCTTGCCGGCATATTGAAAGCCCGGAATCTGCGACGCGCGCGCGGTGCCCCTGTCGCTCACCACGTCGATCAAAGCTTGTTGGATCAGGCGCAATGTCGGCTCGGAGATCGGCAACTGGCGGATAACTTTTGGCTCGAAGGCGCGGATGACCTTGCCATCGCTATCCACGACTTCGCGCACCAGTTGGGGTTGCATCAGCACGCCGTCATTGGCGATAGACGCCATCACGTTTGCCATTTCCAGCGGTGTAGCCAGCACAAAGCCCTGACCGATCGACATGTTGTATGAGTCGCCGGTTGTCCATACATCGCCGAAGGTGTTGCGCTTCCAGGCCGGCGTGGGTGCAAAGCCGCGCCCAAAGCCGATCTCCAACTTCGATGGCTCACCGATGCCGAAGATGGTCATCCACTTGGCAAGCTTGTCCGGTCCCATGCCGGCGATGTTCTCTGGCGCGTAGCCCCCCACCGCCTTGTAGAAGTAGGTGTCGCATGAATTCCGCAACGCATCGTCGATGCGCTGCGGGCCGTGCTGGCCGTTGCTCGATAGAGCGATCCAGCAGTAGAACTTTTGTCCTTTGGCGGGGTTGTCCGGGTCGTATTGGTCCGGCAGGGTGAAGATACCCGGATCGTTGATGACGGTGTAAGGCGTAACGGTCCCCTCTTCTAACAGGGCGGCTGTGGTGACAATCTTGAACGTCGATCCGGGCGGAACCAGATCATCGGTGGCGTGGTTTAGCAGGGGATTATGCAGGTCTTCCTGCAAGGCCTGCCATTGCTTTTGTGAGATGCCCTGCACAAAAAGATTGTTGTCGTATCCCGGCACGCTGACCATGCCCAGCACTTCGCCTGTCCTGGGGTTCAGCGCCACGACAGCGCCGCGCGGCGCATTGCGCAGTTGCATGGCTGGGATCAGCGCGTCGGAGATGATCCGTTGCAGGCGCAGGTCGAGCGTCAGGCGCACGCTGTAGCCCTCTTGGGGCGCTACAGGCTCTCCTTGGCGGCGCAACTCCTCGCCAGAGGCATCGACCAGGATAGTTTCCCGGCCTTTTGTGCCGCGCAAGTATTCCTCTGCGACAAACTCGATGCCGGCCAGTCCAACCCGGTCGTCGCGCTCGTATCCGTTCTGTTCGTACTGCGTTTCCTGGCCGGCTGGAATGCGGCCGATGTAGCCCAGGATGTTGCCCAGCAGTTCTTTGTAAGGATAAGTGCGCGATCCAATGCTCTGCACGACAACGCCTGGCATCGTCAGCGCTTGTTCCTGAATCACCAGGGCAGTTTCGCGCGGCACATTGTCTGCGATGACCACCCGGTCGTAGGGCCGGCCCTGTTGCACTTTGGCCAGCACCCTGGTGTAGATATCGCCCGCCGTCACACCAGGCTGGTTGATCATCTGCGCCAGACGATTGTAGATCTCCATGCGCTTGATCCGGCGCTCGATCAGGTTGTCGGACTGATACTGGCGCACGGGGATAATGGCAACCTGGAACGCCGGCGCGTTGCGCACCAACGGCTCACCGTTGCGGTCGTAGATCAGCCCTCTTGGTGCAGGGATTTTGCGCTCGACCAGACTGTTGCGCCGCGCCTGTGCTTCGAAGTTGCGCTGATAAGTGATTTGCAGGTCGTACAGCCGAACAGACAGCAGGACGAAAGCGATCAACATCCCGGCGCCAAGCATCAGCAGACGGGTGCGACCGCCCTGGTTGTCCGGTGGGGGGGTCTGGCTGGTGCGCCGGCGGATAGGCAGGTCGTTGACAATCATCGGTTCGGGCCAACTGCATCGGGCTACAGCGCGATCGTTCGGCCGGCTTGGCTGCGGCGCTGTCGCAGGTTCACCTGATTCAGCGCCCCATGCGCCACAATTGCCAGCGCCGGGTTAAGCACCAGCAATGGCAGGATCACGTTCGTCATTGCATACACCACATCGACGTCCAGGCCGCTGATGGCCAGTCCGCCCATGTTCAAACCGTACGATACCACGGTCACAAGCGCCACCCAGGCCGACGCGCGCACGGTCGGCGATGGGATGGGTGCGCGGTCGAGGATGCTAGCCACCATGTTGCCGAGCAGCAAGCTCAGGCTCATCAATCCAACCGGCAGGTTCGAGGTCAAGTCCAACACGAAGCCACCTACGAATACCCACAACAATCCTTCGCTGCCCCGCAGAGCGACCCACACCGACGTGGTGATCAGCACCAGGCTGGGCCGCAACCCATCGCCGACTATCGCCGGCAATAGGCTGGTTTCGGCCAGCGCCAGCGCCAACACTACCCCAAATGTGCCAACCTGCCATCTCATTGTGATTGACCGATCGCGCTATGGTTTTACTTTCGTCCACCGGCTGATCTTGCCTCAAGGGGCTTGTAGCGTTGTGGTCATATTCGGTGCGGCGGTGATGACAAGCACAATCTCGATGCGGTTGAAATCCACAGCCGGACGGACGATGGCTTCCTTGAACAACTCGGCGTCCGTGCTGATGATGCGCTCGACGCGGCCTACCGGCAACTGCGGCGGCAACGCGCCGCCGAGGCCACTGGTGACAATGATGTCATCGACTGAGAGGGCGTCTGTCTGCGGCACATTTTGCAGATGCAGGCTGCCATCACTCTGGCCGGCTACCGTGCCGGTGGCGCGCGAGGACACCACCTGCACATTGACATACGAGTTGGGGTCGATCAGCAACTGCACCTGCGACGATGTCTCATTCACCTGACCGACCCGCCCGATCAGCCCCAATCCGCCCCCCACAACTGGCATCCCAACCTGGATGCCATGTTGCCGGCCCACATTGATCGTCAGATATCGCAAAAACGGGCTGGGGTCGCTGGCGATCACGTTGGCGCACACGCCGGCGCGCAGCCGATTCGCATCGTTCGGCCCACAGCCGGCGCTTAGCCCGATCACATCTGCCCCGACCACATCGTAGATTGGGTTTTGGCTGGCGAAGTTGAGCAAGTCGCGGTATTGGCGTACCTCGGCCTGAAACTCGCGCAAGCGCAGGTTTTCGATGCTCAGCTCGTCCACCTGACGCTGCAGGGTTTGCACACGCTGGCGCAAGTCCTGTAATTCGCCCGCGCTGCGGATCAGATCGTTGACGGCGCTTCCGGCGCCGCTGAACAGTTGCTGCAACGGCGTCAACACAACCGAAAACGGCCCTTCTGCAGCGCGAGGAATCTGGCTGCTGAGGCTAAGCACCAGCACAATGCCGGCGATCGCAATCAGGATCGGGGCAAGCAGTGGGCGGGAGGTTCGGCGGTTCACACGAGCGCAGGATCAGCCAATCTCAGGCCACCCGCCGGCCGCTGGTCAGTGCCAGCGCATTGCGTGATGTGCTGTGCCGCTCCAGGCCAACCAGCACCTCGCGCAGCGAGTCCAAGTTCTCCAGCACCGCTTCGGCTCCGCGCGCCACGCAGGTCAGCGCATCCTCGGCCAGCCAGGTGTGAATATTAGTTTCGTCGGCCACCCGTTCAACCAGCCCTTGCAACAGCGATCCACCGCCGGCCATGCAGATGCCGGTCTCCATCAGGTCGGCCACCAGCTCGGGCGGCGTCTCATCCAACGTGGCGCGGATCGAGTCGACAATGGTGTTGACCGAATTCGAAAGCGCTTCGCGCACTTCGATGGACGAGATCTCAACTGACTCCGGCAGGCCGGTGACCAAGTTGCGCCCGCGCAGGGTCATGGTCTTCTCTTCGGGCAGTGGAAAAGCCGAGCCAATGGCAATCTTGATTTTCTCGGCCATGCGCTCACCGATCAGCAGGTTATATTTCTGCCGGGCGTAGTTGATGATGTCTTCGTCCATCTCATCGCCGGCCACGCGCACCGACCGGCTGACCACGATGCCGCCCAACGCGAACACAGCCACTTCGGTGGTGCCGCCGCCGATGTCGACAATCAGGCTGCCATGCGCCTCGGTCACCGGCAGGCCGGCCCCAATGCCGGCCGCCATCGGCTCTTCGATCAGGTACACCTCACGTGCGCCAGCCGAAAGGGCCGCATCATACACCGCGCGCTTCTCCACTTCTGTCACGCCAGAGGGGATGCCAATCACCACGCGCGGTCGGGGAATGTTGAACAGGCTGCGGCTGTGCGCCTTGCGGATGAAGTAGTCCAGCATCGCTTCGGTGATCTCGAAGTCTGAGATCACGCCGTCACGCAAGGGGCGAATGGCGATGATCTTGGCCGGTGTGCGGCCCACCATTTCTTTGGCTTCTGCGCCGACTGCCAGCACCTGGCGCGTTTTGCGATTAACGGCAACCCACGACGGTTCATTGATAATAATTCCCTTGCCCCGCACAGATACCAGCGTATTCGCGGTGCCAAGGTCAATCCCCAGGTCCAATGAAAATAGACCCAGGATCTGGTCGATGATGTTTGCCATCCAGTTTTCCCTCGTATACTCACGCCATTATAGACTATCGGCGCAACTGGGTGACTTTTCCGCCTGGGCTTGGCGATTGAGGGTCGGACGGGCGTTTTACCCCCAGGCGCACCAAAAGGGTAAATGGGTTATGTTGAGCAATCGTAAGATCGCGTTCATTGGGGGCGGTGTGATGGGTGAGGCCATCACGCGCAGTCTGTTGCGCAGCAACCTGGTGCAACCAAATGCCATTGTGATAGCCGAACCGCTTGAAGCCCGTCGGATCAAACTGGCCGGCGATTTTGGAATTCGTGTCACGGCCAGCAACACCGAAGCCGTCGAGGGGGCGCATGTCGTCATCCTCTCGGTCAAGCCGCAAGTGATGCTGCCGGTGTTGCAAGGGCTGCGCGGCCATATCCCCTCGGACACGCTGGTGATTTCCATCGCCGCCGGCGTGCCTATCCGCCGCATCGCCGAAGGGCTGGGGGACGGGCATCCCATTGTGCGTGCCATGCCCAACACGCCGGCTCAGATCGGCGAGGGCATCACCGGTTGGACCTGCACCCCGGCCGTGACCGAGACACAGCGCGAGCAGGCGCGCGTCATTTTGCAGTGCATGGGCAAGGAAGTGTTCTTCGAGGACGAACACTACCTCGACATGGTCACCGCGCTCAGCGGCACCGGCCCGGCCTATGTGTTTCTCTTCATGGAGGCCTTGATCGACGTGGCCGTGCATCTGGGCTTTTCGCGCGCGGTGGCTGAATATCTGGTGATGCAGACGGTGAAGGGTAGCGTGGATTACGCGATCCAATCCGGTCAACACGTGGCCCAATTGCGCAATCAGGTGACTTCGCCGGCCGGCACTACCGCCGAAGCCCTTTACATCCTGGAAGAAGGCGGCCTGCGCACGGTGCTGGCCCGCGCAGTGTGGGCAGCCTATGAGCGCAGCGTGGCGCTGGGCAAGAAAGCCGCTGAATGACCGGCGCCGAGTCGTCGGCGTGACGCCGGCCGCGCCTCAATCGCCCTCAGCCTGGCAGCCGTGTCGCAGCATGCTCAGGCTGTGCGACGCTTCGGGCGCGACCATTGCGGTGATGCGCATAGCCAGTTTGCGCCGGCGCGGCCACCGGCCCACCCAGTCCCCCATTTTGAGCAGGCTGCGATTGAATGCCACGCCCAGTATCCCGGCTGCCACGCCTAACACGACAAAAGCCGGCAGTGAGCTGAGTGGCGCCATGGCGTAGGCCGGCGCTGCAAACACCGGCCCTTGCCCAGACACCAGACGCGACACGATGTCGGCTACCACGGCGCTGATAAATGCCGCCCCGAACACAATTGGCCGAAAATCGCGCTGCATCTCTTCCAGCACAAAGATCACGCCGGACAGCGGCGCGTTGAACGCCGCCGCCAGGCCGGCCCCGGCGCCGGCTGCCGTCAGGGTCAGGCGTTCCCGTGGCGCAGCCTTCAGTCCGCGCGCTATGGCGTCGCCGATCGCGCCCCCCATTTGCACCGTCGGCCCTTCGCGCCCCAGCGCTAGGCCGCTGCCCAGGGCCAATACACCACCGATCAGCTTAACCGGCAGCACGCGCCGCCAGCACATCTCACGCAGGCGACTTAGCACGCCTTTCAAATGTGGAATGCCGCTGCCGCGTGTTTCGGGCGCAAACTGCTGCAACAGCAAGACCGAGACGCCGGCCCCTGCCGCGCTGAACAGCATGGCCGCCAGCCAGCCGATTGCCGGCGCCTGACGCGACCACCCAATCAACGCATTCCGCAGCGCGTCGGCTTCGGCCAGCAGCAAGCGAAACAGCACAGCCACGCAGCCGGCGCTCACGCCTACCAGCACGGCGCGCGGCAGCACCCTGCGCCGTTGCTGGTTGACGTCCAGATATTCCTGCACTTCAGACAGCGCTTCGGCGCTCTGCTTTTGTTCGGCTGTGGCCTGTGATTCAGGGTTTGAAGCGGCGCTCGCAGCCGCGCTCGCAGCCGCGCTCGCAGCCGCGCTCGCAGCCGCGCTCGCAGCGGCAGGTGATGGGTCAGAGGCGCTGCTCATGCTGCGGGGCTTTCACGTTGTCTTGCGCGGCGCGCAGCCCCCGCCACACCCGTTCTGGCGTCAGGGGCAATTGGTAGAAACGCTTGCCCGTAGCGTGGAACACCGCGTTTGCCACAGCCGGCGCCACGCCGTCCATCGGAATTTCGGCCACTGCTTTGGCGCCATACGGGCCGGATGGCTCGTAGGTCTGCACCAGGATGGCCTGCAAGTCAGGGGTTTCGTCGGCGGCGAAGATGCGGTATGGCCCAAAGCGCGGGTTCAACACGCGGCCCTGAGCGTCATACACCATCTCTTCGCTGACTGCGTAGCCCAGTGCTTGCACATTGCCGCCTTCGATCTGGCCGCTGGCGGTGGCCGGGTTGATGGCGACGCCGCAGTCCACTGCCATCACCAGCCGGGTGACGGTCACCTCGCCGGTTTGCGTGTCCACTTCCACCTCGGCGAATTGCGCGCCAAAGGGAGGCGGCGAGTCGTAGCTCATGTGCGAGGCGGTCGCCATGATCTGATGTTGGTTTTCCTGGTGTGTGGCGAACAGCGCCACCTCTTGCAGGCTGACGCTGCGGCCATCGGGCGCCCACGCGCGCCGGTTGCGCAACGTGATCTGATTACCGGCTACCGGCGACTGGCGGCTGAGCATGTGCGCTGCCACGTCGCGGATTTGTTGCGCTACCTGCTCGGCGGCTTTTCGGGCTGCGCCGCCGCTGATGTAGGTGGTGGATGAAGCGTATGCGCCGGTGTCGAACGGCGTGAAGTCGGTGTCCGACGAGTGCATGATGATGTCTTCGAGCGGCACGCCGAGCGTCTCGGCCACGATCTGGCCGATCACCGTGTCGCTGCCGGTGCCGATATCGGTGGCGCCGACGGCTACGTTGAACGAGCCGTCGTCGTTCATCTTGATGCTGGCTGCGCCCATGTCCAGGCCGGCGATGGCTGTGCCGTGCATGCAGGTTGCCACGCCGATGCCGCGCCGAATCCAGGGCCGGTCGGGGTAGGGTTGCGTTGCAACGCCACCCCGTTGATTGCGCTCGTGCCAGCCGATGGCGGCCATGCCCTGCTGATGGCATTCTTCGAGCGCACAAGTTTTGATGATCTGGTCGAAGCCCTCGCGCGCTTCACCCAGCGCCTTGGCCAGCGGCAGGCTGTCGCCCACGCGCACCCAGTTGGGCCGGCGGAACTCGATCGGGTCGAGGCCGAACAGCGCCGCTGCTTCGTCCATCAGGCACTCCAGGGCGAACTCGGCCTGCGGCGCACCATAGCCCCGGAATGCGCCTGGGGTGGGGATGTTGGTGTACACGATGTCGCACACGAACTCCAGATTGGGGCAGCGATAGGTGCTGAGACCGCGCAGCCCGCTGACGGTTTGCACGGTCAGGCCATGTGTGCCATAGGCGCCGGTGTTGCCCAGCACATACAGGCGCAAAGCGTGCAAAAGTGGGATGCCGGCCGCGTCGCGCTTGAAGCCGGCCTTGAACACAATGCGTTGCGGGTGGCGCGAGCGGGCCGAGGTGAACTCCTGCGCGCGGGTGTATTCGAAGCGCACCGGCCGGCCGGTGGCCAGCGTCAGATGCGCGCACAGGTCTTCGATCAGCATTTCTTGTTTGCCGCCGAATCCCCCGCCGATGCGCGGCTTGATGACGCGGATGCGTTTGACCGGCAGGCCGATCAGCGGCGCGATCATCCGCCGCACGTGGAATGGAACCTGGGTGCTGGTGCGGATCACCAGCCGGTCGTCCTCGTCCCACCAGGTCATGCAGATGTGTGGTTCGATGCTGGCCTGTTGCACCTGTTGCACGCGGTATTCGCGCTCGATCACCACGTCGCTTTCGGCGAAGCCGGCCTCGACATTGCCCACCAGGGCATACGGCTGTGCAACGATGTTGCGCGAGGCATCTTTGATGTTGATCGCGTCCGGCTCATCGTGAATGATGGGCGCGCCGGGGCGCATCGCTTCATCGGGATCGAACACTGCCGGCAACACCTCGTAATCCACTTCGATCAGCTTGAGCGCCTGTTGCGCAATTTCGGGTGTTTCGGCGGCCACCACTGCCACACGGTCGCCCACATGCCGCACTTTATTGTCCAGGCTGACCTGATCGTAAGGCGGCGGGTTGGGGTAGGACTGCCCGCCAGAGGCGTACATCACGCGCGGCACATCCTTATAAGTCAACACGGCATGCACGCCTTTCAGTGCTCTGGCTTTGTCCACGCGGATATCGCGGATGCGGGCATGCGCATGGGGGCTGGTGAGCAGGGCAGCGTGCAACATGCCCTGCATGGGGTAATCATCGACGAAGGCCGGCTTGCCCTGCGCCAGCTTTGCCGCGTCCACCTTTTTCTCTGCTTTGCCGATTGTGGCTGTCTGAGGTTCGGGCAAGACGGTGAATTGCAGGCCGGAGGCGGTTGCTTGCTCGGTCAGGGTCTGGGTGTCGGCTTGCCGGCTGGTGGCTGTGCCGGCGCTGGGGGTGTTGCCCCAGTCGGCGTCGCCGGTGTGCGGGGCGGCCGGCGGCCCGCCGGCTACCACGCGCTGAAACGGGGGCAGCCGGTTGGTGTCGCCGCGCAGGATGCGCGCTGCGTTCAACACAGCTTGCACCGGCTTGAGGTAGCCGGTGCAGCGGCACAGCACGCCGCTCAGGGCTTCGCGCACCTCGGCTTCTGACGGGTCGGGGTTGCTGTCGAGCAAGGCTTTGGCGGCCAGAAGTTGGGCCGGCGTGCAATAGCCGCACTGAATGGCCCCGTTGTCGATGAAGCATTGTTGCAGCGTGCTCAGGCGCACGCGGTCTCCCAGCGATTCCACGGTCAGGATATCGGCGCCTTCGGCTTGCGCAGCCAGCATCACGCAGGTATTCACAATGCGGAAAGGCGTCGCCAGTGCTGCCGCCGGCGCTTCGGCGTCGTTCTGTGGCCGGCTGGGGATGGGGCGCATCAGCACAGCGCACGCGCCGCACTCGCCGGTCTCGCAGCCGTGTTTCACGCTGTAATAGCCCGCTGCTCGCAACGCTGAGAGCAATGTCTGGTTTGGCGCAACAACCAGATCGCGATCTGTCCCGTTGATTCTGATGTGAATGTTCATTGCTGGCTCCTGCCCCTGAACAAGTTGTTAGGGGCTAGAAATGATAACGCCCCCTTCGGCCCGCGCTTCGCGTTCGGCGCGCGCTTCGCGTTCGGCGTGCGCTTCGCGTTCGGCGCGCGCTTCGCGTTCGGCGCGCGCTTTGGCTTCGCGCGAGCCGAAGGCGAACAGCGGCTTGACGGCGGCGCGGGCGAAGATCAGGTAGCCGGTGTGGGCGATCATGCGATCGCGCGGGCGCAACCGGTCTGGCACAGGTTTATAGGCCCGCAATAACACTTCCTCGACTTCGACCAATCCGAAGGCGTTGCGTTCCAATCCGCGCAGCACATCCTGCACTTGATTGGTTGTGGGGACAAGCGCGCCGAAAAAGCCGCCGTTTTTTAGCGCGGCGCGCGCCTCGGCCAGGCACGTCCACGGTTGCGGGATGTCGATGAAGACGGCATCGACCGGCTCATCGACTTGAAAGCCCTGCGTGGCGTCGGCGTGAATGAAAGTCACCCAGCGGTCGAGGCCGGCCTTCTGCATGTTGCGCTGGGTCAATGCGATGAAGTCTTCGCGAATCTCCTGGCTGTATACGTGGCCGGTGGGCGCGACAGCGGTGGCCAGCGCGAGTGTAAGTCCGCCGCTCCCGCAGCCCGATTCCAGCACGCGCTTACCCGGCTTGACGTCCAGCCGCATCACGATATACGCGCTGTCTTTGGGAAAGATGACCTGCGACTTGCGCTTGATGTGGCGGATGAGGTCGGCTGTGCTGGGCGGCACGAACAGATAGGGATGTCCCTGGGTGGATTGAATGAGGCAGCCCCACGGTTGACCGATCACCTGATCGAAGTAAATGATGCCGCGATGGGTCTCGAATTTCTTGCCGGCCTGAACGGTGATGACGTGCTCTTTGCCGGCGTCGTCCACGGCCAGGGCCGAGTCGCCATCGCAGATTCTCTGCGTTGTCTGCTGTGTGTCCTCGTTCATCTGCTCACCCGGTGCGCTGCGCGTGCTTCATCACCGTGTTCAAGTCTTTGTCGCCCCGGCCGCTGAGATTGATGAGCAGGATGCTGTTGCGTGGCAGTGCCGGCGCGCGGCGGATCGCCTCGGCGACGGCGTGCGACGATTCGAGCGCGGGGATGATGCCCTCTAGTCGGCACAGCGTATGAAACGCTGCGAGCGCGGCGTCGTCGGTGGCGGCGGTGTACTCCACACGGTTCAGGTCGCGCAGATAGACATGCTCCGGCCCGACCCCGGCGTAGTCCAGGCCGGCGGAGACGGAGTGCGTCTCCGCGATCTGGCCATCGTCGTTTTGCAGCACCATTGTGCGCATACCCTGAAACACCCCTACTTTCGATTTTGGATTGTGGATTGTGGAGTTTAGATTTTCGGCTTTGCCGTTTGGAGTTTCGATGTTGGACTGCTCGTTGCCCGAATCGGCGATCGCAAATCCAAGATCGGGAATGGCGAGGCGCGCGGCGTGTTTGCCGGTGTTCAGTCCATAGCCGCCGGCCTCGACTCCCACCAGCCGCACGGGATCGTGGAGGAAGGCGTGGAAGATGCCGATGGCGTTGCTGCCGCCGCCGACGCAGGCGATCACCTCGTCGGGCAGCCGGCCGGCCTGCGTCAGCATCTGCTCACGCGCCTCGCGCCCGATGACCGACTGGAACTCGCGGCAGATCAGCGGGTAAGGGTGTGGGCCGAGCGCGCTGCCGATGATATAGTAGGTGTCGCGCACGTTGGTGACCCAATCGCGGATCGCTTCGTTGACGGCGTCCTTTAAGGTTTTGGTGCCGCTGTCCACGCTGCGCACCTCGGCGCCCAGCAGGCGCATACGGTCCACATTCGGCTGTTGGCGCGCCATGTCGATGGCGCCCATATACACCACGCATTGCAGGCCGAGCAACGCGCAGGCAGTGGCGGTGGCGACGCCGTGCTGGCCGGCGCCGGTCTCCGCGATGACGCGCTGCTTGCCCATGCGCTTCGCCAGCAGCGCCTGCCCCAGCGCGTTGTTGATCTTGTGCGCGCCGGTGTGGGCCAGGTCTTCGCGCTTGAGGTAAATCTGGGCGCCGGCCAGGTGTTCGCTCAGCCGACGTGCGTAAGTCAGCGGCGTGGGCCGGCCCACGTAGGTGTGCAGCAGATGCTCGAACTCCGCGCGGAATGATGGGTCCTCGCGGAACTCTTCGTAGGCTTCAATCAGATCGTCGAGGGCCGGCATGAGCGTTTCGGGCACATAGCGCCCGCCGTAGGGGCCGAACTTGCCATTCGGGTCAGGTAGTTGCTGGGTCATAGCTCAGAGACGATATTGTAGACGACAGACATGCGCCCTGGCGCATTACAATGCCTGCGCAGCAATGTTCGTACTCAGACGGTAGCCGATCTCTTTTGCAGCGGTCTGATCACCGGCAAAGGGCTGGTCACGCCGATTGTGCCGTTCGAGCGTGCACCTGCTGCGCTGGCTGCGATCTTCAGCCGGCCCGAAACCACCATCAAAGTCGGCGTGACGTTTTGAGGTTTGGCGCCAGGGGGCCTGTGAGGGAACCATGAAGACACGAAGAATACAAAGAGGGTAGAGGTCGGACCTGCCTGGCTCTGCGCGCCCTTTGTTTCTTTGTGGTTTTTATAGGATCAAACACCTTTGGCGGCGGCGATAAAGGCGCGCACTTTAGCGTGATCCTTGCGCCCCGGCGCGCTCTCGATTCCGCTTGAGACATCCACGCCCCAGGGCCGGGCAACACGGATGGCGTCGGCCACGTTGTCGGGTGTTAGGCCGCCGGCCAGCAACAGCCGGCATTGCCGCGACAACGTCGCCGCCAACGATTCATCGGCGCGCATGCCGCTGCCGCCATACAGGGTGGGGTGGTTGGCGTCAAGCAACAAGTCGGGCCGATTCTGGACTCTGGATTTTGGATTTTGGATTGCGGACAGGTATATGTCTGCCTGGGCGGCTTCACGCACAGCTTTGTAGGCCCGGCCTTGTAGCGCGCGCAGGTGATCGGGCGGCTCATCACCGCTGAGCTGGGCCAAGTGCAGGCCGGCTTCGTCCAGCGCGCGCGCCACGTCGTCCGGCGTCGCGTTGACGAACACGCCCACCATGACCACCGCCGGCGCCAGCTCTCGGAGCGCAGCGGTGATCGGTGCAATGCACGCGGGCGGAATGAAGCGCGGGCTTTTGGGATACAGGATGAAGCCCAGCAGCTCCGCGCCGGCTTCGACTGCGCATTGCGCGTCGTCGAGATTGGTCAGGCCGCAGATTTTGACAACCGTCATTTGTGCGCTCGCAATGTGAAAGTCATCGGGAGCAGATATTGGCCGTCAGGTGGATACCACCAGCCATCATCGTGGCGCTCCAGGAACGACAGAGCTTTGAAACAGCAGAAGGGATATTCGCGCACGAACTCAATGGTCAAGCCGGCGTCGATGAGTGCATTGATGACATCGCTCAGCGAGAAGAACCAGCCATACTCGGTCAGCGCTCCAATCTGCGCGGTCGGATCGGCGTAGCTGCCCTGCACCGGCCACGCTGTCGGCTCGGGCTGATGGAAGTACGGGTAGCTGACGCGCAACTCGCCGATGCTGCCGGCGTTGCGCTCATCGAACACATACAGAAACGGGTGAATCTCGGCAATGTAAAACACGCCGCCCGGCTTCAGAAAATGGCCCACGATCTGCCCCCAACGCGGGATGTCCGGCAGCCACGACAGCACACCATAGGAGGTGTACACCACGTCGAACTGCTCGTTCAGCGCGTCGGGCAGATCGTAGAGGTTGCTATGCACGAAGCGCCCGCCCAAGCCCAGTTCGTCACTGACCTGTTGCGCGACGGCGATGGCTGTGTCGGAGAAGTCCGCGCCGACCACCTGCGCGCCGCGCCGCGCCCACGACAGCGTGTCCAGCCCGATGTGGCATTGCAGGTGCAGCAGCGACTTGCCGGCCACGTCTCCTACCTCGTCGATGTCGAGCTGATAGAGTGTCGAGCGGCCGGCCTTGAAGGCGTCGATGTTGTAACTGTACGCTTCGGACTTCAGGCCGGCGTGCAGGGCGGCCCAGGCGTTCCACAATTTAAGGTTGGCTTGCAGGTAAGTGTTCATCAGCGTTCATGCAGTTGTGGGGGTGGCGCGCGGCACGCCTGACAGCGCGCGCGTTTGTGCAGGGATGTCGCCGGAAGTGATGATCGACTCGCCCACCAGCACGGCGCAGGCGCCGTGGCCGGCCACTGTCGCCACATGCTGCGGCGTGAAGATGCCGCTTTCGGACACCAGCACAATCGGCGTCCGCTTGTCATCTGTCGCTTGTTGCGCGCCAAACAGGGCGCGTGCGCAGCGTCGGGTTGTGTCGATGTCTGTGATGAATGTGCCCAGATCGCGGTTGTTTACGCCGATGACTCGTGCGCCGGCGCGCAAAGCGCGCTCGACTTCAGCTTCAGTGTGCACTTCGACCAGCGGCGTCATGTGCAGCGCCGCAATCAGGGCGTGCAGATCGCGCAGCGCCGCGTCGTCTAATGCAGCGACGATGAGCAGCGCCGCGTCTGCGCCGGCTGCGCGCGCCTCATACACCTGATAGGCGTCGATGATGAAATCCTTGCGCAGTACGGGAAGATGTGTCTGGCGCTTGACCTGCGTCAAATGTTCGAGCGCGCCCTTGAAAAAAGTCTGGTCTGTCAGCACGCTGATGGCGGACGCGCCGTTGGCTTCATAGGTGCGCGCCAGGCCGGCCGGATCGAAGTGGCCTGTAACCAGCTCGCCTCGAGACGGTGAAGCGCGCTTCACTTCCGCAATTAGCGCCACCCGGCCATCTGCGCGTTGCAAGGCGCCTGCAAAGTCGCGCGCCCGCGGCGCCTTTTCGGCCATCTCGCGCACCTGCGCCAGCGGCATGTCGCGCTTGCGCCGGGGCACTTCCACCGCGCGCTTGTGCTCCAGAATCCGATCCAGGATCGATTGAGACATTGTGTGATTCAGTGTCTGAGTTTGTTTGGTGTTTGTTTGGTGTTTGTTTGGTGATTGAGGGGCGAATCATGCAGTCATCGAATACCTCAATCGTCGAATGCTCGATGGTAAGATAGTTTATCAGTATGGCCTGGCGACACATCATCGGCGTGCTCTCTGATACGCATGTGCCCCATCGCTTGCTGGCGCTGCCGCCGGGCATTCTGCAGCATTTCCATGGCTGCGATCTGATTCTGCACGCCGGCGATGTGGAGGATCTATCCATTCTGGAGCCGTTGCGCGCGCTCGCGCCGCTGTATGCCGTGCGCGGCAACGTTCACTGGCAGTACAGCACTGGAACACATGATCACACGCTGCCGGCGCAGGTCACTGTGCGTGTGGGTAATCGCGTGATCTGGATGACCCATGGTCACCTCAACTTCGGCTATACCATGCTCGATAAATTGATGCATCTGGGAACGCGCCCGACCCGCGCGCGGATCAACCAGGCCATCATCAAGCGCCTAGCGCGGGCCAGACCTCCAGAGGCAGATATCGTAGTCTTCGGGCATTCGCATCAGTTGTGCGGTGTGTGGCAAGATGGCGCGTTGTTCTATAACCCCGGTGCTGTGTGCATCGACGCGCGCGTGAGCGGTCTGCCAACCGTGGGGCGCATTCTCATCGATGACGCCGGCGTGATCTATCCTGAGTGGACTGTGCTTGATCAACTCTAGCCATGAACTTCTAGCCATGAACTACGATATCAGACCGATTGCAACATTTGAGGAATACAAAGCCTGCGAGCAGTTGCAGTCTCAGGTCATGGGGTTAAGTGATCTGAATGTTATTCCCTATCCGTTGCTGCAATCGTTTGCGCGGGCCGGCGGCGCAGTGCTCGGTGCATTCGATGGCTCTGCCATGGTGGGCTGTGTGTTCGGATATGTGGGCCTGAGTGACGACGGCGTGTTCTACCATCGTTCACAACGGCTGGCTGTTTTGCCGGCGTATCAGGGGCGCGGCCTTGGCGAGGCGCTCAAGCGCGCGCAGGCCGCCCACGCGCTGGCACGTGGCCTGCGCTTGATGTGCTGGACGTTCGACCCATTGCGCGCGCGCAATGCACACCTGAACCTGCACAAGCTGGGAGCCATGTCACCGGTATATCTGCCGGATGCCTATGCCGCGCTCAGCGACACACGCGATGCCGGCGCGCCAATCGACCGCTTGTGGGTGGAATGGTGGCTTGATGCTCCACAGACCAACAGGATGTGGGCCGATCTCGACAGCCTGCCGATTGCGCTGCGTAATGTGAAGGATAGGCCGGCTGATCTGGATGTCTCGTTGCAGGCCGCCGTCGTGTGCATTCAGATCCCCGATGATATTGACGTCGTGCGCGCCACAGACATGTCTACGGCGCGCGCCTGGCGTATGGCTACGCGCCAGGCGTTCACAGCCTATTTGGCCCGCGGCTACCGTGTCGTTGATTTTGTGCGCGCTTGTGGTTACATTCTCATGCGTCATCCTGCGCCGATCCCCTAACCATGTTCTGTTAACCTGATCAACCCGGCTCTTGCTATGAAACACCTTGAAATCCGCCGCCACACGATGCGGCAAAAACCCGGCAAACACCTGACCCAGGCCGGCGTGACCCTGGCGCGCCGGGTGGGCGCCGCCATGGGGCCGTTTGCCAGAGTCATCACCAGTGATGTGCCGCGTGCGTTCGAGACTGCCATTGCCATGGGCTTCGCGGTTGATGAACAGCTTGCTGATCTGGCGCCGCTCGGCGACGACGAAGTGACAGTTGCCCTGGAGAACGCCCAGACTTTTGCGGATGTGGCTCAGGCAGCCCGCCGCTACAAAGCCGTGGCCCGCCGTGCGCAAAAGCTCGCCCGGCTGTGGGCTGCCATCGCCAATGGATTGCCCGAAGACGGCGCAGCCTTGATCGTCACGCATGGCGGTGTGATCGAACTGGGGCTGGCCGGCTGCCTGCCCGATCACGACTTCAGCGCATGGGGCGCACTATGCGACTATTGCGAGGGCGTCCGTCTGACTTTTGATGGCCGGGCTTTTGTCGGCGCAGATCTGCTCCGTCTGCCCGCCCCAAGATCCTGATCTCTGCAATCTGCCGTCTGTCATCTGTCATCTCAACATGATCCCCCTCAAACTTGAGTTGAAGAACTTCATGGCTTACCGCGAGGCAGAGCCGTTGGACCTGAACGGCTTGCATGTGGTCTGCCTGACCGGCGAAAATGGGGCCGGCAAGAGTACGCTGCTTGACGCGCTGACCTGGGCGCTGTGGGGCAAGGCGCGCGGGAAGACCGACGATGCGCTGATCAGCCAGGGGCAGACCGAAATGCGTGTGGCGCTCACATTCAGCGAGGGCGATAACGTGTATCAAGTGGTGCGCACGCGCAAGTTGGGCCGGCCCGGCGCGAAAGGCAAAGCGCCCGCCTCCAGCGGCACACTTGATCTGTTGGTCCAAACCCAGGCCGGTTGGCGCACCCTCAGCGAGCCGCGCCAGACCGACACGCAGAACAAGATCATCAGCATTCTCAACCTGACCTACGAGACGTTTCTCAACTCGGCTTATCTCAAACAGGGCAAAGCCGACGAGTTCACGCTGAAGACGCCGGCCGAGCGCAAGGCGCTGCTGGCCGAAATCCTCAGCCTGGATGTATGGCAGGAGTATGAGAACGCCGTCAAGTTACAACAGCAGGAACTGGAGCGCAGTCAGGGGGTGCTGGCCTTCGAGATGCACAAGGCCGGCGAGGAGATCGCCCGCCTACCGCAGTACGAGCGCGAACTGGAGTGGGCGCACGAAGCGGTCGCCGCTGCCTTGGCTGCGCTTCAGGAAGCTGAGCAGGCCCAGGCCGAGATCGATCGCCTGCGGGACAAAGCTCGCCTGCTTGAAGCACAACGCGCGCAGGCCCAGGAGCAGCTAGACGCCATTCGCTCGGAGCTGGCCGACCTCGATGCCCGGCGCGCCGAACATGAGCAATTGCGGGCTGCGTATCAGTTTGCGGTTGACCGGCGTGCCGAAATCGAGCAGGGCTATGCCGACTATCAAGCCGCCCTGCAGCGCGAAGCCGAATTCAACAACAAGCTGAGCAACCTGGTGGTGTTGAAAGATCGTCAGATGCACGCCGAAGCCGAGATTGCCGAAGCGCGTCGGGCGTTGCAGTCTCAGTGCGACGCAGCAGCCCAGCGTGTGCGTGACCTGGAACGCATGGCCGACAGCGACGAGTTGCAGACGCAGCTTGCGCAGGCCTATGAGCAACTGCGCGAGCTGATCGCCGGCCAGAAGCGCCGCGAAGAGATGGCTCGCCAGTTGACCGAGGTGCGCGAACGCCAGGCCGGCGCCAAAGCCGACAATGATGCATTGCGCCGGCGCATGAACGAGCTGAAGGCCCGCATCGAGGCCTTGTCGAAGGTGGGCGCTGTCTGTCCATCGTGTGGGCGCGAACTTGCCGAAGCAGACCGAGTGCGCCTGCTGGCCGAGTGGCAGTCAGAAGGCAAGGCAATGGGCGATCAGCACCGCGCCAATGAGCGCGCGTTGCTGGAACTGGTCGCCGTGCGCAGGGCTATCGACGATAGCTTGGTTGATCTGGATCGAAAATTGTCGAGTTTGCCGGGCATTCAACGCGAGGTGGCTGCGCTCGAAGAACGCCTGAAGCGCGCGGACGATGCTGCATCTCAGTTGCCTGCAGCCCGCGCAGCGCTCGACAAGGCGGAGTCCGAGTTGCGCGCCGAAGGCTATGCGCCGGCGGCGCGCGCCGCGTTGGCCCAAGTCGAAGCCGAGCTGAAACAACTGGGCTACGATAAGGCTGCTCACGACCAGCTTCGCCACGAGATATTGCCTCGTTTGCAACGCTTTGTCGAGCGTAAGAGCCAGCTCGACAAAGCAGAGATCGGCTTGCAGTTGGAACAGCGCGAGCTTGAATCGATTGTCTTGCGCCAGGACAATCTGGCCCGTCAGCGCGCTGCACAGGAAGCTGTTATCGCCAATCTCAACGAGCAGATTGATACATGCGCCGCCGGATTGCAACACGCCGCCGAGATCCATCGGGCGCTGCAACAGGCCCGCAGCGATGCCTCTGCTGCGCAACGCAGGGTGGGCGAAGCCAACCAGCGCGTGCAAGCCTGCAAGGCGATGATCAGCCGACGAGACAGCCTTCAGCGTGAACTGGACGAGCTGGCGCGCCGGCAGTCGTTGCTGGACGAGCTGCGTGCAGCATTTGGAAAGAACGGCGTGCCGGCGATGATCATCGAGAATATCCTCCCGGAGCTGGAGGACTCGACCAATGACTTGCTCAGCCGCATGACGAATGGGCGCATGAACGTGCGTTTCGAGACCCAGCGCCAGACCCAAAAAGGTGAGGTCAGCGAGACGCTGGAATTGCGGATTAGCGACGAACTGGGCGAGCGACTCTATGAAATGTTCAGCGGCGGCGAAGCTTTTCGGATCAACTTTGCTGTGCGCATTGCGCTCAGTAAATTGCTGGCGCATCGGGCCGGCGCACGTTTGCAGACCCTGATTATCGATGAAGGCTTCGGCACGCAAGACGCTAAGGGCCGCGAGGCCCTGATCGACGCCATCCGCAGCATCCAATCGGACTTCGAGCGCATCTTTGTGATCACCCATATCGACGAGCTTAAAGACGCTTTCCCGGCCCGTATCGAGGTCGTCAAGGGCGTGCATGGCAGCATCGCGCGGCTAGTCTGAGTTTGTGGGGTGTGTCGTTCACCGGTTGCGCCCTAAGCGAGTTCAAACGCACTGACTGTGACCGCCATCATGCCAAAAGACAGAAGCCCCTCCCGATGAGGGGCTTCTGCGCGCAGTCAGGTGTCTACCGCTTCAGCGCACCAGCTTGGCGTTCAGTTTAATCTCCACCGCCGCCAGCGCCTTCGACACCGGACAACCCTGCTTGGATTGCTCGGCATGTTGCAGGAAGGTTTGCTCGTCGATATTAGGCACGTCGGCCTCGGTGTTCAGTTCGATCAGGCTGATGGTTGGGCCATCGGTGAGGTGCACGGTGGCCGTGGTGTGGATGCGGTTGGGCGGGAAGCCGGCCTTGGTCAACACTGCCGACAGGAACATAGAGAAGCAGCCGGCGTGCGCTGCGCCGATCAGTTCTTCTGGGTTGGTGCCTGCGCCGCTCTCGAAGCGCGACGCGAATGTGAACGGGCCGTCGTAGGCGCCGTTGCCGATGCGCATGTTGCCGCTGCCTTCGCGCAGCGTGCCGGTCCATGTGGCTTCAGACTTTCGCACTGCCATTGATTCACCCTCGCAATTTAAATCTCAACACTTCTTTGGACTTACAAGCAAGGCGTATCTTAACTCAAAACAGGATGATGCCCAGGCTCTATCGCCGAAGCATGGCGATGCACTCGTTTATCCTGCGTCGTTCCCATGCGCCGATGTCCGCCCGCTGCACGTACGATGTAAGCTCGCGCACCAGTTCGCCGGCGCTCTTTGAGGCCAGACGTTGCTGAATCAAGCCGTCGAGCCGGGCGAGCACTTTGTCATCTGCGCCCAGGAGCACGGCTGATTCGAGCCGCTCAGACGCCAATTGCGCGATTTCGTTGCCCTCGCCGTCGTGTGCGGTGTAGATGCCGTCTGGGCCGCTGCCGTAGCGGGTGATTAGCCCGAACGCTAGGCCGAGGGCGAACACACTGCCCGGGTCTGTTTGGGCGTGTCCCAAGCCGGCGCTGGACATGGCGTTTAGATCGGGCGTGAGGGCCATCTCGTCGTCGAGGTGCAAAGGCTCGATGTGGCGGCGCAGCGCGTCAAAGTAATTGCGGCGGAAGTCGCTGAGCCGCAACAGCCCGAACAGCGGCATACCGCGCCGCACGCTGGTCACGGTGATGGTGAAGCGGTCGCCGGTTGATTCGAAGATGGCAGCCGGGTTGACGCGCTCGAAAAGCTCCCTGACCTCGCTTTGATCGGACGATTCCAGGCCGACGAATGTCTGCACGCTGGACACCGGCGCCTGGCCGGCATGGTAGACGTTAAAGGTGCACAACGGCGCAGCCCGCTCGTTCAACTCGCGCACCGTGCGCTCAAGATCGGTCTGTTCGCGCGCCAGTGCTTGCACTCGCAATTCGCCCATCGGCGCGAACACCGATGCGCCATACTCCAGAATGCTCAAGTCCACTTCCTCGTTGCGCCACTCCAGCCAGCGGTCGAGCGGGCCGGCCTTTTCGACCAGCGCGTAGGCGTGGGCCTCGCTGGCATTCTGGCCAGCGTAACGGCGATACAGCGCATCGACGGAGGCCTCGGTCAGCACAGAACGTTGCAGGCTGAAGTCAATGGCGCCGGTCAGCGAGGTCTGTTGCGCGCGCTGACGATAGGCGCGCGCCAGGCTGTGCAACATCCCGCCGAAGCGCTCGAGCTGAGACAGACGCCGCTCGGCTGCCGACATGACATCGGCATACAGTGTGCGCGCAGCCTGCGCCAGCATCAGGCTCAGTTCAGTTTCAAAGCGGGTCTGCAAGTAGGTGACGTATTGATCGCGGATGCGCTCGACGCCGAAGGTGGCCTGCCACAATGCCCCCAACGCGCCGGCAAAAGCGATGAGCCACGCGCCGGCGATCACACCCAGCCGCAGGCCGGGCGAACCGAATTGCAGCACCTGCCACACCCAGATCGATGCCAGCACCAGCGGCGCCAGGAAGCCGGCCACGACGCCGATCGCGGTGACCGGCGCGGAAGGAATGCTGGCGATTGCGTTCTTGAGGAGCGGCCCCTGGCGGGCCAGAAAGCTGATCTGTTGCTGATTGCGCGCCAGCAGTGCAGCTTCACGGCGCGCCAGCGATTGTAGAAAGCGACCGGCCTCGTCGCGCACATGTCCCACCAGTTGTGTAGCCAGCGACACGCCGCCGACCGGCCGGGTGCGCAGGATGGTGGTCACTTCCTGATCGATGGCTTCTTCGACATCCTGCGCCACCTGACGCGCATTGGCTTCGATCTGCTTGCGCAGCGATGGCAGGGTTGCCTTGTTGATGGTGTTGATGGCAGCTTGCACCGATGCTGCGATTTGATCGCGCGGCAGCGTCTTGAGGCGGGCGATCAAGTCGTTTTGCAGTCGGATGGGCTTGCCGTCGCGGTCGTGGCGCAGCACGTCGCTCATCAGCTCATCGGGCCGCAAGTGGGTGACGCTCATCAGCGTGTTGAGTCGATCGGACACGCTGGCGAACAACTCGGGTTTCAGCAATTGCTCGGAGAGGATAGCTTCTCCCAGCCGGCAGGTGCTCCAGGTAGTCAGGTTGTTCACCGGCAGCGTGTAGGCAGCAAAGCCCAGGCTGTTATAGACAGCCAGTTGTCCCTGCACCCAGGGAATGGCTCCCTGTGCGGCGGCAAAATCGTCAATGCGCGCTTTCAGGGGGGTGAGCAGGGTGTGCAGCACCCATTCACCGATCAGCCGGGCGGCCTCATGTTCATCTTGCAGGCTCAACGTTTTTTCGTTGCGTGTGTCGATCAGGTAACAGCCACGATTAAAGGCCGGCGCATCAGACTCGACGATGAGGAAAGGATTTGTGGCCGGGCCGTAGGTACAGCGATAAGATTGCTGCCCTCTGAGGTGGGCGCCCATGTGGGCGTTGATCTCTTTGAGCGTGGCGTAAGCGCGCGCCTCAGCAATTGGGTCGGATCGCGTCAGGGATGGTAGAAAGAGCAGCGCTGTGCTGGCGATTTGCAGCCCCGTGGCGTGGAACAGATGATGGAACACGTAGGCCACGTCGAGCAGCAGTGCGCTTCCGACCAGATCGCTGATGTCGCCGATCAGAACGAAGGCGCCCTCGGTGCGGTCGGTCGAAATCTCAAACCCTTTTGCAGCCATGATGTCGCGCGCACTGACTGATCCCATCTCGTTGAGGTGGGCCGTGAGGAAGGGGTAGAGCGCGGGAAGGTTAAGGTGCCATGCCGCGCGCGCGGCTGCTCGTGTGTGCGTCCACGCCGCGCCGCGCTCGATCACATCCTGCTGTAACCACGGCAAAGCGTGTTGAGCGTCGGTAACATCCAGGTCGAGAGGGAGGCTGACGCATTCTGTCGGTCCGAGCACAGAATCGCGCGGCGCGGCTGGGGTGGGGTCAAGCTCGCTCGCTGGTTTCACGGCCGGCACATCGATCGCCAACAGTTTGATGGCCGGCAACTCGCCATAGGCGGCTTCGGCGCGTCGCTTGAAATGTTCGAGCGCCTCGCTGCCCAGCCGGCCCAGGCCGACAATGTACGTTTGCTGCAGTTTGACCATGTGCTAAGCGCGCAACACATCTTTGATGTAGGCCTTGACTGTTTCGCGCAGTTCCATCAGGAGGTCGTAGTTGACGCTGCCGGCCCGGCCCACTGACGTGTCCTTGGACATGGCCTTGCGGTCGATATTGGCCCGCGTCGCGCCGCCGCGCAGCTCCATCACATATGGCTCGCTCACAAAGCTGTCCAGCACCTGATGCGCGGACTCGATGCCTGCTATGCTGATTTCGTGTTCTACTTGCGCGCCCACCTGATCCACCAGTCCCTCGTTGTTGCGGAACATATGCAGCGACTCACCCATGCCGCGATCGAGCTGCAATGGCTGGTCGCCGGACTCGTGTGGGACGATGTAGTAGTACACGCCCGATTTGAAGATGAAGCCGTAAGCAATGCCCAGCGCGAACACCTGCTTGGCGCGCTGGCCGCCCGGCCGCACTTCGGGAAAGACATACAGCGGTTTCAGGCCAGACCGCATCACCAGGTCGTGCTTCTCCTTGAACGCCGGGTACTGCGTGAGCGCAAACAGCGGCACGCCATGCTTAGTTTGCAACACCGTAATGCTGTATGGGTCAAAGGTCGAGGTGAGAATTTGTGAGGTCTCGATGGCGTCTTTGTAGATGGAATTCTCGTTGTCATTCACGCCCACGGCCACAATCTTTTCGCTTTGCCAATCCTGGCCCATGCGGCCTTCAACTTGATAGGACCAGAACGGCGCCGAACGATTGATCAGCGATTGCAGCCGGGCGCGCGGATCGACTTCGTCGCGCTTTTGAATGACGATGTCTTCGATGGTGATGTCGCGCAGATCCTGGAAGACGCCACGAGCGTAATTCAAAATGTGATCGGCGATCTGCTCTTGTTCCCAGTTCAGCCATTCGTGCAACGGGCCTTGGCTGTTGAGCAGGCCGGCCACGGGCGAGTCACCCAGCCGCGCCAAATGCTCCACGTAATAGCGGTCGATGTCGGCGTCGGTAGTGATGTCGTCGGCCAGCACGAAGTCGGTGCGCGATTTGCTGCCGGTGCGATCGCGCACGATCTGGGTTTGCCATTGGGTTTGTACGAATTGCAGGCGGCTGGCGGTGTTTTGCAGGCCCGTGCGCATGCTCTGAATGATCACGCTGAAGTTGGCCAGCAGGGCTAGGGCCGCCTCGCGTTTGCGGCTCTCTGATCGCGCGGTCAGGTAGTTTTGGAAGGTCTGCACGTGCTGGTCACGCGCTTCGCGGATGCGGTTGGTGCGCCCCATCGGGAACGACTTGAAACTGGACACAAAAGCATCCTGCGTCGCTTTGAGTTGATTCTGCAAACGCTCGCGGCGCTGGTCCATGTCGGCGCGTACCTTGTCGAGGTCGCGGCGCGCCTGGGCCAAGCGTTCGTCGAGCCGGTCGAGGAAGGCGATGGCTGCGCTCAGCCCGTTGGCCGGGTCGTCGACCAATCGATTGACTTCACTCTCAATCGCTGCGGTGAGCTTCTCGGCAATGGCCTTGCGGTTCTTGTCGATCTGTTGGCTGAAGTCATTGTCCAGCGCCGTCTCGGCCTTGTTTAGATAGCTCAGCGTCGCGCCGTACATCTCGCCCTCTTTGAACGTGTTGAGCGCGTTCGGGTTGAGCGTGATGCGCATGACGTTGCCTCTTGGATCGCGGGCCAGTTGCTGCAGCAGGCTCTCGCCATCGATTTGCTGCGATTGCAGGAAACTTTGTACGGCGGCGTCGGCCTTTTCCACCGGCGGCGCAGGACACAGCAGGTAGCGTTCGATCAGATCGCGGCCCAGCCGTTGTGCACACAACTCGATGATGCGGTTCACCGGAAACACCAGCGAGGCCGTGCCCAGGCTGCTGTACACCGTGCCTTTGTACGTGTTCTCTTCCTTGTAGAACACGCGCGACGACAGCACGCGCACGTTGTCGAACACGCTGTTGGTTGCCGCGCCGATCTGCGAGCTGATTTGCAGGTAGACGGCCTCGGCGATCATCGGCGCGATGTCTTCGAGACCCACCAGTCCGCCGCCGCGCTCGTTGCGCGCGTCCACCAGGTAGCAGATGTTGAAGGGGCGCTGGCCGGAGAAGTCCACCAGCCCAACCGCTGCGTTGCCGTAGTCCACCCGCCATTCCCCGGTCTCCATGAAGTAATCGAGTTCGCGCAGGGCAGCAAATGCATTTGACTGAATGCCAATCGGATCGACATTGGGGAATACCGATGGCAAGGCCAAAATCGCGTTGATGTTGCAAAACGAAGCAGGCAGGTTGGCATTCTCGATTTCTTTGCGTGTCAGATACGCCATGTCGAGGAAGCCGCCTGAGCCGGTTCCGCCGCACACCGAGGCAATGATGAAAACGTTGACGCCGTATTGCTGGCTGTGCAGGCGCATATCAGTCAGCCGGGCGACGGCAGCTTTGATTTTGCTGGCCACAGTGCCGACGTGCCAGAACAATGACAGCCGGCCCAGCGGGCGCACTTGCTTTGCGCCCATCGTAATGGCCTGCACCGGTATGCGCTCTTTGTCTTCGGTGATCCATGCTGCAATGGCCGGGTTGATGTCGAGGTGCCGCAGAATATTGGCTGTCTGGATGCCGCCGATGTTGACCAGCTCGGTGCCGGGGGTTAGGCTGATTGGCTGACCGTTCAGGTTGACCTGTTCGACAGCCTGGTCGGTGTCGAAGCACAGGAATTCCACTGCTGCCGGCTTGGCGCCGTAGTTGCGCATGAAGCGTGCTTTGACCTGCACCAGAACTTTTTGTCCCGTGCCGCCGATTCCGATCAACAGGGTCGGTCGCAGATTTGCCTTCTGTTGAATTTCCTGTGGAGTCAGTGCCATTAGAAATTCCATCCTCCTGCGCTGCCGTCAGCGGTGAGACTTGCCAAATCATCGAATTGTTCTGGCCCGAAGTATGTGAAGGTCTGGTCGCCCACCTTCACCACATCGCCGTTCTCCAGCGTTTGCGAAGGGACCTCCATGCCGTTGACCAGCACCGGGTGGTTTGGGTCCAGGCTGCGTATGACCACGCGGGGCCGTTTGGGACTGCCCATCGGGCGCAATTCGGCGTGGCGTGGCAGCACGCCTATACCCTGAATCAAGATGCGGCTCTTTGGATCGGCGCCAACCGTCACCGGCCGCTTGCCGCGCAGCGCATAGGGTACGCCGGCCACTTCTATCGATCCCACCAGATCGGGTTTGCTACGCTGCCACATGACCAGCATGGCCACAATGCCGGCCAGCAGCAACAGACCTACCATGCCGCCGATCCACAGTGGGCTGGGCGGTTCAGGCGGCGCGGGCGGTGGAACTGGGGTAGGCGTGATCGGCACGAACACGCCGCTCACCGACACAGGCGCTTCGGTTGCATCCTTGAATATTTCGCCGCTGGCAGCGCGATAGTCCAGCTCTGCGCGCACCACGTAGTTGCCGTCGGCGCCGGCTACCACTGTCCCGCTGAAGATGCCGCCCGACGCCGGGCGCAGGAACTGTGTGTCGATTGTCTGGCCGTTATCCCGGCGCAGCCGGGCGACCACTTCAAACTGATCGTCGGGGTTGGGTTGGGTGAGCGGCTGCGCGCCGAGCATCAACTGCGTCTGTACCGGCACGGGCAGGTTGTTGGGGTAGTTCAGGCCGGCCTGTGGTGTCACGATTTGCAGCCACGGCAACGCCGCAACCTGGATCGATTGCTGATCGCTTATCTCGAACACGCTGCCATCGGCATTTGCCACCGAGCCGGCAAACCGCAGTGTGTACACGCCCGCCTGCGTGGTGTTATCCAGTCGCGCAATGTAGGATTGGCCGCTGGCTATGAGGGCCGCTGAGGTGCTTGTGCCATCCGGCAGCGTAATCTGCACCGTCAATTGCTGGGCTGCTCTGGCAATTTGATCGACATCCAGCACCCGCACGCTGATATCCATCGGTTTGCCCTGTGGGTGTGTGGGGGCAGGGCGCTGCCGCTCGATGATGAACTTATTCTTGGAAAAGGGAACCGTGACCAGAATCACTTTGCCGCGTCCTGACAGGCGCACCGTCCATGTGCCGGCTGGTGGGCGCGAGATGCTGTAGCTTTCGGTCAGTGCTGAACTGGAGTATTGCACGCCTGGATCGGTGATTTCTACGACTGTGCCATCGGGCCGGATGACCGTCATCTCGATGCCCGGCTCGTACTTGATGGTGGTGAACCCGATCTGCAACAAGTCTGGCGCAACCTCGAACGCGAGTTCGGTTGGCGCGTCTACCGGCGGCGGCGGCGCCTGGATCGGCAGGCCAAACAGGCGTTGCAGGATGCCGACGAACGCCTCGAGCAATTCGCGTTCGGCCTGCACCGGCTCGTAGTAATCGCCGCCGGTAGTTGCTGCCATCTCTTGCCACACGTTCTTGTAGACGGTGTTCGAGGGGTCTTGCTTGAAGGCGTCGGAGGTGAGCGCGATGGTGAAGATGGGCAACTGCGCTGCTGCGAAATCGCGTTGCACCAACTCGCGCAAATCGCGTTCGCACTGTCGGCGCTCGGCTGTGCTGGTGACGGGCTTGGGTTCGCACACGCCGTCGGACAGAAAGACCACCGCGCGCTTGACATCGTCGCCGGTGCGCGCTTTGTCCAGTTCGGTGCGCGCCAGCCGCATTGCCTCCACGATATCTGTGGCGCCCAGGTAGTCGTGGTTGTCTTTCAACGCTTTCTGATACGCAGCTTGAGATTCGCGGCTGTGTATCTCTTGCAAGGGGAAGATTACTTTGGCGTCGGTGCCGAACATGATCACAGACAACTGATGTTGCGCGCCGGATTGATCGGTGGCCAGCCACTGCGCCAGCAGGTTGGCAGCCACGATGCGCCAGCCGGGGTTTTTGACCGTCCCATCCGCGTTAAAAATCTGGGGATCGTTGCGCTCCCACATCGAGCCGGACTCGTCGATGACCAGCACGATGTCGAGGTTGGTGACGCCCTGCACCGCTGTTTGCGCCGCAGCCGGCGCGATTGCACCCAGGCCGGCCATCAGGCCGGCCATCAGGCCGGCGCCCCCAGACGCAACCATCAGCCACAGGGTGAAGGCCAGGCGCACCCACAGTGTGGGTATTCCCCATCGGAACTGGGATGGGCCATCAGTCGGAGACAGGCTCTTGTTATGCATGGTTCTTCGGCATTGCGTTGCTATTCTAACCGCTCGACTGCTGACGACTGACTACTGGCTACTGATAACTTTGAACACTGAATGACCGATCTCCACAATGTCGCCGGGCTGCGCCGGCGCCGGCTGAGTGGTGAGCCGTTTCTGGTTCACGCGCGTGCCGTTGCTGCTGTTCAAGTCTTTCACCATCAGGGTGTCGTTGTCCACATACATCAGCGCATGCGCGTCGGAGATGTGCTGGTCGATGTCGCCGGTGATTACCACCGGCATCTCACGCCGGGTCACAACGACGAAGGTCGCCGGCATGGCATATGATTTCTCCGGTAACCCGCTGCCGCGCTGGGTCGAAGCAGCTTTGAGCACGTTGCCTTCGATCCTGAGTGTGAGCGTGCCGGCCTGCAGTGGCTGGTTGGCCGGCCAATCGACGAAGCTGCGGCTCAGCCTGATGCCGCCGAGTTTGACCCCATTACGGCTGTTCAGGTCCTTCACGCGCATCGGCTGCTGCGATAGATCGATGGCCAGGTGCGGCGCCGACAGCGTCGTGTCTGGGATGGTAATCCAGCATATAGGTGCACGGCTGATCAGGCACTCGTCACCGACGCTGAACGCCGTGCCAGACAGCGCCCCGCTTACGCAGACCAGTTGAAATTGTCTGGCGTCGCCGATTGGCGCGTCAGGGTCTGGCGTCTGACCTGGAATTGGGTTGATGGTCGTTTTCTGGACATTGGATTCGCGTGGTGTTTGCGCGCTGGCCGGCGGGGGGGATGACGGGGGCATAGCCGGCGCTGCTTGTGGTGACGCAGCGGTGATCTCGGCGCTTATGCGGGCTGCCTTTGTTTGCCGGCGCGTGTCGCGCCAGGTCAGCCAGGCGGCAATTGCGACCGAGACGGCCAACATGGCGGCAAATAGGATCAACAGGCTGGGCATTGCACTTTGCTGATTGCCGACTCGAAAGATGCAGGCATTCTGTCGCTGCACGGATGATAGCGCAAGCTGTGATGCTTTCTGAACGTTCGAGTCCTGTAGGTCAATAATCGACGATGAATCGGAACTCGGCTTGGCCGAACGTCAGCACATCATTGTGGTGAATCTCTGCATCGCGCGTGCGGCGCTGATTGACAAATGTGCCGAATGTGTCGTCGTGGGCGTGCAAGTAGAAGCGCCCCTGATGGTATTCGATGCTGGCATGGTTGCCAGATACCGAGCGATGCTCGAGCGCAATTTCCAGATTGGGCGCATCCCGGCCGATGCGGTTGAGTTTGCGCAGCGAGACGATGTGCTCTTTGCCGGTTTTGGCCTCGACCAGGCGCGCGCGTTTTGGCTCGATCGGGCGTTCCATCTCGGTATCGCATTTGGGGCAGCGCGCGCGCGCCAGGTCTAGGGCGCCGCCACACGTTGGGCATTTCACGGCCGGTGTTTTCGGCAGCGCCGGCGCCGGTTCGGCAAACAGGCTCGAAGCTGCCTGTGTACTCAGCAGCACGCTGAACGCCAACATAGCGCAGGCAGACACCCCGGACACCCCCACGATTAGTGTGGTGGGCGTCATCATTTGGCCGGCCGGGATATACATGACGATGCTCGCCGTGAGCGCAGCCAGACATGCCCCGATAGTGGTATTCGATGCAAGGGCAATCAGTCTTGCCCAACCGCGCAGCATCAACAGCCCTGTGCCCACAAATATCATGTAGGCGCCTGTGATGAGGCCGGCCAAAATCATCACGATCGAGGGCCCTCTCTCAAAGGCCAGTTGCAAAGCTGCCTGGATCTGTGGTACATCTCCCAGGGCAATCTGCCACAGTTGTTCTGACGCTGCCACAGACACCCCCGCTACTAGCACAACCGCCGCGCCGGCAAATATCCACATCGCGCCCATCAGTCGGTGCGCAAATTGTAGGATAACCATGCTTGATCGAGTTCCTTTTTGCTTGTCCGTGCAGATTACGCTTGTGCGGTGTGCATCTGTAGTGTCATTGGCCGGCTGCAGTAGGGGCCGGCGTGGGCGTGACTGTGGCGGTTGGAGCCGGTGTTTGTGTCGGGCTTAGACGGGCTTCGCTCAGGCGCACGATGGCCAGTCCATCAATGGCTACCTCGTACCGCGCCGGCTCTGCATTTTCCACATCCAGCCGCACGCTCAAAATGCCCGGCTGGGTCAGTTCGTAGCCGCCGATGCTGACCCATCGGCCATAGTTGGCCTGATGATTGATCACGTTGCTGCCGGCAAAAGGCGGCAGCAACTGCCCGTTCAGGCGCACCTCATACGGAACGGTGATAGCGATGAAGGGGCGCACGAGCGGGTCCGGTGGGCGCCAGGGCCGATAGATGAATAGCTCATAGAAGCCCGGCGCGAGTGGTTTATCCATCGACCACAGGATGTTGGCCGTGACGCCGGCGCGGATGGTGACGAACCCCGACCCGTAGTCGCCTGAGTCCATGTAGTCCAGACGGGTCCAGGTGACTTTGCCTGCTTCGCTGTTAAACGGTGGATCAAGTGTCAGGCCGGGGCTGCTGTCGTCGATCCAGTAATCCACCCGCCGGCCATCGGGCAAGCGCCGCAGCCGAGCCGGAATGAAATTGAAGATGCTGCTTGCGTTATCTGTCGGCGCAAGCGTTGGGGACACTGTTGATGTCATGGCTTCGCTGACGATTGCCGCCGGTGGGGTGCGCGTGGGTTGGCGGGCGGGGGTGCCGCGCAACAGGTTGGCCACATCGCGCGCGGCCGAGGCTGATGCCGGCTCTAACTGGCTCGCGCGTAGGTCGAGCACTGCTGGCAGAGCCAGCGTGGCTGTTGTCAGCGCGCCGGCTGCCATGCCGATGATGAGCAGTACGACTGCCAGCGCAACAGCCGCGCGGCGCCGGCCTTGCGGATTGGTCGAGGCTTGGTGTTGCCTGGCGGCAGCCGGGTTGGGGATGTTGCTGGCCGGCCGGAGCTGGAATGCGCTGGGCCGGCTGCGCGATGCTCTGGTCTGCTTGTCTCCTTCAGTGCGCAGATTCACCCGCGTCTCCTGCATCTCGCTGCGACCTGGTTCAGCGCGACCTGCCGCGCTGCGGGTGGCGCCCCGTGTTGCAGCGGGGGGATCTACCGGTGTGAACGGCGGGGGACTCCCAGAGCGCTGAGCTGATGCGCTGCCTCGACGATGTGGGTGCAGGCAGGTCAGCAATGCCTCATAGCTCGGACGTTTGCGCGGGTCCTTAGACAGCATCTGTTCTACAACGTCGCACACATCTGACGGCGCGCCGGTTGCTGCCACCATGTTGATATCCGGGCTGGATTCTAGATGTAAGCGCATCACGTTCTCCAGCGAATCAGATGGAAATGGCGGCTGGCCGGTCAGCATCTCGTAAAAGACACATCCAAGCGCGTAGATGTCACCGGGCTGATCGGGTTGTTGGCCGCGCCAGACCTCCGGTGCGACATAGGCGGCCGTGCCGGCCAGCAAACCTTCGCGGGTCAGACGCGATGTGCCCGCATCTCGTGCGATGCCGAAGTCGAGTAGCTTTACGGTGCCGTCGGGCAGCAGCCGGATGTTTTCAGGCTTAATATCGCGGTGAACCAGGCCGGCGGCTGACGCGGCTTTCAGCGCATCGGCGATCTGCATGACAGCATCCACGGCGTCGGCGACGGGCAAGCGCCCCTGCCGGCTTAGCACTGTGCTGAGGTCGTTGCCGGCCAGGTAATCCATTACCAGGTAGTAATGGCCATCCACCTTGCCCGATGCGCGCAGGCCGACGATGTTCGGATGTTTTGGCAGTTTGCGCAGCGCCTGTGCCTCACGTTCAAAACGGGCTACTGCCGTCGGGTCGCGGCTGGCTTTGTCCAGCAGTATCTTGACGGCTACCGGCTCGTTCAGTTGGGTGTCCAGACCGAGGTAGACAGTGGCAAACCCGCCACTGCCTATTTCCTCCAGTAGTTTGAATCGTCCTAGTGTCTTGCCGACCATGCTCATGGCGTCACACGAAATGCGTTTCGACGCCCGGCTAGATAGGTAATGTGCCTATTGCTCGCCGGTTGACACATCGGGTTTGAAATCCCCTGGGATGGCGCCGGTGCCCAGCCAGCGAATAAACAGCCGAACTGGGAATACACCTGCCTCAACCGGTGTTGCCGTGTGGAGCGCCAGCAACAGGGTCAGCCGACTGCGCATACGCAGTACCGGCCGGCTAGCCAGGCCGAATGTACCCAGACTCCAGGTGTTTATGTCCCCGGCGTGGTCTGTGCTTGTCTCGGCGAGCGCCTCTATCTTAACCTGTTCCTCACGGTTGAAGTTGACTTGTGGCGCTAATTCAATCCGCACGACGCGCTCGGTCTGGCCTGGGTCTAGCAGTATGTCGAAAGTCGTTGGCTCGACCAGGCTGGCGTTGGTGCGCAGCGTCAGTGTGATTATTGACGGGGCATCAACGCGCGCTTGTGTGGTGATCGTACTCAGATGGGTGAAAGCGATCAAGGGCGGCTGTGGTGTGATGGAAACCGACAATGTGATGTGCGGGGCCGATGTGACTGAAGACCGGCCGGCCACAGCAGGCGCGGGCGTCGCTGTAACAGTTTGGGTGTAGGCGAGAGATGGGGCCATTGCAAGGCCCGGTTCAGCAGTATTGCGGCGCATTGCCGAAGTGAACACCAGCGCTTCGGCCAGCAGCGCCACCACAAGAATGATCAGCGGGATGGCCTCACGCCAGCCTAGAATCGATTGACCCTGCGGCTTTGAGTCGAGCGTCGGCAGGCGCTCGCTGGTCTGTTCCAGATCAGCGCCGGCCGGCGGTGACGCGCTTGTTGTTATGCCCGCTGTTGTGACCCCGGTCGCCGTGTCAGATGGCTGGGCGTCTGACCGACTCGATGGTTGCTTGTCTGAGTCTGGCGAGAAGGCCGGCGCGGGAGCCTCGTTGCTGTGCAGAGGCGCCTGTGTAATCTGGCTGACATGCACCACCACTGCGGTAGCGTTATCGAATCCGCCCACTGCGTTGGCTGCTTCGACCAGTAATTCGGCGGCAGCCTGCGGATCTGCGCGATGGGTTTGCAAGATGTAGCGAATTTGATCTTCGGGCACATACCCGCACACGCCATCCGAGCACAGCAGAATGACATCGCCGGCGTTGAGCGTGATTGGGCCGCTGATGTCGGCTTGCACGTGTGTGTACATTCCCAGCGCCCGGGTGACGATGCTGCGTAGATCACTTTGCAGCGCCTCGGCTTCGGTAATCAACCCCTGACGCACCTGCTCGCTCACCAGTGAGTGGTCGCGGGTGAGTGGCTTGAGCGTGTCGCCGCGCAGCAGATAGGCCCGGCTGTCGCCGACGTGAGCAACATACAACTCATCATTGCGCACGGCTGCGCACACCAGGGTGGTGCCCATGATCTCCACGCCCAGTTCTCGAGTGCGTGTCCAGATTGCCTGATTGGCCACGGCAACGCCCTGTTGCAGGATGCCGGCCAAGTCTTCGGCCTCGCTGGCGGCGTAGTGTTGGACGACTGTCTGGACGGCGATCTGGCTGGCGACTTCGCCGGCCGCGTATCCGCCCATGCCGTCGGCGACGGCAAACAGCCAGCCCTGTTTGGGCTGCACGCCGGGGGCGACCGTCGGCATGAAGCACATCAGGCTGTCCTGGTTCTGGCCACGTTCTCTGCCGACATCACTCTGACTGCCAACGGTGAGAATAGCGACGGGGCGGATAGTGGTCATGGGTACAGGGATGGGTAAAGAGAAGGGGATCAGCGTTTCGCTGGCGGACAGGCTGCGCCGCGCCTGTGCATTCGGCGAGAGATTGTGTTCATCCATCTCGGGCGCGCCGGATGGTGAGGGTGCGACCCTCGATCATGACGACGTCGCCGTCCTTCAGTCGACTCGGTTGCCCCTTGCGCAGGGGCTTGCCGTTTAGCAGTGTGCCGTTTTCGCTGTTGTCGGTGATGGTCCAGGTGCTGTCGTCGAGGAAGATGCGCGCGTGCTTGCGCGACACAAACCGCTCCGGGTCGGGCAGGGGCACATCTGGGGGTGGGGTGTCTTTGGAGGGCCGGCCGATCCAGTGCGTGCCGTTGGGTAACTCGAACACTTCAGCCTGGCCCTGATACTCAACCTCGACCGTGGCGATTGGCTTAGGGCGTCGGGTCGGGCTAATGCGGGTCACATCGCGCCCGGCGTCGCGCCCGGCGTCGCGCCCGGCGTCACGCCCGGCGTCACGCCCGGCGTCACGCCCGGTTTCGGAGTCGCTTTCTGGCGCCGGCTTGTGCGCGCGCTCGACAGGCTGATCCTGATCATCTGCCCGATGGTTGGGTTGGAGGCTGTCGCCAGTTGACCGCTCTGGGCTTCCTGCGCTCGTATCCGGCTCTGCGCGCTCGGCAGCGTTGTCGACTAGTTCGGTGAGGCGTCGGCTGCGGCGAGGCTGGGCCGGCAGCGGAGGCGGTGGCGTGGGTGGCTTTTCGTTCTGGCCTGCGCCCGATGTGTCGAGCAACTCGGTCTTGTTGCGCCGGGTCATGGTACCGGGGCGGCCAAAGCGCGGAACGGCAGGGGCCGGCTGGCTGGCCGGCTGGCTGGCCGGCTGGCTGGCCGACTGGCTGGCCGACTGGCTGGCCGGCTGCGCGTGGCGGACGGCCGAAGCGTCGTTCTCACTCTCGCCGATGTCCGGGGCGCGCCCTTCCTGCAGCGCCTGTGTGTAGTCGCGCCGGCTGATCGGGTTTGCCAGGACGCGATAGGCGTCTTCAATGGCGCGCAGCCGGGCCGGGTCATTGACATACATGGCGCGCAGGCGGCGGTAGGCGTCGCCGATCTGCACGTCATTGGCGTTGCGCGGCAGCCGGAGCACGTCAAAATAAGTGTTTCCCATCGCCTTGAGGTTGGATTATAAAGCTGTACTTGCATGGCCCTCAACAGCGCGCATATTGGTTTGCCGGGGTGGGCCACTGAGTTAACCTCCTAGTGTACTGGCTGTGCGACTACGCCGATCAGGCGTCGCATCGATGGCGCGCTGCACTAGCCTGTCAGCCGGCGGTGCACCAGGCGATGAGGCGTCTCGGCGGCAATGCCCAGGCGTTTGCGCCGGTCGGCTTCATAGTCGCTGACCGAGCCAACGAACCAGGTCACTGTGCCGTCATCCTCAAATGCAAGTGTGTGGGTGCAGATGCGGTCGAGGAACCACCGGTCGTGGCTGACGATCAGCGCGCAGCCGGCGAACTCGTCGAGCGCCTCCTCTAATGCGCGCAGGGTGTTCACATCCAGATCGTTGGTCGGCTCGTCGAGCAACAACACGTTGGCTTCGCGCCGTAGCATTTTGGCCAGGTGCACGCGATTGCGCTCGCCGCCCGATAGCGCCTTGACTTTCTTCTGCTGATCTGACCCGATGAAATTGAACGCCGCCACATAGGCGCGCGAGTTCATCTTGCGCTGGCCCAGGGTGATGGTCTCTTCGCCGCCGCTGATCTCTTCCCATACTGTGGCTTCGCCGTTCAGTGTGTCGCGGCTTTGATCCACATAGCCCAGTTTGACTGTCTGGCCGATCGTGACGGTTCCGGCGTCGGGTTGTTCTGCGCCGGTGATCAGCTTGAGCAGCGTTGTCTTGCCGGCGCCGTTTGGGCCGATCACGCCGACCATGGCGCCGGGTGGCACGCTAAAACTGAGGTGTTCGTACAGCAGTCGGTCGCCGAATGATTTGGCGACATCCTTGAACTCGATCACCTTGTCGCCCAGGCGTGGGCCGGACGGGATATAGATCTGCATCTCTTCGCGCCGGCGCTCGGTCTCCTGGCTGAGCAGTTTTTCATAGGCTGTGACGCGCGCTTGGCCTTTGGCCTGTCGGGCGCGCGGCGACATGCGAATCCATTCCAGTTCGCGCTCTAGGGTGCGCAGGCGCTTTTCGTCGGCCTTTTCCTCAAGGCGCAGGCGCTCCTGTTTTTGCGCCAGCCATGAGGAGTAGTTGCCGCGCCAGGGAATGCCGAAGCCGCGATCCAGCTCCAGAATCCACTCCGCCACGTTGTCCAGGAAGTAGCGGTCGTGTGTGACGGCAATGACGGTGCCTTTGTACTGTTGCAAGTGGCGCTCCAGCCAGGCCACAGACTCGGCATCGAGATGGTTGGTCGGTTCATCGAGCAGCAGGATATCGGGTTCAGTGAGCAGCAGCCGGCACAACGCGACGCGGCGGCGCTCGCCGCCAGAGAGCACGCGCACCGGCGCGTCGCCCGGCGGGCAGCGCAGCGCATCCATCGCCTGTTCCAGCCGGCTATCCAGCGTCCAGGCGTCGTGCTTGTCTAGTTGCTCTTGCAGCCGGCTCTGTTCCTCGATCAGTTTGTCATAGTCGGCATCGGGGTCGCTGAACTTGTTACTGATCTCCTCAAATGCCTTCAACATATCGACGATGGGTTGCACAGCCTCTTCGACCACCTGGCGCACGGTTTTGGCGGAGTCGAGTTGCGGCTCTTGTTCCAGCAACCCGCGCGTGTAGCCTTTGGAGAGCATGGTCTGGCCGATGTAGTCATCGTCCACGCCGGCCATGATGCGCAGCAGGGTGCTCTTGCCGGCCCCATTCAGACCCAGCACGCCGATTTTGGCGCCGTAGAAGAAGCCGAGCGAAATGTCGCGCAGCACTTGCTTGTTGGGCGGGTGGATCTTGCTCACGCCGACCATTGAGTAGATGACCTGTTGTGTTTCGGGCATGGCAGGAGTCGAAAGTCGGAATGCAGAACTCAGATCACAGGCGACAGATACCAGACAGCAGATACCAGACAACAGATACCAGATATTGGTTTTTGGATTATAGCGGGCGAGGGCGTTAGGCTGGAATAGGTGAAGGGCGAGCTGCCGTCTTGCGCCCTGCTGACGCCGGGGCCGTCAGCTTGCCGGCGTTGGCGCGTTGAGAGGTCGCGCGAAGATCACCTTTTCGTGCAACATCGGCGCGAAGCCGATGGCTTTGTAGCGCGCCGCCGACGCGCGCAGATGACCCTCGCTGCCCAGCACGACATCGAGTGCCGGCGGCAGGTCGATCTGCGTGTCCACCACGGCTTTCAGCACGGCCATCTCTTCGGCGGTGTTCCACATCTCCGGGTCGAGCCACAGCGTGACCACCGGGCGTTGGGCATCGCCGCCGAGATGGGCGCAGCCGACCTCGCGCCCATAGATGCTGCATCGCCACGTACGGCCGGCATCGGGCAGCGCCCACGGCAGCAACTCCGTTTCCAGCAGTTCCTTGATCCAGGCGTCGCCGGCATCGACCTCGGCAGCCAGCCACTGGGCGATAGCCTGGCCGGCTGCTTCCCCCCGCACTTCGTACAACATCACATCGTGTGCGTGGGCGCTGATCAGGGTTTTCCCCTCGCGGCGCAGGAATTGGGGGCGATAACGCTTGAAACCACAACGCAGCGCGCACCGGGTGGCGGCTGTATTTGCAGACGGCACAATCATCCACAACCAGGAAATGCGCCGCGTGATGGCGCGCGCGATGGCGTCTTGCAGCATTGCCCGCGCCAGACCCTTACGGCGCAAGTCGGGCGCAACGGCCAGCGCCAGGATGCGGGCTGTGTTGTGGATACGCCGAATTAGGCTCAATCCGGCCGGCTCGATGTTGTACAGACAGACGAACGCCGACCCGGCCAGCGGCAGTGTCGCTGCGGTGAGCAGCCGGCCCAGCGGCAGCCACATCCACCGCCCGACTCCGCGATCAAGTTGGCTCAGGTCGTCGGCGTTGAGATAAGTCAGCACGCGCGAAAGCTCGCCGAATCTGGCGGGCACTACCTGCGCGCCGACGGTCTGCGGCTGCTTGATCATGCCGGAGATTCTAATGGACGCTCTAGCTACCCGACAGATTTGAAAACAGTGACTGATTGCCTGTGTGCTCCTTACCGGCTTGTTGCATCGCGCCGCGAGGACGCGCCGCGAGGACGCGGCGCGAGAGCGGACGCGGCGTGGAGCGGACGCGGCGCGAGAGCAGGTGTGGCGCGAGAGCGGATTGCCAGCGCTCGCCGGCCTCGTCCGCGAGGCCGGCGACCGGGCGTAGTGCCGGGCGCAGTGGAAATCTGTCAGGTGGCGCGCGGACGCGCCGCGCGGACGCGGCGCGGAGCAGGTGTGTCGCGAGAGCAGACGCGCCGCGCGGACGCGGCGCGAGAGCGGATTGCCAGTGCTCGCCGGCCTCGTCCTCGAGGCCGGTGACCGGGCGTAGTGCCGGGTGCAGTGGAAATCTGTCAGGTGGCGCGCGGACGCGGCGCGATAGCAGACGCGGCGCGAGAGCAGACGCGGCGCGAGAGCAGATTGCCAGCGCTCGCCGGCCTCGTCCTCGAGGCCGGCGACCGGGCGTAGTGCCGGGCGCAGTGGAAATCTGTCAGGTGGCGCGCGGACGCGGCGCGAGAGCGGACGCGGCGCGAGAGCAGGTGTAGCGCGCGGACGCGGCGCGGAGCAGGTGTGTCGCGAGGGCAGACGCGCCGCGCGGACGCGGCGCGGAGCAGGTGTGTCGCGAGAGCAGACGCGCCGCGCGGACGCGGCGCGAGAGCGGACGCGGCGCGAGAGCAGATTGCCAGTGGAAATCTGTCAGGTGGCGCGCGGACGCGCCGCGCGGATGCGGCGCGATAGCGGACGCGGCGCGAGAGTGGATTGCCAGCGCTCGCCGGCCTCGTCCGCGAGGCCGGCGACCGGGTGTAGTGCCGGGTGCAGTGGAAATCTGTCAGGTGGCTAGATTTCTGATTTTGAATTTGGGCAGATCGTGGACGTGATGGCGTGGATTGTGGCGCTGGTAGTCGCGGCGCTGGCGCTATGGTGGCTGTCCGCCCGTCTGCGGCAGTGCGCCGGCCTGCCTGCGGGCCGCGTGATCTACTCCGACGCCGGGGCCTGGCGGCGCAACGAGCAGCCGCTGTATGCTGCGCGTTACCAGTTGGTGGGCAAGCCGGATTATTTGGTGCGCGATGGCGCAACCCTGGTTCCGGTGGAGCTTAAGACCGGGCCGGCGCCGCTCGAGCCGCGCGAAGGGCATGTGTTGCAACTGGCCGCCTATTGTTTGCTGGTCGAGGAGACGCAGGGTGTGAGGCCGGCCTACGGCATCATCCGGTATGCAGACCGGCAGTTTGCTGTTGACTACACCCCCCGGCTTCGGGCATGGCTTTTAGAATGCCTGGAAGCTATGCAGCGCGACGCCGAGTTACCACAGGGGCCGGCCCGCAACCATCAGGCGCCGGCCCGCTGCGCAACCTGCAGCGTGCGCGCTGCCTGCGATCAGCGCCTGGCATAGGTGCTGATCGGTCGATCAGCCAGAGATCAGTTCGCCGCCGTCTACGACGATGACTGCCCCGTTGATCCAAGCCACATCAGGATCGGATAAGGCGCGAATCGTCTTGGCGATATCGTCGGTGGTAGTCAACCGTCCGCTGGGATTGCGCCGCAACGCGCCTTCGATCAGTTTGTCGTTGCCGGGGATCTTGCGCAGGGCTGGCGTGTCGGTGACGCCGGCCATGATGCAGTTGACCAGCACACCATGCCGGCCCAGTTCCAGCGCGAGTTGGCGTGTGTGCGATTCGAGCGCCGACTTAGCTGCTGAAACGGCCCCATACGTCTCGAACACCTGCACGCTGCCGGCGCTGGTCATGCTGAACACGCGGCTGCCACGCCCCAACAGGCCGGCGCTCCACAAATCCTGCACCCAGTACACCAGGCTGTTTGCCATCACGTCCAGCGTCATCTCCATCTGCGCCTTCGACAGCCGCTTGGAGGGATCGTCGGAGATGAACGGCAAGAGTGAGCCGAACGCGACCGAGTGCATGACCACGTGCACGGTTTGCGGGCCGGCGGCGTTTTCGGCCAGAGTGGACTTGATCTTGCTAATCGCATCGGCGCGCTTTTCATCATTGGCAATGTTGGTGTTGAGGTAGATGGCGCGAACACCGTGGCTTTCGATCTCGGCGACCAACTTTTTGACATTTTCCAGCGCAGGGCCACGATCCAGATGCAGCCCGAAGATGTTCACGCCATTGCGCGCCAGTTCCAGCGCGGTTGCCGCGCCGAACCCGCTCGATGCACCCAGAATCAACGCCCATTTGCCTTTCAAATCTGCCTGTGACACTGTGAACTCCTCTCAATGTTGTTTTGTGTAGTTGTTTTGTGTAATTGTGCGACGTGTCGCCAAATGTCGGCCACTGTGTGCCGATCAATTCACAACAGCCGATGCCGTCTGTGTAACAAAGCCGGTCAACACGCCGGCCACATTGTCTCCCAGTTGGTCAACGGCATAGCCGCCCTCCATGATAAACACCGTGGGCCGATTCAGTTGCGCGATGCAGGCCCCAATGCGTGGGTAGGCCCCGCCGGTCAGCGCAAAATCGGCGATTGGGTCGCCGCCGAAAGTGTCCACGCCCAGTGACACCACCAGCCAGGCCGGCGCATACGCGCTGATCTGCGCGCAGGCTTGGTTCAACACTTCCAGGTAAGCCTCGTCTGTCACACCCCGTTGCAATGGATAGTTTAGATTGAACCCCAGCCCGTCGCCTGCGCCGCGCTCGTTGGCTGTGCCCATGAAGTAGGGATAGTGCCGGTTGGGGTCGGCGTGCAGCGACACATACAGCACGTCGCGCCGCGTGTAGAAGATCTGTTGTGAGCCGTTGCCATGATGAAAGTCGATGTCGAGCAGGGCAACGGTGTTCGGTGTGCCTGATAGGGGCGGCAGCGCAGCGTCAATCAGCCACTGAGCGGCAATTGCCGCGTTGTTCAGGAAACAATAGCCGGCGCTGAGATCGGTGTGCGCGTGGTGGCCGGGCGGCCGGCACACTGCAAATGCGGCGCGCTCCCCGCCCGCCACGCAGCGGGCGGCGGTCACGGCGCATTGTGCGGCGGCATACGCTGCTTGCCAGGTGCCTTGTGTGATCACCGTCGTCACGTCATGACTGTAATAGCCGGACTGCAACGCAATGTCTGTGGGGCGGTGCGTCATGCCGCGCGCGGCGAATGTGTCCGGGTGCACGCCGTTTGGATTGCGCCCGCTCGCCACCCAGGCATCGTAAGCATGTTGCAGGAAGCGCGTGTACTCGGCATCGTGCACAGCCAAGATTGGGCCGGCGCCAAAATCATCGGGCGGTGTGACAGGCCCCAAACCGGCTGCCTGCACTGCAGCCAGGATGATCTCGGCGCGGCGCGGGCATTCGTAGAACGGCAGCAGTTCGCCTTCCCAGTATTCCAGGGTCGGGCTGTGCAGCCGGTGTGCATCGCTATAGATCAGGTGCATGGCGTCAGGAGCATCCGGGCGCTGCTCACTTCAGAATCTGCGTGCCGGGTCGGTGCAGGTGGCACTCGCCGCAGCCGATGGCAGGATCCGTCACCTCGCGCAAGGTGGACGTGCAGATGGCGTATATCTTGATCTGCTCGCGCAAACCGAGCAGCGACTTGTGCACACGCCCCTCCAGCGCCATGTTGGGGCAGGCGTTTTGCCGCATGATGTCCGGCACGGGGCAGTCGCGGCAATGTGCCGGCTTCCACCGGCCGCCTTGTGGGTTGCGTTGAAGTAATCGGCATTCCTGTTTTTCGCGGCCGCGAAAATGGTCTTCGAAGTAGTATTTGCAGTCTTTGCCGGCTGGCGTGCGCATGGGGCCGATTGTACGCGACGGTAGGCCGACCTTGCTCAGCGCTCGTTGGTCTCGCCTTCGAAGCCGCCCGGTGACTGATTCTCTGCGCATCGCTTACCGGCTTGTGCAGCATTGCGCCGCGAGGATGCGGCGCGCGAGCGGACTGCTCAGCGCAGACTTGGCGCCGGGGCTTGGCCCGGAGGATGTGCTCATACTTTGCTTCTGGCAGGGGCTGCCACCACGACCATGTCATCGGCATGAATCAGCATTGGCGCAGACTCATAGCCCAGAATGGTCTCGATCTCCGAAGATTGCCGGCCCATCAGCAGTGCAGCCTCGGCTGCGCTGTAGCGGGCAATTCCCTGCGCGATGACGTGCCCGCCCAGGTCTTTCACCAGCACGGCCTCGCCGCGCTCGAATCCGCCTTGCACATCGCGCACGCCGACCGGCAGCAAGCTGCGTCCACTGCGCACCGCGCCGGCGGCGCCCTCATCGACGATCACGCTGCCTGTAGCGCGCTCGGACAGAATCCAGCGTTTGCGGCTCTCAATTTTGGTGCTGGTGGCTGCGAAGCGCGTGCCGACTGATTTACCCGCCACGGCGTCCAGGATCACATTTGGCCGGGCGCCATCGGCAATCACCATTGTGGCACCCGATCGCGTGGCCAGTTCAGCCGCCCGCAGTTTAGTGCTCATCCCGCCTACGCCAAGGCCGCTGCGAGATGCGCCGGCCATTGCCCACACGGCGTTGTCGATCTGCGACACTTCGCAGATCAGCGTGGCCGAGGGATCCTGGCGCGGGTCAGCGGTGTAGAGGCCGGCGATATCGCTGAGGATGAGCAGCAGGTCGGCGTTGACGACGTTGGCGACCAGCGCCGAAAGTGTGTCATTGTCACCCACCCGAATTTCTTCGGTAGCCACGGCGTCGTTTTCGTTGATGATGGGCACGACGCGATAGGCCAGAATGGCATTCAGCGCATCGCGCGCGTTGAGGTAGCGTCGGCGGTCGCTGAGGTCGGCCCACGTGAGCAGCACCTGCCCCACTTGCACATCGAACATGCCGAAAATTTGCTCCCAGGCCAGCATCAGATGTGCCTGCCCGACGGCTGCCAGCATTTGTTTGGCGGGCAGCGACTTGCTGGTGTTGATGCGGCTACTTTGCTCGTGGCCTATGCGCTCACGCCCGGCGGCGATGGCGCCGGATGTGACCAGGATTACTTCTGTGCCGCTTTCGCGCACTGCGACGATTTGCTGTGCGATGGAGAGCATACGCCGCCGGTTCAGCCGCTGGGTGCCGGCGGTCAGTGTGCTGGTGCCAACTTTGACGACGATTTTCGCGGGTTTCACAAATCGTTGACCTATGCTAAGCAGAATCGACTTCGCTATTCTATAATCCCCGCCCTGGCGCTGCTTCGAAGAGATATCAACAGCGCGCCGGTTTGTTGGCACACGATGAGTTCACCAGAATTTTATCGCCATGCCCGTGCTTACGATGTGGCCTTCGGCGATCGAGATTTCGCTGCTGAATGCGATTTTTTGGCATGGTGCTTGCGCACGCATGGCAGGGTGTCTGACTGCGCGCCTTCGTCCGAGCCGCCACATAGCGCATCCCCGCTTGACAATCTGCACTCATTTCTGGAAGTGGGATGTGGTCCGGCCCGGCACGCCCGCGAGTTCGCCCGGCGTGGTTGGCTGGCTATTGGTCTTGACTTGTCCGGCGACATGTTGGCCTACGCGACCGAGGCCGCCTGCCGAGAGCGGCTGGTCTTGCGCACGGTGGCGGCCGATATGTGTGATTTTGAGTTGCCGGCCCCGGTGGCGCTGGCGGCCAATCTGATGGAGAGCGTCACCCATCTGACAACTAACGAACAGGTGGTGGCGCATCTGCGGGCCGTGGCGCGCAATCTGTTGCCCGGCGGCATCTTTGTCCTGGAGATGGCGCACCCGGCCTGGTTGGGTCGCGACACACTTCCCAACACCTGGACGACGCGCGACGGCGATCTGGAGGTGGAGGTGCTCTTTGGCGCAGCCGATGATCCGTATGATTGGTTTACCCAGGTCTGGCAAGTCACCAGCCGTCTGACTGTGCGTGAGCCTGGCCGGCCCGAATACACAGTCGAGGGCCGCTATCCCCACCGCTGGTATCTGGCGCAGGAATTTCGCGCCCTGATCGATTTAGCAGGTGTGTATGAAGCTGCCTGGTGGTACGGCGATATGAGGATTCCCCCAGCTCCGCTCGATAATGGCGAGGCAACTGACCAGATGATCGTGGTCTTGCGCAAGCCGTCCCAATAAGCTGCCAGATGGACCCCTGTAGGGCAAGCCGGTACAATCAGCCCATGGCACTCACTTCATTGCACGGTTTGTACTTCGAAGAGTTTGGGATTGGCGATGTGGCCGTTTCGCCCACGCGCACCATCACCGAGACGGACATTGTGATGTTCGCCGGCCTGTCGGGTGACTACAACGAGATTCACACCAGCGAGACCTACGCCAGCACGCAGCACTTTGGCCGGCGCATTGCGCATGGCCTTCTGGGCCTCAGCGTAGCCAGTGGGCTGGCCTTTCAAATGGGGTTCCTGATCGGCACGGTCGATGTGTTCCGCAGTTTGGAGTGGGAGTTCACCGCGCCCATTTTCGCCGGCGACACGATCCGCGTCGAAGCTGAGGTGATCGAGACCAAAGCTTTCCCCCGCTTGCGCAATGGCCGTGTGGTGTTCAAGGTGGCGGTCAAAAACCAGCGCGACGAAGTGGTTCAGCGCGGCACGTGGAGCCTGCTGGTCAAGCAGAAGCCGGCTGCGTGATACCGCGCGAAGTGCTCGCTTCTAGCGCACAAGCATGTCTCGCTATTGGCAGGTTGTACAGCCCGGGCGCGCCTATGCGCTGGGGTTCATCATGCTAGCGCTGCTGGCGGGGGCCGGCATTGCGTTGCTGCCGCTTGCGCAGCTTGCGCTGGTTGGTGTAGCTGTGCTGGCGCTGAGTGCCTTTGCCCTCACACTGGCCGAGCCGCTGATTGGCTTGTGCATGGCGCTGGTCATTGCCCCCTTTGCGCCGCTTGAAAATATCATGCTGCGCCTGCCGCTGGACAGCGGGCAGGTTATGCTGGCTGTCACCTTTGCTGCGTGGGGCCTGCGCGCGCTGTATCTGCGCGCGCTGTATCTGCGCGCGCTGTATCTGCGCCGGCTGCATGTGAGTGGGCCGTGGCAAGGCATTGCCGTGGGGCTGTTGATCTTTATTGCCGTCGCCGGCCTCTCGTTCTTTGTCGCGTCGTCGTTTGATCTGTGGGCGCGCGAAACGCTGAAATGGGTCGAGGTGTTGCTGATCTATGTGCTGATCTCCACCGAGACCGACCCGCGCAAAGTTGGCCTAATCGTCGGCGCCGTGCTTGTGTCGGGCCTGTTTCAGGCCGGCCTGGGCATCTATCAGTTCGGTTTGCGTGGCGAGGGGCCGGCTGAGTTCGCCATCCTGGGTGGGCGCTTCTATCGCGCTTACGGCACATTCGAACAGCCGAATCCCTTTGGCGGGTACCTGGGCCTAATCTGGCCGGTGGCGCTGGGCATTGCGTTGTATGGGGCGCGTTGCGTCGTGCGTCGTGCGCATGGCGTGTTGCGCAGTGCGTATTGGGGGGCGGGTATGGTCGCAGCGCTAGTGCTGGCAGCGCTGGTGCTGGCAGCGCTGGTGTTATCGTGGTCGCGTGGGGCCTGGCTCGGTGCTGTGGCGGCGGGTGTTGCTGTGCTGGGGGTGGCGCTGCGCAAGCCGGCGGCCTCATTGGCGGTGCTGCTGGCTGCCGGCCTGCTTGTGTTCGCGTTGAACGAGGCCGGCCTGTTGCCCGAATCGATTCGCGCCCGGCTGACCGATTTCACGCAGCAATTCAGCTCGTTCGATGTGCGCGGCGTCAACGTCAACGACGCTAACTACTCGGTGATCGAACGTCTGGCGCACTGGCAGGCGGCGCAAAACATGATTGTCGATCGTCCCTGGTTGGGGGTGGGGTTTGGCAATTACCCGGCTGCCTACGATCAGTATCGCGCGATGAAGTGGCCGAATGCGCTCGGTCATGCGCACAACTATTATCTGAATGTGTGGGCCGAGACTGGCTTGCTCGGCCTGGTCGCCTATGCGTGGCTATGGCTGATTGTCATCGCTCGCACGCTGTCGCTTGCAGTGCGCGGCGACCGATCGACGCTGGCGCCCTGGCTGGCCGTTGGATTGATCGGCGCATGGGCGCACCTCAGCGTCCATCACCTGGTGGACAATCTCTACGTGGCCAACACGTTCATCCTGATCGGCGCCTACCTGGGGGTGCTCGACTCTGCATTGACACGCCGGCCCGCATCGCATTCGCCGGCCTAGTAACCGCTGGCCTGGATCAATGTGCGCAAGAACTCGGCGCGCGCTTCGGGCGTCATCGGCGCCGGCTTCGCGTAATCCTCGATAAACGCCGTGCGCACGTCCACGCCCAGATAGCGCCCATCGTAAAAGGCGTGCCGGTCAACCATTGTCTGGTGCGCGCCATATTCAAACTGGTCGCCGAAGAACAGGTTGCCGGTGCCGTAGCGGATGAAGCCCTGGGCTGTCACGTTGAAGCCTTGCGCGTGGTGACCCTGGCTGCCGTTGACGACCACAGCGCCGGCGTCGCGCAGCGCCATGAAGTCGCGCGCCTGTTGGAGTGTGGGCTGGTAGAAGTAGTATTCCTCGTATTGCAACGTGGCAATCACCAGATACCCCTCGTCTGCCAGCCGGCGGATGATCGGCACGATCAGATCCAGGTCGTGCGGGTCGTTGGAGCCGCAGCGCGCCGAGCCGGGCAATGTGTCGGTTGCCCAGTTTGCGCCGAACCAGTTGCAGCCGATGAACGCCAGCCGGTTGCCGTTGACGGTCATGGTCACCGGGCGCAGGGCTTCGTCGAAGTTGCGCCCGCCGGCGAAATATGGCCAGCCCAGTTCGTCGTACATCTGGAGGGTGGTTGAAAGATGCACCCAGCCCTTGTCCCACAGATGGTTGCCCGACAGCTCGATGATGTCTGTGCCGACGTACTTCAGCAATTCGATGTACTTCGGATTCGAGCACATGCTCACACCATCGTTGAAACTGGGGAAGGGGCAGTCTTCCCAGAACGACACTTCGTTGCTGATGTGCGTGACATCGGCTGTCACCAGCCAGTCTACGATCGCCTCGGCAGGGTAGGTGATGCCTTTGCGCTCCATTTGCACGGCGGTGCCGCGCACCAGAGCCGTGACGCCGGTCATGGCGACGATGGCCAGTTTGTTCACGTCGCGGTTGGTGGTAGTGGGCAGATGGCCGGCCAGCGTTGCATCCCCTTCTGCGACCACGCGCAGGGCAAGCGGATAGCCCGCTTCATCCAGGGTTTTGTCGAACAGGTTCATTTGCGCGCTAGTTGCGTTGTCGAGCCACAGCAGCTTCCAGCGCGGGTCGAGCTGGTCAAAAGGCACAATGGCCAGCGCTGCCGGTCGTGCTTCCCACGCCGCATCGATCAGCGCCGGCGTGTCTACAATGCGCACAGGCGCTGTCTGGCCGGCCGGCCCCAGCAGCAGCGTCAACGCGGCCTGTGTGTCGGCGTCCATAAACAGGGTGGTGGGCCTGTCGGGCGCGCTGAACTCTGGCAGCGCGGTTGCGTCGCCGGCCCACAGGGCGGATAACGCGGTGAATGAGATTGAATCTGGCACGCTGGGAAACGGCGCCACGACGGCGAACACGCGCGTCAGCACGGTCACGCCGGCGCTGTCTTGACCGGCTGCTCGCAGACGCACGTCAGCGTTCGGATTGTCGCTCAGCGCAATGATCGCGCCGTCCGGTCGTTGCGCAATCAGATCGTTGACCGCGCCGGTCAGCGGTTGCCGTATGCTCTCGGGCAGGGCCGGGTCGATCCACACTGTGCGGATGGGAACAGGCGTTGTGGTCGGAATCGGCGTGGCGCTGGGAATCGGTGTGGGGCTGGGCGCGAGATAGGTGATGGGCAAAGGGCGCAGCGCTTGAGCGGGTTGACTGTCTGGAGACGAGAGATTGGCCGGCGCGCTACACGCGCACAAGCTTGTGACCAGCGCCACGATGAATACTCGACATGTCGAAAATATGAAAAATCGCTTCACCATATTGAGTTGTATAGGCAATCACGCCGGCGTGCAGCGTGTGAGGACAAAGCGCCGGCAGGTGTCTCGTGTATTCTAGCGAAAAGGTATCTGCCTTGCGCGCGTTCCTGTGTGTTTGCTTGCAACTCTCAGATGGTGTAGAGTTTGTTCATATGAAAAACAAGCCAAGATGTGCAACCGTCATCGCGCCAATCGTCACGACCACCGGCTTGCTGGCCGTGCTGGGCGCGGGATTGGCCTGGATTGCGCACAGCCGCCGCAACATCTTCCACAACATCCCAATGACTGCTGCACTGGATGGTGAGTTGAAGAGCTTCGAAAGCGCGGCGGGCAGAGTTGCTTACTACGTGGCGGGAGCGAACGCTGCCGGCGTGCGCGCAACAACGCCGATGGTGTTTGTGCATAGCATCAACGCGGCGCCGTCGAGCGCCGAAGTCCGACCCTTATTCGAGCACTACGCATCCAGCCGGCGCGTGTATGCCATCGACTTGCCCGGCTTCGGGTTCAGCGACCGGCGTGACATCGTGTATTCTCCTGGCCTGTACCGCGATGTCATCAACCAGTTTGTGGCGGGGGTCGTTGGTGTGCCGGTAGATGCGGTTGCGCTGTCGCTCTCGGCCGAGTTCCTTGCCCAAGCGGCGATGGCGCGCGGGGACCTGTATCGGGCGCTCGTCCTTCTATCTCCTACTGGCATGAGCCGGCGCTCGGAGTCGATCCGACCCAATGAGGGGCTGCACCAGTTTTTGCGCGTGCCAATCTGGCGCCGCCCCTTATTCGACCTGCTCACGTCGAGGCCGAGCACTCGGCTGTTCCTGTCTCTCAGTCAGCGCAAGGGATTCGACCGGGATCTGTGCGACTATGCCTACATCACCAGCCATCAACCCGGCGCCGAGCACGCCCCGTTCTACTTCCTGGCCGGCAAGTTGTTTACGCCGGGCATTTTCGAGGTGTACCGTGCGCTCGACAAACCGGTGTTGATGATGTACGGAGACGGGCCGACGGCGCAGTATCATCACTTGGATGCACTGCGCCGCCGGCCGAACTGGCGGATTCACCATCTGAAGGGCTGTGGAGAACTCATTCAGTTCGATAGCCCCGACACGGTGATCGCTAGAATCGATCAGTTCCTGGCCACCCTTTAGACCTGAGATACCTGGGACGCGAGTTTGCCATTCAAGTTGACGACACCGGCCACCGGCGGACTGTACATCTCATTCACGTATTGCTTGACCATGCGCATGGTGCAAAAGCGCGGCCCGCACGTGGCGATCGACTCTTTCATCATCTGAATCCATTGGTGGGGGATACTGTTGTCGTCTGCTCGATAGTACAGCGGCACAATCTCATTCTCTAATATCGAATAGAGCGATTCGACATCAGCAGCATCCTGCTCTTCGGCAGAGGCATACTCGATCTCATTGCCGATAGCCCAGCCGTTCTTGCCGTTGTACGCTTCGCGCCACCAGCCGTCGAGCACGCTGAAATTGAGCGCGCCGTTGAGCGCGGCTTTCATACCGCTGGTGCCGCTGGCCTCATAAGGGCGGCGGGGTGTGTTCATCCACACATCGACGCCCTGCACCAACTGACGCGCCACGTACATGTCGTAATCTTCAATGAACACCAGCCGGCCGGCGCTGTCAGCGTTTTTCACCTGGCGATATAGCTCCTGAATCAGGCGCTTGCCCGGTTCATCATTGGGGTGCGCTTTGCCGGCAAACAGAATCTGCACCGGCATGTGCGGATTGTTGATGATGTTCAGCAGCCGCTTCACGTCGCGCAGGATGAGTGAGGCCCGCTTGTAGGTGGCAAAGCGCCGGGCAAAGCCAATCGTCAGCACGCTCGGGTTGATCAGCACGCCACTGGCGATGGTTTGAACTGGATGCTGGCTGTGAGTCACCCACTTGCTGCGCGCGCGCTCCTGCATGAAGCTGGCCAAGCGGCGCTTGTAGTGTTTGTGCACCGACCACAGATCCTCGTCTGGGATGTCGTGCACCTGCGCCCAAACCGAGGGATCGTCGAGGCGCTCGATCCAGTCTGGCCCCAGGTGCTCGTCGAACAGCCGGCGCATCCGACGTGACAACCAGGTGGTGGTATGCACCCCGTTCGTGATGTGTCTGATCGGGGCGCTGTCTTTGCTGTTCAAATCTTTCCACATCTTGCGCGATACCTCGCCGTGCAATTCGCTGACTGCGTTGCAGCGGTCGGCCATGCGCAGCGCCAGCACAGTCATGTTGTAGCTGCCTTGCCAATCGGCCAGATCCATAAATGCTTCGCGATCCAGGCCAAGCTCGCTCCAGTATCCGTTTAGTTGCCGGTCGATCTGCCATTGTGGGAATTGGTCGTTGCCGGCAGGCACAGGTGTGTGGGTGGTGAAAACCGTTGTCTTGCGCACCTCGCGCCGCGCTTGCTCAAATGTAAGGCCCTGTTGGACCAGTTCGCGCGTGCGCTCGAGTGTGCTGAACGCCGGGTGCCCTTCGTTCAGGTGCCACACACCCGGCTCGATGCCCAGCGCCCGCAATGCCCGCACCCCGCCGATCCCCAGCACAATCTCCTGCGCAATGCGCGTGTCCGGGTCCGGGTTGTACAGCCGGTAGGTCAATTGGCGGTCGGGCGCGCTGTTCTTGGGCACATCGGTGTCCAACAAGTACAGCGGCACCCGCCCGACCTGAGCGCGCCACACCTGCGCCCAGATTAGCCGGTTGGGCAATTCGATAGAAAGCGTCAACGGTTGCTTATCCGGGCCGGTTACGCGCGTGATCGGCAATTCCGCAAAGTCGAGCGGCGCAAAATCGGCTTCCTGCCAGCCGTCCTCGGTGATGCGCTGGCGGAAATAGCCTTGCAGATACAGAAAGCCCACCCCAACCATAGGGATCCCCAGGTCGCTGGCTTGCTTGAGGTGGTCGCCGGCCAGCACGCCCAGCCCACCCGCGTACATGGGCAGGCATTCGTGCAGGCCGAACTCGAATGAGAAATAGGCCACCGGCTTGCCCCACGGCGCGTGCATTTGCCCAAACCAGGTGGCCGGCTGGTTCATATACTCGGTGAAGTCGTTGACGCAGCGGTCGTACAAGCCGGCGAATCGTTTGTCGTTGTACGCTGTGCGCAGCGCTTCACGTTCGACGCGGCGCAGAAATTTCACCGGATTGTGGTAAACGCTTTCCCACAATACCGGGTCGATGCGTTGGAACAATCGGGGGACTTCCGGATGCCACGTCCACCACAGGTTGTACGCCAATTCCGTCAGTTTGGCGATGCGCTTGGGCAACAGGCTTGTCAGGTTGTCAATTTGTGCTTCAGACACGACACTCCTCACTGATAAAGACAGAAATAAGATTGAACTAATCGCGCCCGCCGCGATGCTGATCGCGCCCGGCGCGATGCTGATCGCGCCCGCCGCGATGCTGATCGCGCCCGGCGGGCCAATAAATCCAGGTCATTGTACGATAGAAAAGTTGGGCCTGTCCCTTGCATTGCGCTGCGAAGGCGCGGCGCGTGAGCGGACGCGGCGCGTGAGTGGACGCGGCGCGTGAGCGTAGTGAAAATTTGTCAGGTGGCTGATGGCATGTCTATAATCTGCCCCGATGTCAGTCCCCGAACATCTGGAAGCTACAGTGCGCAGCCTGCCGGCTGAGCCGGGCTGTTACCTCTTCTATGATGCCAGTGGGCGAGTCATCTATGTTGGCAAGGCAGTCAATTTGCGCAATCGCGTCCGCTCGTATTTCAACCCTGCCGCCTGGATTGCCTCGCCCAAGACAGGCCGGCTGGTGCGCGACATCGCCCGTATCGAATTCGTCGTGCGCGCCAACGAACTGGAGGCGCTGATCCAGGAAGCCGAGCTGATCAAACATTATCAGCCCCGCTACAACGTCCGCCTGAAGGACGACAAGCGCTATCCCTATCTCAAGGTCACCCTGCAAGATGATTTTCCTACCGTTCAGGTGACGCGGCGCATGGAGCGTGACGGCGCGCGTTACTTCGGCCCCTTTAGCAACACCAAAGCGGTGTATGCCACCCGCGACGCGTTGCGCCGTATGTTTCCCTTTCTGGATTGCGATCGCGTCATTACCGGCCATGATCGGCGCGCCTGCATGTATTACGACATTAAATTGTGCAGCGGCCCGTGCATCGGTGCGGTGAATCAGGCCGAGTACCGCGCCACGATTCAGCGCCTGTGCGATTTTCTGGAGGGCAAGAGTGATCAGGTCATCACCGATCTGCAAAGCCGCATGGATCGCGCAGCGCAAAATCTGCAATTCGAGCGCGCCGCGTGGTACCGCGACCAGCTCAAGTCGGTGCAGCATGTGATCGAAAAGCAGCGCATTGTTAGCAGCGCGACTGCCGATCAGGACGTGATTGCCTTTGCGCGCGAGGATGGCGACACGTGTGTGGAAGTGCTGTTTATCCGGGGCGGCAAATTGCTTGGCCAAGAATACTTTGTGCTCGATGGCGCAGAAGGCGCGGACGAGAAGGAAGTCCTCAATGCTTTCCTCAAACAGTTCTATGGCGAGGCCGCGTATGTGCCCCCGGAGGTGCTGTTGCCGGCCCAGATCGACGAAGCGGTGATTCTGGAAAACTGGCTCAAGCGCAAACGCGGCGCCAACGTGCAGTTGCGTGTGCCGCGCGGCGGGGCCGACGCCGGCCTGGTCGAGCTGGCGGCGCAGAACGCGGCAGTCACGCTGGCGTCGCTGAAAGCACAGTGGGAAGAGGACTCGCATCGCCAGGAGGAGACCCTGCGCGAGTTGCAGGATGCTCTGGGCCTACCACGTTTGCCCAATCGCATCGAATGCTATGACATCAGCAACACTCAGGGCCAAGCCATCGTCGGCAGCATGGTGGTGTTTACCCATGGCGTGCCGCGCAAGGCCGACTATCGCCGTTTTAACATTCGTGGCATTTCGGGGCCGAACGATTTCGAGTCGATGCGCCAAGTGCTTACGCGCCGCCTGCAACGCTGGAAGGATGCTCAAGATGAACTGCAGGCTGACCAACCTGCCTCCAGCAATGGCGATGTTCCTCGCCGACGCGCGCCGGATGGCAAGAAAGAGGATGTCTCATGGCGCGTGCTGCCCGATCTCATCATCATCGACGGGGGCAAGGGCCAGCTTGGTGTGGCTGTGGATGTGCTGAAAGAATTCGACCTGTTGCACATCGTGCCGGTGGTCTCGCTGGCCAAGCAGCAGGAAGAAATCTTTATCCCCGGCAAGGCTGAGTCGCTGTTGCTGCCGCGTCAGTCACAGGCGTTCTATCTGGTGCAGCGCATCCGCGACGAGGCGCATCGCTTTGGCATCACCGGCCATCGTCGTCAGCGCAACAAGATCGGCCTGTCTTCGCGGCTCGACGCGATTCCCGGTGTGGGGCCGGTGCGCCGGCGCAAGTTGCTGCAAGCCTTCGGCTCAATCGAGGGTCTCAGGGCAGCCACGCTGGAGCAACTGGCCGAGCATGTCCCACTCAAAGTGGCGCAGTTGATCAAGGACGCCCTGTGAAGCGCAGCGTGCGTTATGCATTGCGTGTTGCTGTTGCGTCTGACTCCTGATGACTGGCTATTGGCTATCTGTCCGTGTTCGCCGGATCTGCACGATCTCTGCCATGATACTGATGGCAATTTCTTCGGGCGTCTCAGCGTGGATCTCCAAACCGATCGGTGCATGGACGTGGGTCAGATCGGCCTCGGCCACGCCGGCCTGGCGCAGGGCATCGACAGTGGTCAGCCAACGTCGCCGGCTGCCGATGACACCCACATAAGCCACTGGCGTGCGCAACAGCGCCGGCAACACCGATACGTCAATGGCCGAGCTGCGTGTAACCAGCGCGACGTAGGTGTGCGGGGTCCACGTAATCCGCGCGAGTTGTTCTGTCAGCGGGCCGGCCAGATGCATGTCGGCATCGGGGATGGCTTCTGGCGAACACAGGTCGGGGCGGTCGTCTGTGACCACCACGTAGAAGCCGGCCCAGCGTGCCAGGCGCGCCAGCGCCCGGCCGACATGCCCAGCCCCAATGATCAGCAATGTCGGCGCCGGCAAGAGCGGCTCGACAAACACTGCGACCTCGCCGCCGCACACGCCCGGATCGCCGCTCGATGGATCGGCTAGTTGATAGGTCAGCAATTGCGGCTTGCCGCTGCGCAACGATTGCACGGCTTGGGCAATGACCCGGCTTTCCATCTCGCCGCCGCCGATAGTGCCGGCGATAATTGCCCCGTCCTCCGCCACCAGCAACTTCGAGCCGGCGCGGCGTGGCACAGAACCACTGGCGCGCACAACCGTGCACAGCGCGCAGGCGACGCCGCGCCCTGTATGTTCGGCAGCGATCCTCAACACATCAACTGTATCGTGTGGCATGTCACTGCGCCGGCGGCTATTGCGACGTGGCGCGCAGAATCGCCCGCCGTGTCAGCACGCCGGCCATCTCGCGGCGGTACGCTGCGCTGCCCAGCCAGTCGTCGGGGGGATTCAGCGCAGCGATGGCCGGCCCCAACTCGCGCTCCAGAAAGTCGGCCAGCAATTTTTTCTCCAGCCCAAATTCCAGCGCAGTCAGCCGGATGGGTGTGGCCGCCACACCGCCCACCCCGATCTTGACGCTGCCGAGGATGCCATCTTTCACGGCGCAACGAACAACCACGCACACAATCGGATAATCGCGCGGGGTGCGCGCCACCCGCTCGTATGCGAACCGCAGGTCGGGACTGGCGACCGGCAGGCGAATCTCGGAAATGAGCGCGTCTTCGCTCAGGATGCGCTCGCGATAGGCCAGGAATCCACTCAAGGGCAAGCTGCGCGCCTGATCCGTGTGAAGGGTAATTTCTGCGTCGCACGCCAGCAATGCAGTGACCAAGGGGGAGGCGCTGTCGGCGGTGACAATTGCGCCGGCCAGCGTGGCTCGATTGCGAATGTTGAGGCCGGACATGGCGTGGGCTGTTGTGCGCAGAATGTCGAACAGTGGCGTGTTCGGCAAATCGCCGGCGCCCTCCACCAGCATCTGATGAGTGACGGCAGCGCCAAGTATGAGCACATTGCGCTCGCGATCGAGCGTGATCTGGTTCAGCCCTAACGCTGCGATATCGATCACAGCCTCGATCTGTTCTGGCGCGCTGCCCACCAGCGCTGTGCCCCCGCTAACGATAGCGGCGGCGGGGTGTTTGCGCCGTAGCAGTGCCAACGCCTCTTCTATCGTCTCGACACGGTGATATTCTTTGATATTCAACATAGATGACAGAGCACAGACGGCAGAGCACAGACGTCAGAGCACAGATGGCAGATGACAGAACACAGCAAACAGATGACACAAGTTCGATGCTGTCAATCGACAATTCGCTTAATCGGTCAGCCGGCTTCGTAGATCATGACACCAATGCCGCTTGAGCCGATGATACTGCCGATTGTCGCACCACAGGGCTGCACCGGGATATGGCTCAGCTCTGGGAAGATGCCCCGTAGCAAGTCGATCAACATATCGGTCTGTGGGTTGGGTTGTGGGGCGAGTTGCAGCACGGCCAGTTCCTTGGGCGACTCGAACTCGGCGGCGAATTCAGCTAGCTTTTCCAGCGCCCGGTCAAACGAACGCACCTTTTCAATCGCTGCGATCTCGCCTTCTTCAATAGATAGGAATGGGATGATGCCGAGCAGTTTGCCCAATTCGGCTTGGGCCGGCCTCAAGCAGCCGCTGCGCGCCATGAGATCCAGCTCCTGGGTCACAAACGCCCCGTACAGGCGTGGCACGATTCCACGGGCCAGTTTGATGATATCGTCGCTCGAATAGCCATCCTGGGCCAGGGCGCTCACCTGACGCACCAGCACATTCAGGCCGAGGGCGATAGTTTGCGAGTCAAATACGACGATATTAGCCCGCCCTCGGAATATCTCGGCGGCTGCGCGCGCATTGCGCGCCGAGTGAGTCATCTTGTCAGACGGCGCCATGACGATGATCTCCGATGTCTCGAGCAGCGTCTGCTGGTAGATTTCGGTGTACGCGTCGACGCTGGGGGCTTCGATCACCGGCCATGCGCTGGCCGGGCATCGCTGAACGAGCGTGGCGAATGTGGCGTCATCGAGATCGATACCCTCGCGATACACCTTGCCGTTGAACCGGATATGTTGCGCCATGACCAGCACATGGTGGTCGCGCGCCCAGGTCTGGCTGATCTGGGCAGTGCTGTCAGTGATGATCCTCAGCCGCCGGGGAAAACGGGTGTTGCCGGATCTCATTCGATGCCGATGATGAAGTAGTAATGAGCCTGCTGTCCCTCGTACAGATCTACCACATGATTGGGGTATTGCTGGCGTATTTGGTCGACGATGTACTCGGCCTGGCTGCGCGGAAGGTCGTTGCCATGATAAAAAGTGATGAGTTCGCGCTGGTCGGCGCCGGCGCGTTCCAGCAGCGCGCTTACCAGCGCGTCGAGGTGATCTCCCGCCAGCACGAGCCGGTCATCGATCAGGCCGATCAGTTGCCCCTCGGTTGCACTGACGCCGTCGACGGTCACCGTTCGGGTGGCCCGTGTCACCTCGCAGGTGACGACGCGACGTGATGCTTCGGTCATCATGTGCAAGTTTCCTTCCACGTCGCGCTCAAAGTTGAATGCGATGGCGGCTGCGATGCCCTGTGGGATGGTGCGCGTGTTCACCACTCTGGCCGGCACTTCGCTCAACTGCGCTGCCTGTTGGGCTGTCATGATGATGTTGCTGTTGTTGGGCAGCAAGATGACATGACGCGCTCTGGCTTGCTGAATGGCCTTGAGAAAGTCGTCGACGCTGGGGTTCATCGTCTGGCCGCCGGAGATGACGACGCGCGCACCGACATCTTTGAAGGCGCGAATCATTCCTTCGCCAGATGCCACGGCAACGATGGCGATCTCCACGAGTGGGAGCGACTGAGGCTGAACCGCGCCGCGCGCGGCTCCAGGAAGGAATGCCTCGCTCTGAGCTTGCATGTCTTCGACGACCACATCGCGCAACGATCCCAGCCTGGCGCCATAGCTCAACGGCACGCCGGGGTCTGGCACATGGACATGAACTTTGACCATGTGTTCGTCGCCCATCACCAGTGGGCAATCGCCCATGGCTTCGATGTCTTTGCGGATTTGCATCACGTCGAGGATTTGGTTGGCCCGCGCATAGATGAGGTATTGCACATCGTAGCCATAGCCGGCCTCGGCCTCCGGCTCTGCGCCGATAGTTGCTGCGCCGACGGTCACGTGCTCTTCGCCCAGCGGCAGCCCGTTCACCAGCCGGAGCATGCCGTCCAGGATCACGTATAGCCCATAGCCGCCCGAATCAACGACGCCGGCCTCTTTCAGAATCTTCAGCAGCGTCGGCGTGCGCTGAACGGATTCATGCGCGGCGCGGGTCATGGCGCTCAACATTTCGCGCAGATCGTGTGAGCGGCTCACCGACTGCTCGGCGCTGTCGGCAATCTCGCGGATCACGGTCAGCATGGTGCCTTCGACCGGATTGTTGACGCCGGCATAGGCTGTGCTCACCGCTTCGCGCAGCGCCAACGCGATATCCTGTGCGTCGCACACATCCTTGTGATCTACCGAGCGCGCAAAGCCGCGCCAGATCTGTGACAGAATGATGCCGGAGTTGCCGCGCGAGCCGCGCAAGGCGCCATACGAGACAGCTTTGGCGATTGCGCCGATGTTGCGGTCTTCCATGTTGGCAATAGACTCCCATGCTGAGCGCATGGTGTGCATCATGTTGGTGCCGGTGTCGCCATCGGGCACCGGATACACGTTGTAGGAATTGACAATTGCTTCCTGTGCGCGCAGCCACTGATAGCCGGCCTTGACCAATTGCTTGAACCGGTGGCCGTCGATGGTAAGGTGGTATTGGCGTTCCTTGTGCCGTTCCTTGTGCGATATGGCAGACGAGGCTGCCGCCTCTTGTTCTGTTGGCGACGCGGATGCGGGCTGCTGCGACGCCGGCTGAGCAGCCGGCTCTGACGGCTGCCACTCGCTGTGGGGTGGGGTTCCGTTCATCGGCCCTCCGTGGCGCACAGGCTGTTGCACAAGGCGGTGTGGATAGATAGTCTCATCATCTCAATATCGTGGATCAAGATCGCGGATCAAGCCCGTTGGTGAGCGCAGCCCTGCTGGCTTTTCTGATTCGCTTGCATACTCAGTCTTCATGGGTCACACGCAGAGAGGTGACGTGTACGTTCACGGCCTCGACTCGATAGTCGGTGTTTTTCTCGATCGCGTAGGTGATCTGCTGTTGCAGGCTGTTGGTGACCGCTTGAATGCGCACCCCGTATTCGACAATGATGTTGATGTTGACGATGACGGAATGGCTGCCGTCTTCGTTCTGGCGCACTTTGATGTTCAGTCCACGGCGCGGTTCGCGGCGGGTGACATCGTAGCCGGTGTAGCGCGATGCGATCCCGACCACGCCGTAAGTGCTCAACGCTGCGCCGAGCGCAAGGCTGAACAGCGCTTGGGGCTTGATCTCGACAGCGCCGGTAACAGCCGGCTTGGTGGTCTCTGTGTCCATCGATTTAAAATATGGTAGACTCATCGCCCGCGCGCCGCGCCGGAATGCTGCCGGCCCGACGCAGCCACAAACGCCCGAATCTTAGAGAATTTTGCGAAAATAGCAAGAGGTGATTGGCACCATGGCGAAGTGTTATTTTACCGGCAAGCGCAAGCAGTTTGGCCAGTCGCGCAGCCACGCGCTCAACGCGAGCAAGCGCGCCTGGAAGCCCAACTTGCAGCGCCGCCGCATGATGATCGATGGCCGCATGCAAACGGTGATGGTATCCACCAAGTACCTGCGCACGCTGGCCAAGTCGGCCCGATGAATCAGAGGAATAACCAGTCGCCACTTACGAGTTGCCAGTTGCCGGTCGCCGGCGCTGCGTAACTCGTAGTTGGTCACTGGGTGTGCTGCGCTTTCGTTTCTGCCTTCAACTGTCCGCAGCCGGCGTGAATGTCGATCCCGCGCCGCACGCGGATCGTGTTCGGAATCCCCGCCGCCGTCAACCTTTCGCTGAATTGATGCGCCTGTCTCCGGCTGGTTGCTCGCCCCCCGTATCCGCTGGTCGGATTCAATGGAATCATATTGATGTGGATCATGCTGCGACCTTCTTGCCGTGCATCCCAGATTGATCGGACATATGCGACCAGCAGCTCGGCCTGCTCGATTGTATCGTTGACGCCGTCGATCAGCGCCCACTCGAAACTGATCCGCCGATTTGTCTTGCGGATGTAGTCGCGCGCAGCCAACGCCAATTCTTTCAATGGATAGCGCGTGTTGATTGGCACGAGCTGGTTGCGCAATTCGTCGCTGGCGGCGTGTAGTGAGATCGCCAGGTTGACCTGAAGATTTTCCTCGGCGAACTTGCAAATGCCGGGCACAATGCCAACCGTGGATACCGTGATGCGGCGCGCCCCCATTCCAAAACCACCATCGTTCTCGGGTTCGGTCAGGCGGCGAATGGCCTCCATGACATTGTTATAGTTGGCGAATGGCTCACCCATGCCCATGAAAACCAGGTTGGACAAACGATCTGTCGATTTTGGAGTTTGGAGTTTGGCGTTTGGATTGTCGTTCGACGTGCGGGATATGGGTGGGGCGGCTTGTGTCGTCGGCTGGTCTTGTAGCGTGCGCGCCACCCATATCACTTGTTCGATGATCTCGCCGGCGCGCAAATTGCGCACAAACCCCATTTGTCCGGTGGCGCAGAAGCTGCAATTCATTGCGCAGCCGGCCTGCGATGAGATGCAGGCTGTGCGCCGAATGCCGTCGTACTCCATCAGCACGGTTTCGATTTCGCTGCCGTCGGTCAATCGCAGCAGCCATTTGCGCGTCCAGCCGTCGCTCGATGCGCGCGCTGCTACTGTTGACAGCCGGCCGGTCACGTAGTGTTCCTTCAGGCGGGCGCGCAGGCTTTTGCTCAGGTCTGTCATATCATCGATGCTGGCGGCAAGTCGTTGATACAGCCAGCGCCGAATCTGTTTGGTGTGGAAGGCCGGCTCGCCCCATGCATCGAGTTGCCTGGATAGCTGTTCAGAAGTGAGATCGTACAGAGAGGTAGGAATGGAAAGCGTCATCGGCGCAATCTTACCCCAGCGCTGTTGTCAGCCGTTCTGTGTGTATCATTTAAGCGATGAAGCCTGTTTTTGTCCGCGATGTGATGCATCAGGGTGTAGTCACTTGTAACCCCGATGTGACGATCCGCGAGGCTGCTCGCATGATGGTCGCCGCCGGCGTGCGCGCATTGGTGGTGACCGATAACGAATGCGGCCTGATCGGAATTGTGTCTCAGACCGACCTCGTGGGCGCCACACTGCTGCGCCCTAATGTGCACTATTGGGACGGGTTGCGTGTGCGTGACGTGATGACGACCAACGTGATCACCGTCACACCCGATACGACACTCGAAGATGCCGCCCGTTTGCTGGTGGGCGGCAGAATCCATCGCCTGGTCGTCGTGTCGAACGATGAGCCATGCCGGCCGGTTGGCATGTTGTCGATGGGCGACATCGTGCGCGATCTGATCCTGGCGAACGATGAGATGTAGCCGATCGGCAGCGCTGATCTGTGGTGCATTCGGCGCGCTGTTGCCGATCTCAGGCTGCGCGCTGTCCGGCATCACCGACCTCCCATCCGGTAACCGCTCTCTTGCCGGCCCATTGCCGGTGACGTTTGTTGCCACGCCGGCGCCGGCTGTGACCGATACACCGTCGGCCTTGGCGACAACGTCTCTGCCCCCGACAGGGTGGCGAGATGTGTGGCCGGGCATTCAGTTCCGTCGCGCCGGCGTCACTGTGGAAGATTGGGTGGACTGGCTGGTGTTGTTGCGCGTCGATCCGTCGCGCGCAGATTTCCGGGTGCGCTATGCCCCCGACGCGCCCCAGCAGGTGCGCGATTGGCACCGGCGGGCCGGCGCCGAAACCGGCGCGGCAGCCGTAGTCAACGCCGGCTTCTTTAACCAGAACAACCGCATTACCGGCTTGCTTATCAGCGATGGTCAGGTGCACGGTCAAACCTATCGCGGATTTGGCGGCATGTTCTTCGTGCGCGACGGGCAACCTGCCCTGCGATGGTTGGTCGAGTATCCCTATCAGCCTGATCCCCGCATCACCCAGGCCATTCAGAGCTTTCCCATGTTGGCCCGCGCGGGCCAGGTCATCGACGGGATCCCGGCCAGCGAACAGCGCAGCCGGCGCAGCTTTGTAGGCATCGACCGAGATGGATGGGTGGTGTTTGGCGTTACCACGATGCCGGTCTGGCGTTTGACAGGGCTGGCCGACTACCTGCTTCACCGCTCAGATCTAGCGCTCGAAAGCGTGCTCAATCTGGATGGTGGGGCATCATCGGGAGTTTGGGTGAGCGGTGTTCCAGACGGGTTGCTGGTGAACTCCATCGACAGGGTGCCGGCGGTCATCGCAATCGTTCCGCGCCCGTGACGCCGGCTGTGCGGTGTCTCACTGCGCGTCTGTGCGGCGTTCGTAGAAGCACAGCAATGTCGATCCATAGCGGCGCTGCTGTGTCAGTTCCAGTGTTTGAAGCGCCAGCTCGTGATGTTCGCGTGGGTTGATCTGCACAATCACCGCGCCATCTTCGGCCAACCAGCCAGGGTTCTGATCGATGGCCAGCACAGCCCGATCCCAAAGCCCCTGATATTGAGGCGGAGCAATGTAGATGAAATCGTAGCGTGTGTTGGGTAATCCGCGCAGATATTCAAAGGCATCCTGGCGGATCACCCTGGCTCCTGCCTGGAGCTGCGTCGTGGCCAGGTTGTGCTGGATTGTGCGAATGGCCAGTGGCGCAATGTCGAGGAACGTGCTGTGTGCTGCGCCCCGGCTGAGGGCTTCAATGCCGATGGCGCCGGTGCCGGCGAACAGGTCCAGCCAGCTTGACCCCTGCACGTCGTCGCCGAGGATGTTGAACACGGCTTGTTTCACACGATCCGTGACCGGTCGCGTGGTGTTGCCCGGCACAGCGTGCAGCCGGCGCCCTTTGGCAAGCCCTGTGTTGATGCGCATATCAGACCGGCACGTGTGCAGCCGGCGTGGCCACCACCGGCTTGAAGACCAGATCAAGCGACCACTCTTGCGCGCTCCGCCGCGCATGCCAGATGCCCGCCGTCGGCACAGGATTGCCGTTGGGGTAGATGTGGCCAGACAGGTTGATCTGTTCGCGTGACAGAATTTGCAGCATGGCCTTAATCGGCGAGCCGTGCGACACCAACGCTACGCCTGGAACGAGGTCTTGTTCCAGCCGGCAGAGGAATTCCCGAATGCGCGCTCGCACCGCGTCGAATGTTTCGTCGTGACGATGTTCGGCCAGCGCCGGCTCGGTGATGACCGCCAGGCCAGTCTCGGCTGCGATGGCATGCGCTGTGCCTTGCGCGCGTTCTAATGGAGAGGCATACAGACGCTGTACGTTCCGGCCGGCTAGATACAGGCCGGCCAGTCGCGCTTCTGCGCGCCCCACTTCAGACAGTGGCGGGCCGGGTGGGCGGTCATAGGCCAACCCGGTGTTCAACAGAGGGTGTCCATGTCGGACAATGTAAAGATCGGTGAGTTGCATCGCATTTCTCAGGGCCATCGCCACTGGCCACCACCCGCTGCCTCGCGTGCAGTAGCTTGTCGCGCCGGCTATTCTACCCGGCAATCCACCGGCGCATTGATCCAGCCGCCACCCCGGCGCTGATAGCATCGGCAATACTCAGAATCCGGCTCGAAACGCACATAGCCATCCCATTTTAGGTAGCGGATGCGCATGCGGGCACACTGGATGCCTGCGTCGACTGCCTCGGTCGCGGAGCGTTCGGGCGACAATTCGGGCGACAATTCGGGCGACAATTCGGGCGACGAGATCGACCATGCCAGCCCGGTCAGTGATTGGCTCTCGCGGATCGTCCAGATGCGCGCTTGGCGGATTGGATCGCCGGCGTTGATGACGATCTCTTCGCTCAGCAAAAGATAGAACAGCAGCCCGAACACCAACGGGAGACCCAGGGCCAGAACGGTGATGGCTGCGATGCCGGCCCGCGCGGCCCATTTTCGCGCTTCGGATTCCGGGCGAGCCGTGATATCGGCGCCAAGGGGCATTGCCGAAGCATGTTCTGGCGCGTCGGTTGCGGCGCCCGCTGCGGCGCCCGCTGCCGCGCCCGCTGCGGCGCCCGCTGCCGGACTGAACGGATCATCGCTCATAATATGGTCGCATAGTATAATCGCCCCGCTTTGAAACCGAGCCATTGGCCAAAGACCGGGGATGTGTCGAAACTGGCAGACGAGCATGACTTAGGATCATGTGGCGCAAGCCGTGTGGGTTCGAGTCCCACCATCCCCATCGCAGAGCGCAGATCACAGCGTCCAGATCGCGGATCGCACGCCACAAACCCAAAACCCAAAATCCAAAATCCAAAATAGAATCATGGATCTCCAAGTAGAACACCTCGATACCCATGAAGCGCGCCTGACCATCACGGTGACAGATGATGTGGTGGCGCGCGCACGACGCGATGTTGCGCGCAAGCTTTCCAAGGATTTTCGCATTCCCGGCTTCCGGCCTGGCAACGCGCCCCTGAACGTAGTCATGGCAACAGTTGGCCCGGATGTGTTTGCGTCTGAGCTGGCCAACCAACTGGCAGCCAAAGTGTATAGCCAGGCGCTTGATGAAGCCGCGATCGAACCCTATGGCCCTGGCCAGTTGGAGGATATGAAGAACGAGCCGACGCGCTTGATCGTGCGCGTGCCCCTCGAACCGGTGGTCGATCTCAAAGACTATCGATCGATTCGCCTGCCGGCGCCTGTCGTGACGGTGACGGACGAGGAGATCGAGACGCAATTGCAATACCTGCGCGAAGACAACGCCATTGTTGAGGCGGTGGAGCGGCCGGCGCAGGCCGGAGATGTGGTCGAGGCCGTTATCGTCGGCGTCTCCGAAGGCGAGGAGCTGCTGCGCAGTTCACGCCGGCCCCTGGTGCTGGATCATGAACGCGTGACCATCCCCGGCCTGGTCGACGCCATAATCGGCATGTCGGCCGGCGAGCACAAAAATCAGACGCTGACCCTACCTGACAACTTTGAGGACGATCGGTTGCGCGGCAAGACGCTCGACCTATCGATCGATGTGCAGCGCGTTAGCAGCCGCATCCTGCCGGAAGTCAATGACGAACTGGCTCAAGCCGTCGGCCAGTTCGATTCTCTGGCGCAGTTGCGCGATGATCTGCGCCGCCGGCTGCTCGAACAAAAGCAACGCCAGGCCGATCAAGAGTATGCCAACCAGGTGCTCGACACATTCACCAACCTGTCCACGATTTCTTATCCTCCTGCCTTCATCGAAGATCGGCTGTCCGATCTGCTCGCAGAATTTAAAGAGGATGTGCGGACTGTCGAGGGGCTGCCTTTTGAGGAATGGCTGAAACTCCAGAACAAGACCGAGGAGCAGATCAAAGAAGACTTGCGCCCACAGGCCGAAGCGCGTGCGCGTCGCGGGCTGGTGATGCGCGAGCTGGCCCGCGCCGAAAAGCTCGAAGTGTCTGACGCGGAGATTGCCCTCGCCATGGAGCGCGAACTGCAATTGTTTGGCAAAAACAACAGCCAGTTGCGGCGCACATTGCAGCGCCAAGAAAGCCGACGCTCTCTGCAAAGCAATATCCTATCGAACAAAGTCATGCAGCGCATGATGCAGATTGCGCGAGGCGCTCTCGATAGCCAGACCGGCGCACCATCCGATGCCACTTCTGCTACTCCTGACGAGACAGACCAGCAGAATCTAACGTCTAACTAATGTTTCCGGTCGATGATTGCCCAATACTCAATCAGGCAAGAATCGTACATGAGGTGGAAGGTGAATCCAATCCTGTCACAAACCGAGCCGGTTCGTTCGGTCATTCCGATGGTTATCGAGACCAACGGGCGCGGCGAGCGCGCATACGATATCTATTCGCTCCTGCTCAAGGAGCGCATCGTGTTTCTGGGCACCCCTATCAACGACCAGGTGGCCAATCTGATCGTGGCGCAACTGCTGTTCCTCGACCGCGAGGACAGCGAGCGCGACATCTGGTTCTATATCAACTCGCCGGGCGGGCAGGTCAGTTCGGGCCTGGCCATCTACGACACGATGCAGATGATTAGCGCGCCAATCAACACGGTCGCCGTAGGCATGACAGCCAGCTTTGGCACCATCCTGCTCATGGCCGGCACCAAAGGCCGGCGCTATGCCTTGCCGAATGCCACCATCCACATGCATCAGCCTCTGGGCGGGGTGCAGGGGCAGGCTTCCGACATCGAGATCGAGGCGCGCGAGATTCTGCGCCTGAAGGCACTGCTCAACGGCATCATTGTCAAGCACACCAATATTCCGCTTGACCAGGTCGAACGCTACACCGACCGCGACTTCTACATGACTGCCGAGCGCGCCAAGGAGCTGGGCCTCATCGACGCGGTGGCCGAAATGAACCAGGCCAAGCTGAAGGCGCTGAGCGCGGGCGCTGCAACAACTGCTTGATGCGTGTCGTTTGATAACCGACACCCGCGAAGCCGGCCCAGTCTGACAGACCGGGCCGGCTCTTTATGTGGGCATAGCTATCTCTGCGGCGCGAGTGCGGGCGCGCTGCGGCGCCAGTGCGGCGCGAGAACGGATTGCCACTGCTCGCCGGCCTCGAGGACGAGGCCGGCAACCGCGCGCGGGGACCTGACTGACCGGGCGGTGACCGGGCGGTGACCGGGCGTAGGGGAAATCTGTCAGGTGGCTGGATCTGACATCTGTGTTTTGCGCGTCTGTATAATAGCGACGTGGCAAGACCAGGATTGCAGCCCAACAGTTGCTCATTTTGCGGCAAAAGTGAGATGCACGTCAACCGGCTCATCGCCGGCCCGCGCAACGTCTTCATTTGCGATGAGTGCGTCAAGATGTGCCAGGGCATCCTGGATGGCGAGCGACGCCAGGCCAGCGAAAAGCAGCGCAGCGCTCAGGCCGCCGGCGCCAAGATGTACTCCCCGCGAGCTATTTTCAAGCACCTCGATGAATACGTGGTTGGCCAGGACGCTGCCAAGCGCACGCTATCTGTGGCCGTGTACAACCACTACAAGCGCATCGAGAACAAAGGCCGGCTGGCCGATGTTGAAGTCAGCAAGAGCAATGTCTTGCTGATCGGCCCGACCGGCTGCGGAAAAACCCTGCTCGCTCAGACGCTGGCCCGGCTGCTCGATGTGCCATTCTGCATTGCCGACGCTACCGCGCTCACCGAGGCCGGCTATGTGGGCGAGGATGTCGAGACGATCCTGTGGCGGCTCATCCAGGCTGCCGACAATGACATTAGCCGGGCGCAGCATGGCATCGTCTATATCGATGAGATCGACAAGATTGCGCGTAAGTCGGGCGCCAATCCCAGCATCACCCGCGACGTGTCCGGCGAGGGGGTGCAACAAGCCCTGCTGAAGATCATCGAAGGCAATGTCGTGTTTGTGCCGCCCGACGGTGGGCGTAAACATCCGCAGGGCGAGATGCTCAAGATCGACACCACAGACATCTTGTTCATCTGTGGCGGCGCATTTGAACGGCTGGATGAAGTGATTGCAGAGCGGATTGGCTTCCGCCGCCGCATGGGCTTGCCCGGCGTTCATGACAACGATGGCCCGCAAAAGCCGGCCTCTAAAGACGATCTGCTTCACTACGTTACGCCAGACGATCTGATGCACTACGGGCTGATTCCTGAACTGGTCGGACGTCTGCCCGTCACAGTCTCGCTCGACCCGCTCGATGCCAAAGCGCTGATGGATGTCCTCACCCAGCCCAAGAATGCCATCACCAAGCAGTATCAGCGTCTGCTGAGCCTGGACGGCGTCGAACTTATCTTTACTGAAGATGGCCTGCGCGCTGCCACCGATGAGGCGCTGAAGTTGGAGACCGGCGCGCGCGGCCTGCGCGCCATTATCGAGCGCGTGCTGCTCGACGTGATGTACGAAGTTCCCTCGCGCCGCGACATTCGCAGAGTGGTGGTCGATGCAACCGCCATACGCGGCCAGTCGTCGCCTAAGCTCTATGACTATACCGGCCGCCTGCTCGGCATGGATCAGCTCGATAAGGCGGCGTGAAAAGATTCGCTTCCCCTCGCGCCAATCGCGCCGCCGGCGCTGCTCTCGTGTTGGCGGTGGTGGCGCTTGTTGCCCTCCTCACCGAAAGCAAAGTCAGTCGCCAATTCGGGATTGTGGACGGCGTGCCCATTGAGGTGTTTGCACCAGAGGGGTCTGCACCAAACGACGCCGGAGGCGCTCAGTCCCCGCGTGAGGCAGTGGTGGTCGTGCATGGCTTCAGCGGCAGCCGCCAGTTAATGTATGGATTCGGCTTTGCGTTGGCGCGCAGCGGCTATGTTGTTGCCTTGCTCGATTTTGCCGGCCATGGGGCAAGCCTAGATCGCTTGCCGGGCGAATTTGACGAAGCGCGCTACCAGAAACTGGCCGCCAATCTCACAGTAGCCATCGAGTATCTTCAGCGCGATTGGGGCTTTGCGCGCGACCGCATCGCTATCCTTGGCCATTCCATGGGCGCCAGTGTGGTGACGCGCTATGCGGTCGAGCATCCCGATGTGCCGGCGACAGTCGCTCTCTCGCTTGGAGAATTCGGCGCTCGGCTTCCTGCGCAGGCTGACCGGCCTCGCAACTTGCTCATCCTGGTGGGCGCTGCCGAATTTTCCGGCTTCATCAATGGCAGCACCAACGGCCTGCGCGCAGCCTATCCCGCCGGTGTGGCCGGCCAGACGTACGGTGACTTTGCTCGCGGCAGCGCCCGGCGTTTGGTGACAATTCCTGCTGTAGAGCACATCACCATCCTCTTCAGCCCACAGACATATCCAGAGATAGCCCAATGGCTGGGCGCGGTATTTGGTCGGCCGCCACATGCTCCCGCCGTGGATGGTCGGATGGGGTGGGTGGCGCTGCTCTATCTTGCCGCAGCGATTGGGTTTTGTCCGCTGGCCCGTTTGTTGTTGCCGCGCGCCCAGTCCTCGCCGGCTGCGGCACAACGCCGACCCGTGAGCGGCCTCATGGCGCTGCTGATTGCGCTGGCTGTCGGCATACTTACACCGCTGGTCATGACCCGCGTCCCGATTGACTGGATGCCCCTGACGGTGGGCAATTACGCCGGCGCATTTTTCCTGGTTGCCGGCGCCGGCATCTGGGCGGGCATAGCTTTGCGCGCCGTGTTCATGCGTCGCCGTGACGCCCAGCCCGCCCGCCTGCTGATCCAAATCCAGCTTCCCCCGCGCCGGCTGATCCTGGCTGCTGTTGCGCTGGCAGCCTATGCGCTGGTGACGTTTGGCCTGACGGCGCATCTGACATGGACAAGTTTTGCGCTGGTGGGAGAGCGTCTCTGGATGGCGCTGGTCTTGTTTGTGTTTATGCTGGTCTACTTCTGGGCTGATGAAACGCTGATCTGGCGGCCTTCGGCGCGCGCCCGGCTTGGGGTGTATGCCTTGAGCAAAGTCACACTCCTGGCCAGTCTGGTGGTTGGTATCCTCTGGTTTGGCGGCCCGTTCTTTCTGCTCATCCTGTTGCCGGTCATGCTGGTTCTCTTCGTATGGCATGGCCTGTATGCCCATTGCCTGCACCGGTTGACCGGCCGGCCCTGGGTTGCTGCGACGCTGAACGCGGCTGTGTTCGCCTGGATGATCGCAGCCACATTTCCAGTGGTAAGCTAGGCGCCGGTTTATATGAGCGTTCCTGTTGCAGGTGACAGGCGGTTTATATGGCCAGGGCGCGTTTCTGGCCTTGTCCTGCTGGCTACATGTGTGGCGGCCGGCCTGGCTGTCGGCGCTGCGGCGTCGATTGTGCATCCGTTGGTGTTGCTCGCGCTGCCGCCGGCGCTGGCAGTGGCAGTGTGGGCGCTCAGCAGCGCCGAGCGCGCGCTGTGGCTGCTGGTCGCTGTGATTGCGATCTTGCCGCGCGTGGCGTCGCCGGTCAGCATTGGCTTTAAACCCACCCTGCTTGATGTGGCATTGCTGTTATTGATCGCGGCGTGGGCGTTGCGCACCTCGCATTACCCGTTGGATCTGCGCCGGCTGCCCATTAGCCTGCCCCTCATCGGGTTAATGGTGGTTGCACTGGCCACATTCGTGTTCGGCCTGCCCAATGGCCCCTTCACCACGCTGGTCGCGCGCCGATTTGCAGAAATGCTGCTGAGTCTGGGGGCAGTCTTTGTCATTGTGGCGGTGTTGCGCGACGCCGGCGCAGTTCGCCGCACGACGGCGGCGCTGGTGCTGTGTGGCGGGCTGGCTGCGCTGATCGGTCTGGCCTTGTACGTCATGCCCGATGACCTTGCGATCCGCCTGTTATCTGCGCTGCGCATCTTCGACTATCCGACCGGGCCGGGGGTGTTGCGCTACATCCGTGACGATCCTGCCCTCATGCAGCGCGCGACCGGCCTGTGGATCGACCCGAATGCGTATGGCGGTTTTCTGCTCGTTGTCGGCGCGCTGGCCCTGCCGCAGGTGTTCGCGTCCAGGCCGGCGTTGCCACGCTGGCTGGCGCTGGTGTGCGCCGGCCTAATCGGGCTGGCGCTCATGGCGTCTGTGTCGCGCGGCGCCATGCTCGGGTTTGTGGCAGTGGCTGCCTTGATTGGCGCAGCCCGTTACCGGCGCTTGCTTGTGTTGGGAGCGATTGCACTCGCAGTAGTGCTGTTACTGCCTCAGACCAGTGAACTGGTATCTCATTTTGTGGATGGCTTCATGGGGCGCGACCTGGCCACCCAGATGCGCTTTGGTGAATACAGAGATGCCCTGCGCTTGCTCCAGCGCTACCCGGTGTTGGGCGTGGGATTCACAGACACGCCCGACGTCGATCTGTACATCGGCGTCTCGATGATGTATCTGCTGATCGCCCAGACCATGGGCATCGTAGGGCTGACCGCATTTCTGGTGGTCATGATAACCATTTTCGCGTCGGCGAGTCGCGTGCTGCCGAAAGTCTGGTCGAACGAGGAACTCTTCCCCGCATGGCTGGGTGCACATGCTGCCATCGTTGGCGTGCTCATCAGCGGTATCTTTGACCATTACTTCTTCAACATCGATTTCCACAATGCAGTCATGCTGATGTGGCTGGTGATTGCCCTGGCAGTGGCGGCAAGCCGGCTGGCCGGCGAGCATCAGCCGGCCTGAACATCTGCTAGAATCCTCCTTTATGGAAATCACCGTCAAACCCCTCAAGCAGGTAGACATTGTCAAAGTGAGCGGTCGCATCGATAGCGCCACAGCTCCCCAGTTCGACAATGTACTCAAAGGATTGCTTGACCGTGGACGCAGAAAGATAGTCATCGATTGCCAGCACCTGGAATATGTGAGCAGCGCCGGCTTACGGGCGATGCTGGCAGCCTTGAAAGCAGCCAAAACCAACGGCGGAAATGTTGTCCTGGCGCAGGTAAACGAGCGTGTGCGCGACACACTGGCATTAGTTGGCTTCCAGACGCTTTTTCTGCAATACACCGATATTGTGGACGCTGTTGACTCCTTCTGATGATTCCCAGACGCAAGATGGTCGTGCCGGCGCAGCACGACCAGTTGGCCAGATTGGCATCCTTCGCTGCGGCAGCAGCCGCCGAGGTCGGATTTGACGAATTGCAAGTCAACCGGATCGAGCTGGCTGTAGATGAGGCATGTTCTAATATCATCGATCATGCCTACGCCGGACAAGGCGGCCAGATCGAGATCGAAGTGACCGGCGAGCGCAATCGTAATTTGCTCATTGTCATCATCGATCAGGGCAAGCCATTCGATCCAGCCAGTGTTCAAGAGTACGTGCCTTCAGGGTCTCTTGATGATGCGAAGGTGGGCGGGTTAGGATTGCATCTCATGCGCCAGACGATGGATCAGGTGTGCTTTGAATTCGGCGTCCCAGGTGTTGGCAATCGCCTGACCATGCAAAAGTTTGTGCGAGGTCGATGATGATGGCTCCCACCCTGGTTGTTCGCGAGTCAACCGAGCAAGCCGCAGATGCATCCTCTATGCCGATTGTTGTCATCCGCGCCTCGGGCCGCCTGGATGCCAGCACAGTGAGTATCCTCGAGCATGCGCTTGTGCGCGCTCTGCATACTGCCGCGAAGGTTGTCATTCTCGATCTGTCAGAGGTCACCTATATCTCTAGCAGTGGGCTGCGCGTGCTGTTGACCAGCCGCCGACAGTTGCGTGATCGCCGGGGCGAACTGATTTTGTGCGCTCTGTCGCAGAACGTGCGCGATGTGTTCGACATGGTGGGGTTTACGGCGCTGTTTGGCATTGCCGATTCGATTGACCAGGCCCGCCAGATCGCCGCCGGCTACTCCTCTGAATGATCTCTGACCGGTCTGATATGTTGTTGTCTGCGCGGGGCGCCTGCGCAAAATACCTCAATACCTGAGTCAATACCTGAGTCAGCCTTGACGCTCGTTGTGTTGTCATTACAATAGCCTGCTCCTGAGGTCTGCACAGGATAACCCAAGATGCTGGTTTGATGTGTGTCGGGGCATCTGCTTGATAAAACTTTTGGAATTCGCCGCAGGCAAGGCCCGTATTCAGCACAGCAGATGAGTTGCAGTACGCGAAACATCCAGATCAGTCCTCGACAACCACGCCATGCGGCACATTAATTTTTCCCAGAGGAGATAGTATGCACAAGGTAAGGAGAACGTTTGGCGCTATCGTCACGGCAGCAAGCCTGACCGTGTCGATGGCGGGTCAGGCGCTGGCCGGCACGCCTGCGCCTGTTTCAGGGAATGTCTCAGTTGAGCCGGTTCCGGCTGACGCGAGCGCTGTGATGGCTGCTAAGCCCCAAGCGCTATCCGGCACGGTCGAGGTCGTCGTGCAATTGCGCGCGCCGTCCCTCGCCGAATACGTTGCGCAGAGCCGCGCCCGATTCGGGACGATGGCTACCGCTGCGCAGCAGGCGACCTATACGGCGCAGTTAGCCCGCGCGCAGAACGCGCTAATGCAGTCTGCCCGCGCCCTAGGCGCGACCGAGCTGGCCCGCGTGAGCAAGGCGCTGAACGCCGTGATCGTGAGCATCGACGCTGAGCAGATCGGCAAGCTGGCGGCGTTGCCCAACGTCAAATCGGTGCGCCCGGTGCGCCACTACGAACGCGACCTGGATCAGACCGTCCCCTATATCGGCGCCGGCTTTGTGCAGAACACGCTCGGCATCACCGGCACCGGCGTGACCGTTGCCGTGCTCGACAGCGGCATCGACTACACGCACGTCAACCTGGGCGGGCCGGGCACGGCTGCGGCCTATCAGGCGGCGTGGGGCACGTCTATCAACAGCACCGAGAACACCACCGTCACGGTCAGCACCGGCTTCCCCACCGCCAAAGTGATCGGCGGGTACGACTTTGTCGGCGAGCTGTGGCCTACCTATGGCCCGCGCAGCGAGGACCCCAACCCGATTGACGCGCCGCCCGCGCCGATCGCCGGCGGCGGCCACGGCACGCATGTGGCCGACATCATCGCCGGCCAAGACATCAGCGATACTCATCGCGGCGTGGCTCCCGGCGCGCAACTCTATGCCGTCAAGGTGTGCAGCGCAGTCTCCTCGAGTTGCAACGGCATCGCGTTGTTGTTGGGCATGGATTTCGCGCTCGACCCGAACGGCGACAATGACTTGAGCGACGCAGTGGACATCATCAATATGTCGCTGGGCGCGTCGTACGGCCAGAAGGAGGACGACTTGAGCGAGGCGTCGGCCAACGCCGTGCGCGCCGGCGTCGTTGTGGTGGCCTCGGCCGGCAACAGCGCCGACCGGCCCTACATCGTCGGCTCGCCCTCCTCCACGCCCGAAGTGTTGAGCGTGGCCCAGACCCAGGTGCCGAGCGCCAAGACTTACCCCTTGGTGATCAACGCGCCCATCGCCATCGCCGGCAACTATTCCAACACTGCCACGGTGGAATGGGCGCCCATCGTCAACGGCTTCACCGGCCAGGTCGCCTATGTCGGGCGCGGCTGCCCCGCCGGGAGCTGGGGGCCGGCCGACCCGTATCTGGACAACCCAGCCGGCAAGGTGGCGCTCATTGACCGCGGCCTGTGCGCTGTCAGCCTAAAGGTGGACCGCGCGGTGATCTCCGGCGCCATCGGCGTGTTGATCGCCAACAACGTCAGCGGCGATGCGCCGACCTTCTCATTCGGCGGCGGCGCGAATATGACCGAGACGCTCATCATCCGCCTGAACGAGGGCAACCTGATCAAAACCCAGGTACCCACCAACGTGGTGACGGTCACCGTCTCCCCGCTGGTGGCTATTCCCATGGTCGGCAGCATGGTGGCCTCGTCGTCGCGCGGCCCGAACTACAGCTTCAGCGGCATTAAGCCCGATATCGGCGCCCCCGGCGCGTCGGTCTCGGCTATTTCCGGCAGCGGCAATGGCGCCGAAGCCTTCGGCGGCACCTCCGGGGCTGCGCCGATGGTCTCCGGCGCAGCGGCGCTGTTGCTCTCTGCCGAGCCGGGCCTGACGCCGGCTGAGGTGAAGGCGCGCCTGATGAACACGGCCGAGCGCAACGTGTATATCAACCCCGCCACCCAACCGGGCGTGTTGGCCGAGATCACCCGCATCGGCGGCGGCGAAGTGCGCGTGGATCGCGCCATCAGCTCAACCACCGCCATCTGGGCAGCCAACCCGCAGATTCTCAACAGTGAGTTGTATACGGACGGCGTCAGCCTGTCGCTGGGCTACCATCGCTTGCTCACCGGCGTGCATACTTTCACCCGCACGGTCGTTGTGGCCAACTATAGCCCGGCCGATCGCGAATACGTTATCACTCCCACCTTCCGCTACGCCAACGACGCAGCCAGCGGCGCGGTCGTCCCCAGCGTGCCGGCCACCGTATCGGTGCCGGCCAACTCGACCGCCACCTTCGACATCACCTGGATGGTGGATGCCTCCAAGCTGCCGCTCTGGGCCTTCACATCGCCGGCGCAACTGGGCACCGGCGCGCTCTTGCGCAACAGCGAGTTTGACGGCTATCTCCTCGTCGGCGACGTGACCGACACCGTGAGCCTGCCGTGGCACATCCTGCCGCATCCCGCCGCCGGCATCCTCACGCCCACCGTCACCAGCGCCGTGGTGACCGTCAGCGCCCCGCTCCTCACCGTGCTGAGCAACCCGCAGGGCGCGCGCAGCGGGCGGGTGGATACGTTTGCGCTCACCGGCATCAGCCCGCAGGATTACCCGGTGTTGCCCGCCCCCGGCTCTAACCAGGCCGTGGTCGATCTGCGCTATGTCGGCGTGCGCGCGGTCAGCCTCGGCGGCGGGCAGTTCGGCGTGCAGTTTGCCATCAACACCTGGCGCCCGCGCACCCATCCCAACTATCCCGCCGAGTTCGACATCTACATCGACAGCAACCGCGACGGCGTGGACGACTATGTGATCTACAACGCTGAGCAGGGCACGTTTGCCTCGACCGGCGTCAACCTGGTGTACGTCGGGCCGTTGCCGAGCGGGCCGTTCAATGCCTTCTTCTACACCGACGCCGACCTCAACTCCGGCAACGTGATCTTCACTGTGCCGGCCAACCAGATCGGGCTGAGTCTGACGAACCCTGCCGTCTGGCAGCCGTTCGACTTCTATGTGCTGGCCTTTGACAATTACTTCACCGGCAATCTGACCGACTTCAGCGACATCATGCGGGCCAATCCGGCTTATCCGCGCGCCACGGCCAGCCTGTCGCCCTCGCCGGTGCCGGCCGGGGGCAGCAGCACCCTGACCATCAACAAGTTTGCGTACAACGACATGGACTCGCCCTCGCAGCTCGGCGTCTTGCTGATGTACCGCGACGCGCAGCATGGGCGCGAGGCCGACATCATCACGTTGGATATGCCTTCCATTGTGGTGACCAAGACGGTGGGCCTGAACCCGGCAGTGTGCGCCACCACGCAAGAGATCACCGTGACCACCGGCGCCACGGTCTACTACTGCTACAGCGTGCAGAACACCGGCAACATCACCCTCACCACGCACGACCTGACCGACTCGGCGTTGGGCGCGATCCTCAGCGGCTTTGCCTACACGCTGACGCCCGGCGCCAGCGTGTTCGTCACTGCCAGCGCGGTGTTGACCCAGACCACGGTGAACCTGGCCGAATGGGAAGCCTATGCCGAGGGCGGTAACTTCCCGGCCTATTGGGCCGATGCCGCGCGCGTGAACGTCTATACCCCGACGCTCAGCGCCCTGAACGTAAGCGCTACGCCGAACACGTTGTTCGCCAACGGCGCGGCCACGGCGACCGTGGTGGCCACTGTGCGTGATCAATACAATGCGCCGTTCGTCGGCCAGTCCGTCACTTTGCTGGCCAGCCAGGGCGCGCTCTCGGCCAACAGCGGCACGAGCGACGCCAGCGGCGCCGTCACTGTGACGCTGACCGCGCCGCTGGATGCCGGCGTCGGCACAATCTTTGCCGTGGCCGGCCCGCTGAACGCTTCGACCCCGGTCACCTTCGTGCAGCAGTTGACCGACACAGTGACCTTTAACCTGAGCGCCCTGTCGCAATCCTCGGCGGTGGTGACCAGCGGCGGCCTGCTGACCTACACCTTCACCGTGACCAACGGCGGCCCCGGCAACGCCGCGAATGTGTTGATGGTGGCGCCGATCCCGAACGGGACGAGCTATGTGGCCGGCAGCGCCAGCGGGGGCACGCCCTTTGGCGGCAGCCTGATGATGCTGCTCGGCGGGCAGACCGTGGCCGGCCCGGCTTCGCCGGCGGCGACCACGGCCATCGTCTGGCAGGGCAACATCCCCGCCAACGCCAGCCATACCATTCAGTACGCGGCGCGGGCCAACATCATCGAAGGCACGATCACCAACACCTCGCGCGTGTATTTGGATAACGTGGAGGGCGGCGTGTTCACGCAGACGGCGCAGGTGGAGCCGGCGGCGCGCGTCTTCCTGCCGATTGCGCTGCGCTAGCGCGATTTCTCCAATCGGCTGAATCATCTCCGGCAGCAGCGCCCGCGCAGGGCCTGCTGCCGGAGCGTTTTTCGGAGTACAGCGCACTGCCAGCCCTCGCCGGCCTCGTCCTCCAGGCCGGCGCGAGTGACTGATTGCCGATGTGCTGCTGTGTTCAGTACGGCCCGACCGATCCGCCGGCGCGACGTTGCTTCATCTCGGTGACGATGGCCTGCGCTGCGCTGATCAGGTAACGCAGGTCGGACTGCACGGTGACGAGGCGGAACCCCAGCTCGATCATGCGCTGCGCTTCTTGTGTAGAGCCGGTGTGAATGCCGGCTACTATGCCGCGCCGCTTAGCGGCAGCCAGCACGGCTGCGATTGGCTCTGCCAGAAATCCTTCGCTCAGCGGGATACCGGGCCGGCCGCCCAGGCTGATGCTGAGGTCCGACGGGCCGATGTAGATGCCGTCCAACCCTGGCGTGGCGCAGATGTCATCGGCGTTGCGCACCGCTTGGGCGGTCTCGATCATGGCCAGGGTGAGAACGGTGTCGTTGGCGCGCTCCACGTAGTCTGGGCCGGCATAGATCGCTGCGCGCAGCGGCCCATAGCTGCGATAGCCCACCGGCGGGTAGCGGCAGGCGCCAACGAAGGCTTCGGCCTCGGCGCGTGTGTTGATCATCGGGCAGATGATGCCGTATGCGCCGGCGTCGAGCATCTTCATGAGGATCCCCGGCTCGTTCCACGGTACGCGCACCAGGGGCGTGGCCGCGGTGGTGGAGATGGCCTGCAACATGCCCAGCGCCACATCGTAGTGCATCAGCCCGTGCTGGGCGTCGATGGTCACGCTATCCCAGCCCTGTTGCGCCATGACTTCGGCCACCCAGGAGTTGGGAATGCTCACCCAGCCGTTCAGGGCTGTCTCACCGCGCGCCCACAAAGTTCGAAGCGTGTTGTCTCGCATAGCGGCCAGTTATACCCCTATCTGAGAAGGGATGCCGGCCGGCCACGCATCGCCCTTGCCTCGCTCTGGACACGAGTATCATCATCAACTGAGGTGAGTACACTGAGGTGAGTACACAGCGCACTGCGCATGGTGCGTTTGCCGGGCCGGCAGCAGCCGTCGTGGTCATTGTCGCCACTGCGTGGTATGCAGGCATCACCTTGCAAGGCCGCGCAGCCGGCGTGATCGGCAACGATCCGGCAACCTACGCGCAAATGGCCATCGATCTGGCCGAACGCGGGACGCCCGCGCGCGCCTTTCCTCTGCTCGATGCCTTGCGCGATGCGGGGTTGAGCTGGTATGCCTTTATCCCGGTGGGCTATCGCCTGCCGGACGGGCGACCGCTGGCAGCCCCGGTTTTTGCGTTTGGCGCGCCGTTGTTGTTGGCGGCGGCCTGGCGTCTGGCCGGCGAGGGAGGGCTGTATGCGCTCACACCGCTGGTGGGCGCGGCATCTCTGGTGGTGGTGTTTATCCTGGCGCGTCGGCTGCTGGCCGGCGCTGCTTACGCGCAGCGCGCTGTCATTGCTGCGCTGGGCGTGGTGTTGCTGGCGACGACGCCGAAACAGATTGCGCTGGCGTTGGTTCCCATGTCCGATGTGCCGGCCCAGTTTGCATCGGCGCTGGCCGTCTTGCTGGCGCTGATCGCGGAAGGCCGGCGGCCCTGGCCGGCGCGCCTGGTCTGGCTGGCCGCCGGCCTGACGGTGGGTCTGGCTTATCTCATTCGCCATTCGACGCTGCTGATCTTGATTGCGATTGGCTGGCTGGCCTGGTCGCAGCCGGCGCGGCGTTGGCGCTGGGAAGGGCCGGCCTGGCTGGCAGTCGGATTGGCTGTGATGATGGCGCCCGATGTGGCTTATCGCGCTGCGCACCTGGAACACGCGCTGGCTGTGGAGAGCCTGGAGAGCACGGTGGCGAGCTGGCGGAATGTGCTGCCCAATCTGCTCAACATGGCCTTCGATCTGGCCTCGTGGCGCGGCTTTGGGCCATTGGTGGTGCTCGCGGGACTGGGCGTGGGCGCTGTTTGGCGCCGGGCCGGCCGGCGCGCTGCAATCACCCTGCTGAGCTGGGGACTGGCCTTTGCGCTGTTTCACGCGCCGCTGGCTTTGACTGCCGTCTTCGAGAACACGTTGCGCTATCTGCTGCCGGCCTATCCACCGCTGGTGATCTGTATGGCTGCCGGCTGTTTGGCGCTGGGCGAACGCATTGTGGCTGCATTGCCCTGCGCGCGAGCGGGCGAACCGGCCCGGCAGCCATCAGGCCGTGCGCTGCGTCTGTGGCGCGCGCTGCTGGGAGTGGGGGGGACGGTGCTGCTGGCCGGCGGGTTGGCATTTGCCGTTCGCGCCCTGGTCAAGCCGCCCGATCCACAATTGACCTATGGCCGAATCGGCGCAACCGCGCGCGCCGATCTGGCGCATCTGGCCGGGGCATTGCCGCCTGATGCCGTAATCGGAACCAACGATCAGATGGCCGGCGCGCTCCTGCTCTACACGCAGCGCGACACTTTTCGCCCGTTTGCGTTCAGGTCGCCGGCCGATGAGTTTCCGCGCTTTCTGGCTGCCATGCGTCAGCGTGGCCGGCCGGTCTTTGCGCTGGGCAACCTGAGCTGTCTGGCCGAGCAGCCAAATGACGCGCGGCTGCCGGCCTGGCTGGCCGATTACGTCTGGCGCGAGACCGGCCTGGTTGTGCGCGGACTGCCGTTTGACTGCGAGCAGCGGGTGTATCAGGCCGCCGACTGAGGCGCGCGCACGCCGTCAGGGTGCTGGGGCCAGGGGATCAGCGCAACTTGCGGCAGCAGTCGGCGCGCATCGTCGGGGCGGAAGTCGGCTGTGCCGGCCGTCATCAACACAGCGCCGGCGAAGGCAAAGCCCAACCGCAGCCCTTCTTCGGGCGCTTGGCCGCGCGACAGGGCAAGCGCCATGCCGGCCAGCACGCCATCGCCTGCGCCGGCGGCGCTCACCGCTTTGACCGGCAAGGGGGGGATGTGGTAGTGCCGGGCGCCGAGCAGCGCCAGCGCGCCGGCGCTGCCCAGAGTGACGATCAAATCGATGTCGGTGTCGCGTTGAACTTGGGCGGCCAGGCGGTGCGCATCTGCCAGGCTGTGGGGGGTGTGGCCGGTCAGTTCGGCCAGCTCGGCTTGGTTGGGTTTGATGAGGGTGGGATGGGCGCTGAGGCCGGCGCGCAGGGCCGGGCCGCTGCTATCGAAGATCACGGGAATGTTGCGCGCGCGGGCCAGCCGGATGAGTTCGGGATAGAGCGAGTCCGGCGCGCCGTCGGGCAGACTGCCGCCCAGCACAACGCAGGTGGCCTGCGGCAATGCCTGGCTGTAGCGCGCGATCAACGCTTGCACATGGCCGGCGTTGACGCGCAGGGTGTTGGCGGTGAGGGTGGATTGCCGGCCTGTTGCGGCGCACACCACCACCACGTTGGTGCGCGTCTCGCCGTCGGCTTCGACGAAATCGGTGTGGACGCCGCGCGCGCGCAGCATGGCTGCCATGCGCCGGCCGGCCTCGCCGGCGGCGAACCCCAGCGCCAGGCTGGGCGCGCCCCATTGCCCCAGAATCCACGATACGTCGGTTGCTTTGGCGCCCATGCCCCAGGCGGTTGCGCTGGCGCGCAGGGTCGCATCGAGCCGGAACTCGGGCACGATGAGGGTGTAGTCGATGCCGGTGTTGGGGGTCAGCGTCACAACCATTACCGCCCCACCATTACCGCCCCACTTCTGCCTTCAATTGCGCGTAGATGGCTTCGGGATCGACCGGCTGGCCGGGCAGCAGCCGGCTCATCAAGATGCAATGGGCGTTCACGTCGATGCGCTCGGCGGCGTCGTAGGCAGCTTCGAGGTCTTTGCCGAGCACGAATAGGCCATGCCAAGGAGCGATGACGGCGGCGGCTTGCTTGCGGATGGCAGCTTCCTGGCCGCGCAGTTCGGCGGCGATGTGCTCGGGCAGCTCGACAGAGTGCGCCGGCGCGAAGCGGCACACCTTGATCAGGCCGAACTTGAGCGTGTTTTCGAGCACCGGCACGATGGGCCGGCCGGCCATGGCAAAGACCATCACATGGCGCGGGTGGCCGTGCACAACGGCCTGGCCGTCGGAGAACTCGGTCAGTAGCTTGAAGTGGACTTTGGCCTCGCGCGAGATCTCGCCTTCGCCTTCCAGCTTGCGTCCTTGCAGGTCGGCCACGATCACTTGTTCGGGGCGCAGGCGCCAGCGATGTTTGCTGCCGGCGTAGCGCGGGGTGACACAGATGACATCGCCGGCGCGTGCACTGATGTTTCCGCCGGCGGCGTCGGTCAGGTGGCGTTCGTACATCAGCCGGCCGATTTCGGCGATGCGGGCGCGCAGGTCGCTGATTGACTCACTCATATTAATTTTGGATTTTGGATTTGGCGCGCGGGGATTCTACATGATAGGCGCGGGGCGCGAATGAACCGCGAATGAACCGCGAATGGACGCGAATGGACGCGAATGGACGCGAATGGACGCGAATGGACGCGAATGGCGCGAATGGACGCGAATGGACGCGAATGGACGCGAATGGACGCGAATGGACGCGAAT
>JAEANN010000019.1 GCA_016841965.1 Candidatus Roseilinea mizusawaensis | reverse complement strand
CGCCCGGCGGCGGGGGGGCAAACTACCCGCGCGGGCCACCACGGGTAATGTTTGGGCGCAGCGCCGCTGCCCGCACCATCTCAGCCTGCCCCGGGTTCGCTCCCCGCGGCGCCCGCGGCGCCGGCGCCCAGGGCGCCGTTGCAATTAGCGCGTGCGCCAATTGTCCAACGCACGCCGGCCTTGTTGCCCCAGGCGCGCCGGCCATCTGCGTCGCTGCCCGGCGCAGATGCGCCTGATCTGGCAGGCGCTGCGGACGACACAGGCCGGCCGCCGGCAGCGGCGGATGTGCTTCTGCGCCGTCCATTGTCCCGGCCCGATGACCTGGCCATGCCGCAGCGCAATCTGCCGCCGGCGCGGCCCGTCGGCGAGGTCAGGCGTAACAGCCTGGCGCAACGTCTGGCGCGCCGCGCGCAGGCGAATCAGGACACCCCGGCATCGATCAAACAACCGCCTTTGCCGCTGGCCCGACCCGTCACGGCGCCGCGTGTGCAACGGGCAATTGAGGCGAGTGATATCGCCTCTGGTACTTCAGAAGCGCGGCCGGCCCGCGCTCAGCCCACTGTTGTGACACGCCAGCCCGATTTACAGGCGCTGGCGCGCCAGGTGTATCCGATTCTCAAACGTATGCTGGCCGTAGAACGAGAACGGATGCGCGGTTTTTAATGCGCCCGCTGCGCAGCGTTACAAGGTTGAAAACACGGCGCCCGCAAGTGCGTCTGTGAGGAGGTTGTGATGGGAGTTGGTTCAGTTGGACGAGCGCTCAATGTGAATATGAACGGGGACCGCACGCTGAACATGCTGCAAGCCGGCTATGTGCCGGTCAAGGCCATGATCGTCAGCGTCGATCCTCCCTTCATTACCATTCCGTGCCAATTCAATCCCAGCGAAATTCGGTTCAGCAAAGGCACGCGTTGGAGCAACAGCACTGAGGAAGCGGGCGACAACGCGCCCACCCTGGCCAAGCGCAATGTGCCCAAGTCCTACTTCAAACACGGTGAAGCGCCGCGCTTGAAGATGACCCTTTTCTTCGACACCTCCGAGGTCGGGCACATGGATGTGCGCCATTACACCGATCTGCTGGTGGCGCTGACCGTCATCAACCCGGCGACCAAAGTCTCCGGCGAGGAACGCCCTTCGCTGGTGAAGTTCATCTGGGGCATGTTTTCGGCTTCGCTGACGATGTCGTTTACCGGCTACATCCCCTCGGTGGACCTGACGTTCAGCCTGTTCTTGCCGGACGGCACGCCGGTGCGCGCCGAGGCCGAGATCGAGCTGGTGGCGGTCTCCAGCATGTTGCCGTTCCAAAACCCCACCTCACGCTCCGAAGCGCGCCAGATGTGGGTGGTGACCGAAGGGCAAACGCTTGATTGGATCGCCTATCAGGCCTACGGCGATCCCTCGCATTGGCGGCACATCGCCGAGGCCAATGGCCTGCTCGACCCGCGCAATCTGAAGCCGGGGCAGGTGTTGAAACTGACCCCGCTGCCGCCGCCAGGGCTGTAAACGGCAAGCCGCCGGGCAAACGTTGGCCGGCAAGGAAAGCGCCATGCTTGGATTCGACCGCTTCACCATCACGATCAATGGCACACCGCTGACCGCGCCGCTGATCTACGACGTGGTGCGGGTGGTGGTGGACACCAGCCTGCACATGCCGTCCATGTTCGAGATTCACATCGCCGAGACGGAGGCGCCGCTGGGGATGTTCAAGTGGATTGACGCGCCGATGTTCACCGTCGGCGCGCCGGTGAGCATCGCTGCCTCGCGCCAGCCGGCCGACAACCTGCCGCCCACGCCGTCCGTTCCCCAACCGCTGATCACCGGCGAGATCACCGCCGTCGAGGCGCAGTTCCAGAATGATGGGTCGGCGTTGTTGGTAGTGCGCGGTTACGACCGCTCGCACCGCCTGCATCGCGGACGCAAGACGGCAGCGTATCAGATGATGACCGACAGCGCCATCATCCAGACGGTAGCAAGCGAAGCCGGCCTGACGGCGCAGGTGACGATTCCCGCGTCCATCGTGCACGAGTACGTCCTGCGCCACAACCAGACCGACATGGAGTTCATCCGCGAGCGGGCCGGCCGGCTGGGCTGCGATGTGTTCGTCAACGAGCTGGGCGTGCTGATGGTCAAACCCGGCGGCGCGCCGCGCGGCACCGTCACACTGAAATGGAAAGAGGATTTATCCAGCTTCTCGCTGCGCCTCAGCTCGGCCGAACAGGTCAACCGGGTGGCCGTGCAAGGGTGGGACCCCAAGACCAAGACGAACATCAGCGGCCTGTTCGGCGTGCCGCCGAACGCTTCCGGCGGCGCAGCCATGCTGGTGGACAAAACAGCGGCTCGCGCGGCCTTCAAGCCATCGGCCGAAGCCGTGGTGGTAGACGAGCCGATGGCAAATCCTGCCGAGGCGACTGCTCGGGCGACCGGCGTGGCCGGCAAGATTCAGGATGCGCTGGTGCAAGCCGATGGGGTGTGCCTGGGCAATCCGGCCGTGAAGCCCGGCGTGACCGCCGTCATCACCGGCGTGGGCGCCAAGTTCAGCGGGCCATATCTCATCACTTCGGCCACGCATGTGTACGACGACAACGGTTACACCACCACTTTTCACGTGGAGGGACGCGAGCCGGGCGCGTTGCTGGCTTTGCTCAATAGCCCATCCGCCGCCAACGACCGCGTGAACGGCGTGGTGATCGGGGTGGTCAGCAACAACAATGATCCGCTCGGCCTGGGCCGGGTCAAGGTTCGGTTGCCGCATCTGGGTCCCATGCCGCCGATTGAGAGCCACTGGTGTCGCGTGGCAGCGCCGATGGCCGGCGCCATGCGCGGCTTCTACGCCATCCCCGAAGTCAACGATGAAGTGCTGGTGGCCTTTGAGCACGGCGATGTGAACTATCCCTATGTGCTTGGGGCGCTGTGGAATAACGTTGACCGGCCGCCCAAGCCCAGCTCGGCGGTGGTGATGGGCGGCAAAGTCAGCCAACGCATCTTCAAGACTGCGTCCGGCAGCCAGCTCATTTTCGACGACACCCCCAACGCCGAGAAGATCACCCTGGTGGACAAGACGCAGGCCAACTCCATCGTGATTGACGCCGCGCCGCCCGGCGCGATCAAGTTGACCGTGAACGGTACCTGCGTGATAGACGCCAAAGGCAAGGTTGAAATCAAGAGCGCCTCGCAAGATGTGGAGGTGAGCTGTCTCAACTTCAAGGTGACGGCCAACGCCACGATCCAGATGAAAGCGAATGCGCAAATGCAGTTGGAAGGCACGGCTGCGGTCAACGTCAAGAACGGCGGCGGCGCGCAAATTGCCATGGCCGGCCCGACGGTGAACGTCAACAACGGCGCGCTGGAAGTCATGTAAAGCCACCCAGGAGCGATACCGATGCCGGGATTTTTGCTGACGATGGCCTCGCAGGTGACATGCGGGCACGGCGGAAAGGCTTCGCCGAGCGCGCCCAACCCGCGCGTGAAGGTGATGGGGCAACCCGTGCCGATGTCGTCCGTGCCGTATCTGGTGGCCGGCTGCCCGTTTCAAGTGGCCACGCCGGGCGGGCCGGTGCCGAACCCGTGCGTCTCGGCCACCTTTCTGCCGCCTACCCTGACCACGCGCGTCAGATCCATGGGCCAGCCGCTGCTGTGCCAGTCCAGCATGACCGGCCCGGCGATCGCCAGCGGGCCGGTGCCCACCGGCCCGCCGTTGATCGTCGCCTCGCCGGGGCAGACGCGCGTGCGCGCGATGTGACTTGAAGGAGGACGACCGATATGGATCCCACCGTCCGCGACCGCGAATTCATCGGCCAGGGGCTGGCATTCCCGTTGCAGTTCAACGCGCGCGGCGAGCTGGCCCTGGCCTCCGGCCCGGCCGACATTGAACAGGCCATCCGCATCATCCTGGGCACCGTGCCAGGTGAGCGCGTGATGCGCCCCACCTTCGGGTGTCGGGCCTGGGAGCTGCTCTTCAGCCCCAACGAAGCCGTCACCCAGAGCCTGATGGTCGAGTATGTGCGCGAGGCGCTGGAGATGTGGGAGCCGCGCATCGAGGTGCGCTCGGTGGTCGCTTATCGCGACCCACAGCGCGACGGCGGCATGCTGGTCGAGATTGACTACGAGATCAAAGCCACCCACGACCCGCGCAGCATCGTCTATCCGTTCTACATCTCCGACGAAACCTGAGCCATGTCGCTGCCTGAACCCATTCTCGACGATCTGCGATTCCAGAAGGACCTGGTGGATGAGGCCCGCCGGCGCATCATCCGCTATTGCCCCGACTGGACCGACTACAACCTGAGCGACCCCGGCATCACCCTCATCGAGCTGTTCGCCTGGATGACGGAGCTGATCGTCTATCGGCTGAACCAGGTGCCGGACAAGAACTACATTCGCTTTCTGGATTTTCTGGGGGTGCGCTTGCAGCCGGCCGCCAGCGCGCGCGTGGAACTCACCTTTCGCACGTCCGTCCCGCTGCCCATCGCGCCCGAAGACGACACCAGTGTGCTGGTGCCGGCCGGCACGGAAGTGGCCACCCGCCAAACCGAGAACGAGCCGGAGATCACCTTCACCACCGACGCGCGCTTGCTGATTGCGCCGCCCCGCCTGACGCAACTGCGCCGCGAAGCCGCCGACAGCGCCGCCGGCGACGACTTCAACAAGAACTTCCTTCCGCGCTTGGGCGTGGAGCCGTTCTACGCTTTTGGCCGGCCGCGTCCCCAGCCCGGCGACACGTTCTACTTGGGCTTCGATGACCAAGTTGACCTGAGCGGCTACATCCTGCAATTGGCGTTCACCTGCGAGGAAACCCAGGCCGCCGGCATCCGCCGCGAGGACCCGCCCTGGGTGTGGGAAGTGTCGCGCGGCAACGGCGTGTGGGAAGAATTGTCGCTCAGCACGCGCCTGGGCGAGCGCGATACCACCGGCGGTCTGAACAACGCCCAGGGCAGCCTGGTGCTCTATCTACCGCTTGATTTGCAGCCCGATGACGTGCACGGCCGGCGCGGCTATTGGCTGCGCTGCCGTGTGGAACAGCGCCGGCCCGAACAGGGCATGTATCGCGAGTCGCCGCGCATCACCAGCGTGCAGGCGTTCGCGCTGGGCGCCACCACGCGCGCCACGCACGCGGTGGCGGTGCGCCACGAGACGCTGGGCGTCAGCAACGGCGAAGCCGGCCAGTCGTTCAAGCTGCGCCACGCGCCGGTGTTGGCCCTGCGCGACGACGAGCGCGTGGAAGTCGAAGAGATGATTGACGGCGAACTGGTCTTTGTGCCCTGGCAGACGGTAGCCGACTTCTCCGAATCGGGCCGGCATGATCGCCACGTCACCCTCGACACCGCCACCGGCCAAGTGCATTTTGGCCCGTGCCTGCGCCAGCCCGATGGCAGCATGCGCCAGTATGGCCGCGTGCCCGAAGCCGGCCGCGTGATTCGCATGAGCCAATATCGCTATGGCGGCGGCGTGGCCGGCAACCTGCCCCCCGACAAGTTGCAAGTGCTCAAATCCCCCATTCCCTACGTTGACCGGGTGACCAACATGGTGCGGGCCACGGGCGGGCGCGACCAGGAAACGCTGGACGAGGCCCGTATGCGCGCGCGCCGCGAATTGCGCGCCCAGCAACGCGCCGTGACCGCAGAGGACTACGAGCATCTGGCGCTGGCCGCCAGCCGGCAGGTGGGGCGGGTGAAGTGCAACACGCATGCGCTGGCGGCCGGCAACCGGCTGCCCCCCGGCGTGGTCGAATTGCTGGTCATCCCGGCTGCGCTAGACGCGGTTCAGGCTGGCGATCTGTCTCGCCTCCAGCTTGACCCGGCGTTGCGCAAAATCATTGAAGCGTATTTGGACGAGCGGCGATTGCTTACGGCCACGCTGCGCCTGCGCGAGCCGGCGTATCTGGGCGTGAAAGTGCGCGCCGAGATCGTGGTGAACGACTACAGCCGGCCCGAAGTGGTGCAGCAGCGCGTGGCCGAGGCGCTGCGTCGCTTCATCACCCCGTTGGCCATCCATTGGCCGCCCAACGGGGCGGATGAAGCCTCATCATCGGCGGATGGTGATGGCCAGCCCACGACCACTGCGCGCGCGCCGTTGCAGGGCTGGCCGTTTGGACGACATCTCTATGTATCTGATCTTTACAGTCTGGTGCAGCAGACTCCCGGCGTCAAGCATGTGCGCGACATCAAGCTGGGCAGCCGGCTGCTCACGCCCAGCGCCGAAGATGCTCGTGCGCTGGCGGATGACGTGACGCTGGATGATCGGCGGGTGATCGAAACCCCGCCCGATGGCGTGCTGTGCTCGTTGGAGCATGAGGTGGTGGTGACGGCGTTGTAGCGCGGAGACAAAGCATGGCCGAACCTGTCCCATCTCCCCAGCTTCTCCAGGTCGTGCAGCGCGCGCGCACCGATAGCCGGCGCGATCTCGATCGTCAACCGCTGCAGCCTTCGCTCACGGCCGATGCGCTACGGCGTTACCCCGGCGAGCCGGTGACGCTCTTCCTGCGGCTCGATGTGCTGGACGATGCGGCAACCGATGCGGTGGTGCGCCTGATGACGCCGCCGGGCCTGCGCGTAGAGCGTTTCCACGCCCCAGCCGGCTTGTCTACCCCGACAAGCACGTTCTTCGGCGATGATGCCTCGCCCGGCCAGATGCTGGTGTGGGAGGTCGGCGCGCCTGGCAAAGCGCGACTCGAATTCGAGATCATGGCGGTGGTCGATCATGACGTGGCGCGCGTTGTGGCGCGTGATGCGGTGCGTGATGCGGCGCGTGATGCGGCGCGTGATGCGGCGCGCATATCAGATGGACGGGCGGTGAATGGAAGCGCCATGCCCATGCCGGTCTTCATGCTGGAGTGCGTGGCCGAGGCGCAAGCGCACATCAATGGCGCGTCTCTCACGCGCTCACAGGCGCTGGCGCTGGAGGTGTCTCCCAACGCGCGCTATTTGAAGCATCTCCCCGGCATCTATGAGTCGGACGAGTTGATGAGCCGGCTGTTGATGTTATTTGAAAGCTTCTGGGCGCCCATTGAGCAACAAATCACCCATCTCCACTATTACTTCGACCCACGCATGACCCCGGCCAGGTTGTTGCCCTGGCTGGCTGCGTGGGCCGACTGGCGGCTGGATGAACGCTGGCCTGAGGATCGCCAGCGCCGGCTGGTGCAGGCGCTGGTGTCGCTCTATCGCCGGCGCGGCACGCTGCGCGGCCTGCGCGAGATGCTGGCGCGCTACACCGGCCTCGACCCGGACAGCGACGCGATTCAAATTGTCGAGCACCGCGCCAACAACTTTGTGCTGGGGCCGGCGGCCTGTTTGGGGCCGAGCGTGGCGCTGGGCACGCGCAACATCGCGCATACGTTCTCGGTGCAGATGCGCTTGCCTCCTCTTGCGCGCGCCTTGCCCGGCCTGACACCCGCCGAGATTGAGCGCGAAGAAGCGCGCCGGCGCCGGATGATCGAGGAAATTATCGAGATGGAAAAGCCGGCGCATACGCGCTGCGACTTGCAAATCGTTGTGGAGGATGAAGCCTAAGCATGGACACCGATCTACTTGCATCCGCCGCAGGGCTGGCTGCCCTCAAACAGATTCCCGCCCGCCGGCTGAAACCGGTGGATGGCCTGGCCGTCACAGCAGAGGTGTGGGAAGAGGCGCATGATTTCCATCGCCTGAATCAACGCGCTCATCACCTGCTGGGTCATGGCTGCGGCATCCTGGCCGGCCTCGACGTGGTCGCCAGCGATCCGCCCGATAGCACCGTCTATATCCGGCCCGGCGCCGCCATTGACGCCAACGGCGAACTCATCGTGCTATCGCAGCCGGTGGCTTATGACCTGGGACAGGCGCAGGGCGATTTGCATCTCCTGTTGACCTATGCCGAAAGCGATCCTATGCCGGCCCCGAACGGCGACAGCACACGCCTGTACGCCCAGATCGGCTACCAGGTCGAGGCCCGGCCGGCGTTGACCGATCAGCCCTATGTAGAGCTGGCCCGCATACGGCGGCAGGGACGCCAATCACCCATCCGCAACGCCGGCACACCGGCGCACCCAGGCCTAAACGAGATCGATCAGCGCGTGCGGCGCAGGGTAGGGGGCATCGCGCGCGATGTGGCCGGGGTTGCCGTGTGCTACGTTGGCGAACCGGCGCTTAAAGAGCAGGCGCGCGCCGGCTGTCTGGCCGGCATAGATGCCATGGCTCGCGCGGCCAGCCGCACCGGCCACACCGACTTCTGGGTAGATGACGATGTATCTGTGGCCGGCCCGCTCGATCGCTATGCGCTGGTGTACGTGGTTGGCCTGGGTCGTTTTCAAATGTCGCCGGATGACATGAAAGGGCTATACGCCTATCTGCAAGCAGGCGGCGCCGTATTGCTGGAGGGTTGTCATCGCGTTGGCGATGGCGCGGCAGCCGATGCGGCCCTGCTCGACGCGCTGGGTTCGCTGGGCGTTCAGCCGGCAGAAATACAGCCCGGCCACCCGCTGCTCTGCGAGCCGTGGTTGTTCGCGGCGCTGCCGGCCGGCTATGATGGAGAAGACACGGGCCGCTTGCTGGTGCGCGAGGGTGTGATTTTCAGCGCCCGCGATTACGGCAGCCTGTGGCAAGGGTGGCGCGCGGGCCGGCCGGCCACTCGTGAGGAGATCCGCGCGGCGCATGAGTTGGGCGCCAATGTGCTGGCCTATGCCCTGCGTCGCGCGCACGGCCTAATGCGCCGCGCTTAAGTGAGGGACTTCTGTCGTGCAAAATGCGAGGATCGAAGTCGAAGATCGGGATGGCTGGCGCAAGACTTTTGTGATCCAGAAGGCCATCACGCATGTCGGTTCCGACGCGCGCAACGACATCGTGTTGGAGACGTGGCGCGGCGTCGGTGTTGCGCCGCGTCATGCACAGATCATCGGCGCCGGCGCCGGCTATCGTCTGGTCAACATCGGCAACGCCGAAGTGCTGATTGCGCCCGACCCGCAGGCTCCTGCTGCGCCGGTCGCGCCGCTCTCTTCGGCAGATCTGCGCGATGGCGCGCTGATCCAGATGGGTGACTTTCGCCTGCGCTTCTTCAGGCCGGCTGATCTGCAATTGACTGCGCCGGCCCCGTCTGCCGGCGCAAACGCAATGATGTTCAGCCCTGTCGCCGGCGTTGCTGTCCCCAGCGCAAACGATATCGGGCTGCGGTTGCAGATGAGCGAATCGACGCTCGCGCCCGACCGCCCTCTGCAAGGCGCGCTGGTGGTGCGCAATCAGGGCAGCCGGGCCGGCGCACAGTTTCGATTGCAGGTGACCGGTCTGGCGTCGGACATGTTTGAAATCGGTCCCGGCCCAATTCTCTTCCCCGGCGCCGAAAAGGAGGTTGCTTTTCGCGTTATCCACACGCGCAGACCGCACCCGCCGGCTGGCGCATTGACTGTGACCATTTGCGCCACTGCCCCCGATGCCTATCCCGGCCAGAGCGCCACGGTGACGCACACGATTCAGGTGTTGCCCTACTACAGCCACTCTCTGACCCTGGTAGAGGCCCTGGACTCTGTTGGGGGCTGAGACAGGACGGCCAGGCTCAATGAACCAGTCTGATCTTCTGCTCGGCGCGTTGGCGCTGGCGATTGTCGGAGTCGCGATTGTGTCCGCGCTGCTGGTGGCGCGCGCCCAGGCGCGTCTGATGCGGCGGGTTTTTCATGCTCGCCTGGCGAATGAAGGCAATATGCCCAGCCGCTATGAGGTGTGGGCCGAACCGCTCAGCCAGCCTGGGGTGGATCCGAATGTGATTTTTGAGTTCCGGCTGAATGGGCAATTGCTGGCTTCTTCCGCATTGGCCGGGCGCGAGGAGCAGCGCCGCAGGCCCGTCCATCAACCGGCAGCAGCGCCGGCCTCTCTGCAGGCCGATTTATCCGGCCCCGCAACCGGCATTGGCGCAACACTGCGCGATGTGGCAGATATCTTGGGCGATTTGTTGCCCGACGCCATCGGCGCGCGCTTGCGCGGTCTGGATGCGCAGGCGCGCGCCGGCCAGGCAACCCTCGCGCGCGTTGAACGCAACACAGCCCGCTATCGCAGGCTGGCCCAGCCGCTCACCAACGCAGTCGCCCAACGCGCTTCTGCCGATGCGGCGCAGTCCGATGCGGCGCAGTTCGATGCGGCGCAGTTCGATGCGGCGCACGCCGCGGTAGTTCGCGCCGATGCAGCGCAGACACCCCTGGTTGCGCCGGGGCAGCAGGTGACCTTGGAGCTGACTGTCAGGCCGGCAGTGCGACATCGCGCCCATGAAGTCTGGTTTGTGGTGTATTCGCGCGCTTTGGCTGACCCAGATGCCGCGCCGGCTGAAACGCAGGCCAGCGCCCGTTTCGATAGCATGTCTGGTTTCCGCTTTTATGCGCCGTTTGTGATGATTGTGCTGGTCGCCTTGGGCCTGATTGTGTTGTTGTTCATCAGCGCCCGCGGCCTGTGAGTGCCTGTGAGTGTCGGGGATGAGCTGCCATGCATGAATCTGACCAACTGGAGATCGTGGCCCCCGATGGTCAGGTGCGTTTTTGCGACCTGGATCCACAGCGCGGGGTCACCAATATTGGCCGGCATCCTGAAAACGATGTCGTGATTGACAGCCCCAGCGTGGCGCTCTTCCAGGCCATGCTCGACCATCGCCAGAAGCCCTATACCCTGGTGGTGTTAAGCGACGAGGGCAACGTGCAGGTGGGAGGGCAGCGCCTACCGGCCAATACACCCATGCCGCTGAAAGCATGGGATACGTTCAGCCTGGATGGCTTGTCGCTGGTGCTAGTGGAGCGGGGCAGCCCAGCAGCGGGCGCAACAGCGGGCGCAACAGCGGGCGCAACAGCGGGCGCGCAGCGGGCGCGTCCGCCGGTGACCGTGGCGGTGGTGCCGGGGCCGGCTACGGTGACGCGGGCCGGCTCGCGCGCGCCAGAACAACCGGCTGCGCCACCGCAAGCCGTTTCGTATCAGCCGGGGCCGGCCACTGTGGCGAGTTCACCGCCGGCAGGCGCGGGGAGCGCCGAACGGGCCGACCAACGGGCCGACGAACGGGCCGAAAAGGTGAATCTGGGCGCCCTGCCGCCCGATATTCCCGACGATGTGATCCTGGCCCAACTGGCCGAGCGCGCCTTCACCATCGACGCCGGCCAATCGGCCACCTGGACGTTGACCCTCATCAACGGTGGGCCGCTGGTGGCGGCGATGATGGTCTCGGTGGCCGGCCTGGACGAACGCTGGGTGGATGTCTCGCCGCCCACGATCAACCTGAACGAAGGCGAACGGGCCAGTGTGACGGTGACGATCTCGCCGCCGCGTCTGCCGTCCAGCCGGGCCGGCAACCATCACTTCGCCATCCTGGTCACTTCGCCCGATTACCCCGGCCACGTGCATCAACTCGGCGCCACGCTCACCATCAACCCGTTCTACGACTTTGCCATCAGCGATCTGTCGCCGCGCCAACAGACGGTGGGCTGGCGCAAACGCACCGGCGTGGCCGGCATCGCCATTGCCAATCGTGGCAACAACGAGGCCGCCTTCCGCGTCAGCGGGGAAGATGACCAGCGCGGGTGCAGCTTTGAGTTTCAACCGCCCGGCGAGTTGGCCAGCCTGGCCCGCCAGGCCGATGTGCGCGTGCAGCCCGAAGAAGTGCTGCCCCTGCCGGTGCGCATCACGCCCAACCGCCGCATGTTCATCGGCCTGCGCAAGGCCATGTACGCGCTGACGATCACCGCGCAGCCGCTCGACGGCCAGCAGGCGGCGCGCTCGGTGCTGGGCCAGCTTTATAACGCGCCGCTGATCGGTCCGTGGCTGATCTTGCTGTTGCTGGCCTTGTTTGGCTTGCTGGTGGCGGTGATCTTTCGGCCCTGGATCGGCACATTCACGGTCAGCCGGGCGGCCATCAACGAGGGCGAAACCACCCGGTTAAGCTGGCAGGCCTCGCCGTTCGCCGAGGTGCGGCTGGAGCCGAATCCGGGCGTGCCATTGCAATCGCAGGGCAGTCTGGAGGTCAGCCCGAAGGACACCACGCAATACCGCCTCTACGCCGAGAACTTGCTCAGCCGGCTTTTGCCGCCGCTGGCCGTCCAGCCGGCGGTGACCGAGGTGGTCGTCAACCCGCTCATCCCGGTCATCAACCAGTTCGATGTAGATCGCAAAGAGGTGGTGGTGGGCGAAAGCGTGATCGTGTATTGGGACGTGGTGGGGGCCGATAACCTGGTGCTCACCACCAACGGCGCCCCAGACGCCATTCCGTCGTCGCAGCACGTGGGCCAGCGCGTGGTGCGCCTGGAGACGGATACCACGTTTGGATTGCAGGCCTCGAACCGCCACGCCAGCGTGCCGCGCAGCGTGACCGTGCGCGTGAGGCAGCCCACACCCACGCCGGTGCCCACGCCGGCCATCATCATCTTCGATGTCAATCCCAAGGTCATCACCCAGGGGCAGGAGGTGCGCATTGACTGGCAAGTGCTGGGGGTGAACGAGGTGCAGATCTCCGGCATTCTGGGCGCGAACACCTTCCCGCCGCAGGGCAGCATTAACCAGTCGCCGCAGCAGACGACGATCTATGTGCTGTCGGCCGGCATCGGCGATGCGCGCGTCTCGCGCCAGTGGGAGGTGCGCGTCAACCCCGCCCCGCCGCCGCCGCAACCGCCGACGATCGTGTTCTTCACCGCCTCGCCCAACGAAGTGGTGCGCGGCAGCACCCAGGCGGCCGCAGTGTCGTTGGTGTGGTCGGTGCTCACCCCCACTACCAACGTACAGTTAAGCGGCCCATCGCTGGGCGCCCCGATTGACAACCTGCCGGAGCAGGGCAACGTCACCCTGAGCGTAGATCGCAACACGCTGTTCGTGCTGACCGCCTTCAACGGCGACTTGAAGACCAGCCGCACCGTGGATGTGCGCGTGCTCGAGCCGACGCCCACGCCGCCGCCGACGCCCACGCCGCCGCCGACGCCCACGCCCTTCCCGCCGCCGCGCATCGTCTTCCTGCGCGTGGAGGACGGCAGCGGCAACGTCCTGTTGCCCACCGGCCCGGACGCCTATCAGGTGCTTTTCAACTCGGTCGTGCGCCTGTCGTGGCAGGTGGAAGGGGCCAGCCTGAACGTGCAGTTGTATCGCGATGGCAGCCCGCTGGGCGGCCAGCCGGCCACCGGCTCCAGCGCGCCGGTCAATGTGACCCGCGCGACGCGCTTCCAGCTCGAAGCCAGCAATCCCGGCGGCACCGCAAACGCCTTTGTCACGATTGACCTGTTGCCGCGGCCCGCGCCCCCACCGCCCTTCAACGTGAACCTCGTCAATGAAACGCCCGCCGCGGTGACGGTTCAGTGGGACTACGACTTCGCCAACGTCGGCAACATCAGCGGCTTTCGCATCTACCGCGCGCCGATCGGGTCCACCAGCTTCCAATTGGTTGCAGCGGAATACCCCGTGGGCAGCGCGCCGGTGCTGAACGCCTTCACGCGCTCGTGGACGGACGCCGCCGCGCCGGTGTGCGGTCACACCTACTATGTGGTGGCCGCCTGGGTGGACACCTACGGCGCGCCGCAGGAGACGCCGGCCGGCTCACCCTCGGTGGCCACCCAGCCGTGTAGTTCCGGCACGCCGTGAGCGCGCGAGGGACGGTTTGATGTAACGGGAGTTACCGATCATGACGACTATCGCAACGATGCCGGCCGGTTGGCGGGTGCTCTGGCGCGGGGCGCTTTGCGCCGCGTTGCTGTTGGCCGGCGTCGCGCCGACCGGCGCGCCGGCGATGACGCCAAGCCGGGCGCGGGCCACCGGCGCTGCGCCAGCGCCGGCCCTGCTGCGCGCGCCCCAACGCGCCGGCGCCTATGCGCCGGCCGGCCTAGTCGTCTCCATGACCGCACAAACCGATTCCGGCATCCCCGGCGTGGTGTTCAGCGGGCAGCGCATCACCTACACCATCGGCGTATATAACGGCAGCAGCAGCGCGCTCACCAACGTCAAGCTGTCCGACGGCTTGCCGCCCCAGGCCCTGGACGACATCGTGTGCGCGCCTGCTTGCAACCCAACCGTCGTCCCCCAATCGTTCAAAGACCCCCTCGGCGATACCATCATCGTCAGCCGCGTCACCGCCGTGAACTGGACGGTGGCCAACTGGTCGGTCGGCGTGGGCCAACAGTTCACGGTCAGCGGCCGCGTCGGCGGCTTGCCCGACGGCGCACTCCTGACCAACCAGGGCCTCCTCGAAGCCGATGCGATCAGCCCCTTGCCGACCAACGTGGTGCAGACCACCGTGCGCTTGCCCGTTCAAAACACCGGCGATGTCCAGTTGGCCGGCATAGCCACCTGGCTCTCCGCCGACTTGGGCGGCACGATTGACCAGGACTGGGGTGATTTTGACCGCGACGGCCGGCCCGACCTGGCGCTCGGCTCTTCTAACGGCGCTTCGGTCTATCGTAATGTCGCCGGCGTTTTACAACCGTTCTGGAGCAACGCCGGCCAAACTTACGGGGTGGTGTGGGCCGACCTCGACGCGGACGGCGCCCTCGAACTGGTGACGGTGGGCAAAAGCGGGGACGGCACAGCCGTCACCCCCGGCGTCAATGAGATTTATCACTACCGACCGGATGTGTTCGGCTTTGTGCTCTCGGCCACGCTTCCCAGCGATTATCAATTGGTGCGCATCACCGCGGGCGACCTCAACCGCGATGGATTGCCGGATCTGGTGGGCAGCACGAATTTCATCAACGCCCCCTGCCCGGTGATCGCCTACATCAACCTCGGCAATTTGAGCTTCGACCCGCGCTGCGTCAGCCCGCGCGCCACTGCCGCCGTCGGCCTGGGCGATTTCAACAACGACAACTGGCCCGACCTGGCGCTGGGCCTCTTCCCCAGCGACATCGTCGTGCTGGTCAATGAAATGATGCACAGCGGCGGCTTCTTCGCTGCGCCCATGCCGGTGGATACCAGCACGGCCTTCCTGGCCTACGATTTTGCGTGGGGCGATTACGACGGCGACGGCTTCCTCGACCTGGCGGCGGCCTTCCCCTTGCAACGCGAAGCGCGCGTATACCGCAACCTGGCCGGCCAAGCCTGGGATTTGTCCGCCGCCAACATCATCCCCACCCAGCTCTTCATGACCCCGCTCACGGTGGACTGGGCCGACTTCAACGGCGATGGCCGGATAGACTTGGCCGTGGGCGACTCGCCCCCGCGCCTGTACTGGTGGGACGGCGCCCAGCCCAAGGCGTTGGAGGGAGTCTCGCCGCAATCAACCGGCGCGACGATCTGGCAGGTGTGGGATCTGCGCGCGGTGCAAACCCGCCCCGGCGCGTCGTTGAACCTGGCCCTGGCCAATCGCAATCAACCGAGCATGATCTTCGACGTGGCCTCGCCCTGGTTGGCCAAGGCGCGCCGACTGGTGGACGCCAGCCCCTCGGCGGTGCGCGCCGGCGGCGTCGCGCTGGGCGATCTCAACCAGGACGGGCGCATCGACGTCGCACTGGGGGCCGCCGCCGGCCAGTTCGGCGCGCAGACCTATCCCAACGCCGGAGTGGGCTTCATCGCCGGCCCAACATGGGGCAACGACGCCGGCCCGCATCACTTGGCCCTCGCCGATATCAATGCCGATGGCTCGCTAGAGGCCGCCGTCGCCACGGCGGTGGGCGTGAAGGTGTATCTTGCTTCCGGCTCGGTGTTGACCTCGCTCGTTGCGCCGGATGGCGGCCCCTACGTCGTGGCGTGGGGCGATCTGAACGGCGATGGCTGGCTCGACCTGGCGGTGGGCAGCAGCGGGCGCGTGTTTGTGTACGCCAACACCGCCGGCCAGCTCAACACCCAACCCGCGTTCATCACGTTGGAGAGCTGCCCGGTCAGCAGCCTAGCCTGGGCCGATTACGACGCCGATTACTGGATGGACCTGGCGGTCGGGTGTCGCGGCGCGCCGGCGCGGGTGTACCGCAACAGCCGGATGCGCACGCTCATCCAGGCGTGGAGCGCGCCCTTCACCTCGACTCAGGACAGCCTGGCCTGGGCCGATTTCAACCGCGATGGCCGGCCCGATTTGGCCATCGCCGGCTTGAATGCGCCGGTGCGCGTCTTCGAGAACGTGTCTGCGCCGGGTGGCGGGCGCACGCTTGGCGGACTGCCTATTTGGTCCTCGCCCACCGTCAGCCCCACCACCGGCATCGCCTGGGGCGACTGGAACGATGACGGCTGGCTCGACCTGGCCGTCGCCAACGACGGCCAGCCCGATCAGGTGTTCGCCAACCTGGGCAGCACGCCCGGCCAGCCGCGCTTGTTCTGGCTGTGGTCTTCGGTGGAGGCCAGCCGCACCCTGGGTCTGGCTTGGGGGGACGTGGAGGGCGACGGCGACCTCGACCTGGTGGTCGCCGACGCCGACGGGCGCAGCGGCGTGTATGCGAACGGGACGAACAAGCCGGCCCATCACGCTGCGGTGTTCACCCCCACGCTGGCTTTGCCCGCTGTGCCGCCCTATCTCTCGCTGCGCCGGCCCGGCGGCACGGCAGCGGCTTGGTTTTACTCCACGCCGCGCCTGTTGGGCGGCTTGAGCAGCCCCACCGTCACGGTGAGCTATCGCCTGTTCGACGCCGACGGCGACCGTGCCGTGGCCGGCTCGAACATCACCGGCAGCCGGGTGGTGAGCACGGCGTTTGAATACTCGCTCGACGGCGGCAGCACCTGGCAGCCGGCCACGCCGGTCACTTACACGCCGCTCCCGCTTACCTTGACCTATCGCCTGGGCACAGATGGCACGTTCATTTGGAACGCGCGGCAAGACGGCGCGATCAGCGATGATGCGCGCTTCCGCGTGCGCGTGGTGGAGGCAAGGCCGTTTGGCCCCGCCCCGCGCGTGTCGAGCGTGGCGACCAGCCCGCCCTTCCGCGTGCGCGCCACCTCCTGCGTGTGGCCTCAGAACCCAGCCTTTACCTGGACGCCCTACAACCCCGCGCCCGGCCAGTCAACCCAGTTCATGGCCATCATCGGCGGGGGCAGCGGGCAGATCACCTACACCTGGGACTTCGGCAACGGCCAAACGCGCGTCGGCCAAGTGGTGCAGATGTCCTTCACCCTGTCCAACACCTACCAGGTGCGCCTGAGCGTGACCGGCACGCCCTGCCCGCAAACGCGCGAATCCATCACCATGTCCGCGGTGCCGGTGGGCAGCGGCGTGCCGCCCTATCGGATTTACCTGCCGCGCGTGGCGCGCGCCTCGGCCAGCATGATGGCGCTGGCCGAGGCAGCGCTCGCGCCGCCCGCCACACCAGCCAACCCTGAGGGCGTCGGCGCGCTGATCGGCGAGACCGACCCCGTCGCCGGCGTCACCCGCCTGCGCTGGAGCGCGCCCGAAGGCGCAGCCAGCCCCGATGGTTATCGCGTCTATCGCGTGGACCTCGACCAACCGCCGCGCCTGCTCGCCACGCTTGGCCCCGACGCGGTGTCCTTCGATGACGCCACGCCCGGCGCCGGCTGTGGGGTGGGCTATTTCATCACCGCGCTGTGGGACGGCGGGGCGCGCGAATCCGACGCCAGCGCCAGCAGCTACTATGCCCCGCCCTGTCCCGAATCCGACGACGGCCCGCCAGGCCCGCCCGCCATGCCTGCGGCAGGGCCGGCATTGCCGATGGACAAGCTGGAGCTGACCACGCCCGGCCCAACCTACGGCGCGCCGCCGGCCTTCTCGTTCATGCGTCCGTCATTCGCCCCAGCTTCGGTGACTGCCGCGCCGGCCGCCTGCAACGTGATCACCGTAACCTCCGGCGGATTCAGCGGCCAGCCCAATGTCGCCGCCAACGCGCCGCGCGTGGCGTTCTGGTCCACTGGCGCACTCGACACATCGGCCAACAACACCGACGGCAACATCGAGGTCTTTGTATACGACGCCGGCGCGTTGGACTTCACCCAAGTCACCAGCTCCAACGGCAGCATTCTGGGCGGCTTTAACCTGTGGCCGACGCTCAGCGAGGACGGGCTGAAGGTGGCCTTTGCCTCCGACCGCAACTTGGTTGCCGGCGGCAACCCGGACGGCAACTTTGAGATTTTTGTGGCCGCCCTCACCACAACGGCGCTCATCACCGTGGCCCAGGTGACCACCACCACCATCGGCGCCAACACCGCCCCTGTCCTCAGCGCCGATGGCCGCGCGATCGCCTTTGTCTCTGACCGCGACCTGGTCGGCGCAAACCCCGACCACAACCCGGAGATCTTCATCGCCTGGATCAGCGGCACGCAGGTGCTGACCTATCAACAGGTCAGCTCCTCGACGGGCGTGGTGAACGAGGCGCCCGCCATCAGTCGCGACGGCAGCCGGCTGGCCTTCAGCCAACGCGCGGCGGATAACCTGGTTGGGCCGGCCAGCGTTTGGCTGTCCTCCACTGCGCTCATCAGCATTGGCGTGGCCGGCGCAGGCGTGCAGCCTTGGCCGGCCATCAGCGCCGACGGGGCGCGCGTGGCCTTTGTCTCCGATCGCGATTTGGCGCCGGGATCGAACCCCAGCTTAATGCGCCAGCTTTTTGTGTACGACGTGGCGACCAGCCAGGTGCGCCAGGCGACCAGCGCCGGCGTTGGACCGCGCTGCGCGCCGGCGATCAGCGCGCAGGGCGAGCGAGCCGTGTGCGCCCAGTCCGGGCCTGAAGTCGGGCTATACAACCTGATCGCCGAACGTGTGACCCTGGCGCCTTCCAACGGCCAACCGGTGCGCGGAACGTCACTTTCGGGCGACGCGCAAACGGTGGTCTGGGCGGCCGGCGGGCGCATCCTCCTGGCGCAGTGCCCCGTCGCCGATGTGTCGGCGGTCAAGAGCGCGCTGCCCGCTCAGCAGGCCGGCCAATCCCTCAGCTATACCTTGATCGTCAGCAACGCCGGGCCGGGGGCCGCCGTCAACGTGGTGCTGACCGATCTGATGCCCAGCAGCGTGATCATTCCCCCCGCGTTGTTGCCCGATCAGACGGACGACGACAACACCGCCGCCGGCTTCGGGGGCGGCTCGTTGGGTCAGGCGGCCAGAAACATCACCTGGACGACCGATCTGGCGTTGTCCGCTTTTGCCGGCGCGCTGACGCTGCGCAACCCCCTCAGCAACGCCGCCGAGCTGCCCGACAATCGCGTCAATACCGGCTGGTTCCCCATGTCCGACAACGTGTTGCTGCTGCACCTGAACGAGCCGGCCACCGCCACGACCTTCCTAGATGCTTCCGGTCTGGGGCATAACGCCACGTGTAGCGGCGCGACCTGTCCTGAGCGCAGCGTGTGGGCGCATGTGGGGCGCGGCATCGCGCCGGACGGCGCCGATGACTTTATCGAGGCCCCTCATCATGGCGACTACAACTTCGGCAACAACCAGGATTTCACCGTCATGGCCTGGGTGCGCGCGTCGTTCTGGCAACAGGACACCGCCTTTCAGGACAACAGCATCATCGAAAAGTGGAGCGGTTCAACGGGCTATCCGTTCGTCATTCGGTTCTTCAACCAGACCAGCGGCTTTCACGGGAAGGTGACGGCAGCGCGTTACGATAGGTGGCTTGCCTCTTCGGTGCGCTCCACGTCGCGGATCGACGACGGCGCGTTTCACCATATCGCCTTTGTGCGCGCTTCGGGCACGCTCTCGCTCTACGTGGATGGGATCCTCGAAGATGTCAAGCCCGATCTGTCTGGGATGCTGATCCTTTGCGGCTACTTCACGTGCGACACAGGCAACACTGCACCGGTGTACGTCGGCCAGCGCGGGGGCGGCACCAATCGCTTCACCGGCGCGGTGGACGAAGTGGCCATCTTCAGCCGAGCGTTGACCGCCAACGAGGTGGGGGTCATCTATGCGCGCCAGGCCCCCGGCTTTCGCGCCGGCGGCCTGTTCGATTCACGCATCATAGACGCCGGCCAGGTGGTGAACTGGAATCGCCTGTCCTGGACGCCTGACCGCCCCTGGGGCAAGCCGCTGCCCGATAACAACCAACTTGAAACCGGCTACCCCACGCTGACCGGCTCGCTCAACATGTCGGCCAACGTGTTGCTGTTGCACCTCGATGAACCCCCGACGGCCACCCTGTTTTTGGACGCATCGGGCAACGGGCAACACGCCGCTTGCGCCGGCGCCGGCTGCCCCGCGCCTGGCGTGTCCGGCGTGTATCGCACGGCGCTGCGCTTTGACGGCAACAACGATGCGCTCCAAGTGCCCAGCAGCAGCGCCCTGGATCCCCAGTCCGAGCTGACCCTGGAGGCGTGGGTCTATGCCGAGGACACGATACCCGACCAAAAGCTGGTTGGCAAGACGCCCATCGGCAGCGGTTATCTGCTGGGGATTCGCAACGGCTACATTGATCCGGAAATCTGGGACGACCAGGGCGGGCACTATCGCTTCGCTCCAAACAGCGGCCCGTTCATCCGCTCCTACCAGTGGACGCATCTGGCGGTGACCTTCAAGGCCGGCGACCAAATGATCGGCTACGTCAACGGCCGGGCCGTTGCTACCCTGACGGTTGGCAGCCGGCCCGTCGGCCCCAGTTCCACGCCGCTGCGCGTCGGCATTGCGCCGTGGGATGGCACGTCCTATCCTTTCCGCGGGCGGCTGGACGAGGTGGCCGTGTATCGCCGCGCGCTCGACCCAGACGAGATCCGCGCGCGCTACGAGCGCGGGGTGGGGCGCGTGTTGTTCCAGGTGCGCTCGTGCGACGATCTGGCCTGCAGCGGCGAGCAATTCAGCGGGCCGGGCAACGACCCGCAGCAGTTCTACAGCCAGGCGCTGCTCAACACCGCCCAGCTCCCCGCCGCCTCCTTCTCGGCGCCCAACAACCGCTACTTCCAGTATCGCTTGTGGCTGGACGGCGGCGGTCTGGATGCGCCGCCGGCGGTGTATCGGGTGGAAATTGGGCCGCCACACGGCCCGGCGAGCGCCAGCCAGGGCGAGTGCAACGCCAGCGCGCCCATCGTCTGTATGTTGGGGAACCTGGCGCCCGGCATGACTGCCACCGTGGTGATCTCGGCGCAGATTACGCCGACTGCCCCCGCCGGCCTCACGTACAACGTGGCGGTGGCGGCGGCCGATTCTGAAGACGTCAACCCCACCAACAATGCTTACACCGCCACGACAAATGTGTTGCGCAATGTGTCGCTCGACATCGCCAAGCTCGTCCAAAAGGTGACGATCAGCAACGTGCAGCAAATTACTTACACCATCGTCATCACCAATCCGGGGACGGCGGCCGCCAGCGGCGTGACCTTGAGCGATACCTTGCCGAGCGAAGTCATCATCAGCCAGGTGAATGCGGCCGGCCTGGGGTGTAGCCAGAGCGTGAATCTGGTCTCGTGCGGCCCCAATTCCCTGAGCGGCGGCGCTACAGCCGTGGTCCACATCGTCGGCGTGGCCAATCCGGCTGCGGGCGGCGTCATCACGAATACGGCATGGGTCAGCGCCAGCGAGTTCCTCACCGGCGCAACGGCCACCGTCACCACCACCGTGCTGGCCACTGCCGACATCAGCGCCACCGTGCTGCCGCCAACCGGCCCGCTCATCGCCGGCGACTGGGTGACCTTCACCGCGCGCGTGAGCAACGCCGCCTTCTCGATGGCGCCGGGCGTGCAGCTTACCCTCACCTTGCCGCCCAGCGCCACCGCCGCCTCTGCGCCGGGATGCACCCCCGGCCTCGGCGTGTTGGCGTGCGCCCTGGGCAACCTGTCCGGCGGCCAAGTCGTCAGCGTGCCGGTCGCCCTGCAAATTCACCCGGCGTTGCTCGATCCTCTGCCGCTGACCGCCACCGCGACGCTGGACGGCATTGACCTGAATCCGGCCAACAACAGCGCCGTGGCGGCGCCGCCGGTGCAAGCGCTCGCCGACTTGCGCGTGGGGCAGCACGCGCCGAGCAGCGTCTTCGCCGGCCAGCGCATCACCTACACGTTGCTCTACACCCAGGCCGGCCCATCGCTGGCGCGCTATGTGACGCTCACCACCCTGTTGCCCGCCGGCCTCGATCTGAGCGGCCTGATCGTGCACGGACAGCACCCGCCGACCGTCTTTGCCTCGCCGCTGATCGTCGGCGCGCAGATCACCTGGACGACCGGCGCCCTTTCGCCCGGCGCGAGCGGCGTAATCACCTTCAGCGCGCCGGTCACCTTCATCTCGCCCCCGCCGACGCTGACCAATCTCGCCGTCATCGCCGCGGCTACGCCCGACCCACAGCCGGCCGACAACATCGCTGCCTTCAGCGCCACTGTGCTGCCCATCGTGCCCACCGCCATCGCCTTAACCTGGGCGACGCCGGTGATCAGCGGCACGCCCACCGTGCTCACCGCCACCGTGTCGCCCCTGGACGTGACGCTGCCGCTGACCTTCACCTGGACGATCAGCAACCATCCGGGTTACGTGCTCACCCTTCCAAGCTTGGTGAGCACAGTGGCGGTGACGTGGACGGTGACCGGTACGCAGGTGGTCAACGTGAACGCGACCAACGGCGCCGGCGTGGTCAGCACATCGTCGAATGTGACCGTTGGGCCGTGATCAACCAGAGGCGTTGAGAGGATGGATGATCCGATGCGTAGGCGCAGTAAACAAGCCGGGGTGATGCTCGTGGGGCTGTTCGGCCTGCTGGCCTGTGCGGCGCCGGCCGAGCCATCCACCATCCTGGTCTACATCCACGCCCAGGATGCGACTCCGCTGTCGGCTGCGCCTGCGGCGGCATCGCCGACTGCTCCTCCGGCGGCGCCGACGGCTGCGTTGACGGCCACGCCGGCGCCGCCGGCCTGCGCCCTGGAGGCGCTGGCGCCCGGCCTGCACATCTCGGCCACCGGCAGCTACACCGAAACCGAAGACCAGGCCGCCGGCCCGATGACCTGTCGCATCGCGCGTGACTCGTGCGCGTTCGGCCTGCTCATCCGCAACCTCGACGCCGCCATCCTCTTTCAAGATGAGGAAGCCCCGCCGCACAACGACGAAGACCGGCGCATGCACCCGGCCATGCTGATGCCGCTCAGCCGGCTGCGCGATCTGGTGGCCGCCGAATGGCAGGGCGAGGCCCGCCTGGTGGTCTCGGATGCCTACGATGCGCTGCTGGAGCACGACCTGAATCAGGCCGACCCGGCGCGCAAGTATTCCTTGCACTTCGAGGGTCGCTCGATTGACCTGTTGCTCTCGCCGTATGACCCGGCGCGCATGGATCGGCTGTGTGCGCTGGCGCATTGCGCCGGCTTCGATTGGGTGCACCACGAATTCACCCATTGCCACGCCTCGGTGCGGGCGATGAGCCTGTGCGCGGTGTGCAGCGGCGAGCGATGACAGTTCGTGAAGCGAAGGAGGCTAGCTGCTCTCGGCGCAAGTATGTCAGATCAAAGTGTTTTTAAACACAATAAAGTTGGAGGTGTGTGATGAGGAGTTCCAGACGGAGTGTTGTTCAACAAGACGGTGAAAGACGACGACAGCACATGACCCAACAAAAGCCGGCCACACAGGCTGTCCCGTCATTGCTGCGCGCGCGGGAACGCGCGCGTTCCAATGTTGTGGACTCAGCTCAGTTCTTGCAATGCCAGATCGGCAATCGCGCCATGAACAGGCTGATCCAGGCCAAGCTGATTGTTGGGCCGGCGGATGATCCCTACGAGCGCGAGGCGGAGCGGGTCGCTGCTCAAGTCGCCTCGGGCGGGGTGACGGCGTCTGAGGTTTCCGCACTGCAAGAACCAGCCGAAGTGCAGGCCATGCCGGCGGCGCCGGCAGTTGGGCCGGCCGGCGGCGAGGCCCCGCCGGAGGTGGCGCGCGCGCTCGCCGCCAATCGGGGCGCCGGCGCGCCGTTGCCCGAACCGACGCGCGCGACGATGGAACAGCACTTCGGCGCTGACCTCAGCGCGGTGCGCGTACACACCGGCCCGCAGGCCGAGCAATTGAACCGCCAACTCGGCGCGCAGGCCTTCACCTGGGGCAACGATATCTACATGGGCGCGGGCAAGTACAACCCGGCCACGCAAACCGGGCAGCGCCTGCTGGCCCACGAGTTAACCCACGTGGTGCAACAGGCCGGCGGCGCGCGGCGACAGGTGCGCCGGTTGATGGCGTCCACGCTGCTCAAGGAGCTGGCCGGCGAAGCGCGCGCCGATGTCAAATTGGGCAAGCTGACCCTGCGCAAGATGAGCACAGCCTACAAAGCCGTGCTGCAAGCAATTGACGCTTATCACGGCAAAGTCGGTTCGATCCCTGCGGCCGAAATGACAAACGAGCAGCTCACCGATGTGTATGCCAAGCTAACCGCCCTGGAGCAGGCTTGTCGGGCTTACATCAACAAGCATCCCACCGGCTCGCGCACGCCGCACATTCAAGCGGTGTTAGACGACATTCCTAACGAACGCGCGGCCATTCAGCAAATTGCCGACAACCGGGCCGCCTATCCCTATACCCTGCGCAATGCGATCGAACGCGTGCGCAACCAGCCGGTGATCACGCAGGCGACCGGCATGATGAACATCGCTGCCGGGCGCAATCTGCGCGAGGCCAATCAGGAGCGCCAGGGGAGCAATCTGTCCGCGGTGGCCGACGCGGAAGGCGCAATCGCCACCGCCGCGCTGCAATCCTACACGGCGGACATGGACCGGATTTTGGCCGGCGACCAAAAGAACAAAGGAAGAGCGCCCACTGCATTCGACTGGCGGGGCAACACAGCGACCACCAAGCTTGCCAGCGGACTGGGAATGAAAGTTGGGCAGGACTACTTCGCGCGGGTGATCGCCCCTGAATTGAGTCAGGCGCTCAGTCTCCCGGATGCGCTGGCCGAGGTGGACCCTCAGCGGGTCGCTGACCCGGCCAAGCTGCAGTCCAACATTGCGCGTATGCAGGGGGTGTACGGTAGTTTTATGCTGCTCTTCACTGCCCAGGGCGCCGCGAAGGTCCCGCTGCCGCTGGCGCGGTTCTGCGCTGAGCTGTACGCGCTGGCGCTGCGCAAGAACATGAGCGCGGAACAAGCCTATCTGCTCGTCTCCAGCCAGCTTTTCCTGCGCACGATTAACCCAATGCTCACGAATACGGCTGCCTCGCTGACCGACGGCAAGCCGGGGAAGCGTGCGCTTGTGATCCTCTCCAAGCTGGTGCAAGACGATGCCAACAATGTGGATCACGGCGGGAAGGAGCCGTTCATGGCCGTCTTCAACGGCGTCTTTGACCGACAACAAATACAGGAATTTGTGGAGGCGGTGATTGCGCGAGGGCGTAGCTGAGCGATGGGGCGCGCTCAGCGCGCCCTCTGCCTGTCACCGACCGCGCCGCTGTTTGAATTCATCCAGAATGGCGGCTGTGGCTGTGGCGCCAAAGCGTGTGCAGCCGGCGTCGATGACTGCCAGCGCTATGTCGAGTGTGCGCACGCCGCCGGCCGCCTTGATCTGCACGTGCGGGCCGACGGCCGTTCGCATCAGCTTCAAATCCTCGATCGTCGCGCCGCTGGGCGCAAAGCCGGTCGATGTTTTGACGAAGTGCGCCCCGGCCTGCTCGGACAGCCGGCAGCCCAGCACCTTCTGATCGTGATCCAGATAGGCGTTCTCCAGAATGACCTTGACAATCGCGCGGCCTCTGGCCGCTTCGACGACGGCGGCAATATCGGCGCGCACGAAGTCTGCCTTGCCAGAGCGCAGGGCAGCGATGTTCAACACCATGTCCAGTTCCACGGCGCCGTTGGTCATGGCCTCGTTGGCCTCGAACACTTTCACGGCTGTCGTGGTGCTGCCGTGCGGGAACCCGATGACTGTGCCGACGCGCACATCGCTGCCGGCCAACAACTGCGCGGCCAGCACCACATCGCACGGGCGCACACACACAGACGCCACGTTGTAGCGCAGGGCCAGCTCGCAGCCGGCAATGACCTCAGCATCGGTCATTTCGGGCTTCAAAAGTGAATGGTCGATGACTTTGGCAAGTTGTTCGTAAGTGATTGTGGCGCTATTCAGCGCAGCGCTGTTTAGAGCGGCGGACATGGGTGAGTTGTCTCCTGGCTTGAATATGTTTGATCAGACAGCGCGCACTTCGCGCCGTGTGCGCATGGATTATAGAGGCCTCGGGAAGTTAGCCTGTTGGCTTGTCGAGCAGCCGGCTCAACTCTCGCCGAGCCTCTTCCAGATTTTCGATGATCGACGCACGGCTGTCTCGTAAAGCGGCCAGCTCCTCGTCGGTAGTCTCGCTCGCCATTTGCTGATCGACCCGCGCCAGCAGCAGTTCGTACTCGGAGATGATACGCCGCCACCAACGGGCGTACGTCTCGGCGCGGCTCATGGGCTTGCTCATCGAGTCAATCATGCCACAGGTTGCGCAGCGTTTGACACACAGATCAGGCGGAGGCAATGATGGATAATTACACCTCGCGCGCAACTCATTCGGGCGCCGGTCTCACGTCGGCGCGTTGTTGAACATCTTGAATGGAGCAGCATGGCAGTCAGTGAATTCACCGTCCAGCGCGCCTGGCAGGCCAACCGCACTTCGCCGGCGCGCTGGGTGCTGTCGCATGTGCGCCGGCAGTGGGTTTTTCTGATCGGTATTTTGATCGGCGCGCTTGGCAACGCCGGCGGCGCGCAACTCATGCCGTTGTTTATGGGGCAAGCGTTCGATGCCGTTGCTCAGGCTCAGCCCGATTACGGCGTGCTGCTCACCGCAGCCATTCTGATCGTCGTCTCGCAGGTGGTGCGGGCGATCCTCCAACTGGGCCGCAACTTCTCGGCCGAGATCATCGGCCAGCGACTGGAACGCGACCTGCGCGACGAACTCTACGCCAGCCTGATCGGCAAGAGCATGTCGTTTCATGATCAGCAGAAAGTGGGCGACATCATGGCGCGCTGCACCAACGATGTGCGCGAGATCAACCTGATGATGAATCCGGGTGTCAACCTGGTGATCGGGTCGAGCGCGTTCCTGTTGTTTCCGCTGATCCTCGCCCCGCGCATTCATCCGCAATTGGTCGTCATCCCGGCGGTGTATGTTGTGTTGTACGGGCTGGCGGTTTGGCACTATCTATCTGGGCTGTTGCCTGCTTCACGCGCGGTGCGGCAGAACTTCGGCGTGCTGAACAGCGCGCTGGCCGAGTCGATCGAGGGTGTCGAGACGGTCAAAGGCGCAGCGCAGGAAGTGCGTGAGATCGAGCGCTTCGACGGCGCGCTGCGCAACTGGCGCGATGCTTTTGTGCGCCAGGGCAAAATGGAGTCGCTCTACTTCCCGCAACTACTGCTGGGCGTTACGGTCGCGTTTGGCGTGTTGCACAGCCTGATCTTGCTCAACGCCGGCCAGATCACCATCGGCGACGTGGTCGCCTACAACGGTATGTTGATGATGTTCGGTTTTCCAACCTTCTCGGCCCAGTTCTCCTATGCCCAGGTGTCATCGGGCATGGCCAGCGCGCGGCGCATGTTGGACTTGATCAACGCGCAGTCCAAACTGGATGAGAACGCCGGCGGATACGACGCCCCCATGCGCGGCGAGGTGACCTTTGATCATGTCTGTTTCGACTACAACGCAGACAGCGCTTCATTGGACATATGCGATGAAAGCGGCGCAGCGACATTGCGCGATGTCTCGTTCCATGTCCTTCCCGGCCATACCGTCGCCATCGTCGGCCAGACGGGTTCCGGCAAGAGCAGCATCATCAAGCTCATCAACCGCATCTACGATGTCAGCGCCGGCTGCGTGAAGGTCGATGGCGTGGACGTGCGCGACTGGAACCTGGCCGTGCTGCGCCGCCAGATTTCGATCATTGAGCAGGACGTGTTTCTCTTCTCCCGCACGATCGCCGAGAACATCGCCTTTGGCGCGCCCGGCGCAACGCAAGCGCAGATTGAAGCGGCTGCCAAAGCCGCTCAGGCGCACGAGTTCATCCTGGACTTTCAGGATGGCTATCAGACGGTTGTTGGCGAGCGCGGCGTGACGTTGTCCGGCGGTCAGCGCCAGCGTATCGCTCTGGCGCGCGCCTTTCTGACCAATCCGCGCATCCTGGTGCTTGATGACTCGACCAGCGCCATCGACAGCGCCACCGAAGACATGATCCAGCGGGCTATCTTCCGCGCAGCGGAGGGCCGCACAACCTTCATCATCACGCACCGCCTGTCGCAGATTCGCTGGGCCGACGTGATCATCGTGATGAAGAAGGGTCGCGCTGTCGCCATCGGCACGCACGACGAACTGATGCAGACCTCGCCGGCCTACCGGGCCATCTTTGATTTTTGATGCTTGATGTCGCTACCCGACAGATTTGAAAACAGTGACTGATTGCCTGTGTGCTGCTTACCGGCTTGTTGCATCGCGCCGCGCGGACGCGGCGCGCGGAGCAGCAGACGCGCCGCGCGGACGCGGCGCGAGAGCAGACGCGGCGCGAGAGCGGACGCGGCGCGAGAGCGGACGCGGCGCGAGAGCGGATTGCCAGCGCTCGCCGGCCTCGTGCTCGAGGCCCGCGACCGGGGATAGTGGCGGTG
>JAEANN010000014.1 GCA_016841965.1 Candidatus Roseilinea mizusawaensis | reverse complement strand
TCATCCCTCGTCCGCGCTTTCTGGCGCTGCGTGAATTTGCCCCCGGCAACTTCCTCTATCACGAAGGCGCCCGCTGGGAAATCGTCGCCTTCCAAGCCCCGCCCGGCGGCTTGGACGAACGCCGCCGCCAACTGCGCTTGTGCTACACCTGCGGCTCCTTCTGCGACCCGGCGCTCGATTTGTGCCCGGTCTGCAATACCCGCTTCCATGCCGAGAACAGCCTGATTGCCCCCCTGCTCGATATGCCCAACGTCAAAGCCCGCCGCCGCGAGCGCATCACCTCCAACGAAGAAGAACGCCGCCGCCGTGGTTACCACATCGAAACCTTCTACCAGTTCTCCGCCGCCCTCCCCCTCTCCACCGCTCACGTTCTCCCCTCTTCCCTCTCCCTTCTTCCCTCTTCCCTCTCCCCTCTTCCTTCTCCCTTCTCCCCTCTTCCTTCTCCCTTCTCCCCTCTCCCTTCTTCTTCTCCCCTCTTCTCCCTCACCTACGCCCCCTCGGCCACCCTGCTGCGCATCAATCACGGCTCACGTTTGGCGCGCACACCGGGCTTCCAGGTGGATTTCGAAAGCGGCGAGGTCATCACCGAAAAAGAGAACGCCGCGCCGCCGCGCCGCCCGCAGCGGATTGAAACTGTCCGCTTGAGCGTGCAGGATACCCAAAACCTGCTCCTGCTGCGCCCTTCGGACCCGCAACGGTTCAGCAACCGCGCCTTCGAGACCACCTTGCGCATCGCCCTGCAGCGCGGACTGGAACAAGTCTATCAACTGGAAGAAAACGAACTGGCGGCCGAGAGCATTGGCCAGGGCGAACACCGCGCCATCCTGTTCTACGAGACCTCCGAAGGCGGAAGCGGCATCTTGCGCCGCCTGGTGGAAGCGCCGAACGCCCTGGCGGAAGTCGCCCGCGCTGCGCTGGAGCGCGCCCATTACGACGAGAACGGTCAGGACCAAAAACCCGACTGCATCGCCGCCTGCTACGAATGCCTGCTCAGTTACAGCAACCAGTTGGAAGCCCTGTTGATTGACCGCCGCCTCATCCGCCAAACCCTGTTCGACCTGACCCATAGCCGCGTCCTGCCGAACGTTGGCGGACGCACCTACGAAGAACATCTCGCTTGGCTGCGCTCGCTCACCGATTCCCGCTCCGAGCTGGAACGCCGCTTCCTGCAAGCCCTGGCAGAAGGCAGCCGCCGCCTGCCCGATGACGCCCAGCGCGGCATCGCAGACCCGCGCTGCACCGTGGACTTTTTCTACGAGCCGAACGTGTGCGTCTTCTGCGATGGCAGCGTCCACGACCAGCCCGAACAGCGCCGGCAGGACGAAACGCTGCGGGCCGAGCTGCGGGCGCGCGGCTACGAGGTCATTGTCATTCGCTACGACCGCGACCTGGGCGAGCAGATCAACGCCCAGCCGGCCCTGTTTGGGGTGTGACAGGCGCCGGCCTGCGTCTGCATGTTTGAGGAACGCGCTTAGTTCACCGGCGTCAGCCAGCCCCAGCGATCTTCGACCCGGCTGTTCACAATGTCGAAGAACAGTGACTGGATGCGCTCGGTGATCGGGCCGCGCGCGCCGCTGCCGATCGGCACTTTGTCCACGCTGCGCACCGGCGTCACCTCGGCGGCTGTGCCGGTAAAGAAAATCTCGTCGGCCATGTACAGCAGTTCGCGCGGGATGCTTTGCTCGCGGATCTCATAGCCCAGGCTGTGCGCGATTTGCATCACCCCGGCCCGCGTGATGCCCAGCAGGATCGAGCCGGCCATCGGCGGCGTGTAGATCACCCCGTCGAGAACCACAAAGATGTTCTCGCCGCTGCCCTCGCTGACATGCCCCTCGATGTCCAGCGCGATTGCTTCGGTGTAGCCGTGATCCAGCGCCTCCATCACCATCATCTGCGAGTTGACGTACTGCCCGCCGATCTTGCCCAGCGGCATGCCCACGCCCGGCACCGTGCGCCGCCACGACGACACGCCCACATCGACGCCTTTCTCAATGGCTTCTGCCCCCAGATACGCGCCCCATTCCATGGTGAAGATCGCCGTGCGCACCGAACAGCGCCGCGGGTTGACGCCCAGCGCCTCGTCCCCGCGAAAGGCGATTGGGCGGATGTAGCAGGCCGCGTGGCCGTTTTCACGCACCACGGTTTTCACGGCCTCGCACAGCGCGTCTTCGCTGTAGGGCAGCTCCATGCGATACGCTTTGGCCGAGCGGAACAGCCGCCGGATGTGCTCTTTGAGGAAGAGCACCTTCGCGCCGGCCGGCGACGCATACGCGCGCAGCCCCTCGAATACGCTGCTGCCATAGTGCAGGGCGTGCGTTTTCACATGAACCGTCGCCTTGTCCCACTCGATCAGCTTGCCATCCATCCAGATGTATTTCGCGTCTGCCATTGTGTGTTTGCCTCTGATGCCACAAGATGAGTTGTCCCGATTGTAGCCGTTACAGCCGCGCTGTGTTCCTGGCGGATCGGCGGCGCGCCGGCGTGACGCGCCGCCGATCCGCCGATTGGCCCATTGACAATTTGCGCCGGCAGCGGTATAAGGCAGCCGCCAACGACAACTGAAGAGCGCTTGTTAGGTGAGGCTCCTGGCTGAACAAAAGCTGCCGCCCGGAAACGTCGAAAGACGCCAATGGGTAAAACAGGCAAGGCCGGATTAAGGCTCTGCCCGCAGTAGCTGATTCTGATCCCGACTCCTGCGTTTGCGCGCAGCGCGAGCGCCGCGGAATCTACGTCCGCCAGTGCCAAAACTCGACGAGGGGCGCAGCGCACATTGCACCACAGCATCGCCTGTTCAGGCGTTGCTAAATCAAGTGAAAGAGCGGCCCCTCGGGCCGCTTTTCTGTTTTCTGCGAGGTGATTGCTATGTGACACAAGCCCCGCGCGGGGCATGGAGGTGAGCATCATGCAGCGAACATTCCCGACGCGCGAAGCGTTGAAGCGTCTGCCATTCGGTCTGGCGGATGTTGCCATTCTGCTGGGCGTCATCGCGCTGATCTATGTCGTGGCGGCGGTCGGCGCCGGCGCGCTGGTCGCCTTCGAGCCGCCGGCGCAACTCCCCACCATCACCCTCGATCCGGCCAATCTGCCCTATTACCTGGCCCGTTCAACCTTGCGCATGTTCGTGGCGATGGGCTTTTCGCTGGCCTTCACGTTCGTGATCGGCTACATTGCTGCGTCGAACCGCTATGCCGAACAGATCATCATTCCCGCGCTCGATGTGTTGCAGTCTGTGCCGGTGCTGGGCTTCCTGTCCGTCACCATCACCGGCTTCATCGCCCTCTTTCGCGGCAGCCTGCTCGGTCTGGAGGCGGCTTCTATCTTTGCCATCTTCACCAGCCAGGTGTGGAACATGACCTTTTCGTTCTACTACTCCCTGCGCAATGTGCCCGTAGACATGCAAGAAGCCGCGACGGTCTATCGCCTGTCGCGCTGGGCGCGCTTTACGCGGGTGCAGGCGCCTTCAGGCGTCATCGGGCTGGTGTGGAACATGGTGATGAGCTTTGGCGGCGGCTGGTTTTTCGTGGCTGCCAGCGAAGCCATCAGCGTGCTGAATCAGGACTACACCTTGCCGGGCATCGGCGCCTATGTGACGCAAGCCGTGGCGCAACAGGATGTGCGCGCGCTGGCGCTGGCGTTGCTGGCGATGGCCGCGTTGGTCTTGCTGATCGATCAGGTGTTGTGGCGTCCGCTGATTGCCTGGGCTGATCGCTTCAAGATTGAGCAGAACGAAGCCGGCCAGCCGCCGCGCTCGTGGATGCTGGACTTGTTGCGTCGCTCGCGCCTGGTGCAGGCGATGCAAGATGCGCTGGCGTCTGCCGTCGAACGGCTTTCCGTGCGCCCCCGGCCTGTCCGCCGGGCGCTCCGGCCGGCGCGTCCCCGCCCATCGGCCCGCCTCATGCGTTGGCTCGACGCGCTGTTTAATGCCGCGCTGCTCATCGTGACGCTGACGATTGTCGGGTTGGCGATCTGGTTCATCCACACCGAAGTCGGCGTTGGGGAAATGCTCCAGGTGGTGTTGCTGGGCCTGGCAACCTTTGCGCGCGTGGCGGTCATCGTGGTGGTCAGCACGCTGATCTGGACGCCGGTGGGTGTGGCTATTGGCATGAACCCGCGCGTGGCGCGCATTGCTCAGCCGGTCACGCAATTCCTGGTTTCCTTTCCGGCCAACTTTCTGTTCCCGTTTGTCACCCTTGGCCTGATTCACTTTGGCATCAGCCTGGATATCGGCGGGATTCTGTTAATGGCGCTGGGGTCGCAGTGGTACATTCTGTTCAACGTGATTGCCGGCGCGCAGAGTATCCCCAATGACTTGCGCGAGATGATCGCCAACCTGCGTGTGGGCCGGCTGGAGCGTTGGCGCGCCCTGATCGGGCCGGCGATTTTCCCGGCCTGGGTCACCGGCGCGCTCACCGCTTCGGGCGGCGCATGGAACGCCAGCATCATTGCCGAAGTAGTCTCGTGGGGCGACACGACGTTGACCGCCACCGGCCTGGGCGCGTACATCGCGCATGCCACCACGGTCGGCGACTGGCCGCGCATCGTGCTGGGCGTCGGCACGATGAGCCTGTTTGTGGTGGGGTTGAATCGCCTGGTGTGGCGGCGCTTGTATGCGCTGGCCGAGACGCGCTATCGGCTGTGAAATCCAATGACTGATCCCGACTGACTGCGATGGAGGTTTCTCATGGCAATGACGTTGACAAGCTCTGTGGGTGGGCGCGCCGGCGCTATCACCGACACGCGCCCCGTGTTGCTGCGTGCGATCAATATCTGCAAAGCATTTGATTTGCCTGATGGCAACGGCGCATTCACGGTGTTGAAAGATATCAATCTCACGATTCGCGATGGCGAGATTGTGGCGCTGCTGGGCAAGAGCGGCAGCGGCAAGAGCACCCTGCTGCGCATTCTGGCCGGCCTCATCCCGCCCTCCAGCGGCGAAGTGATTTCGTGCGGCAAGCCCGTGCTCGGCCCCAACCCCGATGTGGCGATGGTGTTTCAAAGCTTTGCGCTGTTGCCCTGGTTGACGGTGCAGGAGAACGTGGAGCTGGGCCTGAAGGCGCAGGGCGTGCCGCGCGAAGAGCGCCGGCAGCGCGCCTTGCAGGCCATCGACCGCGTCGGCCTCGACGGCTTCGAGAGCGCCTATCCTAAAGAGCTGTCGGGCGGCATGAAGCAGCGCGTCGGCCTGGCGCGCGCGTTTGTCATGCAGCCGCCCTTGCTCTTCATGGACGAGCCGTTCAGCGGGCTGGATGTGCTCACCGCCGAGAACCTGCGCAGCGAAGTGGCCGACCTGTGGGCTGCCGGCAATTTCCCCGCCCGCAGCGTGTTGTTGGTGACGCACAACATCGATGACGCGGTGCTGCTCGCCGACCATGTCGTGATTCTGGGCGCGAATCCGGGCCACGTGCGCGGCGAAGTGCGCATTGACCTGCCCCGCCCGCGCGAGCGCACCATGCCCGGCTATGAGCAGATCAAAGACGCCATCTATCTGGCGATGACCAACCCGGAGGCCGACGTGCAGCA
>JAEANN010000056.1 GCA_016841965.1 Candidatus Roseilinea mizusawaensis | reverse complement strand
CAGCGACGTTTGAAAGGCCCCTGTCGGGGCTGGGAACGGCGGCATGCTGCGGCCATGCTCGCCGCCTTGTGTGAACTGCACAGCAATCGGCTAGACGCCGCAATCCGTCAGTGCTGCCGGCGGTGACTGTCACAAATCTGCGCTACACCCCCGGTACGATTAACAGTTGACAATCGGAGTGGGCTAGCTAGAATGGTCATATTGATGCGTCCGTGATCGTCTACCTGGCAGCAAAAGTGCGTTGCCGACTAGCAACCTGACAGCGAGCATCTACGTTGAAGCAGGTTGTCTGATAAAGCACAACCATATCCGGCTGGCAATGTACAGGGTGTTACTGCTGCAGTGTGTTGCCATCATCTGCGCCAACATCGATGTGGAGGAACTGGCGCTGATGACGCCGCCGCAGATCTGGACAACGGTGAAGGAGATGTTCAAGGCTAAGCAGCGCTAGCTGCAGCCGTTCAAATAAACGCGCGATGACACAGATATCTCCTGCCCCTACATGCTCGCAGTTAGCGTCTAAACGTCCAATCTTAGAAGTCAAGGACCTCAAGACGTATTTCTTTTTGGAAAGTGGCCTGGTGCGCGCAGTTGACGGCGTGACGTTTTCGCTGGCCCGCCGGCAGACCTTGGGCTTGGTCGGTGAAAGTGGCTGCGGCAAGAGCATCACCTCAATGTCTATCATGCGCCTGATCCAAAGCCCGCCGGGACGCATCGTCGGCGGCGAGATCAATCTGCACCTCAAACAGACCGATGACATCGTGGACATCGCCAAGCTGGATCCGAGGAGCAACTTAATGCGCGAGATCCGCGGCGCGGAGATTGCTATGATCTTTCAGGAGCCCATGACCTCGCTCAACCCACTGCACACAATCGGCAACCAGATCGCCGAGGCTGTCCAGATCCACCAACGGGTGTCCAAGAAAGATGCATTCGCGCGGGCCGAGGAAATGCTGGCAAAGGTGCAAATGAGTGCTCCCAAGCAGCGCGCGCGCGAGTATCCCCATCAAATGAGCGGCGGCATGCGCCAACGCGCAATGATTGCCTTAGCCTTGTCATGTAATCCTTCGATCCTGATTGCTGATGAGCCGACCACCGCACTGGATGTGACTGTGCAAGCACAGATCCTCGATTTGATGCGCGAGCTGCAGAACGACTTCGGTTCCTCGATCATCCTGATTACCCATAACCTCGGCGTGGTATCACAGATGGCCGATCATGTAGCCGTCATGTACTTGGGCCGCATCGTCGAGTTCGCGCCTACGCGCGAGTTATTCCATCATCCCCTACATCCTTACACCGAAGGTCTGTTGAAATCTGTGCCCGTGCTAGGGCGCAAAGGCAAACAGATACTGGCACCTATCAAGGGCATGGTGCCGTCACCTACCCAGATGATTCGTGGCTGCCCATTCGCCGAGCGTTGTCCTCACGTTATGGACATATGCCGTGAGCGCGAACCAACCTTGACTGAGATTGCGCCTGGCCACACGGCTGCCTGCTGGTTACACAACAATCTCTAGAATCAGCTTAAATAACTTTAAAAAAGGAGGTGATGTCCTATAGCCTGAACACACGTAGAATAAATCCATGCCGATCCTTTTCTTGCAAGCCCCAGCCCATTAGCATTTAAGTGCTTAAGTGTTTACGCACATACTCACACTACAGGAGTCAGACGACCAAATGAAAAGGCAAACACTCACACGTCGCGAACTGCTGCGCCTCGGCGCGTTTGGAGGCAGCACGGCTGTGATTGCCGCCTGCGCTGCGCCTGCGCCCTCCACACCGTCTGCGCCCGCCGAACCGACCAAGCCCGCCGAGATGCCCGCCCCCATGGGCAAGGTCAAGGATCCCATCCCCTATCCCGACCCACCGCCACTCGAGCTGGGAGGCGGCCAGCCCCGACGCCAACCCATCAGGGAGATCGTCACTTATAAGGCGCTGCCGGAATACTCGGAGCCGGAATGGGTGACTAAACTGGTGAACGAAGGCAAGTTGCCACCTGTCAAGGAGCGCCTGCCCAAAGAGCCGCAAGTCGTGCTGAGCAGCGGGATGAAGGACGGTCCGGGCGAGTACGGCGACCTGTGGCGTGGCTTCTCGGCTTGTCCGACGGCCGGTTGGAACCGCATGGCCGGCGTCAGCGCCGGTTGGTTCGGCATCGAGTCGTATAGCGTGCAATATCAGTCGTTGTTCAAGGTTGGTCCGCTCTTTCGCGCCGACCAGGATATCGAGCCGTTCCCCCATCTTGCCAAGAGTTGGTCGTGGTCGGAGGATGGCCGCTCCTTGACGATCAACCTGATTGAGGGCGCGAAGTGGTCCGATGGCGTGCCCTTTACCGCCGACGATGTGATCTTCACGTGGGAAGCCTACGTCATGGATCCCAACGTCAACTCGATGCGCACGCTCGATGCCTTTAAGTACGGCGACGAGGACGCCAAGCTGGAGAAAATTGACGACTACACCATCAAGTTCACCTTTGGTATCCCCAAGCCGTTGGGTGTGTACTACGACCTGAGCGAGTATGGTTTCGTAGTCTCGCCCAAGCATGCATTGGAGGACTTCCATCCTAAGTTCAGCAAGCGTGATCCGAAGCCGACCTACAAAGACTTCGAGAACGCCATGCCACCGGACAAGCTGCCTATCCCCACCATGGGCCCGTGGGTGCCGACTGAGTATAAGACCGACGAGTTGCTGATCATGCGCCGCAACCCGTATTACTGGAAGGTGGATGAGACTGGCAAGCAGCTGCCTTACTTCGACGAAATCCAGTATCGCAAAGGGCCGAGCGGCATTGGGCGTGACTTGTGCACCATGGCCGGCGACTGCGACCACACTAACCTGGAGAACCCCAGCTCATACGTCAACGCCATGACGAAGGCACAGGAGGCCGACGCGAAGTTCGCCATCAATTGGGGGCCGGAGCTGCTGGGCTACGGCGTGGAGTTCAACTTCGCGGAGGAAGTCGGCGCGCAGGACGACCGCGACCGCGCCGTACGACAGCTCAATCGCGACCTGCGCTTCCGCAGGGCACTCAGCTACGCCACCGATCGCGACGGTATCGCCCAGGCCATCATGCGTGGGCCGTTCCTGCGCGGCTACGCCGGCGGCTTGTATCCTGGATCGCCCTACTTCCGCAAAGAGGATGTGGTCTACTACCCGTATGATCCTGAATCGGCCAAGATTCTGCTCGACGAGATCGGCCTAAAGGACACCAACGGCGACGGCGTGCGCGAGTGGACCGAGGGGCCGATGAAAGGCCAGCCGGTGGTGCTACAACTGCTGTCGTCCGAGGACGCGCAAGAGACGCAGAGCGTGGCCGAAGCGCTGGTCAACCAGTGGGCTGCGGTCGGCATCAAGATCAACACCCGCGTCGCCAACAGCACCACGCTCAACGAACTGAATACGACCGGCAACTGGGACTTGCGCGTATATCGCGGCGGCCAGGCGTTCGGCCTGCCTTCGGTCAACCCGACGGCGCTTGCGCCCATCACCAAGCGCTTCGGCATCCACCAGGAAGGTGACAAGCCACGCAACCTGATGGACTTTGAGCCAAAGCTGATCGAGCTGGTTGAGAAGTACCGCGTGACGTTCGACAGTGCTGAGCGCCAGAAGATCATGTCCGAGTACCAGCACATCTTCACCGAGAACGTGTACCACATGGGCGTGTTCAGCGGTCGCTATGGACTGGGCCTGGCCAAGCGCGTGAAGAACATCCCGGTGGCCACCCCGACCTTCCTGTACACCTGGGTCGAGGACGCTATTCTGCTCGATCAACTATGGACGCCGAAGGATCAACAGTTGAAGCAGAACCGGCCGGAGACCGTTCCGGTGTACGGTGCGTAGAACGCTTCGTATGGCGTATTGCGTGTTGCGTATTCCGCAACACGCAATACGCCCCTGCGAAATCGCCATGGCCAATTACATCCTGCGCCGGTTGCTGATCGCCCTCTTCATGCTGATTGGAATCGCCCTCGTCTCGTTCGTGGTGATCCAGTTGCCGCCTGGTGATGTCGCGACCAATTACAAGGTCTTCTTGCTGCAGCAAGCCGGGATGACCGAGGAACAAGCCGAAGAGCAGGCCAACAACCTGCGCCGGCAATATGGCCTCGATCAACCACTACCCGTCCAATTCCTCAATTGGGTCAAGGGAATCGTGACCGAGGGCAAGTTCGGCTACTCGTTCGCCTATCGCAAGGACGTAGGCGTGCTCATTGCCGAGCGCTTGCCCAAGACGCTGGCGCTGGCGCTGATGTGCCACCTGATCTCCACCGTGGTCGGCATCAGCATCGGTGTCTTCGTGGCCAGACGCAAGTACAGCATCGCAGACAACACAGCGGCCGTCATGGCGTTCATCTTCACGTCTATTCCGCGCTTCGCAATTGCCCTGATCATACTGTACATGCTAGTGTTCACCTTCAAGCAGCCCAGCATCCAGGGATTCTTCTCGCCGCAGTATGTGATGGCGCCGTGGAGCGTGGAGCGTGTGTTGGATATGTTCAAGAACATCTGGCCGGTGCTGGTGATCGCTGGACTGGGCGGCGTAGCCTATAACATGCGCGTGATGCGCGGCAACTTGTTGGATGTGCTTGGCGCGCAGTACGTGATTACAGCTCGCTCAAAAGGCCTGAAGGAGGGGCAAGTGATGACGCGCCATGCTGTGCCGAACGCGCTGCACCCTATTGTGGCTTATCAGGGCACTGTCTTGCCTTACATGATGCAGGGCGAGTTGGAAGCTGCCATTGTGCTCAATCTGCCCACCTTAGGGCCATTGTTCTACAATTCGCTGGTGGGGCAGGACATTTACATCGCCGGCTCGCTACTGCTGATCTATGGCGTGTTAATCATCGCCGGCAACTTAATCGCCGACATTGCGCTGGCCATACTGGACCCGCGAATTCGATACAGTTAACACCTAAAACAGAGGGGCAGAGCATACTCCTATCCTTTGCGTTTAACCCCACTCAGTAAAAATGCCTATGGCTACTACAACCAAAGGCGCTCTTTCGCAACCAGAACAGCCCAGTGCGCCAACCGGCCCGTCCTTCGCGCAATGGATAGAGGCCACCGAGCGCCACGAGAGCTATTTTCAACTCGTGTGGCGGCGTTTCCGGCGCAGCCGAATCTCCATTGTTGGCGGGTTGATCGTCATCACGCTGATGATACTGGCCGCCCTAGCAGAGTTCTTCTCGCCCAACCCAATTGACCGCGACAACCTGAAGGATGCCTTCCTACCGCCTAACCGCATCCACTTCATAGACGCTGAAGGCAACTTCAGCTTCCGGCCATTCGTATACGGCATCGTCGGCGAAATGGATTCCAAAACTTTCCAGATGATCTGGAGGGAGGACACCACCAAGAAATACTACCTCAGCTTCTTCGCGCAGACCTGGCCTTACAAGCTGTTCGGTATCTTCCCGACCAACTTGCACTTGATCGGCGTCGAGGAACCCGGCCGGCTCTACATGCTAGGCACCGATAAGCTGGGCCGCGACTTGTGGGGCAAGGCCTGCCAGGCCGGCCGCGTTTCCTTGACCATGAGCGTGTTCGCCGCGCTCATCAGTATCGCTGTTGGCTCCATCGTGGGGGTGGTGTCAGGCTACTACGGCGGACGCGTGGACAACATCCTGCAGCGCTCCGTCGAGTTCGTCAATGCTTTCCCACAGTTGCCGTTATGGATGGCGCTGGCATCCATCGTCCCAAAGACCGCTGACTCGTTCACTATCTTCATCATCATGTCTTGCATCTTTGCCTTGCTCTCGTGGACGACGCTGGCACGTGAAGTGCGCGGCAAGGTGTTGGCGCTCAGCCAGACCGACTTCATCCTCGCGGCTAAGGAAATGGGAGCATCGGACCTGCGCATCATCTTCCGGCATCTGTATCCAAACACACTCAGCCACGTCATCGTAATCCTCACACTTTCCATACCTGGTGTCATCTTAGCGGAGTCGTTTCTCAGCTTCCTCGGCATTGGCATCCAAGAGCCGCTGACCAGCTGGGGCCTGTTGATGCGGAACGCGCAGAATTTGCAAACCCTCAGTCAGCAAACGTGGATCCTGATGCCATCAGCCTTTATCATTCTGGCCGTGCTCGGCTTCAACTTTTTGGGCGATGGCCTGCGCGACGCTGCGGACCCATACGCATCCCGATAAGCTGAGGAGGCGTCGAGAGTGCGCCGGATATACACGAGAGCACAACGCGGGGAGCTGGGAACTAGATCGATGCGCGCCGCGCAGTCCGTGCTGATGGGTAGCATCGTCTTGCCAGCGCTACTAGTCGTGCTGGTCGCGTGCGCCGAGCAAGCCAGCCAAGATTCATCCGCACGGCTGCCGGCGACGATCTCTGGCGTCGTCGTCAACGCCGATGGCCCAGTCGCCGGCGCGACCGTACAGGTGCAGGGCACGCAGAACCAGACGACGACGGACGCACATGGCGCATTCACATTGCACGGCCAGGGTTTAGGCGCGCCACATGCTGTAACGGTGACCGCTTGGGCGGAAGGACATTACATCGGCTGGACCAAACTCGATCCGCGACAAAAGATCTCCGAAGAAGACAGCATCGCGATTAACTTGCGTCCGCTGTTCGAGGGCGACAACCACGAATACACATGGTTCAGCGAAGAGGGTGTGCATGGTTCGGCCAGTTGTGGGCTGTGCCATCGCGAGTATGCCGAGTGGCAGGCCGATGCACACTCACGCGCAGCCGTCAACCCGCGCTTCATTTCGATGTTTCGAGGAACCGACCTGAGCGGGCGACGTGGCCAGCCGACGCGCTTCGCCAGCGACGGGAAATCGGTGCTCCCGCCCGACCCGACGTTGCCCGACACCGGACCCGGCTTCCGGCTGGACAACCCCGACCGCGCCGGCACGTGCGCAACCTGCCATACACCGATGGCCGCGCGCGTCCCGACGACGAACTCGTGCGCCTGGTCAGGCTGCCACGCCACTAACACAGCCGACAACGCTGAAGCAGTTGGTGTTAAGCCTTCCATCCGCGGCGTTACACCGGTGGGCATCGAGGGCATCGGCTTAGAGGGCATCGGCTGTGAGTTTTGCCACAAGATTCGCGAGGTGATTCTCGACCCAGGCAGCGGCCTGCCTTATTCGGACATGCCTGGCATCCTGTCACTCAAGCTTGCTCGGCCGCATGACGATCACCAGGTCTTTTTTGGCACACTCACCGACGTCAGCCGTGAGGGGGACAGCTACCTGGCGCTCCAGGCACAGAGCGAGTTCTGTGCGGCCTGCCACTTCGGCGTGTTCGGCGGCTTAGTAAGCAACATGAAGATGACTGGCGGCACCATCATCTACAACTCATATGGCGAGTGGCTGAACAGCCCATACAGCCAGGTCGGATCGAGCCTCTATCGCACCTGCCAAGATTGCCATATGCCAATCAAGGACACGCCTTACTCTGTCTTCCCACAGCGCGGTGGCGTAGCGCGCCACTACCCAATCTACAATGAGCACACGATGCTTGGGCCATCGAATGAAGCATTCCTGCGCAGCGCCGTGACAATGACCAGCACAGCGAAGGTCGAGGGGCAAATCGTGCGTGTGCAGATAAGCCTGACTAACACCTACGCCGGCCACGCTGTGCCCACCGACGCACCGATGCGCTCGGTCATGCTGGTGGTTGAGGCGTCACAGAAAAACGGCAACCTTATCCCGCTGCGTGAAGGTCCGGTGCTGCCAGATTGGGCGGGCAACTATGCCGGTTGGCCGGGCAAGGCTTTCGCGCGTGTCCTGCGCGATAACTGGAGTGGCGAGGCGCCGGCCACAGCTTTCTGGCGCCCATTGACCCAAATCGCTGATACGCGCCTCTTCCCCTTCGCCACCGACACAACAACCTACCTCTTCGACTGGCCAGCCGGTGTAAATGGAGTCGTCAAAGTCAAGCTGCTTTATCGCCGCGCCTTCTACAAGTTAGCCCAACAGAAAGGCTGGAATGATCCCGATATCGTCATGGTGACGAGTGAGATTCCCATATATCGGTGAGGTATTAGACGATCACAGTGGACAGACAGAACTTAATCCTGGAAGTCAGCAACCTGCGTATGTATTTCCCGCTCTACCGCGGTCTTTTGCAGCGCGTGGTCGGATATGTAAAGGCAGTCGATGGCGTCAGCCTATTTTTGCGCGAACGCGAAGTGCTCGGCCTAGTGGGAGAAAGTGGGTGCGGAAAAACCACTGTAGGTCGGACAATCCTGCGCTTGTATGACCCAAGCGGCGGCGAGATTCGCTTCCGACGCAAGACCGGCGAATGGGTGGATATCGCGCGCATCAGTAACAGAGAGATGAAACCGATTCGGCAAGAGATGCGCATGATCTTCCAGGATCCGTTCAGCTCGCTCAATCCGCGTTTAACTGTCAAGGATTTGATCAGTGAGCCGCTGGAGATTCACGGCGTCGCGCACGGCAAAGAAGCTGAGGCGCGTGTGGCCGAGTTAATGCACGCAGTCGGCCTCGACCCGAACTACATGAACCGTTATCCGCATGAATTCTCTGGCGGCCAACGGCAACGCATCGGTTTAGCGCGCACCCTCTCCCTCAATCCGCGCTTGGTTATCGCCGACGAGCCGGTGTCCGCTCTGGACGTGTCGGTGCAGGCGCAAGTGCTCAACTTGCTTGAAGAGTTGAAAGAAAAACTGGGCCTGACTCTGATCTTTATCGCGCACGATCTATCTGTGGTCGAACACATCTCCGACCGCATCGCCGTGATGTACGTGGGCAAGATCGTCGAGATGGCAAGAACTGAGGAGCTGTTGCATAACCCGCTGCACCCTTACACCGAGGCCCTGTTATCAGCTATTCCACCAGCGGACCCTGACATTCAACCGAACCGCATCAAGCTGCAAGGCGAGGTGCCCAGTCCAGTCAACCCACCGACGGGATGTATCTTCCACCCGCGTTGCAACTACGCGCGCCCAGAATGCAGGGTCAGTGTACCGGATTTGCGTGAGGTGGAGCCCGGGCACTTGGTGAGCTGCCACTTTGCCGAAGAGCTGCACTTGAAAGGGATCGGAGGGTAAACCATGCCAAATGCTCCGATGATAGACGGATCATCGCGCGCAGCAGGCGCACTCGCCTACGTCCCTATTATCGGTTGGCTCTACGTGCTCTTGGCACGACGAAAAGACGCTTTCGCGGTGTTTCACTTGAAGCAAGGCATTGGACTGGTTGTCTTTTTAATCGCGACGTTCATCGGCTGGTCAGCGATCGCATGGTTATCAGGCTGGATTCCGTATACGTTCATTATCAGCAACGCGCTTTTTGCTCTGGTCATCGTTGCCTATGTGTTCGGCGTGTTTGCCTGGATCATCGGGATTGCGAATGCCATACGTGGGCGTGTGGCACTGTTGCCAATCTTTGGCAGGACCGCGAATCGGGTTCGCTTTTAGGCGCCAGAGTTGTGTTGATCCAGCGATGCTGACCGGCTACTCATCGGCAAGTGAGCTGCGTGTTCTAGCGCGTCAACTTTCGACCCGATAGTCCAATGCGTTCACCCTGCCCCTGCCGGCAACCGATACAGGTCGCGCTCGTGAGCAAAATACAAATCGCCGGCCGGCGTGAACGTGGCGGCATACACGTCGCCGGGCAAGTCGCACACCGGCGTCAGCCTGCCGGTCGCCGGCTGCGCGCGCAACACCTGCGCGCCACAGAATATAGCCAGGTCGTCATCCCCCCACGCCAGCACCGTCTGACATGCCGCCGGCAACGTCATCGCGCTCAGCACCTCCAACGTCTGGGGGTCGAGCAGTTCCAGACGCCGATCGACGGCCAGCGCCACGCCGGCCGGTGTGGCGCAAATTGCCCGCAGGTGGGCGCCGGCTTCATACACCCGCTCATGCAAGATGCGGCCCTCGACGCTCCACGCTACGCAATGAAACGGTTCCGTTTTCTCCGGCAGCCCATTGGCCTGCCCGCCGGTGATGAAGTACAGACAGTGCGCGCCCGCCGTCAGGCCGATGATCGCCTGAGCAGGAATTGGATCGCGCCAGCACTGCACCACCCCGGCGACAGGATCGACGCGCGAAAGCCCGCCCCCATACATGCCATAGGCAGCCATCCAGCCGGTCCAGAACGCGCCATCCGGGCCGATCACGCTGCGGCCTGAAGGACGAATCAGCGCCGGGCGCACCGGCTCCAATGCGCGCGGATTGACGTTGTCGATCTGGTTCCACGGTTGGGTCGGGTCGTATACGATGTGATCGCCGCCGGCATAGGCAGCCATGAACAGCCGGCCGCCAACGAAAGCCATCCCATACACCTCGCCGCCGGCATCGCACACCACCTGCGAGTTCCACACCTCGCTGCTGGCCGGGTCGTAGCGAAAGATGGTTTGGCCGAAGGCGGACGATCCCCACAGCCGGCCTTGCGTGTCGGAGATCAGCGTGTGAATGCGGGTGCCGGGTCGCTCGGTCGGAATAGGCGTCAGCGCGGGCTGCGTCTGGGGCCGGCCTGGCGCAGCTGCAATGGCGTACTCCTGCCCGCGCACCACAAACAGCCGGCCATCTCGTAGACCGACCGACCAGTTGGCAGATGGCAACACCGATCGGCGTTGCGGCGTCAAGGCGTCGCGCAGATCATCCGCCAGGGGTTCGAGGGTGTGCGCGTCATAGAACTCCAGGTCACCGCCCGTTTCAAGGCATACAAAACGGGCGTTCACCTGGCGCACCGTCGCGCCGGGCTTACCAAACCGGCGATGCTCGCCCGTGCCCAGATCCCACACCGTCAAATGGGGATCAGCATAGCCGCAGACGATGAGCAGCCGGCCGGGCAGCGCATACACGGTGCGGGTGTAGGCGTTGTCGGGGTTGTCGGAGGCGCAGCCCAGGTTGTCGAGCCGATGCGCAGCCGGGTCATAGCGCAGCAACGCGCAGCCGGGCCAGGTGCCGCCATACACCATGCCATCCGAACCCGGCGCAAGGTTCCAGATGTACAACTCGTGCGGGTCGCGCAAAGGCTCGGCCCAGGTGCGCGAACGTAGATCGAGGCTGTGCAGATAACCAAAGCGCGGACAGGTTCCCACCAGCAGGCGGCCATCGTTCAGCGTGAGCAACGCCCAGGCGCCCTCATCGCCCGGCAAGGGGATAGACTCACCGGCGCGTGCCGCTTCATCCGCTGCATCTGGATCGACGAGCACCAGATTGCCGGTCGTCCCCGAGGCAAAGTTCGACAGGATAACCTTCTCGCGGCCATCGCGCGGATCGATTATGGTGACAAGCCCGAGAATGTTAAAGTTGCGACAAGGCTGTGCCCGACATGCGTGTAACTCATCGCGCTTCCTCCCGGCCCGGCTGTGCTGCCACAGCCCGAACAAACTCATCCACATCGAACACAAAGCCAAACGCCAGCGCCACACGCCACAATGCTTCTTCTTTGTGCAATTCCAGGCGCGCCGATTCGCGATTCTCAACCGCCGTGACCGCCTGGCGCAAAGCCGAACACATGAAGCCGCGCCGGCTCATGTCCAGCATGCCGCCCGGCGACATGAGCAGGCACCAGTTGATGGCAAAGCCGGCGTAGATGAGATGGTTGATCCCCCGTTCACGGCACAGCGCAAACAACTGGGTGGCATTCTCGGCCACGCCCTCATCACCAACCGGCCTGGCCTGCAGGTGAAAGTGCGGACAGGCAAAGCCGGCGGCGATATCAAGCTCATTGTGCGCGTCGGCAAACACGTGCGAAAATCCAAAATCGTCATGGGTGTTCAGGAGCATTTTCGCCGCGAATATGCCCGGCGCAAGCCTGGCTGGCGGCACAGTCTGTTCGTCTTGCGTGAGCTGGTGAATCGGCACACTGCAGCCGGCGCGCGCATCCTCGACATCGGCTGCGGTCATGCCGATTTTCTACAACCGATCTACGCCAAAACACCGCATGTCATAGGATGCGACCCCGACGCCGGCGCGTTGCTTTTGAACACCACCATTGCCAAGCGCGCCGCCGGCCTGGCCGATGATCTGCCATTCGCCGACGCGCAGTTCAACACAGCGGTGCTGGTCTTTGTGCTGGAACACTTGGAGCAGCCGGCGCGCGCTTTCCGCGAAATCCATCGCGTGTTGAAGCCGGGCGGCAAAACGATCTTCCTCACCCCCAACGCCTGGAACTACAACACGTGGATCATCCGCGCTACCCCTCACCGGCTGCGCGACCGGCTGGCGCGCCGGCTGCATGGCCGGCAGGCCGGCGACACCTACCCCGTGCGGTATCGCATCAACACCGTCGGGCGCATCGAACAGGTGTTGTTGCCGATTGGCTTTCGCCGGGTTGAAGTGATCCTGCACGGCGATCCGACCTATCTGGGCGTCAATCGCCCCCTGTTTGCCATTGCCTGCGCTATCGAACGCGCACTGGACTGGCCGGCGCTCCAGCGCGCGCGTGTGCACATCCTGGGCGTGTACGAGAAAACGCCATCGCCCAACACCTGATCGGCACTCGGCGCGCATGAGCAGCCAACCGTCAATCGCTACTGGCCGGCCAGCAATTCCTTTGCGCGATCAACCTTAAAATTGCGCTCGGCAACCAGTTGCTGCGCGATGCGCGCGACTTGCTCGCCGGTCGCGCCGGCAGCCAGCGCGACCTGTCGCGCGTGCAGCGCCATGTGACCACGTTGAATGCCTTCGTTAGCCAGCGCGCGAATCGCCGCAAAGTTCTGCGCCAACCCCACACACGCCATCACCTCGGCCAGCTCGCGCGCAGTCTTCACCCCCATGATCTTGAGCGCGGCGCGCGCCGACGGGTGCACCCGCGTCGCCCCGCCCACCATCCCGGCTGCCAGGGGCAATTCGATCTCGCCGTTCAGATCGCCCTGTGCGTTCACGCGCCAGCGCGTGAGCGAGGTATAGCGGCCATTGCGCGCCGCATAGGCATGGGCGCCGGCCTCGATGGCCCGCCAGTCATTGCCGGTCGCCAGGGCCACCGCATCGATGCCATTCATGATGCCCTTGTTGTGGGTCGCAGCGCGATACGGGTCCAGCTCGGCAAACAATGAGGCCTCTTCGATGCGATCCTGGATACGGGCGCCTGGAGTTGCAGCGGTGGGCCGGCGCTCATCCTCCAGCGCGGCGGCAGGAATCGTGCAGCGCGCGCGGGCCAGCCGACGATCGGCCAGGTTGGACAAAATGCGCAGATTGACCCGCCCGCCGGTGAGCATCTCGATCTTCGGCGCCAGTGCTTCGCATGCAGTGTTGACCATGTTGGCGCCCATGGCATCGCCGGCGTGATACAGCACATGCACCACCAGCATCTCAATCCTAGATTTGGGATTTTGAATTGTCGATTCGAACTCGCCGGCGACGACCCGCGTTTCGATGCCGACCGAGCGAGTATACGGATCGCGCGTGGGCGGGTTCAGCACATTTAGCCACTCGATCAGCTCCGGCGTGGCATCATCAATCGCCCGCCGTGCAGCGTCCATGTCCGGCACGTCCAGGACTTGAATCTGGCCAATCATGATCGGCTCGTCGCTGCTGGCAATGAAACCACCGCCGGCCCGCGCCAGCTTTGCAGCAAAGCTACACCCGGCCACCACCGACGGCTCTTCGATGACCATCGGTACAAGCACCTCGCGCCCGTTAACCACCAGGTTGGTGACGATGCCCAGCGGCAACGCATAAGTGGCGACCACGTTTTCGATCATGTGGTCGGCCTGATCGAGCGACAAGCCGTTCCGCAAGGCTGCGGTATCAACTTCACCCAGGTTGGCCATTTGGGCCAGAATCGCCAGCCGGTCCTGGGCCGGCACATCACGCAGTTTGGGAAGGGATTGGTTGGTCATGGATCATCACACCGGCACAATGCTCGCAAACAGAACGCCGGCAAGTGCCCGGATTGTACAACCGGCTGCAACGCAAACGTGGCGCCACAATCCAGACACAAGCCATGCAATCGTCAACTCGCCCGCAGCATGGCTGCGCGGGTTGTAGTCGTCGGATTGGCAGATTGTGCGCGCGGCGCCATGGGGTCAGATCACTGCCGGCGACGTGATGGCCGCCTGGGTGGCTCACGACGCGCTGCATCTGCGCCAGCTTGTGGAGCTGCACTACGCGTGGATCGTCCGCACAGTCCAGCCATATCAGGTGGCGTATGCGGGGGAATGGTGAACCGAACTGACGATTGACGATTGCGATTACACAGTCAGTGTTGCGTTGTAGACGGCCAGCAGTTGTTCGGCGGCGCGTGTCCAGGTGAATTGGCGGGCGCGCGCCAGTCCGCGCGCGATGGCCTGGGCGCGCCATGTCTCATCTGCAACGGCGCGCGTCAGCGCCTGGGCCAGACCATCCACATCCAACGGATCGACCAGCAGGCCGGCATCGCCCACTACTTCCGGCAACGATGAGGCATTCGATGCAACGACCGGCACACCACAGGCCATCGCCTCCAGCGGCGGCAGGCCAAAGCCCTCATACAGCGATGGAAACGCAAACACGCGCGCGGCGCGATATAAATCGGGCAAACCGGCGTCATCGACAAAGCCGATGAATCGCACACGCTGAGCCAGGTTGAGGCGGGCGACTTCCGCCGTTACAGCCTCGTACATCCAGCCCTTGCCGCCGGCGATGACCAGTTGAAGATCGGGCAACTGGCGCGCCACCTGCGCAAAAGCGCGCACCAACGTCAGATGATTCTTGCGCGGTTGCAGCGTGCCAACCGTCAGCACAAACGGGGCGTCGCCCCAGACACGCTTGTCAGGCGCAACGCCGGGCGCAGATCTATCGAGCGGATGGAAACGCGCCTCGACCCCGCTGTAGATCACTGTGATGCGCTCTGGCGGCACTGCGTACAGGGTGATCAGGTCGCGCGCAGTGGCCTGCGAATCGGCGATGAGATGATGCGCCCGGCGCACCGACTGCGGCACAACTCTTTTGAGAAAACGCAACAACTGGGGTGGCGCGGCATCGGGCGCGCGCTCAAACGTCAGGTCATGCACGGTCAGCACGGTGCGCCGGCCCGGCATGACAGGCGGCAACACGAAATCGGTGGCGTGATAGAGGTCGCTCTGGCCGGCAAACAGCTCGACCGGCAACGGCAGCCGGGCGCGATGCCACAGCCGGTACAGCCAGCGATCATTCAACGGCGTCACAGCCACAGACGCGCGCGGCGAGCGCGCGGCCAATCGCGCCAGTTCGGCCATTGCAGAGGGGCCGGCCCGCCCCATGCAAAACAGAGTGAAGTGATGGCGCGATTCGCGCTGAAGCAGGGCGCGCACGATTTCGCGGGTCAGCCGGCCAATGCCGGCCGATTGATGAATGGCCGGCGTGCAGTCAATCGTTATACGCGCCATGCGTCTACCGCACCTCGATCTCGCCAAGCAACAGGCGGTCGCTTTGCGGGGCGCCGGCAGTAGTCACCGGCAGGCGCTGGCCGGTTGCGCCGTCATACAAACCCAGGTAGACGCCATAGCGCCCCGGCGGTGTGCCAGGCTTCAACCAGACCGCGCGGCGATCAACGATCACCTCATCAGGCTGCCAGGTGTCGGTTGGGCGCAGGCCAGCTTGCGGCTCGGAATCGTTTTGTGCGACCGGCGGCGCATCGGGCAGACCGATATGCACAAACACCTTGTATCGCGTGTCCAGCGTCGTCTGCGCGCGCCAGCGCAGTTCCAGCGGCACCAAGCCACCCGCTGACTGCGGGTCGAGCGCACCGACGGCGCTTTCGAGCCGGATGGCATCACCGAACGTGGCGGCAAGCGCCGACCTGGTCGAGGCAAGCCGGGTTGCATACACCGCCAGGCGAATGTGCCCCACCCATTGCTCATCGGCCTTGAACGCGTTGCCCGCCAGCCAACGTTCATAGCGGCCCTCAGGGTCAGATTCGCGCTCGCCGTAGTACAGCACAAACAAGCGGCTGTGTTGCTGAAGGATCGGCCTCATCTGCGCATCGACCACGGCATCGTCTGCGGGGTGATAGGTCAGCGCGATCGCCGGGGCCAACTGGCGCTCTGGGCGATGATAGTAGGTGAACACCTCCCATTGATTCGGGGCGTTGAACAACACGGCGTCACCGGGACGCGCGTCAGCCTGGATCAGTTGGGCGATGCCGCGATAGTCGTCACGGGCATAGGCCGGGTTGTCATACAAATTGTTGAGCGCGGGCCACAGCAGCGCAACGACGCCGCTCGTGAGGGCGATAGCGAGGCCGGCAGAAAGCAGCCGCCCTGTGCGCCCGGCTTGCGCAGGGAGCCAGGCGGCAGACAGGCCGGCTATGCCACGCGCAGCCAACACACACAGCGGCGTCACGACAACCAGCAAAAACTTGAGATACGACTCTCGATACAGATTGAAGGCAAACAGCAGGGCAAACGGCGCCAGCGCCATCAGCGCCATGAACAGAGCCGGCAGGAACCGCCGGGCGCTGATTGACGACTGAGGATTGGATGGAGCAGCCGGCCATAGCCCGATCAGCGCCAGCGCGCTCAGTATCAGCATGGCCGGCCCGGCTTCATCGAGCGGCAGCGTGCGCCCCACCACAACCCAGCGCCAGGCGTCGAGCAGAGCCGGCCCCAGCACGTAGTCTGGCCGGGCTACCGTCCACGCAGTGAGCTGGTGAATGGCAGTCGGCAGCCAGGGTAGGAACAGCGCAATGGCCGCGAGGTTGCCGCCGGCGAAAACAGCCAGCGCCCCCCAGGCCGGCCCGCGCACAGCGCAGCGCGCAGCCCAGGCCGCAAACCAGATGAGCACACCCACACCCTGCCCAATCATGACAAAGGGATAGGCGTAGTGCGTGTAGAGGCCGGCGGCAGTGGACAGGACAAACAGGGCGATTGACGATTGACGACTGGCAATTGAAGAATTGACGATTGAAGGATTGACGATTGACGATTGGGTGGGCGAATCCAAAGTCCCCAATCCAAAACCCAAAATCCGCAGCAGGGCATAAGTGGAGGCAGCCGCTTCGAGGGCAAGCAGCGCATACATGCGCGCTTCCTGGCTATAGTAGATGGCAAAGGGAGACACAGCCAACAGCACAGCAGCCACCAGGCCGGCGCGCGGGCCGAAAAGCGCGTGGGCGGTCAGGCCAGCCAAAAGCGCCAGGCCCACCCCGCAGGCAACCGACAGGCTGCGCAGCGCCGCCTCGCTCTCGCCGAACAGCGCGCGCCAGACATGCAGCGCCAGGTAGTACAGCGGCGGGTGGATGTCGCCGGCTGCACCCGCGATGATGAGCTGCACAGGGCGCTCGGCAATGCGCGCGCTGTTGCCTTCGTCGTACCAGAACGACTGCGCGTCGAGCCGGTGCAGGCGCAAGACGAGCGCAGCAGCCAGCACAAGCAGCAGGCCCAGGGTGAACCACAACGGGGGCCGCTCCCGGCGTAGCAGAAGATCAATAACGGTTTTCAAAACGCAAGCCGTGGCCACGCACGGTAACGATGTACTCGTGGTCGGGGTCGCGTTCGGCGAGGCGATCGCGTAGCCGGCGCACGAGTGCGTCGATAGCTTGTTCGCTCACACCGTAGGCGTTTTCACCCTCCCACACGCGCTCGACGATTTCCTGCCGGCTGACCAGGGCGCCATCGGCGTCAATCAGCAGTTCGAGCAGGCGATATTGCTGCACAGAGAGAGGCGGCTCCAGTTCGTATTCGGCCATAAATACACGCCGGCGCTCCTTATCCAGCCGGATGCCGCGCGTGATCGCGCGCATACCCTGGCTGATAGGACGCGCATTAAGCGGGGCAGTCGCATCACTCCCCACGAAAGCAATCTTGACACACAACGCGATCTGAATTTCATCGCCATCCTGTAGCACCTGTGGCTCGCGGACTTGCTTGCCATTGAGGTAGGTGCCGTTTTTACTGTCAAGGTCAGTTAACACGAAACCATTCGGCGTTCGCTCGATCTTGGCATGCTTGCGAGACACCTGCCGCTCTGGCAAGAGCAGATGAACTGCCTGTGCCTCGCGGCCAATGATGACACAGTCGCTGTCGATCAGCCAGCGCTGACCTGCCATCTGGCCGTTCTCGATAATCAGCATCGGAGAGTCCTGGATCATCGCTGCAATTGTAATTGAGTCATTCTGGCATTGAGCCGATAACGCATTGGGCTGAAAAGGCCCACGACTCAATTAAAATGACGACATGCTGGGGCGCGGAACCACATTGCGCAATCGCTATCGAATTGTTGAACCCATCGGCCAGGGTGGCATGGGCGCTGTGTACCTGGCCGAGGATTTGCGCCTGGAAGGGCGCAAGTGCGCCATCAAGGCTGTGCGTATCGACCCCAACGTGGGCGAGGAGATGGTAGGAGAGCTGCAGCACCAGTTCTCCCGCGAGGCAAGCGTGCTGGCCCGGCTCGACCACCCTAATCTGCCCAAGGTGTCTGACTATTTCACCGAGAACGACCTGGATTACCTGGTGATGGATTATGTGTCGGGCAAGAATCTGAAGCAGATTGTGGATGAAGCGCGGCGCGCAGGCCGGTTCCTGACCGAGGTGGAAGTGCTCACCTGGGCGCGCCAGTTATGCGATGCATTGGAGTACATGCATACGCAGGAACCGCCGGTGTTACATCGCGACATCAAACCGAGCAACATCAAGCTCGCACCCAGCGGTCTGATCAAGTTGGTTGACTTCGGCCTGGTGAAGTTGATGGCAAAGGACGACTCGCGCACAGTGACGGTGCTACAGGGGCGCGGCACAGCCGCCTACACGCCGCTCGAACAATATGGCGAGGATGACACTCATACCGATGTGCGTTCAGATATTTACGCGCTGGGCGCAACCCTATACCACCTGTTCACCAACCAACCGCCGGCCGAGGCCAAACAGCGCTTCCTCAAGCCGGAATCACTGGCACCGGTGCGCGCGCTGAACCCGGCAGTCTCAGAAGCCGTCGAGCAGGCCATTATGGCTGCGATCGCCATGCACCCTGACGACCGGCCCTCTACGGTTGCCGAGCTGCGCGACATGCTTTTCAGCCACAAAGCCCCCGAAAGCGCATCGGCGCGCATGCCGCCTGTCGTCCGGCAAGAGACAGCCGGCGATGTGGTGCGCAGCAACCTAGCATGGTTGGCGCTGGCCGTGATTGTGGCTGTTGTGGCCGTCATCGTGACCTTTTTCCGCGGCTGACTCACTTCTATGCGCTATGGACTTGCAGCCTTGTGTGTGGCATGTGCCATCCTGTGGCATACGAACGAGTTGCAGCCGGCCGGCGCCCGACACGACGGGCCGCAGCCAGAGTCAAGCGTGCGAGCAGCGCCGGCCTTGCAAGCGAATGGCTTCCAAGCCAGCCCGATCATCGCCGGCATGATCGCCGAGGTACAGGCTGCGCGCTTGTACAGCCTAACCGCCGAACTCACCGGCGAATGGCCGGCTATCGTCGGGGGTGAGCCATACACCATCAGCACACGCTTCACTGGCTCGATCACGCCTATTCAGAAAGCCACTCAATATGCCTACGAGTGGATGGCCGGCGCAGGCGTCGCAGTCGATTATCACCCGTGGAGCGCAAGCGGCTACAGCAATCGCAATGTCGTGGCCGTCATTACCGGCACGATCAGGCCAGACGAGATCATCATGGCCGTGGCGCACCTGGACAGCCTGTCGCCGGCAGAGACCCGCATGACGCTGGCGCCCGGCGCAGACGACAACGCCAGCGGATCGGTAGCAGTGCTGAGCATGGCTCGCATCTTCAGCCAGTATTCATTCAGCCGCACCCTGCGGCTGGCGCTTTTCAGCGGCGAGGAACAGGGATTGCTGGGCAGCAACGTGTACGCCGCAGCAGCCCGCGCGCGCGGCGACAACATCGTTGCAGTGGTCAACATGGACATGATCGCCTGGAACACGCCCGGCTCGCTCCCCACCCTGGATGTGTTCATTCGCCCGACCACCAGCGCCGGATACACCGATGACCTGACCATCGCAGGCATATTCACCCATGTCGTCGCGGCTTATGGGTTGGCCGGCCAGTTGATCCCTGAAATCTATCCGCTGTGGATCGGGGCCAGCGATCATGCTTCGTTCTGGCAGCAGGGCTACCCGGCCCTGCTGCTGATCGAGGATTACTACGGTTCGACGCGCGACTTCAACCCGCGTTATCACACCGTGTCTGACAGGCTCGAATATCTAGACCTGGATTACTTCACAGCGTTTGTGAAAGCTGCACTGGGCACTGTGGCGCATCTGGCACATCCGGTTGTGCCGGTACATGTCATCTATCTGCCGCTGACCCAACGTCCCTGAAAAACAGGGCCGACGGGGTGTTGCAGAAGGATCGCTGGGCGGCCTGACCGTTGGATATACTAGCCGGCATGGTTCAAACCGAGGAACTCATCCAAACCCTCACGAATGCTGTTGGCCTCAGCGGCTACGAATCCTCGATCCATCAACTGATCCAATCCAGATTTGAGCCTGTGTCGGACGAAGTGCGCATCAGCAAAGTGGGCAGCGTCATGGCCTGGAAACGTAGCGCGCCTGCGGGCGACAGTCCGGCGAAACGGTTGATGCTGGCCGCGCACATGGACGAGATTGGGTTGATTGTGAGCGGCATCGAGAAGGGCTTCCTGCGGGTCACCCGCGTGGGCGGGACAGACGCCCGACACATGCTGGGTCAGCGCGTGCTGGTACACCCGCAGGGAGACGGCAACGGCAAAAACAAGCCGGCGCCCATCCCCGGCGTGATCGGCTCGCGCCCGCCACACGTGCTGCCGCCAGGAGAGGGTCAGAATGTAGTTCAGTTTGACGATCTGTTCGTCGACGTCGGGCTGCCGGCGCGGCAGGTCGAGCGCCTGATCCAGGTGGGCGATCTGGTGTCGTTCGACACACAGACCACGAAACTCAAAGGCGACCGGCTGACCGGCAAAGCCATGGACAACCGGGTAGCCGTCGCCGCCGAAGTGATATGCCTGAACGAGCTACAACGGCTCAAGCACACTTGGGACGTGGTGGCTGTGGCCACCGTGGGCGAAGAGACTTCCTTCCTCGGCGCCAAAACCGCCGCCTACGAACTGCGCCCCGACGCGGCGATTGCCATCGACGTGACCTTTGCCGCGCAACATGATTACACAACGCACATCGAGCTGGGCAAAGGCCCCGTCATCACCGTTGGCCCAAATTACCACCCCAAACTCACGCAGCGACTGATCGACACGTGCAAACGGCTGGAGATGGCTTACCAGATCGAACCGGACATCGGAGGCGGCACCGATGCCTGGCCGATTCAGGTCAGCCGCGATGGTGTGCCGGTTGTGTTGATCGGCGTGCCGCTGCGCTACATGCACTCGCCGGTCGAAACGGTACACGTGAAAGATGTCGAACGCATTGGCCGGCTAATGGCTCATTTCGCGGCCGGCCTGGACGACAAAGTGTTCGATTGAGCGATTGAGCGATTGAGCAATTGAGCGATTGTGTCACAAAGCCACCTGGGTATTGATCCGATCGGTACAACGAGACCAACACCATGATTCTGGAAAAGCTCTCCAGCGCAGTCGGCGTTTCGGGCAACGAAGACGCCGTGCGCGAAATCATCCTTGAAGCCATCAAGCCACATGTAGATGAGGTGACGATCGACTCAATGGGGAACCTGATCGCCCATAAGGCAGGGCGCCGTCAGAATGGTCAGGCCGGCCCGCGCGTCATGATCGCAGCGCACATGGACGAAGTGGGACTGATGGTCACCGGGCACACCGCCGATGGCGGAATCAAGTTTCGATACGTGGGCGGCATAGACGATCGCGTGATGCCGGGCCTGCGCGTGCAACTGGGCAAAGACCGCGTACCGGGCGTAATCGGGCTGAAGGCAATCCATCACACCAAAAGCAGCGAGCGTGAGAAAGCAATCGGTGTGGAATCGATGGTGATTGATATTGGCGCAACCAGCAAGAGCGAAGCAGAAGCACTGGCGCCGCTGGGGACCTATGGCACGTTCCTAGTCGAGTACCGTCGGCTGGGCAACCTGGTCAGCGGCAAGGCGTTCGACGACCGGGCCGGCTGTTCGGCGCTGGTGGACCTGCTGCAAAAAGAAGCCTACCCGTTCGATGTGTACGGCGTGTTCACTGTACAAGAGGAAGTCGGCCTGCGCGGCGCCGGCATTGCCGCTTACCGCATCAACCCCACCCACGCCTTTGTGTTGGAGGGCACCATTGCCGACGACTTACCCAAGAAAAAGGACCAAAGCCCGACCACACAGTTGGGCAAAGGGCCGGCGCTCAGCGTGCTGGATCGCAAGGTGATTGCCGACCGGCAACTGGTTGACCATCTGGTGACCACCGCCGAGACGCATGGCATCCCCTATCAGTTCAAGCAACCCGGCGTCGGCGGAACAGATGCCGGCGCGATCCATCTCACGCGCGAGGGGGTGCCCAGCGCGCCGGTGTCGGTGCCGTGCCGCTACATTCATTCGCCTGTGGCAGTGCTTGACCTGCGCGACTATCGCAACACGGTGAAGTTAATGGAACTAGCATTGCGCAAGCTACGCGCCTGAGCTGGCAGCACAACCACGCAATAGGAAGGCGAAACAAACCTTGACGCGCCACACCGAAGCCGCACAACGATTCACTGCCCAGGGAGGTGTCGAAACCGTGCTGGAATACGGCACGGGCAATGTGAACGACACCTACCTGGTCACGGTCAGCGGAAGCGACGAGACCCATTTCATCCTTCAGCGCATCAACCAGCGCGTGTTCCGCCGACCTGAACTCATCATGGTCAATATGCGCGCCTTTACCGAGCATGTGCGCAGGCGCTTGAGCAACGGCGCGGCAGACCCCAGCCGGCGGTGGGACACGCCACGCGTGCGACTAACAGCAGACGGCCAGACCCACTGGGTGGATGAGGAGGGTGGTTTTTGGCGCGCCCTCAGCTTCATCGACCACGCTCAAGCTTACCCCCGCATCCGCGACAGCGCCCATGCGCGCGAAGCCGGCTACGCCCTGGGGCGGTTTCAAAGCCTGATTAGCGACATGGACATCACCACTCTCCACGACACATTGCAGGGCTTTCACATCACGCCAGGCTATCTCCAGCACTACCACGAAGTGATCGCGCACCCCAAAGCGCCTATCGATTCGCCAGAGGTGCGGTACGGGATGCGCTTTGTGGCCCAGCGAGAAGCATGGGCGTCGGTGCTGGAGCAGGCAAAAGAAGCCGGCCGGTTGCGCGTGCGCCCGATTCACGGCGACCCCAAGGTCGATAACATCATGATCGATGACCAAACCGGCCAGGCCGTCAGCATCATCGACCTGGACACAGTGAAGCCGGGCCTGGTGCATTACGACATCGGCGATTGTCTGCGCTCGTGCTGCAACCCACTCGGCGAGGAAACAGACAAGATAGAGCAAGTGCAATTCGACACCGACTTGTGCCGTGAGATATTGGCCGGCTACCTGCCGGTGGCGCGCAGCTTCTTCACCCCGCCCGACTACGATTACCTGTACGAGTGCGCGCGGCTGATCGCATTCGAGCTGGGACTGCGCTTCTTCACAGACTACCTGGAAGGCAACGTGTACTTCAAAGCCCGCCACAGTCAGCACAATCTGGTGCGCGCGCTGGTGCAGTTCAAGGTGGCCGAAAGCATCGAGGCGCACGAGACCGAGATCCGAACCATCATTCGAGATTTGAGATAGACACGCCATCCGCCGGCGCGCGAGTGATAATCAGAGCAATGAGAACGCGAAAGCTATCCCGTAACCAAATCATCTTTTACGTGCTGAGCATTTTCATCGTCATCAGCATGATCATTAGCGCTTTTGCGACCCTGTTCACCAGCCCAGCGCCAAACACGCCACCCACCCCAACACCGCGAGTCATCGCAACTGCCATCCCGTGATGTGGCGCGACTGGTGTTGCGCATTCCGCGCACACCAGCCTTAATCCAAAATCCGAAATCTAAAATCCACAGTCCAGGACACAGAGATGTTAACTGCCATTCACACAGACGCAGCCCCCAAAGCAATTGGCCCCTATTCACAGGCCATCGCGCTTGATAACCTGGTGTTCTGCTCCGGCCAGATTGCGATCGACCCGGCCACCGGCAACTTGATCGAGGGCGACGTGAGCGCCCAGACGCAGCGCGTCTTGCAGAACTTGAGCGCAGTGCTTCAGGCTGCCGGCAGCGATCTGCAGCATGTGGTCAAGACCACCGTATTCCTGCAAAGCATGAATGACTTCGCGGCCATGAACGCTGTATACGCAACCTGGTTCACCGGCACGCCGCCGGCGCGCTCCACGATCGAAGTGGCAAAGTTGCCCAAGGGTGCGCTGGTCGAGATCGAGGCCATCGCTGTCAAAGCGGCCTAGCGCACGTAGATGGGGTTGCTGAAAATCCAGCCGCGTTTGAGCAGGCGGAAAGTGCGATAGACCTCGACGCGGTACACGCCGGGATCGACGGTCAAGTGCTCAAGCGTGTGACCATTGTTTTGCGCCACAACGACGCCGTTGCGCAACAGGCGGATGTCGCCGGCGTCAGGACACACCACTTCCAGCCTGGTAGCGCCGCGCCGCGCGATCTCATCGCCCATGATCGCCAGCGCCGCGCCGCTGCGCGCCGTAAAGCGAAAAGCGCGCGTGGAGCCGGCGCGGTCATAGCCCACAAAGCAGTGACCGGCGCGCAGCGCGCTGTACACCAAGTCCTGGTCAGTTTTCACATCGCGGGTCAGCGGCCTGTCGATCAACAGGTGCGTGTTGACACACTGAAACAAGTGTCTGTAGGGAAACAGCACCCGGCGTAACGGCCCCAGCCGATATGTCGCGCCGTGCGCGTCGGCGTTGCCGATGGCTACCACGCGCTCGCCGGCAATCAATAGCTCATCCCACTTACGCAGCGCAGCCTTAAAAGGCCCACGAATGACCCACGATGGGAAGAATGCAGCGAACACTGCCGCCGGCGCGCTCCATAGCCGCGCCTTGAACTCAGACATGTAGTTCCACAGTTCGATGCCGGTGAAATGCTTGACGCGCCAGTCATCCCAGACAATCGCCTCCAAGTCTGGGTGCAGGGGGCTGCGGTATTCCACCGGATGGGCGAGGAAGGTCAGCCCACCACGCCGCCGAGCGTGATTGATCAGTTCCTGCGGGTTGTCGGCGAAGGGGGATAGCTCTTCTGCGACGTTGTAGATCAGCAGGTGGCTGCGCTGAGGGTCGCGCTGGCAATCGTGCACCTCTTCACCGATCAACACCAGCACACCACCGTGATAGCCGGCCGGCCCGCACACCCACACGTTGTGATCGGTGACGATGATGACATCCAACCCGGCGGCGGATGCGGCGTCGGCGATATCGCGATGATACAGTTCGCCGTCTGAGTACGGCGTGTGTATGTGCATGTTGGCGACGATTTCCACCATCGGGGTGTTAGTGTAACAGGGCAGGGTTAGACAGGCCGCCGGTCGGTGAATCAGGGCGCCAACAAGCCCGGCAGCTCGCCCAGGTAAGGGTTAGAATGCGCCCTGGGTATGGCCTTCACCAACCGGCGACTCGCCGAGATTTTCACCGATATTGCCGAGCGACTTCAGATTCAAGGCGAAGTCGTGTTCAAGACGCGCGCCTACAGCACAGTCGCTGAGAACATCCTGAATTGCCCGCGCCCGATCGTCGAACTGTGGCAGGAAGGCAAACTGGATGAGATTCCGGGCGTCGGCAAGGAGATCGCGCGCAAGCTCGACGAGTTGTTGCGCACGGGCCGGCTGGAATTCTACGAGCGGCTGCGCGAGCAAGTGCCGGATGGCGTCGCCGCTATGCTGCAAGTGCCAAGCATGGGGCCGCAACGGGTCAAAACCGTATGGGAGCAATTGAACATCACCAGCATCGAGGCGCTGGAAGCAGCAGCCCAGGCCGGCAAGTTGCGTGATTTGCCTAGATTCGGCGCGAAGACTGAAGAGAAGATTTTGGCCGGCATTGCGTCGCTGCGTCGCCGCGCCACCGGCCGCATGCGTATCGGCGATGCGCTGCCGGCGGCCCTGGAACTGATCGCGGCGCTGCGCGGGGTGGATGGCGTGCAACAGATCACGTATGCCGGCTCGCTGCGCCGGGGCCGCGAGACCATCGGCGATCTCGACATCCTGGCGGCAACGCTCAAACCGGCCCCGTTGATGCAGGCCCTGCGATCGCTCCCTGTGGTGCAGGAAGTGCTGGGCAGTGGCGACGCCAAAACCAGTGTGCGGTTGAACAACGGCTTGCAAGCCGATCTGCGCGCCATCGAGCCGGCGCGCTGGGGCACGGCGCTGCAATACTTCACCGGCAGTCAAGCCCACAATATCCGCCTGCGCGAACTGGCCCAACAAAAGGGACTATCGCTGAATGAATACGCGCTGCGCCCCCTGTCCACCGAGAGCAAGAAAGGCGGAGCCGGCGAGCTGACTTTCGAGACAGAGGAAGGCGTGTACCACGCGCTCGGTCTGCCTTTCATCCCGCCAGAGCTGCGCGAAGATCGCGGCGAGATCGAAGCGGCGCTGGCCGGCCAACTCCCCCACCTGATCACCCTCGATGATTTAAAGGGCGACCTGCAAATGCACACCACCTGGAGCGACGGCGCGACCGACGTGATGGGATTGGCGCGCGCAGCCATGGCGCGCGGCTATGCTTATATCCTCATCACCGATCACACGCAGAGTCTGGCCGTCGCCAACGGCCTGACCGCCGAACGCATCGCTCAGCAGCGCCGCGAGATCGAGCAGGTCAACGCCGAACTCAAGGGCAGGTTCCGCGTGTTGCACGGGGTGGAGGTGGAAGTGAAATCAGACGGGTCGCTCGACCTGCCGGATGAGGTGCTGGCGCAACTCGACATCGTGCAGGCTTCGGTGCACACCTCGTTATCGCAGCCGCGCGAGAAATTGACTGCGCGCGCCATCCGCGCCATCCGCAACCCGCATGTGGATATCCTGGGACATCCATCCGGCCGGCTGATCAACGAACGCGAAGGCGGCGACTTTGACTGGGAGGCGCTGTTCCGCGAGGCAGCCCAACATCGTGTAGCGTTAGAGATCAACTGCGACCCGGCCCGGCTCGATCTGAATGAAACACACGCCCGGCGGGCGCTCGAGCTGGGCTGTCTGTTGAGCATCAGCACAGACGCCCACGCGCCAGAGCAGTTCAACAACATTGTGTATGGCGTTGGGATTGCCCGGCGAGCCTGGGTGGAGCCTGCGGTCGTCATCAACACATGGCCGCTGAGCAAACTGCTCACGTGGGCATCATCGCGGACGCAGGGCGCGGCCAGTTGAAGCCCCAAAAACATATCAGACCCGGAGGCGCAAACCTATCATGCGAATCGAACATATCGCCCTGCAAGTGAACGATCCTGACGCTGTGGCCGAGTGGTATGTCAACCATCTCAGCATGACAGTGGTGCGACATGTCGGCGGGTCGTCGCGCACCTGGTTTCTGGGAGACGACAACACCTGCACGCTGATCGAGATCTATCACAACCCGGCTGCTCCGTTGCCCGATTACGCCGCCATGGATCCGTTGTTGTTGCACATCGCTTTCAGGGTCGATGACATGGCGGGGACGCGCGCACGGTTGATCGAAGCCGGCTGCACCCCCGTAGGCGAGATCACCCTCACCCCGGCCGGCGACCAGTTGTGTATGCTGCGCGATCCCTGGGGCCTGGCGATTCAACTCGCCCGGCGGGCTGTGCCGCTTGTGTAGCGCCGGCGCAGGGGCAACACAGGCATCCTGTCGTCTCGACACCCTCTCTGAGTGTTTGCTTTTAACCTCTTTCGCCTGCTTGCGCCAAAAGCAGCCGGCAGCGGCCCGACATTCAGCGGGTGACAAAGTTCACGCAACGCGCGCGTGACGACAGCCGGGTCACATGACATACGACACTGCCCAGGCACGACAAAAAGGCGTATGCTGATGATACGAACGGCTTGACATCGTGTCACTCGAGGCCGACAGCGCGCCCGTCTGCCGGCCCAGTACGCAGGTTCGACACGGGCATCCACGGCCGGCGCACACCCTACACAACACGTCTACCGTGGCCCCCGACCGAACCTCAGGAGCATGTATATGGCCAAAGGTCATGTCGTCGTCGATTCGGAACGCTGCAAAGGCTGCGAACTCTGCATCGGCGTTTGCCCGAAAGGGAGCATACACATGTCCGAGGGGTTCAACGCCAAAGGCTACCGGACTGCCGTTTGGGTTAACCCAGATGGCGCGTGCACCGGCTGCGCCCTGTGCGCGCTGGTATGCCCCGACACCGCCATCGCCGTCTATCGCGAAGTCGTGCCGCGCGTGGGGGCTGCCAACGCCGCGAGCAACTGATAGGGAGGCTGTATGGCTAAGCAACTGATGAAAGGGAACGAGGCGATCGCCGAGGCCGCCATTCGCGCCGGCGTCGAAGCATACTTCGGCTATCCGATCACCCCGCAAACCGAACTGCTCGAATACATGTCGAAACGCATGCCCGAATTGGGGCGCGTCTTTCTGCAAGCCGAAAGCGAAGTGGCGGCCATCAACATGGTGTATGGGGCCGCCTGCGCCGGCCGGCGGGTGATGACCTCGTCCTCCAGCCCCGGCATCAGCCTGATGCAGGAAGGTTTGAGCTATATCGCCGCTTCGCATGTGCCCGTGGTGATCGTGGATGTCATGCGCGGCGGGCCGGGGCTGGGCAATATCGCCCCCTCACAGAGCGATTACTTCCAGATGGTGAAGATGGCCGGCCACGGCGACTACAAGCCGATTGTGCTCGCGCCGGCTACTGTCCAAGAGGCGGTGGATCTAACGGCGCTGGCCTTTGATCTGGCCGAGCGTTATCGCACGATTGCCACCGTGTTGCTGGATGGCGTGTTGGGGCAGATGATGGAGCCGGTGGAACTTCCGGCGATGCGCGCGCTGCCCACCACACCGCCGGCTTGGGCCATCACCGGCGCAGCCGGGCGAGCCAAAAACAGCGTGGTCCCTTTCCGCATGCAGGCCGATGATCTAGAGGCGCTCAATCTCGAGTTGCAGCGCAAGATCGCCGAGATTGCGCGGCGCGAAGTGCGCTTCAAGGAATATCTCATCGACACAACCAGCGGCAGCACAGACAAAGCAGAGCTGATCGTGGTAGCGTTCGGCACAGCCGGGCGCGTGGCGCTGAGCGCGGTCAAAGCGGCCCGGCAAAAGGGCATCTGTGTCGGGCTGCACCGGCCCATCACATTGTCGCCATTCCCCGACGAACGCCTGTCGCAACTGGCCGATGAGGCGCGTGGCTTCCTGGTAGTCGAGATGAACGCCGGCCAGATGCTGCAGGACGTGAAACTGTCGGTCGGGGGGCAGGCGCCGGTGCGATTTTACGGGCGCACGGGCGGACAGGTGCCAATGCCCGACGATATTGCGCTGGAAATCGAGAAACTGGATGAGATGACCGGCCATCCGCTTGACCACAAGATCGAGGGGCCGGTGGCGTTGCGGCCGGTGGACAGGCCGGCGCGCCGGCAAGAGACAAGCCGGACAAGTCGGAATTGACAGCTCAAAGCAAGCCCAATTCCAGGGGAAGTGTGCACTATGATTGCAGTAGAACCCTTCACCGAGCAGGTGGTGTTCCAACGCCCACGCGCCATGACTGGGGCGCCCACCACCTATTGCCCCGGTTGCATGCATGGCGTCGCACATCGGCTGGTGGCCGAGGCGATTGACGAACTGGGCATCCGCGAGCGCGCCATTCTGGTGGCGCCGGTGGGATGCTCTGTGTTTGCCTACAACTACTTCGATATCGACAGCGTGGTAGCAGCGCATGGGCGAGCGCCGGCCATGGCCACCGGCCTCAAGCGCGTGCAGCCCGACAAGATTGTTTTCACCTATCAGGGCGATGGGGATCTGGCCTCTATCGGCATCGCCGAGATTTTGCACGCCGCCGGGCGGGGTGAAAACCTGACCGTCATCTTTGTGAACAACGCTGTGTACGGCATGACCGGCGGCCAGATGGCGCCAACGACCCTGCCGGGTATGAAAACCACATCATCGCCGCTTGGGCGCGATACCCGCACAATGGGCCATCCGATCAAGATGTGCGAGTTGTTGTCACAACTGGATGGCGCCGCCTTCATCGCCCGGCGCAGCCTGCACAGCCCGGCAGAAATTCGCAAAGCCAAAAAGGCTATCGTCCAAGCCTTCAAGACTCAGATCGAAGGCCGGGGCTTCTCGATGGTCGAGTTGCTCGCCAGTTGCCCGACCAACTGGGACATGAAACCCGTGGATGCACTAAAATGGATCGAGACCCATATGGTGCCGATCTATCCGTTGGGCGACTACAAGACAAGGGTTGAGAGCTGAGGGCTAAGGATTACGAAGGCCAATCTCGTTCGTCAATCGTCAATCGTCAATCCAAAGCCCGAAATCGGGAGGGTGTGCCATGACGCACTACGACGTGGTATTTAGCGGATTCGGGGGGCAGGGTGTGCTGTTCGGAAGCCAGTTGCTGGCGTATGCAGCTATGGAGGCCGGCTTGCAGGTGACGTGGATTCCCTCCTATGGCCCGGAAATGCGCGGCGGCACTGCGAACTGCACCGTGGTGATCTCAGATGAAGAAATCGGGGCGCCGCTGATGCGCCGGCCCAGTGCTGTGGTGGCGCTGAACTATCCGTCGGTGCAAAAGTATGAACCTTTGATTGCGCCGGGTGGGCTGCTGCTCTATAACGCGTCCCTGACGTTGCGCCAGCCGGAGCGCACCGATATTCGCTGTGTGCCGATCCCGGCCAGCGACACTGCGGCCGAACTGGGCACCCCCAAGCTGCTGAACATGGTGATGTTGGGCGCGCTGCTCCAGATCACCGGCGTGTTGCCGGTGGAGGCAGTCGAGCAGTCGCTGGAAGCGCATCTGCCGGCGCACCGGCGCGATATGCTCGAAACGAATAAGCTGGCCTTGCGGCGAGGGGCAGAACTGGCACAGACTCTCTCGGTCATGGCATAGCGCAGCAGTCGCGGGGCCGCCTGTGACATGTGATGAAGCCGGCGCAGAGCCGGATTCGCTGTCATCGACGTTGCTTAGGAATGCTCTAATTTGCGTTCGCTGTCCAGTCGCAGCGTCGGCTTGAACAAGGGCGCGCCGCCGGCATAGCTGGCTGCCGCATCAATAAACGCCTTGAATAATGGATGCGGACGATTCGGGCGGCTCTTGAATTCGGGGTGGAACTGACTGCCCAGCATAAACGGATGGTCGCGCAATTCGGCAATCTCGACCAACCGGCCATCGGGCGACAGGCCGCTGAACACCAGGCCGGCGTTCCCTAGCATCTCGCGGAACTCATTGTTGAACTCGAAGCGGTGGCGGTGACGCTCGTGAACCGTAAACGCACCCTGCACGCCCCCAGCGAGCTGCGCAGCATAGGCGGCATGCGCGTGTGTGCCCGGCATTAACTGGCAGGGGTAGACGCCCAAGCGCATCGTGCCGCCCATGTCCTGAATGTAGCGCTGATCGGGCATCAGATCAATCACCGGATATGGCGTGCTGTGGTCAAACTCGGTGCTATTCGGCTCGCGGCTGTTCAGCACAGCACGGGCGAACTCGATACACATGACCTGCATGCCCAGACACAGGCCCAGATAGGGCACGTTATTCTCGCGCGCGTACTGCGCGGCGCGGATCTTTCCCTCGATGCCCCGATAGCCGAACCCGCCGGGGACGACAATGCCGGCCACATCATCGAACATGAACAAATCATCGGCGCGCTCGACTTCCTCGCTATTCACCCAGGACACTTTGACATCGCGGCCGCAGGCCACGCCGGCGTGATAGAGCGACTCGCGCACACTGATATAGGCATCGTGCAGTTCAACATACTTGCCGACGATGGCAATGCGCAGAGGCGGGCGCGGTTTGCGAATCTCGGCGCACAGGTTGCGCCAATCTGACAGATCGGCCTTTGCGCAGTTGAGTTGCAGGCGCTCGCACAAATAGTCGCCAAAACCCGCATCTTCGAGGAGCAGCGGCACCTCGTACAAGTAATTGGTGGTGATCATGGGCAGCACGGCGCGCGGCTCTACATCGCAGAACAGAGCAATCTTGTCGCGCGTGTCATCATCCACAGGGTAGTCGCTGCGGGCGATGATGGCGTCGGGTTGGATGCCGGCGCCGCGCAGATCGCGGACGCTGTGCTGGGTGGGCTTGGTCTTGATCTCGTCGGTGGCGCCGACTTTGGGCAGAAACGTGACATGTACGTAGAAAGTGCTATCGCGTCCAACATCGCGGCGCATCTGACGTATCGCTTCGAGGAAGGGCATGGCTTCAATATCGCCCACCGTGCCGCCCACTTCGACGATGACAACATCGGCTGTGCTGCTCTTGGCGACCAGGCCGATACGGCGCTTGATCTCGTTGGTGACGTGCGGCACAACCTGGATCGTCTTGCCGAGAAAATCGCCGCGCCGCTCACGGGTAATCACCTCGTTGTACACCTGGCCGGTGGTCACATTGCAGGCGCGGGTCAGGTTTTCGTCGATGAAACGCTCGTAGTGGCCGAGGTCCAGATCGGTCTCGGCGCCATCTTCAGTCACGAACACTTCGCCATGCTGATAGGGCGACATCGTGCCCGGGTCAACGTTCAGGTAGGGGTCTAGTTTCTGAATCGAGACGCGCAAGCCGCGAGACTTGAGCACACGGCCAATGGCAGCCGCAGTGACACCCTTTCCAACGGAGCTGACTACGCCGCCGGTACAGAAAATATACTTCGCCATGTTGCACTCCTCCTTGATTTTGAAAGGATTTTGAAAGATGCTCAGCCGACACATCAACGCCGGCGCCGAACGGCAGCAATCTCAGTGCAGGCACAAAAAAGTAGGGAGCACTTTTGATGCTCCCTACTTCAAGGGGCGGGAAATCAAGGGACGGTCGAAGCCCGTTGTCACGACAATAAAAACGGCGCACCGCCATACCGCCAAACGCGCGTGCACCACTAAATTATACACAGCGGGCTGTTGGGGCGCAGGTTTTGGGGTGTCTGCGCCGGCCCATATCAGCTTGCCTATGCCGATCTGGAGCGGGCAGAACCTGCCAAGCGCAGCGCGTAGCCAATCATGTCGCGTGCTTCCTCGCTGCGCACAAGCCAGGCCAAGCCAAAGTATGCAGCGGCTGCGACCGGCACGGCCAATGCTGTGGCCAGCGGGCCATCACCAAGCAGCGTCATCCATACCCACACGATCACCCCCATACCCAGCGCAGCAAGGGCGCTACGGCCTGCAGCGGCGAGCATTTTGCCGGCCGACAACTCGGGCACGCGCGCAGTCAGCAGGCCAAGCAATACGGCTGTCTCAACAGCCGTGGCAAGGGTGTTTGCCAACGCCAGACCGCCAAAGGGAAACGCCCCGGCAGCGCGAAAGACACTGCTCAACCAGAGACTGAGGATGACGTTGAGCAGCATGCCGGCCACACCCAACACAACCGGCCGGATCGTGTCCTTCAGCGCATAGAAGCCGCGCGTGACGACCTCCAGCACAGAATGGCCGGCCAGGCCGGCGCCGTACCACATCAGCGCAAAACTGACCGCTTGAGTGTCGCGCCAGTCAAACGCCCCACGCTCGAACAGAAGACGAATGAGCGGCTGGCCGAGGAGGATCAGCCCGATCGAAGCGGGTAGACTGAGCATAAACATCACGCCAATGGCCCGCGCCACTAGACGGGCAAATTCGGCGCGCTCGCCTCTGGCCGCATGGGCGCTGATCGCGGGGAACAGCACTGTGGCCGCGGCTTGTGCAATGGCCACTTGTGGCAGCAACATGACGGCAAAAGCAATCGCCAGGGCAGACACAGCCCCCTCGCCCATGCCCGACGCCAAATTGGTGTTGACGATGAAGTTGATCTGAACCGCGCCCAAACCGATCATGCGCGGCAACATCAACCGAACGATCTGGCGCACATCGCCGCGTACATCGCCGCGTACATCGCCGCGTACATCGCCGCGCACATCCATCGATGCCGGGGGACGAGCAGACGGGGCGTGTGGCAGATTGGCCGATGGGGGATGGGGGATGAGCGCGGTCGGGTGGTCTGTGTGTGGAGCAGCGCGCGAGGCGCGCCAAACCTGCACCAGCGCCGGCAGTTGGATCGCCAGATGCAATAATGCGCCAATCACCACGCCGGCCGAGAGGCCATAGGCCCCCCATCCGCGCAACACCAGCGCGCCGAAGATGATGCCGAGGTTGTACAGCCAGGGCGCCATGGCCGGGGCGATGAAGGATCCGTTTGACTGCAACACCCCCATGAGCAGGCCGCTTACACCAAAGACAACCGTCGCCACAAGCATGATGCGCATCAGCGAGACGGTCAAATCGACTTGAGCGGGGCTGAAGCCGGGGGCAATGATCGCGCGGATGAGCAGCGGCGCGAACACACTGGCTGCCAGAGCAAACACAGACAGCACAACAAACACCAGCACTGCGACGGCGCGAACGAGCCGCCAGGCAGCGCGCCGGCGCTCCTGTGCGAGGTGGCTCATGTAAACCGGGATGAATGCCGAAGCCAGCGCACCGCTCGCAAACAGGCTGTACAGCAGGTCTGGGACGCGAAAGGCAGTGTTGAACGCATCGTATTCGAGGCCGGCCCCAAACTGTGATGTCACTACTAGGCGCTGGACAAAGCCAATCAAGCTGCCGACGACATAGATGGCGCCCACACTGAGCGCGGCGCGGGCCATAGATCGCGGTCGCATAGAAGTCACGAAGTCAGCCGTAATTGACAGTGGATTTGCCGGCAACGACAGACGCATTCACCCAGATGTGCGCCCATCGACCAAGACACCGTCTTCTGTAAGCCGGCTCAAACCGGGATGAAAAGCTGTCCAGACATCGGAGGGGTGCCATTACCTACGCACGGTAACTGTGTCACTCCCGCCTTCTGGCGCAAGGAGGTGATTCCTGCCCTGCTTTCTGGGTGATTGTATGCCAGCACATCGGCATGATCGGGCATCACAATATCACAGAAAGAGGAGTGCAAACGATTCGGAAACAGAATCCAATGGCATGCCGACTTGCTCAGCAATCTGATAGAAATCGTGAGACCAAACAAATTAAACGGAGGAGAAGATGAATAGTCGGTCGATCAAAATGACTTCAGCTTGACCATTCATCAGGGCGAGCTGATCGGCCTGATCGGCCCTAACGGCGCCGGCAAGACAACTGTGTTCAACTTGATCACCGGGCTGCACACGCCGTCGAGTGGCGACATTCGATTTGTGGGCCAATCCATTGCCGGGCTTGAACCTTTCGAGATTACCCAACGCGGCATCGCGCGCACGTTTCAGAATATCCGACTGTTGCCAAATCTGACCGTGCTGGACAACGTGCGCATCGCGTATCACTTCCACGCCGGTTACGGCCTATTCGACGGCATATTGCGCAACAAACGCTTCAAACACCAGGAACAGGAGCTGACCGAGCGGGCCCAGGATTTTCTGGCCATCTTCAAACTTGACCGCGTGCAGGACGAGTTGGCCGTCAACCTGCCCTACGGCGAGCAGCGCCGCGTCGAGATTGCGCGGGCATTGGCGTCTAACCCGCGCTTGCTGCTGCTCGACGAGCCGGCCGCGGGCATGAACCCCAACGAGATCCTCAATCTGATGGAACTGATCCGCTTGATTCGCGAGCGATTCAATCTGACCATTCTGCTGATCGAGCACCAGATGCGGGTCGTGATGGGCATTTGCGAGCGGATCACCGTGATGGATTTCGGTGAGGTCATTGCGCGCGGCACACCCAAAGAAATCCAGAGCAACGAGCGCGTGATCGAAGCGTATTTGGGCAAGGGCGCGCACTGAGAAAACACCTATGCTGCTTGAGATCAACAATTTACATGTGTACTACGGCGCAATTCATGCGCTGCAAGGTGTCTCGTTTAGCGTCAACGAAGGTGAAATCGTGACGCTGATCGGTGCAAACGGCGCCGGCAAATCCACCACGCTGCGCGCCATCTCTGGCCTGCTCACGCCGCGCGGGGGGACCATCCGCTATAAAGGGCGCGATATCACATCGATGCCGGCTGAAGAAATTGTCCGTCTGGGTGTATGCCACGTGCCAGAGGGCCGGCGCATCTTTGCGCCGCTGACCGTGCGCCAAAATCTGGAACTGGGCGCATATACGCGCAAAGACAAAGCCGAGATCGACAAGACCATGCAGCGCGTGTTTGCCAGCTTTCCCCGTCTTAAAGAACGCATCAACCAGCTTGGCGGCGCACTATCTGGCGGCGAGCAGCAGATGCTGGCGATGGGGCGCGGGCTGATGAGCCGGCCCAATCTGCTGCTGCTCGACGAGCCATCCATGGGCCTCAGCCCTCTATTAGTCGAAGAAATCTTCCGCATCATCAAAGAGATCAACGCACAGGGCACCAGCATTCTGCTGGTGGAGCAGAACGCGCTGATGGCGCTATCGGTGGCGCACCGCGCTTATGTGCTTGAGACCGGCAACATCGTCTTGCAGGGCAGCGCCCAAGAAATGCGCGAGAATCCGCAGGTGAAGGCCGCATACCTCGGTGTGGCCTAAGCGTTTGAGGTTCTTTTTTGGGTTCTTCGGGTTGTTAAGGTGTCTCAGGCTGACCCAGCGCAGCACGCGACCAACGTAATGCACCCGTCCAACCCGAAGTGTGGTAACATAGCTCCCGCTTCGGGGAGTGGCGCAGCCTGGTAGCGCGCACGGTTCGGGTCCGTGAGGTCCCGGGTTCAAATCCCGGTTCCCCGATTGAAGCCATTTTGGATTTGCGATTTGTGACTTGCGACTTTGGATCCATGCACCGCCACACGGCGATTGCAAATCCGAAATCCAAAATCCAGAATCCAAAATCGCAATGCTGACCCCCGACGAACCGATCCGCGCTCGTAAAGAAAAGAAAGCCGCTGTGTTCCCGGCAGCCCGTTGGGATGCTTTTGTCGAACAACACGCTTACGGGCATTTGCTGCAAACCAGCAAGTGGGGCGAGCTGAAATCTCAGCATGGCTGGCAATATGTGCGCTCGACTGTCGTCAACGCCGAAGCAGAGTTAATCGGCGGCTCGATCATTCTGTTTCGACGTCTGCCATTCGGCCTGGGCATGCTTGCCTATGTGCCGCGTGGGCCTGTTGTCAACTGGGATAATCGCGATACAGCCGCAGCCGTCATCAAAATCGCTGCGAAAACAGCCCACAGCCGGGGCGCCATCGGCCTGATCGTCGAGCCGGAATTACTCGATACCCCCTCTGACCGGCGCACCCTGGCCGGCTGCGGACTATTCCCGCTCGACCTACACGTGCAACCTCGGCGTACCATATGGGTGAATCTGGACGTGGAAGAGGAAGTGGACATCCTCTCCAGCATGAAACAGAAAACGCGCTACAACATCGGCTTGGCTCGGCGCAAGGGTGTGACTGTGCGCGAAGGCGGGTCAAACGACATAGCCGCTTTCTACAGCCTGTCACAAACCACAGCCGAGCGCAACGCCTTTTCGATCTACCCGGAATCGTATTACCGATCGTTTCTGAATCTGTTTGGCCCGCTCAACGCTGATCGTGCGCGCCTGCTGATCGCCGAGCACAACCGGCGCACGCTAGCCGGCTTGGTCGTCGTCGCGTTCGGCCAGCGCGCCACCTACTTGTATGGGGCCAGCAGCAACGAAGACCGTGAGCTGATGCCAACTTACCTCTTGCAATGGGAAGCCATGCGTTGGGCGCGCGAACGTGGCTGCCGCACCTATGACCTGTGGGGCGTGCCGGATGAAGATGAAGCCACGCTCGAAGCCAACTTCAAAGATCGCAACGATGGCTTGTGGGGCGTTTACCGCTTCAAGCGCGGCTTCGGCGGACAGATCGTGCGCCACATCGGTGCATGGGGGCAAGTATTCTCGCCGGCGCGCTGGTGGCTGTACCAACAGGCTTGCCGGCTGCGCAAAACCAACGGCCTGAGCGGCTGACTGCATCTCCCCTGCGCTCTTGTGTTAGCTTGTCAGCATCTCTGCATGTCAGACGCCATTCACTATTTCCCCAAAGACTTCAAGTGGGGCACCGCCACGGCCGCATACCAGGTCGAAGGCAACAGCCACAACAACCAGTGGGCGCTCTGGGAACAGACGCCCGGCAATATTCGCACCGGCGACAAAGCCGGCCTGGCCTGCGACTGGTGGCGCAACGCCGAGGCCGACTTCGACCGCATGGTCGATCTCGGCTTGAACGCCCATCGCTTGTCTGTGGAGTGGAGTCGCATCGAGCCGCGCGAGGGCTACTTCGACAGCGCTGCCATCGACCGCTACCGACAGATGCTGCTGGGTCTGCGACAGCGCGGCATCGAGCCGATGGTCACCCTGCATCACTTCACTAACCCAATCTGGCTTGAAGAACAGGGCGCCTGGGAATCCGAGGCCGTCGTGCCGAGATTTGAACGGTTTGTGGCCAAAGTTGTGCAGTCGCTGGGCGATCTGTGCGACATGTGGTGCACCATCAACGAACCGAACATCTACGCCATCATGGGCTATCTGACGGATGACGGTCACATGCCGCCGGGCCGGCCTGGCGATTTCAACCTGACCTTGCGCGTTATCCGCAACATGCTGCTGGGTCATGCGGCAGCCTACCAGACGCTCCATGCGCATCAGCCGCTGGCTCGCGTTGGCATTGCCCACCACATGCGCGCGTTTCAAGCGCTGCGCCCAAACAACGTGTTCGATCGAGTCGTCGCCCGCCTGCAAGACTATGCTTTCAATCAGAGCATCCTCGAAGCCCTGACGCGCGGGCGGTGGGGCGCAATTCTGGGGCGCGGCGCGTCACAAAGCGCGCGCGCCGTTCGCGGCACGCTAGATTGGTTTGGGCTAAATTACTACTCGCGCACGCGCAGTTATTTCGACCCCAAACGACATGACCTGCTGTTCAGCAATATCGCCGACACTCCGGACGGCGAGATGAGCGATCATGGCTACGGCGAGATCTATCCCGACGGCTTGATGCATTGCCTGCGCCGGCTGGCCCGTTATCGCCTGCCGATCTACATCACAGAAAACGGCCTGCCCGACGACGATGACAACCAGCGCCCGGCTTTTATCGTCCGCCACCTGCGCGTGCTATGGACGGCAGCCCAGTTCAACTACAAGATTCAGGGCTACTACCACTGGTCATTGATCGACAACTTCGAGTGGGGCCAGGGCTGGCGCATGAAATTTGGGCTGTACGCAGTTGATCCACAGACACAAGCGCGCCAACCGCGCAACAGCGCGTGGCTATACCGCGACATCGCCAAAGCCAACGCGCTCAGCAGCGAGATTGTGCGCCGGCATACGCCCGAACTCTCGCCCGTGCTGTTTCCCTAACACGCTTCACGATGGTTGATTCAAAGCCGCCTGTTCAGGCGGCGGGGGCTGAATCAGCTCCATGGTGATGCCATCGGGATCAAAGAAATAGACAGTGTAGCCGCCCTTGTTGACGCCGGCCTCGATGGCCACGGGTGCATCGGCTTTGAAACGCACCCCCAGCGATTTCATGCGCGCGAACTCAGCGTGGATATCGTCCACGATGAACGCCCAGTGGCCAGAGCCGGTGTTGTTGGTGGACAGATCAAGATCGTCCCGCCCCTGCGGATGCACATACTCAACCAGCTCGATGTGGTGATTGGCGCGCGGGGCCAACGGCTGGCCGGGCACCCGCAATTGAGCGACTCTGAGGTGCGCGCCGGGGAACCCTACCAGCCGGGCGGTGTATTCATTGTGCTGCTCCTGGCTGCGCACATATTCCAGCCCCAGCACTTCGGTGTACCACTTCACGCTGACGTCGAGGTCCCGCACTGTGAACGAGACATGAAAGAAACCCTGCACCATGCCGATTTTGGATTTTAGATTTCAGACTGTGCTGGTTGCGTATGCCGCGCTCGGCACTCACTGCCCAGCACTCATTGCTCAGCACTCACTACCCAGCACTCACCTTCAGCGTGCTTTGACGCGACCCTGCATCAGTTCCACTGCAGCCTCGACGATGTGGCGCGGCTGAGGCAGCACTTCCTCTTCCAGGGAGCGGGCAACCGGAATAGGCAGATCAAGGCCGGCAACACGCGCGATCGGCGCGTCCAGTTCATCGAAAGCGCGCTCCATCACGCGCATGGCCACCTCTGCGCCAACCCCGCAGGCCGCGTGAGCTTCGTGAGTCACCAACAGACGATGTGTCTTCTTCAACGAGGCAATCACCGTGTCAATGTCCATCGGCACGGTACAACGCAGGTCGATCACCTCGGCAGAAACGCCGTGTTCCTTTTCCAACATCTCGGCAGCTTGCAGAGCAAACAGAAGTTGCCGCGAGTAAGAAACAATCGTCAGATCGGCGCCAGGGCGTTTGACGTCGGCCTGTCCTAGCGGGATGGTGTATTCCTCTTCGGGCACCATGCCCTTGGTTGGATAGAGCAATTTGTGCTCGATAAACATGACCGGGTTATTCTGCCGCAGCGCACTTTTCAAGAGACCTTTGGCATCGTAGGGGGTGGCAGGAATCACCACCTTGATGCCGGGGATGTGTGTGAACAGGGTTTCAAAGCTTTGTGAATGCTGCGCACCGTTGCCGCGCCCGCCGCCCTGCTGCGCGCGAATCACCAGTGGCACCTGTACTTTGCCCCCACTCATCGAACGCATCTTGGCCGCCTGATTGAAAATCGAGTCGGCGCAGACAAGCGCAAAGTCCATGAACATCAGCTCAACTACAGGACGTTTGCCGGTCATGGCCATGCCCACCCCCATGCTCACGAAGGCAGATTCGCTGATCGGCGTGTCTTTGACCCGCTGCGGGCCGAACTTCGCCAGCAATCCCTCGGTCACGCGAAAGACACCGCCATAGTGGCCGATATCCTCGCCCATCAAGATGATATTGGGGTCGCGCGTCATCTCCTCGGTCAGCGCTTCGCGCAATGCTTGCGCAAAAGTCAGTTCTCTGTTTGCCACTGTGTTGAACCCTCTTGCCATGATTAAAACCCGACCCACCAGGCTGGCGTCGAGCTTCAGGGCATTAAGTGTAACAAATAATCCCGGCTTTTCTGCAAAGCCGGGATTCGATCGCGGCAAGTTGTGCACTCAATTCTGCGCCGGTCAGTCAATCATTTGCTGCAATATTTGCTGCAATAAAAGAAGAAGGCGTCTTTCAGGCAGCCGGCGTTGCGCACTGCAACTCAGAACTCGCCGCAGAAAGACACATCTAGACCGAGCGCCTTCATCGCGGCAGCCTTGGCAAACATAGCCTTCTTTGCTGCCGCTTTGGTGGGCGCATAGGCGACATTGATATGGTTAGCCTTGTGGCGGGCCATAAGCTGATCACGGGTGATGCCGGGTGTGATAGCGCTCATGATCGGCCACTGCTCGGTGGTCAGCTTTAGGCGCTCTTGCGTTTCGGCATCGGGCAACTTGACCGCTTCGCAAATGCCGGTGTCGAAGTTGAGCTTACCCGGTTGCACCCACACACGACTCCACACAACCCAGCCCGGCTTGCTCACGCCCTTTAGCGTGCCGCCGCCCAGCGGGAAGTACATCGGCGGTTGGCGCTCGCTCACTGCGCCGGCATAGCCATCGATAAAATGCTCTGGCGGCGCAGCCCCTGAAATCTCGAACACCCATACGAAGTCATCGACATGGCGGCCATTGTCGTTAGCCGGCCCGCTGTACCAGCGCCCCCAGCGCACATCGTGCAATGTGGTCTCTGGCGACATTTTCATGCGCGTCCACAGGCCGTTGGTCACCAATGCATCCAGGCCGGCGCATTCGTCCACTTCGTTGAAGTGCGGCAAAGCCTGCCCTTTGTACAATTCTTCGCCGGTCTTCTCGTCGTACACGGGCGGGCGATCCACATTGTTCAGCAGCCCCTCGACCAGGTCTGACGCCGGCGCCATGTCCTTCAGACCCTGTTGATACTGGATGCCGATCGTAGCGCAACCGAATTCGGCGGCAATGCGCACCGCGGCGATGTACATCTTGCACTGCTCTAGCACCTGATGCTCGGTCAGTTCTGTGGCTTCATCGGTTCCGAGGTGAAACCTCATCCCCTTGTTCAGCAGCCACTCGTACACGCCACGCGCTTCAGCGTCGCTGACGGTGCGCATCTTGGCCACAAGCGCGGACTGGCTGAGGCGTTCCTTGTACACGCCGGTAGACATCAACAGCGCATCGGGGATGATGGCGTTGTACATGCCCATGCAGCCTTCGTCGAACACGCCCATGATGGCCTTGTTCTTCATCAGGTCCTGGGCATACCTCTCGCCGATGGCGGCTGCCGCGCTCGGCACTTCGACTGCGTCATAGGGCTTGACATGATCAGTCTTGTGAACGACTTTGCCCTTGTTCAGCCAAGCGCGCAGTCCTTTGACAAAGAAATCATCGGTGAAATTCTCGCTCCACAACGTGCTGTACTTCACGCCGGCAGCGGTCATCGAGCCGTTCAGGTTCAGCATACCGACCAGCCCCGGCCACTGGCCGCTCCAATTGGCCAACGTCAAAATGGGGCCTTTGTGCGTGATGAGGCCGGGCAGCACATGATGGCTGTACTGCCAGACCGCCTCGGCTACGATCACGGGCGCGTCGGCTGGAATCTTGCGGAAGACTTCGATGCCGTACTTCTGACTGTCAATAAAGCCATGCTTCTTCTCGTCGATGTAAGGATGTGCGCGCTTGATCTTGACGCCTTCGCGCTTGACTGCTTCAAAGATTTGATTTTCCATGGCTTCCTGCGCAGGCCAGCACACCTGATTGGCTGACAAACGCAAGTCGCCGCTTGCGACAAGATAGACGGTTTGCATGGATTGGTTCTCCTTTACCTCTGAGTATTTGCGCGTGTTGTGTAGTTTACTCACAGGGCGCACGTGTGGCCAGTTCTACAGGAAACTCTACACGGGTTGCCGGATCGCGCAAGTTTTTAGCCGGCCCCGAAAAAGGCCGAAGCCGCCCTTCACCAGAGCGGCTTCGACCTTCAGGAGATAGAAAGGACCATGAACGCGCGAGCCGTTGCCCAGACGGCCCGCGTGCCCACCAAAGTTATTCGGCCAGCAGCAGGAACGGCTCCTCGATCAGTTCCTTGATGTACTTCAGGAACCGCGCTGCCGGCGCGCCATCGGTAATCCGATGGTCAAACGCCAGGCTCAACGTCATCATCTTGCGCGCCACAATCTGATCGTTTAACACCACAGCTTTCGCCGCGATGCGTCCGACGCCCAGAATGGCGGCCTCTGGATAGTTGATAACCGGCGTGAAAGCGTCTATATCGAGCGGGCCGAGACTGGTGATAGTGAATGTGCCGCCGAAATCATCCGGCAGCGAGCGTCCCTTGCGCGCCCGATCCACCAGCTCGCGCAACTCGGCCCCGATTTGTCGTAGGGATTTCTGATCGGCGTTGCGCACCACCGGCACGGTCAGCCCGCGATCGGTATCGACGGCCATGCCGATATCAATGCGCGCCAGATATTCGATTGCGTCCGAAGTCATGCGCGCGTTCATATACGGGAACTTGCGCAACGCCCGCGCCACCGCCATGACCAGCATGTCGTTGTAGCCAGGGGCAAAGCCCCACTGCTCGGCGAAACGGGCCTTCAGCCGCTCGCGGACTGCGACAAACTCGGTCGCATCTACATCCATGACCAGCGTGACACGGGCCACGGTGCGGGTGCTGGTCGCCATGCGGTCGGCAATGACGGCGCGCACGCCTTTCAACGGCACACGCTCTAGAATCTCGCCGCGTGAGGCCGGCACAGATGGAGCGGCAGGCGCGGCAGAGGGCGACGGCGCCTGTGCTGCTGCCGGCGCAAGCGCTTCTTGGGCGTCCTTGGCCTTGAGAGACTCGGCCCGTTGGGCAACAGCTTGCTGCACGTCCTCTTTGGTAATCGTCCCGTTCGCACCTGTGCCCTGGATCAAGCGCAGGTCGATGCCGGCTTCGGCGGCCATGCGCTCGGCAATTGGCGTGGCCTTTGGCGCAGATTGCAGATAAGCCACCACATCGCGTTCGGCCACCCGCGCGCCGCCGCCACCGGTAGGCGTCACTTTGGACAGATCGACGCCCTCTTCTGCGGCGAGTTTGCGCGCGCGTGGCGACGCAAATATGCGCCCGGCTTCGGCAGTCTGCGCTTGCGCTGACGCGCTCGATTCAGCATGTGCAGCCGGGGCGCTGTCAGCCGGCTGCGCCGGCGAGGCTGCCTCGGCCGGCGCACCGGCCGCCGGGAACTTCTCGTCCTGCTTGCCCACAACGGCCACGACCGTCAGCACGGGTAAGACAGCATCCTCTGCAAACGGACCTTTGTGCAGATACCCTTTGGCCGGCGACTCGACTGCAAAGATCGCCTTGTCAGTCTCGACCTCTAGGACTTCCTGGCCCTGTTCGATACGCGCGCCGTCTTCGACCAGCCAGCGCACCAAGCGCACTTCCTCAACGGTTTGCCCCAATTTGGGAATAAAAAGTTCTTTCGCCATGCCTGCCTACCCCATGCGCGCAGCGCCCTAGCTGATCACTTTGCGACAGGCTGCCACAATACGGCCGGTGTTGGGAATAGCCAAGTCTTCCAAAATCTCGGCGCGCGGCACGGGCACGTTGGCCGAAGCCACGCGCACCATGGGGGCATCGAGATAATCGAAGGCAGCCTCGTTGACTTGCATCATCACTTCGTTGATGAAGCTGGTGTTTTCGTAGGACTCGGTCACGCCAACCAGCCGGCCGGTCTTCTTGACGGAAGCGACGATGGTTTCCAGATCAAGGGGCTTCAGGGTGCGCAAGTCGATGACTTCGACATCGATGCCTTCTTTGGCCAGAACGTCGGCAGCTTCCAGAGCGCGGTGAACCATGCGCGAGTAGGTCACAAGAGTGATGTCCTTGCCGGCCCGCTTGATGTCGGCGACGCCGAAGGGGATGATGTAATCCTCATCGGGCACCGGCCCCTTCTCTTTGTAGAGCATCTTGTGCTCGATGAACATGACCGGGTTGTCGTCACGGATGGCAGCCTTCAGCAATCCCTTGGCGTCGTAGGGTGTGGAGGGCATGACCACGTAGATGCCGGGGAAGTGCGTCCACAGGGACTCAAGGCTTTGTGAGTGATGCGCGGCGATTGCGCGGCCGGCGCCGCCCTCGGTGCGCACCACCATCGGCACGGTAGTCTTGCCGCCGAACATATAGCGGTTCTTGGCGCCCTGGTTGGCCAACTGGTCCATCGCCAGCGGCGTGAAGTCGACATACATGATCTCCGAGACGGGCCGCATACCGGCCATTGCCGCGCCGACGGCCGCACCGGCAATGCTGGCCTCGGAGATGGGGGTATCGAGCACGCGCCATTTGCCGAATTCGGCATATAGGCCACGTGTTGCGCCATAGGCGCCGCCGTACAGGCCGATGTCCTCGCCCAGGCAGAACACGCGCTCGTCGCGGGTCATTTCTTCGCGCAGCGCGTCGGCGATGGCCTGCGCATAGGTCACCTGCTTGAACTGGGCAGGATTCTCTTTGATGGCTGCGCGCAGGCGCCGATCGGTGTCGTAGTCGGCCTGGGTAAATTTGGCCGGCGCATACACATCGGTTGTCAGCTCATCTGGGCTGGGTTCGGGCGAGACCTGCGCAAACTGAACCGCTGTTTCGAGTTTGGCCTGCACGGCCTCGTCCATCTTGTCGAACTCTGCTTCGGTGAGCCAGCCGATAGCAATCAGACCATCACGCAGCGCGTTGATCGGGTCGCGCGCCTTCCAGGCTGCCTCTTCTTCTTTGGTGCGGTATGCGCGCGGATCAGAATGAGAATGGCCATAGTAGCGATAGGTCTTGCACTCGATGAGGGTCGGGCCTTCGCCGCGACGCGCGCGATCAACTGCCTTCTTGACGGCGCCGCGAACGGCCAGCACGTCCATGCCATCGACCACTTCGCCCGGCATTCCATAGGCGCAGGCGCGGGCAGCAGCGTCGGGCAGCTTGGTCACTGTCGCCCACGGCACTGACATGCCATACATGTTGTTCTCGCACACAAACACAACCGGCAGATCCCAAATGCTGGCCATGTTGAGCGACTCGTGGAAACTGCCTTCGTTCACTGCGCCATCGCCAAAGAAACAAATGACCACCTTGCCGGAATCTTTCATCTTCTCGGCCAGCGCTGCGCCGGTGGCGACGGCGATGTTCCCGCCAACGATGCCGGTGGCGCCCAGGTTGCCATGTATCACATCGGCGATATGCATCGACCCCCCCTTGCCCTTGCAGTAGCCGGTGGCTTTGCCGAGCACTTCGGCCATCATCTTGTTGTAGTGCTCTTGCTTCAGCTCAGGGGTCGCGGCAACCTTATCGCCATGCGCGTGGCCATGACCATGGCCGCGATGGGTGCTGGTGATGAGATCGGTCGTTTCAATCGCGCCGATTGCGCCAACGGCGACGGCTTCCTGGCCGGCATACAGATGCGACGCGCCCTTCAGCACAGCCTTACCCAGAAATTCGGCGATCTGGTTCTCCAGCGCCCGGATCTCCATCATCTGACGCAGATAGCCCAAAACCTCATCGCGCGTTAGCTCCTGCTCTTCGATCATTGCCGAGACTTTCTCGGCCAGGGTCATTGTTGGATGTTCTGCCACTGCCATACTGGTTTCCCTCATCTAATGGTCATTTGCAAACAACGGAATGCACAGCGAAGTCTGTGACATGCCACAAGGCCGGCGCATTCACACCGCCACTACATCAATCCCCTGCATGCGCACTTGATTCATCAAGTCAGCCGAGACGTGGCTGTCGGTGATCACGCGGTGAATCTGATCCAGCCGGGCAAATGAGGCTAGCCCCACGCGGCCCCATTTGGTTGCGTCCACAATCGCGATCACCTGCCGGCACATTTCAACAAGTGGGCGCTTGATATCGGCCTCGTCGGCGCTGACATCGGTCAATCCTTCTGGCACGCTTAGGCCATGCGCGCCAAAGAAGCCCTTCTGGATATTGAACCGGCGCAGGACATCCAGCGAATCCGCGCGAATCAGTGAAGCCGTTTCGCGCCGCAGGGTGCCGCCAGGCATGACGACGGTTACACCCGGCGCGTCGAGCATCTCCTGAGCCACAGCCAGGCTGTTGCTGATGATGGTCACATCACGTCGATCTTTCAGTTGGCGGGCGATGGCGAGCGCAGTGCTACTCGAATCCAGGAAAATGGAATCGCCGTCCACCACCATGGCCGCGCCGGCTTCGCCAATGCGATCCTTTTCGCGCACCTGTTGCTTCAGGCGCGCGGCCAGAGAAATGTCTGGCAACACGCGACTGGCCGTCACCGCGCCGCCATGTGTGCGCACCACAAGATTGCTATCGGCGAGCGCTTGCAAGTCCGCCCGAATGGTCACTTCAGACACGCAAAACTCCTGGCTGAGATCGCCCACAGACACGCGACCCAGTTCATTGACGCGCCGCAGAATCTCCTTCCGGCGCTCCTCCAGGAACAAATCTTTCATGACGCTTCGTGTGCTCATCTTACGCTCGGATAAAGCTGATATCGGTCTTTTGCCATTTTACGATTCCTTTCGAGAAAATGCAAACCGACAGCCTTGTCGAAAGTACAAAGTGCAAAGAGCGGAAGCCATACACATGCTGCGCTCAATCGGCAGTACCGGCGTGTCCGGCCCGAACAGGGTGCGCTCTCCTTTGGCACAGCCAGCCGTGGGCCACATACACCAGATAGCGCGAGGCTGACCGTACGCAGACATTACCGTGATCGGGCCAGAACGTCTGGGCGTGCACAGATCACATTGACCTACGGGAGGTTATATGGTATTGTCTGGTTGTCAGACAACCTGGACATGCGAGGGCCAGCGAGTTGATTGGGCTGACCGATTGATATGGTTGCAGTTAATTTACAGCCGGTTACAGATATCACGCTTACCGAACAACTCCAGGAGCGGATCAAGAACTACATCCTGCAAAATCACCTGCAGCCCGGCGAGAAGCTTCCCACCGAGGAAACTCTGGCGCAGTCTTTTGGGGTCAGCCGCGCAGCCGTGCGCGAAGCATTGCGCAGCCTGGAAAGCCTGGGGATTGTCGAGGCGCGCCAGGGAGTGGGGCGCGTTGTATGCGACTTTGACTTTGAAACGATCCTAAGCAACCTGTCTTACTCCCTTGCCTTCCACAACAACAGCATGCTGCACATGAACGAGATTCGCAAAGCGCTGGATTTGCATTTCGTCGACGCTATGGTGCGCAACCTGTCGGAGAAGGATCTGGACGATCTGAGCCAGATTGTGGCACACATGCAGAACAAGCAGGCCAGCGAGCATAAAATCGAAGACGAAGACTACGCCTTTCATCGCCTGCTGATCGAGCGCAGCGGCAACCCTATTGCGACCCAACTCTTTGAGATCGCCTGGCAAGCAAAGGAAAGAGCCTATTCTGTGTACGACTGGCAGCAATTCGACAATTCGTATGCGATGCACAGTGCGATCCTGCTGGCGCTGCGGCATCGCGACGCTGCGGCCGCAAGGGAGGCAATGCTCGCCCATTACCAGGTACTGGAAAAGCGCCTGAAACAGCACATCAAATTGGCGAGCACCCTGGCAGGGTAATCATGCGCTCACACAAGCGTGTGAAAGAACACTTGCTGTTGCACGATAGACACTGATCATGCTGGCCTACACCATCCGCCGACTGCTCAGCCTGGGCTTTGTCCTTTTCATCATCTCGGTGCTCACGTTCATCATCATGTACAGTGTGCCCGGCGGTCCGTTTGAAGAACGCCAGATGCCGTTGCAGGGCGCGCAGCGCGAGAACATCCTGCGCAAGTACGGCATGACAGGCTCGATCTTCGAGCGCTACATCGCCTATGTCAGCAATGCCTTGCAAGGCGACTTCGGCTACTCATTCTTCAGCCCGACCGAGCGCGTGCAAGACTTGATCGCGCGGGTGTGGGGGCCAACCATCATCCTCGGCCTCATCACCATTGTCATTAGTTTTCCGCTTGGCGTGTGGCTCGGCATCCAGGCGGCCAAACGCAAAGGCTCGATCATTGACATCGTAATCAACACCTTCGCCACTGCGATGACGGTAATTCCCGGCTTCGTCATCGCCGTAGCGCTGATCATCGTATTCTCGGCGCGCATGCGGCTGCTGCCTTCGGGTGGCTGGGGCGGGCCGGAACATCTGGTGCTGCCTGTGATCGCTTATTGCCTGGGGCCGATGTCCACCTTGATCCGCTACATTCGCGGCTTGACGCTGGACGAATTGGGGATGGACTATGTGCGCACGGCGCGCGCCAAAGGGCTGGTCGAGCGCCTGATCATCCCGAAACATGTATTCAAGAACCTCATGATCCCCCTCATCACCGTGTTCGGCCCAACCATTCCGCTCATCCTGACCGGCTCGGTCTTCATCGAGACCACCTTCCGCATCCCAGGCCTGGGGCAGTATCTCGTCAGCAGTTCGGTCAACCGGGATTACCCCATGGTCATGGCGCTAACGCTCATCACTGCTGTGATCTGGGGCATCACGCTGTTGGTGACAGACCTGCTGTACGCCAGGCTGGACCCGCGCGTGGAGTTGTGACGAGATGGCATCCACCGCATCCGCAAGCAACGCCCCAACACCCAGCGTGCTGAGTCTGGTGAAACCGACCAGCACGTTCGGCGCGGTGTGGCGGCGACTGAAGCACAACAAGCCGGCCGCCGTGAGCGCCATCATCGTCATCCTGCTGATGTTGGTGGCGATGTTCGCGCCGGTGTTGGCGCCCTATGGCTACGACCAGTCGATCATCCAGGATGCCGGCCAGTTCCCCAACGCCAAACACCTGCTGGGCACCGACCTGCTGGGCCGCGACCTGCTCTCGCGGCTGATCTACGCCACGCGCTCGTCGATTCTGGTTGCATTTGCCGTGCAATTGTCGGCGCTGCTGGTCGGCGTGCCGTTTGGGTTTCTGGCCGGCCTGAAGCGCGGGCTTATCGAGAACGCGCTGAACATGGTCGTGATGATCTTCACCGCCCTGCCCGGCTTTCTCTTTTCGCTGTTTCTGTTGACGGCGTTTGGGGCCGGCATTTCCCAGCTCATCTTTGCGCTTGCCGTAACCACCTGGATCGGTTACGCGCGCATCATGCGCGCCGAGGTGTTGCGCTTGCGCAACCGTGATTTTGTGATCGCGTCGCAGGCCCTGGGCGCCGACTTGTGGCATATATCGGTGCGTCATCTGCTGCCGAATGCCCTCACGGCGCTCATCATCGCCATCGCGCTAGGCATCCCCGGCACCATCTATGCCGAAGCCGGCCTCAGCTTCCTGGGCCTGGGCATCCGCGACCCTATCCCAAGTTGGGGCAAGATGATCAGCGACGGCATCCCCACACTGCGTCTGTTCTGGCACCTCATCGTGTTTCCACTGCTGTCTCTGTCGATCACCACGCTCAGTTTCATGTTCCTGGCCGACGCCTTGCGGGATGCGCTCGACCCCAGCAACATCCGGAGGTGATACCAGCAGTCAGATAATCCAACCCGAACAGGCATCCTATAGTTTGAGATTTGTTGAATGCGAAGCACACAGAGTCTGATTTGGTTTGATTTGAAACGACAAGAATGAGGAGGAAACCCTGAGATGAGCAAGCGAGTCATCAACCGCAGAACGTTCCTGGCGCTCACCGGCGCAAGCGTAGCCGGCGGCCTGGCAGCCTGCGCGGCCCCGGCCACCCAGACCCCGCCGGCGCCGGCTCAGCCTGAAAGCCCCACGCAGCCGGCTGCAGCTGCGCCAACCAGCACGCCAGAGCCAACCCCCGCCCCCACAGCGCCCCCCGCCAACGTCAACGCACTGGGCAAGGCGCTGCCCGCCGACGCGGCCCCGCTGGACAAGCAGGTCATGATCACATTCGGCGGCACGCCGTACACCCTCGATCGCTTCATCTCCATGTACCAATCCGGTGGCATCGTCTCTCCCTTTAGCCTCGGTTTGGTGCGCTTTAACAAGGAACTTGACGTGCTGCCATCCGGCGCCGAGAGCTGGAGCGTCTCGGAAGACGGCCTGAAGTGGACCTTCAAGCTGCGCAAGGGCATCAAGTGGTCTGACGGCAATGAGTTAACCGCCCACGACTACGTCGCCACCTTCCAACTCGGCGCCAGCCCCGAGCACGCCTGGGACTTCGCCTGGTATTACCTGAACCTGAAGAACTGGGCTGAGGCCACCAGCGGCAGCGTGCCGGTGAGCGAGATCGGCGTCAAAGCGCTGGACGACTACACGCTTGAATTCGAGACGACTTCGCCGGCGCCCTATTTGCCGTACCAGCTCATCTGGTCGGTGCCGTTGAGCAAGGCAGCCATGGAAAAGCACGGCAAGCTGTACAACAACGACGTCGCCACCTCCGTGACCTGCTCGCCCCTCAAATTGACAGAGTGGTCGAAGGACAAGCAGTTTGTGCTTGAGCTGAACGAGCAGTACACCGGCCCGGCCGAACTGGTCCCCTACTACACCAAGTTGATCAGCCAGGTGCCGGCTGCCATCGACACCGTCACAGCCTATCAGTCCAGCGATGTGACGTACATGCGCACCGACGCCACCACCGGGCGTGTGGCCGAGGCTGACCCCACGCTGGTTGACCAGGTGTACTGGATGTACGGCGACTTCCGCACCTACTACGTTGGCTTCAATTTCGGCATCAAACCGTTTGACGACATTCGCGTGCGCCAGGCGCTCAGCATGTGCTTCGATCGCGCGCCGATCGTGCAGGCTGTCGCCGGCCGGGGCGGCGTCCCGGCGTATACCTTCCTTGCTGCCGGCTTCCCCGGCTCGTGGGAGAACACCGACGAAGCCAAGACCATCCAGCCGTTCGACGTGGAAAAGGCCAAACAGCTTCTGGCAGAAGCCGGCTATCCCAATGGCGCGGGCTTCCCCAAACTGGAAATCCCCGTCACACCCATCGGCGGCCAGGTGGCCTCTCTGATCGCGCAAGGCTTCGCCGCCGAGGTCAAGAATCAACTCGGCATCGAAACCGAAGTGGTCAACAAGGAGTGGCGCGTGTTCATCGATGACGTGCGCACCAATCGCATTGTGCCGGTGTGGGTCGACTCCTATGGCATGGACTATCTCGACCAGTCCAACATGTTGGGCATCTTCACCTCGAACCGCCTGACCAACTGGAACAACGCGACCTACGACGAGATGTTCAACAAGGCCGCCGGCCTGACCGGCAACAAGCAAGAGCGCGACGCCATGTTCTATGAGGCAGAAAAGATGGTGCTGTCCGAGTATGTCATCTGCCCGCTCTACCACGAGCGCATTCCGTACCTGGTTAAGCCGCAGGTAGGCGGGGCGGGCATGGAGCCAGATCGCAACGGCGTGCGCGGCCCACACTGGCCCGATGGCGACTTTGTGCTCGGCGATTTCCTGTCCACCACCTATATCAAGAACATGTGATGCTTGAATCGGATCGCAGCAACTTGTCTGCGCCGGCGCGGTCATGGCAAACAGGCCATGGCCGCGCCGTTTTTACTTGCGCCATCGGGCATCCTGCCCTACCATGTCAACCCGGAGGTTCACACACACATGAGCGAGCAGCAAAATGATTTCGTCGAGCGCGCCCTGGACAAGGTCAACACCTTTTCCAGTCCGTCGCAACTGAAGATCACCGACATGCGCATCGCCGTCGTCGCCAGCAACTACGACTACCCGATCATCCGCCTGGACACCAACCAGGGCGTGTATGGGATCGGCGAAGTGCGCGACGCCGGCCACAAGGAGAACGCCCTGCAGTTCAAGAGCCGGCTGCTGGGCCAGAACCCGCTCAACATCGACATGATCTTCCGCGACATCCGGCGCTTCGGCAACCCTGGACGCGAAGGCGGCGGCGTGAGCGGCCTGGAGATCGCATTGTGGGACTTGATCGGCAAGGTGTACGGCGTGCCGTGCTGGCAGTTCCTGGGCGGCAAATACCGCGACAAGGTGCGCCTGTACGCCGACACGCCGGCCGCCCGTGACGCCCGGCCCGAAAGCTACGTCGAACGGGTGATGGGCCGCAAGAAGCTGGGCCTGACGTTCATCAAATTCGACATCGGCATGCACCTGCTGGAAGGCATCCCCGACACGCGCATTGGCCGGCCCACGCAGCACGAGTATCACACCGGCAGTTGGCACAACGCCCCCGGCACGGGAACCGGCGTGCACGTCACCGACAAGGGCATCGCGCGCATGGCCGAGGTCGTGGCGGCAGTGCGTCAGGCTGTGGGCTGGGAGACTTCATTGTGCATTGACCACTTCGGCCACGGCATGATGACCACCAAAGAGGTCATCAAGCTTGGCCGCGCGCTGGAACCATACGGCCTGGCGTGGATGGAAGACCCTGTGCAGTGGTGGGACGTAGCCGGCCACAAAGAAGTCCGCGACGCAGTCAACGTGCCGATTGCCGCCGGCGAGGAGTGGTATCTACTCGACGGCTGCCGGCCTTTTATCGAGCAACGCGCCATCGATATCATTCATCCCGACCTGCTCACCTCGGGCGGCATGGCCGAAACCAAGCGCATCGCCGATTACGCCGAACGCTATGGCATTCCAACAGCGCTACACTTCGCCGGCTCGCCCATCGCCTTCATGGCCAACCTGCATACCGCAGCAGCCATTCCCAGCTTCGTGGCGCTCGAACATCATGGCCTCGACCTGCCTTTCTGGGAAAGCTTGGTCACCGGCCTGCCCCAAAACTATATCGAGGACGGCTATGTGAGCGTGCCGGACAAGCCGGGCCTGGGCGTCGATCTGAACTACGACGCGATCAAAGAAAACTTGCGCCCGCCCAGCGGCCTATTCGAGGAGACCAGCTACTGGGACACGCCCAAACTGGCGTTCTGGCAGCCGGACAAGCGCTGGGATCAATAGCGCAAACACAAGCGCAAAGACAATAGTTGGTGCGCGCGACGGCGAGCGTGTCGGGCGTAATGTCCAACCCATGCGCGATACGCCAGCCGGATTGTTTGACATGGCGTATATACAAAACCGTGGTGACGGATTTGAACGCGCCAACAATATCGCCAACCGCAGGGGCAACCCTTGTGGTTGCCCCTGGGACGGGGGCGGGCGCAAGGGCGGGCGCAAGGCCCAGCCCCACGATATCCGTTTTGCCGGTGTGTTCTTGCGCTTTTGCAATGCTCTAAGCCTTATGAAATTATCTGCACCGCGCGCCGGTTAGTAGCGCAAAATCAGCGCAATACCCTGGTGCGCGCGCAAGGAACCGTTGTCCACAAACACCACCTGGCCCTGCTTGTCCAGCACGGTCTCGATAATCTCATCCACCGCATCATCGATGACGCCCGGCGCGCCGGCATCCTCGGCCGGCGTGATATGCATGCCGCTCTCGTCCACGCGGGCCGGGAAGTGCAAATCCTCTTCCACCAGCAACAGCCGGCCGCGCCCTTCTCTGGCATAGCGCCACACCTCGCCAATGGTCGAAGCGAAGCGGCGCTCGCCGACCGCCTTTTCCAGCTCGGCCAGAATTTGCCGGCGCTGCTCGGCCAGATTCACCTGCACCAGCGGCCAGATCAGCTTCGCCAGCTCGTGGGCCGGCGTTTTGTCATGGCTGCCGGTGAGCGTGGTCAGAATGGCGTTCCTATGGGCGGTGACTTCGTTGAAAAGGGCCAGAAAGCGATCCACGCCCACCACAACCAGCGGCAGCGGATCGCCGGCCATGAACGGCTTGAGCGCGCCGTCCACCTGGCGGAAGAACTGGCGATGGCGCTCGTTACGATAGGCCGACTTGTTGATGCCTTCGCCGCCCGGCAGCGGCAGCTCGCCGCCCGGCCCCTCGTGTGTCATCGGGAATCCGCCGTCCTGAATTTCGACCAGTTCATCGCGCGTGCCTTCGTACAGGCGGGTCGGCTTCTCGCTCAATGCCAGCACCCAGTAGCGCGGCGTGCGGTTCATGGCAAACACCAGATCGCGCGTGAAGAAGTCTTCATCAATAACCACGCGCTCTTTCAGCCTGAAAGGCAGATACACCGCCCGGCCAACATCGCGGTTGACGAAGATCGCCAGCCCGTCCAGCGTGTGCGGATAGTCAATGTCGTTGGCGACCTGTTCCAGGCGCGTCAACACCGGCTCGATCTCGCGCTTGTTGAACTCGGCCAACAGCCGCTCGGCAGCCTGTTTGACCAGATTCTTCAGCCGGATCGGATCCTGGCGGTTATCCGGCGACGTGCGATGCGTGGGCAGCGTGATGGTCACGCATGGATATCCCTTGATCTGCCGCAGCAGGTGTATTTCTCGACGATTCATCTCTCTCCTTTTTGTGTTTATGTGTTGATATACGGCCAGGCCGTCAGCGCGATTGTCCCACACCGCTCCGTGATGCCTTCAGTAAATTCTCAGCCGCGCCTGATGCGCTGTTTATGCGCGGGGTCTACATTTGCAAAGTCCCGCCAAACCTTAGACGGGCAATGTATTTTTCAGTGCCCAGACAGGGATCAGTGTTGGAGTTGGATTTAAATATGACGCAACACACACCATTGGGGAGCGAAGAGACATTCTCGGAACGCCTGCATCATCAGATGCATCAAGAGGACGGCGCGCGGGGGAAGCGCCCGATCGCCTTCATTTTTGCGACCGTTTTCCTGGACTTGTTGGGGATCGGCATCCTGATCCCGGTGATTCCCTATCTCGTGCAGCAATACAGCAGCGACGCGCTGGCGGTTGGACTGCTGTCGCTGTCGTATGCCGCGGCGCAATTTGTGGCCGCGCCGGTGCTGGGAGCGTTGTCAGATCGTTATGGCCGGCGGCCGTTGCTGGTGTTGAGCGTGCTGGGGTCTGGCGTGGGCTACATTCTGTTCGGGCTGGCCGGCTCGTTGGCGATGTTGTTTGTAGCGCGCATCGTGGATGGCTTCACCGGCGGCAACATCTCCATCGCCCAGGCTTACATTGCCGATGTCACCCCGCCCAAAGATCGCGCCAAGAACTTTGGATTGATTGGGGCGGCGTTTGGGCTGGGCTTCATCATGGGGCCGGCCCTGGGCGGCGCGCTGAGCCAGATCAGCCTGCAAGCGCCGGCATTTGCCGCAGCGTTCCTGTCGCTGGTCACGGCGGCCTTCGGTTTCTTCGTGCTGCCCGAATCCCTGCCGACACATCAGCGCAAGCGCGGGGCCATCACCTTTGCAGAGGTGAATCCGGTTCGTCAGATCGGCGATGCGTTGCAACGGCCAGGGCTGCGGCCGGTGCTGGCGGCCATCTTCGCGCAGAACTTTGCATTTGCCGGCCTGCAAAGCAATTTTGGCGTGTTCACCTTGCAGCGCTTTGGGCTTGGCCCACAGGAGAACGCCGTGCTGTTCACCTTCCTGGGCGTGGTAGGAGTGTTCATGCAGGGCTTCCTGGTGCGCCGGCTGGTCAACCGCTTCAGCGATCAGCGTCTGGCGGTGACGGGGCTGCTCATCATGACGGTCGGCTTTGTGGCAATTGCCTTTGCGCCGGCAGTGTGGGTGCTCTACCCCACCATGGCGCTGGTGTCGATTGGCAACGCGCTGGCGACGCCGACCCTGACCAACCTGGTCTCGAAACAGGCCGGCGCGCGCGAACAGGGCGCGGTGCTGGGCACAACTCAGTCGGTGGGCAGCCTCACGCGCATCACCGGGCCGCTGTGGGCCGGCGCGACGTTCGACACATTGGGCGCCGGCGCCCCCTACTGGAGCGGCGGGCTGTGGATCGCGGCGGCTGCGCTGGCAGCGGCCTGGTATGGCCGACCACGCCGCGCTGAATCTGTCTCGGCTCAGGCCGGCGCTATCCTGCCCGGCATGACTGCCGACACCGGTGGCGGCATGCCGGCGCGCTGATCCTACGCACGCGAACGCGCACGCAAACGCGCGCGCAAACGCGCACGCAAACGCCCCCGCCTGCGTCTTGGGCGGGGGCGTTTGCGTTTTCTACCTGCCCGACATTTGGCTCAAGTGTCGCCGGCCATGCGCAGGCGGGCAATCACCATATCGAGCGCGGTGGTGTTGTGCCCGCCTTCGGGGATGATGATGTCGGCATAGCGTTTACTCGGCTCGACAAACAACTCGTGCATGGGCTTGACGCTGTTCAGGTACTGCTGCACGACCGACTCGACCGAGCGGCCGCGCTCCTGAATATCGCGTTGCAGCCGGCGAATGAAGCGCACATCGGCATCGGTGTCCACAAAAATCTTGATGTCCATCAAGGCGCGCAGGCCCGGCTCGGCCAGCACCAGAATCCCCTCGACCAGGATCACGCGGGCCGGCGCAACGCGCAGGGTTTCGCGCCGGCGCGTATGCGTCACAAAGTCGTACACCGGCACGTCGACCGGCTGGCCGGCGATCAACTGCTGCAAATGCTGCACAAACAACTCGGTTTCCAGCGCATCGGGATGGTCATAGTTCAGCCGGGTGCGCTCTTCGAAGCGCAGGTCGCTGTGATCGCGGTAATACGAATCGTGCTGCAACACGACGATGTTGTCCGCGCCGACAGCCTCGACGATGTTGCGCACTAGGGTGGTTTTGCCCGAGCCGGTGCCGCCGGCCACGCCCACGACCATGGGCCGCCGGGCAGGGGCAGCGGGGTGATGTGGGATCGTGTTCATTGCGATGTCTTCGGCGTATTCCCACTGCCGGCCTGGGCCAGCGCCACAATGCGAGCATGTCCTTCGCTCAACAACGCATCGATCAGGCGCGCCGCCTGGCGCACTTCGTCGAGCGCATCATAGGGGTCTGGCACATCGTAACGCTGCCCAACCATTTCACTCAGCAAAAAAGTGCGCGCAGCCACGCGCGGGAACTCGACCTGAATCGCCTCCTTGTGGCCGCGCTCCATGGTGAGGATGAGGTCGAACGGCGCCAGCAAGTCGCCCGACACGCGCCGGGCGCGATGGGCGCTGACATCCAGCCCATACTCGCGCGCAACCTGCTGGACGGAATCGGGCGAAGACTCGCCGTCGTAAGCCCACGTGCCGGCGGACTCAACCACCCAGTCACCCTCCAGGCCGCGAGCCTTCAAACGCTGGCGAAACATCGCCGCGGCCAGCGGCGAGCGCGCGATATTGCCGGTGCAGACAAACAAGACAGCAGGCATAGTGACATCCAGCGCGTCACACCATGAGATCGCAGCCGCACTCGAGCTGGAGATGGGCAGGCGACACAAGGCGCGTCGCACCGTTGCGCCGTACGTGTAGCACAACCAGCGTATAGGGGTCGAAGACAACGACATCCTTCACGCCCTGGGACAGGTAGAAGCGCGGCCCAATCTCCAGATCTTTTGCTTCATAGCCTTTGCTGATCACCTCAACCACAGCTTCAGGCACAGTGGTCACAGCGACATCTTCGTCTGTTGGGCGGCTGCAGAAGACCGAGATGTCGGGGCGTTTCAGCGATCCATCCGGGAACTGAATGTAGATATCCGCGATGTGGAAACAACCACAGCCGGCCTGATTCGAGGGCGTGCGCGAATGGATGGAGGCGCGAATCCGATCGACCTCCTCCTGATGCCGAAGCAGTGGTTGCGCTTCCCAGATGGGGAGGCCGGCGACAATTTCGAGACGCACCCCTATTTCCTCGGCGCGCAGCAACCGGTCTAGCACAACGTCTGACGGGGCCATGCGTTGATTTTATCAGGCAGCATCACCCAATCACGCCCAAATCCCGTCCCACGTGCGCGAACGCTTCCAGGCCCTGATCCAAATCTGCCTGTTCATGCGCAGCGCTGATCATGACGCGGATGCGCGCCTTGCCGCGCGGCACAGTCGGGAAGCCGATCGCCATGGCGAACACATTGCGCTCGAACAGGCTGCGCGAGAACTTCTGCGCCAGCTCGGCCTCGCCCAGCATGACCGGCGTAATCGGCGTCTCGCTGTGGCCGATGTCGAACCCCAGGCGTTTCATCTCCTGCTTGAAGTAGCGCGTGTTGGCCCACAACCTATCCACGCGCTCGGTGGAAGCTTCGAGGACGTCGACCGCCGCCAGACAGGCCGCCGCGTCGGCCGGCGTGACCGCGCTAGAGAACAGGAAGGGCCGGCCACGTTGGCGCAGCCACTCGACGATCTCAGGCCGGCCGGCGATGTAGCCGCCCACCACCCCGAAGGCCTTCGACATTGTGCCGACCTCGATATCCACTTTACCGTGCAGCCCGAAATGATCGACGATGCCGCGCCCGCCACGGCCCAGCACGCCCTCGCCATGCGCGTCATCCACCATCGTCAACAGGCCATAGCGATCAGCCACCTCGACAATCGCCGGCAACGGCGCAATGTCGCCATCCATCGAGAACACCCCGTCGGTGATAACGATGCCGCGCCGGTATGTCCCCTGCGCCTGCCGGATTTGTTGCTCCAATGCCTGCGGATCGTTGTGCGCGTAGCGGATGATCTTGGCGCCCGACAGCCGGCAGCCATCGATGATGCTGGCGTGGTTCAACTCGTCGGAGAAGATGGCGTCTTCTTTGCCCATCAAGGCCGGCACGACGGCCAGGTTCGACGTGAAGCCGGACTGGAATGAGATGGTGGCCTCGGCGCCCTTGAACTCGGCCAGGCGTTGTTCCAGCCTGACATGCAGCGACAACGTGCCGGCGATGGTGCGCACGGCAGCCGGGCCGGCGCCGTAGCGCTCCACCGCCTGTTGCGCCGCCGCCTTCAGCCGGGCGTCGTTGGCCAGCCCCAGATAGTTGTTCGAGCAAAAGTTCAACACGCGCTTGCCGTCCACCACCAGCCATGCGCCCTGCGGCGAGTCGATGGTGCGAATGGTGTTGTACAAGCCCTGCGCGCGCAGCGAATCCAGCTCCTGCCGGATGAAATCAAGTTTGTCTGCCATGTGTGTTCCGCCTGTAGAACTCTACAAACCTTACAAACCTGAAGAACCTGAACAGCCCGCCGGTCACACCCAGTTCAGGATCACCTTGCCCGAATTGCCAGAGCGCATGATTTCGAAGCCTTGCTCGAATTCAGTGTAGTGGAAGCGGTGCGTGATGACCGGGCTGATGTCGAGGCCGGATTGCAGCATCGACTGCATCATGTACCACGTCTCGTACATCTCGCGCCCGTAAATGCCCTTGATGGTCAGCATGTTGAATATCACGGTGTTCCAGTCGATGGCCAGATCGGCAGTGGGAATGCCCAGCATGGCAATGCGACCGCCGTGGCACATGTTAGCCAGCATATCGCGAAAAGCCGCGCCGCTGCCCGACATCTCCAGGCCAACATCGAAGCCTTCTTTCATGCCGAGTTCTTTCTGCACCTGAGCCAGGCTTTTCTCGCGCGGGTCCACGGCCAGTGTGGCGCCCATCTTGCGCGCCAGTTCAAGCCGGTAGGGGTTGAGGTCGGTGGTCACCACATAGCGGGCGCCGGCGTGCCGCACAATCGCCGTCGCCATCACGCCGATCGGCCCGGCTCCTGTAATCAGCACATCCTCGCCCAGCACGCGAAACGAGAGCGCCGTGTGCGTGGCGTTACCAAAGGGGTCGAAGATGCTCAGAATGTCGGTGGGGATTGAAGGGTCGGCGTGCCAGACGTTGGTGACCGGGATGCACAGATACTCGGCGAACGCGCCGGGACGGTTGACGCCCACGCCCTGGGTGTCCTTGCACAGGTGCCGCCGGCCGGCCAGGCAGTTGCGGCAGCGCCCGCACACAATGTGCCCCTCGCCCGACACTAGATCGCCAATGTTCAGATCACGCACGTTCGATCCCATCGCCGCCACCGTGCCGACAAACTCGTGTCCCACCACCATCGGCACCGGGATGGTCTTTTGTGACCAGGCGTCCCAGTTCCAGATATGCACATCGGTGCCGCAGATCGAGGTCTTGTGAATCTTGATCAGCACGTCGTTGATGCCGGGCTGTGGGATGGGCACTTCGTCCAGCCACAGGCCCTCGCGGGGATATTTCTTGACCAGGGCTTTCATCGTTCCGGTAATCATGGTTGCTTCACCTGGGGCGGCGCGTGATACGCGGCGCGTGATACGCGGCGCGTGAGATGCACGCCCAACTGTAAGTGTACCCCCTGGGTCAAGAAACAATGTCGAGGAGGACTTTCAGCACACCCGGCCGGCCGGCATGTTCCAGCGCGCGCACACCCTCGTGCAGGGGATAACGAGCATGGATCAGCGAAGTGACATCGACGCGCTTGTGCGCCAGCAAGCGCAACGCCGGCTCGAAAGGCCCGCAGCGCGACCCGACCACCGTGATCTCGTCCACGACGATCATGGTCAGGTTGGCCTGCGGCAGCCCTTCGTAGGTGCTCTTCAGCACGAGCGTCCCACGCGGGCGCAAGAGCTGGCGCGCCAGATCGAAGCCGGCCGGCGAACCCGTGCATTCGACCACCACATCAAAGCGGCGCGCTTCAATACTGCCGGCTTCAGACACCTGCATCGTCCTAATGCCGCGCTGTTTCAGGATATCCAGCTTGGCAGCATGTTTGCCGATGGCGGTCAGATCGCAAGCTGTTGTGGCCAGCACCTGCGCGCACAACAGGCCCAGTTTGCCATCGCCCAGCACGGCCACGCGATCGGTTGGCTTGAGATGAACCTGCTGCACAATCTGGCAGGCGGCGGCCAGCGGCTCGACAAACACGGCTTCGTCATCCGAGACAGCGTCCGGCACGCGATGCAGATTGACCAGCGGCAGGCGGGTGTAGTCGGCAAACACGCCATCGCGTCGGTCGATGCCCAGGGTGGTGCGGGCCGGGTCCTGGGCGCGCTGATGCCAGTCGCGCGAGGGCGAGGCAAGCGGCACTGCGTTGATCTCGCCCACAACGCGCTCGCCAGGGCGGATGATGGGCAGCGGGCCGGCAGGAGCGGGCGTGATGGACTCGACGACGCCGACAAACTCGTGGCCGAGCACGCCGCGAAAACCCATGTAGCCTTTGATCAGCTCCAGGTCTGTGTTGCAAATGCCGGCGCGGGTGACGCGAATAATGGCTTCACCCGGCGCGGGTGTGGGGGCCGGGTAGTTCGGGTTGAATGTCAGTTGATCGGACAGTACAAGCGCGCGCATAGCGCACATGTTACCCGATCACTTAGCGCAGCAGCGCCTACTTTGCCTTCCCAGACGAATGTCTCTGCCACTGGCCGGCTAGCCATGACAGGGGCAGCTTGTTTTTCGGATGGATTGCCGCTCTGACCTGGATGACAGCCTGGCGCCTGTCATATCCCACACAGGGCGTAATAGCCCTGCGCCGCGCCCCACAACTGTTCGAGCGCGCAGAACTCGTCGGCAATGTGGGCGTGCTCCTCGCGCCCCGGCCCAAAGCCGATGGTCGGGATGCCCATCAGGCCGGCGCTGCGCGCGGCGTTGGTGCAAAAGGCGTAATAGCCGATCTCAGGATCGCCAAGCGCAGCCCGCGCGGCACGGATGAAGTCGCTGTCCGGGTCCATCTTCCACGCCGGCTGAAACTTGAGGCCGGTGCGTTGCGCCCCCGTGTAGGTCGTGATGGTCTCGGTGTCGATCTCTGCGCGCGCTCGGAAGGTTGGGTCTTGGGCGCGCAGGCGGTCGATGATCTGGTTGAGGGGGTCGAGCACGTCGCGCTCGCTTTCGCCCACCAGCAGCCGGCGGTCACAGCGGATGCGGCAGCGATCGGGCAACACCGAGACGCTGGGATAGGGCGAGCTGATGATCTCGGTTGGCTCGAAGATGCCGGCGCCCAGCAGTGGGTCGCGCGGCGGCTGCCACTCGTTGACGGCCAGAATCAGCCGGGCAGCCTGCTTGAGCGCATTGACGCCCAGGTGCGGCGTGCTGGCGTGGGCCGGCACGCCCTCGACCGTGAGGAAGACCTCGGCCCGGCCACGCCCGCCGATATTTAGCTTCAGGTTGGTGGATTCGCAAATCACCACACGCGCCGGGCGATATGTCATCAGCACATCGGCCAGCGCCAGGCCCTCGATCTGTTCTTCGTTGACCGAAGCCGAAATGAAGACTGTGCTGCGCAGCCGGCCATCGGCTTTGGCATAGGCCGCGCCGCACAACGACGCCGCCAGCGCGCCTTTCATGTCGGCTGCGCCGCGCCCCCACAGTTTGTCATCGCTGACTTCGCCGCCAAATGGATCCTTCGTCCAGCGGCCGGCGGCCTCGACCGTGTCTATGTGCGAATCGAACAAGATGCTGCCGGCATTGGGCGCCGGTGCAGCGGGCGCAAGCACGCCGATCACGTTGCCCAGCGCATCCACGCGCACATCGTCATAGTTCAACGCGCGCATGGCGTTCACAACCACCTGCGCAGCAGCCGATTCTTGCCCGGCCAGACTTTTGGCCCGCACCAGGTCGCGGGCGATCTCAACAACTTGTTGCTTTCTATCGGCAGTCAGGGTCATGCTTCACCAAAGAAGAGAAGAGGGGATCGGACACAGACGCTGCGGCGCTCTCAGCGCAGCACGCGCAGCACGGCGTCGATGATGTCCTGCGTGTTGGGCAAGACGAATTGTTCCAGCGCCGGGGCGTAGGGCAACGGCACATTCTTCGCAGCAACGCGCGCAATGGGTGAATCGAGATAGTCCACCGCGTGCTCGGCCAACAGGGCGGCGATTTCAGCGCCGGGGCCGGCGCGTTTGTGCGCCTCGTGAACGATCACTACGCGGCCGGTCTTCTTGACAGAGTCGATCAGGGTGGGCAGATCGAGCGGCACCAGCGTGCGCGGGTCGATCACCTCGCACGAGATCGCGCGATCGCGGGCGGCCAGTGTCTGGGCGGCTTCGAGCGCGCGCGGCAACATGCCGCCGATGGCGATGATGGTCACATCGGCGCCTTCACGCACGACGCGGGCCTGCCCTAGCTCGACCACGTGGTCACCATCGGGCACTGCGCCTTTGGTGGCATACAGCATTTTGTGCTCGAAGAACAACACCGGGTCTTCGCCGCGAATGGCGGTCTTCAGCAGGCCCTTGGCGTCAGCGGGCGTAGCGGGGCAGGCAATCTTCAGGCCGGGCACATTCATGAACCACGACTCGGGGCTTTGTGAATGCTGCGCGGCTGCCGCGCCTGGGGCGCCGGTTGTCACACGAATGGTGAGCGGCACACGCGCTTTGCCACCGCTCATGTAGCGCGCTTTGGCAACTTGATTGATGAGCTGGTCGCCGGCGCAACCCAGAAAGTCGCCGAACATGATCTCGGCCACCGGGCGCATGCCCATCATGGCGGCGCCGAGGGCGGCGCCGATGACGCCGGCTTCGCTGATGGGCGTGTCCATGACGCGCTCCGGGCCAAATTGTTCGAGCAGGCCGGCCGTCACGCCGAACACGCCGCCCATCGTGGCCACATCTTCGCCCAGGATAAACACGTTGGGGTCGCGCTGCATCTCTTCGCGCAACGCTTCGTTGATCGCTTCGCTGTAGGAGATTGTTCTCATTCGGTCATTCAGGGAGTCAATCATTTGGTCAGGCCGAATGGCGCAATGGCCGCTGGCTCAATCGAGGAAATCTTTCAGTTGGCGGCTGCGGCGGGGATGGCGCAGCCGGCGCAGCGCGCGGCCTTCGATCTGCCGGATGCGCTCGCGCGTCAGGCCGAACTTCTGGCCCACCTCTTCGAGGGTGTAACACTTGCCGTTGATCAGCCCAAAACGCAGGCGCAGAATACGCTGCTCGCGCGGGGTGAGTGTGGAGAGCACCTGCTCGATCTTGTCGCGCAGCAACTCGTCGTACACCGTCTGCGACGGCGATGGCGTGGCCTCATCCTCGATGAACGAGCCGAATTCGTTGTCCTCCTCTTCGCCCACGGGCTGTTCCAACGAAAGCGGCCGCCACGACACCTTTAACATCCACTCGACCTTGTCGGATTCGACGCCCAGCTCGCTGCCGAGTTCTTCAGGGGTAGGTTTGCGGCCCAGCGCCTGCTCCAGCTCGTGAGTGGTTTTGTACAGCCGGCGGATACGATCGCTCATATGAACCGGCACGCGGATGGTGCGCGCCTGGTCGGCGATGGCGCGGGTGATCGTCTGACGAATCCACCACGTGGCATAGGTGCTGAAGCGGAAACCCAGTTTGTGGTTGAATTTCTCGACGGCCTTCATCAAGCCAAGATTGCCCTCTTGAATGAGGTCGAGGAAGGGCACCCCCCGGCCCATGTACTTTTTGGCGATGCTGACCACCAGGCGGGTATTGGCCTTGATGAGATGTTCGCGCGCCAGCCGGCCTTCCTCGATGTATGCGTTCAGCTTGTCCAGCTCGCCGGGTTTGACCGAATTCTGAATCGAGCGCACCTTGGACTTGGCCCGGTTTCCACGCTCGATTGCTTTGGCAAGCTTGATCTCCTCGGCCATGGTCAGCAGTGGCACGCGCGCCATCTCGCGTAAGTACAAGCCGATGCTGTCGTCGGCGCTCAGGGTGGCGGTGTCGTCCTCGTCTTCCTCGTCGTCGTCATCGTCTTCGAGGCCGAGGCTGTCGCCTGCTTCCTCGTCTTCGGCCGGCAAGTCCTGAAGCTGTACGCCTGCCTCGGCTAGCAACGCAATCACCCGATCGACTTGTTCATAGCTGTCATCAAGTTCCGGCAACAATTCAAGGATATCGTCTATGACCACACCACCCTGGGTCTCAGCTTTGATCAACAATGCGGCGACAATCTGATCCTCATCAAAGGTCGTGGTCATAGCAGGTCACTCTCCGTTTGCTCTATCTTCACTTGCCCACTTCACGTGAAGCCAGTCGGCGTCCTGGTGATCGATGAGTTGGGATAGGCCGGCCTCATCGCGATAGGCAGGGCTGACAGGGTTGATAGGGGTCGCCATGATGATGTGCTGACGCAGCGTCTCGGTCAGATCAATGCGCCCATCTTCACGCAGCCGCCGGTCTGGGTCGGGTGTGTACTGGCCGGGCAAGAAAAAAGCGACATCTTCCAGAGGCACTCTCAGAGGCAATTCGAACATTTCGAGGGAACGCGCGCATTGCGCCTGGATCGCCGTCTCGATCACGCCTTCGACAAGTACGCGGTCGTTGGTTCTGGTGAATGTAATCTCGCCTCGCAAGTACGACACATGAAGCTCATCGTCCAACCATGTGGGGCCGCGGTCGAGTTGCTCTACCTGGCGAGTTCCTACCGGCGCAAAAATCAGCTTGTGGAGCCGAAAGCGCATGGGCGGAATCTTATCACACCCTCACCTCTGTAGAATGGTCGTCGTCAGAGGCTTTTCTGGAGGAAATCATGACACATGCACACCTCGCCGCTCAACTGTACACAGTCAGGCAACGCACGCAGAACGCACACGATTTTGCCGAAACGATGCGCCGGCTGCGCGCCATCGGCTACACTGCTGTGCAAGTGTCTGGCATCGGGCCGATACCACCGGCCGAGGTCAAGGCGATCGTGGATGACGCCGGCCTGACCATCTGCAACACCCACATCGGCTTTGAGCGGCTGCAAAACGATCTATCAGCAGTCATCGCGCAGCATCAGCTCTGGGACTGCCGGCACGTCGCCGTTGGCAGCATGCCGGGCGCCTACCGCGAGGCCGGCGAGGAGGGCTACCGGCGCTTCGCCCATGAAGCCGGCGAGATTGGTCGTCGGCTCCACGACGCCGGGCTGACCTTCAGCTATCACAACCATAGCTTCGAGTTCGTTCGCTTCGGCAAACGCACTGGCCTCGACATCCTGTTCGAGGAGAGCGACCCGCGCTATCTCCAGGCCGAGATCGATACCTACTGGGTACAACACGGCGGCGGCGACCCAGCCCACTGGATCCGCAGGATGATCGGGCGTATGCCGGTGGTTCACCTGAAGGACATGGTGATTCTGAACGGCAAGCAGGAAATGGCCGAGGTCGGAGAGGGCAATCTGAACTGGCCGGCCATTCTGGAAGCCTGTCAGAGCGCCGGGGTTGAATGGTACGCCGTCGAACAGGACGAATGCCGGCGTGACCCGCTGGACAGCCTCGCCATCAGCTACAACAATCTGCGCGCAATGGGCGTTTAACAGAGTCCTGCAAAGTGGCGCAAGATTAAATCTTGGGGCGCGCACAAGGCGCGCCCCAACAACGCAACGCGGCGAGACCCTACGGTCTCATCACCGCCGGCACATATGCCCGCCACGGCGCAACATCCACCGCCGGCGCGCTGCGCGTGACCTCGCCATCGTGCGCGCCGATGGTCACGCTGTTGTTCAGCGCGTAGCCGCCCGGCAGCGGCCCGCTGCCCGCCCGCACCGTCACCGTCAGCACCGCCGTCCCGCCGGCTGGCACCGTCACGCTGCTCCAGGCCAGCGTCTGCCCGCTCTGCGCGTAGCCCGGCGTCGCGCTCAGCAGCGTCGCGTTCGCCGCCAGCGTGTCCGTCACCCGCGCCGTCACCGGCAGGCTGCCGCTGTTGCTCAGCACGATGGTGTAGCTCACCGCCTCACCCATCCGCACCTGCGCCGGCGTCACCTCCTTGCGCGTGCCGGTCGGGCCGCTCGTGTCCAGGTTGGTCACGCCGTCGTTCAGCACCGTGAACTGCCAGCGCACCTCGCCGTCGGCCTGCGTGGCGTCGCCCTCGGCGTCCACCGCCGTCACCTGCCACCAGTACGTCCCCGGCGCCAACCCATTCGTCGCGTGGCTCAGGCCGGCCGTCGCCGCGTTGTTCACCACATCGCACAGGCCCCACGCCCTGCCCACGCACACATAGTAGCCGACCGCGCCACCGCTCGCCGTCCAGCTCAGCAGCGGGCTGTTGCCAACCAACGTGCCGCTGATCGGCGCAACCTTCTGGAACTCCGCCGGCCCGCCGCCCGGCCCAGAGCCGGCGTTGTTCGCCGTCGTGAACGGCCACCACGCCACGCCGTCGGCCTGCAGGAACGCCCCGTTGCCGTCATGCGCCCACACCTGCCACCAGTATGTCCGCCCGGCCTGCGCGTTGACCAGCACCAGGCTGGTGGCCGGTGCAAGCACCTCGACGTGGTTCATCACGTCGCACAGGCCCGGCAGCGTGCCCACGCACACCGTGTAGCGCTGCGCGTTCGTCGCCGCGCTCCAGCTCAGCGTCGTGTTCGTCGGCACGCCCGTCGCATAGATCGCCGGCGCGATCTTGCCAAACGTCCCCAGCGGCGAGGCCGGGTTGTTGCCCGTGCCGAAGCGCCACCACACCCCGCCGTCGGCCAGCGTCTGGCCGCCCGCGTTCACCGCGCGCACCTGCCACCAATACGTCGTGTCGTACGCCAGCCCGCTCAGCGCGTAGCTCGTGCCGGCGACGTTCACCCAGCTACCGCCGGTGGTCGAGCATTCGCCCGGCAACGCGCCCACGCACACCGCGTAGCCCGTCGCCCCGCTCGCCGCGCCCCAGCTCAGCGTCAGGTTGATCGGCTGGCTGGCGGCGTTGTTCGGCGGGCTGACCTTGCCAAACGGCGCCGGCGCGCTCGCCGCCGCTGCCGTGGTGAAGTACCACCACGCCCCGCCGTCGGCCTGCGCCTGCCCGCTGCCGTTCACCGCGCGCACCTGCCACCAGTAGGTCGTCGCCGCCTGCAAGCTCGGCGCGTTCCAGCTCGTAGCGCTGCCCGCGCTCACCCAGTTGCCGGTCACATCGCACAGCTCGGCCTGCGTCCCCACGCACACTTCGTAGTTGCTCGCGTTCGCAGACGGCTGCCAGCTCAGCACCGCCGTCCCCGTCGGCACGCCGCTGGCACCCTGCAGCGGCTGCAACTTGCCAAAGCCCTCCGGCGCCGGCGCCGGATCGTTGGCCGTGGTAAACGCCCACCACTGCCCACCGTCTGCCTGGATGTCGAAGCCTAGGCCAACGGCGCGCACCTGCCACCAGTACGTCGTCGCCGCCTGCAACGCCGGCGTCACCACCCAACTGGTGTTGTTGCCCACGTCCAACCAGCCGCCGGTCGCCTCGCACAGCCCCGGCGCGCTGCCGATGCACACCCGATACCCCGTCGCGCCGCTGCTCGCCGTCCAGCTCAGCACCGCCGTCGCCGTCGGCACGCCTGTCGCCAGGTGCATCGGCAGCCTCTTGTTGAAGGCGCTGCCCGCCGCGCCCGGGTTGTTGCCCGTCGTGAAGCGCCACCACGCCCCGCTATCCGCCAACGTCTGGCCGTTGGCGTTCACCGCGCGCACCTGCCAGAAGTACGTCGTGTCGTAGCTCAGCCCGCTCAGCGCGTAGCTCGTGCCGGCGACGCTCACCCAGCCGCCGCTGGTCGAGCAGTCGTTCGGCAGCGCCCCCACGCACACCTCGTAGCCCGTCGCCCCGCTCGCCGCGCTCCAGCTCAGCGTCAGGTTGATCGGCTGGTTGGCGGCGTTGTTCAGCGGGCTGACCTTGCCAAACGGCGCCGGCGGGTTCGGCCCAAAGGCGGGAACAGTGGTGAAGTGCCACCACACGCTGCCGTTCGCCTGCGTGCGCCCGCCGCTGCTGTTCACCGCCCGCACCTGCCACCAGTAGGTCGTCGCCGCCTGCAGCACTGGCGGATTCCACGCCGTGACGTTGCCCACGTTGAGCCATGTGCCGATCACGTCGCACAGCCCGGCCTGCGTGCCCAAGCACACCTCATAGTTGCTCGCGCCAAGCGCCGTTGTCCAGCTCAGCACCGCCGTCGCCGTCGGCACGCCGATCGCACTCTGCGGCGGCTGCTGCTTGCTGAAGTCTGCCGGCCCATCCGGCCGCGTGGTGAACGCCCACCACTGCCCGCCGTTTGCCTGAACGCTGAAGGTGCCGCCCAGCGCCTGCACCTGCCACCAATACGTCGTCGCCGCCTGCAGCGCCGGCGTCACCACCCAACTGGTGTTGTTGCCCACGTTCACCCAGCCGCCGGTCGCCTCGCACAGCCCCGGCGCGCTGCCAATGCACACCTGATACCCCGTCGCCCCTGTGCTCGCCGCCCAGCTCAGCGTCAGGCCGGTGGTCACCACGCCCGTCGCCAGATGTGGCGGGGACTGCTTGGCAAATTCGGCCGGCGGGTAGGCGTTCTTCGTCGTGAACGTCCACCACACGCCGCCATTAGCCGGCGTCGTCCCACTGCCGTTCTTCGCCCGCACCTGCCAGAAATAGGTCGTCCCGGGGGCCAGGTTGCTCAGCGTGTAGCTCAGCGCACTGCCCACGTTCAGCCAGGCGTTGCCCGGCATCGCGTCGCAACTGTTGACCGCCGTCCCGGCGCACACCTCGTAGCTCGTCGCGCCGGCCGCCGCAAACCACTTCAGCGTCAAGCTCGCCGTCGGCAGGTTGAAGCTGCCGTTCAGCGGCGCATCCTTGCTGAATGCCGCCGGCCCGCTGCTGCTCTGCGTCACAAAGTAGAAGTCCACCCCGTTGTCGGCAAACGTCCGCGTCGCAGTCAGCGTGCTGTAGGCGCGCACCTGCCAGTAATACGTCGTACCCGGCTGCAACGTCACGCTGAACGGCAACTGGTTGATGTAACGCGCGGTGTAAGGACCCACGTCCTGGAACCCACCGCCGCTCAGGTCGCACGCGCCCGGCACTGTGCCCATGCACACCTCATACCCATCCGCTGAATCAGCAGCCGTCCACGTCAACTGCAGCACGGCCGGGTTGGTCGGCGCGCCAACCGCGCCGTTGGCCGGGTGCGTCTTCTGGAACGGACCGGGCACGGGCGGGTTGAGCGTCTTGAAGCTCCACGCCACGCTGTTGTTGGCCGGCGTGCACCCGCCCGCGTTGCACGCGCTCACCTGCCAGAAATACTGCGTCCCGTAATCCAGCCCCGTCAACGCGTAGCTGGCCACAGTCGTCGTAGTGTTGACCAGGCTGCACACGCCAATGTTGACGCCAACACACACGCTGTAATACGTCTCGTCCGGCGTGTCCTGCCAGGTTAGATTCACACCCAGCGGCTGGTCGGTGGCGTTGTTCGGCGGGTTGATCTTGGTGAACGCCTGCGGCGCGTTCGGCACCGTAGTAAACGGCCACCAAGTGTTGTTGTCCGCGCCGGTGCTGCCGCCCGCGTTGTGCGCCGTCACCTGCCACACCAGCGTCGCCCCCGCCGGCAGCAGCCCGGCCAGCACCGCGCTCGTCCCACTATTGACCGAGAGGCTGTAAGCGCAATCGCCCGCATACGCCCCCACGCACACCGTGTAGCTCACCGCGCCGGTCGCCGCCTGCCACTGGAACGTCACGTTCTGCGTCGGCACGTTGGTCGCGTTTAAGCTCGGGCTGAGCTTGTTGAACGGGTCGGGCCCGTTGGGCAGCGTGGTGAACGACCAGAACGCCAGCGTGCTGCCGTTGGCCGGCGTGGTGTATGTGCCGTTGGTGGCCAGCACCTGCCAGTAATACGTCGTGTTCGGCTGCAGCGGCAGGTCGTTCAGCACGCGGAAGTAGGTGTTGCCCAGGCTCGCGAACTGCCCCGGCCCGCCGCCGACGATGTTGCAACTGTTGGGCGCCGTGCCCAAGCACAGCTTGTAGTCGTTTGCGTTGGCCGCCGCCGTCCACAGCAACTGCGCCGTGTTGGTGTTGACGTTGATCGCCCCGTTGCTCGGAGCAAACTTGTTGAAGCTGCCCACCGTCGCCGCGGTCTGGAACGACCAGAAGCTGCCGCTGTTGGCCTCGGTGCAGCCGGCGCTGTTGCACGCCCGCACCTGCCAGTAATATAGCGTCCCGGCCGCCAGGCCAACAACCGAGGCGCTGGTGTTCACGCCAACGTCCGTCCACGTGCTGCACGACGTGGTCGTGCTCACGCAGTATTCATACTTGTCCACTACGCCGCCGGCTGTGCCCCAGCTCAACGTCGGATTGGTCGGCAGGTTGGTGGCGGTGTGGGCCGGGCTGATTTTGCTGAAGCCGCTCCCGCTCGGCGCGCTGACCACCGTGAAGTTCCAGTGCCCGCCAGGGCCGTTCGCATCGGTGAATACTGTGCAGCCGCCGTCCGCGCAGGCGCGCACCTGCCAGTAATACGTCGCCCCAGGCGTCAGGCCGGTCAGGTTGACGCTGGTGTTCGTCCCGTTATTCGTGCTCGGCGTGCACCCGTTCGTCGTGCTGTAGCAGTAGCGGTAGTGGTTCACTCCACTCGCCGCGCCCCATTGCAACGTCACGTTGGCCGGCTGCCCCGTCGCCCCGTTGCTCGGTGCAGTCTTGTTGAAGCTGCCCGGCGCGCCGACCACCGTGAAGCTCCAGTGCCCGCCGCTCGCATCAGTGAACACCGTGCAGCCGCTATCCGCGCACGCCCGCGCCTGCCAGTAGTAGGTTGTGCCCGGCGTCAATCCGCTCAGCGCCACGCTGATGTTCGTGCCCACGCCGATGGACGGCGTGCACCCGTTCGTCGTGCTGTAGCAGTAGCGGTAGTGGTTCACCCCACTCGCCGCGCCCCACTGCAACGTCACGTTGGTCGGCTGCCCCGTCGCCCCGTTGCTCGGTGCGGTCTTGTTGAAGCTGCCCGGCGCG
>JAEANN010000051.1 GCA_016841965.1 Candidatus Roseilinea mizusawaensis | reverse complement strand
AGGCTTGGGCGGCCAGGGCCAGGAACTGCTCGCGCCGCTGTGCGTAGCTGGTTACGGTTGATGTCTTCATGCCCCTTATTTTGCCCTCGCTGCAGAAAAAGTCGCCCACATTTCTGCGCTACACCCCAAGGCCGCTTCAGCGCTTGACAATCCTTTGACCGTCGGGTATAAACACGGCCATCTTAATCAACGCACAGCGCGGTTCGGTTATTGACATGCGTTCGTTGTCGATTATTGCGATCGTCGTCGTTAGCTTGCTCCTGGTCCTTAGTGGACGGGAGCTTAAACCGTTTAGGACGGCGGTCTCGTAGTAATAGACGCGCACGACTTGCACATAAAAAGCCTTCCTAGACGGAAGGCTTTTTTGTTGATTCACTCATCCAGGTTCCAAGACGTCCGACAAGATACAAGCAAAACACAAGAACGATTGAGAACGATTAAGAACGATAAGGAGCATGACCATGAAACTGAGCGGAGCACAGATTATCTGGGAATCACTGATCCAGCAGGGGGTCGAAGTCGTTTTCGGTTACCCCGGCGGGGCGATTCTGCCCACCTACGATGCGCTATACGACTACCAGGATCGCGTTCATCACGTGCTTGTGCGGCACGAAGAGAATGCGGCCCTGGCAGCCGATGGCTACGCCCGCGCCAGCGGCAAGGTGGGCGTGTGCATGGCGACCAGCGGGCCGGGCGCAACGAACCTCGTCACCGGCCTGGCCAATGCCATGATGGATTCCTCGCCCATCGTCGCCATCACCGGCCAGGTTGCCTCGCACCTGGTGGGCAGTGACGCTTTTCAGGAGACAGACGTCACCGGGGTCACACTTCCGGTCACCAAGCACAACTATCTGGTAATGAACGTCGATGAGATTGCTCAGGTGATCGCCGAAGCGTTCTACATTGCCCGCAGCGGCCGGCCTGGGCCAGTGCTGATCGACATCTGCAAAGACGCGCAACAGAAATCGACCGAATATTCACCCGTGACCAGCGTGCGTATGCGCGGCTACCGGGCCATCAAGCCGATGCGCCGGCAGGACATACCGGCTCTGCTGCGCGCCGCTGCCAATCTGATCGACAACGCCAGGCGTCCGGTGATTCTGGCCGGCCAGGGTATCAAGCACGGCAAAGCGCATGACGAGCTGTGCGAGTTCGTCAACAAGACCGGCATTCCGGTCGCCACCACCCTGCTGGGCATTGGCGTGCTGAGCGAAGATCATCCGCTAAACCTACGCATGATGGGTATGCACGGCGAAGCCTATGTCAACCAGGCCATCGCCAATGCCGACTTGTTGATCGCCCTGGGCATGCGCTTCGACGACCGCGTTACCGGCAACCTGTCGCAATACGCCAAGAACGCGCGCGTCATTCACGTGGATATCGACGCTGCCGAAATCAACAAGAACGTGCCGGCCGACGTAGGGATTGTGGGCAGTGTGAAGGATGTGCTGCGCGACCTGACCCCGCTGGTGGCCAAGCGCACACACGACGCCTGGATGACGCAAATCAACGAATGGCGCATGGATACCCAAGCCCACGATGTGATCAACCAGGAGCTGCCGGAGAATCTGTTGCTTGCGCCGCAGGTGATCCGGGCAATTTGGGAGGCGACCGGCGGCAATTGCACGATTGCCACCGACGTCGGGCAGCACCAGATGTGGGAGACGCAATACTTTCAGCACACGCGGCGCAACCAGTTGCTCACCAGCGGCGGTCTGGGCACGATGGGCTTCGCAACGCCGGCCGCCATTGGCGCCCGCTTTGCCCGCCCCGACGAGGAAATCTGGGCTATCGCCGGCGACGGCGGCTTTCAAATGAGCATCCCCGAACTGGCCACCATCATGCAAGAAGGCCTGAACATCAAGATCGCCATCATCAACAATAACTACCTGGGCATGGTGCGACAGTGGCAAGAGTTGATGCACGACAAGCGTTACTCGGCCACCCAGATGTGGACGCCCGATTTTCAAAAACTAGCCGATGCCTATGGCATGTTGGGCTTGCGGGCGACAACCATGCAGGAGACGCGCGACATCATCGCGCGCGCCCGCGCACATAACGGGCCTGTGCTGTGCGAGTTCGTGGTTGAGAACGAGACGAACGTGTTCCCAATGGTGATGCCGGGCAAGGCGTTGAACGAGATGGTGCGCCGACAGCCCGCCGCGTTAGGAACCGGATTCGAGACAGTCAAATAACGCTCTTTAAAGTGCTTAAGGTTCGCAAGGTTTCAGGGTTCTGGGAAGCGCCAGCGTGACAAGCATCGAACGCTTGAAGCAGATTGAGGCCTGGCAGACGGCGCGTGAAATGGCCCGGCGGGTATATCCGTTGACAGTAGCCGTCAAATCAGCAATTTCATGTGGTATCTGCCTGAGAATGCCAACCAGAGCCGCGCCCTTCGCGACGAAGCCGAACCTGGCCAACGTGACGAACCGTACCAAGCTTAATCAACCTGACCAACTTTAACAAGTCAAGAACAAGTCAAGGAGAGCCATGCTAATCGATCATGCCGCAGCAGCCCGCCAAAACAAGCAGAAGCACACATTGGTGGCACTGGTGGAGAACAAGCCCGGCGTCTTGAATCGCGTCGCCAGCCTGTTTCGCCGGCGCAACTACAACATTGACAGCCTGGCCGTCGGCACAACAGACGACCCGGCCATTTCGCGCATGACCATCGTCGTGGACGCCAGCAAGACCAGCGCGGCGCTGGTGGAAAGCAATCTGTACAAGCTGATCAACGTCATCGACGTGCAAGACCTGACCAACGTGCCGGCTGTGATCCGCGAGATGGCGCTGATCAAAGTGCGCACAAGCAATGCCCAGCAGCGCAGCGAGATCAAACAGATCGCCGATATATACAAGAGTGACGTGGTGGATGTGTCAAAGGACTCGCTGATCGTGGAGGTGACCGGCGACGAGACCAAGATCGACGCCATACTGCACGTGCTGGGCGATTACGGGATCATGGAAGTAGTGCGCACAGGGCGTATCGCCATGGGGCGCGGCACAACCCGCATGGCCCAGGCACACGAAGCAGTCGAGGTTCCGATTGCCTCCTTCGATGGCGCGACGGTTAGCGCCAATGGCAAAGGCCGTCACACCTGACCAACACCGCACGGGTCCGTCTGGCCCGCGCGATTGAATTGTGGCGCTAGAATCGCCGCCATACTGACCGCAGACTGAACACAGGAGTTCCAAACGCACATGGCAACTGTTTACTATGACCAGGACGCAAATCTGGATTTGTTGGCCGGCAAGACTGTGGCCATCATCGGGTTCGGCAGCCAGGGCCACGCGCACGCACAAAATCTGAAAGATAGCGGCGTCAACGTGGTGGTGGGCCTCCCGCCAAGCAGCAAGAGCGTGGAGAAGGCTAAAAGCGCCGGCCTCACCGTCATGAACATCGCCGATGCAGCCAAAGCCGGCGACTTCATCATGATGCTGGTGCCCGATGTGCCAGCGGCAGCCGTGTATCGTGAGCATATCGCGCCGCACATGACGCCGGGCAAAACGCTGATGTTCGCGCACGGCTTCAACATTCGCTTTGGGCAGATCGTGCCGCCCGCCGGCGTAGATGTCAGCATGGTTGCCCCCAAGGCGCCGGGGCATCGCGTGCGCGAAACGTACCAATCGGGCCAGGGCACGCCGTGCCTGGTCGCGGTGCATCAGGACGCCAGCGGCGACGCCAAAGCCAACGCGCTGGCCTACGCCAAAGGCATCGGCGGCACACGCGCCGGCGTTATCGAAACCACCTTCGCCGAGGAGACCGAGACCGACCTGTTCGGCGAGCAGGTGGTGTTGTGCGGCGGCGTTTCCCACCTGGTGAAGGCCGCGTTCGAGACGCTGGTCGAAGCCGGCTATCAGCCCGAAGTGGCTTACTTCGAATGCATGCACGAGTTGAAGCTAATCGTCGACCTGTTCTATCAGGGTGGGCTGAACTACATGCGCTACTCGATCAGCGATACCGCCGAGTACGGCGACTATGTCAGCGGCCCCCGCATCGTGACCGAGCAGACCAAGCAAGAGATGAAGCGCATCTTGTCCGAAATCCAGAGCGGCGCGTTTGCCGAGGAATGGATCGACGAGAACGCGAAAGGCCGGCCCAACTTCACGGCCATGCGCCAGCGCGACAGCCAGCACCAGATCGAAAAAGTGGGCGCGCAGCTTCGACGCATGATGCCATGGCTTAATCCGAAGGAAGTCAACCCGGGGCAAGGCGGCGCGTAAGCCAAGCAAATGCAACAGTCCGCACCCCCGCAGGTGCGGACTTTTAGTTCCAGGCACGGGAATACAATCCGCAGAGGCAATTATGAGCGACAAGAACACCGTTTTAATATTCGACACGACGTTGCGCGACGGGGAGCAATCGCCCGGCGCCACGCTGAATCTGGCAGAGAAACTGGAAATCGCCCGGCAGCTTCACCGGCTGGGCGTGGACATCATCGAGGCCGGCTTCCCCATCGCCTCACCCGGCGACTTCGAGGCAGTCACGCGCATCGCGCAGGAAGTCGGCACACTCGACAATGCGCCAACCATCGCCGGACTGGCGCGCGCCAACAAAACCGACATCGACCGCGCTTGGGGCGCAGTGCAGTGGGCCAAAAAACCGCGCATTCACACTTTTCTGGCCACCAGCGACATCCACCTGGAACACAAGCTGCGCATCTCGCGCAACGAATGCATCGAGCGCGTGGGCGAGGCAGTGGCTTATGCGCGCAGCCTGTGTCAAGACGTTGAGTTCTCGCCAGAGGATGCCGGGCGCAGCGATCCGGAATTCCTGTGGCAGGTGCTGGCCGTGGCGATTCAGGCCGGCGCCACTACACTGAACATCCCCGATACGGTGGGGTACTGCACGCCGACCGAATACCGTCGCATGATCGAGGGTATCCTGAAGAACGTGCCGGGGGCAGATCAAGTCATCCTGTCGGCGCACTGCCACGACGACCTGGGGCTGGCCGTGGCCAACACGCTGGCCGGCATCGAGGCCGGTGTGCGGCAGGCCGAGGTGACCATCAACGGCATCGGCGAACGAGCCGGCAACACCTCGCTGGAAGAAGTGGTGATGGCCTTGCACACGCGCAAGGCTTTCTATGGCTTGCGCACGAACATCGACACCACACAACTGGTGCGCACCAGCAAGATGGTCAGCGCACTGACCTCCATCTCCGTTCAACCGAACAAAGCCATCGTCGGCGCAAACGCCTTCGCGCACGAAGCCGGCATTCACCAAGACGGGATGCTGAAAAACCCGCTCACCTACGAAATCATGCGGCCAGAGACTGTGGGCTGGAACGCCTCCAATCTGGTGCTGGGCAAGCACAGCGGCCGACATGCCTTCTCTGACCGGCTGAAGACGATGGGCTACGAGCTGTCGCGCGAAGAGCTGGACAAAGCGTTCGAACGCTTCAAAGCACTCTGCGACAAGAAAAAGGTCGTCACCGACGCCGACTTGGAAGCGATCGTGGCCGACCAGTTCGAGACGCTGAACGAGGTGTATAAACTCGACAGCATCAATGTGACCAGCGGCACCGGCAGCTCGCCCGTAGCCAGCGTGCGTCTTCTCGATGAGGAAGGCGAAGTGCACGCCGACGCAGCGCTGGGCAACGGCCCTGTCGACGCCATCTGCAACTGCATCAACCGCATCACCGGCGCCAATGCCAAGCTGACCGAGTTCCACGTCCACGCCGTGACCGAAGGCATCGACGCCGTCGCCGACGTCACCATCCGGGTCGAAATGGCCAACGGCGAAGGCAAGAAGCACGTGTTCAGCGGGCGCAGCGCCGACACCGACACGTTGGTTGCCAGCGGTCGCGCCTTCTTGGCTGCCGTGAACAAAGGCTTGCGCCGCGTGCGCGCCCGCTCGTAGCTCCTAGAGACCCCCGTTGTCTCTGCCCGGCGCCGAACGTGCCCACGAGCAGCCGGCGATTCGATTAAGATTGACATCATGCAGTACTCGTTCCAGACCCCCGCGCCGTTCAAGGTGAATGTGGTAATCGACCGCGCGCTGTTCAGCGGCAAGGTCAAGGTGTACGCCGACGGCAAGCCGGTCAGTCCCTCACATCGGGGTGCGCGCGGCGCCGCCGGAACGTTTTACCAGATCAAAGGCGGCGTGCTGGAAGTGCGCTCCAGCTTTCTGGACCTGGTGCCGCTGGTCTGGTACAACGAGGACTGGGTGCAACTTGCGCCCCCGATGAAATCGTGGGAATGGATAGTCGCCGGGCTGCCCTTGCTGCCGGGCGTGTTCTTCCTCGGCCTGGATTCGTTCATCATCTCGTTTATCGCGTTCTTCTTCAACCTGGTCATCATGCGCTCTCCCCGGCCGGCCGCGATGCGTGCAGCGCTCTGCGTCGCCATTTTCGTGGGCACATGGGCGGCCATCCTGGCCCTCCGCATCGCCCTGGGCATGGTGCTTGGGCAAGGGCAATCATAGACATTACACAGACATCACTCAAGAGGATTTCAGAACTGATGTCCCAAACTTTATTTGAAAAGATCTGGAACGCGCACGTGGTGGCGCAAGAGCCGGACAGCCCGGCTGTTCTCTACATCGACCTGCATCTGGTGCACGAGGTGACATCTCCGCAGGCGTTCGACGGGCTGCGCACGCGCGGCATCCGCGTCCGGCGCCCCGACCGCACCTTCGCCACGATGGATCACGGCATCCCAACAACCCCGCGCGACTTGCCGATCCTGGACGAGCTGGCAGCGAAGCAAATCGCCCAGTTGGAGAAAAACTGCGCTGAATTCGGGGTGACACTTTACGGCCTGCATAGCGCACCGGACAAGATGGGCATCGTGCATGTGATTGGGCCAGAGCTGGGCCTGACCCAGCCCGGCATGACGATTGTGTGCGGCGACAGCCACACCAGCACACACGGCGCATTTGGCGCGCTGGCCTTTGGCATCGGCACCAGCGAGGTCGAAATGGTGCTAGCAACGCAATGCCTGTTGCAGCGCAAACCGAAGACCATGCAAGTGCAGATCGACGGCGTTTTGCAGAAAGGTGTGACCGCCAAAGACATCATTCTGGCGCTGATTGCCCGCTATGGTGTGGGCGCCGGCACCGGCCATGTCTTCGAGTACACCGGCGCGGCCATCCGCCGGCTGAGCATGGAAGAGCGCATGACCATTTGCAACATGAGCATCGAGGGCGGCGCACGCGCCGGCCTGATCGCCCCCGACGACACCACGTTTGAGTACATGGCAGGCCGCGAATATGCCCCCAAAGGGCCGGCCTGGGACAAAGCCCTGGCGCGCTGGCGCACGTTGCCCAGCGACCCCGGCGCACGCTACGATGCCACGCTTACACTCGACGCCGGCGCGCTGGAGCCAATGGTCACCTTTGGCACCAACCCCGGCATGGGCATCGGCATTACCGGGCGCGTGCCTGACCCGGCAAAGACGCCCGACCTGAGCGCACGCAACGCGCTGAGCAAGGCCCTGGCCTACATGGACCTGAAGCCAAACCAGCCGCTGCTGGGGCAGCCGATTGACGTGGTGTTCATCGGCAGTTGCACGAACTCGCGCATTACCGACTTGCGACTGGCAGCCAGTGTGCTGAAAGGACGCAAGGTCAACCCGCGCGTGCGCGCGATGGTGGTGCCCGGTTCGGCGCAGGTGAAACGACAGGCCGAGGCCGAAGGGCTAGACCGCATCTTCAAGGAGGCCGGCGCGGAGTGGCGCGAGGCCGGCTGCAGCATGTGCATCGCCATGAACGGCGACCAGCTCGCGCCGGGACAATACGCCGTCAGCACCAGCAATCGCAATTTCGAGGGCCGGCAGGGCAAAGGCGGTCGCACCTTCCTGGCCAGCCCGCTCACCGCCGCAGCCAGCGCAGTAGCCGGCGCAGTCGCCGACCCCCGTACGTTGATACAATGATCGCCCATCATAAGCTGTCGATCAACCCCACGCGCGACTTCTGCCCGGCAAGCGCGCGCCACGAGAAGGCGCATAAGCGGCGCATAAGCGGCGCATAAGCGGCGCATAAGCGACATTCGGCCTGCGCTTTGCACATCTGAACCACCATGAATCAATTCACCACCCTAACCAGCAAAATTGTCCCGCTGCCCAACGAGAATGTGGACACCGACCAGATCATCCCGGCCCGCTTCCTGAAAGTGACAGACAAAAAGGGGTTGGGAGACAATCTGTTCGCCGACTGGCGTTACGACGCCGACGGCTCACCGCGCGCCGACTTCGTCCTGAACCGGCCGGAGATGCAAGGCCGACAGATTCTACTGGCCGGCGACAACTTCGGGTGCGGCTCCTCGCGCGAGCACGCCCCTTGGGCGCTGGTGGGCTATGGTTTCCGCGCGGTCATCAGCACCTCATTTGCCGACATCTTTCGCAACAATTCGCTCAAGAACGGCTTGCTGCCCATCGTTGTCGACAAAGACACCCATCAGCAACTGTTCAGCCTGGTGCAAGAAGATCCCAACACGACACTCGCCATAGACCTGGCAGCACAAACCGTGACGCTGCCCGATGGCCGGCGCGTAGCATTTTCGATCGACCATTTCTCGAAGACGTGCCTGCTCAACGGCGTGGACGAGATCGGCTATGTGTTGAACCTGCGCGACAAGATTGAGGCGTTTGAGCGGATACACGAGGGATAGCTAGGCCGGCGCTTGAACCACGTAAACCGCGTTCGAGCCAGATGACATGCTTGTTGCGACGTGCTTGTTGCGACGTGCTTGTTGCAATGACGAACAATGACGGATAGGGGCGCATGAACAAGCCAACAAACGTCGCGCCAGAAACTCCAGAGCGCGACGATCTGGTGGCCGGCCTGCACGCGCGCGGCGTGTGCTACCTGGCGCCGACGCCACATGGTGACGAACGCCCCCTGAGCGACGAAGCATTGATCGCCGGCCTGGCGCAATCACGCAACGCGCGGCTGCGGTTCGCCCTGGCAGCGTTGTTGCTGGCCCACCCAGAACTGGCCGACTGCGCAGCGACAGTTCAGGCGACGTTGCCCGAAGCAGGCCGGCGCGAGTTGCGCAAACAGTACCTTGCGGCGATGTACCTGCAACGGATGTGGCGGACACGCCTGCAGATGCACTTTGGCGAGCAGCCGCTGATTGCCGAGCGATTCACTTCAGCACAGGACAGCCCCATCGGCGCTGCCCTGCCCAGCCCAGATGACATGCACGGCAAACACGGATTGCACCGGCTGTGCGAAGACAGCCTTTACAACGATTGGTCGTCCTACGAACAAGTGATCGAGTTGCTGATGAACCAGCCGTGCGGCCCCGAATCGCTGTTGCCGCTCAACGGCCACAACTCATAACGCCGGCCTTTACGTTTGGTCGCTTACGCTTTAGGATTCTCTCCATGCGTCCACCCATCGATCGGCTGCGCGTGCATTATTTCCTCGTCAAGCTGGGCATGGAGTTTCACCATCCGGCCCGGCTGTATCTAGTCGGCGGCACCACACTGGTCTATGAAGGACTGCGCGAGCAGTCGCTGGACATCGACATCAGCTACGAAGTGGCCGACGAGCACGACGCCGAATTCACACATGTGCTGCGCAAACTCAAAGACGAGATGCAGGTGAATGTAGAGCTGGCCTCGCCGGGCGACTTCATCCCCCTGCCGGCCGGCTGGAAAGAGCGCGCCAAACATGTGGGACGCTTTGGGTTGGTGGACGTGTTCCACTTCGACCTGTACAGCACCGCGCTTAGCAAGATCGAGCGCGGACGCGAGGGCGACTTTCAAGATGTGTTGGCCATGCTGCGCGGTGGACAGATCACGCTGGACGAACTGAGAGCAGCCTTCGAGAACATTCTGCCGCGCATCGAACGCGAGAGCCTGAAGCGCGACCCAGAGCGCATCAAACGCAATTTTGCGCTGCTGGAGAAGATGGCCGGCGAACAGCCCACCCCTGCGCCGGGTTGACAGTTCGCCCGGCCTGGATAAACTACCGCTCAGCATGACGCCAGTCAGCCCGGCTTTTGGCCACATGATTACGATCGCGATTAGTTCGACTCGCGGCCCGGTATGCGCCGGGGCGCGAGTCTGGGCACATGGGTCGAGGGTGACTGGCTGACACGTCCAGATATCGCTATCGTTTGATTGTGGAGAGCCTTCCCGAACCCGGAAGGCTCTCGCTGTTTTTCCAGGAGGACAAAAGAGACAATGACTACCGCGTTATACGACACTACGCTGCGCGACGGCGCCCAGGGCGAAGGGATCAACCTGTCGGTCGAAGACAAGTTGCGCATTGCCCGCCGGCTGGATGAATTCGGCGTGCATTACATTGAGGGGGGTTGGCCGGGCAGCAACCCCAAAGACGCCGAATTCTTCGCCCGCGCCAAAGCCCTGGGCTTCAAAGGCGCTCGTCTGGCGGCGTTTGGCAGCACACGCAAAGCCGGCGTCGCATGCGAAAGCGACGCCCAGATCAAAATGCTGCACGATGCCCAGACGCCGGTCGTGACTATGGTTGCCAAGACCAGCACGCTGCACGTCAAACATGTGCTCGAAACAACGCTCGAAGAAAACCTCGACATGATCCGCGACAGCGTGGCTTACTTCAAGGCGCACGGCAAAGAGGTGATGCACGACGCCGAGCACTATTTCGACGGCTTTAAGCTGGATCGGGAATATGCGCTGGCCACACTGCGCGCCGCTGTGGATGCCGGCGCAGACTGGCTGGTGCTGTGCGACACCAATGGCGGCACAATGCCGTGGGAAGTGGCTGAAATCGTCCGACTCACCGTTGATAGACTGCGCGAAGAGCGCCCGCAGTCCATCGTTCGGTTCGGGATTCACACACACAACGACGCCGGCCTAGCTGTGGCCAACGCGCTCGAAGCGGTGCGGGCCGGCTGCACACAAGTCCAGGGCACCATCAACGGCTATGGCGAGCGCGTGGGCAATTGCGACCTGATCCCCACCATCGCTAACCTGAAGTTAAAAATGGGCGATGAGTGCGTCAGCGACGCGCAATTGCGCAGATTGACTGAGTTGTCGCACTACGTGGCCGAGATGGCAAACCAGGCGCCCAACATCCGCGCGCCCTACACCGGCCACGCCGCATTCGCCCACAAGGGCGGCATCCACGTGGCAGCCATCCTCAAGGTCGAGGAGTCGTACCAGCACATCGACCCGGCCCGAGTCGGCAACAGCAAGCGCGTGCTGGTCAGCGAGCTGAGCGGGCGCGGCAACATCCAGTACAAGGCGCGCGAATTCGGCCTGGATGTCGGCAAAGAAGAGGCGCGCAAAGTGCTGCAACAGATCAAAGAGCTTGAGAGCCGGGGCTTCTACTTCGAGGGCGCCGAAGCATCGGTCGAACTAATGCTGCGGCGCGCGCAGAAAGGCTACACGCCGCCATTTGAGTTGATTGATTTTCTGGTCGTGGTCGAAAACCGCCAGGGGCGCGGCCTGCTGGCCGAAGCCAACGTCAAGGTGCGCGTGCGCAATGGCGGCGAAGAGATTGCCCACACCGCCGCCGAGGGCGACGGGCCGGTAAACGCGCTCGACCGCGCGCTGCGCAAGGCGCTGCTGCCGCATTACCCGCAACTGGCCGAAGTGCGGCTGGCCGACTATAAGGTGCGCATCCTCGACAGCAACAACGCCACGGCCGCCACCACGCGCGTCACCATCGACACGCGCTGCGGCGGCCGCACGTGGACTACGGTCGGCTGCTCGACCAATATCGTCGACGCATCCTGGCAGGCGCTGGCCGACTCGATCGAATATGCGCTAACCTGAGCGCCGGCGCGTACAATGACCGCCATGACCACGCTCAATCCAGACCTGCTCGACAGCAATACGCGCGCGGCGCTTAATCGCGCCAGCGATCTGATGCGCCAGTTCGGCAAGCCGGTGCTCATGCCAGAGCTTGTCCTGCTGGCCTTGTTGCGAATGCCGCACGCGACGGCATACCGCGCAGTGGCGCACCTGGCGTCGTCGCGTGGATTCAGCGTGGCCGACCTGGAAAAAGAAGTGGAAGCGCAAATCCGCTCGCGCACGGGCCGCGCGGCCAACTTCAACTACCTGACCGACCAGAACAGCACCGTGCAAATGTCGGACGAGATGGTGATTGCGCTGGACGAGGCGCGCAGCATTGCGCTCGCCAGCGGCGAGATCTACATCGCCACCGAGCATTTGCTGGGCGCGCTCTCGCAGGCCGGCGTGAGCACCGCCGGCCTGTTGCAGCGCAAAGGCGTCACCCCAACGGCGCTGGCCAGCCTGATCGTGGATGGCATCGTCAGCAAGCGCACAACAACCACCGACTGGGTGCAACAAGCGCAGCAGGGCCAGTTGCCGCCGCTGTATTACCGCGAGAATTTGTTGCGCGACCTGGTCACGCTGCTGGCGTTGGCGCACGACCCACACGTGATCCTGGTTGGCGAACCGGGCAGTGGCCGGCGCAGCCTGGCTCAATCGCTGGCTCTGATGATCGCCGAGGGCAAGGGGCCGGCCCACATCAAGAAAATCATCGAAGTCAGCGACGCGGCCTGGCTCGACAACCCGATGCTGGCCATGCAGGTTGCCCTGCGGCAGGCAGAGAACGGCATCTTGTTCATCGCCAACATCCAACGCTTTCTGGGCGGCCAGTCGCGCGCCGACCTGCCACAGGCCGGCAAAGACCTGCAAAAGGCGTTTGTGTCCGACGGGGCCGGGCCGATCATCATCGGCACCACCACCGACACAGACTATACCGAGCGCATCAAGCCAAACGCCACGATCGCCGGGCGGGCGCACGTGTTGCGCGTGCCGCCGGCCACGCCCGACGAGTGTCACAAGATGCTGGCCACGCTCAGACCGCAATTCGAGCGCAACTACAGCATGGTCATCGCCGACGACGCGCTGCAAACAGCCACCACGCTGGCAGCGCGCTATGTGGGCGGCGCCCCGCTGCCGGGATCGGCTGTGCAAGTATTACATCGCGCCTGCGCGGCCGTGCGGGCGACGGCGAACGAGAAACACCAGACGGCAGATGACAGACGACAGACGGCAGCGGGCGGATTTCAGAGTACAGACGACGGAAGCCAGACAGGGCCGGCGCTGACACTGGACGCCGAAGACGTGATGTTCGCCGTCAGCCTAATGACCGGCATCCCCGTGACCAAACTGGGCGCAGACGAGCGCGGCCGATATGCGCAGATGGCACAGGCGCTGCAACAGCGCGTGATCGGGCAGGACGAAGCCATTCAGGCCGTGTCGCGCGCAGTCAAATCGGCGCGCGTGGGGCTGAAAGACCCCAAGCGCCCGATTGGCTCTTTCCTGTTTCTCGGACCGAGCGGGGTGGGCAAGACCGAGCTGGCCAAGGCGCTGGCCGAGTTTCTATTCGGCAGCGAAGACAATTTGGTGGCGCTCGACATGAGCGAGTACCAGAAGGATGACACGATCAACCGGCTGATCGGCGCGCCGCCCGGCTACATCGGCTTCGAGGGCGGCGGGCAATTGACCGATCGCATCCTCAAATCGCCCTACGCAGTGGTGCTGTTTGACGAAGTGGAGAAAGCCCATCCGCGCATCCTCGATATCCTGTTGCAGGTGATGGAGGAAGGCCGGCTGACCGACGGTCAGGGCAGGGTGGCGAATTTCGCCGAGACGGTCATCTTGCTCACCAGCAACCTGGGCGCGCAATACCTGAACGACGCCGGGCTGTCGGCAGCCGAGGCGCGCGAGCTGGCCATGGCCGATGTGCGATCGTTCTTCCGCCCCGAGTTCATTAACCGGCTGGACGAGATCGTCATGTTCAACACGCTCTCGCCCGACAGCCTGCGCCGCATTCTGGACCTGATGATCAAGAAGGAAGCGAAGCTGGCGCAGGAACGTGGCATCACGCTGGAAATTCTGCCGGCGGCGCGAGCGTGGATGCTGGCGCAGAACAATGAGCCGCACCTGGGGGCGCGTCCACTGCGCCGCATCCTGCAACGCAGTGTGCGCGAGCGGCTGGCCGACTATTTGCTCACCCTCGACACGCCGCCGGCCAGGGTGGTGGTCGATGCAGACGCGAGCGGGCTGGTTTACCGATCATAGCTTGCGCGCAGCCATGATCTCGCTGATCGTCTTGTAAACCAGTTTTGCGATCAGAAAATCGGCCGAGTGCATGCCGGGGTGCGGAGCCAGCTCCACCACATCAAACCCGACCACATTGGCGTTGCGGGCCACGGTGCGCACAATGGCCATAACCTGCTGCCAGGTAAGGCCACCCGGCTCTGGCGTGCCGGTAGCCGGCACATAGGCCGGATCAAAGCAATCTGCGTCGATGGTGAGGAAAGTTTTGCGACCGCGCACCCACTGCGCAAGCGTGGCCAGATAGGCCGGCCCGGCGTGGATATCCTCTGCAAAGAATGTGCGCAGCGTGTCGCCCTGGTCGGTGACGGCGTCAATCAATTCAGCCTCTTCGCGCGCCAGCGAACGAATGCCCAGTTGAATCACCGGCCCAAGTTCGAGCAGCCGGCGGGCTGCGCAGGCATGGCTGTAGCGCGAGCCTTCAAACTCATCGCGCAGATCGGCGTGCGCGTCAATCTGCACGGTAAGGAGGGGCGTGCCGTGAACAGCCGCCAGACCACGCCCCACCCCAACCGACACGGTGTGCTCACCGCCCAGGCCCACAACGAGTTTGCCGGCGCGCGCATGGTCGGCAACGGCTGCGGCGATGCTCTCCAGCGCGGCTTCGATCGTGCTATGACCCAGGGCAAGATAGGGCAGCGTATGCACGCCATAGTCAAGGGCCGGCTCGCCGCGAAAGTCACGGTCGTACAGTTCAATTTGCGTGGAAGCCTGAATGATGGCGCGCGGGCCGTTTTTTGTGCCGCCCATGTAGCTCACCGTAGCCTCAAATGGGATGGGGACGACAACAGCCTGGCTGGTTTCGTAGGCAGTGTGCTCAGCGTCGAGGCCGAGGAAGTTTTCGGGAGGCAGGAAGGTGTACTGGGACATGGAAGAAGAATGAGTCAGGTTGATAGGGTTGGTAAGGTTGATCAGACGCGCTTCGCGCCGCGTCCTCGCGCCGCGTCCTCGCGCCGCGTCTTCGCGCCGCGTCTTCGCGCCGCGTCCTCGCGGCGCAATACACCGGGTTGGTAAGGTTTGCCGGTCACTGAGAACCTGAATAACGTTAAGCACCTGAACAACTGAGAACTTTACAAACCTTAAAAACCGGCATCCGGGTCGGCAGGGCGATATTGGTCATAGGCAGACCTGAGCGCAGCAACCAGCGCCTCGCGCCGGTCGTACAAGCGCTTCAGAGGGCGCGGGGCGCGCTTTGCCAGCAGGTAGGCAGCCAGAATGGGCAACGCGATCGTCGAGTCTGTGTAGCACACCACCGTGTCGGGCAACTGATCGGGATCCACTTTGCCCCACGTCACGGCTTCTTGGGGCGTCGCGCCGGACAGGCCGCCGGTATCGGGGCGGGCATCGGTGAACTGCACAAAGTAATCGTGTCCGCGCTCTGGGATGCCGAGGATTTCCTGGATTTGCGGCTCGGTCTGCAAAATGAAGTTCTTCGGGCTGCCGCCGCCAAAGATAATGACGCCGCTCTTGCCGCCGGCATGCTTGGCGTCGTACACGATGGCAGCAGTCTCGTTCACGTCGAGTTCGGGATCGAAGCCAACCTGCATGCCGGCCAGCCGCAGCGCCGCGACGTTCATGCCGATGGTTGAGTCGCCAGGGCTGGATGTGTACACCGGCACGCCACATTCATAGGCCGCCGTCAGCACAGACTTGTAGGCGCCGCCCAGCGCCTGCTCGCGCGCCTGGGTGTAACGCCCCAGCCGGTAATGCAGTTCGGCAGTGCTCATGCGGCGTTGAAACTCGGGCTGTTCGATGCAGCGACGCAGAAAAGCGTCGGACTTCAGCAGCACATCCTGGTCGAACACGATGTCGTAGATGCGGATGATTTTCTGGTCGCGCAATGCCACGTCATCGACAAAAGGGGAAGTTTGGAACAACTCGAAGCCGAGCGAGCGGTGCATGTCGTGATAGAGATTGGCGCCGGTGGAGACGATCCAATCGATAAAGCCGGCTTCGATCAACGGCACAAGCGCCGCGTAGCCGATGCCGGTCGGCGTCAAGGCGCCCGACAGGGTGACGCCAACGGTGACATCCGGCTGGAGCAGCTTGCGCGCGATTAACTGGCACGCCTCGCGCAGGCGCGCAGCGTTGTAAGCCAGGAAAAATTCGTCAACCAGCCGGTCCACAGTCAGGCCGGCAGTGATGCGGTCGGGAGCGAGCTTGCGTCCGTAAGTCATGGGGGCCGATCCGTTTTTAAGGTTACAGCAGCCGGCCTCAGATCAGGACGGCAGCAGCCACGACAGTCGTCCACCGTCCCTGCTCGTCGCCGGTGGCGGTAATGGTCATGCTGGTCGAATCGACGATCAAACCGCCGACGCGATATTGCTCACGGCGCTCGTTGTAGTCGCGGTCAAGGTCGAAGGGCACGCCCAGCACCGTAGCCAGCATGCCAGCGGCCAAGTCTTCCGCGAAGTCGCCGGCCTCCTTCTCGGTCTGGCCATAGGCATGATGCTCGGAGAGATAACCGTATTTGCTGGGGTCAGAGGGAATGGCGACGCCGATGGAAGCGGCGATGCGCCGGCCCGGCTCGTTGGTGGACATCTCCGCGACCACGCAGAACGTCACCTCGCCCGGCTCCAGCGCAGGCAGGCCTTCTTCTTTGGACACAATCCGGCAGCCGGGGGGAAAGATCGACGACACGCGGACAATGTTGAGGTGGGCAATGTCGGCGTTGCGCAGCGCCATTTCAAAGCTGGTCAGCTTGGCCGGATGAACGCCAACACCGCGCGTCAGAAACAACTTGCGTGGGACGAATCGCATCTTTGAATACTCCTTTGCTTCAAAATTCTCAGACGATACAAGGCACTGCCAACAGCGAGCGGGCCAATCCGTGTGGTCGGTAGCTCGCGGGTGATTTTCTCCTGCTTTGCACGCGGACGCACTGCACGCGGCTTGCGCCTTTGCGCGGCAGATTGTAACGTAAATGGCAGGGGCAGCGTCACGTTAGAATGTGCGGCAGATTGGCGATTACCGTGACAACGCAGGCTGACTCCACTGTCATCCCCTTTGCCGGCCCGTGTTTCGCGCGCAGATTCGCGGTTGATTAGGCGTTTACAAGATCGCCGCTTCGGATGGATACGCGTATGTTGAACTTTCGTCGGTTTGCACTGATCATGATGCTGCTGGCCTGGAGCAGTGTGGTGTTTGGGGCCGGCTGGCTGGCGCGATCGCGCCTGGTTCCGGGCGCAGCAAACCGGGTGACCATCCATGCGCCGGAATATCGGCTGCTCGACGAGGCATGGGGCCGAGTGCGCGAAAGCTTCATCGGCGAGGTGCCAAGCGACACGATTCGCAATTACGGGGCAATTCGCGGCATGCTGGCTACGCTTAACGACCGTTGGACGGTGTTTGTCGAGCCGCAACCCAGAGCCATCGAGCGCGATCATCTGCGCGGCCAGTTTGGCGGCATTGGCGTGGATATCCGCATCGACGAAGCGGGGCGCGTCATTCTGACGCCGCGCCGCAACTCGCCGGCAGAAAAGGCCGGCGTACAGGCCGGCGACATTCTGGTTGCCGTCGATGGGATCAACTTTTCCAACGGCGCACCCTTTGAAGATATTGCTGCGCGCGTGCGCGGCGAGGTGGGGACGGTGGTGCGCATCACCGTCAACCGGGCCGGCCGGCTGATCGACTTTGCAATTACTCGGGCGCTGATCGAGATTCCCTCGGTGGACTGGCGCGTTATTTCAGACACGGCCCCCAATCAAACCGTGATCGGCTACATCAGCATCCGCCAGTTCACCGAGCGCACCGGCAGCGAAGTCAAACAGGCCATCACCGAGCTACAAAGCGCAGGCTCTCAGGCATATCTCATTGACCTGCGCGACAATGGCGGAGGCTTGCTTGCCTCGGCAATAGAGGTGGCCAGTCAGTTTTTGAGCAGCGGCAATGTGTTGATCGAACAGAAACGCAATCAGACAGACGGCAGCATCATCACGGTGACACATCCCGTTATCGGTGGCGGGCTGGCGCAACGCGCTTCGTTGTCAGTTCTGGTCAATCGCAACACAGCGAGCGCTTCGGAGATCGTGGCCGGCGCGCTACAGGATCATGGCCGCGCCAGGCTGATCGGCGAAAAGACTTACGGCAAGGGATCGGTTCAGTTGCTGTTCGACTTGAGCGACGGATCGTCAATCCACGTCACTTCAGCCAGATGGCTCACGCCAAATGCGCGCGCGATCGACGGCGTGGGGCTTCAACCAGACATCGAAGCGTATCGCGCCGAGGGCGAGGCCGAAAGAGGCATTGACTCGCAACTGGAGCGCGCACTGGCCGATCTGCGGGCAAAATCGGCAGCGAGCAAATAGCGTGCAGTTAGACGTGTTCTCAGACTTGGGGCGCTGCGTGAAGGCCCCGGAAAAGTTTAACGTTGCGAAACACAAGGAGTAAGAGGTTCGAAATGCAGACACAACAGCAAGGGTCAGGCTCAGGGATTCTGAAGATGGTCCTTCTAGGGCTGTTGGGCGTTTTCACAGGCGGCCTGATTTTCGTGGCCGGCCTCGGTGTGGGCGTAGCGACCTCCGGCGAATTCGCCTTGACTGCGCCATCAGCGGTCGAGCCGCTGTCGGCGCCAAATGCAGATGCCGAACAAGGCCGGCCATCTGGCGTAGACACGGCGCTGATGAACGATGTGCTGCGCCGGCTGCGCAGCCAGTGGTACGGCGAAATGCCGAATAGTGACAAACTGACCGACGGCGCAATTCGCGGCATGGTGGCGGCGCTGGGCGATCCCTTCACGGCCTACGTCGAGCCACGTTACGCCAAGATTCTGGAAGATGACGCCAGCGGCACATTCGAGGGCATTGGCGCGACGTTGCGCCAGGTAACCGGCGGCGGTGTGCAGATCGTGCGCACATTCGACGGCGCGCCGGCGCAAAAGGGCGGCGTGTTGCCGGGCGACCTGATCGAGGCTGTCGACGGCACGCCGGTAAGCGGCTTGAGCACCTATGAGGTTGCAGCGCTAGTGCGTGGGCCAAAAGGCACAACGGTCACCCTCACCCTGCGCCGTGCAGATGTTCCGAAACCGTTCGACCTGTCACTGGTGCGCGACCGCATCAACATCCCGCTCGTCACGAGCAAAATGGTCGGCGACGGCAAAATCGCCTACGTCAGCCTGTTCGACTTCAGCGCGCAGGCCAGCGCCCAGCTCACCACACAACTGAGAGAACTGCTGAGAAATAACCCCAGCGGCTTGATCCTTGATCTGCGCGACAACCCGGGCGGGCTGCTCAGCCAGGCTGTGGAAGTCGGCGACATCTTTCTGAAAGATGGCGTCTTCATCATTCAGCGCGACAACAAAGGCAACGAGGAACGCAAGAGCACGACCAATCGTGGCATTGCGCAAGATATTCCGATGGTGGTGCTGGTCAATGCGGCATCGGCCAGCGCAGCAGAAGTGCTGGCCGGCGCAATTCAGGATTACAACCGCGCCACGATCATCGGCGAACAGACTTTCGGCAAAGGATCAGTGCAATTGCCTCAGAGCCTTCCGAACGGCGGCCAGTTGCGCATCACCATTCAGCGCTGGTATACCCCCAAGAATCGCGCCATTCACCAAATGGGCATCAAGCCGGACTACATAGTGCCGATGAGCAATGAAGACGCGCTGCAAGGGCGCGACCCGCAGCTCGACGCGGCAGTAGAGTATCTGCTCAGCGGCAAAGAGCCGGCCCCAACCCCCTTCCCGACTGTATCACCGCGACGATAGTCATGTGCACACGCAAGCTGCCAATCCCTGAATGAGGGCATGAGGATTGGCAGCTTGCGTTTTGTCGTTCTCTGGCTGTGTGATACGCTTGCAGGCAATGAGCGCCACACCTACGCCTCAAACATTCGAGCCAATCGTCAGGCTGACAGCACAATGGCGGCGGGGCGGCGCCTGGTTAGGGCCGGCCTGGGCGGTGTTGTGCGGCGTTGTGGCGTCCGGCGCGTTTATGTGGAGTGGCCAGAGCGTTGCACAAGTGGCTGTAGCCCTGATCTTGGCCGAAGGCATCTGGACAACACTATGGGCCGCGCTGGCCGGCGTCAAATGGGATGAGCCGCTGGCGCGCTGGTGGGCGTGGACGGCAGGGCAACCGGTCATTCGACTGCCCTACACCCAGCCGGGATCGCCGGCCGCTCACGCATCCATCATCCTGGGCCAGTTTCGTGCATGGCTCGCCGAGGATTTTTTGCCGTCGCATGGCAGCACGCTGGCGAGCGCCATTCTGGCCAGCATCATCGCCCTGGCGCTGGCAATGATCCTGGGGGCGCCGGCAATTCTGTTGACCATTCTCGCGTTGGCGCTGTCACAGATCGGGCTGGCCCTGTGCCGGGGCAATGGACGCCCCAGCCCAATGCTGCGCGCGCTTGTGGAGATGAGCCTACCGCTGTTGCTGGGCTTTGTCATCTTCAGGCCGCTCACGTTGCAGATTGTTATTGCGGCTGTGGGGTTTGGCATCACCTATGCCGGCGCCGTCTCGGGGCGATGGGATGTGCGCACGTGGAACGCCGGGCAAGCGATCGTGCTGTTGCTGTTGATCGTCATGCGCCACTCCGTAGGCGTATTTGCGGTGACGCTCCTCTGGCTGCCCCAATTTCTGCTTCAGAGCCAGCCGGTTGTGCGCAATGCCCAGTGGTGGCTGATGGCAGTCATGCTGGTTGTCGCGCTGGCAATCGCCTGAATGCCGCTCGCCAACTGTGCGCACACCCGGCGTGTGTAGAATAAGGAAGCCCGGCCTTTGGCTCCCAGCAGATGCGCCATGGAAGACGCCCGCTTTCGCGCCGATCCCGCTCATTCGTTGGGCCGGCCAAAATCCGGTGTAAGATTGAACGTAAGGAGAAGACAGATATGCCACATCTAGGCCCGCTTGAGGTTGTCATCATTCTGCTAATCGTTGTCCTCTTGTTCGGCGTCGGGCGCATTGGGCGCATTGGCGGCGAGCTGGGGCGCGGCATCAAGGAATTCCGCAAAGCAGTTCAAGAGGAGTCTACCGACAAACCGGCAGACAAGTCTGCACAAAAGACAGAAACCAAAGACGAGAGCAAGACAGCCGCGTAAACAGCACACCCCGGCAAAGACGGGCGCGCTGCGTTCTCAATACCGGCAGCGCCCATCCTTGAGTGACCTGCATGCCAGGAAGGTCAGCCTCCGGATCATTTTCATCCCTGGGCGCTCTCAAGAGCATCGCCGATGTCCTGGGTGAGGTGGACGTTCGCCCCCTTCGTGAAGCAGCCGAGCAGCCCTTCCTGATTTCCTTCATCAGCCGCGACGCGCCGTTGGCGCAGCATGTCGCCTCGTTGCTCTATCGCGGCCCGCGCCCCCACGACATTCCATCTGTCCGCGCTGTCGAGGTATCGACGCTCGAAGAGGCGCTGGCTCGGCCGGCGTTTGGCCGGCTGGCCATCTTGATCACGCGCGAAGACCGCGATAATGCCGCTGAGGTGCAGTTTGTGCGCCAGTTGGAGCGCGCAAACACTCCGGCGTTGGTGTGCTTCGTCCAATCGCCTGGTGCGCTGCCGTTGCTGCGTCAACAGTGGCTACCCGCTGCATCGGTATCTTTGCACACCCTGGGCGACGCCGGCCACACCCTCGATGATGACCGGGCCACTCGGCAACTCACGGCCGCCATCCGCGCCGCCAAAATTGTGGACGCCCTGGCATTGGCTCGCCATCTGCCGGCCTTGCGCGAACAGACAGCGCGTAGTCTGATCGAGGAGACTGCTATCGCCAATGCTGTATACAGCGCAAGCACCGGTCTGGCCGAACTTGTACCGATCGCCACGCTGCCGCTCAATGTAGCCGACATGGTGGTACTGACCAAAAATCAGGCGATCATGGCTTACAAGATTGCTCTGGCGATGGGACTGACAGCCGATTTCAAACACATCATGCCGCAGCTCGCGGCAGTGGTAGGGAGCGGCTTTGTATTCCGGCAGCTTGCTCGCACACTTGTCGGGCTAGTTCCCGGCTGGGGTATGCTGCCGAAAACGGCCATCGCATTTGCAGGCACGTTTGCCATAGGCGAAGCCATCTATCGCTGGTGCGCGACCGGCGAACGACTGAGCGAAGACGAGCTGCGACAGGCTTATCAATCAGCGCTGGTGCGTGCACGCAACATGGCTCAGACATTGCTCAAAAAACGACCCCAAAGAAAGCGACGCTCTGCGTAGCAAGAGTCAGCGCCGGGCGCTGACTCACTGCATCTGGCATAGTCAATCGAGTTTTTGTTGCATTTGGAGGTGCAAACGATGTTACAGATAGGCGATCCGATCCCAGAGTTTGCGCTGGCCTCTACTGAGGGAGACGAAGTCAGTTCGATGTCCCTGCGCGGCAAGCGCTACGTGCTTTACTTCTACCCGAAGGACGACACCCCCGGCTGCACAACAGAGGCGTGCAATTTCCGTGACAATCTTCCCCATTTCAACGAGATAGCCACGCCGGTATACGGCGTCAGCCCGGATGATTTAACTGCGCATCAAAAGTTCATCGCCAAACACGCGCTGAATTTCCCGCTGCTGGCAGACCCAGACCACAAACTGATCGAAGCGGTTGGCGTATGGGTCGAGAAAAGCATGTATGGCAAGAAATACATGGGCGTGCAGCGCAGCACTTTCGTGGTCGGTCCGGATGGGCGTATTGAGAAAGTGTGGCCTAAAGTAACACCCGATGGGCATGCACAGGAAGTGCTGGAGTATCTGAAATCGATCTCGCCGACGCGCAACACCCCGGCCGGCAACCTTCCTGCCAGCAGGGCTGCCAGCCAGATCACTCCCCACAAACGGAGCACGGCAAAAGCGACCGACAACAAAAAGGCTTCTGCTTCGACAGCCAAGCAAAGCGGCCGGACGTCCAAAGCAACACGCTCCAAGCCAGGCGCCAAGAAAGCGACATCGCAAAAATCGACCACGCGCAAAGCGACTGGCAAATAACCCGCCAGCCACCCAACACGGCAACGCACCCACGCTATGGCAGCCTACAACGGCCCTGTGGATCATGATACCGAAGTGCTGGTGATTGGCGCCGGCATCCTCGGCGCACTGATCGCTCGTCAATTTGCCGAAAACGGACTAAATGTGTCCGTAGTTGATGCTCAGGCTATTGGGAGTGGCGCCACGCGACATGCTCCCGGCCTGGCCACGCCCAGTCTTCAGCGCGCGCATCGCCAGCAGACGATGCGCGGCGTGCAAATGCTGGCCGGCCTGGCCCAGCAACACCATCTGAAGCCACGTCTGGTCGGCGCCTTGCACGTCGCCAGCCGCCCTGATGACGCCGACGCCCTGCGCGGGCTGGTTGCCGAACTTCAGGCCGACGGCCTGGATGCGACATGGGAGACCGATCCAAGCGTGGTGCCCGCCGGATTTGGCGGCGGCCTGCGCATCGCCAACAGCATGCTGATTGACCCGGTCCTGTTGACCACACGACTCTTGCAACAGCCCAACATTCTGGTCAAACAGCACGTGGAAATCCAAAAGCTAGAACGCGTGCACAGGCATGTCATGGCGCTTGCGCCGGGCTATTCGGTGAGGGCCGGCGCCGTTGTTCTGGCTACTGGCGCTTATACCGGGCTTTTGTCGCCATACCTGGCAGACTCAATGCAAGTGGTGCGCGGATCAGTGTGGCGATCTCAGCCACAGCCAAAGGCGATGGCGTGCGCGTCCGCGCCGGTTGTGGTTGACGGCGGGCGGCTTGTAGCGACGCAAACAGCCGATATGCGGGTATGGGTTGGGGCGTGGCGTTGGAACAGCCGCAGCACCGACGACCCTGCCCATGATGCGCGGGCCTACTTAAACAGGCACATGCCGGACTTGCTCGCCGAAACCGAGCTATGGATGTCAGCGGTGGGCATTACTTCACACGATGGCAGCCCGCTGATCGGAAGCCTGTCCGGCAATCAGCGTTCCTCTGCAGGCAACGTCTTCTATGCCTTGGCCCCTGGCAGATTTGGTCTGGCGTGGGCGCCGGTGATCGCCGAACAGGTGATTGACTTGGCATTGCGACCTCGCAAGGCATGAGCATCGCGGCGGGCATGTCGAGCTATCGTTGGCCCCGGTTGCTTTCGCTGGTGATCGCCTGGTTCTGCTTGGAGAACTTGGCGCGAGCGGGGATAGCAATCGCCCAGGCGCGTGAACTGGCCGCGCTGCCCAGCGCCATGTCACCCTACTATGTAACCGCCATCAGCGCCGGCTGGTGTGTCGCATTCGGCGCCAACCTGTTGGTTGTCTGGCTGCGCCCGGCATGGCGCGTCGCAATGAGCCTGAGCGTAATGACGCTCTATCAGGCCAATCTCTGGCTGAATCAGCTTGTTTTTGCGCGATCGAGTGAAGCAACAGAGACGGCCGGCTTTCGTGCGATACTTACGGCTGCATCGTTCGCCGCACTAGCAGCCGGCCTGGCACTGGCCCGGCGCAGCGAAAACAAGACGACAGGTAACACGAGGATGGATCGCTGAACGCACCAGACAGAAAGCGCCATCTGTAAAATCTGAGGGCTTCACACCGCTATGATCTGCGGCGCGCGATTCACTGCTTAAACCATACATACCCAGAGACAAACAACGCATGGCCAACAACCAATCAATCGATCCCAGAACTGAGCGACTGCGCACTTTGCGGGCAGAAACACAACTCGGTGGCGGCGCAGACAAAATTGCCGCACATCACGCCAAGGGCAGACTCACCGCGCGCGAACGCATCGAACTGCTCTTGGACAAAGGATCATTCCGAGAGATCGACGCATTCGTGACGAACCGGCCCGCTGCCGGCCCGCAGCCGGCCCGCCCCACACTGACCGACGGCGTGGTGACAGGCTGGGGCACCATCGACGGGCGATTGGTGTACGTGTATTCTCAGGACTTTACCGTGATGGGCGGCAGCCTGGGACAGGCCCACGCAGCCAAGATTGTGAAAGTGCAAGACATGGCCCTTAAGAACGGCGCGCCGATCATCGGCATCAACGACTCTGGCGGCGCGCGCATTCAGGAGGGTATGCTGTCACTGGTGGGCTACGCCGACATCTTCCTGCGCAACACAATGGCCAGCGGAGTCGTGCCACAACTCAGCGCGATCATGGGGCCGTGCGCGGGCGGGGCTGTCTACTCGCCGGCGCTGACCGATTTCATCTTCATGGTGAAGAACACCAGCCACATGTTCGTCACCGGGCCGGATGTGGTGCGCGCGGTGACTCACGAGGATGTATCGTTCGAGGAGCTGGGCGGGGCGCTTGTCCACAACACGGAAAGCGGCGTGGCGCACGTTGCCGCCGAAAGCGAAGGGGATTGTCTGTTTCTAATGCGCATGTTGCTGGGCTATCTGCCATCCAACAACATGGAAGAGCCGCCATTTGTGCCGAGCAAAGATGACCCGCTGCGGACTGACGCCGTGCTGGACAGCATCGTGCCGGACAACCCGAACAAGCCCTACGACATGAAGGCAATTATCCACAGCGTGGTGGACGATGGGCGACTTTTCGAAATCCACGAGCATTTCGCCACCAACATCATCGTCGGCTTCGCGCGGCTAGGAGGCCACAGCATCGGCATCGTCGCCAACCAGCCGCAGGTGCTGGCCGGCGTGCTCGACATCAAAGCCAGCGAAAAGGCCGCGCGCTTTGTTCGTTTCTGCGATTGCTTCAATATCCCGATCATCACGTTCGAGGATGTGCCGGGGTTCATGCCCGGCGTCAGCCAGGAGCACGGCGGCATCATCCGCGCCGGTGCAAAATTGCTGTATGCCTATTGCGAGGCAACCGTCCCCAAGATCAACGTGATCACACGCAAAGCCTATGGCGGCGCGTATTGTGTGATGAGCCCGCGCGCGACGCGCGGCGATCTGGTGCTGGCGTGGCCCTCTGCCGAGCTAGCGGTGATGGGGCCAGATGGGGCAGTCAATATCATCTACAAACGCGAAATTGCGGCCGCCAGCGACCCGGCCGCGCGCAAAGCCGAACTGGTGCAGCAGTACAAAGATGACTTCGCCAATCCCTACGTCGCCGCCGCCTATGGGCACATCGATGACATCATCGAGCCGAGCGAGACCCGCCCACGACTGATCAACGCTCTAGAGATGCTGCAGAACAAACGCGACACCAATCCGCCCAAGAAGCACGGCAATATTCCGTTGTGATGGCAGGTGGCCGACGAAAGCGATGGGCGCAATGATCAAGAAAGGCCGACGCTGCGACAGGCTGGACACCTGGCGCTGCAGACCGGTAAAGCCCACGTCTTGCAGTTGGGCCGCCCGCGAGGACGCAGCCTTTGAGCGCAGAGTGGCAGATAGCTGCGAAGCGGGGTAAAGATGAACGAAGAGGCTATCCGAAAACTGCGCGAGGTGATGGTCGAGGCGCTGAGCGAGGCTGATCTGCGAGCACTGTGCGCAGAGCTGGGATTGAACTTCGACGAACTCGGCGGCCTCGGTGTGTTCGGCAAAACCCGCGCAATGATCGAGGCCGCGCGCGCGCGTAACCTGCTGCCCAGTCTGGCCGCACGGGTGCGCGCATTGCGCCCAGAAGCATTCAAGGACGAACCGTCTCGCCCTACCTCGGGCGACAGTCAGACTGTGGTCACGTCCGCAGTCACCTCCGCAGTCTCTTCAGTCGAGCCGGCCTCCGCGCCGCAAGGCCGGCCAACACACATCAAGCCGGCCCCAGATAGAAGGTCTGAAGAAGGTGAGACGCGTGGCTTGCTGGCGAGTATTCCCGCGCGCATTAGAACGATTGGCGTCATCGTGGCGGCGCTGGTGGTGCTTGTGGCTGTGCTGACGATTGCCCAGCCCCGGCCGGCCGGCCCTAACGCCGAGACAAATGCCGTGCCATCCCCCACTTCTGCTGCCCAAGCCGCCCCACAAATTACGACAGCCGAGACAATCACTGCTGCGGAAGAGACAGGCATCACGGCATCCGGCGCGCTCACCGAGCTGCAATCCATCGCAGGCGGCGCGCCGCCTGCGATGGAACTGCCGGCGGTCAACATCGAGCCAACGCCTACCCTTAGCGAATCTCATCCGGCAGCACAGACAGTCATCACCATAAATCGCCAGTTGCTGGACTTCTACCAGGGCAAGGTCACGTCGAATGACCTGCGCCAATACTGGCGTCCGCCGGCCTATCAGATTGTGGTCAACTTTGCCAACCGCACATTGCTGCAACGGCTGGGCGTCAACCTGGCCACGGGCGACCCGATCGAGGTTGATCTGCAATACGTGCGCGCGCCGGCGGTAGTCGCTGTGGGCGACCAGACGGCAACGGCGCTATCCCGCGAGTATTGGCGGTACACCAATCCACGCACCAACCGCTCGTTGTGTGAAACGCGCGATTACTCGTACATCATGGTAGAGGAAGCGGGGCAGTATTACGTGCGCGAATTCAGCGGCGAGCTGATCTCCAGCGCCTGCCGACAATAAGATGTCGCCCCGAGCGTGGAAAAGCCGGGCGACATCGTTCGTCGGCTGCAACCCGCGACCTGTGACCTTTCGTCCGGCGACCTGTTAGCGGCTCACTTGCGCGCCTCGGCCACCCAGGCCAGGCACTGTTTCACACCGTCACGGATCGCGTCGTAGTTTTTGGCAGCCAGCCAGTCTTTGCGAATCAATCCGCTTCCCAGGCCCACCGCCACAGCGCCGGCCTTGATCCATGCCCCAATGCTTTCGGCTGTGGCCTCGACGCCGCCGGTCGGCATCAGGCGCGACCAGGGCATGGGGCCAAGCACAGCCTTGATGAAGCCCGGCCCGCCGATAGATTCGCCGGGGAAGACTTTGACGATCTCAGCTCCCATCTCTTCGGCGGCTGAGATTTCGCTGACCGTGCCGCAGCCGGGCAGATATGCAATCTTGCGCCGATTGCACAGCCGGGCCACTTCGGGATTGAACACCGGCCCGACCACAAAGCTCGCGCCGTGGGCGATGAACAAGGCCGCAGTCGGCGCATCCATCACCGAGCCTACCCCCAGAATGAGTTTTGGACTGGCGCTCACCAGTTCGCTGAACACACTGAGGGCCTTCTCGCCCCGGTTGGTAAATTCGAGCACCGGCGCGCCGCCTTCGACGCAGGCTGCTGCCACCGCTTTGGCCTCGGTAAGGTCGCCACTGTAGAACAACGGCACCAGGCCGGCGCCAACGATGGTGTTGTAAACCGTGAGACGATCAAACTTTGCCATTGGCTACCTCTCTGACACAGCCGCGAAGACGCGGACCTGAGCACAGGTCTGATGACCTTTTCAGATTCGTTTGTGCTCTTTTGATCTTTGTGGTTCAGAATGCCTATCGGCTGACGCGCCCGGAGGCGTCACCTTGCATCAGCTTTTCAACTTCGGCCACCGTCACCATATTGAAGTCGCCCATGATGCTGTGCTTCAGGCACGAAGCAGCCACGGCAAAGTCAAGCGCCTGCTGCTTGTCGGGATAGGTGTGCAGGCCGTACAAGAGCGCTCCCATGAAGCTATCGCCGCCGCCCACGCGATCAACAATATGCTCGATGTCATAGGTGGGAGCGGTGTAAACCACGCCGTTGTCCCAGAACAGGCCGCTCCAGGTGTTGTGACTGGCTGAAATGGAGCCGCGCAAGGTCACCGCAATCTGCTTGAGGCTGGGGAAGCGTTTGTTGAGTTGCTCGCACACATAGATGTAGGCGTCGGCGCTGACTTTGCCGGCCTTCACGTCTGTATCCGGCGCTTTGATGCCGAACACCATCTCGGCATCTTCCTCGTTGCCAATCGCCAGATCGCACAAAGCCACCATCTCCGGCATGACCTCGCTGGCCTTCTTGCCCCATTTCCAGAGGTTGGCACGATAGTTCAGGTCGGCCGAAACAGTGACGCCCATCTCCTTGGCGGCTTTGATTGCCTCTAGACAGCACTGCGCGGCGCTCTCAGAGATGGCCGGCGTGATACCCGTCCAATGGAACCAGCCGGCGCCGGCAAACACGGTCTTCCAGTCGATGGTGCCCGGCTTCATGGTGGCAATGGCCGAGTGGGCGCGGTCATAGATCACCTTGCTGCCACGCTGCGCCGCACCGAACTCCAGATAGTAGATACCGAGCCGGTCGCCGCCGCGCACGATGTGTTGTGTGCCGACGCCCAGCGCGCGCAACGAATTTACGCATAGATCGGCCACATCGTTCTTGGGCAGGCGCGTCACAAACTGCACCGGCAATCCAAACTGCGCCAGCGAGACGGCGACATTGGCTTCGGCCCCGCCGAAAGTTACGTCGAAGCTGCGCGTGTGCACAATGCGATAAAAAGGAGGGGGCGAGAGCCGCAGCATGATCTCGCCGAAGGTGACAAAGGTTTTCATGAGTTGCTCCTGTTAAAAGTAGTCAGTAGGCAGTGGTCAGAGGTCAAGGTGCAAATGGCGAAAAGCGCCGTGCACAACACCGCCTGCACGCATCAGACAACGGGCATGCACTTGGGCTAACTGCCCTGCAAATAGTAGTTTGGCGCTTCTTTGGTGATGATGATATCGTGGGGATGGCTCTCGATCAAGCCGGCGTGCGAGACGCGCACAAAGTTGGCTTTCTGGCGCAATTCGTCGAGGCTGCGCGCGCCGACGTAGCCCATGCCGCTGCGCAACCCACCCACCATCTGATACACGTAATCGTGCAGGTTGCCCTTATAAGGCACGCGACCTTCAATGCCTTCGGGCACAGTCTTGCCGCTGACCTGCCCCGATCCATAGCGATCGCGCCCGGCGCCCTGCATCGCGCCCAGCGACCCCATTCCGCGATAGTCTTTGAAGCGCCGGCCTTCATAGAGCACGACCTCGCCGGGCGACTCGTCCAGGCCGGCAAACAAGCTGCCCAACATGACGGTAGAGGCGCCGGCAGCCAGCGCTTTGACGATGTCGCCGCTATAGCGCATACCGCCGTCCGCGATGAGCGGGATGTCATATTTCGCAGCCGCCTCAGCGCAATGAAAGATGGCCGTAATTTGCGGCATGCCGGCTCCGGCCACCACACGGGTTGTGCAGATGCTGCCGGCGCCCACGCCCACCTTCACCGCATCGGCGCCAGCGCGGGCCAGGTCTGCCACCCCTTCGCCCGTCACGACATTGCCGGCTGCCACGCACACACTGCCCAGCCGCTTGACGCGCGGGATGGTTTCCAGCACGCTTTTGGAATGGCCGTGCGCCGTGTCGATGACAATCACATCGACGCCGGCGTCGATAAGCGCGCGAGCGCGATCCACGGCAGGGTCACCCACCCCAATCGCTGCTGCGCACAACAGTCGGCCGCGCATGTCCAGGGCGGCGTTGGGATACTCGCGTTTTTTCTGAATGTCTTTGACCGTGATGAGGCCCTTGAGATGCCCCGCGGCATCCACCAACGGCAGCTTCTCGATGCGGTGGCGGGCCAGAATCGCCTTGGCTTCGGCCAACGTGGTGCCAACCGGCGCCGTGATCAAATCGCCGCTGGTCATGTACTCGCTGACAGGGCGGTTGAAATCCTCCGGCTCCACAAAGCGAATATCGCGGTTGGTGAGGATACCCACCAGCACTTGATCGCGTGTGATGGGCACGCCACTGATGCGATAGCGTTGCATGATGGCTTCGGCTTCGGCGATAGTTGCCTCGGGCGGCAGGGTGATCGGATCGACAATCATGCCGCTCTCGCTACGTTTGACTTTGTCCACCTCCTCAGCCTGCCGGTCGATGGACATGTTGCGATGAATAACGCCCAGCCCGCCCTCGCGCGCCAGCGCAATCGCCATGCGCGCCTCGGTCACGGTGTCCATGGCCGCGCTGAGCAACGGAATGTTCAGGGTGATGTCTTTGGTGAGGCGGGCGCATACGTTGACTTCATTGGGTAACACCTCGGTGTAGCCGGGCGCGAGCAGCACGTCGTCAAAAGTCAGAGCTTCCGGAATCTGCATGGGTCTCCTGCTGATCGTGAAATACACGGCAATGAGAGCCGGCATCACACATTTGCCGTTGCGCTGATTGTAGCTGCCCTCTCAATTCGGCCACATGGTGAGAGGCGCCCCGTATGGCATCAATGCCTGAAGTGGCGCACGCCGGTGAAAAGCATGGCTATGCCGGCGTCGTCTGCGGCGGCAATCACTTCCTGATCGCGCACCGAGCCGCCCGGCTGAACAATGGCCACAATACCGGCAGCAGCAGCTTCTCTGATGCTATCGGCAAAGGGGAAGAAAGCGTCGCTGGCCATCACTGCGCCCTTGGCGTGTTTACCGGCGCGTGCCGCCGCCATGCGCACGCAATCCACGCGATTGGGTTGCCCACCGCCAATGCCAACAGTCGCCAGCACGCCATTGGACTCTTTGGCAAATACGATAGCGTTGCTCTTCACGTGCTGCGTAGCCACCCAGGCAAATTGCAGCAAGCGCATCTGATCGTCGGTTGGCGCAGTTTTGGTCACAGTTCGCCACTCCGTTTGGGCAGGGTCGCCCTTGTCCACCTGCTGACGCAACACGCCGCGCAAAATGCTGCGCAGTTCGTACTCCGGCTCGATATCGAGATTAGGCATTTCGAGCAGCCGGCAATTCTTGCGGCGGGCCAACCTGGCCAGCGCCTCATCGGTGAAGCCCAGGGCTGCGATGCACTCGATGAACAGATCGCCCATTGCTTCGACGGTAGCCAGATCGATCGTGGTATTCGCGGCAACAACACCCCCAAACGCAGAGGTGGGATCGCAGGCATAGGCAGCGCGGAATGCCGCCGGCAGTTCAGACGCAGAGGCGATACCGGACGGGCTGAGATGCTTGACGATGACCACACTCGGCTGCGCTTTGAACTGCGCAACAGCCCGCCAGGCCGCGTCGAGGTCAAGCAGATTGTTGTAAGACAGCTCCTTGCCCTGCAAGACCTTGCCGCCTAGCGGCCCCTCACAGGCATTGTTGTAGCTGTAGAGCACAGCCTGTTGGTGCGGGTTCTCGCCATAGCGCAGCTCCTGAACCTGATGCAGGGTCAGCATGATCAGCGGCGAGCTGGGGGACTGCATGCCAAGCAGATAGTCACGGATGGCAGCATCATAAGCAGCCGTGTGCGAAAATGCCTTCAGCGCCAGCACCTCGCGCGTCTGGAGCGAGACAAAACCGTGTTGAGCGATGTCGCGCAGCACCAGGTCGTAGTCGCACGGATCGCACACCACGGCCACACGCTGGTAGTTCTTGGCGGCAGCCCGAATCAGGGCTACGCCACCGATATCGATGTTCTCAATCGCATCGGCCAGCGTGACATACTTCTGGGCCACCGTTTTTTGAAAGGGGTACAGGTTGACGACAACCAGATCGATCATGCTGGCCCCAATCTTCTCAAGGTCGGATCGATCGTTATCAGAATCTCGGGCCAGAATGCCGGCATGGATCACCGGATGCAGCGTCTTCACCCGTCCGTCCAACACTTCGGGGGAATGCGTCAACTCTTCAACAGTTGTGACCGGCAGGCCGGCAGCTTTCAGGACGCGGGCCGTGCCGCCGCTGGCCACCAGCTCAACATGATGAGCGATCAAGCCGGCGGCGAATTCTGTGAGGTTGGTCTTATCGGACACTGAGAGAAGCGCTTTCATAGTGGCACCGATTATAAGGTGACAGGATGACCGGCTGAGGGGCTAAGGAGCTGACATGGCGTCAAGGTGTCAAGGCGCCCCGCATCTCTCCACTCAGCACTCTCCACTCAGCACTCAGCGCTCAGCACTCAGCACTCAGAACTCAGCTCTCAGAACTCATAAATGCGAACTAAGAACTATCAGCTAGCCAAGGAGAAATAGTACCAGCGGACAAACAAAGAACGCGACGAAACGGCCGGCG
>JAEANN010000048.1 GCA_016841965.1 Candidatus Roseilinea mizusawaensis | reverse complement strand
TTTATTCCAAACCCCTTTTTTTTTGGGGGGGGGGGGGGGGTGGGGGGTTAATTTTTTTGGGGGGGGCGCGCCGCGTTGGGGTGTTTTCGCTTTTGTGGGGGGGGGGGGGGTTTTTAAAAAAAACCCCCCCCCCCCCGCCGCGTTTGACATTGTTAAAAAATAACTTTAAGCTGTGCCGAGCGTGAAAAAGATTGACAAGCGCAACTCGAACCATAAAATCGAAAGTTGATAACCGGCTTGGTTTGGAAAGGAAAGCAACACAGCGAGGAAGCAAATCTGCTTGAGACATGTCGAGCAATCAGACTTTCACTGTCCACGTCAACGGCGCGCAGCCGCGCGCATCCACAAACTCACTTACCGGCGCGCCCCCCTCACGTATCGGCTCCACAGAAGACGCTGCCGCGGCATCTGCCGACCCTTCGAAACGCAACCGGGATGCCGGCCGTTTGCGCGTTGCATTGCTGGTCTCCATCGACCGAAACGCTCCCCCCGCGCCCCAGGGCGCACCTTACGACATTCTGGCCGAACTAGATAGCGAGAAAACGGCCTACTCGTATGCCGCTGCGTTGCTATCGCGAGGATACGACGTGCAGGCGCACGAGGGCAATGTGCATCTGCCGGAGTGGCTGGCAGCCTGGCAGCCCGATATCTGCTTCAACGTGTGCGAAGGGTTTGTGGGCGAGAGCCGCGAGGCGCAGGTGCCCGGTATTCTGGAGATGATGGGCCTGCGCTATACCGGCCCTGGCCCGCTGGCCGCTGCCATCACCCAGGATAAGCCGACCACGCAGCGCATCCTGCATTACCACGGCATTCGGATCCCGTTGTTTCAGGTGTTCGAGTCGCCCGACGACACCCCTCGCGCGGACTTTGCGTATCCGCTATTTGTCAAGCCGGCCCACGAAGGCACCGGCATGGGCATCCGCAACACTAGCATCGTCCGCAATGAGCGCCAGTTGCGCGATCAAGTAGCGTGGACAATCGAATCCTACCGCCAGCCGGCGTTGGTCGAAAGCTACATCGACGGCAAAGACATTACCTGCGGCTTGGTTGGTAACGGGAATGATGTTCACTTCTTCCCCATCACCGAAGTGGACTTTAGCGCTTACCCCCCTGAGCTGGAACCAATCTACGGCGTGCAGCAGAAATTGGACTACGCTGACTGTTATCGCAACAAGTGCCCGGCCCCGCTGGGCGACAAGCTGACAGCCGAGGTGCGCCGCCTGACGCACCAGGTGTTCAAGGTGACCGGTTGCCGCGATTACGGGCGGGTCGATTTTCGCCTGACCGATGATGGCAAGTTATACGTCCTGGAGATCAATAGCTTGCCCGGCATCACCCCACACAGCGATCTGACCCTGATGGCTGAGGCCGAAGGTTGGACACACGCCGACTTGGTCTGCGCGGTGCTCGACGCCGCGCTTAAGCGATATGGCATGGCGGAATTCAGCCCGGTTGCCGTTCTCAACGGAAGTCGGGCCGCGTAAGAAGCGATGGAACGCGACGGCGAACGGCGGAAACGACAGCAGCAGCGCCACAACAACAAACCGGGTCGGCTTTCTATGAGACAGCGCGTTGTGCTTTTGTATGGCGTGGACGAACAGAGCTATGACTTCGAAACAGCCGCGACTCGCACGCTGATCGGCAATGCGTCGGCGGCGCTGTCAGCGCGTGGGTGGGTGGTCGAACCGGTTGAGGTGAATCATGATCTGGCCGGGGCGCTTAAGCCGTATTCGCCCGACGATTGGCTGGTGTTCAACCTGTGTGAGGGATCGCCGGCCCAGGCATTTTATTACGCCAATACAGCCCGTGTTCTGTCGGCCATGGGATACACCTTCACCGGGGCCGATCACGAGTCGCTGGATGTGACGCAATTCAAGTGGAAAATGAAACACGCGCTTCAGCAACACAACGTGCCCACTCCGCGCTGGATCCTGGCTGAAGACCCCGCCGAAATTTGTCAGGATGCGCTCACACAAGACTTGTTCCCGGCTATCGTCAAGCCGGCTAACGAGCATTGTTCCTATGGCATCACCCACGACTCTGTCGTGATGAATCTGGACGAGGCGCAGTGCCAGTCCGCCCGAATCATCCAGGAATTCAACGGGCCTGTGTTGATCGAGGAGTTCCTCGACAGCGCCGAGTACAACGTGTCGGTGTGGGGGAGTGCGCGCCCGCAAGTGCTGGGCATCTCCACCATGATCTACGACGCTTTTAGCGATCTGCGCGACCGGCTATGCACGTTCGAGGCGAAATGGGACCCCTCATCCGAGCCATATCAGCGCATCCCGGCCATTTGCCCCGCCCCCCTGTCGCCCGAGCTGAAAGCCGAAATCGAGGCAGTGTCGCTCGCGGCCTATGTGGCGCTGGGCTGCCGCGATTATGGCCGCATCGATCTGAGACTGAAGAACGGGCGTCCTATGGTGCTCGACGTAAACAGCAATTGTGATGTCAGCCCAGACGGCGGCTTCGCCACGGCTGCCGCTGCCGCCGGCTTGACCTATGGCCAAATGATGGAGCAAATCTTGCGCTTTGCGCTGGAGCGCAGCCAGCGGCCGGCCAACCAGCCTGTCCATGACGCCATCGGTGTGTGGGTCCCACAGACCGGCGGCGTGCTGGCAACTGTGTGAGTGAAATGTCATGATCGAGACAGCCTCGACTATGACTGCCCTGCACAATCGGGAGAACGCCATTCTGCGCGTTGTGCCTACCTCGCCGGATGATCGGCCGTTCGTGCGCAGCCTGATTCTGCATTCGGGCATTTTTGGCCCGGCAGATGCCGATTGCGTGGATGACATGTTCGTGCAAAGCCTGCGTCAGCCGTCCGATGAGGCCTATCGGTTTTTGTCATGCTGGGAGGAAAGCCCGTCGTTAACTTCTCGCATGATTGGATTTGCCTGCTGCGGGCGAGAAGCCCTCACGAAAGGCACGTGGGATTTGTTTTGGATCTGTGTCGACCGCGCAGCGCGCGGCAAAGGAGCCGGCAGCCTGTTGCTGACCGAGGCGCAGCGATTGGCGATTGAGGATGGCGCCCGCCTGATGGTCATCTACACCTCGTCAACCGACATATATGCTCCCGCCCGCAGGCTGTACCAGTCGCAGCAATTTACCCGCGTAGCTATCGTGCCCGACTATTACGCTGACGGCGATGACCTGTTCATTTACTCAAAGCGGCTGAAGTAGAGGAATATAGACATGCTGCAAGCAAAACTTCGAGCGCCGGTGTTGTTGCTCTATAACTATTACAAGAGTTGGTCTGCTGAGGAAGCTCAGGAGGCCAGGCGGCATGCCGGCTACATGGTGGAATGTCTCGAGGCAATCGGCCATCCGGTTCGCATCGTCGAGTTCTGGAAAGATGTGACCGAGGTTATCAAGCGCTTCGACCCGGCCAAATGGATCGTCTTCAACTGGTGCGAGGGCGTCGAAGATGAAGTGGGGGGTGACGCCCGTATCTGCGCAGACCTGGAGACGCTGGGGTTCACCTACACCGGCAACCCGCCGGCGACGCTTCGGCTTTCGGTCGAGAAGGGCCGCGCCAAGCGTCTGTTGCAACGGTGGGACATCCCTACCCCGGCCGGCCGCGAATTCAAATCTGCCGACGATGTCACGGTATGGGATCAATTTCCGGCCATCGTCAAGCCGGTGAGCCAGCATTGCTCAGCCGGCGTCACCCGTGATGCTGTCGTGCACGATCTGGATAGCCTGCGCCGGCGGGTGACGTATGTCAACGAAACATTTAAAGAAGCAGCCCTGGTCGAGCAGTTCGTGGATGGACGTGAGATCAACGTTGGCGTGTGGGGCAATGGCCGGCCGCGCGTGCTCCCGCTGCGCGAGATTGATTTCTCCGCTATCGAAAATCCTTTCCATCGCATGGTGACCTGGGACAGCAAATGGGTGCCCACCAGTGTGGACTGGAATGCCATGCCCGTGATTACCGAGGTGCAAGTTTCAGACGAGTTGCGCGCCCAGATCGAGCGCATCGTGCTGGACACGTATCGCGTGTTCGGTTGCCGCGACTATGCGCGTGTCGATCTGCGCGTCGATCGCCAGGGTCAGCCGTATGTTGTGGATGTCAATCCCAATCCCGACATCACAGCCGAGGGTGGATTTATCGGCGCTTGTCGGGCTGCCGGCTACTCCTACGGCGAGGCGATCAGCAACATTATTCAAATGGCCGTCGCCCGGCGTAACCGACGCCAGGCGCTGTTTGCCACGATGCAGCAACGCCGGCTGGTAGCCGAAGCTGCCCTGGCCGGCCGTTAAAATTTGCATGGCGCCAAGAGGCGCTATGCTCCCTGCGCACCCAGGATAAAGCGCTCGATGGCGACTGCCGCGCCGTCTTCGTGGATGGGTGGTGCGATCCAGTCGGCCACAGCGTGCGCTGCCGGGCTGCCATTGCCCATGGCTACGCCGATCCCTGCCCATGCGATCATCGAAGCGTCGTTATCCTGATCGCCAATCGCCATGACGTGCCCACGTGTGAGGCCCAGGTACTGCGCCAGCCAGGCCAGGCCGGCCCCTTTGGTGGCCCCCAGCGGGTTCACTTCAACAAAGCGGGCGTGAGACTGCACAACGCTGGCCCGCGCTCCCACCAATCGGCCCAACACCTCCAGGATTGCTGCTGCGTCGGGGGGGTCGATGATGAACAGCACCTTGTCTGGGTCATCGCCGGCCAGCGCGCCGCATACATCTGTGTGCAGCGAGTAGTCCTTGCCCAACAGCGATTCATAGAAGGCGTCGTCATAACGCTTCGACGATATGAACATGCTGCCATTGAGATAAGCGACGGCCTGCCATTGAGGATAGGCGCGCTCCAATTCGACCAACTCGCAGGCCAATTGATGAGGCAAGCGCAGATGGCGCAATGTGTGGCGTGTCGTTGTGTCATAGACCAGCCCGCCTTGTAGGCACAGAATTGGCGCATTGACGCCGATCATCTCGGCGTAGGGCAGTGTCACGCCTGGGGGCCGGCCGGTGGCGATGGTGACGCGAACCCCGCGCGCTTTGGCTGCTTGTATGGCAGCTATGACGCGCGGCGAGATGACAAACTGTTCGCTCAACACCGTGCCGTCCAGATCGAACGCCAGCAGGCTGATGGCAGGGTGAGCACTGAAAGTCGATGATTCCATGCGTGTTACTCCGGCATCACCACGCTCAGCACGCGGTCCAGGCCGGCCAAATCTTGGTCGAGCGCGATGTGCGCTGCGGGCAGTATTGCGGTGGCAGCGCGCAACGCGGCCGGCCCCTGTGAAGCGCCGATCTCCAAGAATGCCGCTCCGCCCGGCAACAGATGCGCCGCCAACTGGCCCAGCAACCGGCGTACCAGGGTCAGACCATCGCACCCGCCATCCAGGGCCATGCGCGGTTCGTGGGCCTGAATCTCCGGCGGCAACGCTTCGATTTCCTCGCTGCTGACGTAGGGCAGGTTGGCCGTAATGACGCGCGCGCGATAGGGCACATTGTCCAGCAAATCGGTTTGCACGAACGCAATGCGCGCATCGACCCGGTGTCGGATGGCATTAAGGCGCGCGACCGCCAATGCTGCAGCCGAAAGATCAGTGGCAATCAGGTGCGCCGTGGGGGCGTGATGGGCAATGGCAATCGCAATGGCGCCGCTGCCGGTGCCCACGTCGATGGCATCCACTGTGTGCGCGGCCTGCTCTGGGGACGGTTGGCGCAGCCATTCCAGCGCCTGCTCCACCAACAACTCTGTTTCCGGGCGCGGAATCAATACGCGCGGGTCGATGGTGAATTCCAGGCCGTAGAACTCACGACGGCCGAGCAGGTATGCCAGTGGCTCATGCGCCAGCGCGCGCGTGACGAGTTGCTCGAAAGCGTCTGACTGTTCGCTGCTCAGCAGGTAGTCGTTGTGCGCGGTGAGCCATTCACGCGGTTTGTGCAGCGCGGCAGCCAGCAGCAAACGCGCTGTCAGCGTCGGACTATCGATGCCGGCCTGATGAAAGCGGGCAATGGCGGCTCGAAGCGTTGTATCCACGCGCGCTTGCGTCACGTCTTCCACTTCAGATTGCTGCGGCCTGAAGGCGCTCGGCTTGCTCGCGGGCAGCCATCTCGTCGATAAACTCGTCCAGGTCTCCGTTCAGCACCGCTTCGAGGCGGTACACTGACTTCTCCAGACGATGATCGGTGACGCGGTTTTGCGGAAAGTTGTAGGTGCGGATTTTCTCGCTGCGCTCGCCGGTGCCGACCTGATCCCGGCGGGCTTCGGTGATCGCAGCGTTAATCTTGCTCTGTTCGATGGCGTACAGGCGGGCGCGCAGGATGCTTAGCGCGCGCAGGCGGTTTTGGAGCTGGCTGCGCTCGTCTTGGCATTGCACGACTAAGCCGCTCGGAATGTGGCGCAGCCGCACGGCGGTCGAGTTTTTTTGCACATTTTGGCCGCCGGCGCCCTGCGATTTGTAGACCTCCATCTCGATGTCCTTGTCCGGGATATTGATTTCGACTTCGTCTACCTGGGGCAAGACGGCGACGGTGGCGGTGCTGGTGTGAATGCGGCCGCTGGCCTCGGTAGCCGGCACGCGCTGCACGCGATGCACGCCACTCTCGAACTTGAGCCGCGAGTAGGCGCCCTTGCCGCGCACAGCGAAAATGATTTCTTTGTATCCGCCGATGCCGGTTTCGTTTTCGTCCAGAATCTCCACTTTCCAGCCGTGCGCCTCGGCGTATCGCATGTACATGCGCGCCAGATCGGCAGCAAACAACCCGGCTTCATCGCCGCCGGCGCCGGCCCGAATTTCGACGATCACATCTTTTTCATCATTCGGGTCTTTGGGCGCCAGCAGCGATTGCAATTGTGATCGCAGGGATTCGATCTGGCGCTGGAGTGGCTCGATCTCGGCGCGGGCTATATCTGCCAGGTCGGCGTCGTCGCTATCGGCCAGCGCCTCGGCTTCGGCCAGGTCGTGTCTGGCTTTCATCCAGGCGCGGTACTTTTCAACAATTTCCTGCAGTTCGCTCTGCTGGCGGGCGAGTTCGGCGTAGCGCGTGTAGTCGTTCGCAATGGTCGGATCAGCCATCTGCGCTGTCAGTTCTTGATAGCGTGCTTCGATGCTTGCCAGTTTTTCTTCCATCTTTCTGCTTGTGTGGGCGCTGGCGCGATCGGACATGGGGCCGGGCGGCGCCTTCAACCCTGAGGTCGTCGGGTCAGCGTGAAATATAGAGTGTGTACAGCTTGAGGTCTTTGCCGCCGAACTTGTATTTGTAGTCCTCATTGCCCTGCAAAAAGTCAAAGGCGCGGCGGCGGTCGTGGATGGCTTTCTCGATCAATCGCCCCAGCAAGACTTGGCCAGGGCTGAGGTAGGCGTATTTGTGAGGATCGAGGCCAGAGTTGTACACCAGCACCGTGTTGTCATAGATGAAATTGAGATAGGTCGCCGCGCGATCGCCGTTCACTTCGAGGAATGATAGTTCGAGCCAGCCGGCCTCGAACATGGCGCGCGCAGCCATGTGAAAGAATCGGTTCATGCGCGGCGTCATAAACGCAGCTTTGTCCGGCATCGAGGCTGTCATCAGCCGGATAAAGTCGTCCATGTCGCGGTCGAGCGACCCGGCATCCTGGGCAAACACCAGGTGCACATCTTCGCTGGCGCGGCGCAGCTTGCGCGTCAGCTCGCGGCGCTCTTTGCCGTCCAGCATAGCCAGGTAGTCTTCAAATGTCGCCGGCAACTGTACGATGGGGCAGACATCTTCGAAACGTGTTTCAGCCTGCCATCCGCGTGCGGCGGCCATGCCCGGCAGCACAGACAGTGTGGGCGAAGTCTCTGGTATGTTGCACAGGCCGATCTCGCGCCACGCTGGGCAGTCCTCGCCGGCCAGATAATCGAGCAGCGCTGCGAAGCAGGCCGGCTCCTGGCCCCGCTCGAAAATAAAGTCCAGGTAGTCGGACACCTCACGGCATCCGACGAACGCCACCTGCGCGCCGCTGATCTCGCCACTGCTGAAAAACAACGGCGCGATCCCGGTCAGTTGGCCGGCCTCGTCGCGCATCGTCAGCACGCATAGATCGCCTTCGCCCAGCGCATCCCACCACACGCGCTGCCATTCGCGGGTCAGAAACAACGTGTTGGTGGCTGAGCGCCGAAGGAGTGGATTCCACTCGCTTGCCAGCAGGTCAAACACATCCGGCGCGGTGTAGGTGTCTGTCTTCACGGCAGTTCAACTCGCTACTGAATGCATGGCACGCAATACTTGTTTGGTATCCGTCAGGGCGTGGGCAGCACCATTTCCTGTGCGGTTTCTTCTTCCTTGCCTTCTTCGACCCGCCACAGCCGATCGGGCGCGATCAGTTTGTCGATAAACAAGACGCCCTCCAGATGGTCGATTTCGTGTTGCAAGACGCGGGCCACCCAGCCTTCAGCTTCCAGCCGGATGCGCTTACCCTGACGATCCAGCGCCTTGACGACAACGCTCCAGGGCCGCTCGACTTCGCCCCGCCAGCCTGGAATGGACAGGCATCCTTCCTGGTCTGTCCAGCTCTCTTGGGACCGGCGCACGATCTCCGGGTTAATCAGCGCGTAGGTGACGCCGCTGCCGGCAATCTTCTCGTTGGCCTCGATCTCGACGACCAGGGCGCGCTGTAGCACTCCGACTTGTGGTGCGGCCAGGCCAACACCGTTGCGGGCGCGCATGGTTTCAAGCATGTCGTCAAGAAGTTTCTGCGTCTCTTTGCTGATCTTCTCGACTTTCCTAGCTTTGCGCCGCAGCACTGGATCGCCGATTTTGCGAATCTCTCTGACCATAGCGACTCACCTGTGACATCTGTGGCAATGAACTTATCTGGCAATCAGCTTAACCGATCCCCTATCTTACGCTATCCTGATTTGCGTTTTGGCTCGACTCACGCTTGTGCAATCCTCTCAGGTCATCGTAGATGGCGATCCATTCGGCCAGCTCGCGGTTGCGCTGCTCGGCTTCTCTGGCGCGCTGGCTTGCGGCATAGGCTTCGAGTCGGGTGGTGATGTCGCGCTGCACGCCATGTGGGTTATAGACGCGCTCGAACACCAATGCCCCCTCTGCGCCCCCGGTGCGCACAGTCACATCGCCCATGTCGAACAACAAATCGATCACGCCGCGTGTGGCGGAAGTCACATTTTGCACGGCGCCCATGCTAGCTTGTCGGCGTTGTGTGCCCTGCAACCCGAATGGCGACCGTTTGCTGTCGATGATGCGATCTGGCGTGACGATATACACGTCGTTGCGCCAGTCTTCGTATTCCCAGACAAACCACATGAACAGGCCCGTGCCCACAAGGGCCGTCAACATAGCAGGGATCAATTGTCTTAGCACACCCCGAATTTCGGGCTGCGTGATGAACAAGATCAGGATTGCGGTGGTGTATGTCAGCCACAGTGCAAATTGCAGGCCGGCGCGTTGGATGAGCACCAGCCAGTGTTTGCGATAGGTGATCTGGTCACCTTCGATCAGTCGCATGCGTGGCAGAAGCGTCTGTCGCAGGTGGCCCAGAGTGCGACGGATGCGAGTCAGGCGATCTCGCAACAGTTTGGGGCGGGTCGTCTTGCGTTCGATAGGTTTGGCCGGTAAGCGTGGGGCCAGTCCCAGCTCGCGTCGCAGCTCGGCTCGAATTTTGGCTCGCTCGGTCAGGTGCGTGGCGCCCAAAGCCTGCGCGCGCTGCACAAAGATTTGGTAGCTGATGTCATCTGGCTTCCCCACATCTTTGAACACAATCTGTGACTTGGTGCCCAGCGCCTCGACGGAGATATTGCCAACGTCCAAAAACAGAAACACCAATGTTTGCAGAATGTTCGTGCCTTCGCGGATGACGGTGACATCTTGCACGCGGTTGAGTGGAATTTCATCCTGGTCATCACGAATCAGCAACACTCGTTCGCGGTGCACGATACGCTGGTCGGTGACGGCGAAGAAGTCATTCTGCCAGTCGATGAAAGCCCAGATGAGAAACAGCGCCGTTGGCGCAACGATCAAGCTGACGAGAATCGGCAGCGCAGCGCCAAGTAGGTCGGCAGCCGGTGTCAGAGTCAGCAGACCGATTAGCGTCCCGACAATTGCAAGCGTGACAATGACAACTCGGGCAAACACCCACCAGTGCCGCTTCTCAAAAATGATCACCGTCTCATCGGGCCGCAGCCAATCGATGCGCCGCACTTTGTTGAGCACGTCGAGCGCCTCTTGCGAATACACCAGGCGCGACTTGATATCCGGGCGCCGGCTCAACAGATCCTGGAAATCTTTGCGTGGCAGGTACCACAGCATCGTCTTTGGCTCAAGTGCCTCGGCGGTGTCGCGGCAGCGAATGCCGGTGAGGAACGCTAGTTCATTGAATACGCTTCCGGCATACAGCACCCGGCGTTGCTCGATATCGTACTGGTTGGTCCAGCGCACCGCGACACGCCCCCGCCGCAAAATGTACAGGTTGGTGTTGCCGCTTCCGATTTCATAAACCAATTGGCCTTGATTGGCGGAGTCCGAGCGCAGGAGTGCAGCTACGAACTTGAATTCGTCGTCTGTCAGGCGTGAAAACAGCGGCAGGCCGCGCAATGCCATCATGACATCGCGCGACGGGTCATTAGACGGCTGAGCAGCGCGCGACCCTTGCTGGCCGGCGCTGAATAACGTGTTGCTTGGGGCCTCGTTGGCGCCCGGGCTGGTGTGGAGTCCGCTATCCATGTCGGATGTCACGGGTCATTGTACGCGGCTTGCATGCGCCGGTATCTATTGTTTCGCTCGCACGGATGCCCACGCCACGCGCCACACGAACTGAACGAGTGCTAGTTGCCGGCGCCAGCGTCGTGGCTCGCGCAACAGGCGGTACAGCCATTCCAGGCCGGCATCTTGCATCCACTTCGGCGCGCGTTGTCGTGCGCCGGCCAGAAAATCGAATGCCCCGCCTACGCCCATGCCTACCAGCCCTGGCGGCTCATCGGCCAGGCGGTCGGCGCTATAGATCATCGGCAGATTACGCGCCAGCCACAAGTCCTGGGCCGGTGCGCCATAGGCTACAAACAACAGGTTGGGGCGCGCCTTGCGCACGCGCGCCACGATTTCGGCCTCATCCTCTATGCGAGGTGAGCCGGCGTGCGTGCCCGTAACCAGCAGGCCGCTGTATTTGAATGCCATGATGGCTGCTGCGCGCTCGGCGATGCCCTCGCGTGCTCCCAGAAAAAAGGCGCGCCAGCGGTATTGCGACCCTACAGCGCAGAGATGTTCCACCAGATCGACGCCGGCAACGCGCTCTCGCAAGGGCTGTCCCAGCCGCCGCGCGGCCCACAACACACCGGCGCCGTCCGGCACGTTTAGCACAGTCTTTTCAAGCACCTCGGCAAATTGCGGGTTGCGTTGCGCAGCCACGATGAACTCAGGGTTGACTGTGGCGATCTGGTGCGCTCCTCCTCCTGATACCAGAGCCATCACGCGATCGCACGTCTGTGCGGAGGTGACATCGTCGATGCGCACACCCAGGATGCGCAGCCCCGGCGCGCGGCTCTCGACGGACACGGCATCAGACAGTGAGATTGGTGATGATGGAGTCATGTGGCTGAGGGGACGTGTGATATTAAGGCCTCGAAGATGACACGCGCGCATGCCTGCCAGGTGAAGCGCATCACATTGCGGGCGCCGGCTTCGATCAACCGGGATCGAAGCGCTGCATCGTGCATGGCCTGAAAAAGACCGTTGCCAATGGCCTGCTCGTCCAGCGGGTTCACCAGAATTGCCCCATCGCCGGCCACTTCGGGCAAGGACGACGTGTTGCTGCACACCACCGGCACGCCAGCCGATTGCGCTTCCAGCACAGGAAAGCCAAACCCCTCGTGCAGGGATGGAAAGGCCAGCGCGCGCGCAACGCTCAGCAACACTGCTTTCTCTTCTTCCGTGATGTATCCAATCAGCCGGATGCTATGCGATAGCCCTTGTGCCTGGATCTCGGCCTGCACCCGCGCGGCTTCGCCCCCCCAGCCGGGAGCGCCCGCCAGCACCAGTAGCGGGGCCGGCAGCTCGGCTGGAGAGTTTTCCAACATCCGCCCCCACGCGCGAATCAGGCGGCGCAGGTTCTTGCGGGGTTGCAGCGTCCCCACATGCAGCACAATCGTCTGGCTACCATCCAAACCCAGCCGGCCCAGCGTCAGCCGGCGCTGGTCCTCAGACACGTTGGGCAGTCTGACAGCGCCGGGATATGCCACACGAATGCGATCCAGCGGGACGCGATAGAAACGATGAATGTCCTGGCGCGTTGCTTCGGAGTCCGCCACAATGGACGATGCATGTCGCGCCGCAAACCGGGCGCTCCAGTCCAGATAGAGGCGTTGCTGCCAGGGATGTGCCGACGGGAAATGCCGGTAGCCGATGTCGTGCAGGGTGATCACGCTGCGTATCCGGCCGGCTTGTCCCGGCAGCGCCAACGTGACCGGCAGGACGTGCGCTGGGATGAACAGCGCCTCTGGGGGCCGGCGCATGATCTCCATGCCCAGGCCGATGTGCGTCCATAGCCGGCGCCGGCGGATCAGTTGAACGTGTGCCTGGCGGTGGGGCTGTTCTATATCCATAGCAAGTGTGTGCGCGCCTTGCGCGCTGCGCGTGTAAAGCCAAAAGCGATGGTGTGGCGCAATCTCCACCAGCGCTCGGATGACCTCGCGCGAGTATTGCTCGGTGCCGGTCTGAATTGTTCCTGACGACCGACTGGCGTCGATGCCGATGATCACGCCGATGATTATCTCTGATTGGCCGCCCCGTTCGGCGCATCACCTGACCGTTGCATGTAGAAGTAGCTCTTGTGCAAGGTGTAGTCGTCGTAGCTGAAGATGGTCTGGTCGCGGCGCTCCCAGAGAAAGTTGACGATGGCGATGTCGCCAATACAAGAGAGGGTATGCAAGCACAACAGGCCGGCGATGAACAAACTGTATTCCGACGTGAGCAAATACAACCCACCTAGCGCAATGTTGATGGCGAACAGCGGCGTCACAGCCAGCCACAGGTACTCGCGCTGGTCGATCACGAAGCGGTCGGCAATTGTGTAGATCACGCCCTTGCGCCACTCGGCGACGAACTTGACTGCCGGCGCGCCGATGAGCTTGTACGTGATGGCGTGGATGCCTTCATGAATCGGCGCGATGACCACCGAGCCAATCAGCGCCAGGATGAGTTGAGCTACTCTTGACGCTTGGGTGTAGCTGGGGCTGGTCAGTTCCGCGATGAACATGCCGGCTGTAACTGCTGCGAAAATGTAGAAGGCCAAGCTGCCAAGGTGAAGCCTGAACATGTAGCGCCCGAGGAAGTCCATCGGGTTGCGCATATCTAACTCGCAGATCAACTGATATTGCGAGGCATCACGCAGGTCGATAACGCGCGGCCGGCGTGCATGGGAATGACCGATCGTCATACGAACACATCTACTTGATCATACACGGGTCTGGCCGGCTTAATCCAGATAGTGCGTGATGCTGTCGAGCGCGCGCCGGCGCGAAGGCTCGCGCTGCTCTGCCGCATAGCCCACTGACAGAATGGCGATCGGTTCCAGTCCCTCTGGTGACCCAATGATTTGCCAGACCTGCTGGTCGCTGAACGCGCCGATCCACACGCTGGCCATGCCCAGAGCGGTTGCGGCTAACATGGCATAGGTGCAGGCAATGGTGGCGTCCTGTATCGCATAGAGCCGGCCTCCCCGATCGCCATAGCGCGTGGCCGACCGACTCGGATCTGCGCAGAAAACAAGAGCGACCGGCGCGCTGGCGACGTATGCCTGTCCGAGTGACGCCCGCGCAAGCGCCGCGCGTCGTTCCGGGTTGCGCACCACGAAAATCTCATAAGCCTGTAAGTTGCCTCCTGATGGCGCGCGGTTGGTAGTTTCCAAGAGTTGGTGTAGCTTTTCTGGCTCCACCGGCTTGTCCACAAACGAACGGATCGAATGTCGGGACTGCACAACGTCGAAGAACTCCATGCTTGCCTCCCTGCTGTCGTGGTGTCCAGATACAGCGCCAGTATAGACGAAACAGACCAAATCCCCTTTTACAATCGGGGTATGAAGCACACCCATTTTGTTGTGTCTGTGGCGCTGATGCTGAGTATGGTTGCCTGTGCGACGCCCTCGCCGGTTGCCCCCACGCCGACGGCAACCCAGATTCCATCCACTGCAACCCCGGCCCCGTCGCCGGCGACCGCGACAGCCACAGCGGCGCCAACTGCAACTCCCGCCCCCACGCAGCTCACGCCCGCCACGGCCACCCCGACTGCCGTCGCAGCGGGCATCGATGCGCCGGCGTGGTTCCGCGAGGCCATCGTGTACCAGATCTTCCCGCGCAGCTTTGCCGATTCGGACGGCGACGGCATCGGCGATCTGAACGGGATCGAACAGAAGCTCGACTACTTGCAATCGCTCGGCGTGACGGCCATCTGGTTGACGCCGCACTATCCGTCGCCCAGTTATCACGGCTATGACGTGGCCGACTATGTTGACGTGAACCCGGAGTTTGGCACGCTGGATGACTTCAAGCGTCTGCTCGATGACATGCATCGCCGCGGGATGCGCATGATCGTTGACTTTGTTGCCAACCACACCTCGACACGGCATCCGTATTTCCAGGACGCCTACGGCAAGCCGGACTCGGCGTACACCAAATGGTTCCAGTTCACCAATCCCGGCAACACGGCCTATGCGTCTTTCGCTAATGTGCGGCAAATGCCAGAGTGGAATCACAACCGGCCGGAGGTTGTGGATTATCTAATCGGGTCGGCTCTTTTCTGGCTCGACCTGGGTGTCGATGGCTTGCGCTGTGATTACGCGAAGGGTGTGCCGTTTGCCTTCTGGCAGAAGCTGCGCGATGCGGTCAAAACGAAACATCCCAATGCAGTGTTGCTGGGTGAAGTGTGGGATGGCAACGAGCGTGTGCTGGCCGATTACTTCCGCAATGGTTTCGATGCCCTGTTCGACTTTCCGTGGTATGGCATGTTCAACGGCAATCCAGAGCGCGGCGGCGACGGCGTGCTGAATGCAGAACGCGATACCGGATTTCTGCGCGACCCTTATCGCGCCTTGCAACGGCTGTATCTGTCCGGCGCACAACTGGCGCGCTTTGCCTCGAACCACGACACGAACCGCATTGCCTCAGAGGTGGGTGGAAACCTGCCGCAGATGAAGTTGGCTGCCGCCGCGGTGTTGCTCACGCCGGGTGTGCCGTTCGTTTACTATGGCGAGGAGATCGGTATGCGCGGCATGAAGGGCAACGGCGCCCCCTACTGGGACGAATATCGACGCGAGCCGATGGATTGGTATGCCGGCGAAAGCGGCCCGCTGATGACCACCTGGTTCAGGCCGGCGGATCGTTACAACCGCCCCGCCGACGGCGTATCGGTCGAGGAGCAGGACGCTGACCCGGACTCGCTGCTCAACACGTATCGCGCGCTGGCTGCGCTGCGCGCCGGCCATTCCGCCCTGCGCAGTGCAGAGTTTGAATTGCTCACACAGATTCCGGGGTGCCCGGCATGTCTGGCGATGTGGCGCTGGTCGCCAGACGAGGTTGTGTTTGTCGCGCTCAATTTCAGCGATCGGGCCGCTGACCCGGCGATCGACCAGGCTGCGGCGCCGGTGACGTTGACGGGGGCCGGCGATCTGATCTGGGGAACATCCACACAGATCGAACCCTGGGGCGCGCGGGTTGTGCGCTGGCTGCGCTGAGGGAGGCGCGCAGTGAAGCCCCGGATGTGTCAGGCGCGTGGTTCTGCAAATGGGTCGATGTCGAATCGGCGCGCCGGCGCTTTGCCCAGCAGATGCCAGTCGGCGAAGTCGAGCAGCGCGCGCCAGTCGGCCAATCCCTGCTCATGACCGCCCTCGCGGTACCAGATGCCGATGCGCGCTTCATTGCCCAGCAGGCGATACACCTCCCGCGCCGCAAGGTGCGTTTGGAAGGTTCCGCTCGGATTCGCCCACAGGTCGCTAAGCGCCTCGGTGCTGAGCAGCGCGCGCGGCGCGACCAGCGCCTTGACGAAGTGCTGATCCAACGGGAGATCATTTTCGCGCCCGATATAAGACGCCAGGCGCCGGCTGAACCAGTAGGGAAAGCGCGTCACGATATCCTTAAGTGTCTCGCTGCCTGCGCCCTGAATGCGGAAGCATCCTGCTCCACCGCAGCCAGAGTTGTTGGGGGCGGTCAGCGCGATGCGTTCGTCAGTGGCCCCGGCCACCAGGGCAGCCTTGCCCCCGCGCGAGTGGCCGGTGACGACAATCCGCGTGGCGTCCACATAGGGCAGCGTGGTCAGAAAGTCGATGCAACGATGGTAGCCCCAGGCCCAGGCGGCCAGCGCGCCATAGTCTCCGTCGGGATAGACGGCATACAGGCCGGCGTTGCGTTGGTCGTGGGTGTGATACACGTCGGGCACGATTTCGGTGCGGATGAACTGGGCCAGCGCGTAGCCGCGTCGCAATACCTCGGCGGCGATGTCGTCTGCCACGAAGCCCCAGCAGCCATCGCCCGTAAGCACGACCGGATGCGCGCTCTCGGTCGCGCCCTCGGATGCCGGCGCGAGCACATCGAGCAGAAAGGTGAAGGTACCGTTCGGGCCAGTGGCGAGCCGGTATTGGATGTGGCAGGCATTCCCCAACCGGCCCATCGCGTGGCGATGCAGTTCCACGCCTGTGGTTGCGGGTGGGGTGGGCGGCAGCGCGCCGTATTCGATCTCGATGAGGCTGAGCAGTTGCCGGCGATGGCGGCCCCATTCGGCTGCGTTTGTGATACGGCGGCCGTCGGCGTCGCGGAGAACATTGGGCAGGTCGGTGTGTGTGATCTGGTTCATGGTGGCCCTCTTCGGCGTCTGTGACTGCCAGCTTGTGATCGGTGGATTGGATCGGTGGATTGGATGGACAGATGGGGTCGCGCCGGCGGCTGTAGGAATCGTTAGCTATGCACAAACATGCCGCCGGAGATGTTGAGTTCGCAGCCGGTGACATGGCCGGCCTGGTCAGAAACCAGGTAAGCGACTCCCTCGGCGATATCTTCGACCGTTTCCAATCGGCCCATCGGCGCTTTGCTGTTCATCTCGTTGAGGAAGGCTGCTCCGTCACCGTGCGTCTTGTTGCGCAGGTCGATCTCGTTGGGGGTGGCGACCCAGCCCACGGTGACCCAGTTCACACGAATGTGATCGCCGGCCAGCTCGCGGGCGAGTGTGCGCGTCATGGCAAGCAGGGCTGCCTTAGAGGTGGCATAGGCCAGCCGGTTCAGCCAGCCGCGATAGCCCATCGTCGATCCGATATTCACGATGTTGCCGCCGCCCTGTTGGCGCATGACAGGTATGGCCTCGCGAATGCACACCCACGGGCCGCGCGTGTTGACGGCGAACACGGCGTCCCACAATTCGGCGGATTGCTCGCCTGCCGGCTCCACCGGCGTGGCGGCCGCGTTGTTCACCAGGATGTCCAGCCGGCCAAATCGCTCGACCGTGGCGCGAATCAGCGTCACGCAGTCCGCTTCCTGGCCCACGTCGGCGCGCACAAACAGGGTTGGCGCGCCCAGCGCCGCAATATCGCGCGCCACGCGCTCGCCCTGGTCGGCGCGCCGGCCCGAGATCACAATGCTGGCGCCCTCCTGCGCCAGACGCCGCGCAATCCCTTCGCCCATGCCGCCGGTCGAACCGGTAATGATTGCTACTTTTCCTGTCAGGTTGCTCATGGGACGCTATGGTAGCAGGGCTCTGTGGGTCGCGCCGGCGCGTGCCTGTAGACTGTCGGAATGCAAAACCTGTCAGAGTACAACGTGACGTGGACGACACCCAGCCTGAATTCATCCGGCTCGATGCCGCTCGGCAACGGCGATATGGGCCTGAATGTGTGGGTCGAATCGAACGGCGACCTGCTTTTATACGTGAGCAAGCGCGACGCCTGGAGCGAAGTGGGGCGACTGCTGAAGATTGGTCGTGTGCGTGTGCGCTTTGGCCTGCAACAGATCAACTCTCGACCCGGCGCGTGCGACGTTCGCGCAACGTCGCTATCGGCACAATCGGGGCTGGTGCCAGGACAGCATCCAGGCCGCTTGTCTTGGTCTGACCGAAGAGGTACGCCAGATGATTACAGACCGCTTTGCAAGCAAGCACGCCGGCAGCCGCTTCCCGGCATTCTGGGGGCCGAACTTTGACTGGATCCCAGACCACGATCACGGCACAGCCGGCATGATTACCGTGCAGGCTATGCTGATGCAGGCTGAGGGCGATCAAATCGTGTTGTTGCCGGGATGGCCGAAAGCGTGGGATGTGCGCTTCCGTCTGCACGCGCCGCTGAACACAACAGTTGAAGGGGTATTTGCGAATGGCCGGCTGAGGCTCTGCGCAGCCCGTTCAAGCCACCGCGCTTCCGGTGGCTTTTCAGCCTGGATTGTGCTGTTGAAAGATGGGGTCAGTGAGAGCGCTATGGCGAACGTCAGAAGGAATCGCACGAATCATTGCGACATGGTTCTGCTCCTTGCCCTCGCCTTGCCTGATGATCGGTAAGGATCAGGGCGCTGTGATCCGGCTGCGGATCAACGATTGTCCACCTTCATCGACGAACACATATGAATGAATTGTGGCCAGCGCATCACGCGGGATGATCGCCAACACGAAAGGCAGTGTGCTGGCCGGCTCAACGATGTCGTCCGCGCCGGGCGCCGTCACTGCCACAGTGATGGTCAACTCATCGGCTTGCAGCGTGGCCTTGCGCAAGTTGACCTGATAGCCGCTGCTGCCTTTGGCGCCGGCAAACGCAACAACGACGGCGTGGCCGGCAGCGCTGGCCTGGCGCCCAGCTTGCAGGGCGGCCTCTGGAATCTGGCCGGCGAGTCGGTCCCAGTCGTTGTCGTTCACAACCAGCGCATAGACGGCTTGGGCCGGCGCGTCGCCCAGTGGCGCAGCCTGCAATAACACGGTCGCCGAGACGGCGATCGAGACGGGGATGATGTGCGGTGTTGTGGCGGCAATTGGCGCATGATCGGGGGTGGTCATGCGCACGGTGCAGCCGGCCAGGCCTGGCACGGCCAGAAGCGCCCACAGCGCAATCGTCAGGTTTCGCACGCTCCGCGAGGCTCGGTGGCTCATTCTGATCACCTCCTTTGGAGTAGCGGAAACGTCGTGCATCAACAATATAAACGTGTGTGTGGGCGCAGTTGTTCCAGCAGTGTGTCGAGACGCCGAGGAAATGATACCCTCCCACAGGCGACTTGCCTGCGGGAGGGTGTGAGTTCCAGATTGCTGTAGGGACGTTGGCGCGCAACGTCGCTGCGCTATGCGTGTGGCGCAGGCCGGCGCAGGTATGGCTGAATGCGCTCCCAGACGCGATCGATCTCGCGCAGGTCGTCGGCAGTCAGCCCTTTGGCCTGCATGCGCATGCGGTTATTCTTGAACACGCCGCGCCGGATCATGATCTCTTTGCTGAAGGCCATGCCCAGCATCCCTTCCAACACCAGCCCCGGCAGCAATTTCTCGAACAGGTCGCCGGCTTCGGTGAGTTGCCCGGCCTCCAGCAGGTTCCACACATCCTGCAACACGTCGCAGAACTGGCAGGCGTGAATGCACCCTTTGGAGCCGCGCGCCCACTCGGTGATGAGGTAACGTCCACCGACGCCGCCCATCACGCCCTTGACGTGTGGGCTGTTGCGCGCCACCAGCGCGGCAATCATGCGCGGACTTGGCTCCACTTCTTCTTTGACCCAACTGACATGCTCGATCTGCTCGCACAGCTTCACCAACTGGTCGGTTGTCAGCGAGACGATGCCGGCATTTTGAATCCACACCGGCACGCTAACGGCGTCTGAAATGGCTTTGAAGTAGTCGAAGATGATTTCCCAGTCGGGCCTGAGCGCGTAGGGGGGCATGGCGATCACGCCGTCTGCGCCGATTTGCATGGCGTAGTGGGCGTAGCTGACCGCCAGAGGCGTGTTCTCGGCAGCTACGTTGACGATCACCGGCACGCGGCCTTTGGCCTGCTCGACGGGAATGCGCATCATCAGCCGGCGCTCATCTTCTGACAACGCCATGAATTCACTGACCAGCAGCGGCGTCATCAGCCCGCCCACGCCGGCCTGCACGCAGAACTCCACTTCGGCGCGCAACACGTCTTCGTCGATGCGATCTTTGTCGTCGAATGGCGTCATTGGAATGGCAAAACTGCCTCGCCAGTTCTCGGTCATTAGGGGTACTCCTGATTGTGGGGTAGAGCGTTGTTTGGGTTGCGTGCTGGGCTTTATGCGCGTGTCTGCATTTCTTTGAGTGTGCGCTCGTACACCTCGAAGTGCTCGCCTTCGGCCTCATCGGGGTCGACGTATTTGAAAAACATGGCCTGTTCTGGATGTTCGCCAGACAGGATGCGCCGGCTGCGCTGCAAGACGCCGCTCGGATCGTGCCACTTGACTTCGCCCATTTGCATCAGGATGTACTCGCCGGCATACTGACGGGCCAGCACGTGGCGCATCTCGGCATAGCGCAATCCTTGCTCGGCGGTGGTGCGTCGCCAACTCTGCACCATCTCCCGCGAGTCGGTGATCTTGGTGTGAAATTCTGCGACCGGCGCCTGAACTTCGGAAACGAAGTCGATCTCATTCAAATCGACTGTCCCGAATCCGCCTTCGGCTGCCACTTTCAGCGCGTTGCGGTCACGGTGGAAGGGTGGGGTCAGCCAATCGGCCTGCGGATCGTGGCCCATGAGGTGCGCGCCACAAGCGTCCGTGGCGATGACGTGATCGCCGGCGATCAGCACATTGCCGATGCGGGGGTGGTCGCCCGGCCCCCATTCCTCGCCGGCCTGGCACACCGTGCCGTCCAGAATGTTGAGCGCGGGGTTGAGGATGCGACCGATGTCTGCCAGCATGTAGGGCATGCGCACGAGGTGATGATAGTAGAAACGGGGCCGGCCCAGGGGCTGGGTCGGCATCAGGCCGAACAGATTCTTCAGGCACAGAGTGACGCCCATGAAAGCGTGGCTCTTCAGTTTCTGCACCGACACCACTGCGTCTGCCTCAGCGATGGCCGGATGCAGCGGGTATTGTCCGAACATCTGGCCGCCGCCCGGCGTCTGATACCAGCGGATGGGGCCGGTGTTGCCGTTCACGTAGGTCACGCCAAACTCATCCAGGATATGCCGGATCTGAGTGGTGGAATCCGGTTCCGCGCCAGAATAGACCTGGTAGAAGCTGACATCGACGACATTGATCTCGGCGCTTGTCCGCTCGCGCAGCAGCCGCAGCGTGGCGCGGGCAACCTTGTCGGTCACCAGTTGCTGGCGCTGGCCTTCGTAGAGCACGACCGCCTGGTCCATCTTGTCCTGGTTGAACTTGACGGCGATCCGGCGCGCGCGTTGCAGTCTGTCCCACGCGCGGTGCAGCGGATCGGTGGCCCGCTTGAGCGCAGCATATACCTCGTCATCTTGTGCGCGATAGTCGCACTGAACGGCGCGAACACTGAACGCTTTTTTTTTGTTCGGCATGTTCATAAGTCTGCAAACTCCTCATAGGTTTGCATGTCGTCCACATCTGTGGGCGACTTACCCACAGATTATGCCGGCATTTTCCACAACTTTAGTCACACGAAAAGGCAAAACTTAAATCCTGGGCCATTTTTAAGGTTGGATTAATTCAAGCTCTTGATTGTGCTAGCCGGCTGCGTAGAATGCGAAGTCCCGCAGCGCAGCCGGCAATCCCACAAGGTCTTGTGGGTCGCTGTTGTGTGTGTGGGATACCTGAATCGAAACGCGGAGTCAGTCATGAGGCCAGAAGAAGCTTGGCAATCTGCCCTGGGTGAGATCGAGATAAACATCGGGCGTGGCAGCTACATGACGTGGATCAAGTCTGCGCGCCTGGTGACTTATGAAGACGGGCAGTTTGTTATCGGTGTGCCCAACGGCTACATCAAGGAATGGATGGAGCACCGCATGCTCGGCCAGTTTAAGCGTGTACTGTCTGAGCGGATGGGGCGTGGTGTGGATGTTACGTTTGTGCTGGTGTCCCAGCACGGCGGGGTTGCGTCAATTGCGCAGCCCGATCTTGCTGCGGTGATGCGCGAGCCTGCCGCTGCCAAAGACCAGGCGCAGTACTTGACACCGGCGCCGGCGCCCACACCTGCGCCTCGCGCGAAGGGCGCCTGGAACAGCGCTTTGAATGACGGACTGAATGCACGCTACACCTTTGCCACGTTTGTCGTGGGGTCTGGCAATCGCATGGCGCATGCGGCGGCTATGTCTGTGGCAGAGATGCCGGCCGATCGGTACAACCCGCTTTTTCTATACGGCGGCGCCGGCCTGGGCAAGACGCATTTGCTGCATGCGATCGGCCACGAAGCGCGCCGGCGTGGCATGACCTGCTGCTACGTCACGTCCGAAGCCTTCATGAACGAACTCATCATGGCTATTCGCAGCCAGAGCACCGAGGCTTTCCGCAACAAGTACCGCCTTGTTGATATGTTGCTGATGGACGACGTGCAGTTCATCGCCGGCAAAGAAAGCACTCAGGAAGAGTTCTTCCACACCTTCAATACGCTCTATAGCGCCAACAAACAGATTGTGCTTACCAGCGACCGGCCGCCCAAGATGATGGTCACGCTCGAAGACCGACTGCGCAGCCGGTTCGAGTGGGGCTTGATGGCCGACATCGCCCCGCCCGACCTGGAAACCCGTATCGCTATTCTGCAAGCCAAAGCCGCCCAGCGACAGGCCAGCCTACCGCAGGAAGTGATCGAGTTTGTCGCCAAGCAGATTCAGAGCAATGTGCGCGAGCTGGAAGGGGCGTTGACCCGTCTGGTTGCCACTTCGGAGATGACAGGCCGCCCGATCACGGTGCAATTTGCCCGTGACACGCTGGCTGATCTGGTAGGCCGGCGTGCGCACATCAGCCCGTCTCAAGTGATCGAGACGGTCGCCAAGTACTACAATATCTCGGTTCAGGAGATTGTGTCTTCCTCGCGCAGCAAAGAGCTTGTGCAGCCGCGACAGGTGGCCATGTATCTGGTGCGCCAGGAGACGGATGCTTCGCTGCCAGAGATCGGCGCGTTGCTAGGCGGGCGCGACCATACCACTGTCATCCATGGTGTCGAGCGTGTGAAGGAGCGCCTGGAATCGGAAGACCAACTGCGCCGCGATGTGATGACCTTACGCGAGCAGCTCTATCTCAATGTCACTACGTAGGCCGGCCACTGCATCGCCTGCGCCAATACGCGACGCGCAATGCGTATTGCGTATCTCGTATTGCGTATCTGGTATTGGATGCTGGGTGTTGTACGTTTTTACACCAGCGCGTCGATCTGCGCCGCCAGGTCAAAGTCTTTGGCAGTCAAGCCGCCGGCATCATGTGTCGACAGGGTGAGTGTGACGCGGTGGTAGCGGATGACAATGTTGGGGTGATGATTGGCTGCTTCGGCCAGCCAGCCTATTGCGTTGACGAAGAGCAGCGCCTGGGGGAAGCTGGGCAGCTCGAAGGTGCGCGTGATCTCGCCGGCTTCGGTGAGCGACCAGCCGGCAACTGCGGACAACTGTTCGTGAATTTGCTCGCGGGATAGTATGCCCATCTCACTGCAACCCGATTGTGGTTTTGATACGGCCAACACGCGGCCCGGCAGCCATGATTGTGATCTGAGATCCCCGTGGCGCGCGCAACACCCATTCTAGTTTAGCCCGGTCATCGGTTGGGTCGGCGCTGTACAAGCCGGCTTTCTTAAGCGCCCGCCCGGCCAGATGCCCGATCTCTGACTTGCGCAGGCCACTCACCAGCGATGCGCCTTCTGGCAGCAGCAACTCCACTTCACAAGGCCGGACGAGTTTTTTCTCTGTAGCCCGCGTGGTGATGCTGGTGGACAGCCAGCCGGTGTTTTCTACCACGGCGGTGATGTGGTATGCGCCCTCGCTCACCGGCTCGACCAGGATTTCGCGGAAAGACAGGCATGGCGATATCGCCGTGTGCCACAAGATGAACTCTGCGTGCGGCGCAATCTCTTTCTCCAGCAGGTGTGGCGGTGGGTTGCGCCAGCAATATGCCTCGTCCCAACCGCCCAGCTCCACCTCGCCCAGTTGCGGATGCTGGAAGGAATACCAGGGCACAAATCCCTTGCCCTGCAACGCCTCGTCGTTCCACTTCAGCAGCTTCAGGTCATCCTCGACCGGGTGATCCCGATACCATTCGATAAACTGATATCTGCCATCAGGCTTCTTCATCTCGATGCCGGCCTGTCCCAGCGGGTTCCACAATTCGCATGTCCACGCGTACACACCCAGGTGGTCGTACATCCAGTCGTCGAAAACCCCCTTGATGGTTTGCTTGGGGTGGTACTTGAATTCGTGAAAGACAGATACCGCCGGATAGCCGGTCATGCGGGTGGCAGCCTTGCCGATGTCTTGGTATGTCCACAGGTCTTCGGCTGGAAAATCGTCGTCCGGTCGTGTGCCGTAGGGCCGCAAATATACCCCGCTATAGGTATGGAATGAGATGCCGCCTGTGATGTTGGGATGATCGACGATGAATTGAACGACTGCGCGCACCTCCGGCTCGCTGGTGGGGTAGGGGCCGGCGCCTTTTTGCTCGCTTTCCACGGCCCACTCGATCGGGAAGTTGCGATTCAAGTCCAGCCCTTCCAGGCGCGGTGCAATCTTGAGGGTCACGCCGTCGTAATTGCGGATCATTCCTTCGGGCAACACGCGGTAGTACGGCCCGGCTGTGCTCAGATCATCTGGCTCACGTGGGATTAACAAGCGCGGTTCGTCAGGATGAACTTTCCAGGGGCCATTTGGGTCCTTAATGCGCATCAACAGCACACGCCCATCACCATCCACATCGCCCTCGTGCAAGCCGTCCAGTTCTTCTGGCAGCGGATAGGGGCGCGTGCTTGAGCGCACTGCGCGACGCCGCTCGTCCAGGTACATCTCTGCGCCGTCTGGGTTCATGCGCGGCACGATGTAGAGGGCGCGGCTGTCGAGTGTATGCTTGATCTGTGCGCTGGTGTTGTATTCGCTCAGGAATTTGTGAATGGCGTACAGTGCACAGGTCGAGGGCGACACCTCGGTGGCATGAATGTTGGCGTCGACCCAAAAGGCCGGCTTGTCAGTATCGCCGCCTGTTTCGGTGTTCGTCAGGGTGACCAGCCAGATATCGCGGCCTTCGTAGCTTTTGCCAATCGATGTCAGGGCGCACAAGTGGGGAAACTCTCTGTCGAAGCGCTGCAGGATGTCGGTTAGTTCGGCGTAACGATAGAAGCGGTTAAAGTTTAGCGATGGCATGTGTGTTTGCGATAGGATCGCGCGCTACTCGCCCAGCCGGCGCTTGATTTGCTTGTCCATTTCGTTCATGCGCGCTTCGACATGATCCTTGAAGCGCGCCAGCGCGTCAGAGAATTCGCCGGTTGCATCGACCAGTTCACCGGCCAGTTGTGAGGGTGTCTTCAGGTTCAGGCCGGCGGGTGTATTGGCAATTGGCTCGATGCCGGTGAACGTGCCGTCGGCTGCGCGAACAGCGTAGCGGACACCGACGATCGCATCGCGGTTGAGTGGGCCGTAGATGTGGGGGAATGAAATAGCGGTCTGCGCCGGCTCTGTGCTGGTGGTTTGCGGCAAGCCGAACTCGGCAGCCGCTTCAGGCGGCAGGGCCGTGCTGGCTGCGGCCAGCGCGCCTGATGCCGAGTGCGCCGTCGGGCGCGCCGGCGCCTCCCAACGCACCTCGGCCTGCACTTTGGTTTCGTCGATCTCCAGCACCAGAAATTCGCCGGGCTGTGATCGGTACACAGTATTGGCTACTTCGATCAGCAGCGCGTCACCTGCTGTGCAATGGATGAACCCTTCGGTCTGCAGTGATGCCGGCGCATAGGGTTGGCCAGGCGCAAGCTGACGCCACGTCTCTAGAGGAATCAAGTGTAGGATCATTTCATTTCCTTCGGCGCCTCGTCAGGGTCCAGGATGGCCGGCGTTGTTGCCCCGCGTCGGGCAACGGCTGCCATCACAATGCTGATGCCGTAGAGCACGAACAGTGGCGCCATGACGATGCTCATATTGACCGGGTCGGGGGTGGGGGTGATCAGGGCTGCCAGCACGGCAATGAACACCACGGCATAGCGCCATTGTTTGGCCAGCACGCGCGCCGTCAAGACGTTGAACTTGGCCAACACGAAAATGACCACCGGCATCTCAAATGCCACGCCGATCCAGAACAGCACGCCGGTGACAAAGGGAATGTAATCGTCTGCGCGCAGTTGTACTTCGAACACATCGGTATTGATAGTGGTCAGGAATCCAAGCGCCGGCGGCAGCATGATGAACCAGGCAAAGATTGCACCGATCACGAAAAGCAATGTGGCAGTGGGCACGCCGATCAGTACCCACTTCTTCTCGTTGGGCAGCAGCCCCGGCATGACAAATGCCAGAATTTGGTAGATCACCACCGGCATCGCCACCGCTGCGCCAAACGTCAAAGACACAACGAATGTGTTGGTGAGCGTTTCCGTAGGCGCGATCGTGACGATCTTGTTCCCGTAAGGCGCGATCAGCAAATGCAGAATTTGATTTGAGAAGATCAACCCGAGAGTTGCACCGATCACGATGGCTACGACAGCTTTGAACAGCCGCTCGCGCAGCTCGCGCATGTGGTCGAGAAGGGTCATCCCTTCTTCCTGCTCTGCAGGATTGACGTTCACTTGCTCTGCCATACTGTTTATTATCCTATACCGGCCAACAGAGACGCGATCTTGAGAGACGCGATCTTGCCGGTCTCAGGGCGCTACCTGACGTGTCGCCCGGCTCTGGTGGGACAAAGGCGCACGTTTGCCTGCCATCTGGTGTAATCTGGTGTGAGTGGGTTGTGAATGGGATCGTGGCAGGTGATTACGCGCTAGATGGCCATCCAGGGGTTATCGTCGTCGAGCGCGTCAGTGCGGGCAGTCTGGCCGAGCTGCGCCCACGGGTTGTCCTGGGAAAGCGGAGGTGCAGCGCCATTGCGCGCTACGCGCGGAGCAGCCGGTGTCCTGTTGTCTGTCGTTTGCGTCGAGTCGGCGGTGCTTGGCCGGGCAAGCTCGGCGGTGTTCACAGCGGCCGTAGTTGCGCCGTTTGTGGCCGGCGCTGCCGGTGATGACGGCGCAGCGCCGTCGGCCGGGCTAACGACTGATGCGGTCTTGCCGGCGTTGGCCGGCACAGACGTGTCGATCATGATGGGCTGAACGGCGGTGCGCAGATCTGCTGCATCTCGAATCTCTGCCAAGTCACGGCGCAACTCGTCGGTGACCTCGCGCAGCACTTTGATCTCTTCTTCAAAAGGTGTCAATTCGGTGCGCAGGTCGGTGGCAAACCGGACGTAGAAATCGCGCAGCTTGCGCACGGTGCGGCCGGCCTGGCGCATCAAGGTTGGCAACCGTTCTGGCCCGAATACAAGCAGGACCAGTACGGCGATGATAATGATCTCCAGCGGCCCAATGCCCAGGATGGTTCCGCTCATGCCATCAACTCGTGTGCTGCCGACAATCTGGCTACAGCCGCGCCCAAGGCCCCGTTCACAAAACGTGGCGACGTGTCGCTGCCATATTGCTTGGCGATCTCCACGGCTTCATTGACCGCCACGCGCACCGGCGCAAGGTTTGCGCGCATCTCGTAGACGGCTACGCGCAGGATATTGCGGTCGATCGGCGAGAGATTGCTGACTGGAAAGTCGGGGGCGCACTGCCCTAGAAAGTTGTCCAGCTCGGCCAAATTCTTGACGATGCCGCTGATCAGGCGGATGGCATAGTCGCGCGTGGTGACGTTGTTGGCCGGGTTGTCTGGATCGCCGGTGCAGTCGCGCAGGTGGCGTTGTAAGACCTCCCCTGCCTGATGCTGGGCAGTGTCTGCTTCGTACAGTACTTGCAGCGCCAGGATGCGCGCTTCACGTTTGGCTTTCACAGGTGCACGCTCGCGCCAGTGTTCATATCGCCACCCCCACATCTTCAACTGTTACATCGACAGTTGCGGTTTCCAGGCCTGCGATTTCTGCGATCGCGTTAGCGATGTTGATCTGAATCTGGCGCGCCAGTCGCACCAGCGGGACGTTTGATGCGGCGATGATGTGCACACCGATATGCGCGGCGCCGTCTTCGATAGATGCCACAATGCCACGCAGGGTGTGCTTCGTCAAGTTGCCGGCGCTTGGGCTGCGGGGGGATTCATCCTCCACCAGGCCAAGCACGCCCGGCGTGGCCAGCGTGGTGATGCGGGCCACTTGCAAGACGACCTGCGGAGAGATAGTTGCTTTGCCGTTCATGGTTTTTGCAGCACCAAAAGCGACCGGCTCGCGGGGGCCTATTGCATCACCAGGCCCCCATCCACAGACAACACGACGCCGGTGATGAATGCAGCTTCCTCGCTCGCCAGGAATGATACCGCATATGCCACCTCTTCGGGCTTGCCAAAGCGCCCCAGGGGGGTGAGCTTGATGGCCGCTTCTTTTTGCTCTTCTGTAAGCACGTCGGTGAGCGCGGTCGGGATGAACCCCGGCGCCACCGCGTTGACGGTGATGTTGCGCGATCCCAGCTCTTTGGCCAGCGATTTGGTGAAGCCAATCATGCCGGCTTTGGCTGCGGCATAGTTCGTCTGGCCGGCCTGTCCGGCCAGCCCCACCACCGATGAAATGTTGATGATCCGCCCGCCGCGCTGGCGGATCATTTGGCGCGCCACAGCCTTGCAGCAATTGAACACGCTCTTTAAATCCGTGTCGATGACGGTGTCCCAGTCTTCTTCCTTCATCGACATTAACAGCGTGTCGCGCGTCGTGCCGGCGTTGTTGACCAGAATGTCCACCTTGCCGAAAGCGTCGGTAGCGGCCTTCACCAGCGCCACTGCCTCATCCATGCGGCTTACATCGGCTTTGACGGCGATAGCTTTGCCGCCGGCGGACTCGATTGTTTGAACCACTTCTTGCGCAGCGGCTGCGCTAGCGTTGTAGTTTACAACTACAAACGCGCCGCGCGCCGCCAGGTCGATGGCAATCGCGCGACCGATGCCGCGCGAGGCCCCTGTCACGATTGCGGATTTGCCGGTCAGACTCATTTGAATTTTTTGATTGTGAATTGTGCGATTGACGATTGAACGTCGGCCTTGCCGTAATCCAAAATTGTCAATCACAAATCATCAATTCAGCCGATGGCGCGCGTGTTCGCGTCGTCGGCGATGCGCTTGATTAGATTGATGAGCACGTCTTTTGGCCCGATCTCCACGAAAGTGTTCACACCCTGCGCGCGCATCCACTGCACGCTTTCTGTCCAGCGCACCGGCGAGGTAAGTTGGGCGCATAACTCGGCGCGGATGTCATCGGGGTGGGTGATAGGTGTGGCGCTGGTGTTGGCAACCAGCGGGATACGCGCTGCTTGGAAGGGCGTGCCGGCCACCACGCGCGCGAACTCCTCGGCAATGCTGGCCATCAGCGGTGAGTGCGAGGCAATGCTGACGGCCAGCGGCACGACGCGCCTGGCGCCGCGGCTTTTGGCCATCGCGCTGGCGGCAGTCACGGCTTCTTTGTCGCCAGAAATGACGACCTGGCCGGGGCAATTGTCGTTGGCCACAACGACGCCTGGCGGATGCGCTTGACTGGCTTCGGCGCATACTGCGCGCAAAACGTCTGTGTCAAGCCCGATTACAGCGGCCATGCTGCCGGGCTGACGCTCGCCGGCCAGTTTCATCAGCCGGCCGCGCTCACGCGCCACACGGATGCCGTCTTCGAATGTCAGTGCGCCCGCGGCGCACAACGCGCTCAACTCGCCCAGGCTGTGGCCGGCGACGAACGACGGCGCTTCTACTTCGCCCGACATTTCGACGGCGGCGTGAGCGGCGATGCTGTGAGCAAAGATCGCCGGCTGGGTGTTGAGCGTGTCGTTGAGTTCAGATTCCGGCCCTTCAAAGCACAGCCTTGAGAGGGCAAATCCCAGCGCAGCGTCGGCGCGCTGGAAAAAGCCTTTGACGACCGGGCGCAGTCGGGCCAGTTCCTTGCCCATGCCGACGAACTGAGAGCCTTGGCCGGGGAAAACGTAAGCGGTGGTCACCGAGCCTATCTCACAAATTTACTTCTTGTCAGATTTACCGGTGTCGATGGTGACGACTTCCCGCCCACGATAATACCCGCAGGATGGGCAGACGACGTGTGGCGGTTTCATCTCACCGCAGTTGTCGCAAGCCACAAGTTGAATGGGCGTCAGCGCGTCATGTGCGCGGCGTCGGTGCGTGCGGCCGTGAGAAAACTTGCGCTTTGGCAGTGGACCCATGTTTGAACTACTCCTTAGACATCAATAGACATCAATCGCGCGCCTTGTCGGCGCGCTCCGATCGAGTCAATCTTGAATTGAGCAAAGCGTAATTCTAGCCTAATTGGGGAAGCCTTTCAAATATCCATCTTGGGTTCTTTGGGTTTTTGGGTTCTTGGGTGTGGCTTGATGGGTCACGCCTCGTCCTTGATTCATTGCGGCAGCGGTTGCCAGGCCAGCGACAGTGTGACAGCCAGTGCTGCCAGCAAAGCGCCCAGGCCGGCGAATACAACGCTGACCTCGGTCGTCTCGTGTTTAGTGATGAGATGCATCGGCAGCGACTCGAAAACCTGTTGCAATTCGCCGGCGCTCTCGGCAGAGTAATACTGCGCGTCGGTGAGTTCGGCCACTTTCTTCAGCGTCTCTTCATCGATGCCGCGACGGAATCGGCCTCCGCCTCCCATACCACCCATGCCGCCGCCAAAAAATGGCCCGCCGCTGGGCATTGGCTCGCGGCCAGCCAGTTGCGGCCCGCAATATGGGAAAGAAGTCGCGCCGCGCTCGGTGCCGAACCCAATCGTGTACACGCGCAGGCCGCGTTCCACCGCCTGTTGTGCCGCGTCGAGCGGCAGCGGGCCGGCGTTGCTGGCCCCGTCGGTCAGCAGCACAATGATGGCCGGCGCGTATGCGCCGCGTGGCACCGGCGTTGGGCGGGGCGCGCCACGCGCCAGATCTCGCTCCGATAGACTGGGCGCGACGTTCGGGTCGACCTCTGCAATCGCGTCGATCGACTTCAGAATGCCGCTGCCGATGGCGGTGCGGTAGCCCACTAACAGCCCTTCGACGGCAGCCCGCAAGGCGTCCCGATCATCGGTGGGCGGCTGGACCACTTCGGCAAAGCCGGCGAATGCCACAATCCCGATCTGCATGCCGCGCTGCTGGCGCTCGATAAACGACAGCGCTGCTTTTTGCGCAGCTTGCAACCGATTCGGTTCAATATCGGTCGCGCACATGCTGCGCGAGACATCGATGGCCAGCACGATCGTCGCCTGACCATATGGCACGCTGGCAATGGCGACCGGGCGCGATAGCGCCATGACCAGGCTGGTGAGCGCCACAGCAAACAGTGCAAACGGAAGATGACGCCGCAGCGATGATCGGCGCGGCACTGCGGCGCGCAGCAATGACAGGCTGGAGTAGCGCACGGCATAGCGCCGCCGGCGGCGCAACATCCAGATGTACAGCCCGACTGCCAGCGGGATGAACCCAAGCAAGGCCAGAAAACCCGGCCACAAAACATCCATCAACACCCTCCCTTCCTTTGTGTCGCGTATGCCACAGTGTGCCGTCTGCGATCTGTTGTCTGTTATCTGTTATCTGACTTCTGACTATCGACTACGGCAGCCGCCCCAGCCATACCATCGACAGCGCGCTGCCGATCAACAGTGTCAGCAGGCCGGCCCCCGCAAGCACAGATGTGATCTCCATGGTCTGCGCGCGCACCACCAGTTGTGGGCTCAGCGTCTGATAGATCGCGCGCAATTCGGCTTCGTCAGTTGCGTTCAAGTACTTGCCGCCGGTGAGCTGGGCAATTTGCCGTAGTGTTGCCTCGTCGAGCCGCGAACGAATCGAGAATCCCTCGATATTCAGAACGGCCCCTTCGGCGCTGCCGATGCCAACAGAGTAGACACGCACACCGCGCTCGGCGGCGATCTGGGCGGCTTCCAGGGGATTAGGCGGCGTGGTGTTTTCGCCATCGGTCAACAACACGATGGCCGCTGACTTGTGCGTTCCTTTGCGGCCCGGGGTAGGGGCCGGTGTAGGTGTCAGGTCTTTGTTGCTGTAGTAGTTGGTGGCGGGCGCTTCACTGGCCGCGATGGCGTTCAACGCGGCAAGGATGCCACTGCCCAGTGACGTGCCGCGTTGGGGCGTCAGACGATTGATGGCTGCCAGTATCTTGACCGGATCGTCCGATGGCGCCTGCACAGATAGGCCGGCATCGCTAAACGCAACGACGCCGATCAGGACGCCGGGTGGTTGGCGCTCTACAAAGTCGCGCGCCGCAGCTTTGGCGGCTTCCATGCGCGTCGGCTTGAGATCGTCGGCGGCCATGCTGCCCGATACGTCGAAGGCCAGAATGACAGTGCCTTCCACCCGCGGTACGCTGACTACAGCTTCTGGTCGGGCCATTGCCACGATCAGCAGCGTCAGGGCAGACAGGAAAAGCGCCGGTGGCACGTGGCGGCGGGCGTCGAGCCGGCGTGTGCTGCTTTGCGTCAACCCAAAGTGGCCAAAACGGGCCAGTGTACGCTGTCGCTGGCGTATCAGCCGCACATACAAGCCGGCCAGAATCGGCACAAATATCAGCAGCGACAACAGCGCGGGCCAGATGAAACGCATGTTCTCACCTCATCTCCGCCTGCTGCTGGCATGTTGCCGGCGCGCCGCTGCAAACTGCGTGATTGCGCGCACCAGATCGTCCTCGGTGCAGAGAGGCAGCACATCCACACCGGCGTGCTTGAACGCCTCGGACAGCATGGCCTCGCGCTGTCGGGTTGCTTCGGCAAAGCGCGCCCGGAATTCCCGATCGCGCGTGTCTACGTACAGTTGCTCACCCGTTTCTGCATCTTGCAGGATCACCGGCCCGATGTCTGGCAACTCAATTTCGCTGCGATCCCACAGACGCACCGCGATCACCTCATGATGCCGGTTCAGTTGGTTGAGCATGCGCTCCCAACCCGGCGCACTGATAAAGTCCGAGACGACAAAGATCAACGCGCGCCGGTGAATGCTGTTTAACGCGGCCTGAAAAAGCGGCGCCAGATCGGTGAGTGGGGATTTGTCCAGGTGTGGTTGCTTGAGCAAATCGTTGACCAGTCTCAGCACCTGCATACGCCCGCCCCGCGCAGGGATTGTGCGTTCCACGCGGCTGGTGTAGAACATCGCGCCGACGCGATTGCCGTGGCGCGTCAACAGCCGGGCCAGCGTGGTGACGAAATCCACCAGCATGGCGCGTTTCAGGCGCTGATTTTGCGCGCTGCCAAAATCCACCGATGGGCTGAGGTCGAGCAGGAACCAGGCAGTGATCTCGCGGTCTTCGACGTACTGCCGAACGTAGGGCGTGTCCATGCGCGCCGTCACGTTCCAGTCGATATAGCGGATGTCGTCCTCCGGCTGGTATTCGCGTAAGTCTGCGAAGTCCACCCCGTAGCCGTAGAACAGCGTGCGATAGTCGCCTTGCAGCAGGCCGTCGAGCCGGCGGATCACCTGCCAGTCGAGACGTTGCAGAATGCGTTCGGGCGCCCGACGGTCGGTGGCCGGCGTGTCAGGCGCTAACGCGGAGCTTGGCGTGCTCATGCAGCGGCACCACTGGGATCGGAATCCGGCCGAGGATTTTGTTCAGCACGTCGTCGCTGGAGATGTTGTCGGATAGCGCTTCGTACGACAACACAATCCGGTGCCGCATCACGTCGAGCGCCATGTCCAAAACATCCTGAGGCAGTGCATACGTGCGGCCACGCACAAACGCCAGCGCTTTGGCGGCCAGGATCAAGTTGATCGAAGCGCGCGGACTTGCGCCGAACAGGATGTAGTGCTGTAAATCCTTGAGGCCGACCTGCCCAGGATCGCGGGTAGCTGTCACCAGGCGAATGGCATACTCGATCAGCGCAGGATCGACATATACTTGGCCGGCCTGCTTCTGCAAGTCCAGCAATTGGTCGGTGCTCAGAACCTTTTGCACTTTCTCAACAGCGCCGGTCATACGCTCGACAATCACGAATTCCTCGGTGGGGCTGGGGTAGCTGACCAGCACTTTGAGCATGAAGCGATCGACTTGCGCCTCTGGCAGCGCATAGGTGCCTTCTGTCTCAATTGGGTTCTGTGTGGCCAGCACCAGAAATGGCTTAGGGACGGCGAATGTCTCGCGTCCGATCGTCACCTGGCGTTCCTGCATCACCTCGAGCAGCGCGCTCTGCACTTTGGCCGGCGCGCGGTTGATCTCGTCGGCCAGCAGCAGATTGGTGAACACCGGCCCAAGCGAGGTGTTGAACTCGCCTGTCTTCTGGTTGTAGATGCGCGTGCCGACCAGATCGGCCGGGACGAGATCGGGCGTGAACTGGATACGTTTGAACTCGCCGCCAATCGCCTCGGCCAGCGTCTTGATCGCCATCGTCTTGGCCAGCCCCGGCACCCCTTCGACCAGAATGTGGCCGCGCGCCAGCAATGCCACGATCAGCCGTTCCAGCAAATGATCCTGGCCGACGATGATTTTCTTGACTTCGTAGAGCAGCCGCTCCATGGGCAGCCCATTGGCAGAACTTCCGTTGTTACTCATTCACCTGTCACCTGTGTCCTGTCAGTACGGCGGGGCGCCGGCGGCGCCGCCTGCCACGTCGATTGGCACAGCAAAGCCAATGCCGATAAAGACTTCTTGCTCGGTGGGATTGACCAGCCCGGCCACAATGCCGATCACCTCGCCGCGCCGGTTCAACAATGGCCCGCCGGAATTGCCAGGATTCACCGCTGCATCGAACTGGATCAGCCCTTTCAGGCGCGGCCCGTCCTTGTCTGGTTGAAAGGTGCGGTCGAAGCCAGAGATCACGCCGGCGCTCATCGAGCTGTACAGGCCCAGCGGGTGGCCAACTGCAAATGCCTCGTCGCCGACGCGCATGGCGCCGGGGCTGCCCAGCACAGCCGGCGCCAACACTGCCGGCAGCCGACTTGGCAGCAGCACAGCGATGTCGTTCTCGGGTTGTCGCACGGCCACCTCGGCGGTGGCTTCGGTGCCATCGGCAAACGTTAATGCGATCTCGGTTGCATTGGTCACCACATGCAGGCTGGTCAAGATGGCGCCCTGAACATTGACCACTACGCCTGTGCCAAGACCGTTGCGCGATTTGCCGTCGCGGTCTGTCGATGTCACCTCGATCAGCACCAGCGATGGCTGGATGATTTGATAGACTTGCGACGAAAACGCAGCCGGCGGCGTAGCCGATGCCATGGCCTGTGCTACCGCTTCGTTGATATCCCGCACTGTCAGCGGCGCAGGGGCAGGAACAAGGACGCTGTAGAGCAGCAACCCAAGCAGAGCAGCCAGCACGCCAGACGCAAAAATCAGCGCGTTGCGCCCCTGTGCGCGCCAGTGCCGGATGCGATATTGCCATCGCCCCGATTGCAATGCGGGCTGTTCGTTCATGCTTTCACAAAGCGGTATGTCATCGCCGGCCAACCTGTGACAGTCATAGCTATAGCAGCGCTTTCTGAGATGCTGCTAAGATCGACGCCAAGATCGATAGATTGCTTTTTCTGGGCCGGCACCCGCCGAAAGCAGATAGACCTGAACGGGCGTTCTACTGAACGGGCGTTCTACTGAACGGGCGTTCTACTGAACGTGCGTTCTACTGAACGTGCGTTCTACTGAACGGGCGTTCTACTGAACGTGCGTTCTACTGAACGTGCGTTCTACTGAACGGGCGTTCTACTGAACGGGCGTTCTGTGGTAAACGCTGTGGGGAAGTCGCAAATCAATGAATAGCCCAGACACCCGGCGAGGCGCTGTTGTGCGAAGGCTTGAGGCTGGCGCTGCCTCGGTACAGCGGCGTGATCTGGTTCTACTACTAGCTGGCCGGATAGAGCGTTCAGTAGTGCTCGAATCGCTCGACGTCCATGACGAAGACAATGCCGCGACCGGCAGTGGCGGCATTCTCTGGGGTGTTGTCCGGGGCCGATTGTGCTGTGCGCACGCCCAGACGGTGCAGCACGGCCAGCATCTCTTCCACCCGCTCGTCTTCAACACCCGAGAGGAGTGTCGTGTTTTCGCGTCGCAACCAACCACCGGTTGTGGCGATCCGCGTGACTCGGAAACCCGCCTCGATCAGGGCTTCGGCCGTTTTGGCGGCTGCGTCGGCTTGCACCACGGCCATTACGAGTTTCAAGGCTCACCTCCACATGCGCAGCACGGACGCTGCAAAGTATCAGTTGCTCTAGGATAACAGACCTTTGACGATGCCGGCCTGTGACATGTCGATTTGTGGGTGTGAACTGCCTAGCAGTCTTCAAGAGAGGCTCGTGCCACGAGGACGTGGCGCGTTGGCGCGCACAAGTTGCAGCTTTGCGCGCCCAGAAGTCGACTGCCTCTTGTTGCGGTTAGAATCATGAGCTGAGCGGTAGGGTTCGTCTCTCTTTCGATCCTCAATTCATCGATTGCGCGACGCATCGCGCGCGCGATGGGGTGTGCGCAGGCTGTATGTTGATTCAGCACACGGGAGGTGCAAATGAAAACCGTTGTGGCAGGGGCGCTGGGCGAGTGTGTGCATGTGGCCGGCGTCTCGCATTTCCTTCGGCTGGCCGAAGCAGCCGGTTGGCGCACAGTATTTCTTGGCCCGGCTGTGTCGATCGAGAAAGTGCTGGCTGCGGCGCGCGAAACGGGCGCTGACCTGGTCGGCGTTTCGTATCGCCTGACCCCAGAAACCGGCGAACGGTTGCTCGGCGAGTTTGCCGAGGCCGCCGACGACTTGCGCGCAGCCGGCGTGCGATTTGCTTTCGCCGGCACCCCACCGGTCGCGGCGCGCGCCGAGGCGTTGGGCTTCTTCGAGCACGTCTTCGCCGGCGCCGAGTCTGACGCCGATGTGCTGGCCTGGTTGAAAGGACAGGCTGCCGGCGCAGTCGACGAAACCGACTTCCCACAGACTGCCGTCGCGCGTATCCGCTGGAAGTCCCCGTTTCCGCTCATCCGGCATCACTTCGGGCTGCCCACGATGCAGGCTACGCTGGATGGGATTGCGCAGATTGCCGAGGCGCGCGCGCTAGATGTGATCTCATTGGGCACCGACCAGGACGCGCAAGAGAACTTCTTCCACCCGGAGCGCCAGGATGCGCGTCGCAAGGGCGCCGGCGGTGCGCCGGTGCGCAGCGCCGACGACTATCGCGCGCTGTACGCAGCCAGCCGGCGCGGCAATTATCCTCTCCTGCGCACATACTCCGGCACCGACGATTTCATCCGCCTGGCCGAGCTGTATGTCGATACCATCAACATTGCCTGGTGCGCCATCCCCCTTTTCTGGTTCAACCAGATGGACGGGCGTGGCCCGTGGGACCTGGCAGGCTCGATCCGCGAGCATCAACAAGTGATGGCCTGGTATGGCGCGCAAAATATCCCGGTAGAATTGAACGAGCCGCATCACTGGGGCATGCGCGACGCGTCCGATGTGGTGTGTGTTGTGTCGGCGTACTTGTCTGCATACAACGCGCGCGCCTTTGGTGTGCGAGACTATATCGCCCAACTCATGTTCAACAGCCCGCCCGGCCTGAGCGATCAGATGGATCTGGCCAAGATGCTGACCATGCTCGATCTGATTGCCCCGTTGGCCGGCGACCACTTTCGCATCTGGCGCCAGACGCGCACCGGCCTGCTGAGTTACCCGCTCGATATCGACGCGGCGCGCGCGCATCTGGCGGCCAGCGTCTATGTGCAAATGGCTGTCAAGCCGCACATCGTGCACGTGGTGGGACATACTGAGGCCGACCACGCCGCAACTGCCGAGGACGTGATCGAGTCGTGCAATCTGGCGCGCCGGGTGATCGAGACGGCTGTGCGCGGCGCGCCGGATATGACGGCTGACCCGGCCATCCAGGAGCGCCGCGCCTTCTTGGCCGCCGAAGCGCATGTGTTGCTGGATGCGATTCGGGCGCTGGCCGGCCCCGGCGTCAGCGATCCGCTGATCGATCCGGATACTTTGGCGCGCGCCGTGAAATTGGGGTTGCTCGATGCGCCGCAACTAAAGAACAGCCGCTTTGCGCGCGGCCAGATCAACACCCGCATCACTGCGCGCGGCGCGTGCGACGCCGTGGATGCCGATGGCAACCCCATCTCAGAGCAACAGCGCATCACTGCACTCTTGTACAGCGCATCGCTGCACTCTTGTTAAGGAGCAAATCTCGTGACCCCTCATACAAACGGACACACAGACTACACCGTAATCGGCGCCGGCAACGGCGGCAAGGCCATGGCCGCGCACCTGGCGCTGATAGGCTGTCGGGTCACCTTGTACAACCGCACTTTTGATCGCATCAGCGCCATTTGCAAGCGCGGCGGCATTGATCTAGAAAGCTACGACGGTGGGCCGCGCGGGTTTGGCCGGCTGGATTGCGTCACATCAGATATCGGCGAGGCTGTCAAGCGATCACGTGTGTTAATGGTAGTTACGCCGTCCTCGGCCCATGCCGAGATCGCCGCCCATGCGGCGCCGCACCTGCGCGACGGGCAAATCGTGGTGTTGCACCCAGGCCGCACGTGTGGGGCGATCGAGTTTGCCAAGGTGCTGCGCGACAAGGGCTGCCATGCCGATGTGACGGTCGCCGAGGCGGAAACGTTCATCTACGCTAGCCGGTCGGATGGGCCGGCGCAGGCGCGCATTTTCCGCATCAAGGAAGCAGTGCCGCTGGCTGCCCTGCCGGCTATTCGCACGGCGGATGTCCTGGCGGCGCTCATGCCGGCCTATCCTCAGTTCATCGACGGTGTAAACGTGCTGAACACCGGGCTGAACAACATGGGCGCCATTTTCCATCCCGCCCTGACGCTGCTGAATGCAGGCCGGATCGAGTCCACCAACGGCGACTTCCAGTTCTACATTGACGGCGTCACGCCGTCGGTGGCGCGCGTGCTGGAGGTGCTCGACCGCGAGCGGGTGACGGTTGCGGCGGCGCTGGGCATCCGCGCGCGCAATGCAATGGAGTGGCTGCAGATGGCTTACAACGCTACCGGCGCTGATCTAAATGAGGCTATCCATAACCAGCCGGGCTACTATGGCATCAAAGCGCCGGCCACGCTCAATCATCGCTACCTGTTCGAGGACGTGCCGATGAGCTTGGTGCCCATTGCAGCGCTCGGCCAGCGCTATGGGGTGTCGGTGCGGGCGATGGACAGCATCGTGCAACTGGCCTGCATCGTGCATCGCACCGATTACTGGCGCCGGGGTCGCACGCTGGACAAATTGGGCATTGAGCAGTTGAGCGTGAGCGAAATCACCCAGTATGTGAATGAGGGGCTGCGCGATTAGCCGGCCGTGTGTCGGCCTTCGCCGAGTGACTGCCTGCCGGCTTGGCGCATCTTTGCGACGCCCCTGTCACAGGCGCGCAGCTCGGCAGCCAGCTAAGCTGTGTCTAAGCCGGTCTAGGTAGAGTCATCTCTATCTGATTTCAGCCTGTCACCTTGCACCTGATCAATCTGCATTGTTCAAGCTCAAGGATGTTTGATAAAACAAGGAGAACAAGATGCAAACAAATGGTAAGTCTCCCGTGATGAAGCATGCCGCCGGCAGTGGAACCACTAATCGCGATTGGTGGCCCAATCAGTTGAATCTCAAGATCCTGCATCAGAACCCGCCTACGGCGAATCCGATGGGCGAAGACTTCAACTATGCCGAAGAGTTCAAGAAACTGGACTACCAGGCGTTGAAGAAAGACCTGTACGATCTGATGACCCACTCACAGGACTGGTGGCCGGCTGACTTCGGCCACTACGGCCCCCTGATCATCCGCATGGCCTGGCACAGCGCCGGGACTTATCGCATCGGCGATGGGCGCGGCGGCGGCGGCACTGGCGCGCAACGCTTTGCCCCCCTCAATAGCTGGCCCGATAATGCCAATCTCGACAAAGCGCGCCGGCTGCTCTGGCCGATCAAGCAGAAATACGGCAAGGCCATCTCTTGGGCCGACCTGATGATCCTGGCCGGCAACTGCGCTCTGGAATCAATGGGCTTCAAGACGCTCGGCTTTGGCGGTGGACGCGAAGATGTCTGGGAGCCGCCGGAGGATATTTACTGGGGCAGCGAAGGCAAATGGCTAGAGGATCAGCGCTATTCAGGTGATCGGGAATTGGAGAATCCCCTGGCCGCCGTGCAGATGGGCCTGATCTACGTCAACCCGGAAGGGCCGAACGGCAAACCTGATCCGCTGGCTGCCGCGCGTGACATTCGCGAAACTTTTGGCCGCATGGCCATGAATGACGAAGAAACCGTTGCCCTGATCGTTGGTGGGCACACGTTTGGTAAGACGCACGGCGCCGGCCCGGCCACCCATGTCGGCCCTGAACCCGAAGCCGCCCCCATCGAACAACAGGGCCTGGGCTGGCAGAGCAGCTTTGGCAGCGGCAAAGGCCCCCACGCCATCACCAGCGGCATCGAAATCACCTGGACCAGCAAGCCCATTCAGTGGAGCAACGAGTATCTGGAAAACCTGTTCAACTATGACTGGGAGCTGACCAAAAGCCCGGCCGGGGCCTGGCAATGGACGCCCAAAGGCGCGCCGGCCAATGTGCCCGACGCCCACGATCCCAACAAGCGTCACACGCCGGGTATGCTCACCACCGACCTGGCGCTGCGCTTCGATCCCATCTACGAGCCGATCGCGCGCCGCTTCTTGCAGCATCCCGATCAGCTCGCCGATGCTTTCGCGCGCGCTTGGTTCAAGTTGACCCACCGCGACATGGGTCCGCGCGCGCGTTACCTCGGTCCCGAAGTGCCCGCCGAAGACTTCATCTGGCAAGACCCCATCCCGCCGGTGGATCACACGTTGATCGACGAGGCCGACATCGCCGCGCTGAAGCGCCAGATTCTCGCTTCGGGCTTGTCAACATCCGAACTGGTTTACACGGCTTGGTCGGCTGCTTCAACCTTCCGCGGCTCCGATAAGCGCGGCGGGGCGAACGGTGCGCGCATTCATTTGGCTCCGCAGAAGGATTGGGAGGTCAATCAGCCGGCCCAACTTGCCAAAGTGCTCGGCATATTGCAGGGCATTCAGAGCGCCTTCAACGGCGCACAGTCAGACGGCAAGAAAATTTCGCTGGCCGATCTGATCGTGCTGGGCGGGTGTGCTGCGGTAGAGCAGGCGGCCAGGCAGGCCGGCTACGACATCACGGTGCCCTTTACGCCGGGGCGCATGGATGCCTCGCAGGAACAGACTGATGCGCACTCCTTCAGCGTGCTCGAGCCGGTGGCCGATGGCTTCCGCAACTATCGCAACCACGCGATTCACGCCACGGTGTCGGATGAGGAGCTCTTGATCGACAAGGCGCAATTGCTGACGCTCACTGCGCCAGAAATGACAGCGTTGATTGGCGGGATGCGCGTGTTGGGCGCCAACTATGGCGGCGTACAGCACGGCGTCTTCACCAGCCGGCCGGGCGTCTTGACGAATGATTTCTTCGTGAACCTGCTCGACATGCGCACGGCGTGGAAGCCCGTCTCTCCGGATGCTCAGGTGTTTGAGGGTCGCGACCGCCTGACTAATGAGCTGAAGTGGACCGGCACGCGCGTCGATCTAATCTTTGGCGCAAACTCGCAACTGCGCGCCCTGGCCGAAGTGTATGCCTGCGCCGACGGTCAGGAGAAGTTTGTGCATGACTTTGTAGCGGCGTGGAACAAAGTGATGAATCTGGATCGTTTTGACCTGCATCACTAATCGCTGGCACGCAGCGCGCTTTGAGCGTGTGCAAGTCGAATGGCCGGCCCCGGTGGATGGCGACATCCTGTTCATCGGGGCCGGCTTGCTTTGCGGCGCGTCCTTGCGCCGCGATGACTCATGATGTTGGGCGGTGTCAATCCGCTCTCGCGGCGCGATGGCTCATGATGTTGGGCGGTGCCAATCCGCTCTCGCGCCGCGTCCTTGCGCCGCCGATGACTCATGATGCTGGGTGGCCGGCCTCGAGGACGAGGCCGGCGAGCGGTGGCAGTTCGCTCTTGTGGCGCGTCCTTGCGACGCCGATGACTCATGATGCTGGGTGGCCGGCCTCGAGGACGAGGCCGGCGAGCGGTGGCAGTTCGCTCTTGCGGCGCGTCCTTGCGCCGCGATGACTCATGATGTTGGGTGGCCGGCCTCGAGGACGAGGCCGGCGAGCGGTGGCAGTTCGCTCTCGCGGCGCGTCCTTGCGACGCCGATGACTCATGATGCTGGGTGGCCGGCCTCGAGGACGAGGCCGGCG
>JAEANN010000058.1 GCA_016841965.1 Candidatus Roseilinea mizusawaensis | reverse complement strand
AGAGCAGTCCGTTGGCAATCCAATGCTGCCAGGCGGCCTGTGTTTCAAACAGCGGGCGGACGCGCGTGAGCATGGCTTCGTCGCCGAAGCGCGCGCGGAAAATATCGCTGATTTCCATCACCCGCCTGGCCCAGTAGCGCGGCACGCCCACGCCGTGGTCGGTTTCGCCGCCGTTGGGTTTGACCGCGCCATCGAAATTGATGCTGGTCTGTGGGTTGCTGGCAAGGTCGGCATCCACCAACTGGCTGACATGCGCCCATTGCGGGAAGGCGAAATTCCATATCTCGTTGGAATATTCGACGTAAATGTTGCGTTCCGGCTCCAGGCTGGTGTAGAGCAAATCGGCCAGATGCGCCACATAGTCATCGCTGGCAAAGGTAGGGACGTTAACCCAAATGTCCTTATCCAGCGTGTTTGCCAGCAGGATGGCGTATTCCCAGGGGGCGCCCTTTCCCTGCCACCAATAACCGGGGGCTTCGCCGTAAAAAGTCAGGTCGTCGGGGGTGTTGCGGTCTTGCCATTCGCGCTGGATATTGCCGTTCGTGGCGGTGAAATCCATAAAGCGCAGGACCTGGCCGCGGTTGTGCAGTTCCAGGTACTCAGTGGTGAAAACGGCTTCGGGCGGGTAACTCTCGCTGCTGCCAATGCGCAACGGCCGCATCAGTTTGAGCCCGGTGACGCCGCTGTTGAGACTGCTTTGGGGCGTGCGCCGGGTGTTGCGAAAGTACAGAATGATCGTCGGGTAAGGGTCGCTGACGATTAGCCGGGCGGTTGTCAGATTTTGCGCCGCGTCGTACTGCTGGTTTTGGAGTGTTCCGCCGCTTGCATTCAGGTCGGCTGCGCCATTGAAATACAAGGTATAGGTTCCGTTGAAACCAGCAGTCTCGTGCAGGAAGGCGCCATCCAGCGTGAACAAATCGAAATCGCTCGTGGGCATGCCGTTTTCATCCACCGCCCCCGGGTTCATCGTGCCGGGAACCCAAACGCGGGCATCGTTTTTGAAGATGTTCGCAAAGGCGCGCGAGCTGTACGAGTTGGCTTCCAGGCTGATTCCGAGGGCATAGGAGCGGTATTCGGATGCGAAAGTGGGCGCAAGAGAGGGGGAGTCGGCTTCAGGCTGCGGCGAGGCAGGCAGTGGCGTTGGGTTGACGGGTTTAAGGGTCGGCGCTTCAGATGGAATGTTTGGCGCCTGTGGAATTTGTATTGAAGCAGGATAACATGCAGAGACAAGCAAGGCAAACCAAAGAAGGATAATCTGGAATTTGCGGTGGCCTTTGGACAGGATGGTCATGGGAATCTCCTTTTGGGGGGAATATAAAAAACACACCAGAGTGGACAAATGGATGCAGCGTATTTGACCGGCAGACGAATGTTGATTTGGATAATTTTATCGATTCTACCGTTTTTAACGGGAAGACCATTTTTCACCACAAAGTACACAAAGATCACGAAGAAAAATGCTCGTAAAATCAGCCGCCTTTCCCACCTTTGTGTGCTTCGTGTCCTTCGTGTCCTTCGTGTCCTTCGTGGTTGGGCTTTTTCCGGTTATTTACGGGAAAGTGCTCAGTTGAAAACCTTCAGACACAAGGACATGCTCAGCGATGAGCGTTGTAAACGACAGACTGGACGCGGCCTTCACGGTTTTGGCAGGCCGGCTTCGCCGAGCGAACCGCATCACCAAATTTGCGTTTGAAGACCGAGTTGTAGTCCGGTACAGCGGTCAGCTCCAACACATCGCGGAGTTCCTGGCTCATCAACAGCAACGCTTCAAAGTCGCGGTAGCTCATCTTGAAGTAGAAGCTCAGCAGCACGCACGCCGCCAACTGCGGCAGGGTGAATTGCTTCGGGCTGAACCGATGGCTGTAGCGCGGGAACGCCGCCTTTCACCACAAAATACACAAAGATCACGAAGAAAAGTGCTCGTAAAATCAGCCGCCTTTCCCACCTTTGTGTGCTTCGTGTCCTTCGTGGTTGGGTTCTGTCCCGTTATTTACGGGAAGGCCATTCGAACATTGACCCCGCCCTTGACAAAAACCAAACAAAACTTTATAGTTAAGAAAACTTAACCATAAAAAAGGATGAACTATGTCTCCTCCCCTGGCAGAGACCCTGCATGAATGGCTGCGCGTCACCATGCGCTTTTCGATGCGGCACTTCATGCGGTTCGCCAAAGAAAACAACTACTCCATTCCGCAACTCAACGCCCTGTTTCGCATTCGGCACAAAGGCGTCTGCGGAGTCTCCGATTTGGGCGAAGAAATGGGCGTCACCAACGCCGCCGCCAGTCAACTGCTCGATAAACTCGTTCAGCAAGGGCTGGCAACCCGCTCCGAAGACCCGCAAGACCGCCGCAACAAACTCATCACCCTCACCGAGGCCGGCTTGCGCGTTTCAGAGCAGAGCATGCAGGCCCGCCAGGGCTGGCTCGATCAGCTAGCCGAACGCCTGACGCCGGAAGAGCAATCTGACGTGCAAGCTGCGTTGCAAGTGTTGATCGCCCATGCCCAGGCGCTGGAAGAAGAAACAGAGCTTTCGTAATCAATCACCCAATTACCCAGGCAGAACATGTTAAGACTTTTTCCCCACATCCGTCGTTATACCCCGTCCATTTTGCTTGCCATTGTCTTACTGTTTGGGCAAGCCAATGCCGACCTAACCCTGCCCGATTATCTCTCTAAAATCGTCACCATCGGCATTCAGCAGGGCGGCGTAGAAAGTTCCGCCCCGGCGGCGCTGCGCGCAGAGACCTATCAGCGAGCGCTGCTGTTTCTCGATTCCGCCGAGCAAGCCCAGGTAAAGTCGGCTTATGAGCCGGTGCAACCCTCCGACGCCGCCTATGCCGACCTTCAGAATCAATACCCCGCCCTGAGCGGTCAGCCGGTTTACCTCCGCAAAGAACTGGATTCAGCCGCCTTGAGCGCGCTCGAACCGGTGATGGCGCGCGGGCTGCTGACCGTCTCCTTCCTTGAAAAGGCCCAGTCGGACCCGCAAGCCGCCGCCATGCTGGGGCAGGGCATGGGCTTCGACCTTTCTAAGCTGCCGCCCGGCATGAACGTGTTCGACATGCTGCCCCAAATGCCCGCCGCCGCGCGCGAAACGATGAGGACGAGCCTGCGCGAACGCTTCGACACGCTCGGCGAATCGCTCACCGCCCAAATGGGCATTGCCGCCGCCAAAGCGGAATACGCCGCCCTGGGCGTGGATACCGCCAAAATGCAGAACGACTACATTCTGCGCACCGGCGCGCTGATGCTGCTCATCACCCTGCTCTCGGTCACAGCCACCATTCTGGTGGGGCTGCTTTCGGCGCGGGTGGCGGCTGGCGTGGCGCGCGACCTGCGCGAAGGCTTGTTTGTGCATGTCTCCAACTTTGCCAGCGCCGAAATCGAAAAATTCTCCACCGCCTCGCTGATTACCCGCGCCACCAACGACGTGACCCAATTGCAAATGGTGACGATGCTGGTCATCCGCATGGTCTTTTACGCGCCTATTGTGGGCGTGGGCGGGCTGATTCGCGCCCTGGATACCGCCCCCTCGATGTGGTGGATTATCGGGCTGATGGTGACGCTGCTCATCGGGCTGATTGGCGCCGTCTTTGCCGTCTCGCTGCCGCGCTTCCAGAAGATTCAAAAACTGATAGACAACCTGAACCGCGTGGTGCGCGAAAACCTGAGCGGCATGATGGTGGTGCGCGCCTTTAACCGCCAGCAGTTTGAAGAAGCCCGCTTCGAGCGCGCCAACCGCGACCTGACCGAAAACACCCTCTTCGTGAGCCGCGTGATGGTGATTTTAATGCCGGTGATGATGTTCCTGATGAGCGCCGTTTCACTGCTGGTCATTTGGGTGGGCGCTAATCAGGTAGCGCAGTCGCAAATGCAGGTGGGCGCCATGATGGCGTTTATGCAGTACACCATGCAAATCTTCTTCGCCTTCATGTTCATGTCCATGATGTTCATCATCTTGCCGCGCGCGCAGGTCTCCGCCAACCGCATTGCCGATGTGCTGGAAACCCAACAGACCATCGTAGACCCGCCCACCCCGCAGCGCTTCCCCGAACCCTTCCGCGGCGAAGTGACCTTCGACCACGTGTCCTTCCATTACCCCGACGCTGAAGAAGACGTGCTGCACGACATCACCTTCACCGCCCGCCCCGGACAAACGACCGCCTTCATCGGCACAACCGGCTCGGGCAAATCCACCATCGTGCGCCTGATTCCGCGCTTTTACGATGTGACCGACGGCGGAATTTTGATTGACGGCGTGGACATTCGCCACGTGAAGCAAAGCGACCTGCGCGACAAAATCGGCTATGTGCCGCAGCGCAGCAACCTGTTTACCGGAACGATTGAGAGCAACCTGCGCTTTGGCGATCAACATGCCAGCCAACAGGCTCTGCTCGAAGCAGCCGGCATTGCCCAGGTGGCCGATTTCATCCGATCCAGCCCCGAAGGGTTGAACGCCGAAATTGCCCAGGGCGGCGCCAACGTCTCCGGCGGTCAGCGTCAGCGATTGGCAATTGCCCGCGCCCTCGTCAAGCGCGCGCCCATCTACATCTTTGATGATAGTTTTTCGGCGCTCGATTTCAAAACCGACGCCGCCCTGCGCCGCGCGCTCAAACAGCATGTTGCCCATAGCACGGTCTTCATCGTCTCGCAGCGCGTGGCAACCGTCAAAACAGCCGACCAAATCATCGTTTTAGATGAAGGCCGCATTGTTGGCAAAGGAACTCACCACGAATTAATGGAAACCTGTGATGTGTATCGCGATATTGCTCTCTCTCAACTCAGCCAGGAGGAATTAGCATGAGCGCGCATACTCCTGCTCCCATTTCTGGCGGTAACGGAAAACGCCCGGTCGGGCCTATGGGCGGCAATGGAAGACGCCCGGCTGCACCCATGGGCGGCCCCGGCATGGGCGGCCCCATGGGGCGCGGCGGACCCATGGCGATGATGAAAGGCGAATCGGCCCGCGATTTCAAAGGCACGATGAAGAAACTGATCGCCTATCTCGGCCCCTACAAAGCGGTCACCCTCATCGTCATCGTGCTTTCGGTAGCGTCCACCGTCTTCTCCATTTTTGGCCCCAAAATTTTGGGCAACGCCACCACCAAACTCTTTGAAGGCGTGATGGGGCAAATCAGCGGCAGCGGCGCAGGCATTGACCTGCCCGGCATTGGTCAGATTTTGCTGCTGGCGCTGGGGCTGTATGTCCTTTCCGCCATTCTGGCTTACATTCAGGGCTGGGTGATGACCGGCGTGGCGGTAGACATCACCTACCGCCTGCGGCGCGACATCGCCGAGAAAATCAACCGCATGCCGCTGCGCTACTTCGATGGAACCAATCACGGCGAAGTGCTTTCGCGCGTCACCAACGACGTGGATACCGTCAATCAGACGCTCAGCCAGAGCCTCTCGCAAATCATTTCCTCGGTGGTGACGGTCTTCGGCGTGCTGGTGATGATGCTGACCATCTCGTGGCAGATGACGCTGGTGGCGCTGCTCATCATCCCGCTCTCGCTGGGCATTGTGCAGTTCATCGTCAGCCGCTCGCAGCGCTACTTCCGCGAACAGCAAGATTATCTGGGCCACGTCAACGGTCACATCGAAGAGATGTTCAGCGGGCATGTGGAAGTGAAAGCCTTCAACGCCGAAGAACGCAGCACCGAAAAGTTCAAAAGCATAAACAGCACGCTCTACGGCTCGGCCTGGAAATCACAATTCCTTTCTGGCGTGATGATGCCGATGATGAACTTTGTCGGCAACCTGGGCTATGTGGGCATGGTGGTGTTGGGCGGCTACCTCGCCATTCGCAACCTCATCACAGTCGGCGATATTCAAGCCTTCATTCAATATGTGCGCTCGTTCACTCAGCCGTTGATGCAATTGGCAAACATCTCCAACGTCTTGCAGCAAACCGCCGCTGCCGCGGAGCGCGTCTTTGAATTTTTGGAAGAAAAAGACGAAGTTCCCGAAACCGAGTCGCCCGTTGAAGTGACCGCCATTCGGGGCGAGGTGGAGTTCCGCAATGTGCGCTTTGGATACAAACCCGAACAGCCGGTCATCAAAAACTTCTCAGCCCACATTGCGCCCGGAAAACGGGTGGCGATTGTGGGTCCCACCGGCGCGGGCAAAACCACGCTGGTCAAACTGCTGATGCGCTTCTACGATGTGGACGATGGCGCGATTCTGGTGGATGGACACGACGTGCGCTCGCTGCGCCGCGCCGACCTGCGCCGTCAGTTTGGCATGGTGTTGCAAGATACCTGGCTGTTCAACGGCACGGTCTTCGACAACATTCGCTACGGGCGTGAAGACGCCAGCGAGGAAGAGGTGATGGCCGCCGCCAAAATGGCGCACGCCGACCATTTCATCCGCGCGCTGCCGGGCGGCTATCAGATGGTTCTCAACGAAGAGACCACCAACATCTCTGCCGGCCAAAAACAACTGCTGACGATTGCCCGCGCCTTTCTGATTGACCCGCCCATGCTGATTTTGGACGAGGCCACCAGCTCGGTAGATACCCACACCGAACTGCTCATTCAGGAAGCCATGCGCCGCCTGATGCGTGGACGCACCAGTTTCATCATCGCGCACCGTCTTTCCACCATCCGCGACGCCGATTGGATTCTGGTGATGAACCAGGGCGACATTGTAGAACAAGGTACGCACGAAGCGTTGTTGGCGCGCGGCGGCTTTTATGCCGAGTTGTACAACAGTCAGTTTGTGCAAGTGGAAGCGGTCTGATCAGAACAAAAGAGACTTGTCGCAGCAAAGGGGCTGGGGGTGAGGGGCCTGACCCAACTCCCTGTCCCCGGCCTATGCCCGGCGCTCTGCGGCCACAGCCGCTACCGGGCCAAAGCTACGTCGGTGGGCCGGCGACACCCCCAGCGTCTGCAACGCCTTGCGGTGCGCCGGTGTGCCATATCCTTTGTGCCGCCCAAATCCATAGCCCGGATGCGCTGCGTCGAGTTGTTGCATCAGCATGTCGCGCTCGGTCTTGGCCAAGATGGACGCAGCAGCCACCGATAAGCTGATCGAATCGGCAAAATTGAAGGTGCGCTGTGGGATGGGCAGATCGGGCAGGCTCAGCGCGTCGATGAGGAGCGCATGGGGGTGAAGCGGCAACGCAGCCACTGCGCGCGCCATGGCCAACCGCGTTGCGCGCACAATGCCCAGCGTGTCGATCTCCTGCGCCGTGGCTGCGCCCACCGCAAACGCTGTTGCCACGCGCGTGATCGACGCACGGCAGGCAGCGCGTTGCCACGGCGACAACACCTTCGAGTCGTTGACATCGCGGAGCGTCTCGGCGGCCTCGGAGGTAGGCGGCAAAATTACCGCCGCTGCCAGCACCGGGCCGGCCCATGCCCCACGCCCGGCCTCATCCACGCCGGCGATGTGCATGTACCCCTGTTGCCACAACGCTTGCTCTTCAGCCAGCGAGGGATGCAATGCGCGTTGTGAATGGCGCTTCATCATGTCGAAATCAGCGCAGCCCCGAGCGCAGCACCGCGCGATAAGCGGCCAGGCGCTCGGCGCGCAAAGGCCGGCGATGCCCAACCAGCCATTTGGCCCCTTCGACCAGCGATTGTTCCGCGAATAAGCTGAGCAGCGCCAGCCGCAGCAGGCTGGCCTGCAGCCGGCCGTGATGTTTGGCAAAGTAGCGCACCTTGCTGGTGTTGAAATAGATCATGCGCCGCGCCGAAACCTGCTGGCTGCTCTTACCCTCGTGATGCACGATGACAGCCTGCGGGTGATACACGACGCGCCAGCCGGCCAGTTTGATACGCCGGCACCAATCGATCTCTTCCGAATACATGAAGAAGCGCGCTTCGTCGAACCCCCCGACCTGTAGATATGCCTCGCGCCGAACTAACATGGCTGCTCCCACCACCCAGTCCACATCGCACGTTTCGTCATCGCGGCGGTCACGCATGTAATAGTCATCCAGCAGCCGGCGCGGCGCAAGCGGTTGCAACCAGGTGCTCTCGAACAGCGCTGTGCCGAGGGTGGGGAAGCGCCGACGCGACGATTGCACGCTGCCATCCGCATAGCGCAGTTGCGGCCCGATCACGCCTGCGTCCGGGTGTGCGTCGCCATAGTCGAGCAAAGCGTCCAACGCGCCGGGCGTTGCTTCGGTGTCTGGGTTCAGCATCAGGAACCAGGTGGGCCGGCCGGGTTCTGCATCCAATGGGCCGGCGTAGGCCAGCCCCAGATTGCCGCCCCCGCCATAGCCTTGATTGGTCGCGCTGCTGACCACGTGCACAGCCGGGAATTCGTCGCGCAGCATGGCCACGCTGCCGTCGGTCGAAGCATTATCGACCACGATGATGCGTTGCGGGTGCCGGGTAGGCGGGTGGCGCAGCAGCGATTGCACACACGCGCGCAGTAGACCGCGCACGTTCCAGTTCACGATGATGATATTCAGCATGGCGACGGACGGGCAGGCCGGCCGCGCGCGCGCCGGCCGCGCGCGCAAAGACAGGCGCCGCCGGCCTATGTGTTGCGCTGCAAAGTGTAGTCGGCCAGATCCATCAGCGTGGCGCGATAGGCGCTGTCCGGGAAGCCGGCCAGGGCGCGTTTGGCGCTGCCGGCAATTTTCTGCGCTTCGACCAGCGCCATTTCCACCGCGCCCGATGTTCTGATTTGTGCAATCAATGCGTCGTATGTTTCGGCATCGCATTCGCCGCGCAGGGCGCATTCGATGCGTGCGTCGGGCGTGTGCGACTCGATGTGGCAGATGGTGGGCAGAGTGATCAGCCCGCGTCGTAGATCGCTGCCCACTGGCTTGCCTACAGCGGCCTGCTCGCCGGTGAAGTCCAGGATGTCGTCCATGATCTGGAAGGCCATGCCCAGATCGCGCCCATAATCCAGCAGGGCGGCCATTTGCGCTTCGGTCGCGCCGCTCAGCACGCCGGCTGCAGTGGTGGCCAGCACGAACATCGAGGCTGTCTTGGCGTAGATGCGGCGAAAGTAATCGTCGCGCGTGCTGCGCCTGGCCCAGTCGGTGAATTGCTGTTGCAGTTCGCCGGCCACGATCACGCTCAGCGTCTCCGCAAAGATGTTCATTACGCGCACACTGTTGGTTTGGGCGGCCAGGCTGGCCGCTGTGGCGAACAGATAATCGCCGGTCAATACTGTTGCTGCCGGCGTCCAGCGCGCGTTCAGCGTTACTTCGCCGCGCCGCATCAGCGATCCGTCGATCAGATCATCGTGCACCAGCGTGGCAGTGTGCAGCATTTCAACGGCGCTGGCGAGGTGGATGATGCGCTCGTTGTCGAGACTGTTCAACAATCCGGCGATCAATAGTGTGACGGTTGGGCGGATGCGCTTGCCGCCGCTTTTGACGATGGCCTCGACAGCCCGGCGCAACTCTGCTGGCTGAAGCTCGGGTAGGTTCAGCAAAGTTGCTTCCACCCGCGCCATTTGATCGCGGATGAGGTCACTTGCGCGATGCGGCGTGTTGTGCGCGGCCCCGGGGACAGGTTCCATCCTGTGTGTTGGCTCCATTCGAGTTGATTGGCCGGCTACGGTCTGGCGCGCCAGCTCAGACATAGTATTCATATTTCCACTCGCTCTACAACCCAAAAAACGTCATTGCGGCAGCCGTTGTCGCATCCGCAACGCGGCTGAATGATACGCCGCGAACCTGAGATACGCTCTCAGCTACAAGGGTGATGTGAGCCGGCTCGTTGCGCCGGCCGCGGTGTGGGTGAGGGGGCAGGTAGGGCGAGTCGGTTTCGAGCAGTAGTTGTTCGAACGGGATTGCGCCGGCCACTTCGCGCAAGTTCTCGGCTTTGCGATAGGTTACCGGGCCGCCAATGCCAATGTGCCAGCCCTGCGCCAGGGCGCGCTCGGCGTGTTCCATGCGCCCGGCGAATGCGTGCAACACAACGCGCAAACCTTGCGCGTGTGTTTCGAGCAGCGCCAGCGTGTCGTCGTAGGCGTCGCGGCAATGCACAATGACGGGCAGATTGAACTCGCGCGCCAGGGCCAGTTGCGCCACAAACGCTGCTGCTTGTTGGGCCGGCGCGGTCTTGTCCCAGTAGTAGTCCAGGCCGATCTCGCCGATAGCAACCACTTTGGGCTGACCGATCAGCGCGCGCAGGGCCGGCAGGTCACTGTCGAATGTGGCGCAGTCGTTGGGGTGGATGCCGACTGCAGCGTAGATGTGGGCGTGTTGGCCGGCCAGGTCGATGGCGCGCCGGCAGCTTGGCAAGTCGTAGGCAGGATTCACCAGCCACTCGACGCCGGCCCGGTGCGCGCGCGCCCAAACCGCGTCGCGGTCGGGGTCAAAGGCGGCGGCGTCGAGATGGCAATGCGTGTCAAAGAGCATGGCCGGCTAATCGTTGCTGGCTGTGTCACCCAGGCCGGCCAGGCGTACCCCGTCGCGCAGAATGGCCTGAACCAGGTCTTGGCGCGTGGTCTCGGTGTACACCCGCACGATTGGTTCGGTGCCGCTGAGACGAATGAGCAGGAAGCCGCCGTCCTCCAAGATGAACTTGAAGCCATCGGTCATGTTTTTGCCGCTCACGCGCAAGCCGCCGATCGTACCCGGCTGCGCGGCAGACAGCGTGGCGCGTACCTGCTCGCGCTGGGCCGGGGTACAGATTGTGTCAATGCGGTCATAGTAGTGCGGCCCAACCTTGCTGAACAACAGATCAACCAGTTGCGAGGGGGTGCGGCCAGTTTTGACCATGAAATCGAGCAGGTACAGGTTGCCCAGAATGCCATCGCGCTCTGGCACGTGGCCGCGAAAGGCGTAGCCGCCGCTCTCTTCTCCGCCGATCAACGCATCTGTCTCGGTCATCTTTGGCGCAACATACTTGAAGCCGACGCCCGTCTCGTATACCGGCACGTTGTAAAGCTGGCCAAGCTGTTCGAGCATCGAAGTGGTGCTAAGTGTTTTAACAATCGGCCCGCGTTGTCCGCGCACTTCGAGCAGATACAGCGCCAACAGACCGAACACGCGCAACTGATCGACAAAGCGCCCGTGCTCGTCGCCAAACCCGCAGCGATCCGCATCGCCGTCGGTGATGCAACAGCAACTGGCGCCGAGCTGGCGTGTGGCGGCCAATCCAACGTCCACATTGGGCGGGATGGGTTCAGGGCGCTTCATCTCAGGAAAGATTGGGTTGCGCGTGTTGTGAATTTCGATGATCTCGGTCTTGCCGCCGCCCAAAATGCGGGTGAGCCAGCCGGCCCCATTGCCCCACATGGCGTCCACCACGATCTTCAGGCCGGCGTCGCGGATCGGCTGCACATCGACCAGCTTCGCCAGGTTGGCCAAGTAAGGCGGGGCGGGGTCGAACTTTTCGATCAGGCCTTGTGACGCTGCGCGGTCGTAGCTCAATGCCTTGACTGCCGAGGCTGGCGGAATGAGCGACTCGATGCGCTTCAGGCCGTGCGGGTCGATGGCGCCGCCAGTGCTGCCGCGCACCTTAAATCCATTGTCCTGGGGCGGGTTGTGGCTGGCGGTGATGTTGATCGCCCCAAGCGCGCGCTTGTCCAGCACGGCATATGCGATGACCGGCGTGGGCGTGGCGCCGTCGGTCAACCAGACTTTGATGCCATGCGCCGCCAGTACTTCCGCTGCCGCTGCTGCAAAGTCCTCGGATTGAAAGCGTTTGTCGTGGCCGATCACCACCGTCATCTCACGGTTGGCCGACTTGTTCTGGGCTGTCTCCAGGATATAGCTGGCGTAGCCCTGCGCGCAGCGCCGCACATTGGCAAAGGTGTAATCGTCTGCAATTCGACCGCGCCAGCCATCTGTCCCGAATTGGATATCGCTCATCGAATAACTCCTCAGGTGTTGCCAAACATGCTTGTCAGATCGATCGAAAGTTAGTCGGAAAGACGCGAGGGCCGCTCGCCGGCTTCATGTTGCAGCATTTCAAGGTCGGCATCGACCATCATCTCGATGAGTTGCTGAAAGCGCACTTCAGGCTCCCAGCCCAGACGCTGGCGGGCCTTGCTGGCGTCGCCGATCAGCAAATCGACCTCAGCCGGCCGGTAGTAGCGCGGGTCAATCTCGACGTGCTGCTGCCAGTCCAATCCGACACGTGCGAAGGCTACCTCGCACAGCTCGCGCACCGAGTGCGTCTCGCCGGTGGCCAGCACGTAATCGTCTGGCCGATCCTGTTGCAGCATCAGCCACATGCCGCGCACATAGTCGCCGGCATAGCCCCAGTCGCGCCGCGCATCGAGGTTGCCCAGCTTCACTTTGTTTTGCAGGCCCAGCTTGATCCGCGCGGCGGCGTGCGTTACCTTGCGCGTCACAAACTCCAGGCCACGACGCTTGCTTTCGTGGTTGAACAGGATGCCGCTGCACGCGAACAGGTTATAGCTTTCGCGGTAGTTGACGGTGATCCAGTGCCCGTACACTTTCGCCACGCCGTATGGGCTGCGTGGATGAAACGGCGTGCTTTCGCGTTGCGGCACTTCCACCACTTTGCCGAACATTTCGCTGCTGCTGGCTTGATAGAACCGGGCGTCTGGTTTGATCAGCCGAATGGCTTCTAACACGCGCGTGACACCCAGCCCCGTAAATTCGCCGGTCAGCACCGGCTGGCTGAATGAGGTCTGCACAAATGATTGGGCCGCCAGGTTGTACACCTCGTCCGGTTGATGCTCGCGCACGATATCCATCAGCGACGACTGATCGAGCAAGTCGCCGGCCACGATCTCGATGTCGTCCTGGATGTGGCGGATGCGGTCGAAGTTGGTGGTGCTGCTGCGTCGCACCATGCCAACGACACGATAGCCTTTGGATAGCAAAAACTCGGCCAGGTACGAGCCGTCTTGGCCGGTGACGCCGGTGATCAATGCAGTGGGTTTGCTCATATATGTCAGTGTATGCAGAAGCGTCAGAGCGCGCCGGCAGCCACCCGCGCACGCCAGTCGTTTAGCACATCGGCGATGGTCTGCTCGAAGGGAATGGCCGGCGCCCAGCCAGTGGCTTCGCGCAGCCGGGCAGGGTCGCCATAGCTGATCGGTGTATCGACCGGGCGGAATTTGGCCGGGTCAGTTTCCACGCTGATGCGCGCCGTCGTCATGCTAAACATCAGCTCTAGGATGGACTGAATGGAGCGCGGCGTTCCGCTGCACACGTTATAGGCCCGCCCGCTATCTGCGAACTTGATGAGCAGCAAATAAGCTCGCGCCACATCGCGCACATCGGTGAAGTCGCGCTGGGCGACCATGTTGCCGAGGCGCATCACAGGCTCTTGTTTGCCGGCTTCAATCAGCGCAATTTGACGGGCAAAGTCGCTCACCACAAAATGGGCGCGCTGGCGCGGCCCGACATGGTTGAAAGGCCGTGCTATCAGCAGATCGAGCTTGTGGCTGAGATGGTATTGCAGGGCCGACAAATCCTGGGCTGCCTTGCTGACACCGTATGGATTGTTGGGGCGTAGGGGACTGGTCTCGGTGAACGGCAGGTCGCTCGATAATGCCGGCGCGCCGTACACTTCGTTGGATGTGACGATCAATACCCGGGGCGTCAGGCGGTTGATGAGGATGCCTTCCAGCAAGTTGACCTGCGCCCGCACGTTATTCTCGAATGTGGCCCAAGGGTCTTTCCACGCGGTCGGGACGTGCGACTGCGCGGCCAGGTGAATCACGATGTCGGGTCGTTCGTACTTCATCAGCCGGCGAATGCCGTCTGGGTCGCGTAGATCAAGCCGCCACCACTGCACCCGATTGCTGACGCGCTCCCCCTCGGTCGAACGCGACACGCCGATCAAATCCCAGTGTGTTTCGCGCAGCAGGAGTTCGGCCAGATAACTGCCTGCGAAACCATCCATCCCTGTAATCAGAACTCGCATGGTCGTTGTAGGAGATACCCGGCCCGCGTGCAGCAGTGAACTTTGCCTCCGCTTCACCGAGCGGGCGCATTATAGCAGTGCGGTTGGGGTTGGGTCATGGGGCAGCCGGCGTGCCCACAGGGGTAAGCAGCCCACCCAGCAGGCTGCTTGCGCCAAAGGCAAGCGACCCGATCAGCAGCAACAGCATCAAGGTAACGAAGCCCAGGCTTCCGGCTATGCCGAGCCATGACAGGAGGCGCGCTTGCTCTGGCTTGCTGGCGTGGCGCGCGCCGGCCAGTCCGATCCCGCCCAGCAGCAAGGGCAGCAACGGCAACGGCGGCGCGCAGAAAGCAAAGCCTACCCCGAAACAAGTAGCGATGGAGATGACCCCGCCGATCCCGGCCAGCGCCGCGATGAGGTCGTTCCCGTTGCGTTGCCGGGCAGGTAAAGGGGGCGCTTCGGGTAGACGAGGCAAGGCCATGGCTGTGCCCAACTGGTCAAGGTAGGTTTTGGGAGCGTAGACAGTCTGGCCCTGTTCACGCATGCGCCGGGCTACTCGCTCGCTGACGCGCCGGCCATCTTCGGTGTACCACAGGCATCCGGCGCACAGCGGCACGCCGGATACTTCGCATCGCTCTATCGCCTCGTTCAGACACTCTGCACAACGCGCAGCCATTTTGGGCGCCTATCGCAAACAGCGACCAGCCCGCGTCAGCCGGCCAATTGCTGAAGGCGGAGAGAGTGAGATTCGAACTCACGGTGAGGCAAATGCCCCACAACGGTTTTCGAGACCGCCCCGTTCAACCACTCCGGCATCTCTCCAACGCAGGACGGTTATTTTACCTCAAGCCTCGTCGTGGGGTGTGTTGATGGGCCGATCCCGTTCTCGCGCTGTGAGAATGAGGCCGGCGAGCGCCGGCAAATCCGCTCGGCGCCGCGTGCTCGCAGCGCGATGCGACGAGCTGCTAAGTGGCACACAGGCAATCAGTCACTGTTTTCAAGTGTTATCGCACGACCGCGCCAGAAACGCTTCCAGATCGGCCTGCGCGCGCGCGACGTGCATGGCAGCTCTGGCCCGTTTGTCGCGCGGCCAGCGCCCGCCCAACTCTCCTTCAAGCGGGGGCAAAATCCCGAAGTTGGCTTTCATCGGTTGAAAGTCCTCAGGCTCGGCATGGCTCACGTAATGGCACAGCGCGCCGATCATGGTGGTGGGCGGCAGGCTGAGCAAAGGCTGGCCCTGCAACAAACGCGCCATGTTTAGGCCGGCCACCAGACCGGTGGCAATGTTGCCCGCGTAGCCCTCGACGCCCACGATCTGGCCGGCGAAAAACAACGCCGGATAACCACGTTGCTCGCCATGGCGATAGCGCATGGTTGGATCCAGCAGCGCGGGCGCGTTGATGAACGTGTTGCGGTGAATCTGCCCGAAGCGCACAAACTCGGCGTTGCCCAGGCCGGGGATCAGGCGCAGCACGCGCTCTTGCTCTGGGAATTTAAGGTTGGTTTGAAAGCCGACCAGGTTGTACAGGCTGCCGGCCAGGTTGTCCTGTCGCAGTTGCACAACCGCGTAGGGCCGCCGGCCGGTGCGCGGGTCGCGGATGCCGATCGGTCGCATCGGCCCGAAGGCCAGCGCTTGCCTTCCGCGCCGCGCCAGCACTTCAATGGGCAGACACCCCTCGAAGAATTGTTCGTCTCGCAGTTCAAAGTCGCGCAGGGTAGCTGTTTCTGCCGTGAGCAGCGCGTCAACAAATGCATCGTACTCCTCGCGCGTCATCGGGCAGTTGATGTAGTCGCCTTTGGGTTGGGCATCGGGTTCAGCGTCAGCTTGGTCTGTATCAGCTTGTGCAATGTCGCTATGAATTGGCGAATGTCGGTCAAAGCGCGAGGCGCGAAAGGCGCGTGTGAAGTCAATCGACTCGAGCGTAACGATGGGCGCGATGGCGTCCCAGAAGTAGAGGTATTGGCTGCCGGTCAGTCGGGCGATGTCAGCGGCCAGTGCGTCGGAGGTGAGCGGGCCGGTGGCGATGATCGCCGGCTCGCCTGGAATGCGCGTCACTTCTTCGCGCACAATCTCGATATGCGGATGCGATGCGATGCGTTGTGTGACGGTTTGCGCGAATATGTCGCGGTCAACGGCCAGCGCCCCGCCGGCCGGCACAGCGGCCTCGGTGGCGCAGCGGATCAGCAGTGAATCAAGCTTGCGCAGCTCATCTTTTAACAATCCCGGCGCGCGGTCGATCAAGTCCGAACCAAGTGAATTGCTGCACACCAATTCGGCCAGATGGCCGGTGGTGTGCGCCGGCGTCATCTTGCGCGGGCGCATCTCATATAGCCGGACGCGCAGCCCACGCTCGGCAATTTGCCAGGCGGCTTCTGTGCCGGCCAGACCGCCGCCAACCACTGTTACCCACGTCTCATTCATGAGCGCGAGTCTAGCACGCGCAATGCAGCATTCACGGTGTGTGGCAATCGGACGTCTTGTGCGTGGCAGCTCACACGCTCTGAGCGCTAGTCTTGGCTCCGGCCCAGTCGTGGCGCAGGATTCATCTTGCGCTATGGCCCTCAATCGGGCCGGCCTGCGCCGAGAATCCACTGCTGGTAAGCCCGGCGCGCGGCCGGGCCGATGCCGGTTTGGTCGGCCATGCGCAACAGGTCTTCGCCCGTGGCGATGCCGTAGCGATAGCGGTTGAAGTAGGCGCGCAGCCAGCGATTGAAGCGCGCGTCGCCGACGGCATCGCGAACTGCCTGAAAGAAGAGTGGGCCTTTGCCATACACCAGCGGCCCATACGCTCTGCGGTCGAATGCGCCGGTGGGTTGTCCTACGCGGTTGTCCCGGTTCAGGCGGCGCGCGTCGTCCTCGTAGCGTCGGGTGAAGTAGCGCTCGCGCTCGGCCTGCGCCGCCGGCAGCCCATAGCGATCTTCGATGTATAAGGAGGTGGCGTATTGGGTCAGCGCCTCGTCGAGCCAGGCTTCGTTGAGCGGGTCGTTGCCCACCAGCGCATACCACCATTGATGTGCGACTTCGTGTACCGTCACCCACTCGAAGTAGCCGCCGGTGATCTGGTACAGCGCGTCGGTGACGCCGGCCAGCGTGGGGTACTCGATGCCGCCGGCGGTGGTCGGCGACATGTACACTTTAAGCTCCTTAAAAGGATAGGTGCCGAAGCGTCGCTCGAACACGCGCACAGCCTCTGTCGCGTATAGCAGCGCGCGCTCGCCGCCCATCCTGGCCCCCGGCAGGTAGTAGCTGCTGATCGTGATGTGTTCGCCCTGAGATAGCATGGGGGCTTGAATTGACTGGAACTGGTCGCTGAGGTGAAGGGCAAAGTCGCGCGCCGGCCCGGCCACGCAAGTCATGTCCTGTTGTGGCCCTGGGGTCGCAGACGCGCGTAGGGCGGCTGGTTCCAACAAGGTTGTGGAGGGCGCGCACACGCCGGTGGCGACAATCACGTGTTTGGCAGGGGCGCGGATGCGCACCCGGTAGAGGGCAGTTTCGCTGAACACGATGTCGCCCCAGCCCGGCGCTTCGTCTACGCGCCAGCCGGCCTCGTCGCGCGCCGAGATCATGGGGTAGGCATTGGGCAGCGACAACACACCGTTTGCCTGGCCAAACACGCGATAGCCTGTGTCAGCGTCCATGGGCGCCGTTAGCTCGAACGTCATGGTCAACCACACGCTGTGGCCGGCGGCCAGCGGCATATCGAGCGGAAGCCGGATGACGGAGGTGTCTGTGATGGGGGCTGCCGGTGGCGAGGACTCGCGCAAGTAGGCCGACGGTGTGACAGGCCGGCCCTCTGCCAGCGCGCTGTCGATGCGCATTGTTCCGCCCATGTAGGATGTGTTGGGGTACAGGCGCAGCACAATCTCGCTCAGCGAGGAGGCGCCGCGATTGGTGTAGCGCACGCTCTGCCGGCCGGAAACTGAGCGCGTGGCCGGATCGACTACCAGATCGATGTCGTAGCGGGTGGCTTCGGCGAATGCGTCGAGATCATGGCGATGGCTGGAGCGCAGCGCCAGCGCATACGGCTCCAGCTCGCGCGAGAGCGCGGCAGATGCCGGCGCCGTCAGGCTGGGAGTTGCGCGCGCAGGAGCAATAACCGGGCTTGCGGCGGGTGACGCCGGTGGCGCTTGCGCGCCCGGCCGGCCGGCGCAGGCTGTGACGAACAGGCACAGCGCGATGATGGCCGGCGCCAGGTTGGCTTTGGGGGAGTTACGGTTGGTCACAGGACAGACGGCCAGTATAATCGCGGCGTGATGAGACCCCGATTCGATGTCGCAGCGCTGGTTGCCCTCATCGCGTTCACAGGGATCGTTTCTGCGTGTGGTGGCTCGGTTGTCGATGTCACACCCACCATACCGCCCACCAATCCATTGCCCACTCCGAGGCCCACATTGACGCCACCAGCGACAGCGACACTGGCGCCGGCCACATTGCCCCCGGTGCGCGAGGCCACGCCATCGCCAACCCCGGTCACGTATGTCGTGCAGTCGGGCGACACGCCGATCCTGATTGCCAATAAGTTCGGCGTGAGTGTGGCCGATCTGATCGCCATCAACAACATCGACCCGGCTGCGCTTCAGATTGGACAGACCCTGATTATTCCGATCGGCCCATCTGCGTCTGGCGCGCAGAGCAGTGCGCTGATGCCTTCGCCCACCCCCACGCCGTTGGAGATTCGCGGCTTGAATGTGTATCGCACGCCGATGGGCAGTCTGGAGGCGCTTGGAGAAGTGTTCAACCCCGGCCCGGATGCCATCGGCAATGTACAGCTTGAGATCTCGCTGCTCGATGAAGCGGGACAAATCCTGTTGACGGTTCCCTTTTTCGTAGCGCAGGAGATGGTGCGGCCGAATGCCACCTCGCCGTTTCGCGTGCTGTTTACGGACCCGCCGGCGGCGTACAACCGCTATACCATTGTGCCCTTGCGCGGCGAGGTGATCGACCCGGCGGCCCGCTACGCGAACGTGACCGTCACACAAAGCGAAGGCGCCCCCAGCGGATCGCAGTTCCGCGTATATGGCGAGGTCGCGAACTCGGATACCGTGAATGCGGGGCGGGTCTTGCTGGTGGTGACGACCTATGATCCAGATGGCCGGGTGATCGGCTATCGGCAGACTGTGCTCAGCGAGGGGCCGGTAGCTCCGAACCAGACGCTGGCCTTCGATATTTCACTGGCGTCATCGTCGCCGAATGTGGCGCGCTATGCCGTGTCTGTCGAGGCGCTGAAGGCGCAGTAAGCACTGCGAGCGAGTGCCGGGGACATGCCAACACGACATCGGGGCAGAACAAGGGCGCGCATATCCATCACGCGCCCACCCCAGCTTCTGTCTGTGAGCGTCACTATTCGGAAAGCAGTTTGAAGGCAAGGCGCCGGCCCATTTTCTGCCCCAGAGCCAGCGCAAACCACAAACGCGCCACGCCGTCGACGGTGGCTGCCGCATCCAACCCGCCGATGTATATGGGCCGCAGACCGATGTCCGCGATGAGCCGGTCGGTTGTGGCGCGGGCGCGCGGGTCGCCACAGTAGAACAGATCAATCTGCGTGCCGCCGAGCACAGGGGTGGCGAAATTCTCCCAGCCCAGGGTGCTGAAGGCGCGCGCCTGAATGGCGTCGGGCGCGGCCGCGCTCAGAATGTCCACATTGTGCAGCGTGGCCGCGCGCCCATTGTTGGTGGTGTCGATTACGATCTTGCCGGCCAGCCGCGCTCCATGTTCGGCTGCGATCTCTGCAACCGCTGCGCCGGGCACAGCCAGCACCACTATTTCTGCTGCGTCGATGGCCTCAGCGACAGACAAGACGCCGGCAACGCCAAAGCGCTGACGCAGCGTGTCAAACTTTGGATCGGCAGGGTTGCGCACACCAAAACGCAGGGTGTGGCCGGCCGCCACCCACTTTTCGCCCAGTGTCTTGCCAATGTTGCCGGCGCCGATAACTGCGATATTCATGTGATCATTGTTCCTTTGAATTCAGGTTTTCTCGGTGGTGTATAGGCCCACCAAACGCGCTATGACGATAGCGAGAAATAATCCGCCGCAGACCATCTCCAGATTGGCGGCTACGCGCGCCCACCACCCTACAGGCAGAATGTCGCCATAGCCGGTCGAGGTCAGGGTTGTGTAGCTGTAATAGACCAGCTGCTGCCATTGAATGGGGGCAGCGGGTTGGCTGCTATCCACGAAGGCGCCGGGGATTGCCATGTTCAGCAATCCATACAGCGGCACAAAGACGGCGCCCAGCAGAAGGTAGAGCGCAATGGCCGTGTAGAGCACATCGCGTGTAATCACGCGCACGGTGGCGAGAAAGCGCCCCAGCACCCAGATCAACATCAACAGATATGGGATCAGCGCCAGATAGGTGATCATCACTGCCCAGCTTGCCGCCCGATTGAACGCATACACCAGGCTCGCAGTGAAGTAAATGCATCCGCTGACCGCCAACACAATCGTGTGTCGCCGTGAATCCCGCCCGACTATTACACCCGCCAGAATCATCGAGGCATAGAGCGCTTCGTAGAGAATAGTAGCTGCTGTGCCGTAGGCGGTGATCGGATAGCCGAACTGCACTAGCGCGATCAGCGCCAGCAAATAGACGGCTTTGCCCTTCACGGCGAGGCCAGGCGCAATATCGGTCTGGGTTGGTGTAGCCGGCATGATTCAAAGATCCACTCTCTCGATTCAGGCTCGCGCGCTATGCGCTGTGACGGCCCCCCACTTATGGCAGACAGTCTTGTTCATCTGCTGTCGTTCAATGGGCGCGCACGCAACAATGCAAGCATAGCAGGGCGCTATTCGTTTGTGAAGTACACACCTCGCGTATACATACTTACCAGAAGGAAACTAATGGACAGAATCGGACACTGCGGGTATCCTCACCGTATGTCCAACTTATTTGGCGCAAGGGCGAGTGCATGAGCGCGCTTTGTCGGATCCACGGTTGCCCGGTGGAAACCAGTCTTGAATTGATCAGTGGCAAGTGGAAGCCGCGATTGTTGTGGAAGCTGCATCAAAAGGGCGCCCTGCGGTTTGGCGAGTTTAGGCGCCAACTGCCAGGTATCACGCCCAAGATGCTGACCCAGCAGTTGCGCGAACTCGAGCGGGATGGTCTGCTCTTGCGCACCGTCTATGCCGAGGTGCCGCCGCGTGTCGAGTATCGCCTGAGCGCGCTGGGCGAGTCGCTTGGGCCGATTCTGGATGCGCTTGCAGACTGGGGAACAAGCCACCAGGCGGACATACTGACCCTGTTGAGCCGGCAATAAGCCGGCGGTTGCCCGTGATGGGGCGCTGATTGCCACTTCTCCAACCGGCGTTTGTGTTCTGGCGTGAGCACTGTTGCGCCGGCCCCTGCATCGACGGCCGGCGTTATTGCGTCAGACTTGCCGATACCTAAGCTTCGCAGGCTGGCTTGCCGGATGCAGTGGCGCTGCACTATGGCCGCCGGCGGTCAATAAAGCAACGGCGCGAGTCGTTTGCTCGTTCGCATATAGTCCACATACGCCTGGCCGAACTTCTCCAACAACATGCGCTCTTCCAGCCGGATGCGGAACAGGTAACAGGGCACAAGCAACAGCATCAACGCAAATCCGCGCGGGCTGAACAGCGCCAGAGCCAGCCCAAAATGAAACACCAGGTCGCCGGTGTAGGCCGGGTGGCGCAGGGTGCGATAGATGCCATCTGTGACCAGCGCCTGCGACTCGCGTGTGCGCAGCCAATACGTATACTCGCGGCCCAGATCATGTCGGGCGACCTGGCGCAGCGCGACCCCGCTCAGCGCCGCCAGCAGGCCAATCAGGTTCAGCAATCCGAAGCGCCGGCCCTCATGCCTGGCTCGCGTGAAGTCGCTGGCGATGGCGGCAAGCGCGGCCAGCCACACTGCGGTCGATGAAACGATGAAGATCCAGTCAGCGCGTGGCGTTTTGTTCATGGTCGCTCATGTCCTCCAGAGTGTCACAGATTCGATCGCGTTGCGCCCGCGCCGTTTGGCATGTTCGCCCGGCGCAGGGTAGCCGAGCGTGACCAGCGCTTGCGGCTCCCAGTCATGCGGCAGGTTCAGCGTCTCGATCACGACATCGGGGCAGAACAAGGGCGCGCACATCCAGCACGCGCCCAGCCCCAGTTCGGTCGCGGCCAGCAGTAGGTTTTGGATGGCGGCTGCTACGGCCTGGCCGGCCATCCAGCGTTCGGCCTGGTTGCGCTGCGCGTCGGGATAGACATCCATATCGGTCATGCTCAGGCAGGCCAGGATGAGCGCCGGCGCCGTGCTGATGCGCTGGTACGAGCGGGAGGCATCTCGCTCGATTGCATCGGGCGCAACACCATCGCGGGCCAGGTCTGTGCGCAGCCGGCTGCCCATGGCCTGCGCCAGCCGCGTTCGCGCGTCGCCCCGAATCACAACGAACCGCCAGGGTTGGCGATTGTGCGGCGAGGGCGCGCGTATGGCGGCGTCGAGTACCTGGCCGATGATTGCGTTGCTCACGGCTTGCTCTGTGTAACGCCGGATCATCTGCCGCGCGCGAATCACGTCAAAAACAGACATGGCTGGCTGTACGCAATACGAAATGCGCATTGCATGTTTCGTATCGCGTATTGGGGATATCATTGATACAGGTCGAGGTGGGCCGGCCGGATGATCTCGGCCGCGCTGCCGCTGCGCCGGCTGAATGTAACGCCTCGCACCAGCGCCGCCGGCACCCCTTCGGCGGCCTGACCCATTAACAATGTGGCAGCAGAGGCAACCATATCGGCAAGGCCGATCTCGGTGTGTTGCAACTGATAACCAAACAAATCGGGCCGGCCACGCCAGTCTTCGACGCCGGGCAGGCCGGCCACGCCGACGGCGACGCCAATTGTGCCCAGGCGATGTGGCCGGCCATGACTATCGGCAATCACGACCGGCAGATCGATCCCCAACTGCGCCGCGATGCCCGCAGACACCCTGTGCGCGCTGGCATCGGGATCAACCGGCATCAGCAGAATCTTGTCCTGATCTGCGCCAACGTTGGAATGGTCGATGGCGGCATTGGCCGAGGTAAACCCCAGCCGATGGCGAGTGATGAGCACACCCGGCGCTGCGCGCGACACGGCCTGCGACTCGCGCAAAATCATTTCGACCAGGCGCGGGTCTTTGCCGGTTTGTTCGGCCAGCTCTCGCGCGCGACGCGATGGTTCGACCTCGCGCAGATTGACGAAGCGCCCCTCGGCTTTTGACACGACCTTTGAGGTGATCACCAGAATATCGCCGGCTTGTGGCGCGAGCGGGCGCAGCGCAGCGGCCAGCAGGTCGGCTAGGTCATCACCGGGCTGAATGATCGGCACCCCCTCGACTGGAAAGATCTGAATCATGGCAGACGACAGATGACAGATGACAGATGACAGATGATAGATGACAGACTTCAATCGTCAATCTGCAAATCCAAAATCGTCTAGATGCCTGTGATGCGAATGCCGGCGCCCTTGACCTTGTGGCGCTTGTTGATGGCGAGCAGTACGCTGGTCAGCCCTTCGACGACGATGGCGTTGTCGGCCGGCCCGGCGTCGAACCCTCTCATGCCGGCATCCTGCACCAGTTGCAAGGCTGTCTGCTTTGCGTTTGAGTCATCGCCGCACACCAGCACGTCGCAGTCGATGGCTGTGTCCAGCTTCTTCAAGTGGGTGAACGAGATATTCTGAAAGGCGGCCACAACTTTGACTTCGGCGCCGAGCAGTCGTTGTGCTTCGAGGGTGGCTGAACCGCCGGCCGGCACAGCCACACGCGTGATGTCCGCTGGATTCACCGGCACGGTGACGTCGATCAACACTTTGCCGGTCAGCGCAGTCTGCACACTTTGCAATGTGGCTGCGTGGGCCGGGTAGGGCACCGTCAAGACGACCACCTCGCCGGCCTGCGCAGCCTCCAGATTGCCGGCGCCCGTGATGCGCGCCGGCCCGTCGCCCAATGCCAGATTCAGTTCCTCGGCCACGCGGGTGGCTTTCTCCACGTCGCGCGAGCCGATGATGATCTCGTGGCCGGCATTCGCCCAGCGCAGCGCCAGCCCTGAACCTTCTTTGCCTGTTCCGCCCAAAATCGCAATACGCATGATGATGTTTGCTCCACGTCGAATTATCTGGCGGCAAGTGTAATGGCCCGTGCGCCGTTGTCAACGCGGGGCGGGACTATGATCTGCTCGCCGTCGAGTGTGGCGCTCAAGATGTCGCCGGTCTGTGCATTCACCGCTTTTACGCGCTCGAATGCCGGCCGTTGATCAATGCCCCAGTCTACGCCCTTTTAGTCGGACTTACCATCCACTTAGCCTGAAGTCAGTCTTTGTTGTGTGTTTGTTCATATTGCGTTCATGGTTTGCAATTACAACTTTGTCTGTGCTGCGCTGTGCGCCTCACTGAAAGAGAATAAGGCGGTCGCTGTTTTTAGCGCCCGACGCTCGCATGGCAATGGTGGGCTGCGGCGCAGCAATTGCTGAGATGTGATGTTCAAATTGTTTGGAGGAGCAGAATGTTCGGAAAAGTTCGTGTGCTAAGTGCCTTGTTTGTTTCTGCATCCGTGATGCTGGCTGCGTGCGCCGCGCCGGCCACGCCTGCGCCGGCCCCAACGGCTGCGCCGACTAATACGCCGATGCCAGAGCCAACCATGGCCCCGGTGATGAAGGACATCGTGGATACGGCTGTCGAAGCGGGCACCTTCACCACGCTGGCGGCGGCGCTGCAAGCAGCCGGCCTGGTTGACACGCTGAAGGGCGAAGGGCCGTTCACGGTGTTTGCGCCGACGGA
>JAEANN010000054.1 GCA_016841965.1 Candidatus Roseilinea mizusawaensis | reverse complement strand
GGCCTGGGCGGCCAGGGCCAGGAACTGCTCGCGCCGCTGTGCGTAGCTGGTTACGGTTGATGTCTTCATGCCCCTTATTTTGCCCTCGCTGCAGAAAAAGTCGCCCACATTTCTGCGCTACACCCCCTCCGATCAATGGCGTTCTCTTTCAGGCCGGATGTCTGCCTCTCGCAGGCCCTGAAAACACAAAAGCCCTCGAATGCCGAGGCATTCGAGGGCTTCTAGACCCTGCATCACGAGCTTTGTCCGGTGCTACCGTGGCTCCTATGAGAGCAAACACCAGGCGCCGGCGCGCAAATTATTCTGCCGCCAGCAGAATAGCGGCTATTTTACGGAGGATCGTCTGCTTGTCAAGCAGCCCAAAAATGACAAAATGACAAAATGACGTGACCTCTGGCTTGTCAGCTCAGCACCATGCCGCCGTCAATCTCGATGGCCTGGCCGGTGATGTAACGCGCGTCTTCGGACGCTAGAAAGGCGCACAGCCCGGCGATTTCCCATGGCTCGGCCAGGCGTTTCATCGGGCAGTCGTTGGCCCGGCGCGCCAACCATTCCTCTGGTGTAATGCCATCGCGCGGGGCGTTTTGGCGCGCTGCCTGCATCACCAGCTCTGTGCGTGTGTTACCCGGGCACACCGCATTGACTGTGACGCTATAGGGCGCCATCTCCATGGCTACGGAATGGGTTAGACCAATCACACCGCTTTTAGATGCGGAATACTCGTGTGTGCCGGGCCAACTGGTTTTGCCCGACATCGAAGAGATGTTGATGATGCTGCCACCGCAGCAGCCGGCCATGAGCGGAGCAATCAGCTTATTGCACACAAACACGCCGGTCAGGTTAACCGCGAGCACGCGCTGCCACTGCTCAAGTGTGACCTCTGACAGCAGCCCGCCGGTATAGATGCCGGCTGCTGTCACCAGCACGTCGATGCGTCCCCATTGCTGCATCGTCGCATCTACAGCGCCTTGCACATCTTGCATGCGCGTGACGTCGCAGCGCAATGCCAGGGCTTGCGCCCCATAGCGCCGGCAGGCCTCAACCGTTGCAAGGTTGGCCTGCTCATCTACGTCCAGGCAGGCCACGTTGGCGCCTTCCTGTGCAAAACGTAGTGCGCAAGCGCGCCCAATGCCCTTGGCCGAGCCGGTGATAATGGCTGTTTGGCCGATAAAACGTCGCAGAGAGGTTTCATGTTCCGCGGGGGTGTTTGTTGGAGTCATTGCTGATAAATCTCCCAGGCTTGATCAGATTCTGCTGCGTCGTGGATGATAGCGCGCAAAGCGCGGGTCATTGCCTGTGTGCGTCCCGACTGCCAGACGTTGCGTCCAATGACGCCACCTACGCCGCCGGCAGCCAGGCTGGCATGCAGCATTGAGAAAATCTCCCGAACATCTCTGCGGGTTTGTCCTCCTAGCACAACTACTGGCACATAGCAGGTGCGTGTCACCTCATGAAAGTGATCCACGTAGGGTATTTTTACCCAGTCTGCGCCTAACTCCGCTGCCACGCGCGCTGAAATCTGAACTGACTCCAGCGTAAGCATTTCGGGCGGTTGGTTGAACCCGCCGGGCACCATTTCTGCCATAACCGGCATGTCCCAGCGGTGTGCCTCCCGAATGATGCGGGCCAGTGTTTCGAGCGTGGCTTCTTCGTGTAAGCTGCCGGGAAAGGCCGTCACACACAGGGCGTCTGCGCCCAATCGCAGGGCGTCTTCGACGGTGTAAAACGCTGCGCCTGGCCCGGAGCGCGGGCCGATACGCGTGCCGGCGCCGTCGATGCGCAGCACCAATCCCACACGCGCTAGACGGTCGGCGAAGCGGGTGGCGCTGCCGAAGCTGCACATCACGGCGTCTGCGCCGCCGGCAATTACAGCGTCGAGGGTGTCGCCTAGCGAGGCAATCCCAGGTGCCGGCCCGTCGATCATGCCATGATCGCACGCCACGATGAGTGTTCTGCCATCGGGAAAGATACGTCGCATCCGTCGGGGGGTCATAGATTGTCTCCGGTTGTTTCTGCCATTTCACAGTAACGCGCGAAGCGCGCTTGGTATAGCGCGGTCGGTGCGGAGTCTGGGAGGGTTTGGTGAAAGGGGGGCGCAAAATGCGGCCACGCCTGCGCCGGCGTCGTGTACATGCCTGCGCCCAGGCCGGCCAAGATTGCTGCTCCTCGCGCGCCCAGATAAGGATCGTCGCAAGCGCGGATCGGCGCGCCGACGACATCGGCTAGGATGCGCGCCCAGTGCGGCGAGCGCGCCGCGCCGCCCAGCATGTGCAGCGCATGAACCGGTAATTGCGCCGCGCGCAGCGCTTCAATCATGCGTCGTGTCTCAAAGGCAATGCCTTCGACCACTGCCCGCGCCATGTCCTCCCAGGTGTGGCTCAGACGCAGGCCACCAAAACGGCTGGCCGGCCGTTGTTGAGATTCGGGCGCAAACAGTGGGCTATCTGCATTGCAAATAGCCGATTGAAGCGCCTGATCCAGGCGTGCGTATGCGTCGTCGCCCGGCGCTGTGGCGTTTAACCACCACGCGACGACTGCTCCAAACCCACCCATGTACGTGCTGATCGTCCAGCGCGCCGGTGTCACATGTGCGTTCAAGTCCATCTGGGGGGGGATGGCGGCAATATCGGCGCTATCGGCGATGCCGGTGATCACCCAGGCGGTGCCGGTGGACAACATCAGTCCGCCTGGGTCCAGCAAGCCCAGCGCCAGCGCCTCGCAGGCATGATCTTGACCGCCGGTCACAATCAGCGTATCGGGCGACAATCCCAGCTCGGCGGCGACAAGCGGCAGGGCCGGCCCAATGGGGCTGGCCGCAGCAGCCAGCGGCGGCAAGTGCTCAGCCGTCAGGCCGACGCGCGCGGCTACGTCAAGGCTCCATGCTCCGCTTTGGCGCGCAATGAGCGGCATCTGGGCGGCGCACGAAGGTGTGCCGACCAGCCGGCCGGTCAGCCGGCGCACCAGATCGTCGTGTGGCTCGATGAAGCGGCGTGCTGTGTGGAACACTTCGGGCCGATGCGCGCGCAACCAGGCGATGGCGGTCAAGGGTTGGCCGATCTGAATGCTCCAGCCGGTGTGTTCGCGCACAAACTCATTCCAGCCGTTCTCGTGCCAGTGCTTCACAATGCCCGCGGCGCGCGTGTCGAGAAAAGTAATCATTGGGTAGATCGGCTGACCATCCGCGTCGGCGGGAATGATCGAGCCGGCTTGTGCGCCGATGCTCAGCGCGGCAATTGGCGCGTTGGCGCGTGTGGTCAGCGCGCGCGTGACTTCGCACAACGCCTCCCACACTGCGGCCGGGTTTTGTTCGGCCCAGCCAGGCTGTGGGGTCAGCAAGGGAATAGGATGTTGAGCGCGGGCCACTTCGCGGCCATCTGCGCTGCACAATACGCCTTTCAGAGCGGTTGTGCCGCAATCGATCCCGATCAGCAAACGAGCGTCGGAGGATGTGTTCATATTTTGTTGACGGGGTAAGCTGCCTGGACGAATACCTGGACGGATTGTAGCGCCTGCGCGGCGGGGCCACTCTCTCTCACTCTTTCGGCCCAAGATTGCGCCCAAAGCCGGTGTCCGAGCCGGGGGACTGGGCTATAATTTGCGCTCCACGGAGAGGTCGCATAGCCCGGTCTAGTGCGCACGCCTGGAGAGCGTGTATGGGTAAAAACCATCGCGGGTTCAAATCCCGCCCTCTCCGCTTTCGATTTTGGATTTGGGATTTTGGATTAAACAGCCCGGTCTGAAATCCAAACTCTAAAATCCTGAATCCAAAATCGTTTTGGGGGAGTCTCCAATGATGCCGGCCACGCCACAGGCAATCATGCGCGTGATATCGTCCGGCGCGTTCACCGTCCAGACATTCACGCGTAAAAAGTGATTGTGCAAGGCTTCGACCATTTCTGCTGTGACCATCGACAAATGTGGGTGGCGGAACTCATGCGCGACAATTGGCGCCAGCCATACTTCGCGCAGATAGCGCGGCATATTCGGCGCATAAAGGATGGCGCGGGGAATCTCTGGCGCGAGGCGCGAGAGCTGATGAACCGATAAGGGGTTGAACGACGAAAACAACACACGATGAGCGATATTGTGCCGGCGCACCACCTCGATCACCGCTGCCTCTAGACCGTCGCCCCTGGTTTGGTAGTTGGTGACTTCGACGTTGAAAAGAAACGTTGGATGGTCGCGTCCGCCTAACTCCTCGAAAACCTCGTCCAACAGCGGCACGCGCTCGCCGTTGCCGGCGTCCAGCCGGCGTAACGCTGCCAGGGGCAGTTCGTGCACGTTGCCCCGCCCGTTCGTGGTGCGGTTCACGCTGACGTCGTGCATGATGACGACTTCGCCGGTCGCGCACCGTTTGACGTCGAACTCGATGCCGTGTGCGCCCTGCTCGCGCGCCAGCCGGAAGGCTGCCAGCGTATTCTCTGGCGCATGGGCGCTGGCGCCGCGATGACCGATGACAAGCGGTTTGGGATGAGAGTCAAGCCACAGATTCATGACGCGAAAAGTATAACCGCCAGGCCTCTTTGCGTTTGGTCTTTCACGCAGTATGATCGGGCGAACTGATAACCTGAAGGACATTAACTGACATGGTGACACCGGATGATTTGAAGGCGGTCATGCGCAACTGGGCCAGCACGGTGACGGTGGTGACAACTCGCACCTCTGAAAAGATGCACGGGCTAACGGCCACTGCGTTTTCATCGCTGACGCTGGATCCGCCCGAAGTGTTTGTCTCGATTACGAAAAGAACAATTACCCACCCGCTGATTGAGCAGAGCGGCATCTTCTGCGTCAATCTGTTGACGCCAGAAATGCAACACGTGTCGGACCGATTTGCCGGCCGCTTCCCGAATGAAGAGCGCTTCGCCGGCGTCAGCTACCGCTTTGAAGTCACCGGCGCGCCGGTGCTAAATGATGCGCTGGCTTTTCTGGATTGCCGCGTGGAAAAGGCGCTCGACACCGGCGACCACACCATCTTTATCGGCCGCGTGCTTGCCTCTGGCGTGCAGAAGCCGGGTCAGACGCCTCTGTTGTACTTCCAAGGGCGCTATCGCTATCTGGGCGAGTGCTGTTAACTCCATGGGCCTAACTCATATTCAAGACGCATTTGCCCGCGCACATGCCGAAGGCCGCCCGGCCCTGATGCCTTACTGGACGTTGGGCTATCCCGACGCCGAAACGTCGCTGCGCGTCATCGAAGCGATTGCGCGCGCCGGCGCCGACCTGATCGAATTGGGCGTGCCGTTCAGCGACCCCCTGGCCGACGGGCCGGTGATCCAACATGCCTCACAAGTGGCGCTCGACCGCGGCATCACCATTCGAAAATGTGTTGATCTGGCCCGCCGCCTGCGTGAACATGGCGTTTCAGCGCCTTTGTTGGCGATGGGCTATCTCAATCCGCTAATTGCGTTTGGCGAGCCGCAGTATGTGGCAGCCTGGCGCGACGCCGGCGCCGATGGCTTTATCGTGCCCGATCTGCCGCCCGAGGAGAGCGAGACGCTGGGAAGCCTGTGCGCAGCGCAGGATATGGCGCTGGTTCAGTTCACGGCGCCGACCAGCACCGAGGCGCGGATTGCGCTGGCAGCGGCGCGCGCCACCGGCTTTATCTATGTCGTGGCCGTTACCGGTGTGACCGGTGCGCGCGATCATCTGGCCGCCGGCTTGCGCGAATATGTGGAGCGGGTGAAAGCGCGAGCAGATGGTAAGCCGGTTGTGGTCGGTTTCGGCATCAGTAAGCCGGAGCATGTGCGCGAAGTGGGCCGCTTTGCGGATGGCGTGATCAGCGCCAGCGCGCTCATTCGCGCTGCCGGCCAGGCGCCCGACCCGGTTCAGGCTGCCTACGAGTTCGTCAAGGCGCTTAGGGGTTAGCGCATTGGGCCGGCGAGGCTCACCACATCGCCGAGCACACCGCTGGCAGTGACTTCTTGGCCGGCCCCGCGCCCGCTGATCGCCAATGGGTTGTCTTGATAGTGTCTGGTGGTGAACACCACGATGCTGTCGGATGTCCGAATGCCGCCGAGTTTGCTGGCCGGGTCTACGCCGGTCAATTCCACCCGGCACGCCCCACGCTCGATAACAGCAGCGTAACGCAGCTTGCGCCCGCCGCGTGTTAGCCCGGCTGCGCGCTGGGCCATGCGCGCGTTCAGGCTATCCGCCTCGCGTAGAAATTCATCGACTGTTAGGGCGTCCATCTCGGCGGGGTACAGTGACTCGATCTGCACATCACTCAGATTCAGCCGATAGCCCAGCATACGGGCCAGAATCAACGCTTTGCGCGCGGCATCCTTGCCGCCCAGGTCCTGGCGCGGATCTGGCTCGGTGTAGCCGCGCTGCTTGGCCTCGCGCACAGCGTCGCCGAACGAGATGCCGGCTTCCAGTTGCGCTGCGATGAAGCCGAGGGTGCCGCTCAGCGATCCTTCGATGCGCTGCACCTCGTCGCCACTGTCGAGCAGGTAGTTCAGGGTCTGGATGACCGGCATCGCTGCGCCCACGGTCGTCTCCCAGCGTGCGCGGGCTGCGCTGATCGCGTCGAACCAATCGAGGTCGCCGGCCAGCGGCAGCTTGTTGGCGAGCACGACACCGCCGCCAGCGCGCAAGCTATTGAGCAGGATCGGCACGGTCGCGTCGGTTGCCGTCGTGTCCACGACGATGCAGTTGGCCGGCAATGCTGGCAGGCTGGCCGGCTCGAAGTGCGCTCCCGCTTCCTTCAGTGCAACCAGACGCATCAGCGCGTCGTCGTCGAAACCGTGCGTCGTGTGCGCAATGCCCCGGCTGTCGGCGACACCGATCACCATGAGCCGGAGTCCGCGCCGTCGGGCGAGTTTGTCGCGCGATGCAACGATCTGTCGCGCCAATGCGCGCCCCACGCCGCCAAAGCCAAGCAGAAATACGGGTTGATCGAAAATCTGTTTCATGTTGGATTGCCTGTGAAAGTGGGGAGCGGCGCCTATCCGATCAGCACCTGCTCCTCCGGATATGCAACCAGGGGCGCCGGGCGTTGCTGGGCTAGGGCGGCAATGATGGTCAGCGCGCCCAGCCGGCCCCAGAACATCATCACCATGATGACGATCTGGCCGAATGGGTTAAGCCGGGTCGTGAAGTCAAGTGACAGGCCGCACGTCGCAAATGCCGAGACAACCTCGAAGAGCGCCTCGTCCAGTGTGGCAGGGTGTGTGATGAGAATTAACCATGTGGCGACAATCACCGCCAGCAGCGAGGCGGTCAGCACGGCTGCGGCCCGGTTGACCATGTCGCGTCCAATCGACCGGCCTCCTACCTGAGGCGACGGCGTGCCGCGCGTGTAGCTCCATAGGGCCAGCATGAGGGTGGCCAGCGTCCCGGTGGTGATGCCGCCCCCCATCGACGCCGGCGCGCAGCCGACGAACATCAGCCCGATTAGGGTGATCTGGCTGGCCGGCGCCAGGTCGGCGAAGCGCGTGACGGACACAAAGCCGGCTGTGCGCGCCGACACGGATTGAAACGTCGTCACCACCAGCCGGCGGGTGAAGGGCTGATCGGCCAGCAAGCGACTATTCTCGGCCAGCATCAGACTCAGTGAGCCGATACACACCAGCGCGGCCACAACGACCAGCGTGATGCGGGTGTGCAATGACAGACGGCGCTGACGCGGCCAAGCGGCCAGATCGGAGATGACCGGGATGCCTAACCCGCCCAGAAAGATCAACGTCCCCATGATGAACAGACTGAGATTGTCGGAAGGGATGCCCGGCGGCGCGTCGCTCGGTAGGCCGGGTGCGCCAATGAACAGATCGAAGCCGGCGTTGCAGAACGCAGAGATGGCATGAAACACTGCATAAAACAAGGCGCGATCGTCGCCCAGCAAACCCCGCCAGTGCGCCCACAACAATCCTGCGCCGGCTGCCTCGATCAACAGGGCAGTGATCAACACGCGCCGCATGATTTGCAGCACCGCGCCCGGCGAGAGCAGTCCCAGTTGATCCTGCAAAGCCAGCCGGTCGAGCAGCATCACTTTGCGGCCAATCAGGCGAAAGACGATCACAGCCACCGTCATGAAGCCGACCCCGCCCACCTGGATCAGGATCGCCAAGATGACTTGGCCGGAACGGGTCAAGTCAGTGGCCGGCGTGATGAGAGACAGGCCGGTGACGCACAGCGCAGAGACGGCCGTGAACAAGGCCTGACCGAAGTCTAGAAAACCGTCGGTTGCCACACCCGGCAGCAACAGCAGCGCAGTGCCTATCACCACCAGCACGGCCAGGCCGGCGATGAGTCGCGCAGCAGACGGCAGGCGCCGATTCGTTCCACTGGCGGGACTGCTGGTTGTCGGTAGCTGCAGCAGGCGCGTTGCAGCGCGCCGGAAAGCGCTCATGGCAACTCGGACAGCCGATTGATGTCGTCATTGGCCCCGACGATGATCAACATGTCATCGGCCTGCAACACGTAGTCGCCGGTTGGGTGCACGGTCAGATGATCGCCGCGCTTGACAACCAGCACGCTTACCCCCAATGTCTTGTCGAGGTTGGCCTCTTGCAGGCTACGCCCACGCAATGACTTCGGCACGCGAAACTCGGCGACGCTGTGAGCGGGGCCGAGTTCGATGCGGTCGATGGAGCCGGTGGCCAACTCGTGCCCCAACCGCCAGCCGGCGTCGTGCTCTGGCAGGATGACCCGATCGGCGCCCACACGCAGCAGAATGGTTTTCTGGCGCTCGCTGATTGCCTTGCAAATGACGGTGCGCACCCCCATGCCCTTCAGCGAGACGGCAGTTAACAGGTTGGCCTCGAAGTTGGTGCCGATGGCGACGATCACTGTTTCATAGGAAGTAATGTCCACCTGCCGCAGCGCGTTCTCATCGGTCGAGTCGAGGGCGACTGTCTGAGTAAGCTGGTCGGCAAGTTGTTGGACGATGTCGCGCTCCCGGTCGATGCCCAGGACGTTGTACCCCAGCCGGGTCAGGGTCAGGGCCAAACTGCTGCCAAAGCGGCCTAAGCCGATGACGGCGTATTCGGTCTTGTGATTGTTGCGCGTCATAGGCGCGTATTCTAGCGAGAGCAGGCGTTAAGGCTGCCAGTCCGCCGGCATATACTCTGGCGCGACAGTCTCACTCAGCGCAGCACAGCGGCGATGGCGTCGCACAACGTGTCCATGTTGCCGGGAGTCATGCCGGCCACGTTGATGCGACCCGATCCCAGAATGTAGATTGCGTACTTCTGGCGCAGCGTCTCGACCTGCTCTTTGGTCAGGCCAGAGAAGGAGAACATGCCGCGTTGCTGTTTGAGGAATGAGAAGTCGCGCTGCACGCCCTTGGCTTTCAGCGTGTCCACAAACAGGGTGCGCATGCCGTTGATGCGGTCGCGCATGGCAGCGACTTCGGCTTCCCATTCTGCGCGCAGATCGGGGTCATTCAGCACAGTAGTGATGATCGCCGCGCCGTGGGCCGGCGGATTGGAGTAGTTGGCGCGAATGCACGCCTTCAACTGGCTCAGCGCGATTTGTGCGCCTTGTTCATTGGCAGCTACCACAGTCAGCGCGCCCACCCGCTCGTTGTACAGGCCAAAGTTCTTGGAGAAAGAACTGCAGATAAACATCTCGCGCCCCGGCCGGCACAACGCGCGCACGCCGGCGGCATCCTCTTCCAATCCATCGCCCAGCCCTTGATAGGCAAAGTCGATCAGCGGCAGCAGCCTACGCGCGTCGAGGATGTCGCCAATGATCTGCCACTGCTCGGGAGTGGGATCGATGCCGGTGGGATTGTGACAGCAGCCATGCAGCACCACCACATCGCCTTCTGGGATTGTCTTGAGTTTGGCAATCATCGCGTCGAAGTCCAGTGCGTTAGCGGCGGCGTCAAAGTAGGGGTAAGTGTCGATGGGCAGGCCGGCAGCCTTGAACACATTTGGATGATTGGGCCAGGTGGGGTTGCTGAGCCACACCGTGCGCCCCGGCAACATGTGCTTGATGAAGTCGCCGGCCACGCGCAATGCGCCGGTGCCGCCCGGCGTGTGGGCGGTTGCCACGCGCTTCTCGCTCACCGCCGGATGATCGGCGCCCAACACCAATGCCTGCACAGCCCTGGCATAGTCGGGCGCGCCCTGAATGGGCATGTAATCCTTGCTGGTCTCGCGTTGCAAGATGCGCTCTTCGGCGCGCTTCACCGAGCGAAAGACAGGCGTCTTGCCCGCGGCGTCTTTGTACACGCCGACGCTGAGATTGATCTTGTTGGGATTGGGGTCTTTGTTGAATGCCTCCGTCAGGCCCAGAATGGGGTCTGCCGGCGCCATCGGCAGTGCTTCGAATATCATGGTGCTCCTCATCTGCATCAGTCAGTTCAGTCAGTATTGGAGGATAGATTATCCGCCAATCTGTGTTGGTACTTCCAGCCGCCTGGCACATCTCCACCACGCCTGGTCAGCAAAATGTGGGACAGGCTTTCCAGCCTGTCTGGAGCCACCTGACAAATTCCCAATGCGCCCGCTCGCCAGCCTCGAGGACAAGGCCGGCAAGCGCTGGCAGTCCGCTCTCGCGCTGCGCGCTGCAACGAGCCAGTAAGCGGCCAACCGGCAATCAGTCACTGTTTTCAAAACCTGTCGGCTAGCTAGTTGGCAGTTTCAAAATCACCTCAATCGCCCGGCCCACTCCGTCTTCGCTGCAGAGCGCTTGCTGTATCAGGCGGGCTTGTTTGCGCGTGTGGTGGTCTTGTGCTGTCTGCGCCAATGCCTCGGCCAGCGCGTGTGCTGAAATGCGGTGGCGACGCAATGCGCGCCCCACGCCTAGTGCCTGGATGCGCCGGCCCCAGAAAAATTGATCGACAGCAATCGGCGCAACGATCATTGGCGTGCCGGCTCGCAAGGCCGCTGCCACCGTGCCGGCGCCGCCGTGATGCACCGCCACTGTCACGCGCGGAAAAAGCCACTCATGAGGCGCATCTGACACGGCGTAGATCGAGGCCGGCAAACGCATGGAGTGCGCCGTGCGCCCGTCCATCAGCATAACGGCGCGCATCCCGGCCATCTGTACCGCTTCGACCACCGCCCGCGCCGTGACCGGTGCCAGAGGCCACGGATAACTGCCGAAGCCGATGTAGGCGGGCGGATCGCCTGCCTCCACAAAGCGAGCCAGGCCGGCCGGTGGCTGCCAGGCCGGCGAAGCATCGTGGAACCAGTAGCCGGCGATCTGGTGCGTCGCAGGCCAGTCTGGGGGGCGGGGAACGACGTGTGCGCTGAACCCATACACGCAGGGCAGTAGCTCGCCATCTGTGCCCGCTAACAGGCGCATGCGTTGCGCAGGGCGCAGCCCCAGATCGCGCTCGCGCCAGCGGTTCAGAATGCTGCGCCACGGCAACCATAGCATGTGTTCGACAAGCCGGTATGTCAGCCGGTTATAGGCCGGCCCCGCCGACCATGTGACAGGCAAGAGCGGCGCGGGAAAAGCGCGCGTGGGCGTCAGCGGCTGCAACGGCGCAAACACACAGGGAATGCGCAACGCCTCGGCGATGTGCGCCGCCCACCAGGTTGGCAGACCGGCGACAAGACAATCGGCTTGCTGACAGGCCAGCCAAGCGTCATGCCACATGCGCACGAAGGCCGGCTGTGCCGCGCGCCAGAACCGCACCGTTGCCCGCAGGCTGCGCCATATGCCGGCGCCCGGCGTCAGCGCGCCGTGGTAGGCCGGGCTGACCAGCAGGTCGTTTGGGTTGTCCGGCAGGGCCAGGAACGCCAGCCCGGCCGACTCGACTGCTTGACGAAAAGCGACATGGGTGGCAATCCCCGCCTGAGCGCCGGCCTGTTGCAGGCGCCCGCCGAGCGCGAGGTAAGGTTGTATATCGCCGCGTGTCCCGCTGCACAAGAAGACGATACGCTGCGTCACGCCAGAAGTGTAGCCTGTCAGCCTTGGTGCGACGAAGAAGACCAGGATAGAGCAGTCTGCCCTCTTGTAAGGACAGTGTAGGACTCCAGGCCGGCTATTGCATTGCTGCACTGGCCGGCTCTGTGTGGATGAGCACATCGCCAAGATTGGGCAGTTGCCGGCGTAGACTGCGCTCAAACTGTTCGGCGATGATGTGAGCATCAGACAAGCTGGTGCTGGGATCAAGTTCGCAATCTATGATCAAATTGATGCGCTCACCGCACTGGTTGATGGACACGTTGTGCACCTGCTGAATGGCGCTGTGTGCGCGCGCAATGCGTTCGATCTCGCGCACGGTGGCTGTCTTTTCTTGAATGCGGTCGGCAATCACCGGCTCATTCATCGGTTCGATGTGCACGCTGACACGCCAGCAGTTGAATTCGTGCTTGAGCGTCTCTTCCAACTGGGTGGCGATATCGTGCGCCTGTTGTAACGTCAAATTGCTGTTGACTTCCAGATCGAGTTGCAGATAGCGCCGGTCTGCCACGTGATGCACGCTGACATTGTGCACGATATGGCCCGCCCGCAGCGCAGTGGCGCGAATGCTCTCAACCAGGGATTCATTGGCCGGCGCCATTGGCTCGACATGCACCACCACATCCGCATCAGGTTGTAAGTCGCGCACGCGATTCTCCACTTGCGTGGCCAGGTCGTGCGACGACTCCAGCGAGAGCGAACGTGGCACAGAGACTGACAAGTCGACGAATGTCTGCGCGCCCACTTCGCGAGCGCGGATGTGTCCCACTGCCGACACGCCGTCCACGCTGCGCGCGGCGTCGCGTATCTGGCGTGTGAGATCGACCGAGGTGCGGTCGAGCAACGTATCCACGGCCTGTTTGCCCAGCTTCACCCCAAAGATGAGCACCATGACGGAGACGACCAGCGCCCCCACGGCGTCGGCGCGGATGAGGATGGGGCTGGTCGGGTCGATCAAGGTCAGGAAGACTGCGATCAACACCACCGACGATGACAGAATGTCTGTGCGGAAGTTGAGCGCCTCGGCTGCCAGCGCCTGGCTGCGGTATTTGTGGGCTGCGCGGGTCAAAAAGCTCACTCTAAAGACGTTGACCAGAATGCCGAAGGTGATTACGGCAAGGGACACCGCGCCGCCCTCGATTGGCTGAGGCGTTATCAGGCGCTCGATGGCGCTGCGTATGACAGTGATGTAAATGACCAAGAGTGCGCCAACTGTTGTCAGGGCGCTCAGGCTCTCCACTTTGCCGTGCCCATAAGGATGTTCGTGGTCAGCCGGCCGTTCGCTAATCTTCACCGATGCCAAGGTCACGATGGAGGTGATAATGTCGGCCGAGTTGTTGATCGCCTCGGCCAACATGCTGATGGATCCGCTCAGGAGACTGACGATTACCTTGACGACTGCCAGAAAGCAACTGGTCGCCAGAGAGGCAAGCGCAAATCTCAATTTGCCGTTCATCGGTATGTCGCTATCAACGATATGTGACTCACGCGCCGTCGGACAAATAACCTGAAGTTGGCGATGCCAAGGTGTGGCGTGGCGCGCCAGGCAGTCTAATGCTCACATACGAAAATATGATCGGCGATGTCGCGCTCCAGGCGCAAGGGCTGGCTGTCTCGCCCATCTGGCGCAACAGTTCTGATAAGCACGCTGATTGATCCACAGATGTTGCCTGCGCTCTCCTGGACAACTGTCAAATCGGTGTGTGGCATCAGCCCGAGTGCGGCCACGCGGCGCAGCAGGGCTGGGTCCTCATTTTGGATGCGCTCGATGCGCACGGTTTCGCCGGTGTTGACCTGACTCAGCCGGCGGCGCGAGAAGGCAGCGATATGGCCATCCTTCGTAGGGATGGGGTTGCCGTGCGGATCAAACTTGGGGTCGCCGAGCAACTGCGCCATGCGCTCCTCAAATTCCTCGCTGATGGCATGTTCCATGCGCTCGGCCTCGTCGTGAACCCGGTCCCACGAATACCCCATGGCTTCTGTGAGATACAACTCGATCAGCCGGTGATGGCGAATAACTTCGAGGGCGATCTTCTGGCCGGCCGGCGTCAGCCGCACGCCTTGATATCGCTCATATTCCACCAGGTTCATCCCGGCCAGCTTCTTCAACATGCCGGTGACAGATGCTGCCGCTACATCCAGGCTTGTTGCAATCGCATTGGTGGTGACGCGGTCGCCATTCATGTGCAGGATGAAGATTGTTTTGAGGTAGTCCTGGATGGACTCGGATAGCGCGCTGGTTTCTCGCATAAGGCGACTCATCTCGATGATACAACGGGTCTGCGCATCATGCGCGCTGGGGGCCGGCAAGATTGCCGGGTATGATGGGTGCTCGCGCTGGGTGCGAGCGCTGGGTGCGAGCGGCGAGTGATTGATGTCAGGCAGAGGGGTGATGGCGATGAATTTTGACACGCTGGCCGAAAACAAAATTCGTGAAGCGCAGCAGCAGGGTGTCTTCGATCATCTGGCGCGCAAAGGTCAGTTGGAATTCGAGGATGAGAGCGGCATTCCCGAAGATATGCGGCTTGCGCTGCGCATGTTGAAATCGCAGGCGCTGACGCCCGACTGGATCGAGCAGGACAAGCATATACGCCAGAGGCTGCATGATGCGCGCACGGCCCTGGCGCGATCGTGGGCGTGGCGAAAACAGAAGCTCGCCCAGACGGTCGATCTGTCTGAGCGAGCGTGGATCAACGCTGAATGGCAGCGCGCTCGCGCCCGGTTTGACGCTGTGGTTCAGGAACTGAATGCCGAGATTTTTGCCTTCAACCTGCGCGCGCCATCGCCGGCGGTTCAGCGGCGCCCTATTCGCAGCAGCGAGGAGTATCGGACGCTGGGAATTGAGGGGTGAAGCTGTGAGATGTAGGTCGTATTGGGTGTTGTGTATTGAGGGTGGCCAGGAGGCGCGCCAGGAGGATTGGTGCGCCCGACACGCAACACCTGATGACTGATTCTCGACCCAGCTAGAAGTGTTCGAACCGTTCGACGTTGAGCACAAACACAGTTGCGCCGCCGATCTCCACATCGATCACCTGGGCATTGAGCGCTCCCGGCATCTCGCGCGGGACGCTGATGTACGATGTGCGACGCCGGCCTGTGCGCTGTAGAACGTTAAGCACGTCATTCACTTTATCATCTTCTGCGCCCAACAACAGAGTCACGTTTTCACGCCGCAGCCAGCCGCCTTCGGTGGCAATGCGTGTGACGCGATGCCCTGCCTCGATCAGTGCCTGCATGATTTTTGGCGCGTCATCCGCCTGGACGATTGCCATGATCATTTTCATCGTGCACCTCCATGCAGCTGTGAACTGAGATGAGCCTATTCTATGCGATCCAGCGCGGTGTTGGTTGAGCGTGTCACGGCGAGCACGAGGGTGGCTGCGTCCGATGATTGTCAAAAGCCGCGACCGGCAGTAAGGTAGAGCCTATGTTGGCCAAAGTACTCTCATGCGCTGTCATTGGTCTGGAAGGAACTGTCGTCGAAGTTGAAGTGGATTCTGGGCGGGGGCTTGCTTCGTTCACATTGGTGGGCTTACCAGACGCGGCAGTCAAAGAAAGCGCCGAGCGCGTGCGGGCTGCCATCCGCAATTCCGGCCTGCATTTCCCATCGAACCGCGTCACAGTCAATCTGGCGCCGGCCGATCTGAAAAAGATGGGGCCAGCCTATGACCTGCCCATCGCGTTGGGGATGCTGGCCGCTTCTGAGCAACTATTGACTGGGGCGCTACAAGATGCGCTGGTCGTTGGCGAGCTGGCGTTGGATGGCAGCGTCCGACATGTGCGCGGCATCTTGCCGATGACGGCTTTTGCGCGGGAGCGGGGCTTCAAGCGCATCTTTGTGCCGCTCGCCGATGCAGCCGAAGCTGCGCTGATTCCCGGCATCGAAGTAGTTGCCGTGCAATCGCTGGCCGAGCTGGTGAGCGCGTTGAACGGCCTGACTGCGATGCCTGTCATGGCGCCCGACGCAGCGGGCGGATTTCATGCGCCGCTGCTGCCCACTATCCCCCTCACGGATTTCAAGGAGATCAAGGGGCAGGAGGTCGCCAAGCGGGCGTTGGAGGTGGCGGCTGCCGGCGGGCACAACGTGCTCATGTCTGGCAGCCCTGGCTCTGGCAAAACCATGCTGGCGCGCGCACTGCCCGGCATCCTGCCCGACATGACGCTCGAAGAGGCGCTGGATGTAACGCGCATCTACAGCGTGGCCGACATGCTACCGCCGGGCATCCCGATGGTGACCACTCGCCCGTTTCGCGCGCCGCACCATACCATCAGCCATGCTGGGCTGATCGGCGGCGGCAAAATGCCCAGGCCGGGCGAAGTCAGCCTGGCGCATCGCGGGGTGCTTTTTCTGGATGAGCTGCCGGAGTTCGACACGCGCTCGCTCGAAGTGCTGCGCCAGCCGATGGAAGACAAGCTGGTCACGATCAGCCGCGCCTCCGGCTCGCTTACCTTCCCGGCCAGCTTCCAGCTCGTCGCGGCGATGAATCCCTGTCGCTGCGGATGGTATGGCGATCCGGTCAAGCCGTGCACCTGTTCGCCGGCCAGCATCAGCCAATACCAGAAACGCATCTCCGGCCCCCTGCTCGATCGCATCGACATCCATCTGGAAGTGTCGCGGGTAGATTACGAAAAGCTCTCTGACGCGCGGGCCGGGGAGTCCTCAGAGGTCATCCGGCGGCGCGTGCAGGCCGCGCGAGATCGGCAGGCGGCGCGCTTTGCTGTCCACGCCTGTGCCGAGGCCGCTGAACCAGGCCGCGTTCCTACCTGCAACGCCGACATGACCGTTGCTGATGTGCGGGTGCATTGCCAACTGGACGACGCCGGGCGTAGCCTGATGAAGGCTGCTATGAATCAGTTGCAGATGAGCGCGCGGGCCTTCCATCGTGTGCTGAAGCTGGCCCGCACCATCGCCGATCTGGCCGGCAGTGAACGGATTGCCACCGTTCATCTGGCCGAGGCGCTGCAATACCGACCCAGACGGCCAGAGATCTAAATGCGCGCCGATTTGGCCTGAACATCAAAATGCTATATCCTCCAACAAGGCAGTCTGCATTATTCACAAATCAGGAGCATTCCATGCAACAACGAATTGTCCTCATCGGCGCCGGCAGCGCCCAGTTCGGCTACGGCACCATCGGCGACATCCTCCAGAGCAACGTGCTCGAAGGCAGCCACATTGTCCTGCACGACATCAACCCCGACTCGCTGGGCGTGGTGGCAAAGAACGCCCAGGCCTTCATCGAGGCGCACAAGCTGCCTTTCACCGTGTCGTCCACTACCAATCGCGCCCAGGCTTTTGAAGGCGCAGATTTCCTCATCAACTCAATTGAAGTTGGCAATCGCTTCGAGTTGTGGGAGCAGGATTGGCGTATTCCGCAGCAGTATGGCGTGCGCCAGGTGTATGGCGAGAACGGTGGGCCGGGCGGCCTCTTCCACGCACTGCGCATCATCCCGCCCATTCTGGACATCTGCGCCGACGCCATGAAGATTTGCCCCCAGGCGACTATCTTCAACTACAGCAACCCGATGAGCCGCATCTGCACCACGGTGACGCGCGCATTCCCCGGCATCAAGTTCATTGGCCTGTGCCACGAGATCGCCTCGCTGCCGCGCTTCCTGCCACAGATTCTGGGCGTGCCCTACGAGACATTGGAAGTGCGCGCCGCCGGCCTCAACCATTTCAGCGTGGTAGTGTCGGCAAAGTACAAGGACAGCGGCAAGGACGCCTATCCCGACATCCGCGCCAAAGCCCCGGCCTTCTTTGCCGCCATGCCCTCGATGGACGCCGTGCACAAGTACTTCAAGGAGACCGGCAAGTGGCCCGACACAGCCGAGGATTACGCCGCTATCCAGACCGAAGCCTGGCCCGAGCGGCGCGTCTTTCAGGTCATCCTGGAGAAATTCGGCCTGCTGCCGATCACCACCGACAGCCACTTCGGCGAATATATCCAGTGGGCCTACGATGTCACCGACCACAAGGGCATCCTCGACTTTTATCGCTTCTACAAAGAGTACCTGGCCCATGTCGAGCCGAAGATCGAGCTGCGCCTGGGCGAACGTGTGGTGCCAATCATCGAAGGCATTCTGACCGACGCCGGCTACATCGAAGAAGCGGTCAATATCCCCAATAACGGTGCGATCGCCAATCTGCCTGATTGGATCGTAGTGGAAGTGCCGGCCATTGTGGATAAGAACGGCCTGCGCGGCGTGCCTGTTGGCGAATTGCCCAAGGGGTTTGCCGGCCTGTTGATGAATCAGGTTGCCGTGCACGATCTGACCGCCGAGGCTGTGATTCACAAGTCGAAGGCGCTTGCCTTGCAGGCCCTGCTGGTAGACCCGGTTGTCAGCCGGTACCACGGCATCGAGGAGATGCTGAATACGATGATTGCCTATCAGGAGAAGTGGCTGGGGTATTTGACGTAGGCCGGCGCGCTGCGTGTCGCGTGTTGCGTGTTGCGTATAGGGCGCGCGGCGGGCGAGGATGTCCAGTCCGCCGCGCGCCCTGTGTTGGGGTGGATCAGGTGACCTGGAAGTCGCTGAATTCGTTCATTGCTTCGATGGCTGCCACGCGATCTTTGGGGATAATGCGGCGGAATGAGAGTGATGCCTCTTCCCATTCGCGCAGCAGTTCGCGGGCGCGCGGGCTGTTGGTCAACTCGTAGTGCCGCACCAGCAACGAACGCACCAGCTTCTTCATGCCAGGGTGGGTAAGCCGGTCGACGTCAACCAGCTCGCGGTTGCAGTGGTTGACGAAGGTGCCCTGCGGGTCATACACAAAGGCCATGCCGCCGGTCATGCCGGCTGCGAAGTTGCGCCCGGTTGGCCCCAACACCACCACAACACCGCCGGTCATGTATTCCAGCGCGTTGTCGCCCACGCCGTCAACAACCCCACACGCGCCCGAGTTGCGCACGGCAAACCGCTCGCCGGCGCGCCCGGCCGCAAACAACGTGCCACCTGTCGCTCCGTAGAGGGCGGTGTTGCCGAGAATGTGATTCTCTGACCAATCGTAAGTTGCTTCGGGGAAGGGACGGATGGAGATTTCGCCGCCGTTCATGCCCTTGCCCACATAGTCGTTGGCCGCGCCGACCAGGTGCAGGCGCATACCGTTCGTGGTGAAAGCGCCGAAGCTTTGACCGGCGTATCCCCGAAAGGCAATCTCGATGGTGCCGGGTGGCAGGCCGGCATCCTGATAGCGGCGGGCAATCTCGCCGGCCAGTTGCGCCCCGATGCTGCGATCCTGGTTGCGGATGGTGTAGTGCAGCTTGACTTTCCAGCCTTCTTCAAGAGCCATGCGCGCATCGCGCACGATCTGTGCATTCAGGACATTACGGGGTGGCTGCGGGGTGTCCTCAACCTGCCGAAGCGGCCGGCCATCCCGATACACCGGCGCAATCAGCGCGCTTAGATCGATTGTCGAAGCATGCCGAGCAACCGGCGATGCGCCCTCCAGGGCGCCCTCGTAGCGGCGCTGCGCCAACAGATCCGACCGGCCGATAATCTCTGCCAGCGTGCGATAGCCCATCTGGGCGAGGTGTTCGCGCACATCCTGGGCAACAAACAACAGGAAAGCCATGACGTGCTCTGGTTTGCCCTCGAACTTAGCGCGCAGCTCCGGCTTTTGGGTCGCCACACCGGTAGGGCAGGTGTTCAGGTGACACACACGCGCCATGATGCAGCCTTCGGCGATGAGCGCCGCTGTGCCGAAGGCAAACTCGTCTGCCCCCAGCAGCGCCGCTGTAATGACATCGTGACCGGTGCGAAAGCCGCCATCCACGCGCACGCGGATGCGGCTGCGCAGATTGTTTTGCAGCAGTGTTTGTTGCGTTTCGGCCAGTCCCAATTCCCACGGCAGGCCGGCGTTCTTAATTGAACTGAGCGGCGACGCGCCGGTGCCTCCGTTGTGGCCGCTGATCTGCACCACATCGGCCAGCGCCTTAGCCACGCCGGCTGCGATGGTGCCTACGCCGGCCTGCGCGACCAGCTTCACCGAAACCTTCGCCTGCGGATTGATCTGCTTCAGGTCGTAGATCAATTGTGAGAGGTCTTCGATGGAATAAATGTCGTGGTGCGGCGGCGGCGAGATCAACGCCACGCCGGGCACGGTATGGCGCACTTTGGCGATCAGATCGGTCACTTTGTGGCCGGGGATCTGGCCGCCCTCGCCGGGCTTGCTGCCTTGCGCCATTTTGATCTGCAATTCGTCGGCGCTCATCAGGTACAGCGGTGTGACGCCAAAACGTCCGCTGGCGACCTGCTTGATGCCGCTGTTGCCCTCGTTCATCATGCGCGCAATTTCCTCGCCGCCTTCGCCGCTGTTGCTCTGGCCGCCCAGGCGGGTCATGGCGATGGCCAGATTCTCGTGCGCCTCTGGCGACAATGCGCCTAGCGACATGGCCGCCGTAGAGAAGCGCTTGACAATGCTTTCAAGCGGCTCGACCTCTTCCAGCGGAATAGGCTGGCGATCCGAGCGCACTTGCAGCAGGTCGCGCGGCTCGATTGGCTGATCGGGCTGGCAATACAGCGCAGCAAACTCGTCCTTGTAAATCCGGTAGGCTTCTGCGAAGCGCCCGTTGACGCTGTAGCAGCGCGTGCGGATGGCGCCCAAGCCATTGCGCATTTGTCGCTCGCCAGTGTACTCGATGATGCCTTCCATACGCACCGCTTTCTGCAGGGCATGCACAGCTTTCTGCGAGTAGCCGTGAATCTCGCCGCCGGCGCGCTCCTTGTAGAAGCCGGGATGCTCCAGCTTGATCGTGGATTTTGGACTTGCGATTGTCGCCTGGCTGTTTGCGCTCTGCTGTCTGTCTTCTGATGTCTGCGCTCTGCTGTCTGGCGTCTGATAAGCGTTCGCATGCCAGGCCAGCACATCGGCGGCGATTTCGGTGAAGCACACGCCGCCTACGCGCGACGGCGTGCCGGTGAAGCACTGGTCGATCAAGTCTTGATGCAGCCCGACAGCTTCGAAGATCTGCGCGCCGCAATAACTGTCCACCGACGAGATGCCCATCTTCGACATGATCTTGAGCAGACCCTTTTCGGCGGCCTTGATGAAGTTCTGCACGACGGCGTTTTCATCCAACGTCTTGTCGCGCACGCGGCCGCGTTGCACTGCTTCGCGGGCAGTGTCCAGCGCCAGATAGGGGTTGACAGCCGCCGCGCCATAGCCGATCAGTGTGGCAAAGTGGTGGGTCTCGCGGGCTTCACCGGTTTCGCTGATGAGGCTGCACTGCATGCGCAGTTGCTGACGAATCAGATGGAAATGCGTTGCTCCGACGGCCAAGAGGGCAGGAATCACAGCGCGCTGTGGGCCGGCTTTGCGGTCGCTGAGGATGAGAATAGTTGCGCCCACGCGCACGGCGCGCTCGGCGTCTTCGCACAGCCGGCGCACAGCCTTCTCCAGCCCGGCTTCCCCGTCGGCCACGTTGAATGTGGCGTCGAGCACCACCGACTGAAAAGCGCTGTCGTCCAAATTCTGAATCGCCTTCAGCTCTTCGTTGCGCAAAATCGGGCTTTTAATGCGCACCAGGTGTGCCAGGTCCTCGGTCTCGTCAAGCAAGTTGCCCCGCGCGCCCAGCAGCATACGCAGCGACATGACCTGGTCTTCGCGCAGATGGTCAATCGGCGGGTTGGTGACTTCAGCGAAGCGTTGCTTGAAGTAGTTGAACAGCGGACGATGCTTGGGCGACAGCACCGCATGCGGTGTGTCGTCGCCCATCGAGCCGACCGGCTCGGTGCCGTCTTCATACATTGTCTTGACGATCATGGTCAGCTCTTCACTGGTCCAACCGAACTGCGCCTGCTTAACCAGCAAGGCTTCGGAGTTGACGGCCGGCTGTTCGAGCGTCAGGTTGGCTACTTCTTCCAGCCGCACGCGCTGGCGCGCGGCCACGTCGCGGTAGGGCTTGCGCGTGGATAGCTCCTTCAGGATATCGTCGTTGGTCAGCAGCCGGCGCGCGTGCAGGTCGGCGCAGATCATCGTGCCGGGGCCGAGCTTGCCGCTGGCGATGATTTTCTCCGGGTCTACTTCCAATGCGCCGATCTCGCTGCCGGCGTACACGATGCCGTCGCTGGTGTGGATGTACCGCGCCGGGCGCAGGCCGTTGCGGTCGAGCGTCATGCCGACGCGAACGCCATCGGTGAACACAATGCTGGCCGGCCCATCCCACGGCTCCATCAGCCCTGCGTGATAGCGGAAGAAGCCTTTGACCGCCGGTGGCATGTCGGGATCCTTCTCCCAGGCTTGTGGGATCATCATCTTGATGGCATGGGTGACGTCGCGGCCGGCCAATGTCAGCAGTTCCAGCACATTGTCGAACATGCCGCTGTCGCTGCTGGCTTCGTCGATGATTGGCTTCAAGTCTTCGATCTCGCTGCCCCACACCAGCGAGTCCAGCAACGGCTCGCGCGCCTTCATCCAGCTAATGTTCGCTTGCAGCGTGTTGATCTCGCCGTTGTGGCACATGAAGCGGAACGGTTGTGCGCGCTCCCAAGTGGGCAGGGTGTTGGTCGAGTAGCGCTGATGAAACAGCACGTGCGACACCTTGAAGTCGGGGTCGTTCAGATCCAGGTAAAAGCGGCGCAATTGCGGGGCCGACACCAGCGCTTTGTAGGTCACCGTGCGGCACGACATCGATGGAATATAAAAGCCGGGCAGAGAGGCGTGGCGTTTTGCGCCGGTCTCGCGGAAAATGCGGTTCTGGATGCGCGAACGCACCAGGAACAGGAATTGATCAAATTCCAGTTCGCTGCGTATGGTGCTGGGGCGCTCGATCAGCACCTGCTGGATGTCGGGCAGGGTTTCAAACGCGCGCTTGCCCAGCACGTTTGGCTCGTGCACGACGGTGCGCCAGGTCAGTACTTCCAGGCTGTGACGCTGCATTTCGTCGGCGATGATGGCGCGCGCCTGGGCGTTCAAGCTGTTCTCGCGCGGCAGGAACAGCATGCCCAACGCCACGTCGCCAGGGCGGTGCGCACGCTGGCCGATCCGCTCTAGCTCGCGATTGATCAGGGTGTGGGGAATAGAGCATAGGATGCCGGCTCCGTCGCCACTCTTGCCGTCGGCGTCAAACGCGCCGCGATGCGCCAGGCGCTCCAGGCATCTCAAACCGTCATCCAGTATCTTGTGTGTCGCGCGCCCCGACAGATCGGCCACAAAACCAATGCCACAGGCATCGTGCTCAAAGCGCGAATCGTAGAGCGGCGCTTCGTAGGGAAGGACTCCCCGTCTCGCTTGCGAGGCGATCTGATGGTGTGCTATCTGCGCCTGATGGCGACTGTTTGTGTTGCTCATGTTTCCACCTTTCGGTGCCACTACCAATTCCAGCTTGCTGCCCGACGTTGCTGCACTTGCTGCGCGTCTGTTGGCGCGCTTACCCACAGCACGCATCTTGCCGATGCAGCCAACGCGCGCCTGTCAATGGCTTGTCAATGGCCTGTCAATGGCCTTGCAATGGCGTTGACCGGTTGGTTTGAGATTGGCCGCTTAAGTCGGGCGGTGTCTGGATTTTTGTATCAAAGTGGCGCATGATTCGTTTTGCGCCAAGAATTTACACAACTTTCGGCATACACCTGGCCGGCGTCATGTTGGCGCGTCGAACGGCCACGCTAGGAAACGGCGTCCTGGCCGTTATCCGCGGGTGATCTGTGTACTGTTGGCTCGGCCAGCCCAGCGTATTAAACGGGCAAGAATACGCAAAGGCCGATGCTTGTCAAGTGCATTGCGGATCCGCCGATCCGCCTTCGCGGCGAGGTGGGGGGCCATCATTAACCGCAAAACATGGCGCGTATCGTCAGGCATATCCTCGCGCGTATCGTCCGCCCGGCGCGCTAGCGCACGCCGAGCACTGCTCTGACCCGCGCGCTTTCGGTCTTGTTGCCGGCTCCATCGTATGCCACCGCCCAGAACTCGACGGTGCCGCTCGTGCCGCGTGGGATGGTCCATTTCACGCTAAAGGGCGCAACCGTCTTAACCACAAAGGGCGTATCTGGGGCGCTATTCGTGAAGAACTCGACGCGGCTGATGGTGTGGTCGTCTTGCACCTGGGCGTTCACATCGACCCATTCATCCTGCTTGATGTCAAAGAACTCGCTGTCCTGGGGTTGGATCAGTTTGATGGTCGGGGCGGTGTTGTCGAGCGTGACTTGCACGACGGCGTCGGTGGCTGTGCCGTTGCGCTCGAAGCGGGTCAGCCGGATGCTGTACACGCCCGGCTGGAAACCGGACACGTTCCAAAGTTCCAACAGGTTATTGTCCACCTGTTCGCCGTGATCAGGGCCGATCTGCACCCAGCCTTCGGGCGGCACGTCGTAGCCGGCGCCGATGGAGATGCGATAGGACATCCAGTCGCCGCCTTTGGCATTGCCGCGAATTTCGATGTTGCCGCCGTTCTCGGCTGCCAACAGGCCGCTGACGTAACCGCCGTTGGCCGGCGAGATGATGGCGACATCGCCACTGGCTGCCGCCACGCCACCGTATTGCAGGTCAAACTCAGCCGGCGGCTGGGGATACTTCTGCTTGTCTTCGTCGCTGAGCGACATCCACCAGTCTTGCGCCTGTGGCGGAAAGACATACATCACGCGTTCTTCGACCAGTTCTGGCGGGGTGCCGGGCAAGGCCAGCCGGCCCGTCTCGCGGTTGATGGGGAATTTCTGCACCAGGGTGCTCTCCTGGGTTGGCTCGCTGCCGGGCACAAACAGTTCGCGCACGCCGGGGCACACGCCGTTTGCCTTCAGGCCATCAATCTCACACACGGTCATTTCCAGCAGACCTGGCGGCTGGACGAAGTATTGAACAGGCCGGTCGCGGTGCAAGTACTCCATTACATCGTTCCAGATAGGCGCTGCGCCGGTCAGGCCGGTGACGCTGCGGTTCATGGGGCTGTTGTCGGTGTTGCCGACCCATACACCCACCACATAGTCGGGGGTATAGCCCATCGTCCAGTTATCTTTGTTGTCGTTGGTGGTGCCGGTCTTGACGGCTGCTGGCCGGCCTCCGCTCAAGTCGAGCACGCTGGGATACCCGAACGCCGCTGCGCGCGCCTGGGGGTCGCTCAACATACTGGTGATCAAATAGGTCAATTGTGCGCTGTTTGGCCCCAGCAGGTTGGGATTGACCGCCGGCTGGTACTGGTACAACACATTGCCCCTGGCGTCTTCGACGCGCACAATCACCGCCGGGTCCAGGTCGCGGTAGCCGGCGCGTTTTAGATTGGCCGGGCGCGGCGCGCCAATCATCGAGCCGCCATTCGCAAAGGTGGCGTACACGTAGGTCATATCCAGCAGCTTGACCTCGCCGCTGCCCAACACCAGCGCCAACCCATAGAACTGCAAGCCTTTGTCCAGGTCGTTGATGCCCAATTTGTGGGCTGTGCGCAGCGCATTGCCGATGCCGACGCGGTTCAGGGCATCAACAGCAGGAATGTTGTACGAACGTGCCAGCGCCTGCCTCATGCGCACCGGCCCGTGGTACTTGCGGTCGTAGTTCTCCGGCGTGTAAGGCGCCAGCCCGCCCACATCGAAGGCTGTGCGCACGTCCCAGAACAGCGTGGCCGGCGATCCTCCCTGACGCAACAACTCCAGGTACACGATCGGCTTGAACGATGAGCCGGGTTGGCGCAAGCCGGTCGCTACGTTGAATTTGCCGTCGATGGCGTCATTGAAGTAATCCAGGCTGCCCACCATGGCGATCACTTCGCCTGTATCGGGTTTGATCACCACGACCGAGGCGTTGTTGACATTCTTCCCCTCTGCCTGCAAGGCAGCGATGCGCGCATTGGCCATGCGCCGGATTTCGGTGTCGGCGTCCAGGTCGAGCGTGGTGTAGATCTTCAGGCCACCCCGGTTGACGAGTTGTGTGGCGGCGTCGATGCCAATGCCCAGATGATCGCCCAACAGCTCGATGGCGCGGTCGCGCGCGAACACGGAGAAGTGCGGGGCGAGAATATTGAAACGTTCCTGGCGATTCGACAACTTGAGCGTTTCGCGTTTGGCGACTGTCGCCATCTGTGGCGTCACGTTGCAGTCTGGCACGCTGTCGCGTGTTGCCTGCACCATCGCGTCCAGCGTGATGGCCTGCCGATCTTTGGCGCTGGTTGGATTGTCGAAAGGGTTGAGCTTAGGAAACTGCGGGATGGGCGCCAGCATGGCCGCTTCGGCCAGCGTCAGGTCGCGTGCACTCTTGTTAAAGTAGACCCGCGCCGCCGCCTCGATTCCATACGCCAGGTTGCCGTAGAAGTTGGTGTTCACGTACCACTCCAGCAAGGTTTTCTTCTCGTAGCGCCGGCTGACCTCCATGGCCAGCAACGCCTCGCGCACTTTGACGGTAAGCGTGCGTTTGGGGCCGGCCCGCTCTTCAGGTGGAGTGATGACGTTCTTGACCAATTGCTGCGCGATATTCGACGCGCCTTGGGTGGGGCCACCCTGCAAATTATTCACCAGCGCGCGCGCCAGGCCGCGAATGTCGATCCCTTCCGTCTCGTAGAAACGACGGTCTTCGTTGGCGACAGTGGCGCAACGCAGAAACGGCGAGATCTCGTCGAATGGTGCCCATTGCCGGTCCCCCCCGGTGGGATCGATGATCTCGTACAACAGCTTGCCGGTGCGGTCGTATAGTTTGCTGGTCTGGAAATCGCTCTGAACCTTGACGATCTGGGAGGGATCGGGCAGATCGGCGGTAAAGGCGTTGTAGACGGCTGCTGCTGCTGCAAAAGCCGCTGCCGGCACGCTGACGCTGACAATGGCAAAAATGATGCCGGCGATCAGCGCCACTTGCAACAGCTTTTTAGCCACGCTGTGATGCGACTTGTGCCGCCGGTGGTGGCGCATGGAAATCAAGTGATTGGCATTCATAGGCTTGCGTGAATCGGCGCTCAAACCGCGCATGCGTCCGGGCTTACAGCAAAGGGGGCGGCTATCCAGACGAGCACAGCCCGGCCACACACGATGCGGCGGAGATTATAACCAGCCGATATGCTAGCATGAATGCTTGCTGGCCGCCCTGGCCCAATCCAATTGCGAAGGAGTGACAGTGATCTATGAAACTACGCCAACAGCCGGCGCTGACCTTTGACGACGTGTTGCTTGTCCCGAAACGATCGCCCGTTCGCTCGCGCCACGCTGTTAACACGCGCACCTGGTTCAGCCGCAATATTGCGCTGAACATTCCCATCATCTCGTCAAACATGGACACCGTGACCGAAGCGATGATGGCGCGCACCATGGCGCGGCTGGGCGGTCTGGGCGTCATTCATCGTTTCATGACTATCGAGCGCCAGGCAGCCGAAGTTCAGCGCGTCAAACGCACCGAGGGATTCCTGGTCGAGCGGCCCTACAAGCTGCCGGCCAGCGCCACTGTACAGGATGCCCGCGCCTGTATGGACGAGCACCACATCGGCGGCCTAGTCGTCACCGGCCCACACGATGACGTGTTGGGTCTGGTGACCAACCGCGATGTGATGTTCGAGCGCAATCCCAACCGCCCTGTAGTCGAAGTGATGACTCCACGCGATCGCTTAATTGTGGCAGACGAAGACACCACCCTCGAGACAGCACGTGACATTCTGCATCGGCATCGCATCGAGAAATTGCCGGTGCTCGACGAGCACGGCCGCCTGTGCGGGCTGATCACCGCTCAGGATATCGCCAAGCTGGAACAGTGGCCCAACGCCACCAAAGACGCCCGCGGGCGTTTGCGGGTGGCGGCCGCAATTGGCGTGCGGCCCTCCGATATGGATCGAGCAGTAGCCTGTGTGAACGCCGGCGCCGACGCGCTGGTGGTAGATATTGCACATGGCCACTCGGACAATGCGCTAGATATGGTGCGCAATCTCAAGCAGCGCTTCCCGCAAGTGGACATTATTGGCGGCAATGTGGCAACCGCCGAGGGCGTGCGCGATATGGTGGAAGCCGGAGCCGATGCAGTCAAGGTGGGTGTGGGCGCTGGCTCGATCTGCATTACCCGCATCGTCACTGGCTTTGGCGTGCCGCAACTTCAGGCTGTTATGGAGTGTGCCGAGGCCGCCCGCGCGCTAGGTGTGCCCATCATTGCTGATGGCGGCATCCGCACCTCTGGGGATATTACCAAGGCGCTGGCCGCCGGCGCCAGCACAGTGATGTTGGGCAGCCTGCTGGCCGGCACCGATGAAGCTCCCGGCGCCAGCGTCGTGCGCAACGGCCAACGCTACAAAGTCGTGCGCGGTATGGCTTCGTTGACAGCCAACATCGACCGCCAAGAAATCGAGCGCGGCCGCGAGGTCGATCCCGACGACTGGGAGCAAGTGGTCCCCGAAGGTGTGGAGGCCATGGTGCCGGCGCGCGGGCCGGCGAAAGACATCGTCTATCAACTGGTCGGCGGGCTGCGCTCTGGTCTGAGCTATGCCGGCGCGGCGACGATCGCCGAGTTGTGGGACAAAGCCGAGTTTGTCCCGATCACCGCGGCGGGCCGGGCCGAAAGCGGCGCGCACGATGTCGCCCTACAGTAAAGATAGCTCCCAGATTTGCCCGCGTGGATTTGCGGTATCATATCCCACAATGTTTGCACGAATTCTGCGCGCCAATAACAACGACGACAATAACGCCGCCCGCTAAGCGGGGCGTCGCTAGATCTGTCGCGCGCAACACACAGCGAGCAGCAGCGTAGAGACGGAAGCCGCCCCACCAGGCGGCTTTTTTTTGGCACTAAAAATGAGGAGCAAGGCACATGTTCAAGACACATCGATGTGGCGAGTTAAGGGCTGAGCATGCCGGACACTGTGTCACACTCGCCGGCTGGGTGCACCGTCGGCGCGACCATGGCGGCGTCATCTTCATCGATCTGCGCGATCGCTGGGGCATTGCCCAGGTGGTTATCAACCCGGCCAACGTGACGCCAGAGCAGTTCAAACTTGGCGAGTCGCTGCGCAGCGAGTTTGTGGTGCAAGTCCAGGGCAAGGTGCAATTGCGCCCCGAAGGCATGCACAACCCGCGCATGGCTACTGGCGATATCGAAGTGATGGCCGATGCCGTGGAAATTCTCAACCCGGCCAAAACGCCACCCTTCCTGATCGATAGTGATGCTCGCGACGTGGACGAGACCCTGCGCCTGAAGTATCGTTACCTTGACCTGCGCCGCGAACGCATGCAGCGCAATTTGGCCATGCGCCATCGCTTCTGCAAGTTCATCCGCGATTATCTCGACGCGCGCGGATTTCTGGAGATTGAAACGCCCATTCTGTTCAAGACCACGCCCGAAGGCGCGCGCGACTATCTGGTGCCCAGCCGTATCTATCCGGGAACTTTCTACGCCCTGCCGCAAAGTCCCCAGCAGCTCAAGCAACTCTTGCAAGTGGCCGGCGTCGAACGTTACTTCCAGATTGCCCGCTGCTTCCGCGACGAAGATCAGCGCGCCGACCGTCAACCCGAATTCACCCAGCTCGACATCGAAATGAGCTTTGTTGACCGCGATGACGTGCTTGATCTGGTAGAGGGGCTGCTCACCGAATTTGTCGAACAGCATGTCGGCAAGCAATTGCTGTTCAAACCCTTCAAGCGTCTTTCGTACGCCGAAGTGATCGCCAAATACGGCAACGACAAGCCCGACTTGCGCTTTGGCCTGGAGTTGTTCGATGTGACAGCGGCGACGCGCGGCTCGGCTTTTAATGTCTTCGCCGGCGCGCCGATGGTCAAAGGGCTGGTTGCGCCCGGCTGCGGCAACTACACCCGCAAACAGATTGACGAATTGACCGAGTTCGCCAAGCGCGAAGGCGCTAAAGGTCTGGTCACGCTGGTGCATGACGAAAGCGGCATTCGCAGCCAGGGCGCCGGCGCTAAACTAGGTGACGCCGAGAAAGCTGCCATTCTGGCTGCTGCCGGCTCACATCCCGGCGACCTGCTCATGCTGGTGGCCGACACGCCCACAGTGGTCAACGAGGTGATGAGCGAGTTGCGGTTGGAGATGGGCCGCCGGCTCAAACTGGCCGACCCCGGCGTGCTGGCGTTCGCCTGGATCGTGGACTTCCCGCTCTTTGAGTGGAACGAAGAAGAAAATCGCTGGGACCCCTCGCACCACATGTTCACTGCGCCGAAAGACGAGTTCATCCCCATGCTGGAGAGCGAGCCGGGCAAAGTGCTCAGCAAGCAGTATGACCTGGTGTGCAATGGTTACGAAGTCGGCGGTGGCAGCGTCCGAATTCACCGCCGCGACATTCAAGAGATCATCATGCGCTTGATCGGCCTGGAGATGGAAGACGCGCGGCGCAAGTTCGGGCATTTGTTGGAAGCGTTCGAGTATGGCGCGCCCCCCCATGGCGGCATTGCCCCTGGCGTCGACCGCCTGACTATGCTGTTCTGCGACGAGCCGAATATTCGCGAAGTGATCGCCTTCCCGAAGAATCAGCAGGCTATGGACGTGATGGCCGGCGCGCCGTCGCCGGTCTACGATAAGCAGCTCAAAGAGCTGCACATCAAGATTGTGGACTAAAAATTGTGGACTAAAAGGCCGACTTGACAACGGACGCGCCGTGAGAGCGGAGCGGATTACCAACTGCTCGCCGGCCTCGAGGACGAGGCCGGCGAACCGGACGCAGTCGAAATCTGTCAGGGGCTAGATTGCAACCTCGTGAGAGGGGCAATTGGTTTTTGCGGCCAAGCGGCCAAATTCACTTCACCACCCACCTGCCGACAGGATCGTGCTATAATACCTGTCGCGGTTTCAGCAGCCGGGCGACAGGCTGTTGCGGCCCAAAATGCCGAAGTGGCGGAATTGGCAGACGCGCTACGTTCAGGGCGTAGTGAGGGTTCCCTCATCTGGGTTCAAGTCCCAGCTTCGGCATACTCTCTTTTTTCAGCCCAGGACACGCACATGCAGCCGGCAACTCCCGTTCAAGACCCCTCGGCCGGCCCGGCGCGCCTGTTGACGTGGACGGCCCTCATTTTGCTGATCCTGTCGCTGCCGCTGTTGTTCAATCTCATGGGCCGGCTCGATGCCGAAGCCCATGTGCGAACAGCGGTTGATCAGTTGTCCACTCAGGTTGCCCAGGCCGAGGCCAGGCGCGATCAACTCAAGGCCAGGCTGGATTATGTGACCAGCGAGGCTTACGTGGAGCGCCGGGCGCGCGTCGAGTATCGCCTGGTGCGGCGCGGCGAGATTGCCGTGGTCCCGCCATCTGTTCAGAATGCAGCGCCCCCGCGCGCGATCTGGTTGGACGCCACGCCCCCGCAGCCGGCCCGCTGACGCCTGGCCGGCTTCTGTGCGCTCTCAAAGCGCGCCCCAGCGCGCCTGAACAGGCGCATGGTATATATAGGCTGTTGTTCCGGTCATCGGAACCGACGACTCTGAGTAACGACTGGAGGACAAACGCATGTTTGGAAGAGAGAAGCCTGCGCCGGCGTCTCAGCCTGTGCCAACCGCCCCGGCGGCGGCTCGCTTTGACTCGGCGTCTGCGCCGGCTGTGGCCGGCAGCCAGGCTGCCAAGATCGAAACAGTCATCGGCGCAAACTGCCGCATGAACGGTGTCTTGCAGAGTGACGGCGGCATTCGTGTCGAGGGCCTGTTTGAGGGCCAGATTCAAACTGCCGGCAATCTGATTGTGGCCGAGTCGGCGCGGGTTGTTGCCGACATCCAGGCTTATAACGTGGTGGTGTCGGGGCAGATCAAGGGCAATGTGACCGCCAATCGTGTCGAGATTACCGAGACCGGCAAACTTTTCGGCGACCTCAACGTGAACACCCTGTTGCTGAACGAAGGCGCTTTTCTGCGCGGGCAGACCAACATGAATGGTGATGTGGAGCCGCCCCTGTTCGACACTCCCCAAGTGTTGCCTCCACGTCCTGTTGCGCCTGCGCTGCAACCCGAAGAAACAGAGTGAGCCTGATCTGCCGACATCATGCCTGATCCCACGCCTGCCCCCACGCTCAGCCCGGCTGAAGTCGAGCGCATCGCCCTGCTGGCGCGGCTCGACTTGACCGAGGATGAGAAATCGCGCTACGCCGGCCAGTTGTCAGCCATCCTGGAATACGCCGCTACGCTGATGACGGTGAATGTGGACGATATTCCCCCCACGGCTACTGTGCTCGATGCGCGCAATGTGATGCGGGCCGAAGACATCCCTGCCCCTGGCCTCTCGCGCGAGGAGGCGCTGGCCAACGCGCCGCGCACCGACGGCGCCAGCTTTGAAGTGCAGGCGACTTTTGACAACGGCGACTAGTCTTTGCCCGCACCTCCGCCATGAACCTTTGCGCTCTTACAATCCACGAAGCCCGCGCCAGCCTGGGCGCCGGCCATGTTACTGCAACCGCGCTCACCCGCGCTTGTCTGACGCGCATCCACGCGCTGAACCCACGCCTGAACGCTTTTCTGACGGTAAATGCAGACGAGGCGCTGCAACAGGCCGCTGCAGCGGACGAGCGCCTGAGGCGCGAGGGCGCAGCGGCGTTCAACGATCAACCGCTGCTCGGCGTTCCTCTCGGCATCAAGGATGTGTTGAGCACGCGCGGGCTGCGCACCACAGCCGGTTCGCGCATTCTGGAGCACTACACACCGGCCTGGGATGCCACCTGCGTGGCCCGTTTGCGCGCAGCCGGCGCCGTCTTGCTGGGTAAAACCAACACCGACGAGTTTGCTATGGGTTCCTCCACCGAGAACTCGGCTTTTGGCGTCACGCGCAATCCGTGGGACGAGGCGCGTGTGCCGGGTGGGTCGTCGGGCGGCAGCGCGGCTGCGGTAGCCGCCGATCTGTGCTGCGCTGCGTTGGGCAGCGACACCGGCGGCAGCGTGCGCCAGCCGGCGGCGTTGTGCGGCATCACCGGCCTCAAAAACTCGTATGGCCGTGTCTCGCGCTATGGCTTGATCGCTTATGCCTCATCGCTGGACTCGGTGGGCGTGCTGGCCAAAGACGCGCGCGACGCTGCAATCATGCTGGAGGTGATCGCCGGGCATGACCCGCACGATTCGACCAGCGCCGCCAGGCCGGTAGAGGGCTGGGAACAGGCTTTGAACGGCGACATACGCGGGCTGCGTATCGGCGTGCCGCGTGAGTATTTCATCCCCGGCATGCAGCCTGAAGTGACCGAGGCCGTGCGCGCCGGCATTGAAACCCTGCGCAGCCTGGGCGCAAGCGTGATCGACATCAGCCTGCCCAGCACCACTCTGGCGCTGCCGGTGTATTACCTGATCGCCACCGCCGAGGCGTCGGCCAATCTGGCCCGCTTTGACAGCGTGCGCTATGGCTTGCGCGTCCCCGGCGCAGACCTGGTGGACACCTACCGCAAGACGCGCGGCGCAGGCTTCGGCGCCGAGGTCAAGCGCCGCATCATGCTGGGCACATATGCCCTCAGCGCCGGCTATTACGACGCCTACTACGTGCGGGCGCAGAAAGTGCGCACGTTGATCAAGCAAGAATTTGAGCGCGCCTTCGCCCAGGTCGATCTGATCGTGGCGCCCACCTCGCCGACCACCGCCTTCAAGATCGGCGAGAAGGCCGACGATCCGATTCAGATGTATCTCTCGGACATTTTCACACTGACGATGAACCTGGCCGGCATTTGTGGTGTGAGCATCCCGTGCGGCTTCGACACGGCCGGCCTGCCCATTGGTATGCAGTTGATGGGCGCGGCGTTCGACGAGAAAACCGTGCTGCGCGCCGCCGACGCATTCCAGCGCAACACGGAGTGGCATCTGCGCAAGCCTGCGCTGTGACCTGACCGGCATCCTGTGGGCGCCGACAGCCTGCCGGGTGTGGATCAGTTGTGTTCTAATCAGGCATCAGAATACTCACTCGCGACCTCTGCTTACTGCTTATGAACTTGATCATTCCTTTGGCCGGCTTCGGGACGCGCCTGCGGCCCCATACCTACACCAAGCCCAAACCGTTGATCAATGTGGCCGGCAAGCCGGTGCTCGGTCATATCCTCGACCGCATTGTGGCGAACGGAACAGAAATCGACACGGTGGTGTTTGTGGTCGGGTTTCTGGGCGACCAGATTCACGACTACGTGAGCCGCAACTATCCGCAGTTGCGCGCGCACTACGTGGAGCAGAAGGAGCTGAACGGCCAGGCGCCGGCCATCTTGCTGGCGCGCGACTTGGTGGCCGGGCCGACCTTCGTCGTCTTTGTTGACACCCTGGCGCACGTGAATCTGTCCTCATTGAGGGACGAGCAGTCCGATGGCGTGATCTTTGTCAAAGAGGTCGAAGACCCGCGCCGCTTCGGGGTGGTGCAGCTCGACGCCGCCGGCACCATCGTCCGCTTTATCGAGAAGCCGGCCAGCATGGACAATCGTCTGGCCGTCATCGGCATGTACTACGTTCGGGATGCGGCCAGGTTGATGAACGCCTGCGCAGAACTGATCGCGCGCGACATCAAAACGCAGGGCGAGTATTTTCTGGCCGACGCCTTCAACCTGATGATCGAGGCAGGCGCCAAACTGCGCACCAGCCAGGTGGATGTGTGGCTGGACTGCGGCAAACCCGACACAGTACTGGAAACCAATCGCTATTTGTTGGAGCACGGCCACGACAACAGCAGCGCCTGGGATCACTGTGACTGTGTGATTGTGCCGCCGGTGCATATTCATCCCTCTGCCACGATCACCCGCAGTGTCATCGGCCCGTATGCCACCATCGCCGAAGGCTGCCAGATCGAGAGCAGCGTGGTGCGCGACAGCATTGTGGACGCCGGCGCGCGCGTCACCGATCATGTGCTGGCCCGTTCGCTGATTGGGCGCGATGCGTTGGTGATCGGCCGGCCCCGGCGCTTCAACGTCGGCGATTCGAGCATCGTCGGCTTCGACTCCGAGTAGATTTCGCCCTTGGCCCGTTGGGTGATTGAGCGATTGCCTCAATGACTCGATGAGTCGATGGCCGAATGTTGCAATCCATCCATGAGACAGTTCATTTCCAAACGTGTTGCGTCGGTGCCGCCATCGGGCATCCGCAAGTATTTCGACATTGCCGCCACTATGCCGGACGTAATCTCACTGGGTATCGGCGAGCCGGATTTTGTCACACCAGAGCCGATCATCGCAGAAGGGGTGGCATCGCTGCAGCGTGGCGAGACCCACTACACCAGCAATTCCGGCACAATCGAATTGCGCCAGGCAGTCAGCCGGCACCTCAACCGTCTTTACGGTGTCAGCTATCACCCTGAAGATGAAGTGTTGATCACCGTCGGCGTGAGCGAGGCGCTTTACCTGGCCCTGACCGCCATCTGCGACCCCGGCGATGAAGTGATCGTGCCGCAGCCCTGCTTTGTGGCCTATACCGCCGAAGTGGTGTTTGCCGGCGGCGTGCCCGTCACCATTCCCTGCCGGGTCGAAAACGACTTCATGGTGACCGGCGCCGAGATCGAGGCGCGCATCACGCCCAGAACCAAGGCCATCCTGATCGGCTATCCCAACAACCCGACCGGCGCCGTGATGAGCCGCGAACGGATGCTCGAAGTGGCCGCCGTGGCCGAAAAGCACGATTTGCTGGTCATCAGCGATGAGATTTACGACCGGCTGGTGTACGGCGTCGAGCATGTCTGTTTCGCGGCGCTGCCAGGCATGAAGGCGCGCACCCTCCTGCTGGGCGGCTTTAGCAAAGATTACGCCATGACCGGCTGGCGGATTGGCTATGTAGCCGGCCCGGCCGAGCTGGTTGCTCCCACACGCAAGGTGCACCAATACACCATCATGTCCGCGCCCACCACAGCCCAGGTGGCCGCGCTGGTGGCGTTGGAGCAGGGCGAGCCGCATGTGCAACGCATGCTGGCCGAATATGATCGCCGGCGCAAGTTGATCGTCGGCGGCCTGAACGCCCTGGGCCTAGACTGCTTCGAGCCGCGCGGAGCGTTCTACGCATTCCCCGCTGTGCGGCGCACCGGCATGACCGACGAGGAATTTGCCGACAAGCTGCTGCTGGAAGAACAGGTCGCCTGCATTCCGGGCAGCGCCTTTGGCGTCGGCGGCGAGGGCTTTGTGCGCATGTGCTACGCCACAGCCTACGAGAAGATCGAGCAGGCTCTGGAACGCATGCAACGCTTCATGCGGCGGCATGGGTAAGTGCAGATGGCTAAGGTGCTTGAGGGTTGTTGAGCCTTGTAAGGTTCGCAAGACCGGCAAACCGCAGGCGCGCCTGTCAACCTGTATGAAATCTGTAGCAGGGCCTGTAGTTTTCGCCGGTGTGCGCCGACCCTCAAGCCCGTATAGTCGCAGCATGAGCAAGCAACATTTTGAATACAAAGTCGTGTACGTGGATATGCGCGGGCGCGTGTCGTCCGAGGGCGAGGAAATCTTGATCCAGGACGGCGAGCGCATGACCGCGTTCGGAAAGCGCATCCTGAACGATCTTGGCATGAAAGGGTGGGAGCTGGCAGGGATTCACATGCAGCCGATGGGCACGGCCTTCTATGTCTTCAAGCGCCCGCTGGCTGAAGGCGAATCGCCGGAGCCGGCCAAACCGATCAAAGGCGAGGTCAAGGTCTAAGTCTAGGATGCCGTGTCACGCCGGGGCTTCGCCAGTGCGGAGTCCCGGCGCTCTCCAATGCTGCTCACATTCTGTTCTGCTAGCCTGAGCAGCCATGATCTTCGATTCCCCCGAACGCCCCGAAGAGGGGCTAACTTCATTTTCCGACCCGCCGTTGCAAGCTGCCCTCGACGCGGTCGGAGACATGATCGCGCGCGCCGTTGAGCGGCTCGATCGTGCGCTGGCGTCACTGCCCCCGGACACGCACGAGATCACCGTCGCCCGGCAGTTATTGGAGTCGGCAATCCGCATCGCCCATCAAGCCCAACAGCCGGCTGGCGACAGCGCGCTGGGCGATGTCGCGCCGCGTCAAAGCGGCGAGGATTACCTGCCCCCCATGCCGGCGCTGACGCTGCGCGAGGAAGAAGTACTGCGGCTCATGGCGCAGGGCTTGCGCAACAAGGAGATCGCCGCGCGCCTGGGCATCTCGGAGCGCACGGCTACCTTCCACGTTGGCAATGTGTTGTCGAAGCTGGGCGCCGATGGGCGCGTGGAAGCCGTTCACCTGGCCAGACGGCGCGGGCTGCTGTAATGCAGGCAGCCGGCTATCGGTTACTTGTCAGCCATGTAAACGTGCGCGCCGCCTTGCATTGTGGTAATTTCCCCTCGATTCGCTAGCCTGAAAATGCGCGAGAATTGGAGCTATTCTCAATCTCAATGCGGCTTCTAGCGCGGGTGTGCCCGGCGCAAATCGAGGAGGTGCACGTGAATCGGCAGAAAATAGTATTCGGGCTGATTGTCGGTCTGGCAATTGTGATTGTGCTCGTGACATTGCTCTATCGCAGCGTCAGCAACGTCATTAGCACGGCGACGGGGCAGTTCAGTAAGCCGGCGAATGCTGTCGAGGTGCAGTTGGTCTACGCGCCGGAAATGGAGCTGTACATCCGGGATGTCATCACGGCTTTCAATCGTTCCTACGCGCAGGGCCGCCACCCGGTGACCGGCCAGGCGCTTGGGGTAAACGAGCGGCCGGTGTGGGTGGAAGGCAAAAACGCCTCGTCGGGCACTGTGGCGCAGGGCATCATCAACGCGATTCTCGCCCCCAATAACGCAAATGTGGAGCGCCCGACAATCTACGCACCCTCGGTGCGGCACTGGCTGGCGCTGGTGAATTACCAGACAGGCCGGCAGATTTTCGATGTGAACGCGGCGCGCGCGACTGCCGTCGCGCCGGTCGTCGTTGCCATCTGGGAATCGCGCCTGAACGCCATCAAAGCCAAGCATCCAGGTCAGGACATTGGCTGGCAAGAGCTGTTCGAGGTGTTCAATGCACCCGACGGCTGGCGCGCGTATGGCTTGAGCGGCCGGCAGGCCGTGTACTACGGCCACACCGACCCCTTTGTCTCCTCGACGGCCCTTTCCACCTTGCTGGCCGAGTTCTACGCCAGCTCGCGCTACAACGCCGGCAACGTGAATGCTGACAAGCTGACGATGGATCAGGTCAACGATCCCAAAGTGCAAGAGGGCGTGCGCCAGATCGAGAAGCTGATCAAGCATTATTCACAACGCACGACCGAGTTTAAAGAGTATATCGCGCAGGGGCCGGATTACCTTGACTTTGTGGCGCTGGAAGAGAACGATCTGATCTACATCAACCAGGGCAAGACTGAATACAAGCCGCCCGAAAAGCTGGTCGCGCTGTATCCCAAAGAGGGTACATTCCTGCACGATCATCCCTTTGCCGTGCCAAATGCGCCCTGGGTGACCGAGGAGCAACGCCAGGCCGCCGGCGTCTTCACGGATTTCATGTTGATGACAGAGAACCAGCTCAAAGTGCTGGAAAGTGGTTTCCGCCCGGCCAATCCCGATGTGCCGTTGGGATACCCCATCGTATCTGAACTGGGTGTTGATCCTGCGCAGCCCAAAGTGTTGCTGCCTGTGCCCGATCCGGCTGTCCTGGCAGCCGTGCAGCAATCCTGGCAACTGGTCAAGAAGCAGGCCGATGTCGTTATCCTGATTGATACCTCTGGTTCCATGAATGAAGACGACAAGATTGGCCAGGCCAAAGCCGCCATCACCATCTTTCTGGAGGACCAACCCAGCCAGAACAACGTCAGTCTGATGCGTTTCGACACGCGCGTGGAAACGCTGACGCCAATGGCCAGCCTGGAGACGAATCGAGAGGAGATTCTGGCGCAGGTACAGAATCTGCGCGCGCGGGGCAACACTGCGTTGTACGACGCGCTGATCCAGGCGGTTCAGCAACTGACTGCCGACCCTGATTCATCGCGCATCAAGGCTGTGCTTCTGTTGTCGGATGGGCAGGACACGGCAAGTCAGGCGACCCTGAACGAGGCGGTGCGTGTGATCGCGAACGCGCGCAACAGCCGCACGCCGGTGCTGGTGATTCCGGTGGCGTATGGCAGTGACGCCGATATCAATGCGCTGAGCAATATTGCGCGCGCCTCCGACACGCGTGTGCAATCGGGCGACGTGCAGAACATCAGGCGTATTCTGGAGATTATCGGCAGCTATTTCTAGCAGAGCACAGACGACAGATTGACTATGTCCGGCGTGCGCGCATTCATAGCCATTGAACTGGATCAACAGACTATCGACGCGCTGGCCGGCCTGCAACTGCAGCTAAAGCGAGAGCCGGGCGCGCAATTGGTGAAGTGGGTTGCGCCGGCCGGCATCCATCTCACGCTGAAGTTTCTGGGCGAGATTGATCGCACGCTGATCCCCAGGCTGGTTGCCGTGCTGCGCGACAGCATCGCCGGCGAACATGCGTTTGCCCTCACGGTGAGCGGCCTGGGGGCATTTCCCAGCTTGCAGCGCCCAAATGTGATCTGGGCCGGTCTGAGCGGCCCGACTGATGCGGCGGCGCGCATCGCCCGCCGGCTGGAAGACGGTTGCGCCGCGCTTGGCATTCCGCGCGAAGAGCGGCCATTTTCGCCCCATCTTACCCTGGGCCGGGTGCAGCGCGAGGCTGCCCCAGACGCGCGCCGGCAGATTGGCGATAGCGTGCGCCGGCAGCGCGTCGGCGAGATCGGCCTGTTGCCGGTCGATGCGGTTTACCTGATGCGCAGCGAGCTGAGGCCGGCCGGGGCGGTATATTCAGTCCTGCAAAAGGTGTCCCTGGGCTGAAGCGCGCCCGATGTCAGAGTTGGGGTATTGGGGTAAAGGAGGCGGCGGCATGTATTTCAAGGATCGCCGCGAGGCAGGCCGGCTGTTGGCGCTGCGCTTGCTCGATTGGGCCGATCGACACGATGTTGGGGTTGTCGTGCTCGGCATTCCGCGCGGCGGCGTGATTGTGGCGGCGGAGATCGCGGCCCGGCTCCATGCGTCGCTGGATGTGTTTCTGACACACAAGCTCGGCGCGCCGGGCAACCCTGAACTGGCCATCGGTGCGGTCGCCGGCGATGGCGCACTGCTGTTGGACGAGCAGCTTGTGCGCGACCTGGGCATCCCCCATTCTTATATCGAGCGCGAGCGCGACGCCCAGTTGCGCAGTATGCAGGCGCGCGCCGAGCGCTACCGACAGGGACGCCCGCCTATCGATGTACAGGGCCGGTGTGTCATCCTGTGCGATGACGGCATTGCTACCGGCGCGACGGCGCTCGCCGCTCTGCAAGCATTGCGCAAGCAGCAGCCGGCGCGTGTCATCCTGGCCGTGCCCGTCGGCCCCCCTAAAAGCCTGGAAGCGCTGGCGCCGGCCTGTGACGAAGTGGTGGTGCTGGCAACCCCCGAGCCGTTCTACGCCGTGGGCCGCTTTTACCTGCGCTTTGAGCAGGTGACAGACGAGCAGGTGATTTCTGCGCTCACGCCCGGAGGTTCTGATAACAGCACGACGACGGTCTGAGTCTGTAATGTCGAGCACGGTCGGTAGTGCCGTCGCGGCTTAATCCAAGAGTGTCATCGGCCATCGCCTTTGCGCACGCGACAGTCGTTCCGGCGTCTCCCGAGTGATCTGCCCTTTGCGGGTGCTGTACAACCGCGCGTACACATGCGGCAGCATTTCTCCAATCTTGTCGGAACTCCAATGAAATGCGCTCAGCCGGTGACCGTGGCCGGCGCGAGCATCACCTGTGTGTGTGCGGCCATCAGTGACATGCCTCATTTTCACCCTGCTGCGGTGAACCCGCGATTCATGAACAACTCCTGTGTCAAGTTGCCAGAACCGCCATGCCCTACCCGAATGGCCGCCCAACAAGTATTAGACAGACTAAATCACCTGCCGATTTAGGCCGACCCTGGTCGGCCTAAGTCAGCCCATTTCCTAGGTTATGCAGACTCGAATCGGCCTTTACTTCTGCATAATCCGCATATGGCCGATCCAGCCCTAAACGGGATGCTCTTGCGAGTCTTGCCCGTTCCGCTCCTTCCGGCGCTTAGGATGTTGCCCACGCTCGACCGGCTTCATGTCTGCTCCCGTCTCTGTTTTTACTCCCCCGGCATGCCGGGCGCAAGAGGGAAAGCCCGCAATCCCAGCGCTTACGCATCACAGCAGGGGAGAATTACGGCGATGAATGACGAGACTGCCAGGGCGTAGCGCGTCCAGAAGCAGCCCACAAACGAGATTGTGGCGTGGCCTGAGGTGCTCGGCATGAGGTGGTCACCGACGCGGCGCACGCCCAAAAGCGAAACGCGCGCCACATCAAGCGGCGCAGGGTGAGGATGTGTTTGCGCGCAAAGGGAATCATGCGCGGCCGTATCAAGCCCTCCGCGATGGTTGGCTGAGGCGCACCCTAACGACCTTGACAGGATGACCATTCCTCGCATACACTTCGACCGGTCGAAGACCGGTCGAATGTCTGAAATGAGAAAAGGATGAGTTTTTATGTCCTATGTTGGCGCTTATGAAGCCAAGACCCACTTTTCGCACTTGCTCGAGCGCGTCCGGCGCGGCGAACGCATTTACATCACCCACCATGGTGTCCCTGTGGCCGTGCTGGCGCCTGTGGAGCCTGTTCCTGCCCAACCTGTCCGCGAGGTCATTGTAGCGCTCAAGGCGTTCCGCCGTGGCCGTTCTCTCGGCTTGCCTCTCAAGGATCTCATTGATGAAGGTCGACTATGAGCGCACAATTTGTCCTGGATGCCTCTGTCGCCTTGGCCTGGTGCTTTGAGGACGAGTCGAATGCTCATGCCATGGGCATTCTGGAGCGCCTGGAGAATGAGCATGCGGTTGTGCCAGCCCTCTGGTTGCTGGAAGTGGGCAATGCCCTGCTCGGCGCCGAACGGCGGAGTCGGTTGAGCCAGGCTGAAAGCATCCGTTTTTTGGAATTGCTCCGTCAGTTGCCCATTCGCGTAGAAGAGACACCCCATCCCCGCGCCTGGGGTGAAATCCTGAGTCTGGCGCGGGCGCATCATCTTTCCACCTATGATGCCGCCTATCTTGATCTGGCCATGCGCCTGGCCGTCCCCCTGGCAACGCTGGACAACACCCTGCAGCAGGCGGCTGCCAGGTGCCAGGTGACGACGCTCTGAACCGCGGGAAGTGTATTGGGTTACAACGTGCGCATCTCCGATGTTGGAACGCGCGACGCGCTAACGATCCCGCTCGTCTGCATGCCTGCTCTCTTGGACCACATCCAGAGCATGAGCCGTGCCGCGGACTGCTACGACAAGGCTGTAGCAGAGAGCTTCTTTGCCGGCTACAAACTGGAATGCATGCCTATTGCCGGCTTCGACTCCCCTTGCTGTAACACTGGTTGACCCTGGCTTGATGGGTATGGACTGCCTTCCTGCCCGTAGATGGGCGGACCTGGCTGATTTACGGCGCATTTCCCATCACCAGCGGCAGGAAGATGTGGCATCGCGGTCTTTCTGACACGGTAATGATAAAGGACTGCTTGGCAAATGCACCGAAGCGGTTGGCTGCAACACTCCCTGGCAGGCGCGGCCCGCCTTCCAACCGCATGAAACAGCCAAACGTAGGACAGGACTTCTGGCCTGTCCTAGACAGCCTGGAAGGCTGTCCCACAAAAGGCAAGCCCGCTGTTTCTTAGCAAGCGCGTGTTGGGTGACGCTTCTGTTCTTCAAGCATTCGCTGTTGTCAATGCGCCTTCCGCTCGAGCTGCGCGACAATCGCCTCGGGCAAATCAACTTGAACGATTCACGTCACCTTGCGGAAGTATTCGATCGTTCTGCGCAGCCCCTCTTCGAGCGAAACCTGCGGCTCCCAGCCCAGCACAGTACGAGCGCGCGTGATGTCGGGCTGCCGGCGTTGTGGGTCGTCGGCGATGCGCTCGGCTCTCGGTTGCACGAACACGATTTCACTGCTGCAGGCTGGGCCGGCAGCTGCCTTGACCGCCTGCGCAAATTCGAACACGCTCATTTCGCGCGGGTTGCCTATGTTAACCGGCCTTGTCTCGTTTGACCACAACAAGCGCAGCATTCCCTCCACCAGGTCGCTGACATAGCAAAACGAGCGGGTAGCTTTGCCGTCCCCGTACACGGTCAGGGGTTGATTGCGCACGGCCTGGGCGACAAAATTGGGCACCACGCGTCCATCGTTTAAGGCCATGCGCGGGCCATAGGTGTTGAAGATGCGGATGATACGGGTCTGCACACCATGCCGCCGATGATACGCCATCGTGAGCGCCTCGGCGAAGCGTTTGGCTTCATCATATACAGCCCGCACGCCGATGCAGTTGACGTGGCCCCAGTAATCCTCGCGCTGGGGATGTTCAAGCGGGTCGCCATACACTTCGCTGGTGCTGGCCTGTAGGAAGCGCGCTCCTTTCTGGTAGGCTAGCTCAAGCGCATTGTGCGTGCCGTGCGATCCGACGATCATGGTCTCGATCGGATTGTCAAGGTAGCCAACCGGGCTGGCCGGCGAGGCGAGATTCATCACCGCATCAACCGGCCCCTCGACCCAGCACCAGACGCTGATGTCGGCTTTAATAAACTTAAAGCGTTCGTGTTCGATCAAATGGGCGATATTGTCCGGCGAGCCGGTCAGGAAATTGTCCAGGGCGACTACATGATGTCCTTCGGCAAGCAGCCGGTCACACACATGCGAGCCAATAAAGCCCGCGCCGCCGGTCACAACAATGCGCATAAGTTCCTTTTTGTAGCGTCTAGAGTGTCAGTCCCCCAGTCGCCAATACAATCACGATGAGAAGGCCCCCGATCAACACCAGCGCTGCGCCGGTGCGGCGCTGCCTGCTTTTTGCGCGCCGGCGTCCTGAGCGTCGTATCTCCATCAGGCCGGCCGCTATCAGCACAACGGCAACGGCAAGAATGAGCGCGGATTGGGTAGCCATGAGATTCAGCGTCGGCCTCAAGAGGCCGGCTTGTGCTCATTCGGCCCTGGTCTTGGCTTCCTTGCTGCCGATGCGAACCAACTGCACTTGCGCCTGGTAGCCCTTTTCTGCGTCATCGCCGATGGCAATTTTGCCCATGCCAAAAAAGCCGGTGCTGCCGGTCTTGAAGTCTTTGGGCGCCAACAGGATCGTGCCCACCTCATTGCCGTCTACCAGAAACTTGACCGTGATTGTTGGTTTGATGTCTGCCATGGCCAAACATTCTAGCTAAATTGCCGTGGGGGGGTGATATTCGCCGAATATGTTGCGCAGGACGCGCCCGATTTCCCCAACAGTCAGCCCGCCCTCCACACACGCGATTAGGCAGGGCATGATGTTGTCGTTGCCACGCGCGGTATTTTCCAGGCGTTGCATCAACGCTGCCACGTGTTCTGGATTGCGTTGGGCGCGCCAGGCGGCCAGCCGTTGGCGCTGTCGCTCTTCGACGGCCGGATCGACGACAAAACGCTGCTGCCGCTGGCCGGCCGGCCCAGACTCGTCTGGGGCATGGCCATCATCCTGAAACTGGTTGACCCCCACGATGACCCGCTCGCCGGATTCGATTTCCTTTTGGTATTGATAGGCTGACTCGGCGATCTGTGCCTGCATCCAGCCGTTCTCAATGGCGCGCACTGCGCCGCCCATGGCGTCGATCTGGCGGATCAGGTCGGCGGCGCGCGCTTCGATCTCGTCGGTCAGATATTCGATGGTAAACGCGCCGCCCAGTGGGTCCACTGTGTCGGCCACACCGCTCTCGTGGGCGATGATCTGTTGCGTGCGTAATGCCACACGCACCGACGCTTCGGTGGGCAGCCAGAGCGCCTCGTCCATGCTGTTGGTGTGCAAGCTTTGCGCGCCGCCCAGCACAGCGGCCAACGCTTGAAGCGTCACCCGCGCGATGTTGTTCATCGGCTGTTGGGCAGTCAGGGTGCTGCCGCCGGTCTGGGCGTGGAAGCGCAACATACAACTGCGCGGGTCTTGCGCGCCAAATCGCTCGCGCATGATTTTGGCCCACAGACGGCGCGCGGCGCGGAACTTGGCCACTTCTTCCAGGAAGTGATTGTGCGCGTTGAAAAAGAAGGCCAACTGGCCGGCGAACTCGTCGATGTTTAGGCCGGCGGCGCGGGCTGCCTCGACATAGGCGATGGCGTTGGCCAGCGTAAAGGCCACTTCCTGCACCGCCGTGCTGCCGGCTTCGCGGATGTGATAGCCGCTGATGCTGATGGTGTTCCAGTGCGGGACATGGTCTTTGCAGTAGGCGAACACGTCTGTCACCAAGCGCATGGATGGCTGGGGCGGAAAGACGTATAACCCGCGTGCAGCATACTCCTTCAGGATGTCGTTCTGCACGGTGCCGCGCAGCCGGCTGACGATTGCCGATGGATCGCGGTCTGTTGTGTGCTGTGCTGCGCCGCCGGCCTGTTCTTTGGCCACAGCAATGTACATGGCCAACAGAATTGCTGCCGGCGCGTTGATGGTCATCGAGGTGCTGACCCTGTCCAGCGGAATCTGGTTGAACAACTCGCGCATGTCGTCAAGTGTGCTGATGCTGACGCCGACCTTGCCGACTTCGCCGGCGGCCAGCGGGTCGTCGGCGTCCATTGCCAGTTGGGTGGGCAGGTCGAAGGCGACCGAGAGGCCGGTTTGTCCCTGCGCCAGCAAATAGCGATAGCGCTGGTTGGATTCCTGCGCCGTGGCGTATCCCGCGTACTGGCGCATCGTCCAGAAGCGCGAGCGGTACATGGTGGGATGGATGCCGCGCGTGAACGGATATTCGCCCGGGAATTCGCCGGCGTCATCGCCGTGAACAACGTCGAGTGGAATGCCGGACGGTGTTTCAAATACGGCGCGGCGCGGGGCGGCGCGTTTGAGGGCCGGCTGCAAGGTCTCACGTTCCCAGTCTTGTCGTGTTCGCATAGTGCGCAAGTCTACTCAATACAAGTAACCTGCGGGTGCAATGTGCGGCACCCGCAAGTCCCCGAACAAGTACTCGTTGGCGCGTTCGATCAAAATGGATACCCCCAACAATCTGTCTAGGGCGCCCGGCGCTTTGTGCTGGGCGCTGCCGTTGATGCACAGGGGCTTGCGCAGATTCTTGTGTGCGGCGTCGGGTGCAAATTTGGGCCAGAGCAGGCCGCGCAGATGGTCGCCCATCTGAGGGGCGCGGCGGACAGCGAGATACGCCAGCAATCCCAACGGCTTGCTCTACATCCTGCACTCACGCGATCGCTTCGGGCCGCTGTACGATGACGCGGAAGATGTCAGACTCGGTGATGATGCCGACCAGTTTGCCCTCCTCCATCACCGGCAACGCCCCCACCTCATGCTTGAGCATCAAATGAGCCGCGTCGCGGATCGTCGCCTCGGGCGACACAGTGACAACCTGGCGGGCCATGATCTTGTCAACGGTCAGTTGCGCGAGCAGATAGTTCAATTCAAAGATGCTGAGGGTGGTGGCAGAAGAGGGTCCGGCTTCGCGCAAGTCGCTGAGGGTGACGATGCCGATCAATCGGTTGTGCTCATCGACGACCGGCAGGCGCCGGAACTTGCGTTCTTTCATCAGCTTGTGCGCCTCTGGCACCGTGGTCTTGGGGCCGACAGTGATGGGGTTGGGGGTCATCCAGTCACGAACGAGATTGCCGGGCATGGTGTCGTCTCCTGGGGTAGGGGGTATGGCTTTGTGTAGTGAATTACGGGCATCGGCTCAACCTATGCCGGATACCTTCTCCGGCTCGATTTTGTAGATCACGCGTTGTTCGCCGGCCCGGCGAAACTGGTACTTTGGCGAGCCGGTGTACTTGAAGGCCAGCCGGTCGATGCTCTCGTCGGCGCCTTGCTCGGTGATCTCTGCCACGCGACCGCGAATCTCTACGTAGCGATAGGGATTGTCGGGGTCCTGGATTTCGATGGCCACGCGACCATCGCGGCGCAGATTGCGATCTTTCTGCCGGCCGCGCGCGGTGTTGACAATGATATGTGTGCCGTCGAAATCTACCCACACCGGCGTGACCTGTGGGCTGCCATCGGGCATTAGAGTCGCCAGGTGCGCAAAGGCGCGTTTATCGAACAAATCCCGATATTTCTCCAGGGCAGATGTCTCTCGCATGGTTGCGTGCCTCCATCAATCAATTTCAGCGTGCAATTTCAGCATGCTGACTTGCTCTATCATACACAGGCTTGCTATGCCGGTATGGCCGGCAGTGGGCGCTTGCGCCATATATCATGACGCGCAGCCAGACACACGTAACACACATGAATTCTGTGCGCCGCTGGATCAAATTTAATTGGTGGTATTACCGCCATCCGCCGTGGGACACCGGCATCTCTCCACCGGAGCTGTACGCTTTTTTGCGCCACCATTCACCGGGCAGGGCGCTCGATCTCGGCTGCGGGACCGGCGTGAATCTTGTTACGCTGGCCCGGCATGGCTGGCGCGCCATCGGCGTGGACTATGCGTTGCCGGCTGTGTGGCGCGCCTGGCGCCGGCTGCGCCGCGCGCGTCTATCTGCTTGTGTCCGTGTGGGCGATGTGACGCGCCTAGCGTGGCTCGGCGGCTCTTTCGATCTGGTTCTCGATATCGGTTGTTTTCATAGCCTCAGCCGCGTGGAGCGCCTGGCTTATTTGTCGCATGTCGAACGCTTGCTTATGCCGGGCGGAAGCTGGTTGTTGTATGCGCATTTAGCCCCGCCATGCCAACAGGCCGGCCCAGATGTCCGGGGACTGACGGATGTTGAAATTGATGATCTGTCGCGCCGGTTCCGTCTGACGCTGCGCGAAGACGGGTTGGACCACAATCGACCTTCGGCCTGGTTCACGTTTGAAAAAATAACGCCATGATCTATGACATCACGCGCCCCCTGTTTGGCGGCACGGCCGTCTTTCCCGGCGACACGCCTGTCTCGTTGGTCGAAACCCTGTCGCTGACGCGCGGCGACTCGTGCACTGTTAGCGCGTTGACGATGAGCCTGCACGCCGGCACACACATTGACGCGCCACGACACTATGCGATTGGCGCTCCCGGCATCGACGCGATGCGCCTGGATGTGTTGATCGGGCCGGCGCGCGTGGTGGTTGTGCCGACCACCGGCCCCATCCCGCTGGCTGTCGCGCAAACCTGGCCGCTGGACGGGGTGACTCGTCTGCTGGTGCGCACGCCGGCCAGCGACACGCCGTCTGAGGTATTCGATCCCGACTTTGCCTGGTTCATGCCCGACGTGGCCGATTACCTGGGCCGGCGCGGGGTGCGCTTGCTGGGCACCGACGCGCCCTCTGTGGATGAGGCGACCAGCGCCGATCTGCCGGCCCACAAGATGTTTCTGCGTCACACCATCGCGCTGATCGAGAATCTATGCTTGCGCAACGTGCCGGCCGGCGACTATCACCTCATCGCGCTGCCGCTGAAGATCATCGATGGCGATGCGGGGCCGGCGCGCGTGGTGCTGATCCAATAGAAAATCCTCCCGCAGGGGAGAATCCTGCGGGAGGATGCGCCGGCGTTTACACGTTGCGATACTCGCCCTCAACCACGCCCTCGTCGCTCGGGCCGCTCTGTCCCGTGGGGCGGGCGCTGCCGCCGCTGGCGCCATTTGCGCCGTAGGCCGTCCCGCCCAGCTTCATCGTCACCTGTTGCAGCGACTCGGTGGCCTTGCGGATGCGATTGACATCGTCGGTCTTCAGCGCGTCGCGCAGATCGTTCATCGCGCCTTCCACCGCGCCGCGGTCGGCGCTGCTGACCCGCTCGCCCAGATCCTTCAGCGATTTCTCGGCCTGATACAGAGTCTGGTCGCCGATATTGCGCGCCTCGACCAGCTCTTTGCGCCGGGCGTCTTCAGCGGCATGTTGCTGCGCTTCACGCACCATGCGCTCGACATCCTGCTTGTTCAGGTTGGTGCTGGCCGTGATGCTGATGCGCTGCTCTTTGTTGGTCGCCTTGTCGCGGGCGGTGACGTTGAGAATGCCGTTGGCGTCGATGTCAAAGGTGACCTCGATCTGCGGCATGCCGCGTGGCGCCGGCGGGATGCCCTCCAGCCGGAACTGGCCAAGCAACATGTTGTCGGCCGCCATTGGGCGCTCGCCCTGGAAGACTTTGATATCGACTGCGCTTTGGTTATCCTCGGCGGTGCTGAAGATCTCGCTCTTGCGCACCGGCACGGTGGTGTTGCGCGGGATCAGCACAGTCATCACGCCGCCCAGCGTTTCGACGCCCAGGCTGAGCGGGGTCACATCGAGCAACAGCACGTCTTTCACGTCGCCGGCCAGCACGCCGGCCTGAATGGCTGCGCCGACGGCCACCACCTCATCGGGGTTGACACCCTTGTTCGGCTCTTTGCCGCCGGTGAGTTCTTTGACCAGCCGCTGCACCATCGGCATGCGCGTCGCCCCGCCCACCAGCACCACTTCGTCGATGCGATTGATCGACAGTTTGGCGTCCTTCAGCGCCTGCTCGACCGGCCCGCGCAAGCGCGTCACCAGCGTCTCGCTCAGTTGCTCGAACTTCGCGCGCGTCAGTTTCATCAGCAGGTGCTTGGGGCCGTTCTGGTCGGCGGTGATGTACGGCAGGTTGATCTCGGTCTCCATCAGTGAAGACAGCTCGATCTTGGCCTTTTCCGCCGCTTCCTTCAGCCGTTGCATGGCCTGGCGATCGCTGCGCAGATCGATGCCCTGCTCTTTGCGGAACTCGTTGATCAGCCAGTCCACAATCACAGCGTCCCAGTCGTCGCCGCCCAGATGGGTATCGCCGCTGGTGGCTTTCACTTCGACTACGCCATCGCCCACTTCGAGGATGCTGACGTCGAAGGTGCCGCCGCCCAGGTCGAACACCAGGATGGTTTCGTTGCGTTTCTTGTCCAGGCCGTAGGCCAGCGCGGCTGCCGTTGGCTCGTTGATGATGCGCAGGACTTCAAGCCCGGCGATCTGGCCGGCATCTTTGGTCGCCTGGCGCTGGCTGTCATTGAAGTACGCCGGCACGGTGATGACGGCTTTGGTCACCGGCTCGCCCAGGTAGGCCTCGGCATCTGCCTTGAGCTTGCCCAGGATCATGGCGCTGATCTCCTGGGGCGTGTAGGTCTTGCCGGTGGCGGGGATCTTGACCCGCGCGTCATCGGACGGGCCGGGCACAACCTGGTACGGCACACGCTTGCGCTCGGTCTCGACCTCGCCGTAGTGTCGTCCCATGAAGCGCTTGATAGAGAACACCGTGTTTTCTGAGTTCACGATCGCCTGGCGCTTGGCCGGCTGGCCGACCAGCCGTTCACCGTTCTTGTTGAATGCCACGATCGAGGGCAACAGGTTGCTGCCTTCGGATGTCGGGATCACCGTCGGGCTGCCGCCTTCGAGCACTGCCACGACGCTGTTCGTTGTTCCCAGGTCAATGCCTACAATTCTTGCCATTTGCTCCGCTCCTTGCGCCGGCCTGCAAGGGCCGGTGTCATGATCACGTTGTGATTTAGCGAGAACCATAGGCCGGCGGGGCTAAAGCAATGCTGGCGCGGCGTTAGCGTTGTGTTAGAGCCGTGCTCCGGCGCGTGCTTATATAATTGTCCTCTGCTGTCGAGCAGTCTTGCACAAGCCGATGTGTTGGCTGAAGGAGGTGTAGCTGAAAGCCCAGAGCTGCCCCTGAGCATCCTGCAGATTGATTTGCCCAATCCGTCTGTCCCCTTGTCTCCGCGTGTTTGCAAAACAGATTAGTGTAGTTGTGTGCTTAGCCCGATTTGAAATTTCAGAGGAGATGGAAAGATGATCACTTCCCAGATGAATCGAAGGCAATTTCTGCGCTTGTCCGCATTAGTTGGTGGTGGCGTGGCTCTGTCAGCTTGTGCGGTGCGCCCGGCCGGTGAAGCGCCGGCAGCCGAATCACCAGCCACTCAGGCCCAGCCAACGACAGCCCCTGCGCCGGCCGGCGGCAAAGTGCAGGTGCTGCATCGCCAGGAGTATTTCAAAGATCTCGAAACGCAATATAAAGCGCAAACCGAAGAGTACATCCGCAGCTTGGGGTATGAGCCGGATGTCTCGACGGTGAACCCCGAAGTGTTTGGCGATTTCATGGCCAAGATGCAAGCCGCAGTGGCCGCCGGCAATCCCCCCGATTTGGCCTATCACACCAACGCCCCCTCTCAGTTGCATAATTTGGATCTGGCCATTGATCAAAGCGACATCGTCAACACATTGATCGAGAAATACGGCGATGCTGTGCCTGTCTCGGTATATGACAATGCTCGCTTTAACGGCGCGTGGTATTCCGTGCCGCACAGCTCCAATGCTGGGGCATGGTTTGTGCGCAAAGACTGGGCCGCAGAAGCCGGCGTGGATCTCGCCGCAATCAAAACACTCCAGGATCGCCTGGATGCTGCGCGCAAAATGTCTGACCCGGCCAAAGAGCACTATGGTTGGGGCTTGACTGTCAACAAGAGCGGCGACGGTCACGGGCTGATCACCACAGCGTTTCAAGCATTTGGTGGGCGCGCCGTTGACGAGACCGGCACCAAGGTCACCTTCGACTCGCCCGAAACGGTGGCCGGCATCCAGTGGTTGGCCGATATCTACAGCAAGCCCGAATACAAAGACATCCTGCCGCCCGGCGTGGAGAGCTGGACCGACCCCAGCAATAACGAGGCATTTTTGGCCGGCAAAATCGGCATGACTGCCAATGCCTTTAGCATCTACGCCAAAGCGCGCGCCGATAACAACCCCATCTTGCCCAACATCGGCATTGTGCGGTTCCCGCTCACCAACGACGGACAACTGGAGCTGGGCGGCGGCGGCAACGCCTACTACACCATCTTCCGCGGCGCAAAGCAGGTCGATGCTGCCCGGCAGGTTATTCTGCACTTCCTTGACCCGCAGACCTTCACCCCCTTGTCGATTTTGGGCGGCGGGCTGGTCATGCCGGCCTATAAGAACGCCTGGACAGAAGATCTGCTCAAGGCCGATCAGGCCTTTGCCGGCCTGCGCGAGATCATCTTCAACCCCAGCAACTACCTCGGCTTTGCGCATCCTGCCAAGCCCAACGCTGCTATAGACGCCGCCTTTGCCACCGGCTTTCTCAGCGAGATCATGGCCGATGTGATCACCGGTCGTAAGACGGCAGCGCAAGCTGTGGCCGACGGCCACAAGCTAATGGTGCAAATCTTCGAGGAGAAGGGCTTGCCTCAGTAGGCGGCCAGCCTGTCTGCCACACAGACGATTCCCGGCGCGCCGGATAGGCGCGCCGGCCTGTCTGCTCATTCGTGCGCACTTTCGTGCGCACTTTGGCGCAGCGACAATCCTATAGGAGGAATGCCATGGCCCAACCGGCAACCTGGGTTTCGGCCACTCGTGTCACCTCATCCGGCGTCGGCAAACGCCTGCAACGCCTGCTGGGCAAAGACTGGAAAATAGCTGCTGTTTTCCTGGCGCCGACGATTATTCTCATCGCCGGATTGATTCTCTATCCCTTTTTCAACGCCATTGTGCTCAGCTTCTTCATTCGCACGATCAACCGGCAAGAGGTGTTTATTGGGTTGACCAACTATCTGCGTTTGCTCGAAGATGAGCAATACCTGGGCTCGTTGCTCAACACCATCCGTTTCACTGTGCTGTCGGTTGGCATCAAGCTGATCGTGGGGATTGGGATCGCATCCTTGCTCAACAGTCGTCTGCCTGCCCGCAATGTGCTGTCTGGTCTGATGCTGCTGCCGTGGATCGTGCCCGAGGTGGTGACCGCGCTGACCTGGCGCAGCATTTATGACCCCATCTTTGGCGGCCTGAATCCCATTTTGCAGTCTCTGGGGTTGATCGACCGGAATGTGGCCTGGTTGGCCGAATCGGGTCTGGCGCTTGGCAGTGTGATTGCGGTGAATGTGTGGAAGGGGATTCCCTTCTTCACGATTCTGCTGCTGGCCGGCATGAAAGCGATTGACAAGGAGCTGTATGAGGCGGCTGAGGTGGATGGCGCCAATCCGCTGGAGCGCTTTTTGCATATCACTCTGCCCAGCTTGCGCTATGTTGTTGCCGTCACGGTGCTGCTCTCCACCATTTCCACGTTCAACGCATTTGGCCTGATCTATCTGATGACCGGCGGCGGGCCGGGCGGCGAGACGCGCGTCTATTCGATTTTGGCCTACGAACGGGCGCTGCTGCAATTTCGCTATGGTCCCGGCGCGGCAGTGTCCATCTCGACTGCGCCGTTTCTGGCTGTGGCGATCTTTGCGCTGGCCCGCTTCATGCGCCAAGGCGTAGCCCCGGCTACCGACAGCCGGCTGGATCGTTTCTTTGGCCGCATTGCCGCGCTGGTCAACCGTGCGCTGGCGGCCATCGTCTGGCCGTTTGAAACGGGTTATCGCTATCTAGATCAATTTGTGGCCGGCCTCTCTGCGCGTCTAGCGGGGCTAGTCAGCGGGGGGGCGCGGCACACGCTTTTGTCTCGGCGACAGCAGGGCGCAATGGGTGTTGCAGGGCGCCTGCTGTTGTTATTGCCATTTCTGTTGTTCGTGCTTTTCCCGTTCTACTGGATCATAATCACAGCTTTCAAAGGCGAGTTGCAGATTGCGCAGCGCGTTTCGTTGTTCTGGCCCGATCCATGGACGCTTGATCAATTCAACACGCTGCTGAACAGAACGCAGTACACCACCTGGTTTCGCAACACGGTGAGTATTGCCCTGGTGACTACGGCAATGTCGGTGTTTTTCGCGGCGTTGGCCGGCTATGCGCTGGCCCGACTCAAATTTCGCGGGGCCGGCGGTCTGACCACAGTGCTGCTGGTCACCTATCTGTTGCCCGGCGCGCTAATGTTTATCCCGATGTATCGCATCCTCACCGGCCTGGGAGTGATCAACTCGCATTGGGCGCTAATCCTCACCTATCCCACCTTCCTCATCCCGTTCGCCGCCTGGGTGATGATGGGCTACTATCGTTCCATCCCCGAAGATCTGGAAGAGGCAGCACAGATCGATGGCGCAACGCGTTTTGTGGCGTTTGTTCGCGTCACGTTGCCGCTGGCCATGCCGGCGCTGCTGGCGGTCATGTTGATTGCTTTCACGAACGCCTGGAATGAATTCCTGTATGCCTTTATCTTCCTCACCAGCGAACAGTTGATCACCTTGCCGGTCGGGTTGCAGAAACTGGTCTTTGCCGATATCTATCCCTATGGCCAGTTGATGGCGGCTTCGCTCATCATGTCAATTCCGGTGGTGGCGGTGTATATCTTTGCCCAGCGTTTCCTGGTTGAAGGGCTGACCGCCGGCAGCGTCAAAGGCTGAAGCGGTACGAGCGCCGGCAGAGGAAGCCGGCTTATGACCGGGCGCGTATGCGCGGCGGGCCGGCCTGCCACCACGCCGGGAAGCGCACCGGCAGCGGCGGCGGTAGGGAGTCCGGCCTCAGATAGTCCAGTTTGGCCTGCATGCGCGCCGGCGCAAATCCAAACACACGATGCACCCCGCCCGTCTCGGTAGTGCGATTGTGCGACAGAGACTCCATCTCTTGTTCATTGAGTGCGCCCCGATAACGCGCCAGAAAGCGCGTCATCTGGCGGGTCAAGCTGCTGGGCACACGCACCAGCCGCCGGCGCACACCCCGCGCGCTCAGCGTGCTCTCGGCGATATCGGCCAGCGTCAGCGCCTGCGGCCCGCCGACCGGCACCACCTGGCGGTAAGTAGCCCGTGTAGATAAGCAGCGCTCCACACACGCAGCCAGGTCTCCCACCCAGATCGGTTGTAGACGGGTGGCGCCAGCGTGCGGCAGGGGCAACACGAACGGCAACGCCGATGCCACGCCCGTGATCCACGCGGTCAGCCAGTCCCCCGGCCCATACACCACCGCCGATTTCAGCACCGTGAAGTTCAGCCCGCTGGCGCGCGCAATCTCTTCGGCTTTGCCGATCGAGCGCAGAAAGGGATAGGCCGAGCGCGTCTCTGCGCCCAGACACGACACGGTGATCAAGCGTGTGGCGCGGGTCTGCTTCATCGCCTCGACCACGTTGCGCGTGCCGCCGATGTTCACCTCCTCGAACGAGTCCGTGTGGGTCTCGCGCCGGATTGAAGCGAGATGAACGACCGTGTCGACATCCTCCATCGCCTCGACCAGCGAGGCGAGATTGCGCGTGTCGCCGCCGATAATGGTCACTTTGCGCGGGGCCAGATGCTCGTGGTTCCAGTGCCACAGGCATTTGACAGCATGGCCACACGCCGTGAGCCGTTCGACAACTACTCGCCCGACACAGCCGGTTGCCCCTGTGACCAGGATCATGCTTTCACGGCCTCGCCAGCGCCAGAGTGAGAGTGGCAATCAGCAGCGATAGCTGCACGCCGGCGCTGCCACCCCATGCCAACCAGGCGGCCAGCCGGTCGCGCCGGTAAGCGACGATGCCGATGGCAAGATTGATCAGCATGAGCGCCAGACCGATCACTGCCGGCCCGAAGATCTGGGCTGGGCTTCCCATTCGGTCTGGCGCGCCGGCAGCGTCGAAGTGCAACACGATCTGTTCGGGCAGGCTGGGGAATAGCGCAAAGCTGACCCCGAACACCAGCGCATTCAGCACGATCGGCAGCGTAATCAACGCCAGGCTGGTCGGGCTTTTCCAGATCGGCCACGTCATTACCGCCGGGAACAACCGGGCCGGGCGCACGATTTGGGTGGGACCCATCTGGAACCGGATGCGAAATGCGTCCACAAACGCCTGTGCATCCTGCGGCGATACAGCATAGCCCGCTTCTTGGGTGACGATGATGATCTGATCTTCGACAGGCGCTGCGCTGAAGAAATCAATCCTGCCCAGCTCAGGATGCCATCCACGCCCAATCCACCAGCCGGGCAGGGGCAAGCGCAGCAGCCGAACATCCGCCGCGATGTCCGAGCCGGCGATGACGCGCTGCACATCGCCCATCGGAACGATCTGGCGGATCGGCCCCCAGCGAATCACAAAGGCGTTGCGGTCGATGGCGTAACTGGTGTGGGTGAGCGCATAGGTATGGTAGGCCGCCCAGCCAATGAAAGCGCTTAGCCCCAGCGCCAGCACAATCAGCGCAAACGTCAGAAACGACAGGGGCAGCAGGATTGCCAGCCCCAACAACACAAGCAGTATTAGCGCGGCGCTGCTTATGGCTACTAAGCCCGATCTCAATGCCTGCCGGGGGTCGGTTCCGAAGATAATCATCAGCCTGCCTCAGACAGTTGGCCGCGTGATTAATCTGGCGCGCCGGCAGATTGCGCCTGCGCAGTCGCCCACACCGCGTACAACGGATCACACTGAAACAACCGCGCGCAGGGCGCACTGCAATCACGCATCGTGATTCGCGACCAGCCGCCCGATGCGGCAAAGTATAGCGCGACCAATTGCAGATGCTCTTCGTCGCCCGTTTCGAGCCACAGATTGACGGCTTTGGTTGGAAAGCAACGGTTGCTAAACGAGACGACGAACACTCCACCCGGCTTCAGCACGCGCCGCACCTCACGGAACACCTGGGCCGGCTTTTGCAGATATTGCACCGACACGGCGCAGCAGGCGGCGTCGAACTCGGCGTCTCTGTACGGCAGCGTCGGTCTAACGTTCAGGTCGTGAATGACGTAGTCTGTTAGCTGTGGGTTGTCGGCCAACTCGTCCTTGTTCATCCCCAGCCCAGACACCCGGCTGAAGCTCATGTCAGGCGGCAGATGCGAACGCCATGAACTCATCAGGTCGAGAATGGCGCCGCCCGGCGGCAGCAGTTCACGGTATAGGGTAGTCAGTGTGCGGATGGCTTGTTCATCGATGTGAACAACCTTGCGCACCTGGGCGTAGAACAGGTAATCGGGCGTGGGGTCCTGCTTGTCAAACAATGCAGGATCCCACTCGGCAACATTGTCGGGCCTTAGTTCCATGAGGGCGAATGGTACACCGGATCGTCACAGCCCTGCCGTTGTCTGAGTTGCGCCGCCCTGGGCTTTGCTGCGTTCGGCGGCTTCGAGAAACGCCACAATCTCGAAGGTTTCTTCGAGGGGTATGGGTGAGATGCCGGTGCGGAAGAATGCCATGATGCGCGTCAGCAGGGTGTGGTAGTGGGGGGGTGTGGCTCCGGCTAAGGCAAGGCGCGTGGTAGTGTTGGTGTGGACCACGCAGCCAAAGTCGCCCCGTTCCAGCCGCGTGCCGCGCATGACGCCGGCCCGTCCATCGCGCCATTCGCCAACTGCCACATCGGCGTCGCGTGTCGCCACACAGCGCACGCGGACGCACCCGGCTCCCATGAAAGCAAACAACATCTCGGCGCTGTGAATGCCGTACCAATACAGGCCGGGGTAGTCCTCCAGAATCGGCGCCGGCCCGAACGCCTCACACGCCTGCACGGCCTCTGCCGGGTCGGAGATCAGATCTGTGATGCCGGCGGCGTAGCGCAACGACGAGCACGACATCAGCGGGGTGTGGGTGCGCTCGGCAATGCGAATGATCTCGCGCGCGTCGTCGGTGGACGTGGCAAACGGCTTGTCGATGTAGACCGGTTTGCCCACCGCCGCGCGTCGGAACTGCTCCAGGTGCTGCCGGCCATCCACACTTTCGAGCAGAATGGCGTCGACTTGGGCCGCCAGCGTCTCGATGTCGTCCACCATCTGCACGCCGTGTTTGTCGCGCAGCGCTGCGGTAAAGCCGGCCACACGGGTGCGGCTGAGGGAGAACGCCTCCGAGCCGCCGGGCATGGCTGCCGCGATGCGCCCGCCCGGCACATGCCATGCCTGGTGCGGATCGTGGAGAATATCCGCAAACGCCGGGCAGTGTGATGTGTCCAGGCCGATCATGCCGATCTTGATGATGTCGCTCATGCTAAAACCTTCGTTGAAAAGCTGCGGAATGTATTGAATGCGTGAATGCGTACTGCATAGTGTAGTCAGATTGCCTCTCCTGATCTATGCCCTCGTTCTGCGTCTAGTGCTATAGTCGCACAGAGGCGCTCGCGCATTGTAGAAATCGCTCAGGAGGTTCTATGAGCAGCAAGGTTCTGTTGTCCATCGACGGCGGCGGCATTCGCGGCATCATTCCCTTGTGCGCCTTGATCGAGTTGGAGCGCCAGACCGGCAAGTCGGCCCGCGAATCGATCTCTTTCGTCGCCGGCACCTCCACCGGCGCCATCATCGCCGCCGGCCTTGCCAGGGGCATACCCGCCGAGCAGATGCTCGATCTGTACCAGACCCTTGGCCCGAAGATTTTCCGCAAGGATGTGCTGGGCTGGATTTTCAGCCTGGGGTCGTTCAAATATCGCAGCCGGCCGCTCTACGATCTGTTGGCCGAACGAGTCGGGCATTGCGCGCTTAACCAGTTAGAGATCGATCTGCTGATCACCGCCAAGCGCGTGTCCGATGGCCGCCCCTTCTACTTCGTGCGCGACAACGAGGTCAACGATCAGGTCACCGGACAACTCGACCTGGTGGATTGCGTGACGGCCTCTGCCGCAGCGCCGACCTACTTCGAGCCGTGGGAGGTGCCCGGCGTCGGCCCGTGTGTGGATGGCGGGGTTGGCATCGCCGGCAACCCGGTCTATCAGATGTGCGTCGAGGCGTTCTACTACACGCCGCCCGGCGCGTACACGCCGGCAGAGTGCATCGTCGTCTCGCTGGGCACGGGCGTCTACGATGCCCGATTTTCACCCAACAATCTGGTGGCCTGGGCCAACTGGGTGGTGGGCGAGTTGCTGATGTCGCCGGCTGAACAACAGACCGAACTGGTGTTGCGCCACTTCGAGACAGCCGGCGCGTACCGCATCAACCCATCGTTGCCGCGCGACATCGGCCTGGACGGCATTAACGATATCGCCGAACTGATTCAGATTGGCCGGCAAGCGGCGGCGCAGATCAACTGGGCGGATATTCTGGCCGGCCGGCCCAACCCGACGCGTGTCCTCTCCGCCAGCGCGTTACGCCGTCGGCGCTGGCGCTAACTCGCGCTAACGCTAAGTTGTCGCGCCGAGGGGTGCTGTCAGACGCACCACCAGATCGCACTGCCCGCGCCCCCGGCAGGCAACCGCTTGCCCGGCGCGGGTGTGCTCCACGCGCCAGTCCGCCGGTTGGCCGTTCAGCCATACCCCGGCTACGCCGGCCCCGGCAGGGATTACGCATCCCACATCCAGCGTGTAAGTTGGGTCGTTACATGTCGCCTGCACGCGCAGGTCAAGGTCGCGCCGTTCGATGCGCAGATCGACAATCGCGTCTCCGATACGCATCTGGCGCAGCTCGGCCTGTGGCCAGTCGGCCGGCAAGTTGGCCGTCACGCGCAAGCGCCGCTCGGCTGCGCGCGGCGCAATCCCGAACACGCCCTCCATAATCGGCGAGACGATCCCCAGCGCCGACCACAGTTGCAAAAAACACCACTGATCGGGTAATGCTTCGCTGATCGCCCCTGGCATACGCACAGTCAGCGCCTCGGCCAGTTTGCGTGTGTAGCGCAATGCTTGCTCCAGCCGGCCATAGCGCGCCTCGGCCAATGCCAGCAGGCCGGTGTTGATGCTCATCACGTCGCGCCGGTCGGGATGCAACACCATGCCCCATTCGTCACAGAACTCTGCCGACTCGAGCCGGGCGAACGCGCGCGCAGCCTGCTCGTCGGTCGCCAGGCCGGCCTCCAACGGACACAGCACGATCCAGTGGCGCAACAGCCAGGGCAAATCGATATCGGCCGGCGCGTCGGCGTAGCGCGCGAGCCATGGGGTAAATCGCTGCGTCCCGGCCTCGACCTGCGCCAGCGCATCTCCCAGCCAGTGCTCTTCGCGGGCTATCTCAGCCAGTCTGTCAAGCGCGGCCTTCACGTCGCCCACGCTGGCGCGCACATCGGCAAACAGCCCCTCACTTTCCAGCCACCACTCGTGCCGAATGCGCCCGGCCAGCTCGTCGGCCTTGCATCGCAACGCCGGCGCAGTCGCCGTGTCGCCCACCGCCTGCGCCAGATCGGCCAGGGCAAGCAACGCCTCGCAAGTATAGGTTGCCACGTCGATGCATTCAAAGCCGGCGTGCATTTCCGGCGTCTCGATGATGCTGCGGCCCGCGCCGCACAGGTCGCCGTCTGGGTCGCACGCGTCCAGCGTGTAATTGAGCAGCGTCTGTTTGCAGAAGGGATACAGTTCGCGCACAAAAGCGGTGTCGCCCGTCCACACCCAGTATTGATGAACGGCGCGCACAAAGGCCGGCGACTCGACCAGGTTGCCAGGGTTGAAGACTACGCCGGTGGTGGTCAGTTCATGGATGACGCGGCCCGGCTCATCTGGGTTGGCAGCCATGCTGGCGCGGTGCAACAGGCGCAGGCTGTCCTGGGTCAGATCGAATAAGCCGGCCTGCAACATGGGCAGCGCAGCATAGGCGATGTCGATGCCAAACCACCAGGGATAGACCGGCAGGCCGGCCCCAACCGCGCGAACGTCATCCCCATGCCCGTGCGCCGGCACGTCGCGCACCAGCATCTGGCAGTTCAGCTTCGACCAGGCAAACGCCTCATTCAGCGCCTGGTCTGGCGTGACCAACGCGCAGGTGTCGAGAATAGCCTGATAGCGACGTTGCTTTGCATCGAACAGGATAGAGTGTTCGGCGCGCAACCGATCCAGGGTTGCCAGCGCATCGCCGGCCGAGACGTGGCTGCCGGCGATGAAGAGGGTGATTTCGGCGGTGTTTGCTTGGGCGGGTTCAAGCGCCCAGCTCAGGCCGGCGGCAGTCCCCTGGCCGGCGGTCTGTTGCAGCGCCATCTCGCGCGCGCCGATGTCCACGCGCGTCGGAGCTTGTAGCGCGCCCACTACAGCAAACCACGGATTGTCGCGGTCGCGGAACAGCACGGCGCCATGTGCTGCGTCGAACAGGGCCTCGTCAGGCGCGTCGCGCCATCCAATGCGTTCGCCCAGCCAAGCCGGTCGCAAGTCCGACGCAAAGCAGGCGCGGAGCTGCGTGCCGGCCGGCCACTGCCCGCTTGCTGCGATGCGCAGCGAGACCACCAGGGCCGGCAGGCCATCTGGGGTGAAGTCGCGGCGCGTGATCGTCAGGCCGGGGAAGCGATAGTCGAATTCGGTAAAGCCAGGGGACACGCGGCAGGCGTCGGCTTCGCACAGCCAGCGCACGCTGCCGAGGGTTGGGTGGCTTAGCCCCAGCCAGAAGCCATCCAGCAGCTTGATCGGGTGCGCCCAGATGCCCCACATTTCGTTGGGCACATGGCCGCCCCAGGAGTCAGGGAACAATCCGTTCTGCGAGCCGATGGCATACAGCCGGTCGCCGGTGGTGGCAACCGGATCGGACAGATGAATGGTCTTGTGAATGACGTGACGCACGATAAACCAGAGGCTGAGGTGCGCCGGCGCGTGGATGAAGCGCTGGCCACCGTACAGATGAGCGGCTTCGCCCGGCGCGTCTCGCATCATCTCAGCATGGGCGAAAAGAAGCGCGCCGGACATCCTGGTGATGGATGAACCGTCAATGTCAATGGACGAATGTCAATGGACGAGGGGCGCGTTGTGGCAGATGGGCCAACTGAATCGTTGCTGCGTGACGAACGCCTGCTCGAAGCGCACGGGTTGGAGAGACCCTGATGTGACCCTCGGCCTATTTGTCACCGACGTAGGCAATCACATCAATCTCGACCATGATGCCCAGCAACTGGCTACCCACCGTCGTGCGCACCGGCTTAGGATCCGGGAAGTACGTTGCATAGACCTTGTTGTAGCGATCGAACAGGCTGAGGTCGCTCAGGTGGACGGTGGATTTGACGACATCGGCCATAGACGCGCCGGCTGCCGCCAGGATGTTCTTGATGTTCTCCAACACCTGGGCAGTCTGTTCTTCGATGGTTGCGCCGACTATCTGGCCGGTGGCGGGGTCAATCGGGCCTTGGCCGGCCACAAACACGAAGTCGCCGGCCCGCAGGCACGGCGAATAGGCCCCGCCGGCGCGGGCGACACCCTGTGTGTCAATCAGTTGTTTGGACATGGGCTGCTCCCGTCAGAATCGCGTTTGGGTGGCGCCTGTGGCGTAGTTTGCCGCACGGCGCGCCTGTACTGTGGGGCGCAGTATAAGTCGAAGCCGCAGTGTCGTGTAGCTGTGTAGTCGTGTAGTCATGTAGTCGTGAACGGGCAAGTCTGGCGGCTTGGCCTACACTGTGAACCCATGAACCCTTTTACGAAATCTTTGCTCGCGCGTGTGACCGATCCGGCGCTGATCGAATTTGTGCAGCACTGGGATGACCTGGAAGCGTTGATCGTGCACGTGTATCGCGGGGGCCAGGCCACGCCGGCCGATGAGGCTGCCCACGCTCACCTGCGGCGCCGGCTGCTGGCAGCGTGGCCTGCCTTCGAAGCCCGGCTGGCCGCATACTGGCCGCGCACGCGCATCGGGCGCGAGCCGACGCAAGAGGATCCGCTGGCGCAGCTTTTGGCGATCGAGCGGGCCGCCGACGTGGTGGACAATTGGGCTGCCATGCAGACATTGCCGGCCGCGCGCGAGACGCTCAATTTGCTGCTGCTCGACGCAGACTGAGCGACAATAGGTGCATGGAAGCTCTTGTCTTTCACGGCGCTCGCCAACTCGCAGTTGAGGATGTGCCTGCGCCACAGCCCGGCCCCGGCGAGGTCTTGATTCGCGTGCATGCCTGCGGTATCTGCGGCTCGGACTTGAGCGGCTACGTGGGCCATAGCCCGCGCCGCAACGCCCACATTCCGCTCATCATGGGGCATGAGTTTTCCGGCCACGTGGTCGAGGTGGGCAAGCAGGTGCGCCGCACCGCACATGACAGCCTGGCGCCTGGCGACCGCGTGGTGGTGCAGCCGCTGATTGCCTGTGGTGTGTGCCCGGCCTGCCGCGCCGGCCAGACCAACATCTGTCCGAATATGGCGGTTCTGGGGATCGAGCGCGCCGGCGGATTTGCCGATCTTGTCTGCGCGCCGGCCGATCGCGTGTTCAAATTGCCGGTGCAGGTCAGCGATCTGGACGCGACGATGACCGAGACGCTGGCCGTGCAAGCGCACGTCTTCAGGACGATGACGCCGCCGCTGCTGCGGACTGTGGTGGTGCTGGGAGCCGGCCCGCAAGGTCTGCTGGCCGCACAACTGGCGCGGCTGGCCGGCGCGTCTACCGTCATTGTCACCGATCTGGTGGCCCGGCGGCTGGAAATGGCGCGCGGGCTGGGCGCGACACACACCCTGCACAGCGGCGAGGAAGATGTGGTCGAGCAGGTCAAAGCGCTCACCGGCGGATGGGGCGCCGAATTCGTGGTGGATACCGCCGGTGCGCCGGTCACTCGCCAGCAGGGCGTGGCCGCGCTTGCGCCGGGCGGCACGCTCGTGTTGATCGGGCTGGGCAAGGGCGAAACGACACTCAATTTCCTCCCCATCGTCAATCGAGAGCTGCACATTCGCGGCAGCTATGCCTACACCGACGACGACTTCCAGCGCGCCGTAGAGCTGATTGCGTCGGGTCAGGTGCGTGTGCGCGATATGATCCATCTTGCGCCACTGTCTGAGGGGGCGCGGTTTTTCGAGCGACTGGTGACGCAACCAGAGGATCTGGTCAAGGTTGTCTTGCAGCCGGGGTAGGCGGACGCTTGATCCAAATGTGCCAAATGCGCACTATACCTGTCATTGTGAGTTGTATGTATGGATCACATCTGATCAATCCCACGTGGGCAACTTGTGAGCGAACTTGGGGGGATGGATAGATGGCGAGCACCGGATGAAGTCCACGATGCCGGCCAGGCGTGTCATTTCTCGTGATACGTACTAATCGGTATTCACAAGTGATCTGCGAATACTATTATCGTGAACAGATGCCGTGCCGCATGTCATGACTTGAGGCAGAACATGTGGCACGGGTCATTGCGGACTGCGGACGCGGCAGGCGCATCTGGATCGCCTCCCCTGGGGGGAGAGGAGATCGTTACAGGTGCGCCTCGTCGCGGCGGGAAGCCTGTTTGATCAGTTGAGCCAGGCTTCTTGCACCGAGCTTGTCCATAATGTTGCGACGATGCACCTCGACTGTGCGCACGCTAATCCCCAGCCGCTCAGCGATCTGCCTGTTGCGATAGCCGTTGACGATCAATTCGAGGACTTCGCGTTCACGGGTTGTGAGTGACGCCAAGGCATCGTGAGCATCCGGCTCCTCTTGGAGGCTACGAATGGCCCCGGCCAGGCCGGGGCTGTAAAACATCTCGCCGGCGCGCACGCGCCGCAACGCTTGCAACAACTCCTGGCTGCTGGCCGACTTGAGCAGGAATCCGCGCGCGCCAATTCGTCTGGCTTGCTCCACAGCCTGCTGGCTGTGATCGAAGGATAGCATGATGACAGCCGTGTTCTCCATCGTGGCCACAATCTGCCGCGCTGCTTCGATTCCGTTCAGTTCGGGCAGGTCGACGCTGATCAGGGCCACATCTTGTCGGCTTATCTCGGCCAGGTGCACTGCGGACAGGCCGTCACGGGCTTCGACGCATTCGTACTCGCCGGTCTCGTGCAAGGTGGCAACCAGCCCGCGGCGGGTGACATCGTGCGCGTCTGCGATGAGGACGCGCACACGCTGCCCATCGCACGGTGGATCCGCCGGCAAGGGAATCTCCAGCATGAGCGTAGTCCCTTGGCCCGGCGCACTCTCGACGCTGAAGTCGCCGGCCAACAAGCTTGCCTGGCGGCGTAGGCCGGCCAATCCAAATGACAGGGCCGGGTGGGTGTCCAGGTCGAGGATTGATGAATCGAAGCCGATGCCGTCATCCTGCACCGTCAATCGAGCTGAACGAGAACCGATGTGCAACTGGGCGGAGATCTCGCCGGCCTGCGCATGTTGCAGCGCATTGGTCAGCGCCTCTTTCAGTCCGCGAAAAAGGACGCGCTCGATCTCGATGGGCATGCGCCGGACGCGGCCGGTGACGTGAAAGTGGATGCGCCGGCGCACCGAGGCAGCGATGCGTTCCACGTAGCGCCGGCCGGCTGCGGCGATGCCGGACTGCTCCAACACCTGGGAGTCCAAATCCATTGCCAGTGCGCGCACCTGCTCGCTGACTTCGTTCAACAAGCTGAGGTGGGTCTGAAGTGTTCCGCTGCCGCCGCCATTGGCGCCTGGCGAAGGAGGGTTGGACTGGATTGCTTTTTGTAGCGCCAACAACAGATGCCCAATCGCGTTGTGCAGCCGTTCGGCAATACAGTTGCGCTCGTCGTCGCGGGCGGTGATCAGCTCGCGGGCCAGATCGCGCGCCTCTGACTCGCGCCGGCGGGCGTCGTCAAGTGCGCTGCGTAACGCCAGACTGGCTGCGGCCAGGGTGCCAAACAGCGCCAGCATGTTGACATCCTCGTCCGTCATGTCAGTATGTTGCCGGCTGATGACGGCCAGCGCGCCAATCAGCCGGTCTTGCCAGACCAGCGGGACTGCGGCGCCGGATTCAAACCCCAGGCTACTCGGCATATCGACGTGATGTCCCCATTTGTGATAATCGTTGACCCGCTGCGCGGTGCGCAAGGCTGCAGCGCGGCCGCTCAATCCTTCGCCGAGCGCCACGCGCATGCCAATCATCGACTGGGGCAGGCCCTCCGCTGCCGCGCCGATCAGATGCCCGACGCCGTCGAAGCGGCTGAGCACAGCGGCATCGGCGCCGGTTAGTTGGACAGCCTGACGGGCGATGGTGGACAACAGATCATCCATAGATGTCGTCTGGGCCACTGCCAGGCCGGCCTGATGAACCCGGGTCAGGCGCGCCACGCTCTGCCGCTGCGATTCAAACAGTTGCGCATTGGAGATGGCAACGGCGGCCTGGTCGGCAAATGCGCGCAGCCGGCTGGTGTCATGTGCGCTGAAAAGCTCTGGTATGGCGCTGTCGAGATTCAGGAAGCCCAGCACGGTGCCCCTGACGATCAAGGGGGCGCCGACATGAGAACGTAGCCATTCTGTCTCGGCGTAGTGCGCCCAGGTGGGGTCGGCATGTGTATCGCGCACCAACAGCGACTCGCCTGAGGCGATCATGTGGCAGAAACCGTTGATCTGGGACACAGGGAGTTCGGGCTTAAAGGCAGGCCGGCCTGTAGCATCGGCGGGGTATCCTCTGGCTCGCACGACGCAGGCTACAACGCCGGCTGAACCATGCAGCGCAGCGCCAAGCGGGCAGGGGGGATCGAGCAACATGATGTTGCTGCAGATGGCATGCGTGGTGTCACGAGCGATCACACGCCCTGCGTTGTCCAGAATACGGTCAAGAACTTCCTCATAATCCAGGGTGCCGGCCAGGGCAGCGGCTGTGTCGCGCAGGGCCTCGGCCAGCAGGCGTTGCTCGCGCTCGGCGCGTTCGACCCGTTGACGTTCGGTCACATCGCGCACCACGATCAGGTAGGCATCTGGTGCGTTGTGGGCGCTGTGAATCAGCGCAGTGCTACCTTCTGCAATGAAAATCGCGCCATCGCAGCGTACTTGGGTATGAATGACATTCTGCAGCATGCCCTGTGCGCGGGCCGTGCTTGCTCGCTCTAACACAGCCGGACGCTCCGCCGGCGGCGTGAACTCCAGAATGGATTTGCCGATCATCTCGGCCGGCTTCTCGTAGCCATACAAACGGGCTGCCTGGGGATTGGCAAACCGAATGATCCCGCACAGGTCGGCCATCAGAATTCCGTCCGCGGCAGTTTCGACCAGAGCGCGGTAACGCGCCTCGCTTTCGCGCAGGGCTTGTTCCATTTCCCTGCGCTCGGTGATGTCGCGGCCAATCGCCTGAAGCTCGACGACTTGCCCGCTGTCATCCACGATGGCGCGGTTGACCCACTGCATCCAACGCAGGGCGCCGTCGGCGCGCCGGACAGGATGTTCGTGAACAAGCAGGCGATTGTCGGCGCTCAGTGTGCTCAGGCGTTGTTGCACCTCGGCCAGCGCCTCGGCAGAGATGAGATCGGGCTGGGCAAAGCGCCGGCCCAGCAACTCGTGGCGCTGGTATCCGAAGTAACGGCAATACGCCTCGTTGACGAATGTCAGGGTGGTGTCGGGCAGGTAACGACAGATCAGCTCGGTCTGATCTTCGACGATGGCCCGATAGCGTTCCAGAGATATCTTCGCCTGGCGCTCGGCCAGTTTGTGCGCGGTAACATCCTGAATCTGAGACAACACTGCGAGAGCTTCGCCGCTGGGACTGCGAATGACAGAGGCATTCAGAGTGACCCAGATCGTGTGTCCGTCTTTGTGTAGATAGCGCTTTTCGATCTGGAACGACGACAGGCTGCCTTCGATCATTTGGCGGCCCTTTTCCACACTGATGGCGACATCGTCCGGGTGGCTGAAGGCATGGAAATGCTGCCCGGCCAGTTCCTGCGCGGAATAGCCGATCATGCGGCAGAAAGCAGGGTTTGCCGCCAGACAGCGTCCATCGAGGCCGGCGACGACCATGCCGATTGGTGATTGGTCGAACAGATGTCCCCACGCCATGTGCCAGTCGGCTGACATCGTCGCATCGACCGGCATCGGCGTCTGAGGAGGGATGCGACTAGGGACGTCTCGGATGATGCTGATGATGCCGTGGATCGAGCCGTGGGCGTCCGCCAGCGCCGAAGCGTGAATCTCGACCGGGCACAGGGTGCCGTTCTTGTGGGTCAGGTGATAGGTGACGCCGGCTGCGCCCCCACTTGACAGGATGTTTTGGAGGTCATCCATGCCTTCCTGCCGTTCGTTGGGGGGCAGCAGGTTGAGGCCCTGGCCGGTGTTGAGCAAGTCCGCCACCGACTCGAAGCCGAGCAGGGATGCGAGGGCAGGACTGCAATATCGGATTGTCGTGTCGGGCGCGCTCAAAACAACCATCGGAGCAGCGCCCACATCGGGGGCGCTATCGGTCGCGGCGTCGCCCAACACGTGGGACACCTCGGTGGCCAGCGCTGTGGACGATGTCAGGAGTTCGCCGGCGAGGTCTGGGTCGAGGATGTGCAATGATGGCGCGCCAGGAAGGGGAAGCCGGGCGGCCGCCGGCCCGAATACATCGCCGAGTGTGACGGAGTGTCTGTGCTTTGGAATTGTGTCAACGTGCTTCATAGCAACAACAATCTCGCCAATATCCGATCAGGCGATCGGTGTTACGATATGACCCTCTATATCAGCAGTCCGATCAGCCTCGCATACAGCAGTGAGTCGCCAATTTGGCATGCCAGCACGGTGTCTTAATACTACCTGAGAAGTTAAACTACAGGGCAAGCTTTGTATGGCCTGTAACTTGAATTTGCTGGAGTCTGGATCCTGATGTGCAAGACCACGGCCAGCCAGCTCGAGTTGGTGTAACGTGTTGTCTAATTGCTGCGTTTAAGGCATAAAATGATTGATGATCTTATCAAAACGCACCAGCCGTTCCACAAAATCACAGTGCTACGTGGAAACCCGTATTCACAAATCGGCTGCTCTCGCTAGAATGGCCCGGGTTGGGCAGCCGCTCCGTGTATTTGGGGGTGAGATTGTGCTTCGCCCGGCAGATCTCTCTATACATCCTGTGCATCTTTTATGAGGGAGGAAGAGCATATGCTTAAGCCAAGATCGAGTGATGCGTGTTGCTCAGAACATCAGCACAAGCGAGCAGTGGAACTTTCTGCACGAGTTATTGTGATGGCCGGCCTGCTGAGCCTGGCGGCGCTGGTTGTGGGTGTGCGCACCGCCCATGCCCAGCTCCCACCCCCAACGGCCCAGGACACCGCCAGTGATGCAACCTACGACCCGCCTGGCAACTGGCAAACCGGCGACAACGGCGGCTTCGGCATGGGGCCGTGGGCGTTGAACACCACTAGCCCCAATCCGTCCCAGAATGGCCACTTCGTCGGCAACTCGACCGGCAACAATGGTATGGGGGGCGATAGCAATACCGACGGCGACGTGAACACAATGCCGGGCAATCGCGCCTGGGGCTTGTATGCCAACAGCGGGCAAACGGCCAGCGCCCAGCGCGACTTCCTTCAACCGTTCACGCCCGGCAGCGTGTTCGAGATCTACATGGACAACGGCGACGTGCAGTCAGGCGGGACGGTCGGCTTCGCGCTGCGCAATGCCGCCGATCAAGACTTGCTGGAGGTTTACTTTGTCGGGGGCGCCATGCAATACACCGTGCACGGCGATACGCCGACCCTCTCCGGCGTCGCTTTCACCCGCGAAGGGGTGCGCGTCGTCATCACGCTGACCACCGCCACGACATACCAGGCCACCCTGACGCGGCTGGTGGATAGCGCCGGCGCCACCGTCAGCGGCGCGTTGCGCAACTATCCAGGGCCGATCGCCAAGCTGCGCCTCTTCAACGCTAATGCCGGCAGCGGTTCTGGCTCTGACCTGTTCTTCAACGGCATCAAGTACTACCGCGGGCGCGTGCTCAATCTGGACACCGGGCGCGGCTATCTGAGCATCCAGCCGGCCATTGACGACCCGGCCACCCAAGCCGGCCACACCATCAGCGTGACGGCCGGCGTGTACACCGGCACGATCACGGTCACAAAGCCGGTCGCCATCATCGGCGCCGGCCCCGGCCAAACCGTGATCCAGTCGCTTTCGCCGGGCGTGGTGGTGTCGCAGAGCAACGTCACTGTCAGCAACACTTCCATCGTCGGCACGGGCAGCGACGTGGGCATCACCACCACCTTCGGCGTGACCGGCCTGACGGTGAGCAACGTGCACATCAGCAACTTCGCCCAAGGCGTGGCGCTGCTCGGCGGGCACAGCCACGTGATCCAAAACAACGTGCTCACGCTGACCAACGTCCTCACCAGCGTCGGCGTGGGCATGAGCGGCGGCGCGCTCACGCCGATCACCAACGTGCTGGTCAGCGGCAACGTGTTCACCGCCAGTGGCTATGCGGTGGTGGGCATCTTCGCCGACCAGAACCAGATCATCGGCAATCAGATGCGCTACGGCATCGCCGGCGTGCGCATGGCCGGCGCGGACAACAACGTGCTGGCGAACAATCTCATCGAGAACAATGCGTCCTATGCGATCTACTTCGCGCCCGATGCGCCCCCGCTGATTTCCTCGCCGGCCCTCAACAACAGCGGCAACTTGATCACCGGCAACGTGGCCCTGAATCATCCCACCGATCGCGGCATTCAGATTATCAATGCTTCGTTGCCCGGCGTCGGCAACCAGATCATCAACAACACGGTCAAGCAAACCGGGGGCGAGGGCATTTTCATCGGGGCCGGGGCAGGGGACACCGATCTGGTGATCGCAGGTAACCTGGTCGAAGGGGTCTCGTCCACCGGCGGGGCGGTTCGGGTCTCGCCTGGCAGCAACGTCACGATCACCCACAACACGATTAGCGACAGCCCAGGCGTGGGCCTCTTCTTAAGCGGCGGCACGGATCTCCGGCTGGATGGCAATATCATCATCAGCCATGCGCACGGCATCAGCGCGACAAACCTCGGCGTGATCACCGTGACCAATAACCAGATCGAGCGCTATGGCGGTTGGGGCGTGTATGTGGACTCGGTGAACACTGCTATGGTTGCGGGCAATGCCCTCGACGCACAAGGCGGCGCAGCCGGCATCGCGGTGGGCAACATGAACGCCGCACACGTGCTCTCGAATACGATCCAAGGGCACACCGGGCCAGGCGTCTATGGCTACAGCATGTCCACGCTTGACGCGCTGGCCAACACCGTGCTGGGCGGCCAGGAAGGCATCGAGGCGACCAGCCTGGGCACGGCGCAGGTGATCTCGAACACCATCCAGGGCCATGCCCAGCGCGGCATCTATGCGCATGGCATCGGTGCGCTTCACGCCCTGACCAACACCGTGCTGGGCGGCCAACGCGGCGTTCATCTCAGCAGCGCGTCCGATGGGCTGATCGCCGGCAATATCATCTCCAATGCTGCCGACGCAGGCATCTTCGTCCAATATGTGACCACTACCGTCTCTGCCAATCATGTGTTGAGCAACGGCGCCGGCTTGAGCTTCGAGAACGGCACTGCGCCCACGCCGCTCACTGCCACGCTCAACACATTTGCCCAAAACATCACGGGGGTGGTCTTCCTCGGTAGCCAGCCGGGGCTGAACCTGGCGCGCAACGCCATCGTCAGCAATACTGCCGGCGTCTATAACCAGAGCACCGCCCAGGTGTTGGCTGAGTGTAACTGGTACGGCGCCGCCAGCGGCCCGTCCGGCGTTGGCCCCGGCAGCGGCGATAGCGTCTCGGCCAACGTGGACTACAACCCGTGGTTGCTGAGCAACGACTTGAACGGCCCCTGCGCCGGCGCAACGCTCGTGATCGAGAAGATCGTCAGCGGGCCGATCACGCCCACCACAAGCTGGCAGTTTACTGTAACCCTGTCCACCGGCACGCTGGCCTTCACCTTGCCCGCTGCCGGCGGCGTGGCCACCCTCAGCGGCCTCGACCTAGGCCCGACGTTGATCAGCGAGACCGCCAAGCTCGGCTACGTCGCTGCATCCGCCTGTTCGACCGGCGACACAGGCGGCAGCGCCATCGGCCTGACGTTGAGCGGCGCCGTGACCTGCACCTTCACCAACACCATCACGCCGGTTACGACCGTGATCACCGTCACGCCGGTGCTGACCAACGGCTGGGGGTACATCACCGAGACGGTTGGCCCCGGCGTCTTCCCGATCCCGTTCGACATTGTGCTGCCCCCGCCGGCCCCCACGCTGGGCGAAGCCAGCGCGCGCTTCGTGCTCACCGATGTAACCTGGCGACACATGTACGCCGCGCCGATCTTCACCGGCGCCTTGCTGCGCGACATCACGGCCTTCGAGTATCGTCTGCGCTTCCCGGCCAGCAACGGGCAGACGCCCTACATCAACATCGGCTGGGACGACGACGTGACCGACGGCAACACCGGCTTCCGCGGCCGGCTGGTGTACTCGCCGGACAGCAGCCTAGCGCCGGACACATGGCACATCGTGGATGCGCGCAACGACCCGACGCCGCGCTGGTACACCACGCTATCTGGGGCCACAGCCTGCAATTCGTTGAGCAATACTTGTACTTTCACGGACTTGATCGCCGCCTATCCCAACGCCGCGATCCATCCCGACAATCTGCTTGGCGCCCCGTTGGGCTTCATCGGCATCCGCGTGGGCGGCGGTAGCTCGACCGGCGCCGGCTACGCCGACGGCCTGCGCGTGGGCGTGGGCGATCAGATCACGCTCTATGACTTCGAGGCGGCCCTGCCCACCACGATCACGCTCAGCGCCGACCCGACCAGCCTGCCGGTCGGCAACAGCGCGACGTTGACGGCCACCGTGCAGATTGCCAACGGCGATCCGGCCTCCGATGGGACGGTGGTGACCTTCACCACCAGCCTGGGCAGCGTGTCGCCCGTCACCGCGACCACCCTCGGCGGCGTGGCGACCGCGACGGTGTCGAGCAACATCGCCGGCGTGGCGACGGTGACGGCGACGGTGGATAGCCTGAACGCCACCGCGCTGGTGACCTTCACGCCGGGCGCGCCGTATACGGTGACGCTGGTGGCCGCCCCGACGACGCTTGTTGTGGGCAACAGCAGCACGCTGACGGCGACGGTGACCGACCAGTATGGCAACGCGGTGGCCGATGGCACGGTGGTGAGCTTCGCCACCACGCTGGGCGCGCTGGGCAGCGCCACGCTGAACACCACCGCCGGCCAGGTGGTGAACACGCTCAACTCGACCACATCCGGCGTGGCGACGGTGACGGCGACGGTGGGCAGCTTGAACGCCACCGCGCTGGTGACGTTCACACCGGGCGCGCCGTACACGGTGACGCTGGTGGCCGCCCCGACGACGCTTGCTGTGGGCAACAGCAGCACGCTGACGGCGACGGTGACCGACCAGTATGGCAACGCGGTGGCCGATGGCACGGCGGTGAGCTTTGTCACCACGCTGGGCGCGCTGGGTAGCGCCACGCTGAACACCGGCGCCGGCCAGGTGGTGAACACGCTCAACTCGACCACATCCGGCGTGGCGACGGTGACGGCGACGGTGGGCAGCCTGAATGCCACCGCGCTGGTGACGTTCACGCCGGGCGCGCCGTACACCGTCAGCCTGAGCCTGACGCCGGCCCTCATCTACGCCAACGGCATCAGCCAGAGCGTGGCCGTGGCCACGGTGACCGACCAATACGGCAACCCTGTGCCGGGCGTGAGCGTGAGCTTCTTCGCCGGCGTGGGCAGCTTCAGCCCGACCGGCGGCGCGACGAACGCGGCCGGCCAAGTCACAGCGACCCTGACTTCGCTGACGCCGGCGATTGAGAACGTGTTCGCGGTGGTCAGCGGGGTGGGCTTCGCACAGGCGCCGGCCACCTACACCAACCCGCCGGCGGCCACGGCGCCGCTGACGGGCACGCTGGGCACGCTGACGCAGACCTTCGGCGTGGTGCGCAAGGGCAATCTGATCACCTACACGGTGCAGGTCACCAACACCGGCGCCGGACAGCTCAACAACGTACTGATCTATGCGCCGATCCCCAGCGGCACGACCTACGTGGCCGGCTCGGCCAGCGGCGGCAACTACTCTGGTAGCAGCGTGGTGTTGTTGTCGGGTGAAGGTGGGCCGGCGACGCCGTTCGGACCGCGCGCGGTGCTGAACGCAGTGACGTGGGCCGGCAACCTGCCGGGTGGGGCATCACACACGCTGAGCTATGTCGTGCAGGCGCAAATTCTGGAGGGGCAAGTGCTCAATCAGCCCAAGGTGTACGTGGACAACGCCGACACCGGCATTGACCTGAGCAGCACGGTGAATGTCGTGGCGTATAAGGTCTTCATGCCTGTCGCATATAAGTAAGCGTCCGATCTGCACCGCTTGTATGCAGGCGCAGCCTTTTCATGAGGCTGCGCCTGCATACTTTTGAGTGGGAACTCTAGAGCACGGAGGATCAGTCTTCAAGCGGGGTGACTGTCAGACTCAGCAAGGCCAGGGCAGCAGCCTGGGCCTGCCACATGCGGGACTTGCGGGCCGGCGTGTCGTGGTCATAACCCAACAGGTGCAACACCCCATGCGCCACCAGCAGCGCCAGCTCAGCATCCTCCGAATGCCCACCCCGGCGAGCTTGTTCGGCGCAACGCTCCATCGAGATGGCAATGTCGCCGATGTAGGCCGGCTCGCCAGCCTGTGATGCAGGCGTGACCGGGGAAGGCCGCCGGCGCCGCCCCTCACGAAAGCCGTCACCGCCGAAAGAGAGCACATCAGTCGGCGCATCGATGCCGCGAAAACGCCGGTTGAGTTGGTGGAGTGTGGCGTCGTCGGCGAGGACAATGGAAAGCGCCACTGGCTCGGTCACGCGCGTTTGCGTGATGGCAGCCAGCGCGGCACGGCGGGCCAGGCTTAGTCGTCCATTGCGGCGGTATCTGGCCCGACAGCGCACTGTGATAAGGCGGCCGGCCTGTGTCATGGTCGCAACGCTTGTTCACGCGGTGATGGTAGCGCCACATCCGCGATGGATTCCTGAGTCATAGTCGTCAGGGGCGGAGCCGGCCGCGATGCCGGCGCAGCCTTGCGATTCGCTTCGGGGTAGTCGATGCGGGGATGGTACGCCCCCCGCAATGTTTCGAGAAAAGATTGCTGCACGATCTCAAGGTCTCGCAGTGTCAGGTTGACATCGTCCAGTTGGTGATCGGTCAGCCGTTCGCTGATGACTTTGCGCAGAATGGCCTCGGTTTCTTCGGGTGCAGTCGGTTTACGCGCGCGGATGGCCGCCTCGCAGCTATCTGCCAGCATGACCAGCGCTGTTTCGCGCGATTGTGGCCGGGGGCCAGAATAGCGGAAACGGGTTTCGTCCACCGGCTCGCCGTTGGCTTGCGCTGCCCGCGCGTACTGATAGCCGGTTTTCGTGGTGCCGTGGTGCTCTGTGATGAAGGCGCGAATACGACCGGGCAGGTGGAATCGCTTGGCCAGTTCAAGTCCGTCCTTCACATGGTTCTGCAAGATGCGCGAGCTGGTTTGTGGGTCGAGCTGGTCGTGCACGTTGTCAGTGTCCACCTGGTTCTCGATGAAGAAATATGGGTGCAGCGACTTGCCAATGTCGTGATAGTACGCGCCGACACGTGTCAACAGCGAGTCGGCGCCGATACGTTCGGCGGCTTGTTCAGCCAGGTTGGCCACCATCAGGCTGTGGTGATAAGTGCCGGGAGCGCGTGTCAGCAGTTGCTGCAGAAGCGGGTGGGAGGGCCTGGACAACTCGACGAGCTGGATTGGCGTGATGATGTCGAACAAAATCCCGCTCACGTAGAGCAGGGCAGGGGCGATTGCTGCCGACAGCAGGCCATTGGCCAGTGCAGCGACGAGCACATAGCCAACTTGCGCCGCGCTTCCATCATCAACAATCCGATTGCTGTGAAAGGCGAGCACAACCGCGGCTTGAATGACTGCCATGGCCAGGCCGGCCCTGAAGTAGTCGCTGATGCGTTCGCCGCGCTGCAGTACCAGGCAGGCTATGACACCGCCGGCAATGTAATAGCTGCCCAGCTCAAACGGCTGGTCGAGCGGGATCGCCGTCAGTCCGCCCAACACGATGGCGCTGGTGATGCCGGCCAATACGCCGGACCAGCTCGCGATGGCTATGCTGATTGCCCCCAGGGGGGCAAGGTAGAGCAGCAAGTTGTGGCCGGGCAGCAGCAAGCGGGCCAGAAACAGCGCGGCAACAAACAAGGCCACGCTGAGCACGGTGCGCTGTGGGCGCCGCGTGAGAGCGTTGTCAGGCCCGTGCAGCATGGCGCCACCGATCAGGGCGACTGCAAGCGCGCTCAACACGAGCGCGCTGACCACATCTGGCCAAGTGAGATTGGGCCGGCTCAGGTTCAGCTTCTGCAGCGCCTCCACATCCAGGGCGCTCATCACCTGGCCGCTGCGCACGATGATCTGATTGGCTTCATATCTGCGCTCAATCGGCTGCACGGCTTCGCGCGCGATCTGGCGCGCTGCTTCGGTGGCTGCCGCGTCATAGTTGGTGTTGGGCGCCAGCATAGGCGCGGCCAGCGCCACAATGACCGCCGCCTCTTCAATGCTGAACTCTAGGCTGATTCGTATGGGCAGAGACGCCCTGATGGTGTTGAGATCGTCAGGCTTAATAGGCGAACGCAACACTTCGTCCAGCAACGCTGCGACGTGCGCGTCTACGCGCGTCCAGCGCGAATCATTGATGCCCAGAATCCGTTCAGCCGTGGCCGAGTCCAGGGGTAGATCCGGCAGACTGGTCAGGCGAGCGATTTTCTCAGTCACATTCAGGGCTGGGTCGCTGCGAATCGCAGCGATGTCATTCAGCACCTCGCGCATTGCCCTCAATTGCTGGCGGGCGATCTGCGCATCGGGCGGGGAGAAGATCGGCGCCACCGAGGCGGCCGCCAAGTCACGCTGGCGGCTCGTTTCGATATCGCTGATGTAGGTGATCTGGCGCGGGGCGCGAATGTCGCGCGACGCCACATGGCCGGCGGTCATCGTGACGTTGCCGGTAGCGTAATAGCGCGACAGTTGTGCTGCGACGATGCCGGCGAACGCAAACACTGCCGTGCCGATCAGCGCGAGCGTCGTGCGCTTTGACGGTGAGACGATGGCTGGCCTGTGCTTAATCCTCAAAATCGAAACTCCTCTCCTCCCCCTTGCCGTTGTGCAGCTACTTGAGCAAGTCGCGTACGATCTCGCTCACCAGCCGGCCATCTGCGCGATCTTTGATCCGGGGCAGCAACACTTTCATCACATCGCCCTGTTGTTTCAGCGATGTTGCGCCCACCTCCGCAATGACCTGCCTGGCGACTTCGGCAATCTCTTCGCGGCTCATTTGCCGAGGCAGATAGCTGCGCAGAATTTCCAGTTCAGCAGCCTGTTCCGCTTCCAGGTCTTTGCGGCCGGCGTTGCGCGCCTCCAGCAGCGATTCCTCGTGCTGTTTGATTTCGCGGCGGATCAAGGCCAGGATATCCGCGTCGCTGAGCACCCCGCCACGCCCATCTGCGCGCGCCTCAACCTCTGCGTTCTTGATCAAGGCAATCACTTGCCGGATAGCCACCTTGCGACGCTCATCGTTCTCCCGCATGGCGAGCTTCAAGTCGGTTTGTATCTGTTGTTTGAGTGTAGACTCCATGCCGGTTTCCTTAAGTTTTCTATTGTTTCAGCAGGCAAATTTCACGTGCGAAAAGCAAACGAGCGGGCTATTGCCCGCTCGTATTGTATTACGATGCTTGTCCAGATTGCTGGCGGCAATTACATCTCGTTCTGGATCAGTCGCGAGGTCTGCCGGCGGCTCTTGCGCAGCTTGGCAGCGCGCTTGCGCTTGTCAACAACGCTGGGCTTTTCGTAGAAGCGCCTACGGCGCACTTCAGACAACACCCGGTCGCCCTGTACCAGCTTGTTGAAGCGCCTTAGCGCAGACTCAAAGGTCTCATCTTCATCGACGGTCACGCGCGTCACAGTCTCACCTTCTTTTTTGCCCGATTGTTACTCGCTGGCCTGCCTGAAATCGCCGTCCTGCATGGTTTCCATCGAATAACGAGCGTAATCGATTATACGAGACCGGGCAGTGGTGTCAATCAGTCGAAGGAACTTTTGTCGTCATCTGTCAAGCGACTTTGCGAGCCACGTCTATTCGAGAAAGCCCTTTGCCAGCGCCGCCTGCACTAGCTGCGCACGCGTGCGCAGCCCCAGCTTCTCCATGCCGCGCGCCCGGTATGTCTCGACTGTCTTGACGCTCAGGGACAGCCGCTCGGCGATCTCGGCGTTCGTGTGGCCGCGCGCCACCAGACGCAGCACTTCGGCTTCGCGCTCAGACAGTGTCTGCCACAGTTCATCACGGCCAGTGTTGTAGGAGGGAGTGTCTGCTGGCGTGACCAGATCGTTCAACAATGCGCGGGTCAGGGCAGAGTGCACATACACCTCGCCGCGCAGGACGGCCTGGATGGCGTTGATCAACTCGCTGTCGGCGGCCTTCTTCAATACGTAACCGGCGGCGCCTCTGCGCAACGCCTGACGTAGATAGCTTTCATCGTCATGCATGGTGAGAACGAGAATGCGTGCTGCCGGCGCCAGACGCCGCAGCGCCGGCAGCGCCTCGATGCCGCTCAGTCCGGGCATGGTCAGATCCAGCAAGATCAGATCAGGCTGCAACGACTCGGCCAGCGTCAGCGCCTCGCGGGCCTCGCCGGCCTCACCCACCACAGTCAGACCGGGCTGGCTGTTGAGCAACAACCGCAGGCCGGCGCGCAACACGCTGTGATCATCCACCAACAGAATGCGAGCAGGTGAAGCGTCGGACATACCGGCGCATCTTACACTGTCACATCCCGTGCGGCGCCCGAGTGAACGTGCGACAATGCGCTTCGCGTGCACGCTCAGGGAGCAAGTCAAACCATCGCAGACGCGATAGTGCGCTATGAGATTGAACACAAGAATGATGGAACGAGGGTTCACCTTCGGGATCGCGCTCATGGCGATCGCGCTGACAGGGTGCGTCAGAAGCGCTCCGGCAGCGCCGGCCACGTCGCCTCGTGCGCAGATCACCGTTGCTGCAGCGGCAGATTTGCATTTTGCCTTCACCGATATCGCCCGGTTGTTCGAAAGGCAGACTGGCCACACCGTCACGCTCGTGTTCGGGTCCACCGGGCAACTGGCCCAACAGATCGAAAATGGCGCGCCCTACGATCTGCTGGCTGCAGCGAATATCCAGTATGTGCGGGCGCTGGCAGACAATGGGTTGATCGTGCCCGATTCCATTGCTCTGTATGCGCGTGGGCGCATCGTTCTGGCAGTGAACAAGCAAGCCGGGATCAGGGCAGTTCGGCTTGAAGACCTGACGCAGGCTGAGATCCGGCGTGTGGCAATCGCCAATCCAGATCATGCGCCGTATGGCGCCGTCGCGAAACAGGCGTTGGAAGCGGCCGGCGTGTGGGAGGCGGTGCAATCCAAACTCGTGCTGGGCGAAAATGTGCGCCAGACGCTCCAGTTTGTGCAAACAGGCGACGCGCCCGTCGGCATTGTGGCATTGTCGGTAGCCAGCGTCCCCGAGATCGACTACACGTTGATCGACGACCGCCTGCATCAGCCGCTGGATCAGGCACTTGGCGTTGTGGCCACTTCAAAAAACAAGGAGATCGCCGCCGCATTTGCGGCATTCATCAATGGCGATCAGGGCCGGCCCATCATGCGCCAATATGGGTTTCTGTTGCCGGATGAAATTCCACGCTAATTCCTGAGCGTCAGCCATGTTGTTCAATCGCCAATGGTCCCCGCTTGAGCTCTCGATCTGGATTTCGACGTGGGCCGGCCTTGCAGCGCTGCTGATCGGCGCCATGCTGGCGTGGTTGTTTGCGCGGGTCTCTTTTCGTGGCAAATGGTTCATTGAAGGGCTGACCATGCTGCCGCTCGTCCTGCCGCCGACCGTGCTGGGCTTCTACCTGTTGACTGCCCTGGGCCGGCGCGGTATCGGGCCGCTCTTCGAGCAGGTCTTCGGCTTCACGCTGGTGTTTTCGTGGACAGGCGCCATCGTCGCCGCCACCATCGCTGCGCTCCCATTGGTCATCCAGACCGTCAAGCCCAGCATTCTGACGCTCAATCGAGAAACAGAGGACGCGGCGCGCGTCGATGGGTGCAACGAGGTGCAGGTGTTGCGCCATGTCACGCTGCCGTTGATTCGAGGCAGTTTGACCAGCGGCGGCATCCTCGCATTTTTGCGGGCGCTCGGCGAGTTCGGCGCAACACTGCTGGTGGCCGGCAATATCCCCGGCCGCACCCAGACGCTCTCCATGGCCGTGTACGACGCGGTACAGGCCAACGACATCGCAACCGCCAACTATCTGGTGCTGATTTTGTCGCTGATCACCTTTATGCTTTTATTCGTCGCAATCAGAATCAACAACACCTTGAGTGCCAACGCCTGACCGGTTCTTTCAAGCCATTTGCCCAGGATTGATTGTGGCAGGGCTGCCGTGGCGCCCGATGCGGCTCAGTCCTGCTGCGGCTCAGTCCTGCTGCGGCTCAGCCCTGCGCGCAAGGGATTTCGACAAACACGCTGGCGCCCTGCCCCGGCGCCGACTCGACCGACAATTTCCCCCCTAACAGTTCGGCGCGTTCACGCATGCCATACAGGCCCAGCCGGCCATCAACGCTGGTTGCGTCGGCAGGGGTTCTAACTGCGACAGTCGCACTACGGGCAACGATTCAGCCGGGATTGGCGCACCGCCACAAGCAATCAGAAACAACGCCGGCAGGAAGATGGCCCTGCGCACCCACACAAGCATGTTCATCATCGCGCTCGACCCGAAAAAAGATGATAGCACGTCCGGCAATGATCGGCCGGCGCAAAGTCAAAGTAGTCAACAGGCGCCGGGCGAGGCGCCGGGCGAGGCGCTGAGGATGCTGCGTTTAACATGCCCTTAACGCGCTATTAAATCGCCGTTAACTGGCCGGCCTCATCCTCACGCGCGACTCAGATGCAAGTAGGAGAACGAAAGTTATGAGCAAAAACAGAAAGATTATCGTCAGCAGTGTCTTGTTCGCTCTATTGATGTCGGCGTGCAGCCAGGCGGCTGCCCCGGCTCCAACCACCGCTCCGGCGCAGGAGCAGCCCGCGCCCACGGCGACCACCGCCCCGGCGCAAGAGCAGCCCGCGCCCACGGCGACCACCGCCCCGGCGCAGTCAGACAACAAAGCCGATTTGGCAGCCATCGAAGGTGAGATCATCATTGACGGCTCGAGCACCGTTTATCCGGTGACTGCCGCTGCCGCCGAAGAGTTCCGTCGCTATGCCCCAAATGCTCGCATTAGCGTAGGCATCTCTGGAACGGGCGGCGGTTTCAAGAAGTTCTGCAACGGCGAGACCGATATTAGCAACGCCTCGCGCCCGATCTTGCCGGCCGAACGCGAAGCCTGCGCCGCCAAGAACATTGAGTACATCGAAATCCCCGTTGCCTTCGACGGCCTGGCCGTGGTGCTCCACCCCGACAACACGTGGGCGACCTGTTTGAAAGTGTCTGAGCTGAAGAAGATCTGGGAACCGGATGCGCAGGGCAAAATCACCAACTGGTCTCAGGTGCGCGAAGGCTTCGAGGATCGCCCGTTGGTGCTGTTTGGCGCCGGCACCGACTCAGGCACATTCGACTACTTCACCGAGGCCATTGTCGGCAAGGGCAAGAGCAGTCGCGGCGACTTCCAGGCCAGCGAGGATGACAACGTCCTGGTGCAGGGCATCTCCGGTGACGTGAACGCGCTGGGTTTCTTTGGCCTGGCCTATGTGGTCGAGAACGAGGGCAAGATCAAGGCGGCTGCGGTGGACTACGATGTGAACCCGAAGACGGGCGAGCCAATGCCCACCGCCGGCAAATGCGTGGCGCCGAGCTTCGAGACGGTTAAGGATGGCTCGTATCAGCCGCTGTCGCGCCCAATCTTCATCTATGTGCGCAAGGAAGCTGCTGAGCGGCCAGAGGTTAAGGCGTTCGTGAACTTCTATCTCAGCGCAGAATTCACGCCGCTCATCCAATCGCGCGAGGTGGGCTACGTCGAGCTGCCGCGCGAGATTTACGAGGCGGTTGCCAAGCGCTTCAACGATGGTGTGCTGGGCACGCTGTTCCCGAACGGCGAAGAAGTCGGCGCTACTCTGGATCGTTATCTCGGCAAATAATTGCCCGATCACTTGATGACGAGCGTTTGACGAAGCAGGCAAGGCGATGGTGTAATCGCCTTGCCTGTTCTTGCCTGACTGATATGTCGTCATGTTGCCGATGAGACTTGCGAGGCAGGTGGATTTTTGCCGATGAGCACTCTGAACATCCCTATGAAACGCCAGCGCGCGCGAAGCGCCGGCGACATCCTGATTCGGGCCGTGCTGTTTGCGGCCGCCAACATTTCGGTCTTCACCACAATCGGTATCGTTCTGGCGCTGGCGACCGACACACTTAGCTTCTTTGCCGAAGTGCCGCTGTGGCGCTATCTGACAGAGACGCAGTGGACCCCGCTGTTCGCTAACCAGAAATTCGGTGTATGGCCGCTGGTGACAGCGACATTTCTGACCTCGCTGATTGCTATGCTGGTCGCCATCCCATTCGGACTGCTGATCGCCATCTACCTCAGCGAGTTTGCCTCGCCTCGCGTGCGCGCAGTCCTCAAGCCGCTGATTGAGATTCTGGCCGGCGTGCCCACCGTGGTGTATGGCTTCTTTGCGCTGATTGTGGTGACGCCGTTTCTCAAACAGTTTATCCCGCAACTCAGCGCCTTCAACTCGTTGAGCGCCGGCTTGGTGATGGGCGTGATGATCATTCCGCTGGTGGCCTCGCTGAGCGAAGACGCGCTAAGCGCTGTTCCCGACGCGCTGCGCGAAGGGGCATTTGGGCTGGGCGCCACACGCTTCGAGGTGGCCACGCGCGTGGTCGCGCCGGCAGCGCTGTCGGGCATTGCCGCTGCAATTGTGCTGGCCCTGTCGCGCGCTGTTGGCGAAACGATGATCGTGGCCATCGCCGCGGGTCAGAACCCTCAGTTGACGCTGAATCCCACTGTGCCGGTGATGACTATGACCTCCTATATCGTGCAGGTCAGCCTGGGCGACACGCCTTACGGCTCGTTGTCGTATAAAACCATCTTTGCCGTTGGCACTACGTTGTTTGCGCTGACATTTGTCATGAACATTCTGAGTTTCCGATTTGTGCGCCGCTTCCGCGAGGTGTATGAGTGAGGGGTATGACTGATGAGCAGTAATCCATCCACCGCAACAGATATTCTGTCGCGCGAGCTTGAGTTCAAGCCTGCGCCCCAGACCCGCCGGTTGCGCGGCGTCATTTTTGTCATCCTGAGCAATTTGGCCGTGATTATTGCCTTGGGCACCCTGGTCATTTTGGTGCTCGATGTGTTGATCAGTGGGCTACCATGGCTCAATCTGGATTTTCTGACCCGCGCCGACTCGCGCTTTCCAGAGCGCGCCGGCATTCAAGTGGCCCTGGTCGGCACGGTATACATGATGGCTCTGACCATCGTGATCGCCCTGCCGCTCGGCGTGATGTCGGCAGTGTATCTGGAAGAATATGCCGGCAAACACTGGACGACGCAGTTGATCGAGATCAACATCAACAACCTGGCGGCGGTGCCCTCGGTGATCTACGGGTTGCTAGGATTGCAGTTGTTCGTGCGCTGGTTGGGTATGGGGCGCAGTATTCTGGCCGGCGCGCTGACTATGGCGCTGTTGGTGCTGCCGATCATCATCGTCGCCTCGCGCGAGGCCATCCGCGCCGTGCCGCAGAGTTTCCGCGAGGCGTCGCTGGCGCTGGGCGCCACGCGCTGGCAGACGATCTGGAATCACGTGCTCCCTTACGCCCTGCCCGGCATCCTTACCGGCAACATCCTGGCAGCCTCGCGCGCCATTGGCGAGACAGCCCCCCTCATCACCATCGGCGCCCTGACCTTTGTGCCCTTCCTGCCGCGCGATATCCTCGACCGCTTCACCGTGCTGCCGATTCTGATCTTCAACTGGACATCAAAGCCGCAGCGCGAATTTCACGATATTGCGGCAGCCGGCATCATTGTCTTGCTGGGGACGTTGCTTGTGTTGAACGCCATTGCGGTGCTGTTGCGCGCCAAACTGCAGAAACGTTACTGATCGGGAGGCTTGCTGATGACACGTCTGGACGCTCAAATACGCTATGCCACCGTCGCCGCTTCTGCCGAGACGCAAGCGGTTCACACGCCGGCCGGCGACGCAGCCAACGTGATCGAGGCGCGTGATCTGTCTGTTTTCTACGGCAGCTTTTGCGCTGTGCGTAGCGTTACGCTGCCGGTGCGTAGAAACAAGATCACTGCGCTGATTGGTCCGTCAGGGTGCGGCAAGAGCACCCTGCTGCGCTCATTCAATCGCATGAACGATCGTGTGCCCGGCTCGCGCGTGGAGGGCAGCGTGCTCTTCCACGGCCAGAACCTCTACGCGCCCAACGTCAACGTCGTCGATGTGCGCCGCCGCATCGGCATGGTCTTTCAAAAGCCCAATCCTTTCCCTAAGAGCATCTACGAGAATGTCGCGTTTGGCCCGCGCATCAACGGCTGGCGCGGCAGCAAGTCTCAGATGGATGAGCTGGTCGAAGCCGCGCTGCGGCGCGCCGCGCTGTGGGATGAGGTCAAAGACAAGCTGAAGCAGCCGGGCACTGCGCTGTCTGGCGGACAGCAGCAGCGTCTGTGCATTGCGCGCGCCATCGCTGTGCAACCTGAAGTCATTTTGATGGACGAACCCTGCTCGGCCCTGGATCCGATTGCCACGTTGAAGATCGAGGACCTGATGCAGGTGCTGAAACAGGATTACACCATCGTCATCGTCACGCACAACATGCAGCAGGCGGCGCGTGTGAGCGACTACACTGCCATGATGATGATGCGGCCTGATCGGGCCGGCGAGATGATCGAGATGGACGAGACCGGCATCATCTTCAGCCGGCCGCGCGATAAGCGCACACAGGACTATGTGAGCGGCCGGTTTGGTTGAGCCGGTCAGACCAGCCCATTTTTCCCCCGCTGCATTGACTGGCGTTCGATCACAGTGTCACATGACATTTGTCAGTTGCGCGCCTATGTTTCGCGCTTATAATCGCATTCGTTGTTTTGAATGTGATTTGCCATGCGTGAAGACGATCAGCTCTCCCGGCTGTTTAAAGCCTTAATGCACCCGGCGCGCTTGCAGATTCTGGATCTGCTGCGCGATGGCGAGCAATGCGTGTGCCACCTGGAAGCTTATCTGGGATATCGACAGGCCTATCTGTCGCAGCAGTTGGCCGTGCTGCGTGCGGCCGGCCTGATTAAAGACCGGCGCGAAGGCTGGAATGTCTTCTACCGCGTCGCCGAACCGGGGGTGTACGAGATTGTGGATCGTGCGCGGCAGATCGTTGGCGCGCGGCCGCCCGCTCGGACAAGCCAGCATGCTGCTGTTGCCTGCCCATGCCCCAAGTGCAACCCCGAGGGCGCCGACACGCCCCCCGGCGTGATTTCCATCGAGCGCGTCACGATAGCCTGATCTTTCAACTCAACCGGAAGGGACGTTGATCTGCGGGCAGATCATATTCGGTTCTGCGAATGTACATACCGCCGAGAGGACATAGTGCCTGCGGCAAGGGAGCAGTTTATGGATATCGGCATTTATCTGATCCGCTTCTTGCAGGGTGGGCTGGGTAATCTGGCCGCCTATCTGGCCGCGCACGTCTTGTTGTGCTTGTTGCCGGCCTTCTTCATCGCCGGCGGCTTGTCCACGCTGGTGCCCAAAGAATCTGTCACGCGCTTCCTGGGGCGCAAAGCGCCCAAGTTGATTGCGTATCCCGCCGCTGCGCTGGCCGGCAGCGTGCTGGCGGTGTGTTCTTGCACCATCGTGCCCCTGTTCGCCGGCATTCATAAGAAGGGCGCCGGTCTGGGGCCGGCGATCACATTCCTGTTCTTTGCCCCGGCCGGCAACATTCTCGCGCTGGCTTACACCGGCGTGGCGTTGGGGCCAGAGTTCGCCGTCGCGCGCATCATCTTGTCGCTTACTTTCGGCATCAGCATCGGCCTGATCATGGCGCTCATCTTCCGGCGCGACGATCAGGCCCACGCCGAAGCAAGCGACGCCGCGTTTGTCGGGCACGGCGGCCTCAAACGGATGACGGTGGTTTTTCTGCTGATCATGGTCGCGCTGTTGATCTTCGGCACGCTCAAAGTGCCCGTGCTGCTCAACACCTACGCCTCGTTCACGCTGCCAATCCCCGGCCTGCAGGCGCTTCAACAGACCTTGTTCACCCTGATTCCCTTTGATCCCGCCAAAGGCGAAGAAGGCGTCACCGTGCAGGGCCTGATCTTGATTGGCCTGCTGGTGCTGATCGCCCTGACTGCCTGGCGCGGCCTGGGCAAAGTGGATGAAGGGTACAACCGCTGGACGTGGATCTCGCTGGGCCTGATCGCCCTGACGCTCGGCGTGGCAGCCGTTGGCGTGCAACCGACTGCGGATGGCGCGCAGATCGACCTGACCGGCAAGTTCTTCGGGGTGTTACTCATGCTGGCGGCCATCTGGTATATCGGGCGGCGCTATTTTGAGGACTACGAAATCCAGCAATGGCTGTGGGAGACATGGCGCTTCGTTCGGCAGATCTTCCCGTTGCTCATCGTGGGGGTGTTCGTGGTCGGCGTCATCCGCCAGATCATCCAGCCAGAGTGGATCGAAGCGATCGCCGGCAGCAACACGTTGTTTGGCAACCTGGCCGGTGTGATCTTCGGCGTGTTCATGTACTTTCCCACCCTGGTGGAAGTGCCGATCGCCAAAATGTTCCTGTCGTTGGGCATGCATCCCGGCCCACTGATCGCCTATCTGATGGCCGATCCTGAACTGAGCCTGCAAAGCATCTTGATGATCTCGGTCATCATCACCCGGCGTAAGGCATGGACGTATGCCGGCCTGGTAGCCGTGTTCAGCACGGTATCTGGCCTGACCTATGGCGCGTGGGTCGATGGGGCCAGTCCACTGGTGTTGTTGGGCTACCTGGCCGGCTTCGTAGCCTTGCTGGGTGGGATGTTGTATCTGCTCAGCCGGCGCGACGCGCGTCTGGATATGGCGCGCCCGCAAATTTCCTGACTCATTCTTGCGATATACGTGTCGGGCGCATCGCCCGACCGCATGTAACCCCTTATCAAAAAGATCAAAAAGGAGCACCTACGATGGAGATCAAAATTCTGGGTTCCGGCTGCGCCAAGTGCAAGAAGCTGGAAGAGCTGGCCCGCGAAGCCGTCCATGAGTTGGGCGTGCAGGCCAATGTGACGCACGTGACCGACATGAACGCTATCATGGCCTATCCCATTCTCAGCACGCCGGCGCTGGTCATCAACGAGCAGCTCAAGACATCGGGACGGCTGCCGCGCAAAGAAGAGATTGTGATCTGGCTGAAGGAGGCCACGAACTGAGATATGACTATATGACTATCGGGCATCTGGCAGGCGGTATGCGCGCTGGCAACAGCGAGGCCAGTTGCGGCTGCCACTGAACCCCAGTCAAACGGTCAAAGAGCAGAACGTATGAGTCAAACATCCTCCCCCGCTTCGAATGTGGCGCCGGCGGCGTCGCGCCGACTCTCCACGCTGGATCGCTTTCTGACCCTGTGGATTTTTCTGGCCATGGCAATCGGCGTTGGGCTGGGTGCGCTGCTGCCTGAAGTCGAGCACTTCATCAATCAGTTCCAGGTTGGCACAACGAACATTCCCATCGCCATCGGCCTGATCCTGATGATGTATCCCCCCTTCGCCAAAGTGAAGTATGAGGAGCTGGGCGAAGTCTTTCGTAATCGCAAGGTGTTGGCCATCTCACTCATCCAGAACTGGCTGGTGGGACCGGCGCTGATGTTTGTCCTGGCGATTGTGTTCCTGCGCGACAGGCCAGATTACATGGTCGGCCTCATCATGATCGGTCTGGCGCGTTGCATTGCCATGGTCATCGTGTGGAACGAGCTGGCCAAAGGCGACACCGAGTACGCAGCCGGCCTGGTGGCCTTTAACAGTATCTTTCAGGTGTTGTTCTACAGCGTGTATGCCTGGTTCTTCATCACCATTCTGCCGCCTCTGTTCGGCATGCATGGCGAAGTGGTGCAGATCGGCATCGGCCAGATCGCCGAAAGTGTGTTCATCTATCTGGGCATCCCGATGATTGCCGGCTTTGCCAGTCGCTTCATGCTCATCCGCGCCAAAGGCCACCAGTGGTATCAGACTCAGTTCGTGCCGCGCGTCAGTCCCATCACCCTGATTGCGCTGCTGTTCACCATTGTGGTGATGTTCAGCCTGAAGGGCAACCTGATCGTGCAAATTCCGCTGGATGTGGTGCGCATCGCCATCCCCCTGGCGCTGTACTTTGTGCTGATGTTTCTGGTCAGCTTCTGGATGGGCAAAAACCTGGGGGCCGACTACACGAAGACCACCACGATGTCGTTCACGGCTGCCAGCAACAACTTTGAGCTGGCGATCGCGGTGGCGGTGGCGGTGTTTGGCATCCGCTCTGGCGAAGCGTTTGCAGCGGTGATCGGTCCGCTGATCGAGGTGCCGGTGATGATCGGACTGGTGAACGTGGCGCTGTTCTTCCAACGGCGCTTGTTTGCCCATGAGTTGCAGCCGGCGCCGGCCGGCATGGTCAGCGCGGCTGCCGAGGCCTGCCCGCCGCCATCGGGCACAGGAAAGTAAGCCTAGGCAAGCGCCCCCAGGTAGGGGAGTGGGCTATTCCCAGATCATCTTGATCGCAGCCAGAACCAGCACAACGGCGAGGATGCGACGCAGGGTCGCCCCGGCCAGTCGTCGGCTGCCGTACTCTGCGCCGATCCATCCACCGACTGCGGCAGCCGGCGCCCATAGCAGGATGGCAGAGGGCACCCCGCCGAAGTTGCCGGCATTGCCCAACAACCCTGCCGTCGAGTTGAGCAGGATGAACACACTGGTGACGCCGGCAGCCTGACGCGGCCCGGCCCACCGCGCAAAGATCAGCAACGGCCCCAACAAAAGCCCACCCCCCGTGCCGGTCAATCCGGCCAGCAGCCCGATGACAAGACCGGCCAGCAATGCCGCCGGCATCGCTACGGGCCGATCCGCCACTGCCGGATCCGGCTGTGTGGTGGCGCGGTATAACCGCCAGGCCGCATACAAGAGCAACCCACCCACAATGACACGATAGATCAGGCTGGGCAGAATCAGCCGGCCGCCGACAAACGCAAACGGGATCGAAGTCACAGCAAACGGCCACAGAAGCTTCCAGGAGAAGTGGCCGGCGCGCGAGAATTTGACAGTCGCGATGGTTGAGACCACGATGTTCAGCGCCAGCGCGGCCGGGCGCATTACGTCGGGCGCCAGGCCGAACAGCGCCATTACCCCAAGATAGCCAGAGGCGCCGGCCTGCCCGACAGAGGAGTACAACAGCGCGGCGCAAAAAATCAGGCCGGCCAGTATGACGACGGCAGCGCCGTTTGCGGCGCCGTTTGCGGCGCCGTTTGCGGCAATATCCATTCGCCGACGATTGTATGCCGCAAATGGCCGGCCCGATCAATCGATGCGATAGCCCACGCCCCGCACCGTCTGCAAATGCGTAGGATTCGAGGGGTCCTTCTCGATCTTCTCGCGCAGCCAGCGCACATGCACATCGACCGTGCGCGTGTCGCCTTCGAAGTCATACCCCCACACCTGGGTGATGAGAAATTCACGCGACAGCACGGCGCCTTTGTTCCGCATGAGGGTCGCCAGTAATTCGAATTCCTTGTGGCTCAGTTTGACCTCGCGGCCATCCACAAAGACCCGGCGCGACACAAGATCGAGCGACAAATTGCCGGCCACCAGGGTGGCGCTGGGGCGATTCGGCGCCCGGCGCAGCGCAGCCCGCACGCGGGCCATCAATTCAGGCAGGCTGAACGGCTTGACCACGTAGTCATCCGCGCCGCTCTCCAGGCCGATTACGCGGTCGATTTCCGCGCCACGGGCCGTGAGCAGGATGATGGGCACCTCAGATTCCTTGCGGATGATGCGGCACAACGAAAGCCCGTCCAGGCCGGGCAGCATGACATCGAGCACGCACACATCCGGCGCCTGTGAGCGGGCCAGTTCCAGCGCCTCTTCGCCGTTCGCAGAGGCCAGGACGGTGTAGCCCTCCGCGCGCAGATGCTGCGAGAGCAGCTCCAGCAACGTCAACTCATCTTCGACTACAAGAACCTTAGGCATAGGTCGGGAGTCAGGTCAACTGCCATGAGCCGGGCGACACCTTCAGTTTTCGTCCTCTTCGGGCGCCAGGTCGCCCAGTTCGCCGGTGACGGCGAATTGAATGCGCTCGCACAGATTGGTGACCCGATCGGCCGTGCGCTCCAGATTGTGCGCTACCCATAGTAGATAGGTCGCGCGGGGGGTCGTTCGGGGATCGCCGATCATGTAAGTGATCAGCTCGCGCAGCACCTGGTTGTAAAGCTGATCGACTTCTTCATCCCGTTTGACCACAGCGCGGGCCAACGCCACATCGCCTGTGATGTACGCTTCCATGGCTTGATGCAGCATCTCGCAGCAGGTCACCTGCATACGCGGGATGTCGATCAGCGGCTTGAGCAGAGGCTCGTGGCCCATGCGGATCACGACGCTGCCAATGCCGGCGGCGTGATCGGCCATGCGCTCCATCTCGACGGCCATGTGCATCGAGGCGACGATAAGCCTGAGGTCGGCGGCGGCCGGCTGCTGGCGCGCGATGGTGGTTAAGCACTGCTCTTCGATCTTGTAGCGCAACTGATTGACGCGCTCGTCGACAGCCACCACCTGCCGGGCCAGATCGATGTCGCGATCCTTGAGCGCGCGCACGGCGCGTTCGGTCTGCTCCTCGACCAGGCTGCCCAGCCGCAACACGTCATCGCGAATGGACTGCAACTCGTGGTCGAGCGCGCTGCGAGTGAAAGAGCTTGCCATTTGTCTATGCTGCCTTTGTGAACCGTGGTCTGGAAAGTGTCTAGCCGAACCGTCCGCTCACATAGTCTTCGGTGCGCTTGTCCTTGGGTTTGGTGAAGATGACCTGGGTGTCGTCGAATTCGATCATTTCGCCGGCGCGGTCGGGCCGCATCATCATCATGGCGGTATGGTCGCTCACGCGCGCTGCCTGCTGCATGTTGTGTGTGACGATGACGATGGTGTAGTCTTGCTTAAGCTCCTGCATCAACTCTTCGATCTTCAGCGTAGCGAGCGGGTCGAGGGCCGAGCAAGGCTCGTCCATCAGCACCACCTCAGGCTCGACGGCGATGGTGCGCGCGATGCACAAGCGTTGCTGTTGGCCGCCAGATAGCGCATAGGCAGACTGCTTCAGTTTGTCCTTCACTTCGTCCCAAAGCGCAGCGCGCTTCAGACTGTGCACTACCCGGTCGTCCAGCTCAGAGCGTGGCATGCGCGGGTTGTAGAGCCTGATCCCGTAGGCGATGTTTTCGTGAATGCTCTTGGGGAAAGGGTTGGGTTTTTGGAAGACCATGCCTACCCGCCGGCGCACCAGCACCGGATCGACGGTGGAGGCATAGATGTCGTCGCCATCGAGCGCGATGTGTCCCTCGACGCGCGCGGATGGCACCAGCTCATTCATGCGATTCAGCGAGCGCAACAGCGTGCTTTTGCCACAGCCAGAGGGGCCGATGATGGCTGTGATGCGCCGGTCATAGATGGGTAAGGTGACATCTGCAACCGCGCGGAAACTGCCGTAGAACACAGACAGATTGTCCACCCGCATCTTGGCCGTCAGGGTGTTGGGGCCGGCAGATTGTTTATGGTCACTGCCTGTTTGTTTGGCGGCTATAGAAACCAGGGTGTTGGTGTCTGTCATTGATCCCTCGGCATGATGTGGCAGCTCGTGCAAACGGATCTGCGTGGCTATGATTGATTGCTCATGTGTCCTAAGGCTTATCGGGGGCAGAGTATCAACACATGTTTGTCTTTTGTTTAAGCGATGGTTAAAAAGGCGTTAAGCGCCGGGATAAGCGTTGCCGCTGGCCAGTTATAGCGGGCGGGCGCATCGGCCCGCCCGTAGCCCGTAGTGTCGATGCCCCTCCTGCGGATTCTAAACCTGCCAGAGAGTGAGTCTCTCGCTTGTCACTCTTCCAGCAACCCGCAGGATTGAATGGCCACTCCCCGGCGCTTGCGCGTGGCTTTGAGTGTGACGATCTCAAAAGGCGCCAGCGTCACCGAGTGCGGGGCGTCTATGCCCTCCAGCGTTAGCGTGGCGGTTGTGGCTTTGCCGGCCGACTCGACCAGCCGGATGATCAGCGCATCCTCGTTCTCTGCTTTCTTCAACGCGCCGAGCTGCACTGTCGCCGGCTCGACACGTAGGAACGGCTGCGCGGCCTGCTCTGGATCCACCTGCGGCGTGGGCGGATAGAACACAGCGAAGGCTTCGAGCGGCTGGTTCAACTCCAGCGCCGCCGGCCACAGACCCTGCGTTACCGCATCCGGCTCGCCGATCAGGATGCGGAAGCGCGTGTCCACCTGCCCCTGGTCGATGAAGGTGTGGTGCTCATCTGGCTCGATGGGTTGGTCGCCCCAGCGCGTGTGCACGGGGCTGCGAGCGATGCTCAGGCCAAGCGTGCCATCTGCCGTCGCGGCGAAGCCGTAGATGCCATTATTGGCCACCACGACGGAGCGTGGCCGGCCTGCCTTCAGCGTTGTCTTCTTTCTGCTTTTCTCCTTGCCGGCGGCATCATCCGGCGTTTCGTCCAGCCGCACCCAGCGGTTTTGGGCGTGTTCGCTGCCATCGGCCAGGCGCGTGGCGATGCCATAGGGTACTTCGCAGGTGACGTGGGGGCTGATCAGCTTGAACGGCAACACCAGCTTGATCATTTTACGTCGCTCTTGTAAGTGCAGGCGTGTGTTGACATCGATCCATGGCAGGTCGGCATACAACGTGATTTGGATCGAAGCGTGTGAGTGACGCCAACCGGTTAATCCTTCGACTGTCACCGACACCGGCCTGCCGCCGCCCATGAGCAATTCTTCTTTGGCCGGCAACACGCGCAGCGGACTGCCGGTTGCGCCATCTTCGCCGGCCCACTGCGCGCCCACCTGTTCGGGCGTCAGCGCGGTGAATTCGCCTACCGGCGTGTTGAAGTCGGCGTTGCTCTCGCCGCCCCAGGCGTCGCCGGTGTCGCGCATGGCAACCAGGCGCACCGGCCCGCGCAGCAGCTCGCGCCCGCTTGCCAACTCGACCAGCGAGACGAGCGCGGCGTCGGCCTTATCGAAGGTCGCGCGCCACCACCAGTTTTCGACCACAATGCGTTTGGCCGTGTGCGTCACTTGAAGCGATTTGGCGCGCGCCTCCCTCCCGCGCCGGGGATCGACCGCCGGACGCACTTCGTAACGCCGGGCCGTCAGCGGCGGCACGTCGGCAATGAACTGGATGTGTGGTTGGAACCCGCCGCTGGATTGCTCGAACTGGCCGCCGCCGGTCTGGCTGGGCACCAGTTGGCCCGTATCATCGTACAGGTCGAACGGATGCAGGCCGGGCGCCGGCCGGTAATCCATGACAAAGTGCAACCCGACCGGCGCCTGAATGCGATAGGGATGCGGGTTGAAGACGAACAACGGCACGCTGCCCGGCTCTGGGGGTGTGGACGGCGTCAGCGCGTTCTGCGACTTGAAGATGATGTTGCTGGCGATGTGATTGGCGTAACCGAAAGAGTCCATCACGCCCTGCTCGGCCAGCTCGGCCAACGACCCGCACAGTGTGTCGTGGAAGGTGTTGAACAGAGCTGCTTTCCAGGCCCGACGCAGCTTGCGGTCGGGATAAGGCAGACCGGCGCGCCACCAGGCGATGGCTGCCCAGCGTTCGGCAGAGGCCAGCGTAGACTCTGTCCGGCGCATGGCGCGCTTGATCTTGGACACAGAGGTGTAGCAGCCGGCTAACGTGCGTTGTAACTCATCGGCGTGAACGGGGATTGATTCTGGATCGAGTTGCTTGGTGATGCGCGCCAGGTACGCTTCGGGCGTGCTGTGGCGCACCTCCACGTCCTTTGTGTTGTCGATTAACTGTTGCAGTTCGAGCAGGTCGGCGCGCGTCGGGCCGCCGCCGTGATCGCCCAATCCCCACAGCACCAGTGCATCGCGCCCGGTCTCGCGGGCCTGGGCGATGCCGTTTTCGGCCTGCGTGCGGGCTGAGGCGATGCCGGGCACGCCGGCCGGGCCGGTGCAGTACCAGCCGGTGTCGGGCCGCAGCGCCAGAATCTGCGTGCCGTCGTGGCCTTGCCACAAGCGCAGGGCCGCCGGCAGTTCCAGTTGATGCGGTACGGGCCGGCAGTGGATGTACAGGCCATAGCCGGCCTGTTGCAGCACCTGCGGAAAGCTGGCCGGATGGCCGAACGAGTCGAAGTTATAGGCCACGGTGGGCCGGGCGCCGAACTTCTCCGAAAAATAGCGCCGGCCTTCCATGATCTGGCGCACCAGCGTTTCGCCGGCCGGCATGTTGCAATCGGGCTGTACGTACCAGCCGCCCGCGATGTTCCAACGCCCCTGTTTGACCAGCTTGCGGATGCGCGCAAACAGCGCCGGGTCGTTCTCTTCGATCCACTCGTACAACAGACTCTCGTTGTGGTTGAAGATGAAGCCGGGAAATTCTTCGAGCAGGTTGGCGGCCGTGTGAAAGGTAGAGATGCCTTCGCGCGCGCCCTCCTGCCAGTTCCACATCCACACCGGGTCGATGTGGGCCTGACAGATGAGATGAACAATGGGGCGATCTGCGGGTTTGGCTTTTTTCTGCTTGGGCATGTAATTCCTCCTCGAAGTGCCGACAGCCGGATTAGCCGAATTGTAGCCGGAAGGGCGCGCTGGGCACATACCGGCTGTGCTTGTGCGCCAGAACACACCACAAGCTGCCGAATCCTCAATCAGAACAGGAAATCAGAATAGGAAATGTCGCTGTGACAAGCCGCGCAGCTTGACTTTTCAACAGGTCGGGGTTACACCTCGGCTTACCTGTTCTGCGGGCCTGGATGCCGAAGCAATCGAGCCACTGACAGGAGACAAGCATGATCAAGCTAGGAGTTAACTCAGTTCTTTTTGGCGGCTTCGACTTTGCCACCGCCGCGCGTTGCATCAAGATGGCCGGCTACGACGGCGTCGAGATCTCGGCCATCAAAGGCATGTGCGAGCATCTACCGCTGGATGATTGGCGCGCGCACGCGGCTGAGATCAAACAGATTGCCGCAGACAACGGCCTGGAGATTCTATCGGCCGAAGTGGCCTCGCTCGACGAAGACCGGCTGATCCGGGCCTTCGAGGCCGGCGCCGAGATCGGCATCCCCATCATCAACGTGGGGCCGGGCGGCAAAATGGATGTCGAGGAGGACTTTATCCGGCAGACCGATCTGCTGGCGAAGATGGCCGACAAGGCGCACCGCTATGGCGTGACCCTGTGTTGCAAGGCGCACGTGGGCGGGGCGATCTACAACACGCCGACCACGCTGCGCGCCATGCAGAAGATCACCTCGCCCGGCTTTGGCGTGGATATGGATCCCAGTCATATTTATCGCGCCAACGAGAACCCGGCCGAGGCGCTGGCAGCAGTGATCGGGCGAACCCGCCATATCCATATCCGCGACTGCAAAGGCCGCGGCCCGACACCTGGCGCGCCATCCATGCAAGCCTGCGGGCGCGGCGATATTGATCTGTACGCCTATTGCAAGGCGATGGTCGAGGGCGGCTACAACGGGCCGGTGTGTCTGGAAGTCATCGGCGCCAATCAGTTGCCGTTGGTCCAGTGCGCCGTCATCGCTGCCGAAAGCTACGGTTACCTCAACGCGATTCTGAAGCAGCTCGGAGCGCGATAGCTAAAAAGGAAGGAAGAAGGAAGAAGGAAGATGAAGAAGAAACCCAATCTGATTTTGTTCGGCATCGACAGTTTGCGCGCCGATCATATGAGCTTGTACGGCTACCCCAAACTCACCAGCCCACATCTCGACGAATACGCCTCGCGGGGAGTCGCCTTCAGCAACGTGATCAGCCCATCTATCCCCACCACGCCGGCCTACACCTCTATGTTCACCGGCATGGACTGCTTCGGCACGGACGTGGTTGCCTTGCGGCACAAGGGCGGCTTGGGCGCGCACCTTAAGACGCTGGCCGAAATCCTGGGCGAGCAGGGCTACCACACAACCTGCGTCGGCTTCAGCGGCAACCCGGCCTCGCGCGGCTTTCAGAAGTATCTGGACTTCGAGGGCTGGGGGTCGTGGGAACAGGGCCGCAGCCCCAAAGCCGAGAACTTGAACAAGGTAGCCATCCCCGAACTGAAGCGTCTGGCCAAAGAAGACCAGCCGTTCTTCCTGTTCCTGCGCCACATGGACCCCCATGCCCCCTACCTGCCGCCAGGCCCGTTCGAGCGCATGTTCTACGACGGCGATGAGTGCGACAAAAACAATCACTCGCTGGATAAGGTGTACGCTTTCAAGCCGTTCCGCGATTTTCACGCGAGCTGGTTCCCGCCCGGCTGCACCGACAAGGACTACGTGATCGCCCAGTACGACGGTGCGATCGCCTACATGGATGCCTGCATCGCCAATCTGTTCACCACCATCGAATCGTTGGGCCTGGAAGAGGACACGCTCATCGTGATCGACTCGGATCATGGCGAGACGCTGTATGACCACGATTGCCACTTCGACCACCACGGCCTGTATGAACCGACGTTGCGCGTCCCGCTGGCATTTGTATGGCCGGGCAAGCTGCCATCCGATGTGATGATCGACGCGCCCTGCTACATGAAGGATGTCACGCCAACCATCTTGGACTTGATGGGCATCTCTCCCAAACCGCGCATCAAGTTCGATGGGCGCAGCCTGGCGCCGTGGATGTTTGGCATGCACCGCGAGTCCGAGCCGGAGACGTACATCACCGAAGCGACCTGGATGCGCAAGCACGGCTGGCGCACGCAGGAATGGAAGCTGATCCATGCGCTGGAGCCGGACTTTCACTTCAAGCCGGAGGTCGAGCTGTACAACCTGATCAGCGACCCGGAGGAAAACCACAATCTGGCCGAGGAAGAGCCAGAGGTGGTAAAGATGCTGGAAGAGCGCATGCAGGCACACATCGCCCGGCGCACCAAACAGACCGGCCGTGAGAATCCCATGTACACCAACCTGGGCTGGCACGGCCATGGCGACAAGCCGTTTAGCTCATCGCAAGAAGCCTACGACACGCTGTACATTGGCGGGCCGGCGCAAGCCAAAGCCTTGCAGGCGCGCGAACTCCGCCGCCAGCGCGGGCAGAAGAAGCTGTAAGACACGCCTGGCAGGGGTGACCGATCCGGTCGCCCCTGCAACCCACGCACTATGCTGATCACCATCATTGGCCGGGGGCACTCTGGCACGCGCGCCATGTCGCATACGCTGGCTCGCAGCGGCGTGTACATGGGCGCCATCCAGAACATCTCCGGCGACTTGTTGCCACCCGAAGACCTGTACGAAGCATGCCGGGTCATGGCGCGCCATGTTGTTTATAAGGGTGGGCTACAGTGGGACTTTTCCCGGCTGCACACTATGCCGATCGATCCCGCGTTCACCCGGCTGGTCGAGTCGTACCTCTCGTCGGTGCTGGGGAACACCCGCTTCGAGCGCAAGGGCTGGAAGCTGCCCGAGACGACGCTGATCTACCCCTGGATCGTGCGCCTGTTCCCCGACGCTTACTACATCCACTGGGTGCGCGACCCGCGCGACTCGATCATCGGCGCGCATCTGACAGACGACCTGGCCGAGTGGGGTGTGCCGTATGAACACACAGACGACATGCGCCTGCGTCGCGCCATTAGCTGGAAATATCAGCGCGAGATTGTCAAAGCTACCCCGTGCCCCAGGCGCACAATCTGGGTGCGTTTCGAAGATTTTGTGCTCAAGCAGGAAGAAACTCTGGCGCAGCTCAAAGCCTTCCTCGGCTTCGAGCTGGTCAAAATCCCCGTGCGGCCCGATTCGGTCGGACGCTGGAAAACGGACAATGGCCGGCACGATTTCGACTTCTTTACCGAGGATATCGTTGAGTTGGGATACGAGTTACCAGCAGTCAGCCGCCAGTAGCGCGGGTACAGCGCGCAAAGACTGTCAGTCCACTCCCGCTGTCATCTGTTCTCCGCATTCTGACTTCTGCCGCAGGATCAAATCATGTTGCGCGTGTGCGTGATTGGCATGGGGCCGATCGGCAACCTGCATGCTCGCATTTACAAAGCCGATGAACTGGCCGAGCTGGTCGGCGTGTGCGATATCGTCCCGGAGCGCGCGCAAGCCGGCGGGGAACGCTATGGCGTGCCGGCTTTTACCCGCGCGCCCGACATGCTGGCCGCGCTCAAACCGGATGTGGTCAGCATCTGCACCGGCGGCTACGAATACAGCAGCGACCACTACGAGCCGACGCTTCAGGCGCTGGAGGCCGGCGCACATGTGCTGTGCGAAAAGCCCATCTCTAACGAGATCGCCAAAGCCGAAGAGATGGTGCGCGTCGCAAAGCAGCGCCGGCGCTGCTTCGCAGTCGACTTCAACCATCGCTTCACGCCGGCCGCTTACTATGCCAAACAATGGCAGAACGAAGGCCGGATTGGCAGCCTGCTGTTCATCAACATGGCGCTGTGGATTGGCCGGCCCAAAGATGAAAGCTCGGTCTACTATCAGATGAAGGCGCTCAACCCGCATTCGGTGGACATGATGCGCCACTATGGCGGCGACATCGCCAAAGTGCAGTGCTTCGCGATGAAAGCGCCGGGCCGTCAGATGTGGTCTACCACGTCGTGGAACATGCAATTCAAAAACGGCGCGGTCGGCCATCTCACCAGCAGCTATGACATCGGTCGCGGCCACCCGATGGAGCGTTGCGAAATCGCCGGCGTCGAGGGGCGGGTGGTGGTCGAGGACATGTGGGAGCGGGCCACGCTGTATCCTGCCAAAGACCTGGTCAAATTGCAGTACAGCAACCCTGTGTTCGGCAGCGAGCGTTACCGCGACTTCGACGACACATTCCGCGCGCGTATCCACGCTTTCCTCAAACAGGTGGCCGAGGGCGCAGCGCCTGAGGAAATCGACGGCTCTGGCGAGGACGGTCTGAAAGCGCAAAAGGTGATTCAGGCCGGCATCGACTCACTGATCAGCGGGTCAATCGTGACGATTGACGACTGACGGCTGTGGGTCTGGCGGCCGGCGCTTTGCCATCCGGCACTATCAGTTTGTGCGGCGCGTTTGTGAATCTCAGGCGCCATTCGTCAACCCAAGCCCGTCCTTAAGCCTTTGACGAACTGAGGAAAATCTACTATGCGCAAGACGCGCTGGAGTGGGTTGCTCCGCCCACGCGTCGACGCACGACCCATCTTGCCGGATAAAGCGAGAACACGCATGCAAGCGCAAGCAGAAGAAGCATTGACCGTCGTCGATCGTTTTGTTGACTCTGGCGCGGCGCCGGCTGTGGTTGCCCCCGCCGCAACATCGTTCAGCCTGCCGACCGTCGTCACCATCGCGCTGGGCCATCTGGTGCACGATGCCTTCACCAGCTTTCTGTCACCCTTGTTGCCGCTCATCATCCCCAAGCTGGGGTTGTCGTTGACGCTGGCCGGCTCGCTGGCCGCGTTCCAGCAATTCCCCTCGCTCATCAACCCGCTGCTGGGCATGCTGGGCGACCGCTTCAGCCTGCGCTGGCTGGCGATCCTCGCCCCCAGCGTGACCGGCGTGGCGGCCTGTCTGCTCGGCCTGGCGCCGAGTTACGGGATGCTTGCCATTCTGCTGCTGACGATCGGCATTGGGGTCGCCATGTGGCATGTGCCCACCCCGGTGATGGTGGCGCGCGCGTCGGGCAATCGTGTTGGCTTCGGTATGAGTTTGCTCATGCTGGGCGGCGAATTGTCGCGCGCCATCGGCCCGCTGGTGGCGGTGGCGGCCGCCTCTTGGTGGGGATTGGAGGGCATGTGGCGCCTGATCCCGGTCGGTGTGGCGGCATCCGTTGTGCTGTACTGGCGCACGCGCACCCTTGATGTGAAGCCGGCGGCGCACGTGGGTGGGGCATGGGCCGATGCCTGGCGCGAACTGCGGCGCGTGATGTTGCCCATCGCCGGCATTATTGCCACGCGCACCTTTCTGTCGGTCTCGCTGGCAACCTATCTGCCGACTTTGTTAACGCAAGAGGGGTCGAGTCTGGTTGAAGCCGGCGGCGCGCTGTCCATCCTGATGCTGGCCGGCGCCACCGGCTCGTTTGCCACCGGCACGCTCAGCGACCGATTGGGCCGGCGGCGCGTGATGAGTATTGTGCTGACTTGCGCCCCGCTGATGATGGCCGTATTTCTGTCTGTGCAGGGTTGGCTCATGGCGCCGGTGTTGTTCGGGGTGGGATTTCTGGCGCTCTCCACCAGCCCGGTCATGATGGCGCTGGTGCAGGAATATGGCCGCAGCAAGCCGGCCACCGCCAACGGGGTGTACATGGCGATGGAGTTCGTCGGCGGGTCGCTCATCACCGTTCTGGTTGGCGCGCTGGCCGACGCCGTGGGGCTGCGCGCCGCGTTTGCCATTTCGGCCGGCATTGCGTTGTGCGCCGTGCCGTTCGTGCTCTTGCTCCCCCAGCCAAAGCCACCTGCGCCACGCCAGCTATGAACCGCGCCCTGCGCCGCTTCGCTTTGACGCGCCGGCAAGCCTATGTGGCCGCCTACGCGGTGAGCGCGGATCAACTACGCTGTAAGCTTTAGCAGGCTCATGACATGACATCTACGCCACAGATTCCCTTCACCCTTTCCGGCAGTCCATACCGAGATCATTTCGAGATGACCGGCGCGCCGCTCGAACCCGCCGCGCTTTTCGACGTGCTCGACCTGACACAGCCCGGCCTGGAAACCGTGGGCGCAGCGGTCAAGGCCGGCGAGCGCGCGCAAGCAGCGCAGGCGCTGCTGGAGTATTTTCGGACGCGCCGAAGTGTGGCCTGGCCGGCCTGGGTCGGACGGGCCGGCCTTGCAGCAACAAACGAGGATTTCGTCGCCGCCGACAACGCCCTGCGACACATTTTCCGCCCCTATTCCGCCTTCCCGGCAACGGACTACGGGCCGGAAATCGATTGGGACTGGGACCCGCACGGCGACATCGAATGGCCGGCCCATATGCACCGCATGGCGTCGTGGGACCTCAGCGCGGCGCGTTGTTACCTGCAAACCGGCGATGAACGCTATGCCGTGCTGTGGGTGGATTTGACGCGCGATTGGATTCGCAAGAACCCACTGACCCCCGAACGGTGCTACTTCCCCAAAAGCTGGGACGCCATTCAGGTTGGCATTCGCGCCACGCGCTGGTCGGCGCTGCTGCCATACTTCCTGCCATCGCCGGCCTGCGACGCCCCGTTCCTCGTGGCGTTGTTGACCTCGATCTACAACCATGCCCGCAAGAGCTGGCTGAGTCCATATCCCAACCAGACCGACAACTTTCTGGTCATTGAAGCTGCCGGCCTGGCCGACATCGCGCTGAGCTTCCCGGAATTTCTGGATGCCGCGCAGTGGCGCAGCGCCGCGTTTGCTCAACTGGACACGGCGATGCGCACGCAAGTATTGCCCGACGGGATGCACGGCGAACTCAGCCCCGGCTATCACCTGTATTGCGCCAGCCTGTTCCTGAACGTCGCCGACCATGCTACGCGCAACGGCTATGCAGCGCCCTTTGTCGCCGGCGTCGAGCGCATGGCCGAAGTCGTGATGGGCATCGCCACACCGCAGCGCCGGCTGCCGGTGGTGGGCGATGGCTATCCCAGTGACACGCGCGCTTTCCTGCGCGACGCCGCGCAGTCATTCCATCGCGCCGACTTTCTGGCCGCTGCCACCGATGGGGCGCAGGGACAATGGCCGGCGCGCTGCAACCTTGCCTTTGCACACAGTGGCTTCTACGCTTTTCGGTCAGACTGGAGCGCCGATGCGGTGTGGATGTGTCTGCACTGTGGGCCGGCCTCGGTTCAACCCAGCGCATTTCATTCCCAGTTCGACAACGGCACGTTTGAGTTGATGGCCGGCGGGCGTTATCTGATGCGCGACCCCGGCGTGTATTGCTATGCCAAAGGCGACCCGCGCCGCGAGGCGTTCCGTCGCACGGCAACGCACCAGACGCTGACGCTCAACAGCGCAAACAGCCGGCGCGCCGGGCGCTTGCTGCATTGGGCCGAGGACGATGGCGGGGGCAACGCCGTGGCGATCGTCCAGAACGATGCGTACCCCGGCCTGATTCATCGGCGCGCTGCCTTTTTCATCCAGCGGCGCTATGTTGTGCTGATCGACGATGCTTTGGTCGACGACAACACGGCCAACGACACGCCGGCGCAAGGCGACATCGATCTGCATTTTCAGTTCGCGCCGGGGCCGGTGGTGATCGACCCGTCGGCGCGCATCGCGCGCACCGCATACGCGGATGGCGTCAATCTGCTGGTGTGGATCGACCCGCGCGCGCCGGCGACGATGGAGATCGAGGAAGCGTGGTTTTCGCCGGAGCACAATCAAAAGGAACCCATGCCGGCCTTTCGCCTGCGACACGCCAACACCCGACCGCCGGCGCGCTTTGTGACAGCGCTGATTCCGTGGCAGGCCGACGCCCCACCGCACGTGACGGCAGAGGCCATCGGCGCAGATGCCCAAACGCTGCGCGTTCGGTTGACGGTCGATGCCGCGATCTATGAAGTGGGGCCTGTAAACGTCAATGACTGAACATACAAAATACATCAGAACGCGGGCAGCAACCGCCTGCGCTGTGGTTTGAGTGCATTCGGATCTTATCTTGGAGTTATCCCATGATCCCCAATCAGTGGTATGCCATCCTTGAATCGAACGAAGTCAAAGCCGGCCGGCCGATTGGCGTGACGCGCATGGGCGAGCAGATGGTGTTGTGGCGTGACACGCAGGGGCGCGTGGCGTGCGCCATTGATCTGTGTCCCCATCGCGGCGTGGCGCTCAGCGCCGGCAAGCTGGCCGGCGATTGCGTGGAGTGCCCCTTCCACGGTTTTCAATACGACCCCAGCGGGCGCTGCACAGTTGTGCCGGCCAATGGCCGCAACGCGCCGGCGCCGGCTGCGCTGCGCCTGAAGACTTTTCCCACCCACGAAGCGCATGGTTTCATCTGGATCTGGTGGGGCGAAGCGCGCGATCCCCTGCCGCCGGTGCGCTACTTCGATTCCATCGACGACACCTTTACCTACAGCACACTGCGCGACCACTGGGCCATACACTACTCGCGCGCAATTGAAAATCAGCTCGATGTGGTGCATCTGCCGTTTGTGCATCACAACACCATTGGGCGCGGCAACCGCTCGTTGGTGGATGGCCCGCTGACGCGCTGGGCTGCCCGCGAACCGCATTACAACCTGTTGAATCTGTGGGTGTACAACCGGGTCGACGACGGCACGCCGCCCAGAAAGCCGGCCCAGATTGCCGAGCCGACGCGCCGGCCTTACCTTCAGTTTCTCTTCCCCAATGTGTGGCACAACTGGATCAGTGATGACATGCGGGTCACGGTTGCCTTTGCCCCCATCGACGACGAAAACACGCTGATGTACCTGCGCTGGTATCAGCGCAAGGTGCGCTGGCCGGTGGGACGCCAGGTCTTCAACTGGCTGGGCGCGTTGGGCAATCTCGTCATCGAGCGACAGGATCGACGCGTGGTTGTCACGCAGCGCCCCAAACGTTCGACGCTGCGCATGGGGGAGAAATTGATTCAGGGCGATGCGCCGATCATCGAGTATCGCCGGCGGCGCGAAGAGTTGCTGTCTGGCGCGAGATAATGCCTGCCAGCGCTGTTTGTTGCACCGCTTCAAGATCAAGCAAGGGACAAAAGGCAAAAAAGGAGAGGAAAGATGCAATCGGCAAACTGGGATCGCTTTCGGGATTATCTGCGCACGCGCGGCATTGCGGCCGCTCTCCTATCCAACCCGGCCACGCTCACCTGGTTGACCGGCTACGCGCCGCCGATCCAGACCGGTCCCAGTCCATTTGAGGGCGGGCCGGCCCTGGCATGGGTGCGCGACAATGACATGATCGTGATCGCCTCGGACGCGGAAGCGCCGGCCATCGCAGCTACCGGCGCAAACACGCGCGCCTACACCGGCTATACCATTGACGAACCCCTCTCGTGCGCAGAGCGCCAGTTGGCTGCGCTGCTTGAAACGCTCGAGCCGCACGCCGGCCTGAGCGGGACGGTCGCGGTGGAGCTGAACTCGCTGCCGGCGGCTGTGCTTGACGCCGTGCGCGCGGCGCTGCCAAACGCCACGCTGCATCCGCACGACAACGGTCTGAACAATCTGCGCGCGATCAAAACTGCCGATGAACTGAACAAGATTCGCGCTGCGCTGCGGCTGTGCGACATGGCTCAGGCATTTGTGCGCGAGCGTCTGCAAGCCGGCCTGCGCGAGATCGAGCTGTGGGGTCAGATGAAAGCGCATCTTGAAGCCGATATCAACCAGCGCCTGCCGTTGCTGGCCGATCTGGTGGGCGGATTGCGCACCGCCGAAGTGGGCGGCCCACCGACCGGCTATGTGTTGCAGGACGGCGACCCGCTCATCCTGGATGTGGTGCCCCGGCTCGATGGTTACTGGGGCGACAACGCAGCGACATATTTTGTGGGCGAGCCGTCCGCCCAATTGCGCGCGCAATTGCGCGCGATGTACAACCTCTCGCGCGACACGCTGTATCGCGGCATCGAGGCGGTCAAACCCGGCCTGAAAGCCAGAGACCTCGATCACATGTTGCGCAGCGCCATCCGCGACGCCGGCTATCAACCCTACCCGCATCACTCCGGCCACGGCATCGGCGTGACATTCCACGAAGAACCGCGCATTGTGCCCTATAACGACATGGCGCTGCAAGCCGGCATGGTGATTCTGCTGGAGCCGGGCGTGTATGTGCCGGGCGTGGGCGGCGTGCGGCTTGAACATGCCCTGCTGGTCACGCCGGACGGCTGCGACGTATTGACCCGCCATTTGTAGGCTGGCGCTTGGGCATTGGGTTGACTTCACCGTTGACGATACAGATCCCCCACAGCATGTCTCTACTACTCTGCTATTAGAGAGACGCGCCGGCAGCAGTTCGCTCAATCTTCCTTCTGCCGGCAACGCGGACAGTGTTCACAGGAGCACCCATGCACAAATCAAGCGTTGCCAATCTGCGTCACACACAACTCCTGAATGGCTGGTGGGATTTCCAGCCCGTAGATCGAGCCAAGCGCGCTGGCCGACCGCCTGGCGCAGGGCGAGACGGCCCTGGTGTGGGAATTGACCGACGCGACTGCACCATACTGGGAGCGCGTGATAGGCCGGCGCATCGAGGTGTTCACTCCAGAGCACGCCGTCTATCAGCTCGTCGCCGCGCGCGAACAGGGTGATTCGCCGCTGTTGGCCGGCCTGAGCAACGAAGACACATGATCCGGGCTGGACATGCTGTTCGGCGACGATCGGGCTACCGAGTGGAAACGGATGCCGGCGCTCAGCCGCTTCTTCGACGGGCCGCGCCCGAAGCTGGGCGCCGGGCTGGTTGAAGTTGCGGTTGGTGCGGGCCGAGTCATCTTCTATCGGATGCGCTGGATGCCTGCTCTGTGGCAGTTCCGCCGCTTCCTGGGGCTGCTGTTGTGGAACCTGGGCGAAAAGACAGCCACCGATGTGCTGGCCGGCGACTGCACACCGTCGGCAGGCCGGCAGAGCGAGGGCTACCCGCCCCAGGCGCGCATGGCGCGCGTCACCCCGCAGCAATTGGACGAGATTCTGTCGCTGGGCAAGCGCCGCGCCGAATCATACGCGGTCAATGTGCCGTTTCGTCAGTGGGCCGGCTGGCAGAGGGTCGAGGGCGCCGCAGGGTGTTTCAACGCGCCGGCCGGCGTGGGCATGGTTGCTGTTGGCCTCGAGGTGATCTGTCCCGAACCACGCAAGTTCATGCAGACGATCGGCGGCCTGCCTAACCCCGACCTGCAAACGTTCTTACACTTGCGCGGCAGTCGGCAGGTGCGCGCATGGGTGAACGGGGTGTCGTGGGGCGAGGTGACGCTCCACCCCGAGGCGGCAACTTACGTGACCGACATCGACCTGGAGGCCGGATCGAACTTCGTGGTGCTGGCGTGGACGCCCGAGGGCGAGGGCGCAACGCTATCGCTGTGCTTCGAGAACAAGGATCGCCGGCCAGAGACAACCTTCGCGTTTGTGTGATGGCGCACCGCTCTTGCCGGCTTGAACCTGGCAGGGCTGTTATAGGGCTATCAAGCCGGCGTCTGCTTGAGGCCCTCTTTTTAATTTCCGGCGCTGCTGCGCTCCTCTACGGCATACAGCGCGGCCTGGCGATTTTCGGAGCCGCTGCCGGCAAAGTAGTATGGCACATCCAGCCGCGCCACTGCGCGCAAGGTGAGTTGCGCGCGCACTGTCTCGATCATCCCGGTCATTTCAATGCCATCATCGAGAAGGTACACCGGCCTGCCTTCGCGGTGCAGCGCGCGCACAAATGCAATCAGTTGATCGGGCGTCCAGTTGGCGGGGCGAAAGGCTAACCGACCGGCATACAGATCGACCGGCCCACTGTTGAGCGAGCAGCCGATCACGGCGTTTGGCGGCGTCAGCCGGCCGATCTCTGTGAAAGACGCGCGCTGCTCGCGCACCAGATAGCCGAACGCGCCGAAGCCGCGCGTGATTGGCAAGGCCAACGTGTCCATCGCGCGCAACACGAAAGCAAATGAGAGGCACACCAGCAGGCCGGCCAGCCCGGCCCTCTTCCAACGCGCCGGCTTATCGTGATTGGCCTCGATCATGCGCTGAACCACCCACACGACCCCGATTGCGGCCAAAATGCTGAGCACGGGAAACAGCGAGAGGATGTCGCGCAGGCGCAACGGCCAGTACGCCACGTGAAAGATGAAGAGCGGGGCGAAATATGCCAGCAGTGTCACCGCCCCTCGCCGCGATGCGTGCCACAGCGCCCATGCGCCGATGATGATAACCGGCGCCAGCAACCCGAATTCGCGGTAGGCCAGCAATTCATTGATAGTGCGCCAGGCTGTTTCGGGCAGGCGCGTCACGGAAAAGTTGGCCCACTCCTCAGAGCCGGTATGAAACGGACTGCCGAAGGCCAGCGTGTGATAGATCAGCACTGGCGCTGCCGCAAGCAGCGCAAACGCCGCGCACAGCGCGACATAGGGCAGGCGCGTCGCAATGGCGCGCAGCGGAGGCTGGCCGGCAGGGATAGGCGTCAGCAGCGCCAGCGCAAGGGCCGGCGCAATCAACACTTGCGTGTAGCGGATGTCGAAGGCGATCCCCAGGCACACGCCGCTGAGGGCGGCGCGTCCCCACGCTCCCGGCGCCCGCCAATCCACAAACGCCAGCGCCAGCGCCAGCACAGAGAACAACTGAGCAGCCACATCGGCCATGGGGATCATTTGCCACTCGACCTGCTGGTACGAGGTGGCGCTCAAAAAGACGGCCAGCGCGGCAACAGCCAGCCGGCTGCCCCGACCGCGCAGCGGGCCGGGGCTGCGCGTGAATGTCCCGGCCATCCAGGCAATCGCACACAGCGAGATCAGCGACAGCAGCGGCGTGATGAGATACAACCCTTGTTCGCCGGCGATCTTGTACGCCGCGCCGGTGAACATGGCGTAGCCGGGCGGCCAGACCGTCGTGGCCATGCGCGACACATCCTGGGGCAGTTTGTAGCCCACGTGCACGATCGGCTCGGTGGGGATGTCGAGCGCGTAGGTCAGGCGCGCCAGCGGAAAATGATGAAACACCGTGCCCCGCTCGGCCAGATCGACGCCCATCTGCGCGTAGGCGTAGGGGTCGCTGCCGCTGACGCCATGTGTGCGCAGCGTGAGCGCAGTCCAGCCGGCCCATGCCATCGCGCCGGCCATCAGCGCCAGCGCACCCCACCTGACGAATTGGGCATTGCGTGTTGCACACTGCGTGTCGGGGCATCGCAGATTAATATGCTGCAGCGCGCCATAGATCGCAGCGAGCAGCGCATAGGCCGACATCACGATCAATGTCAGAGGCAGGTTGAGCAGCGCGCCGAAGGGTTCGACAACAGCGAACGCGCCGGTGGCGACGCGCGCGACAAATGCAATCAACAGGCGCAGCGCCAAAACGCCGTAGATCAGCAGCAGGGGCGTAAGCGCGGCGAGGCCGTGCGTGATGATCTGGCCGGCCGGCATGGGCGCGCCATTGCCTTGCAGGCGACGCAGGGCTGATCGCGCGAGCGCGATGATGGCCGGCGCCAATAGCGCAACACACAGCGCCGGCCCCAGCGCCAGCGGCAGTCGCGCGACAGCGCACACCGTTGTCAGGCCAAAGAGGTGCAGGCCGGCCCATGCCAGCATCGTTGCGCGATGCCATGTCGATTGACTGTCGCGCGACTGTGTCATGTCTGTCATGAAAGTCATCGCACGCAGACATGCCTCGAACACGCCATCGCGCCGGGCTTGCGCCGCAATGCGTGTGGCGACGGGCGCACTGCCAATCAACCCGGCCACCAACCAGCCGGCGCGCAGGCCGAGGAGGGGGATGCTGTACAGCCGGCCAATTGCCACAGCGGCAAACAGCGCAGCGGCAATCGCCTGAGCCAGCGCCACAGCGCGCAATGGGGGGCGCGCGCGCCACAGCACAATCGCCCCCAGCCCCCACAGCGCGCCGACGGCAACCAGCAGCCACATGAATGGGCCGGCCGGGCGCTCCAACACGGTGGGGTCGAGCCAATAAGACAAGCGAAACAGGTTGCCGAATTCCATTGGAGATCAAGTGTAGCCGGCCGGTTCCGTTCTGGTTAGTCTGTGGCGATCATCGTGCTGCACCGGCATGGCTGCGAACATGCGCAAGTGGGAAGGGGCAGCATGAGCCAAGCATGGGCCAACAAGCATGAGCCAAAATGAACAGAGCGCAGACAAGCCGTCTGCGCTCTGTGTCTTGGCGCCATGTTGCACGGGCCGAGCTACGCCGAAGGCGATGCTCCCCGTAGCGCCTCAATCGGCTGCCAGACAGCATCGGGCTTCACTGCCGGGTCTGGCGCGGGGCCGGTGTCGCCGTTCCACTGCGGCTGATTGTCGGCAGTCATGACAGGCGTTACACTCATGTCATGGTCGCACACGATCTGGCACGACAGCCGGTACTGGCCGAACAGGCCGCGCTCGTTCAACAGCCGGTACTCTGCTTCGGTCATCGTATCTGGCTCGCCGCTGGTAAACTGCACGCGGCAGGTGGTGCAGCGGGCGTTGCCGCCACAGCGGTGGCCGATGCGCACGCCGGCATCTTCGATCGCCAGCACCAGACGCCGGCCGGCCGGCACGTCGATTGTCTTATCCAACACACTCAATTTCGGCATACTTGACCTCCAAACCGATCGAGATTTGTCACCCAAGCATACCCGATTGTGTCATTCACCACTCACCACTCCGCACTCATCACTTTATTCAACCCTTCCGCCAGTTCCTCGATATTCTCGTTGCTCAGGTCGGGGCTGATGTCGATGTGAATCGCCCGACTCAGCAAATCAAGGGTGCGCGGGCACATATCCGGCGTGTAGCGCACCTCGCCCTGATGCCAGCGCCACGGCCCACCGTTGGGATGCCAGGTGCGCTGCTGCATGATGGGCGTCCAGTACGGGTAGATATGATAGTCCGACTGACCCGGCCGGTGCATGACCTCTGCGGGCACGCCTTCGGCTTGCAACGCCTCGGCCACCGCATTGGCGCGCGCTGCTTCGGGCAAATAGAAGATCAGGCAGATGGCTGCGTCGCCGGCAGGGTCGTTCTGCCTTCGGAAAGCAATGCCCTTGCGCGCTGCCACGTCTTCGAGGGTGGCTTTGAGTAAGGCCTTGTTGCGACGCATGTCCGCCAGCAACGTGTCCAGCTTGCGCAATTGAGCCAGCATCACCGCGCCCTGCAACTCCGTCATGCGGAAATTGACGCCCGGCAAAATCTCTCCTTCGGGAATGCCGTTGCGCGCCCCGCCGATCACATCGTGATACATCACAACCCGTTTCCATACCTCACGGTCGCCGGTGATGACCATGCCGCCTTCGCCGCAGGTGATGATCTTGTTGAACTGGAAGCTGAACGCGCCGGCATCGCCAATGCTGCCCAAACGCCTGCCACGATAGCTGGCCCCGTCGGCTTGGGCTGTGTCCTCCAACACCTTCAGGCCATGCTTGCGGGCGACAGCCATCACGCCATCCATGTCACACGGGGCGCCGCGCATGTGCACCGGGATGACGGCTTTGGTGCGCGGGGTGATGCGGCGCTCGATGTCCGATGGATCGATGGTCAGCGATTCGTCGCACTCGGCCAGGATAGGCGCACCGCCGGCAGCCAGCACCGCCGAGGCCGAGGCGATCCAGGTATAAGCCGGCACGATCACTTCATCGCCGGGGCCGATGCCCAGCCCAACCAGCGCGCAGATCAATGACGCGCTGCCGGATGTGACCGCCACACTGTAAGGCGCGCCCATGCACGCGGCGAATTCCTGCTCTAGCTGGGCCACCTTCGAGGGGCCGGGGGTCGGGCCGTAGTAGCGAAACAGCCGTTTGGAGCGAATGACTTCCAACACGGCCTCTTCCTCCTCCTGGCCGATGCGCAGGCCGCCAGGATACATGGGGGGAAGGGGAGAACGCACGGCGGGCTGGCCGCCTTCGATCGCGAGTTTTGCCGTGGACATCGACATGAACAACCTCCCTGAGATTTATGCCCATTATGTGGCCGATCGCGCCAGCGTCAACAGCGTGTGCCGGACAACCAGATCGTCCAGCCAGTCATCGTCTGGAAGTCTGAAAGAAACAAGGTAAAGGTAAAGGAGGAAAGTGGAGTTGCCTGCAGGCAAGGGCTGAGTTCAAACACGCTGGATATCCCATCGACAGCGGGCTGGCGAGACCTGCCACAAGATTATCATCCAGTCCCGCCTGAAAGGTAGTGAGAATCGCCGGGTACCCGCTCAGCCGAACCCAACGGCGCCGAAGTCTCTATTGCTGCCCGGATTCAACCTTCAATCGCCCGCCTCCGGGTGTAACCACAACGTCATTTTTGCCAGAGCCACTTGCAGCGCAAAATCTTGAAGCGTATCTGCTATCCGCTAACCCGCCTAACCTAACCTAACCAATTTGCTTGACAAAACAAGGCAGGTATGATAGTTTTTGATGTTAGATGAAACGTTTCATCTGACGGGCGATAGCTTGACCAAAAACCGAGAAGAGAAAGGTCTGGAACCCCGAGGCCCCCATGCGGAAAAAATTCGAAAGCCCCTTTGGCTACTTTTCCGAAGATGGCAGGGAATATGTGATTACGACGCCCTTCACCCCGCGCCCCTGGGGCAACGTCATCAGCAACGGCGATTATGGCATGCTGATTTCGCAAACGGGTTCCGGCTACAGTTGGCGGGGAAATGCCGGGCAGAACCGCATTACGCGTTCCTTTCAGGACCTCATCCGGGATAACTGGGGCAAGTATTTCTACATCCGCGATTTGAAACGTCAAACGTACTGGTCGGCAGCGTATAAGCCGGTCATGCGCCCCTATCAGCGCTATGAAGTCACGCACGGGGCGGGGTATTCCCGCTTCCTGCAGCGGGTGGAGGACATCGAAAGCGCGCTGACGGTTTTCGTGGCGGCAGATGCGCCGGTGGAAATCTTTCAGTTGACGCTCGCCAACCTGAGCGGCGAAACCCGCGAATTGGATGTGACCTCCTACGCCGAGTGGCTGCTGGGCTTTGCGCCTGATGAACACCGCGAGTTTCACAAACTATTCATCGAAACCTCCGCCGATGTCGAGCGGCGCGCCGTCTTCGCCCGCAAATGCCTGTGGGGATTCCCGGACGAAAAGGGACGTCACAACAACGTGGACTGGCCCTACACCGCCTTCATGGCGGTCAGCGAAGCGCTCAAATCCTTCGACTGCGACAAGGAATCCTTCCTCGGTTTGTACAACAACGATGACCGCCCTCAAGCGATGATCGCTTCACACCTGACGGGACGCCTGGGCCGCTTTACGGACGCCATCGCCGCCCTTCAGGTCGCCGTGACGCTGGCGCCGGGCGAATCGAAAACGATTGTTTTCACCCTCGGCGCGGCAGAGGACGGACGCGAAGACGCGCATGAACTCATCGAACGGTTCACCTCGCCGGAGAAAAGCCGTCGGGCGCTTCAGGCGGTGCATGAATTCTGGGCGCGCTTCCTCGATACGGAACAGGTCGAGACGCCCGATGAAGCGCTGAATTTCATGACCAACTTCTGGGCAAAGTATCAAGCCATCTCCTGCCGCTTGTGGGGCAAGTCGGCGTTCTATCAGGTCTCGGCAGGATACGGTTTCCGCGACCAATTGCAGGACAGCCAGATTTTCCTGGTCAGCGAACCGGAGTACGCCCGCAAACAACTTTTGCTCCACGCCTCGCAGCAGTTCATCGAAGGCGACGTGCTGCACTGGTGGTTCACCATTCGAGGCGGCGGTCCGCGCACCAACTGCTCCGACGATTTGCTCTGGCTTCCCTTCATTCTCGACGCCTACCTGAAGGAAACCGCCGACTACGGCATCCTCGACGAACCTGTCGCCTACCTGAACGCCCCCGCCGAGCCGCTTTACCAGCATTGCAAGCGCGCCATCGAGCGCTCCTTCTCGCGCTTTTCGCCGCGCGGCATTCCGCTGATGGGCGACCACGATTGGAACGACGGCTTGAGCGCCGTGGGGACGCTCCTGAAAGGCGAGAGTTTCTGGGTGGCGGAATTTCTCTACATGATTTTGGGAAACTTTGCACCCCTTGCCCGCCGCCGCGGCGACGAGACCTTTGCCCGCAAGTGCGAAGAGGTGCGCACCAGCCTCAAAGAGGCGTTCAACCGCTTCGGCTGGGACGGCGAGTGGTACCTGCAAGCTACCACCGACGACGGCTTGCCGCTCGGTTCGCGGGAGAACGAGGAGGGCAAAATCTTTCTCATGCCGAATATTTGGGCGGTCATGAGCGGAGCGGCAGGACCTGAACGCGCCCGCAAGGCAATGGATTCGGTCACCAAATACCTGCTCAAGGACTACGGCGCACTTCTCAATTACCCCGCTTTCACCCGTCCCCGCCCCGATATTGGCTACGTCACCCGCTACGCGCCCGGCTTGCGTGAAAACGGCGGGGTCTATACTCATGCCGCCACTTGGTCGGTTTGGGCATACGCGCAGATGGGACAGCCTGACCTGGCGTATGAGGCGTACCGCCGCATCTGCCCGCCCAACCGCAGCGCAGACATCGAGACTTACAAAGTGGAGCCTTACGTCACGCCGGGCAACATTGACGGGCCGCTCTCGGAATATTACGGACGCGGCGGCTGGACGTGGTACACCGGCTCGGCGCAATGGCTGCACCGCGTTGCCACACACTGGATTTTGGGAATCCGTCCGCAGGAAAACGGCTTATTGGTGGAACCCGCCATCCCATCAGCATGGAGTGGGTTCAAGGTGAGGCGGCGGTTTCGGAATGCGGTCTATCAAATCAGCGTGGAAAATCCCCAGCATGTGAACGGCGGAGTCCGTTGCGTGACGGTGGATGGTCAGCCCCTGGCAGGCAATCTTCTGCCTGTCTTTGAGGATGGCAAAACACACATCGTTCATGTCGTTTTGGGAACGAAACAGGAAACACAATGAAAGGAGGCGCCCGGAAAGACTAGCCAATGTTTCCCCAACCCTGATTGTACAAGCCCTCGATATTTCAAATAAGGAGATGAAGAATGAAAACCCTTTCCAAATGGATGAATGCAACATTTGTCCTGCTGCTTGCCATGAGCGTGGCCGCTTGCGGTTCGCAGGCGACTCCCACTCCTGCCCCTGCTGAACCGACCTCTGCCCCCATTGTTGAACCGACGGCTGCCCCAACCCAAGCCCCGACCGAAGCGCCAACTGCCGCGCCGCAGCCGGTCACCATCCGCTATGCCAACTGGAACGTTGGCACCCCGGAGGAGAATAATCTCCAGCGCCAGTTGATTGCCGCCTACATGCAGATGCACCCCAATGTCACCATCGAGTTCGTGGACATGTCTGGGGATGGCAGATGGGATGAGAAACTGACCAACTATGCTGCCAAAGGCGAACTGCCTGATGTGTTCATGGCAGACGGCACGCCGCTCTACGTTAAAAACGGCTGGCTGGCAGATTTAACCGACCTTGTAGCGCAAGACCCCGACTGGCAGGACGTGCCGCAGGTCTTGAAAGACGCGGTGACCTACAACGGCAAGGTGCTGGGTCTGCCCGCCGCGCAGTTCGTGATGGGCTACTTTGTCAACCAGGACTTGTTCGAAGCCGCCAACTTGGACGCGCCCGTCTACGGCACATCGGCGGACGAATTCTTTGCCGCAGCCGCCGCCTTGACCGACATGCAGAAGGGCAAACTGGGCTTGGACGAGATGGAATTCATCATGGGCTGGTATCCCAGCACGCAGGACCCCAAACTCAAGTGGTTCAGTTTCGACGGTCAACACATGAACTACAACTCCGCCGCCTTCAAAGCCGGCATCGCCAAAGCGGGCGAAATGAAGCCGCACACCTGGCAGGGGCTGAGCGATGAGCAGAAGAAGAACTTCAAGTCGCAGGGACCCTGGGAACTGTTCCTTAATCAGGAAAGCGGCGTGCGCTGGGATGGCGGCTGGGCAGTGCCAGGTTACGCCGGCGCTACCTTCAACTGGGACTTCATGGGCATCCCCGGCGGAAATCAGGCGATCGTGGCGGATATCATCGTCGTCTCCAAGGCTGCTTCCAACCTGGAAGCTGCCTATGACTTTGCCAAGTGGATGACTTTCTCCAAGCAAGGCTACAACAAGGAAGCAGAACTCGCCAAAGCAGCCGGCGCGGTGCCAACCCGCATGCCGGTGTCGGTCAATGCCGATTCGATTGACCTGTACATGTCCTTCGTGGGCGATAAACCCGGTCTGCGCCAGGCGCTCGAAAACCTGGATAGCAGCCTGCTCGAATCGCTGGCAAAGATTGTGCCAGGTTACATCAACGCCCGCTGGGAAGGCAAGCCCGGCATTGACATCGGCGAAGACAAGGACGTGAACATGTGGTACATGTTCAACTTCGCCAACGACGGCAAATACAAGTATGAAGATTACGCTGCCCAACTGGAAGAATTTGCCAACAAAACCCTCGATGAAGCCCGCGCCGAGTTGAAACCGTAGCGTAATCGTAGAGGGGAGCGTTGTGTAATATCAGCGCTCCCCTTTTTCTCCCTCACCTTTTGCCCCTCTCCCATTGGGAGAGGGGAAGTCAGGACCCTGGCGCATGCCCTCGAACCCGAGACGATTCTTTCGACTGGCGCTCTCTCTGCTGATGCTGCTCTCCGTTACCCCGGCATCGGCGGCAGCCTCCCTGCCTGCCCCTCGGCAACTCCCCGCCGCAAATACATCTCCTCATCACGTCATCGAAATTCCCGCCGAGGCGTTCGGGCTGCCGCTGGCGCAGGACGAAACCGCCCGTCAGTATGCAGGGGGAAGCGTTTTGCTTCGCCAGGGAGAAAGCCTGCACTTCAGCGTCAGCGTCCCTGCCGGGGGGGAGTACACGCTCGGTTTCGATGCGGCAGCCTCCCCGTCTGCCTCGACCGCGCCCGAAGGTCAGATGCGCGTGGACGGCGGGTTCCCGCTCGGCGATTTGCGGCGCGTCCTCTTCCCCCTCTTCTATCGCAACAGCGCCAACGCCTTCCCCAAAGACCGCTACGGCAACGATGCCCTCATCCGTCAGGAACGGCTGACGCGCTGGACGCGCGTCCCCGCCCGTGACGCAACCTTCAGCCAGGCTGATCCGCTGCGTATTCCGCTCTCGGCTGGAGAACACCGCTTCGACTTCACCCTGACGGAAGGCGAACTCTATTTGGGAAGCATCTACCTCCAGACCTTCTCGCCCTCCCCCTCTTACGCCTCTTACCTGGACTTTTTGCGCGCTCCTGTTTCCTCCGGCTTTTCGCTCACCCTCGAAGCCGAATTCCCCTCCTACAAAAACGACACATCCGTCCGCCCTGCCAATCACCGTGACCTGACCGTCACCCCTTACGACACCTACAAACTGCTGCTGAACACCCTGGGCGGCGAAAGTTGGAACAAGAGCGGCGCCGCCGTCTATTATGAATTTGAAGTTCCCGCCGACGGGCTGTACGCGGTCACCTTGCACGCCCTGCAAAACACCCGCAGCAACTTCACCGTCTTCCGCCGCATCACCCTCAACGGCGAAACGCCGTTTGCGGAGTTGAACGCCTTCCCCTTCCCCTACTCTGTCAACTGGCAGGATGTGCCGCTGGGCGGCGAGACGCCCTACCTGCTCTTCCTGCACAAAGGCGTAAACACGCTGGGCATCGAAGCGACCGACTCTCCCTACCTGCCCGCCATCGAGACCATCCAGCAAGCCCTGCTCGACATCAACACCCTCGCCCTCGAAATCCGCAAACTGACCGGCAACCAGCGCGACCCCTACAAGGAATGGGTCATCTCCGATTACATCCCCGACATTCAACCCCGCCTGAACGCCATCGCCCAAAACCTGCTCAACGACAAAGAGATGCTGCTGGCAATAACAGGCAGCGGCGCCTCGCCCGAAGTTCTCACCTACCAGATGGCGATTGACAACCTGCTCTTCCTCGCCGCCGACCCGGATAAGATGCCGGTCTACATGAAACGCTTTTCAGAAGGACCCGGCTCGTCGGCGCAGCTGCTCGGCTCGCTTCTGCTTCAATTGCAAAGCCAGCCGCTTGCCCTCGATAAAATCATCATCCATTCCCCCGATGTTATTATCCAAACCCCGCCGCCGCCCTTCTCGCGCTCCTTCGCAGAAGGCTTCAAGCGTTTCATCCATTCCTTCCAGCCCGACCCCTATCAATCCATCGGCGCGGAAGAGGGCGAACTGGAAGTGTGGGTCAACCGCCCGCGGCAATATGTGGACCTGTTGCAGGTCATGTCCGACGAATCCTTCACGCCGCAGACGGGGATTCGCGTCAAATTCTCCATCATGCCCGACGAGTCGAAACTGGTGCTGGCAAACGCGGCCGGCATCCAGCCGGATGTGGCGCTGGGCGTCAGCACCAACATCCCCTACGAACTTGCCATCCGCAACGCGCTCTATGACCTGCGTTCCTTCGAGGATTTCGACTCCTTCATCCGCATTTACTCCCCCGGCGCTCTGCTGAGTTACATCATCAACGATTCGGTCTACGCCATTCCCGAAACGCAGGATTTCTGGGTGACGTTCTACCGCAGAGACATTCTCGAATCGCTGGGCATTCCCGTCCCGCACACCTGGAATGAGGTCATCGAGATACTGCCCGAACTTCAGCGCTATGGGATGAATTACAACACGCCGCTTTCGAGCGGCGCCGGTCTGAAGGGCTACCTGCTCACCGCGCCCTACCTGTTCAACCACGACGCCAAACTCTACAACGACGACGGCTTTGCCACAGGCTTGCAAAGCGAGCAAGCAATTGCCGCCGTCAAATTCATGGCGGAAAGTTTTACGATTTACGGCATGCCGCTGACCACTTCCAGCTTTTATGAGAGTTTCCGCTACGGCACGCTGCCCATCGGCATTTCCAACTTCACCGATTACATCAAACTGATGACTGCCGCGCCGGAGATTGAAGGGCTGTGGTCCATTGACCTGTATCCCGCCACCGTTCTGCCCGACGGCAGACAACTGCGCTACGCCACCGGCTCGGCGCAAGCCAGCATCATGTTCAAAAACACCGACCAGCCGCAGGAAGCCTGGCAGTTCATGAAGTGGTGGATGTCCACCGAAACGCAGTCCGATTTTCAGGAACGGTTGATTCTCAATTACGGCAGGGAATACTTGTGGAACTCCGCCAACCTGGAGGCGTTCAGCCGTCTCGCCATCCCTGAGGAGCATCGCGCCGTGATTCTGGAGCAGTGGAAATGGCTGCAGGAACCGGTGCGTCTGCCCGGCAGTTACATGCAGGAACGCGAACTGAGCAACGCCTGGAATCGCATCGTGTTCGACGGCGTCAACCCCCGAGTCGCGCTGGACCGTTCCATCAACATCATCAACCGCGAAATTGCCCGCAAGATGGAAGAGTTCGGCTACCTGAAAAACGGACGGCGCGTGAAAGAGTTCAAAATTCCGACGATTGAAACCGTGCAGGAGTGGATGGACCATGCCCAGTAGAGCATCTCTCCAAAAGTGGCTCAACAAGGAAGGCAGCGCCTACGGCTTCCTGTCTGTCTACGCGCTGATGTTCTTCATTTTCATCGTCGTGCCGGTGCTGGCGGCGTTTCTGCTCTCCTTTACGTTTTTCGACACAATCCAACTGCCGCGCTTTATCGGTCTGCGCAATTACATCACCCTGATTACGCAAGACGATACCTTTATGAAATACGTCCTGCCCAACACCATTCAATTTGCAGTGATTGTGGGACCGGGCGGGTACGCGCTTGCCTTTCTGCTGGCGTGGATGCTGGCGCAGCTGCCCAAAATTCCGCGCACGCTGTTTGCGTTGATTTTGTATTCCCCTTCCATGACTTCCGGCGTGGCGATGGCGGTGGTCTGGAAAACCCTCTTCAGCGGCGACCAGACCGGCTATTTGAACAGTTTCCTGATGAATCTGGGAATCGTCCAAGAGCCGGTGCAGTGGCTGCAATCGCCCGAATATCTGATGACCATCATGATTGTTGTAACGCTGTGGAGCAGTATGGGCATCGGCTTTCTGGCAATGCTGGCGGGCATTCTGGAAATCAACCCGGAACTCTACGAAGCCGCCGCCCTGGACGGGATGAGCAGCCGCTGGCAGGAAATCTTCTACATCACGATTCCCTCCATGAAGCCGCAAATGCTCTTCGGCGCGGTGATGGCAATCGTCGGCACGTTTCAGGCGGGAGCCATCGGCGTGACGCTTTCGGGCAGCAACCCCACGCCGCAATACGCCGGGCAGTTGATTGTCAACCACATCGAAGATTACGGCTTTTTGCGCTACGAGATGGGCTACGCCGCCGCCGTTTCGGTGGTGTTGCTGCTGATGGTGCTTTTCTTCACCCGCCTCTCGAACCGTTTGTTTGTCAGCGAAGAGTGAAAAGCCCTCACCCCAACCCCTCTCCCAGCGGGAGAGGGGAGAACCCTCACCCAACCCCTCTCCCAGCGGGAGAGGGGAGATAGAACGAGGAAAGGTTAGAACGGCTCAACAGCTATGAAAAGAAACTGGTTCCACCGCTTTAGCGGAGTACGCAACCGCGGCATCAACCCGCAGGGCTTTCATGTCAGCCAGCTCAAGTTCTACCTCCTGCTCCTGCCGCTGGCGGCGTTCATGCTCCTGCCCATCCTGTTCATTTTCTCCAGCGCCTTCAAGCCGCCCGATGAACTGTTCGCCTACCCGCCGCGCTTTTTCGTCGTCAACCCCACCCTCAAAAACTTCACCGACCTGTTTTCCAAAATGTCCAGTTCGGGCGTGCCGGTCAGCCGTTATCTGTTCAACAGCATCGTGATTACGCTGGTCGCGGTGGCGGCGTCCATCCTCGTCTCCAGCACTGCCGCGTATGCCCTCTCCAAAAAACGCTTCAAGCTCAAACAGACGCTGTTCGCCGTCAACACGGTCGCGCTGATGTTCGTCCCGATTGCCGTCACCATTCCGCGCTTTCTCGTCATCCAACGGCTCGGACTGCTGGACACCTTCTCGGTGCACATCCTGCCCGGGCTGGCGATGCCGGTGGGATTGTTCCTGCTCAAACAGTTCATGGACAGCGTCCCCAACGAAGTCATCGAAGCCGCACAAATTGACGGCGCCTCGGATTTGCAGATTTACTGGCGCATCATCCTGCCGATGATTCGCCCCGCCATTGCCACCATTGCCATCCTCGCCTTTCAAGCCGCCTGGAACAACGCCGAAACCTCCACGCTCTACATCAACGCCGAAAGCCTGAAGACCTTTGCCTTCTACCTCGGCACGCTGACCACAACCGCCAGCGGCGCCAACGCCGTGGCGGGGCAGGGCATCGCCGCCGCCGCCGCGCTCATCATGTTCCTGCCCAATCTCATCATCTTCATCTTCCTGCAAAGCCAGGTGATGAGCACCATGTCGCATTCGGGTTTGAAATGAAACGAACCCTCCTGCTTTTGCTCCTTGTGATTCTCCTGCTGATCGCCGCGCTCCCCGCACGGACTCACGCCCTCTCGCCCTACACCACCTGGGCAAGGGGACCAGGCGGATTCCTCTACCCGACCCAGGATGCCTACACCCCGCTCGACGAAATTGACCTGCCGCTCGCCGCACCCGAAGAACTCTTCCTCGCCCCCGACGGCTTCCTCTACGTCGCCGACACGGGCAACGGACGCATCGTCAAACTGGACAGGGACTTTCAAATCGCCGCCGAATTTGGGCAGGGACTTCTGCAAGCGCCGACGGGACTCTTCATAGACCAGGACGGCGTCTTCTACATCGCCGACGCCGGCAAGAACACCATCGTCATCCTCAACCCGGATGGCAGCCTGCGCGCCGAATTTGGGCGTCCCTCCGAACCGCTCTTCGGCAAGCGGCGCGAATTCCTGCCGCGCAAACTCATCCTCGACGCGCGCAAGAACCTCTACATCGTCAGCGAAGGCTCGGTGGACGGGCTGGTAATGATGAACACCGCCGGCAACTTCATCGGCTACTTCGGCGCAAACCGCGCCCAGATGTCGCTCAAAATGATTCTGCAGCGCATGTTCCTCACCCAAGAACAACTGGAGCAGTTCATCAAGACCGAAGCAGCCTCCCCCTCCAACCTCGCCATTGACAGCCAGTCGCTCATCTACACCGTCACCGCTGGCACCAGCCGCGACCGCAGCATCCGCAAGTTCAACATCGCCGGCAGCAACCTGCTCGAAAACGTCTTCGGCTCCGCCACCTTCCGCGATATTCACGTCAGCCAAAACGGGCTGCTCGCCGCCGTGGACGCGGACGGAAAAATCTACGAGTACAACGCCAACGGCGCGCTGCTCTTCGTCTTCGGCGCAAAAGACACGGCAGACCAGCGCCTCGGCATGTTGGCAAACCCCGTCTCCATCGAACGCCTCGGCAGCGACCTCTACGTGCTGGACAAAGACAAAAGCGCCATCCTCATCTACCGCGCCACTGACTTTGCCCAACGCGTGCATGAGGGCGTGCGCCTCTACGTAGACGGCTTTTACGTCGAAGCCAAACCCTACTTTGAAGAAGCCCTTACCTACAACGGATTGTTCCTCATGCCCTATCAGGGCATCGCCGACGCCTACTACAAACAGAACGACTACCTGCGCGCCCTGCAAGCCTACCGCACCGCCGAAGACCGAAACGGCTACTCCGAAACCTTTTGGGAACTCCGCAACGCCGTCTTGCAGCAATATCTGGGAAGCGCCCTCCTCGCCCTCTTCGGCGTGTGGCTTCTCTCCGCCGTCTTCACCCGCCTCGAAAAACGCCATCGCTGGCTGGAACCCCTGCGCCAAAAAGCGCGGCGGCTGCAAAACATCCGCCTGGTGGACGACTTCCTCTTCCTCTTCCGCTTCATCAAACAGCCCGCCGATAGTTTCTACTACATCAAAACAGACCAGCGCGGTAGCCTCGCCTTTGCCTTCCTGCTTTACTTTTGGGTGGTGATTGCCCGCATCCTCTCGCTCTACCTGACCACTTTCATCGTTAGCCCCTACCCCAGCCCCGCCTGGATTCCCGTCGAGACCGAAGTGGTGTACGTCGTCATCGCCCTGCTGCTTTGGAACAGCGCCAACTACCTCGTCTCCACCATCAGCGACGGCGAAGGACGTTTGCGCCATGTGGTCATCGGCAGCGCCTACAGCCTCTTCCCCTACGCTCTCTTTGCTCTGCCCATCGCCCTGCTCTCCAACCTGCTCACCCTCAACGAAACCTTCCTTTTCACCTTCTCAACCCAACTGATGTGGTTCTGGACGGCGCTCATGCTCTTCATCATGGTCAAGGAAGTTCACAACTACTCCCTTTCCGAGACCATCCGCAACATCCTCATCACCCTCTTCACCATGGCGATGTTCCTGCTCACCGCCTACATCCTCTACGTCTTGTTCAACCAACTCTACGAATTCATCCTGGCGATTGTTCAGGAGATTGGACTGCGCGGCTGACATGCGACCCCTCACCCGCTTCTTTCTGACCTTTTGCCTGCTCCTGACCATCGGGCTTTTCCCTCCGCTTCAAGCGGAGGCTGCCCCCGCCCGCTCTCAGGAGATTCCCCCTTCCTATCAGCACGCCGCCGAAAACGAAAACTTCGCGCTCTATGTCGATTCGTCCACCCTCGCCTTCAAACTGCTCGATAAGCGCAGCAACTACCTCTGGCATTCGGGCATAGACGAACTTCAGCAGGGCGACCGCCTGAACAAATCGTGGCGGGCGTTTGCCCAAAGCGGCGTCAGCATCGAATATCTCGACGAGAAGGCGGTCAGCAAACGCATCTCGATTGCCAACGCCAAACATACACTGGAGGTTACGCCCATCGCAGAGGGAGTCGAGGCGGAGGTCAGGTTCGATGAAGTCGGCATCCGCTTCCAGGTCCGCTTGCGGCTTGAAGCGGAGGGCGTGCGGGTGGAGATTCCGTCGCAATCCATCCGCCAGGAGAATCCCGCCTTCAAACTGGGGCTGGTTTATCTCTATCCCTTCCTCGGCGCAACGCGCGGCAGCAGTACGCCGGGCTACATGTTCCTGCCTGATGGCACGGGCAGTCTCATCCGCTTTGCCGATTCGACTAAAGCTAGGAACATGTTCTACGGGCGTTACTACGGCGCAGACCTGGGCATGATTGGCAAAATGCCCTACGACCCAGCCATCAACCGCCCTTATCCCATTTCTTTCCCCGTCTTTGGCATGGTGCATGGCGAAAAGGAAAACGCCTTCCTGGCGGTGGTGGAAGACGGCGCGGCATACGGCGAGGTGCAGGCGCATCCTGCCGGCGTTCTCACCAATTTCAATTTTCTCTACAACGCCTTCATCTACAACGAAAGTTACTTTCAGGCAACCAACCGTTCTGGCGCAGGCGTGACCACCATCCAGAAACAGACCAATGATTTCAACGTGGTGGTGCATTATCGCTTTTTGCATGGCGGGGCAGCCGATTATGTGGGCATGGCGCGCAGTTATCAGCAATATCTCGTCCAAAAGGGCGTGCTGAAAAGAAGCGCCGACCCCAACCCGAACATCGGCATTCGGCTGGAGTTTTTGGCCGGCGATAAGGAGAAGGTGCTGTTCTGGCAGCGCTTCGTCCCCATGACCACCATCCGCCAAATGCAAACCCTGCTCGCCGATTTGCAAATCCCCAACCCGCAGGTTATCTACTTTGGCTGGCAGCCGCTGGGGGCTTCGAGTATGCCTCCGACATCGTTGAAATTGGAAGGCGGCTTGGGCAGCCTGGCAGAACTGCGCTCGCTGGCAGAAACCCTCACAGCAGATGGCGGGCGCTTCTCGCTCTACATCGACCCACAGGCGGCGTTGCCGAAAGAAAGCGGCTACTCCCCACGCCGCGACCTGGCGATGGCAATCACTAATGTCAACCTGGAAGGCTATAACCGCTATTACAACTACTACTTCACCTTCGACGCCCTCCAGCGGCGTTACGTCGCGCTGACGGAAGACCTCGCCTCGCACCTGAACGCCGACCTGGCGCTGGACGGCATCGGCTTCACCCTCTACAGCGACTTCAGGGAGAGCGCGCCGCTCAACCGCCAGCAAGCCATCCGCGCCTATCAGGACCTGCTGGGCAAATCCCCCGCGCGGCTGGGGTTCTACCGCCCCAACGATTATCTCTGGAGCCTGACCTCCGCCTATTACGATATGCCGCTGGGCGATAACGGTTACATTTACACCAGTGAAGCCGTGCCGTTTTTGCCGATTGTGCTTGCGGGCTATGTACCCTATTACGGCGCGGCGCTTAACTTCTCGCCCAACCTGCAAGAAGACCTCCTGCGCCACGTGGATTACGGCATGTACCCATCCTACTTCCTCACCTACGAACCGACCGCCAACATGCTCAACACGCGCTCCACCTGGCTTTACACCTCTTCCTACCAGCAGTGGGGCGCGCAAATCCGCCAGACCTACGCGTGGATGAACGCCCTGCTCGCCCCCGTGCGCGGACAGGAAATCACTGCCCGTCAAAAACTGCGCGAGGGCGTCTTCGTCACCACCTACGCCAACGGCAGGCAGATGGTGGTCAACTACACCGACCAGCCCGTCAACTATCAGGGCGTCGTCGTTCCCGCCAAAGACGCTGCCCTCATGGAGGGTGTGTGATGAAGAACGATCGCAACCTTATCACGCCGCGCCTGCGTGAAGCCCTGCATGGCTACGCTTTCATTGCGCTGTGGGTGGTGGGCTTTTCGCTCTTCACCCTCTTCCCACTGCTTGAAACCTTCCGCTACAGCCTTCATCGGGTCACCGTGACTGTTGAGGGCATCCGTCTCGACTTTGTGCAGTGGGCAAACTACACCCGCGCCCTCTTCACCGACCCCAACTTCATCGAACTGGTCATCGGCTATGCTGTCGAGACCCTTGTCTCTGTGCCAATTGTGCTGATTTTCTCGATGATTATTGCGCTGTTTCTCAATCAGGATTTCAAACTCAAAGGGCTTTTCCGCACCATCTTCTTCCTGCCCGTCGTCATCACCAGCGGACCCGTCATCCGCGAGCTGACCGCCCAGGGCGCAACCTCGGCGCCAGGCATTGCCAACCTGCCAGCGGTGGCAGAGTTCATCGCCCAACTGCCGCGCACTCTGCGCAACCCCGTCGAATACCTGCTCACCTCGTTCATCCTCATCCTGTGGTTTTCGGGCGTGCAGATCCTCATCTACCTCTCCAGCCTGCAAAAAGTGGACAAGAGCATCTACGAAGCCGCCGCCATTGACGGCGCTTCGGCTTGGGAAGCCTATTGGAAAATCACCCTGCCTTCGCTTTCCACCGCCAACCTCGTCAACGCCGTTTACACCGTCGTCACCCTCTCGCACTTTTCCGAAAACAAGGTCATCCAATACATCTACAATCAGACCTACGCCGTGCAGGGCGGCATCGGCTACGCCAGCGCCATGGCGTTCCTCTACTTTGCCGTGATGGTGATTCTGCTGGGCGGCGTCTATCTCTTCCTGGCGCAACAGGCAAACAAGGAAAGGAATTGACATGCAAACCCTGCGCCGCCTCAACCTCGACTGGTGGAAGAGCCTGCTCTTCGGCAGCCGCGCCCGCAGCGGACTGCTCTTCTCTAGCCTCCTCTACGCCCTGCTGATTGCCATCGGCTTTGTCTATCTCTACCCCCTGCTCTTCATGTTTGTCACCAGCCTCAAAAGCCCCTCCGACCTGCTCAACCCGATGGTGCAATGGGTGCCAACCGCACTTTACACAGGCAACTACGAAAGAGCCTACCGTGTTCTGAACTACCCCAACACGCTCATGGCATCCATCCTGGTCAGTGTGGTTCCTTCTCTGCTGCAAACTTTCGTCGCTGCTGTGGTCGGATACGGGCTGGCGCGTTATCGCTTCTGGGGTAGGAATCTCGTTCTGCTTTTCATCCTTGCCACCTTCATCGTCCCGCCGCAAAACACCCTCATTCCGCAAATGCTCGCCTACAAAGAGCAGGGCTTGCTCGGCAGCCCCTGGGCGATTGTCCTGCCTGCGCTGTTGGGTCAGGGCTACCGCAGCGCCATCTTCATCCTCATCTTCTACCAGAGTTTCCTCTCCCTCCCCAAAGTGCTGGAAGAAGCCGCCCGCCTCGACGGCGCATCCGACCTGCGCATCTTCCTGACCATCGCTGTTCCATCCGCCTTACCCGCCTTCATCGTCTCCTTCATCTTCTCGGTCGTCTGGTACTGGAACGAAACCTTCCTCACTTCCATCTTCCTCGAGGGCGGCGTAACCACCCTGCCTATGCAGCTCTCGCGTTTCGTGCAGGCATACGAAAGCCTCTACCCGCCTGGCACGGTCAACATCTTCGACCGCCTCAACGAAGCCGTCAAAATGAGCGGCACCTTTCTCAACATCGCGCCGCTGCTGGTCATGTACTTCCTCCTGCAAAGATGGTTTGTCGAATCTGTGGAAAGGACAGGTATCACTGGTGAATAAGACGTTTTCCCTCCTTGCGATTTTTCTGTTCCTGCTGACGGGCTGCGCCTCCCCCTCCACGCCTCAGCCTGTCTCTGCTACCCCAACCTTTCCCCCCGCCCCAACCTTCACCCCCACCGCCGAGCCCCCCAGCCTCGAAACCGTCATCGAATACGAAATGCGGGGCGCCTTCGCCTTTTTCTGGGAGCAAGCCAATCGAGACCTCGCCAGCCCCGGCTACGGTCTGATTCGCGACCGTTTCCCCGGCTCGCCCGGCATCTCCAGTATCGCCGCCGTCGGCTTTGCCCTCAGCGCCTATCCCATCGGCGTCGAAAAGGGATATGTGACTTACGAGCAAGCCTACGAGCGCGCTGACAAAACCCTCGACACCCTGCTCGGCATGGAACGCACCGAAGGCTTCTTCTACCACTTTGTGGATATGCAGACCGGCAAACGCGCCTGGAACAGCGAAGTTTCGAGTATAGACACCGCCATCCTGATGATGGGCGTCCTCACGGCGGGTGAATATTTCGGCGGCGATGTTCAAACCAAAGCCGGCCAACTCTACCGCGAGGTGAACTGGAACTGGTTCGTGGACGACTCGCGCAGCATGTTCTATATGGCGTACCGCCCCGAAAAAGGCTTCGAGGGGCATTGGGACTTCTACGCCGAGCAGTTAATGCTCTACGTGCTGGCGGCTGGTTCGCCCACCCACCCCACCGATGACCGCCTGTACTACGGCTTCACCCGTCACCTTGCCAGTTACGGCGATGGAGAACCGTTCATTCACTCGTGGTTTGGGTCGCTGTTCACCTATCAGTTCAGCCACGCCTGGCTCGACTTCCGAAACACCTCAGACCGCGAAGGCGTGAACTGGTTCGAAAATTCCGTCCGCGCAGCGAGGGCGCATTACGATTTTGCCGTCAATATGGATGAAAAGTACCTCACGCTTGGTCCCGCCGCCTGGGGCTTGAGCGCTTGTGACGGACCGAACGGCTATAATGGTTTGTATGGCGCGCCGCCCTCCGGTTACGACAACCGCGCCCACACCGTGGACGACACCGTCCCGCCGTATGCCGCCATCGCTTCCATCCTCTTCCTGCCCGAAGAATCCGCCCAAGCCATGCTCAACTACGACAGCATCGAGCCGCTCAAAGGACAATACGGCTTCCAGGACGCCTACAACCTGACGAAAAACTGGTATGCCGCCGATGTCATCGGCATAGACAAAGGCATCAGCCTGCTCATGCTGGCAAATGATCAAAACGACCTGGTGTACACGATCACCATGAAAAACCAATTCCTGCGCAGCGGGCTGGAACGCCTGGGCATCCTCCCCTCCACTCCTTGATTGCAGCGCAGCGCAGAATGCCCCTCTGCGTTTGGAGCGTAAGAGACGCTCTCTTGCGTCGGATTTTGTGAACCTGTCACACCTGGAACCTGACACTTGAAACCTGAAACTCCTCTATGACCACCATCCGCGACATTGCCCAAAAAGCCGGCGTAAGCGTCACCACCACATCCTACGTGCTGAACAACACCGGCAACATCAGCGAAGCCACACGCCGGCGCGTCCTGCAGGCGGCTGAGGAACTCAACTACCACCCGAACGCCTTTGCCCGCCACCTGAAAAACAGACGCACCCGCAACATCGGGGTGTTCATCTCGCGCTTTGGCGGCACATTTTACGAAGATATTCTGGAGGGCATTCATAGCATCATTTTGGACACCGACTACGAATTGCTGGTCTGCCCCGAAAGCCGGTCGCCGCGCCGTATGTTGTTGCACCGCCAGGTGGACGGGGCGATTGTGTTTGACTCAAAAGTCTCTAGCGATTCTCTAGTCAAGCTGGCCTCGCAGCGATTTCCGATTGTGGTGCTCGACCGTCGACTGGAAAAGGACTTTTTGCTGCCCATTCTGCTCGATAACGCCCAGGGCGTGCGCGAGGCGTTCCATCACTTCTACGAACAGGGATTGCGCCGCATCGTCTATGTGGCTGGCTCGCCCGACTCCTTCGACAACACCGAACGCGCCCAGACCTTTCTACAAGAAGCCCAGCAGCACGGGCTGGATGTCCCCGTTTTGCAGGGACACTTTACCGAAATTTCCGGCTACGAAGCAGCCCAGGCGCTCTTCCAATCCGGGCAATTGCCCGAAGCCGTCTTCTGCGCCAACGACCAGATGGCAATCGGCTTCCTGCGCGCCATGCGCGAGCGCGGACTTCAGGCTCCAGCCGATATTGCCGTCATCGGTTTTGACGACATTCCCGTCGCCCGTTACATGACGCCTTCCCTCTCCACCGTAGGCGCTTCGCGCTTCGAGTGGGGCGCATCCGCCACCCGCCAACTGCTCGATTTTTTGGAGAACAACACCCCCTTCCAGCCGCGCCGCATTCCCACTCGCTTCATTGCCCGCCAATCCTCCCAAAAATGACGCGCCACAGTTCGTACCGTGAGATTTATCTCGCAGTGCCAGGACTCATGGACACCTCCCTCCTCCTCCGTCGGGAAATCGAAGGCTCGCTGCGCTTCTTCCTCGACCACACCAACCTCAACCCGCACAGCCCCGCCTTCGGTCTGACAGTAGATTCCACCAAAGACCCCGCCCTCGCCTCCATCGCCGCCAGCGGATTTGCCCTCACTGCCTGGGTCATCGCCGCCGAGCGCGGGCTGCTCTCCAAACAGCAGGCGCAGAACATCACGCGCGGCGCGCTCTACACGCTCCTGCACCGCGCCAGCCATCAACGCGGCTTCTTCGCCCACTTCCTGCGCATGGACACTGCCCAGCGCTGGGGCAAGTGCGAATACTCCACCATAGACACCGCCCTGTGCCTGAACGGAGTCATCACCGCCGCCGCCTACTTCACCGACCCCGCCATCCGTGACCTCGCGGCGCAGATGCTGGAGCGCGTGGACTGGCGCTTCATCGTCTTCGAGGAAAACGGGCAGGCGCTCTTCCACATGGCGTACAACCCCGATTCGGACGGCGATTACGTCACTGGTGAGGCAGGCTTCATCAGCCGCTGGGACATGGCGGCGGAACAAAAAATGATGTACCTGCAAGCCGCCTCCCGCCTCGACCCGCACCTGGCGCGCCGCCTCTATGCAGGCTTCCGCCGCGACACCCGTCCCTTCAACGGACAACCCCTCATCGTCAACCCTGGCGGCGCGCTCTTCGCCTACCACTTTAGCGAAGCCTGGCTCGATACCGCCCGCTGGCTCGACCCCGACGGCATCAACTGGTTCGAGAACACCCGCCGCGCCTGCCTCGCCAACCGTCAGTTTTGCATCGAACATGCCGCCCAATACAAAACCTACCATGCCCGCAGTTGGGGCTTGAGCGCAGGCGACAGCCCCTTTGGCTACGAAGTGGCGGGCAGCGAACCCTGCCTCATTCCGCCGCACCACACAGGGACGGTTTCCATTTACAGCGCCCTCTCCTGCCTGCCCTTCATCCCTCAAGAAACGCTGGAGATGATGGAATATCTCATCGCCGAACACCCGCAAACCTGGGGCGAATACGGCTTCTTCGATTCCTACAACCTCGCCGTCAACCCGCCCTGGTATAGCCGCTCCCTCTACGGCATAGACAAAGGCTGCTCCCTGCTCATGCTCGAAAATCACCTCACCCGCCTGGTGTGGGAGGTGTACACCGCCAGCGAACCCATCCAAACCGCGCTCAAAGTTTTGCGGTTTACCCCCACGAGTTGACTCACTCTGTATGACGCGATATTCGCAGCGCGACGTTGATGTCGCAATGCGAAAACCCAGATAAATTTCACGTCACGCGAGATGAATCTCGCGCTACATAAAGGACTCGCATGCCCACTTTCACCTTCCATCACCATCAATTCTGGCTCGACGACCAGCCCCTGCTCCTGCAAGCGGGCGAATTTCACTACTTCCGCACCCCTGCCGACCAGTGGGAACACCGCCTCAACCTGCTCAAAAACGCAGGCTTCAACGCTGTCGCCGCCTACATCCCCTGGCTGTGGCATCAGCCCCAGCCCGCTCTCACCGACCTCGACGGGCGCACTCATCCCATGCGCAACCTCGCGGGCTTCCTCGACCTGGCTGCCCAAATGGGGCTGTACATCATCGCCCGCCCTGGTCCCTACATTATGGCGGAGACCATCAACGAGGGCATCCCGCCCTGGGTGTTCGAGCAAAACCCGCAGGCGGCATTCATCAGTCAGGACGGCAGGATGCAAAACATTGCCTCTTACCTGCACCCCGACTTTCTGAAAAACGTCCAGGTGTGGTATCAGGCTGTGTTTGGCGTCCTCAGCCCGCGTCAAAGCACGCGAGGCGGCAACATCCTGCTCATCCAACTCGACAACGAAATGGGCATGCTCCAATGGGTGCGCAACCTCGTGGACCTCAATCCCGATACGCTGGAACGCTTCGCCGCCTGGCTGAGGGAACCTCACCCCTCCCGCTTCCCCACTGGACCTTCGGCTGGATTCCTGCAAAACGAACTCTCCCACCCTCAAGCAGAGCGCGCCGCCTTCCTGCTCGAAGCCTACCGCCGCTTCTACCGAACCTACCTGCGCGACTACATGACCTGGCTGTGGAAGACCGCCAAGCAACACGGCATGGAGGCGCCCCCCGTCGTCAACATTCACGGCTTTGGCAACGGAGGCAAGACCTTCCCCATTGGGCTTTCGCAACTGGTGGAGGTGATGGAACTGGAAGGCATGGTCAGCGCCACCGACGTGTATCCCATCTTCATCGGCGAGGGCAACTTCCATCAACTTCTGCTGGTCAATGAAATGACCAAAGCCCTGCAAAACCCCGCCCAGCCGCTCTTTTCGATTGAGTTTCAGGCGGGCGGCAACCAGGATTTCAGCGGCGCGCAGACCTCGTTCTATGACCTGCACACCCGTTTGAGTCTCTCGGTGGGCATGCGCGCCATCAACCACTACCTGTTCTTTGACGGCGAAAATGACCCCATTCTCAGCCCCGTCAAACGCCACGACTGGGGACACCCCGTCCGCAAGGATGGCTCGCTGCGCCGACACTACGCCCGCTACCCGCGCCTCTCGCAAACGCTCGCCGCCTATGGCCGCGACCTGCCCCTCGCCCGCCCCAAAACCGTCACCACCATTGGCTTTTTGCTCGACCAGTTTATGACCGAGGTGAACAACTCCTTCACCGAAGAAGCCACAAAGATCATCACCCACCAGCGCGAGGTCATCCTGTTCGACTTCATCGCCCGCGGGCTGGCGCTCACGCAGCGTCCCTTCGATGCGCTGGAACTCTCCCGCGCCGCGCTCGACCCTGCACAAACGCCCACGCTGTGGGTGATGATGGAACGTCAGTGCGAGGCTGCCGTTCAGCAAAAACTGATTGATTACCTCCGCGCGGGCGGCAGGTTGATTCTGGCAGGGCGCATGTGTCTGGAAGATTCTCAACATCAACCCTGCACGCTGCTCCGCGACGCGCTCGGCATCACGCGCATTTCGGGCGGCGAGCCGTTTCGGGCGGAAAGCATCCGCGCCCTGGGCTATGAAGAGGTCCCTGCTTCGTTTGTGGAGCGATACGAAGGTTCATTCGATGAAGTCTTCGCCACCGCCAGCGATGGCGGCGTGACGGGTTTCGTCAAAACGCTGGGAAAGGGCAAAGCCATGCTCTTCGGCGCGGCGCTGGCGGCGAACACCCTCGAAGACCTCGACCTGCTGCGCCAGATGGCGAAGCGCATGGGCATTCCGCCGCTCTTCGAGATGAGCGATTGGGTGGATGTGCGCCTTTCGCAGGGCGAGAACGGCAGTTTTCTGTTCGTCAACAACTATCAGGATGACCCCATCGAGACGACCCTGAAATTAGCGGGGGAAAGGCTGTTTGGCGGCGCCCCGCTTCAGGTCCCGGCGCGGCGCGGACTCATCCTGCCGCTGGAATGGCGGGCGCGCCCTGGCGTTCTCATCCATTATCTGACGGCGGAAGTGGTCGAAATTCAGGAAAGCGGGCAAGGGCTGACTTTGCGCCTCGACCCGCCCCAATGTACCGCCGAACTCACCCTGAACGGATTCACGTGCGCCTCAACGCTCGCGGCGGAAGCGATGGGCGGGCACAGATGGAAGGTGAGCGCGCAAAATGGATGCCTGGAACTAAACCGGGTTTAGCCGCCCCGCAGGCCCGGCAAGTCTCCAACTCGGCGCGGGCAAACTGTCTCCAAGACTCACCTCGCTCGAGATGCCAAAAAGGCCCTTTGTTTACTTGCGCAGTCTCAGTTGAAAACCTCGCATAACGCGAAGCCACGAAGACCAGGAAAACGAAACAATTGTGTGAAAGCCGGCATCTGAAAGTGGCGCGCCTCATCCGCCGTGAAAGCTGCCTCAAGGCTGTCGTTTACAACGCTCATCGCTCATTCTGCCTCTGCTCGTCAAAGATTTTGAACTGAGCAGCGGTGCGTCAAATTCGAGCTTTTACTCCTACATAAGCGAAAGCCCTGTGAGTACTAAGCGATGCATTCATCATGGGCGCCTGGGGCGTCCTCGTGCCGGCTTCATCGTCACCGTCTCAATAGTAGAATAGGCGCACTAAACGAAGTTATCCCAAGGTAAGCGAGGCTTTGGTATGAAGATCAAACAAGCGTACCGGCTTGCCGCGTTCCTCTGGGCCGGCAGTGTGATGGCGCTCACGAGCTGCGCTGCCCCGCAGTCGCCAACGCCCACCCTTCCTCCTATGGCCTCCCCTGCTCCTGTCATTGCCCGTGAGCCTGAGATGGGGCCTGCGCCGGCCGACACCTACGCGCCCATTGATCCCTTCACCATGCAGCAGCGCCTGGGCAGAGGCCTGAACCTGGGCAATGCGCTGGAAGCCCCCAACGAAGGAGAATGGGGGTTACGGCTAGATGCATACATGTTCCCCCTCATCCGAGAAGGCGGCTTCCACACAGTGCGCGTGCCCATCCGGTGGTCAGCCCACGCACTGCGCGAGGAGCCCTTCACCATTGATCCGACGTTCTTCGAGCGGGTTGATTGGGTGATTGAACAAGCGCTCAACAACGACCTCAACGTCGTGATCAATGTGCATCACTACGAGGAGCTGTTCGAGAACCCCAACGCAGAATGGACGCGCTTCTTGGCGCTATGGGATCAGATTGCCACGCGCTATCGGGACCTGCCTCCCACAGTATTGTTCGAGCCGCTCAACGAGCCTCATGGCGCGCTCACTTCGCGGGTGTGGCAAGCACTGTTCAACGAGACGCTCACTGTGATTCGTCGCACCAATCCCACGCGCAACGTGATCTTCACCGGAGCCAATTGGGGGCGTCTATCCAGCCTGTTCAGCATTGCCGTGCCCCAAGACCCCTACCTCATCGCCACTTTCCACTTCTATGAACCGGACACTTTCACTCACCAGGGGGCAAACTGGGTCAACGGCAGCGCAGAATGGATCGGCGCGCGGTGGCTTGGTACAGAATCTGATCGCTTGGCGATTGATCGCGCCTTCAACGCGCTGGCGCGCTGGAGCAAAGATAAAAACGTGCCCGTTTGGATGGGCGAGTTCGGCAGCTACGGCATGTATGCCGAGCTAGAAGATCGCGCGCGATGGACGGACTATGTCGCGCGCGCCGCCGAATCGCGCGGCATCACCTGGGCCTACTGGGAGTTCAGCGAAGGGTTTGGCGTGTACAACCGCGCTGAGCAACAGTGGATTGAGCCTCTGCACCGTGCTCTGTTCCCCAACGGGCAGCCCTAATCACATACAACAGGTAGGCTCTCAAGGCGGCACGTCTGTGCAAAAAAAGGGGGAGGCGTCTGATAGAGCGCCTTCCCCCTTTTCAGATCGCGCGCCGCTCAGTCTGTGGAGCATTGCAGCTCGGTGAAGCGCTCACGCGGTTTCACGCTGCCGCTTTCAGGTTCAAGACCAACAAGGGGAAGGTGTAATGCCAGAACGCGCCGTTCAGATACGGGTTCTCCTGCGTTGGCCAATTGGTCCAGTAGGTGGTGTTGTAGGGAATACGATGCAGCCATTGGACGAGCGGGATGTCAATCATATCGCCCCAGTAGATGTCCATCGCCTGTTCAAACAGCGTAAATAGGCGCGGATCACCCGGCGGTGTGATGCTCATCGCATCCACCACTTGATCGAACGCTGGGTTGGCGTAACGGGAGAAACGATTGCTGCCGCCGACGCCGCTCTGCGTGGGCTGGCTGGAGCGGCTGTGATACAGCTCCAGGGTGGCATAGGGATCTACCAGGCTGCCGCCGTGGCCATAGAGATATAGCCCAGGTTGACCGTCCACCATATTCTGGAAAGCGTCGGTGCCGAAGTTCACCGCAGCCTCGAAGCCTCCCCGACGCAGCATCTCCACCAAAATAGGAGCGACGTCGGCGTGAATGGACTCGAAGCCATGGATGGTGGCGTTAACCCGCTGGCCATCCTTGACCCAAAAGCCCTCGCCGTCCTTGGCGAAGCCGGCGCGCTGCATGCGCGCCGCGCTCTCCTCTAAGCTGAAGCGCCCCACGCCCAGCGCCTCGCCGCGCGACCGCACACGGTCTAGATATGGCTTCAGCGCCTTGTACTCCGGGAAGGGGAAGATGGTGGTGGTCTTCACGCCGTTGAACGCGAAGCGGTCGAGCGTCTCACGATCAATGGACAGGTTGAGCGCCCAGCGCACATCGGGGTTGCTGTATGCTCCACGCTGTGTGTTCATCCACAACGAGTTTGGCCACCAGTCCACATAGCCGAACGGCTCAGCGCGACCGGTGTGGGTGATGATCTTGGGGTTTTGCTCCACCACCGAGCGGATCAACGAGGCGCGCATGTCGAGCGTGGCGTCCACGTCGTTGTTCACCACTCGCTGAGCGGCTAAGGTCATGTCACTGATCGGGATTACCAACACGCGCTGCACGTCGGGCTTTGGCTGGAAGCCGGTCTTAAAGCCCCACCAGTCCTCGCGCAGGTCAAACACTTTCTGCTGCGGCGTCTGCACGGTGTTGAACATGCCGCTATGCACCACGTCATCGTCTCCCGGCATCGCCGTCACGTCATACATTTGCTCCATCACGTGCTTGGGCAAGATGGGAATGCCGGTGTCGAACTTTAGGCTGAGGATTTCAAACTTGAAGCGTGGGCTGGGCTTGTTAAAGCGAATCACCACTGTGCGCGGATCGGGCGCCTGCACTTCTTTCACCGCCTCGGCAACCTGCGCGTGGTAATTGAGCATGTCATTCTGCCCCAGCGTGTCCAGCGTGTACTTGACGTCATCGGAGGTGACCGGCACGCCATCGCTCCATTCCGCGCCGGCGCGCATGGTGATGGTCAGTTCGGTGTAATCGGCGTTGTACTCGCCGCGTTCCGCCAGCCAGGGGATCTCTTTGTCGGCGAACACCGAGTAGTAGAACAGCGGCTCCCAGAGCAGCGCATTGCCCTCTTGGTGGTTGTAGCCCAACGTAGACCAGGGGTTGGTCACGCCTTGATTGGTGAACTGCCCGCCTGCACCGCCATAGTTGACAATGAGAGTGCGGTTGCGGGGAACCTCCTTAAGCACAATCGGCGCCTGCGGGCGCACCTCGCTTCCGGGCAACATGGGCAGCGCCTCGGTGGGAGTGGGCTCGGCCTGGGCGGCTGGGGACGCCGCCGGCTCAGCCGACCCGCCGCCGCAGGCGGCTGCCAACAGTCCCAGGCCGGCCCAGCTCCCGGCGCGCAACACTTGTCTGCGTGTCAGTCGCGTCTTCACGGTAACTTCTCCTTCAAGATTGTTTTATCTAAACATTCGTGCAACACAGGCCGGGGCACAAGCGGGGCGTTCTACCCGCTTGCGCCCGGCTCAGCATATCCTGGTTCAAGGCTTGCGCACGATCGGTGCAAACACACGATGCAAGTTCTGGAATTCAAACGCACCGGTGTCGGCGTGGAGCGTGCCGCTGGGCCGCGGTTGGCCAAGTTGATCAATGCCGGCCAGGAAAGCGTACGGCACCCGATCGTGCAGATCGCTGCCCAACGCTGTGGGGTGATACCACATGCTGCTCGGCGCGTGGAAGGTCAACGGCAGCAACTTCACGTTGGCTGCGTTGTTCAGGGCGCCGCTGCCGACGAAGAAAACGCTGCAGCTCCCGTCATCGCTCACGCTGGCATCGCTATTGACCACGCTGCCGCCTTGATTGAGGCAGTTGCCGCCGCTGTGATGCGCCAGCGCCACGGCGCGTAAAGAGAGGCTCGTCCCAGCCAACCCCACCCCTGCGCCAGTGTTGCTGGCCACGGTGGTGTGGGTCAAGTATGCAGTGCCGGTTAGCGCAATGCCGTGCGGCCCGGTTGCTCCGGGATATCCGTTGCCGCTCACCGTGGCATTAAGCAGATGCGTCTCGGCCGCGCCGTAGGTGTTGATGCCTGAGCCGTACGCCGCTTGGTTGTGGATCACCGAGGCGCGCCGCAGGCGCACCACCGCGCCGTTGCTCACTCCACCGCCTCCGCCCACGACGGCGCTGGGGTTGGACGCGCTTACCACGCGGTTATCGCGGATGACGATTCCCTCGGCATCCGCTGCGCCAGAGCTGCCGACGCCAAGTCCGGCCCCGCCGCTGGCGTTGTCGCCCATCGTCAGATTACCGGAGATCACCACGCCGCGCAGCCATGCTTGGCCACCATCAACGTTTATCCCCCCCACGTAAGCCGGGTTACTCGTCGCCAACGCTGTGTTGCTCAGCACCTGGGTGGCAGTGAGCCACAGTTTGGCATTGCTGCCAATCAACGCCGCGCCGCCGTTGGCATACCATACGGCTCCCACGCGGTTCTCGCGTAACACCGAATGAGAGACGTGGAACTCCCCGCCGTAGCGCATAAGCGCCCCACCTGCGCCACTCGGCGCGCTCACCACATTGCCCGCGATCAGGCCGGCCGTGACGACCACCGTGCCGTCCCCGGACCACGCTCCGGCCTGGGCATAGCTGGATCCTGTGGCGACATTGTCGGTGACGGTGATGGCGCGCGCAAACACAGCAGCAGAGCCGTTATCCACAAATCCACCACCGTTCAATGCGGTGTTGGTGCTCACCTGGGTGTGGGTGATGTAGAGCGCGCCATCCACGCCGAATCCTCCACCATTGGCAAATTGTGTTCCGGTGATGACGTTTCCGTAAACCCAGGCGTCTTCCACATGCGCCACGCCCCAGTTCACATACATGCCGCCGCCCAGCGTGCCGGCCGAGGAAGCGGAGGAAGACCCCGCGCTGTTCCCCGCGATTTGGGTTCGCCGCACCCACACGTCGCCGCCGGTATGCACGCCGGCCCCACCACCGAAGCGGAAGCCGAACAGCGCGTTGCCTTCCACGACGGCGTCCTCAATTGCACCGGCAGGAACCGCAAAAGCGCTCACCCCGCCGCCAAATCCGTTGGTGTTGTCACTCAGGGAGCCGATGTAGCGCGCCGCGTTCTCGCGCACCTGCGTCCCCTGTGTCATGCTGAAGACCACGCCCTGGCCGAAGAACGCACCGCCGCCAAAGACGGTGGGGGTGACCACGCCCGGCGACGAAGCCGCGCTGGCCGTGGCGGTATTGTGCGATACGTGGCCCCCGGTGAGGGTCGCCACAGGCGGCAGATAGCCGGATGGGTAGTACGCCAACCCTGCGGCCAAGCCACCCCCCAGGGCATTTTGCGTCGCGCTCAGCACGTTGCCCGAGATCACCGTGCTGCCCGTGATGAGAGCGCGCACGCCCTGCAACAGCGCCACGCCGCCGCCATAGGCAGACACGCCGCCTTCCGAGATGTTGCCCTCAACCGTCACTTGGTCTATCAGGACATCAACCGGCGTGTTGTCGAGCCGCAACGCCATGATGCCGCCGCCTTGCGCCTCGGCGCCGGGTGCGTTCTGCTGCACCCGGTTGGCGCGCACTTCGCTCTGCGAGATGACCAGCGAGCCGGTGATGACGCCCAAGCCGCCGCCGCCGGCATGGCCATAGTAGCCACCGCTCAGCACTGCGCTGTTGCCCAGCACAAACGACTGCACCACCGTCAGCGGGCCGCTGCTCCATATCCCGCCGCCGCCCAGCACCCAGTCCACCTGATCTGTGCCGCTCAGCCCAACCGTGTTCGAGATCACCTGCGCCCTGCTGAGGGCTAATGCGCCCCCTTCGCGGACGCACACCCCACCGCCGGCGTAGGCTGCCGCGTTCTCTTGCAGCGTCGCCTGGCTCAACAGCGCGCTCACCCCCGCCTGGACGCGCAGCGCGCCGCCCCCGACCGCGCACTTAATTTGGTCCTGGTCGCCGCTGAAGGTGTCGGTGGTGAGGCCAATGCGCAAGTCGCCGCCCGACACGCGAACGCGATCCAGGGTGAACGCCCCGCTGCCGGAAGGATCGGCGTGTACGTCAAAGGCGCGGTCGAAGAGGGCGCGCACCACGATGTCAACCGGACCTTGGACGGTGAGCGTGCCGCTCACCGTCCCAACGAAGACGTCGAGATCGCCGTCTTCGTTGTGGTCGTTATCTGGGCCGCTCACAGTGCGCGTGATGAACACCGTGTTCACACCAGGGTCAAACACGATGACATCATCGTCCAAAGAGCCAAGCGCTTGACATCCCGCAAACGGGGCATTCGTGTTCGCGGTTTGAACTGCCTCGCGCAGCGAGCAATCACTGGTTGCGCCGGCGTCGAAGCGATCGAAGTCCAGCGTCACCGTGATCGTGCCGGCGTGCGTGGGTTGAGCGCCTAACCACACGGCAGCACACAAACCGCCGATGAGGCCACAAACGAAATGAGTGAGTGTTTTCACCTTCATTCTCTTTCCTCTATAAAGAAGAAGATAATCACTAACGGACGAGGCGAATGTCCTCTAGATACAAGGTCGCTCCCGGCGAACCGCCTTCAGCGACGACCTCGATCGCCTGCAACGCATCACTGCCCAATGGCTTGAGCGGAGCGGTCACTTGCACCCAACGGTTCGCCGGCGCGTCAAAGCGCGTCTCGAACGGCTGGGCGCCGGCCGAGGCAGGATAGAGCCGCAAGCGCAGGTTACGCGCATCCTGTGCTCCGCCGTTCACCCATATGCTGAAGGTGCGGAATTCGCGCACGTCCAACGGCTGCGTCGCTTCAAGCCGGAATGTTGCGCTCGGCTGCGTTGGCTGCACCGCGATGGCGTACATCGCCCGCACGTTCTGCGCCTCGCGGAAGGAGACACGCGCCCCGCGGGAAGCATCGCGCCACCCCTTGGCCAGCACGTTGCCGAACAAGGTGAAATGCGGCGCGCGTGGCAACACCGACTCGGCAGCGCTGCGCGGCAGCAGCTCCAGCTCATCCACATAGAAGCTCATCTCTGAAGCGCCGCTCAAGTCTTGGATGTTGACGCGCTTGATGGTCGGCAGGTTGCCGAGCAAGTTCATCGGGATGGTGATGGTGAGCCAACGTTGGCCGATCACGTCGAACAAGAAGCCTGGGCCTTCGCTGCCCGAGGTGTCCGCGCTGTGCAAGAAGAGCTGCACCCGCCGCGGGCGCGCCTGTCCGCCCAGCACGCGTAGGCGCACGGCGCCGTAGGACGCGCCGTCCAGGGTGATTGGGGCGCGCAGCGAAAATCCGCCGGCGCCTTTGAGCATCGTCACGCTGATGGCGCGCCGGCCGGCGAAGACCGCTTCACGGTTGGCCAAGTTCACCTGCGCATCCCACGACCAGTTCTCCCAACCCTCGGCCAGGCTATCGCTGAAGATCAGGTAACCCCCTTCGGCCGTGGGTCCGGTGGGGGGCGGCGTCAGCGCGCCGACCACCGGCCCGGTGATCAGGCGAACGGCATCCACGAAGAAGGGTGGCTGTGCTGTGCCGCTGTTGTCTTGCACGTTCAGGCGCTTGATGGTCTTGAGGTCCCCCAGGCTGGACAGGGAAATGGTGATCGGCGTCCACGCGCCGGCCGGCGCTTCAAAGGCCACGGCGCGAGAGTCGCCGCCGCTATCGCTCTGCTGCACGAAGAAGCGCAGTGCGCGCTCGCCCTCCGTCGCCCCACCGTGCACCCAGAAAACAATGCCGGTGTAGGCTGCTGCGTCCAACGTGATCGGCGCGCGCAGCGAGAGGCCGGCGTAACCCTCTTGGTAGCGCACCGCAATAGAGCGCCCCCCCAAGGCCGGTTGCGCGTTCTCCAGGTTCACCTGGCTGTTCCACGACCAGTTCTCCCAGCCGGGAGCCAGCGCGTCCTGATACACAAAGCCCTCTGGCCCCAGAGGCGAGCCGTCGGAAGCATCTGGGACAGGCGGGGCCGGTGCAACCGCCGGGGCGGGCACGCTGAGCGCAGGGGGCTGGGCGACCAGCACGATGTCATCCAGGTAATACGTCCGCGGCGCGCCGCTGCGATCCTGAAGGTTGATGCGCTTGACCACTGCAGGGTTGCCCAGCGCGCTGAACGGCACGGCAACTTCATACCACCGCCCGGCCGGCACATCAAAAGATAGCCGAGGCGAATCTCCGCCCTCGTCGGCCTGTTGGATGAACAGATCAAGTTGCCGCCGTCCGGCGTCGCCGCCATGAATGCGAAAGACTAGGCCGCCGTACTGGGCGGTGCTCAATCCTTCGCGGAAGCGCAAGGATAGCCCCCCGTAGCCTTTCAGATGGCGCACTGCCGCCGAGCGCAGGCCGATGGCGGGCTGGGTGTTGGCAAAGCTGATCTCGGTATCCCACGACCAGTTCTCGATCGCTTCATCGGTGGTTTCGTCGAAGATCAACCGATTGCCGGGCTGCATATAGGCCATAGCGCCTGCCGAGACGGCGACATCGCCGCGCAAGAAGCAGATGTTGTCAAGAAAGATGGGATCTTGGGCTTGGCCGGTGCGCTCCTGGAAGTTCAGTCGCTTGATCGCGGTCACGTCACCCAGGATGGCCAGCGGCACGGTGACCGGTGTCCACGTCTGGGGCGAAATGTCAAGGTGAAAACGGCGCGACTCGCCGCCGTCGTCGCTGCTCTGGATGAAGAACACAATCCGTCGCAGTCCGGGGTCTTCGCCGCCATTGACCCAAAAGGCCACCGCGTCATATTCACCCCGCGCCAGCGGTTGGGGCGAGCGCAACGAAAGGCCGGCGTAGCCTTCGCGGTATTTGAACGCCAACGCGCTGCCGGTCAGCGCGTAAGGATGTTCACGATTCACGTTGGTGTTCCACGACCAGTCCTCCCATCCGTCGGCCAGCGCATCATCGTACAGCGTGTAAGCGCAGCCCGGCAGGCCGGGGAAGCGCGAAGGCGGCGGCCCCGGCGGCGGCCCCGGCGGCGGAGCGGGTGGCGGAGCCGGTGGCGGCGGCGGCGGTGTGAGCGTGCTCGACAGGCATACCAAATCCACATAGAAGGTGGGTTGGGCAGCGCCGGTGCGATCTTGGATGTTGATGCGCTTGATGGTCGCCGGGTTGCCCATCGCGCTAAGCGGCGCGATCACTTGCGTCCACGTCCCGGCCGGGGCATCAAACGTGAAAGGTGAGCTATACGGACCGCCCGAGTCGCTGCCCTCGATCACCACCTGTAACTGGCGGGCGCCGGGCGCGCTGCCGCCATGCACCCAGAAGACCACGCTCGCGTAGGATGATCCGCTTAAGGCGACCGGCGAGCGTAAGGAGAGTCCGCCGTAGGCGTTGTTGATCGTCGCAGCAATCGCAAAGCTCCCTTCATATACCGGATCCGGGCTAGATGCAGCCAAGTCGTAGTTGCCGTCCCACGACCAGTTCTGCCAGCCGGCCGCCAGCGCATCCAGGTAGATCGGCAGATCGCAGTACGGTGGAGGCGGTGGAGGCGGCGGCACCGGCGTGGTGGTCAGGCATACGGTGTCGACGTAGAAGGCAGGTTGGCCGGCGCCGGTGCGATCCTGGATGTTGATGCGCTTGATGGTGGTCGGATTGCCCAGGGCCGCCAGCGAGATAGTGACCGGCGTCCAGACGCCGGCCGGCGCGTCGAACGGCACCGCAGCGGTATCTCCGCCGCTGTCGGCCTGCTGCATGAAGAGCTGGAGCTTGCGTATTCCACTGGTCCCGCCATGCACCCAAAAGGTCACTGCAGTGTAAGCCCCACCGGGCAGGCCCGGATCCACGCGGAAAGAGATGCCGCCGTAGGGGCCCATCGTCGTGGCTTCGATCGCCAGCACGCCCTGCTGCACGGTGGTGCCGTGCGCAAAGTCATACGATCCATTCCACGACCAGTTCTGCCAGTTGGTGCCCAGGCCGTCCAGATACACCGGGACGTCGCACCCCGGCGGTGGCGGCGATGCCGGGATGAGTTGAATCTCGTCCAGATAAAAGGTGGGTTGGCCGGCGCCGGTGCGATCCTGGATGTTGATGCGCTTGATGGTCGTCGGGTTGCCCATTGCGCTGAGCGGCGCGATCACCTGCGTCCACGTCCCGGCCGGCGCATCGAACGTGAAGGGTGAGCTATACGGGCCGCCCGAATCACTTTCCTCAATCACCACCTGCAACTGACGGAGGCCGGGTGTGCTCCCCCCGTGCACCCAGAAGCGCACAGCGCTGTAAGCTGAGCCGGCCAGCCCGGTATCCACGCGCAACGAAAGCGCACCATAGCCGATGGTGATGGTGGCCTCGATGGATTGGCTGCCGTTGTAAACCGTCGTCGTGTGGGCCAGGTTATAGGTGCCACCCCACGACCAATCCGACCAATTGTATGTGCCCGTTGCCAGCACGTCGTCGTATGCAATCAGCGGCGTCGAGGCATAGGTCGAGCGGGGCGGGTGCATCAGTGGCCCGGCAAGCGCGCTTAGCGCCAGCAGCGTGGCCAACCACCCACGGAATACACGGCGCACTAGAAGGGGGAGGATCATTTGTGTCTGCATGAGCCAATACACCTTTTTGAGAGTTGAAGATGTTCAGATCGGGCCGGCCTTTCCCCGATGCATCAGAGGACGCGGCGCATGGGCCACGCTCCCACGAAAGGGCCGCAGTGATGCCGGGAGGTCACACGGGTAGATCATGGTCATTTCCTTGTCGTTGGTAGTAGCCTGATGAGGCGCGGCGAACCAGGTGCATCGATACGCTGATCGCCACACGCGGCATGTCGGGCGTGCACCCATGCTACATGCTGGATCAACTGGCGCACGCCCAGCCGCCCCGGCCAGGTCTTGGGCGCGTGCACGGTGCATTCACCGCGACCAGCAAGAGGTTGAGGGGCCAAATTCGGCATTCCTGCTCCACGCCTGCTTGCACAGGGCAGAAGAAGGATTGAACACCGGCGGCGACGCGCCCGGACCTAGCTTGACCAGTAGGCTGATGGTGGATGGTCCATGGCCTTTGCGCCCGTAGGTGCGCTAATACCTAAGCTCCTGGGCAGCGCACAATAGACCTTTTCGCGCGTTTTCGGCAGGACATTCGGCCGATTGTTCAGCGCTTGCCAGATGGTTCCCATCCAAATGTCTGCTAGCTGCGCCGCTTGGCGCAGGGTCGGTCGCTGATGGTTGGTTTGCTGTCGTTGGCTCATTGCTCTACATGGGGTGATCTCATCGCTCTACGTGGGGCAATAAGGTGACAGTGGGGAAGATGATAGTTTGACTGAATCTCTTACATGGTGCGCGCGTATTCTAATACGAAAGGCCCTTGTGTCAATTGCGGTGGTCTCTGGGCTTGCGATCTCCCGGTCTGCCAGTCGTGGTCAACAGATTGCATCAGTATGGGAGATAGACCCATTATGGCCTAACGGTGGATGCGTGTGTTGATCGGACGCGCTAACATAAACTCGTCGATGTCTTGATTATCGCATTCAGCGCAGTCATCTGCGGCACCGAGCATTTCACTGAAAAGCCGAAGTGTTTGCGAAAGCCAAAAAAGCCTGGTTTCGCATATTTCTGCTGGAGGCGCCAACGGGGTGCCCTCGCACGACACGTTCAAGCGGGTGTTGCCACTGCTGGATTTTGCAGCTATTGTGCCGCCAATCGTGGCAGTGTCAACAGCGCGTGCGGGACGATCAGATAGTCCAGCCAGTCATCATCTGAAAGGTGGAATTGTCTGCGGGCAAGGGCTTCGCCCATGCGGAGGGCTTCGTCGAGATTGGGGGCATTCAGCATATGACAGGCGCTGACGACTTGGGGATGGTCTGCGCCCACCACGATGATCGGGTGCTGCAATAGCACCTGGGCGAGGATATATGCGCGCTGCGCGCCGGCTGGAAAACCCTCGCGGCGCATTTGCTCGATCAGTTGGGCGGGCGATGGCGCGCGCGACAGCATGTCGAAGAACCGTCTCTCGCCGGCGCCCTGGCCGGCTCCTTCTGGGATTGGCGCGGGCAGGATGATTGGGGCGCCGGGCAACAGGGGCGTGTCGTCGGCCAGCGCCAGGTATGTCGCTGCCCGGCTGGCTTGATAAAGGTTAACGGCTTTCACCGGCTCGACACCGGCCAGCGCCAAATGCGCCCGCCGCGGCACGTTCACCTCGTACAGCGTTCGCGCCTGAGCGACCAGATGATCGTGCGTGCTGACGGGGTCGCCCATGGCCGCAAACAGGATATCGCCATGCTCGCTCAGCACGACGTTGAGCGCGAGACGCAACCCAATGCGTTGGCCGGCTGCGCGCACGAATTGCTGGAAGGGGTTGTTCTCGATCTTGCCCAGCCGCACGCCGGGATGGTCGAGCATGTCCGGGCTGTGCGTAGCCTGGATGGTGGCTTCGCCGGCGCAGCCGATGACGACCGTCTTGGCGCCGCCAGAATAGCCGGCGTACTGATGTGGCTCGACCACGCCGGTCGCTATGAGTAAATCGGTGTCCACACACAGCCGGTCTGTTACAACGGGCAGGCTGTTGATCTCACCCAGGTCAATTAGCCTGTGCGCGTCGAGCGCGCTGTGATCGACGATGCGCGTCTGTGTGGCAATCTGCACGCCCAGTTTGATCAAGAGCTCAGCCTGAGTCATTGGGCGGTGCAGGCCGGTGGCGCACAACAGGGTGATGTCTTCTGAGCGCACCCCAAGAGCAGTCAGCTCATCGATGAGAAATGCGATCAGGGCTGCGTCGGGGCAGGCGCGCGTTGCGTCGGTGAAGGCAATCGTGACGCGCGCCCCCGGCCGGGCATAGTCTTGGAGATGGGCCGCGCCGACATGCTGGATGCCGGACGCCAGATGGTCAGCGTCGATTGGCCGGCCGGGCAGACTGGCCGGTGCAGCGACAGTCTCACGAATTCGGGTTGGCATAGGTATAGGCATCGCAGATGGAGTGGTGGGGCCTGATTTGCGCATTTGGGCGGTCTGTGTACAATGCCAAGCACGTGGCGAATTATACGTCTCTCGCTGACACTTAGGAGGTAATTGTTAAATGGCTAGTGTGACTTTTGAACATGTCACCAAGCGTTTTGGCGATGTCGTGGCGGTGAACGACTTGAACATCCAGATTGCTGATCGGGAGTTCCTGGTATTTGTTGGCCCTTCGGGTTGCGGCAAAACCACATCGCTGCGCATGTTGGCCGGGTTGGAAGAGGTCACCGAAGGCAATATCTACATTGGCGACCGGCTCGTCAATGATGTACCCCCGAAAGATCGTGACATTGCGATGGTGTTCCAATCCTACGCGCTGTATCCGCACATGTCTGTGTATGACAATATGGCATTTGGTTTGAAGCTGCGCCGTGTGCCCAAGGCAGAGATCGATCGCCGCGTGCGCGAAGCCGCCAAGCGCCTGGGCATTGAAGCGCTGCTCGACCGCAAACCGAAGCAACTGTCCGGCGGCCAGCGCCAGCGCGTTGCCGTGGGCCGCGCAATCGTGCGCAACCCGGCGGTGTTCCTGATGGACGAACCCCTGTCCAACCTGGACGCCAAATTGCGCGTGCAGGCCCGCGCCGAGATCAGCAAACTGCACATGCAACTCGGCACCACCTTCATTTATGTGACCCATGACCAAACCGAGGCGATGACCATGGGCACTCGCATCGCCGTGATGAAGGACGGTCTACTCCAGCAAATCGATACACCGCAAAATCTGTACGACCAGCCGGATAATGTGTTTGTGGCCGGCTTCATCGGCAGCCCGTCGATGAACTTCTTCGACGCCACGCTCACCGGCAGCGACAGCGAGATGTACGTTGACGCCGGCGCTTTCCGCGTCAAAATTCCTGCCGAGCGCGTCGAGCCGTACAAGCCTTACAAAGGCACTCAGGTCATCTTCGGCATCCGGCCCGAAAACGTCCACGATCCCGAATTCGCGCCGCCCGGCATTCACCAGGCGCTGGTCGAGTCCAAAGTGGAAGTGACCGAGTTGATGGGCAACGAAGTGATCCTGTATCTGAACGCCAAGGACAAGTCGTTCCTTGCTCGCGTCGACCCGCGCTCGAAACTGCGCGTGGGGAACACCGCCAGTCTGGCCTTCAACATGGACCGCTTCCACATCTTCGACAAGCAGACTGAGAAGGCCATTCGATGAGTTGTCGCGCGCGTACTGCGCGCATCGCCTCGCACCTCCAGCATTTTCATGACAGCGGCGAGCGGTTGAACCCGCTCGCCGCTTGTTGTGTGCTTGTCGCGCCTGTCAGGTCATGCCAGACCCTGTCACGCCTCATCGGCTTCGGCCAGCACGATGATGCGATCCAAACTGCCGAAGGTAACCTGCTTGGACTTGGGCGGGTTGATCACAACGCCATAGGACTTTGTGGCGTCACCGGCCAGGGCGTGTAACCGGTAGCCGATGGCTGTCTCGTTGCGCCGGCGGGCTGCTTCGCACACCGTGTAGAAGTTCACCGGCCGGCCGGTCTGGACATATGCGCTGGCCGGCTCCAGATAGATTTCCGACCCCTCTACAGCCAGCAGATCGACGAACACATCGGCCAGGCCGGGGTCCTGCGCAACTTGCGCCAGGATGAGGCTGACAAGGTTATCGCTGACGATGAAATCATCGGCGCGAGTTACCTCGGCCAGTTCGCGATTGCGCAGGTCGAGCATTTGGCTGACGATGTTGAAGCCGGCTCCGGAAGCCGGCTGGTGCTCGCCCGCGCTTGCGCCAGACATTTGGCGCATGATCTCGCGCACGTGCAGCAATGTGACGGTGGTGCGCGCATCAGCCTCCTGCACACCGAGCTGGTTTGAGTAGCACAGCACCAGCGCGTGGTCAAATCGCCCCAGCTCCAGCGCTTCGAGTGCAAGGGGGTCTGTGGTGTCGCCGGCCTGAGCGGACACGCTCAGGCGCTCCAGACTGCCGGCTACCCCGGCCACATCGTCTTCGGCGTTTCCCAGATCGGCAACCACCAACGCCTCGGAGCCGGGCGCGACAAACCGATCCAATTCCGTAAGGAAGGTGGGGCCATGCACATTCCAACCCAGGATCAGGAATCTTTCGGGCGCAGGAGAGGCAATGTGCGGTTCGCGCAGCGCCGAAAGGTCGATTTGCGCCGACGCGATCGTGCCGGCGCGGGTGGCGCTATCGTCTTCAGCGATCAGAATCAATTCGTCACCCGGTTCGATCGGCGCGTCGGCCGGCGGGTTGAGATGCGCCGGCTGCCCCCGTTTGCGCAGCCCGGCCACGCTGCAATCCTCGTACGCTAAGATCGCTTCGCCGTAAGTCCGTCCCACCAGACTGGGTTCGACGCGGAAGTAGATTTCGCTGCCCGTGTAGCCGAGCAGTTCTGTATACACCGCGCTCAGGCCCGGCTGCCGGCAGGTGTGCATCATCACGCGCGAGATCAAATCGCCGGACAGGATCAACGTCGCGTCGTCGCCGCCGACCAGCCGCGCGACCTTCAGATTACGCTCTTCCTGGATCTCGGCCACGATGCGATATCGGCCTGCTTTGCGCGCCCGTTTGCGCGCGCCATCCCGCGTCAGCGCCATGATCGACTTGATGACCTGGGCATCCGGGTCAGCATCGCCATCGGGCGACAGAATGATGATGGCCGAGGCTTCGTCGGGGTTGGCCATATCGATATCGACCGGGTCAATGGGACTGCCGGTGCGACAGATGATCTGGGTTCGTCCCGTTCTGCCAATGTGGGCGCGGATTTCTTCCTCCATGTCCACTTTGCCCTGTTCGGCCAGCACGACAATGCGCGGTTTGCGCTCATTGGCTTTGGCGATGACAAGCTCGGACAGAATGGGAAAGACTTTGGGCGACCACCCCAGAATCAGCGTGTGGTCGCGCTCGATCACCCGCGAACGGCCAAGCCGTAGGTTTTGCAGCCGGTTGTCCAGCCCGGTGGTGAGAATGCCGATAAAGGCGCTGACGATGAACAATCCGCCGAGCGTGGCGAACGCCATGATGCCGCGAAAGGTCCAATCAGGGTAGTTGTCGACGCGAGTGGGGTCAAAGGCGTGCATCAGGCTGTTCCAGGTGGCGTCGATGAAGTTGGACGGTTCGCCGCCCTCAGGCGCAGCGCCGGTCAGGCTGACGAATGCGCCGCTGAGGGTGATGATGGCCAGCGATGCGAGCGCCAGCAGCGCGACCTGGGCCGGCGTGCCGCGCGACATGGTTTTGTCGAACCAATAGCGCCACCGGTCTCGCACGGTGATGCTTGGTTTGCCTGATTGCATGAGTCCTCCGGTTTCAGATCAGCGCCGGGTGTGTGATGCACGCCTAAGCCACCTGACAGATTTTCACGACGCCCGTTCACCCAAATGTGGGACAGGCTTTCCAGCCTGTCTGGAGCCACCTGACAGATTTCCGTCGCTGTTTTCAAAATCTGTCGGGTAGCCAGATGCACGCCAGTTTAACATTAACCGCACACAATGTTCTGATTGCCCGCGCGCCGGCTGGTATCATTCTGCTCGTGAAATTGATCACTTTCATCGGCTACTCGCGCGTCGGCAAAAGCAGCGCCATTGTGGCTTTGGCAACTGCGCTGCAACAAGAGGGCCGGCGCGTGCGCATCTTGCACAATGGCCCCGGCCGGCTCACTACCTCTGGTGCCGAGGCGCTCGATGTGGTCGAGATTCACGGCGGGTGTGTGTGTTGCGATCTGGCGATGGGCCTCTTCGCCAGGCTCAAGAAGTGGGCGCAAGAACAGCCGCCCCTGGATGTAGTGATCCTCGAAGGCTCGCCGGTAGCCAGCCCCGATGCATTGCAGATCACCCTGGCCCAATTGTATGGCTGGGTCAACCAAACGTATCTGGTGACCATGACCGATGCCGAGCGCATGGCGCGTGTGGGCCGGCCGTTGGATTACCTCACCGAGCGACAGGTTGCCAGCGCCGACCTGTGGTTCGTTGTCAACGCCGACCGCACCGACCCGGCCCGGCTCGATGAAGTCATCGCTGCGCTCGAGGCGCGCGCCGCGCCGCAGAAGATCGGTCGCGCCGTCGAGGCCATGCCGGCCCTCAGAAGCGCAATGCAGATGTGAGGGTGTGTTTTCGTATTTCGTATTTCGTATTTCGTATTTCGTATCTCGTATCTCGTATTTTCAGATCAATTCGAACTCGCGCCGTCCAATACGCACTACGCACTACGCACTACGCACTACGCAACACGTACTACGTGCCACCCGAAGCAAACCAATGACCATTTCCACGCCGCCTCCCCGCACCGCCTTTTCCGTCGTGACCGGCTTCCTGGGCGCCGGCAAGACAACCCTGTTGCGCCGCCTGTTGCAGACCGACTGGAAAACGCGCAACCTCGCCTTCATCATCAACGATCTGGCCGAGATGGATGTCGACGGGCAAATCCTGAGCACGGAAACCGACGGCGGTTTGTCCATCACCCGGCTGTCGTCAGGATGCGTGTGCTGCACCATCAAGGGCGAGTTCGAACAAACAGTCGATCAGATCATCGATAAGCTCCACCCCGACGCGCTGATCGTCGAGTCGTCGGGCGTGGCAAACCCGGCCGCTGTCCTGCACGGCTTGAACCATCCTGCGTTGCGTCTCGACTCGGTGGTGTGCGTGATCGACGCTGAGCGGTTCACCCAGTACGCCCGGCTGTCCTCGGCCGTGGAGTGGCAGGTCTACATGGCCGACTTCGTGCTGGTGAACAAAGCCGAGCTGGTCACGCCCGATCAACTGGACGCCACAGAGAAGCGTATCCGGCAATTCAACGCCCGGTGCGCCATCCTGCGCACCTCTTATTGTGATGTGCCGCCCGACGTGTTGTTTGGCGCGCAGGTTGCTCATGCCGGCCGGGACATCGACGCCCTGGTGCAGGACGTGCAGCGGCAAATCAATGCGCGAACGATGGCGCACGATCACCATGACGATCACGAGCACGAGCATGAGCATAAGCAATCGTCAAGCTCCGCTCTTCGCTCTTTTCACGATCATCTGTCCGAGGATGAGATCGACAGTTTTGTTGTCCACCTCGACAGGCCGCTCGACGAAAACCGATTGACGGCCTTTCTGAAGAGCAGCGCGGTGCAGCATGTGTATCGCGCCAAAGGATTCATACGCCTGACAGACTCGCCGGCTGTGCGCCTGTTCAACTTTGTGCCGCGCCGCTTCAGCACCGAGGTGTTCGCCCCGGCCGGCGACCCCTCGCGCGCCGAATTCGTCATCTTCATCGGCCGGCGCATCGCGTTGCAGCAGCCAGACATTGAGCGCGGGTTGCGCGCCTGCCAGGTGTGAGCCAATCCAGTACAGGTCAAGGTAAACGCGCATGAGCAAACAACGCTTAAACCCCCTCGTCCTGATGTGTGGGATCGTTGCCCTGATTGGCGCGAGCGCGCCGGCGCGCGCCGGCGGCGTCAACCCATTCACCGGCTTGCCGCTCGACGATGCCGCCTTGCAGCGCCGCGCGTTGCTCATCAAGGTGGCCAACACGGCTAACGTGCGCCCTCAAACCGGCCTGAGCCTGGCCGATGTGGTGGTCGAGCATCTGTCCGAAGGCAACATCACCCGCTTCACCGCGCTCTATCTGACCCACGCGCCGGAGAAAGTCGGCTCGGTGCGCAGTTGCCGGCTGATCGATCTGGAACTGCCACAGATTTTCGATGCCGGCCTGGTATGTTCAGGCGCCAGCCCCGGCGTACAACGGCTAATGCGCCAGTCGCCGGCTTACCTTGACGATCGTACGATGGTGGCCGACCTGGGCCGCTATTCGGGCTGCAAAGGCTGCCCGATGTATCGCACGAATGATGCCGGCGTGCCGCACAATCTGTTTGCCAGTGCTGTCAATGCCTGGGCCGTGCTGGAGCAGCGCGGTAAGAACCACCCCAGCGCCTTCAGCGCCTGGCGCTTCGAAGCCGGCGCTCCTGCTGCCGGCATCCCGGTCAAATCCGTGAACGTGCCCTATGGCAGCGGGACGGTCACCTGGGCCTACGATGCGGCCGATCGGCTGTGGAAACGCTTCTATGGCCGAACGCCGCATACCGAGCGCATTACCCGCCGGCAACTGGCTGCCGCGAATGTGATCGTGGTCTATGCGCACCATGCCGTCACCGGCATCGTCGAAGATGTGGGCGGCGCACGCTCAATCGAAATCCAGTTGTGGGGGCAGGGACTGGCGCGCGTTTTCCGTGACGGCAAAATGATCGACGGCAACTGGCGCAGGCCGGCCCAGCCCGGCGTGCTGGAGTTCGTCGACTTCGCCGGCAACCCGATTGCGCTTAAGCCTGGCGTTACCTGGATCCAGTTGGTGCCACTCGACTTCCCGGTCAAGGCCCAGCAATAAGCGTGGCCCCGCCGGCATTACAATCAGCCCGCGAGGCAACGCATGGCCCAGTCAATTCCTCCTACCCCATTGCGCGCGGCGATTGATGATCTGGCCTGGCTGGCCGGTAGCTGGTACGGCCATATCGGCGACGACGCGATCGATGAACACTGGAGCGCGCCGGCCGGCGGCGTGATGATCGGCATGTTTCGCTGGCTCAAACAGGGCCGGCCGTACATGTACGAGTTTCTGGCCATCGAGCCGGATGGCGCCGGCGGCCTGGCGCTGCGCCTGAAGCATTTCCACGAGGGCCTGGTTGCCTGGGAAGGCAAGACCCTGGTGCGCGCCTTTGCGCTGGTTGACCTGGGCGACCGGCAGGCCACTTTCCGCCGGGGCGGCGCTTTTCGCTCCGATCAGTTTATTTACCGCCAGCCCGATGACAACCACATGGTCGTTGTCGAGGAACTTCGCAAAGGCAGTAATCTTGCGATCGGCACTTTCAACTACATCCGCGGCCCTGCCGACTGCGGGCTATGGGCCAATCTCTTGTGCGCGTGATGTCGCCTTGCGGTGTTGCCGGGATCAACAAAGGCAACTCATCACTTTTTGTGTCATCCCTGATGAACGGTGTACAGTTATTCCAGTTCGCCGAGGAGACACCACGTGTCGGCCAACAACCGGCGCAATGAAAGGATAATGCTGGCCATGCCATTCCCGCGTAAACTCATCCCTGTACCGTTCACACAGGTTCGACTGGCCGATCAGTTCTGGGCGCCGCGCATCGAGGTCAACCGTGCGGTGACCCTTCCGGCTGAATACGACATGCTCGTGTCGACTGGCCGTATCGCCGCGTTGGATCTGAAGTGGAAGATAGGCCGGCCCAATCCCCCCCACATCTTCTGGGACTCGGATACCGCCAAGTGGATCGAGGCAGCCAGTTATTCCCTAGCCGCCCATCCCGACCCTGCACTAGACAAACTGCTTGATCGCGTCATTGCCAAACTCGCCAAAGCGCAGCAGCCCGACGGTTATCTGAACTCGCATTACATCGTGTTCGAGCGCGAAGGGCTGGACAGGCGCTGGACCAATCTGCGCGACAACCATGAGTTGTATTGCGCCGGCCACCTGATCGAAGCGGCTGTGGCGCACTATCAGGCCACCGGCAAACGATCACTGCTTGACGTGATGTGCCGCTATGCAGACTACATTGACAGCGTGTTTGGCCGGGGCAAGGGCAAACTGCGCGGCTACTGCGGCCACGAGGAGATCGAGTTGGCGCTGGTCAAGCTGTATCACGCCACTGGCAACCGGCGTTACCTGAAGCTGGCGCAATACTTTGTGGATGAGCGTGGCCGACAGCCCCATTACTTCGACATCGAAGCCCGCCGGCGTGGCGAAGATCCGCGCACCTTCTGGGCCGGAACTTACCAGTACAACCAGTCGCATCTCCCGGTGCGTGAACAGCACGTTGTCACCGGCCATGCGGTGCGTGCCATGTACCTGTACTCGGCCATGGCCGATCTGGCCAACGAGACGGGCGACGAAGCACTGTTGACTGCCTGCGAGCGCATCTGGCACAGCGTCGTCGACGCGCGTATGTACCTCACCGGCGGCATCGGCCCTTCTGCGCGCAACGAGGGCTTTACGGCGGCCTACGACCTGCCAGACGAGACCGCCTATGCCGAGACTTGCGCTGCCGTTGGCATGGTCTTTTGGAACCACCGCATGCTCCAGTTCAGCGGCGATGGTAAATACGCCGATGTGATGGAACGCGCGCTGTACAACGGCACGATCAGCGGCGTGTCGCTGGACGGGACACGCTTTTTCTACGAGAACCCGCTGGCCTCGCGCGGGGCGCATCACCGGCAGGGCTGGTTCGATTGCGCGTGCTGCCCGCCCAATATCGCCCGCATGATCGCCAGCGTAGGCGGATATTTCTACTCTGCCGGCGACGACGCGATCTGGGTGCACCTGTACGCCGCGGGCGAGGCCACCACCGCGCTGCATGACCGATTGGTTGTGCTGCGCCAGACCACTCACTATCCCTGGGATGGCGCGGTGCGGATCGACGTGCAGTTAGATCAGCCGGCCAGGTTCACCCTTTACGTGCGCATCCCCGGCTGGTGTGAACGCTACACAGTGGCTGTCAACGGCAAGCGCGTGAACGGCGCGCCGCAGCAGGGCTATGTCGCCATCGCGCGCGCCTGGCAAACCGGCGACGCGGTGATAGTCGATCTGGACATGCCCACGCGTCTGATCGCCGCGCATCCACAGGTGCGCCAGATGGTGGGCCGCGTGGCGATCCAGCGCGGGCCGGTGGTGTATTGTCTCGAAGAAGTCGATAATCCCATTACACCGCTCGACCGCATCGTCATCCCGCCGAATACGCGCTGGGATGCAGACTATCGCCCCGATCTGCTGGGTGGCGTGGTCGTGTTGCGTGGCGCAGTCAAGGCGTTAGAGCCGGCCCCGGCGCACAGCCTGTATGCGCCAGCCCGGCCGGCCCGCTACACCACTGCTGAAGTTACGGCAGTCCCCTATTGCGTATGGGATAACCGCGCGCCGGGTGAGATGCGCGTGTGGTTCCGCAGTTGAGCCGTATGCCTCCTGCGGATTATCCAACTACTACTGCTCATGCTTCGGCGATTGCACGCGGGTTTGAGGGCGCTTCTGTCGGCAGCCGCGCTGTTGATGCTGAGCGTAGCATGCGCCGAAGCGCCGGATCCTGCGCCACCCCCGCCCAGTCCTGCGCCGATTTTGCCGACGACACAGCCGCCGCCCCCGCCTGCGCCGGCGCCAACGCGCAGGCCATCTGCCACAACGCCCATCCCTGAACGCATTCTGACTGCCCCCGCTGTCATGCCGCAAGCCAATATTCAAACGCGACACTCCTCAATCACCGACACACTCGCCCGCCTGGGGGCCACACCCTGCCCGGACAGCGCGTTCACTTGCGTCACGCTTGACATGCCACTGGACCACAACGCGCCCGTAACAGCGAGCAGCGCGACGATCCCGGTGGTATTCGGCGTGTTGCCGGCTTCTGGGTTGCGTAAAGGAATGCTGGTTGTGGCAGTGGGCGGGCCGGGATCGTCTGGTCTGGCGCTGGCCGATGCCTACGTGGGCGCCTATGATCGGCGCATCCGCGAGCGATTCGACATTGTGTTCTTTGATCAGCGTGGAACCGGCCTGTCGCGCGGCATCCAATGTCCTCAGGCGGCAGCCGACTACTTTGCCGCCGACACCGCGACTCACCGCCGCGCCGGCGCACCGGCCCAACGCGCAGCCCTACTGCAAGCAGCGCGGGCCTTTGTCGACGCTTGTGTCACACAGACCGGCGCCGCAGACCTGTTGCCCTTCTTGAGCACCCGTCAGGCTGTTGAAGACCTGGAGCGCTTTCGCCAGATCGTTGGCGCAGACCGACTGTGGTTGTACGGCGAGAGCTATGGCACGCAATTCGTCCAGGCCTACGCCACGCGCTACCCCGCCCAAACAGCCGGCCTGGTGCTGGATGGCGCAGTGGATCTGACGCTATCGGCTGTGGACTACGCCGCCGAATCTGCGCTGGCGTTCGAGGATGTGCTGGCGCAAACGCTGATTGCCTGCGCCAGCAATGCGCGCTGCGCAGACGACATGGGCGGCGATCCTGACGCCGCCTATGACCGGCTGCTGGCCTCGGTGGATCAGGGGCCGGTCGTATTCCAGTTTCCGTTGAGCACGGGCGAGATGGTCGCGCGCCAGTTGTCGCGTTCGGATATCGACACGGCTGTGGCCGGCTATCTCAGCGCCCCCGATGCGCGCCTGCTGGTGTTGCGCGCCATTGCCGCCGGCGCGCGGGGCGATTTTGTGCCCTTCGCACGCCTGCTCTACAGTGCGCTGGGGCTGAATGCAGACACGCTGGCCGTCGCGCCTGACCCGACGTATTCAGACGCGGCCTACTATGCAGTGACATGCCTGGACTATGCCGAGGATGTGGGCGACTCCCCGCTGGCGCGCGGGGCAACCTGGCTGAATAGAGGTGAAGCCGTGTTGGCCCGTGCGCCGCGCCTGGGCGCGCTGTTCTACAGCGATCTGCCATGCGTATTTTGGCCGGCTGTGAGCCGGCGCAATCCCCGCCCTGGGCCATTCACTGCCCCTGGCATTGCAGCGCTGGTGCTGGCCGCCAGCGCCGATCCACTCACGCCTCTGGCCAATGGGCAGCGCGTATTTAGCCGGCTGGAAGATGGCTATCTCATCACCACGCGCGGCGGGGCGCACGTCATGTTCGGGCGGGGCAACCGCTGTGTGGACAATGCCGTGACGCGCTTTCTGGTAGAGGCGATTCCGCCGGCCCAGCGCCAGACATCCTGCGAGGACATTTGGGTGGACGACTATGTGCCTATCGCGCCGGCCGATATGACCCGCTTCGCCGATCCGCTGCAAGCCATGCGCTCGCTGAACGACGAGATCGAGCACCTGCCCGAATACTATTACTGGGATGGAGTCGCCAGGCTTGCGGTGGGGTGCGCGCGTGGAGGAAGGGTGTCTTTTGAGATGCGCGGCGAGCGCGTAGTGTTTGCACTAGAGGCATGTAGCTTCAGCCGCGGACTGGCATTTACGGGCGTGGGCGACTATGACCTGAACGCCGATCAGTTCCGGCTAGAAGGGCAGGTGGATGGCGCAGCGCAAGGCCGCCTGGTCTACGTGCGTGCAGGCGACGGCACGGCGCACGTGACGGGAACGTATGCCGGCCGGCCGGTGGATGTAGCACGTTGAGGTCGCGGCGCGCGAGGGCCGGCTACCATTGCCCTTCAAAGCGCTCTTCGGGCCACACGCGCGCAATGTTGTGATAGCCGGCCTGCTCCCAAAATCCCGGCTTATCCACTGCACTGAACTCCAGCCCGCGCACCCACTTGCCCCCCTTCCAGAAATAGCGCGTGTCCGGGTCCTGCGCCTGGTTGGGAAGGGCTCCGACTACAACGCGCACCGGATAGCCATGATCTGGTTCCAAAGGCTGTCCGTTGTATTTCACCGCCAGCAGGGTGGTCGGCTTTAGAAAGTGTTCAATGTCCAGATTGGTGGTGAAGCCATACTCGCAATGTTCGATGACGTATTTTGCCGTTGGCTTCAGTTTCACGATGCCCTGGTCGATCAGGTCTTGCAGCCACACCCCTTCCCACACGGTGTCGAATTTGCTCCAGCGGGTCACGCAGTGGATATCCATAGTCACGGTGCGCATCGGCAGGCGCTGGAATTCTTCCCACGTGAAGCGCTTCTCTTGTTCTACCGCGCCGAAGATGCGGAAGTCCCACTTCGACATGTCGTAACTGGGCACCGGCCCGTAGTGCAACACCGGAAACTTTTCGGTCAGCGCCTGACCGGGGGGCAACCGGCCCATCTTGCGAATCTCGTTTTCCTTATCCCTGCGGCCAAACAAACCCATTGTCATCTCTCCAGAATAAACCCATCATAGGCGCAGGCCGGTTAAGGCTCGCTGATGCGACTGTGATAGCTGCCTGAACACATCGCCGGCTAGTGCAATCAGCCTCACACCGGCCCTGCGCTTTTCTGGCGGCGCTCCGCTGCGCCGGCCGGCGCGTCCACCCAGCTTCCGGCCGACGCAACAGCCGGCGGCTTGTTGTGCTTGCCATGCAGAATCTCCTCCAGACTGCTATCCGTCTCTGGCAACCCTTGCGACCGGCGCATACGTGGCAAGTAGAAGTCAAACGCCAGCGCATACGCCGCGCCTACAAACGGGATGCTGAACAGCAATCCCCAAAACCCGATCAACTGCACGCCAATTGTCACCGATACCAATTGCACCAGCCCCGGCACACCCACGATGTCACTCATGATGCGCGGCAGAATAATGTAGGCCACCACCTGATCAGCAATCAAGAGGATGATTGTTATTGCCAGAGCTGCATCGGGCCGCACCACCAGCGCGATGATGGCAGCCACCATGATGCCCAGTGGCGATCCCAAGAGCGGGATGAACGAAAGGATGGCATATTGCAGCGAGATCACCACGCTGAAATTGATCTGAAACAGGCTGCACACTGCCAGCGCAATTGCGCCGCGAATCAGCGCCGCGAACACATAGCCGCGCAGGTAGCCGGTGAACGAGCGGTCTACCGCCGCAAAGCTGGCGATCAACGGTTCGTGTGCTTCGCGCGGGATGAGCAGAAAGATCTGACGCTGCAACAGCCGGCCTTCCATCGTCATGAACAAGCTCAGGATCAGCATCAATGCCAGTTGCGCCACCAGGTTGGCCGTGCCCGCTGCCAGACTCAAGGTTTGCTGGGCAATGTTGCCAATCGAGTCGCGCACTTGGGTGGTGATGGCCTCGGCCGACAGAATCTGGTCGATGGCGGTTGGTTCCAACCCGAATTGGGCTGCGAATGACCCCCACAGCGCGCGAATTTGTCCCGGCAGCGCGGTCGAAAAATCGGGCAGGCGATTGACGAATGCGCGAATCTGATCCAGCCCGGTGGCCACGCCGATCGTCACGAGGCCAGACACGATCACCAGGGCAGTGATGTAGACCAGACCAACCGCTACACTAAACGGCATCCGCGCGCCAGACAGGCGTTGGGCTGCCCGTTGCCCAAACCGGCGCCCTACCCATTGCGCGACGCGTGGGGGAATCGTCAGGCGGCGCAGCAGGGTGATGAATGGGCGCAAGACTAGCGCGAGGAACCACGCGCCGGCCAGCACCGAGAGCAGACCGCTGATCGTCTGGCCAAACCGCCAAACCTGCTCGACGATCACAATCGTCAACGCGATGATCGCCAGGATTGTTGCAATCCGGAAGGTCTTCTCTCGCGTCATGGTCTGTCAAGCAGATGGCCAGTCTTGGCCCGCGTCAGATATCAACCAGTTTTATCACGGTGACGCCATCGCCACCCTCGCCATCCTGGCCGGTCTCAAACGACTTGACCAGCGGGTTGTCTTTGATGGCAGTGTGGATTGCCCGGCGCAGCGCGCCCGTGCCCTTGCCGTGGATGACGCGCACGAAAGGTAACGACGCCCGCACCGCACGCTCGAGATACTGCTCCAGCCGTGTCACGCCTTCATCGGAGGTCAGGCCGCGCAGGTCGAGTTCCATGCCCGGCGACGCCGGGCGGTCGAAGGATTCGTATAGCTGTTCGGAGGGCCTGTCTTGTGCCGGCGCCGTGTGCAAACGCTCTAGGTCGCTCAGCTTGACACGCATTCTCATGCGCCCTACCTGTACGTCGGCATCCTCGCCGGTGATGGCGCCGATCACGCCATCTGCGCCGAGTGAGCGCACGCGCACGCGGTCGTTGGGGCGCAAGGGCCGCTTTTGCTGAAGTGGGGCAGGCGCCGGCCTGGGTGCCTCGCGGGTCGTTACGCGCGCTGCTTCGCGCTCGGCTTGCTCTTCGAGTCGCTCGGCTTCGCGCTCAAAAGCTTTGATTTCGTCAAGCGCGCCGCCGGCGGCTAACACACGGCTGCGCAGCCGGCGCACCTCGGCGCGCAACGCCTCGACCTCGCGGTTCACATCCTCGCGCGCCTCGGCCAGCAATGCCCGCCGCTCATCTTCAATGCCGGCCAGCCGGGCGCGAATCTTGTCCGCATTCGCCTCAGCTTCGCGCTGCGCCCGGGCGGCGGCCTGGCGGGCCAATTCAGCCTGGCGCTGCAATTTGGCAATCTCCGCCAGCATATCCTCCGTGCGGGCGTCGCTGGCGTCGATGTAACGCTGCGCCTTTTGCAGCACATCCGGCGGCACGCCCAGGCGCTGGGCGATGGCGAAAGCGTTCGACTTGCCGGGTAGGCCGATCTGCAAGGTGTACAACGGCCTCAGCGTCTCGTCGTCAAACGCGACACTGGCGTTCTGGGCGCCGTCGGTCATGTAGGCCCACGCCTTCAGATTCGGGTAGTGCGTAGCGATCACACACAGCGCGCCGGATGCGAGCAGATGTTCCAGGATCGCGCGCGCCAAAGCGGCGCCCTCGGTCGGGTCGGTGCCTGCGCCCAACTCGTCGAGCAGCACCAGCGATTGCGCATCCACGTTTCCCAGAAATGACACCAAATTCGTCAAATGTGCGCTGAACGTGGATAGGCTTTGCTCGATGGATTGCTCGTCACCGATATCTGCGTAGATGTGCTCGAACACAGGCAATGTAGCTGACTCGGCCGGCACGTGCAACCCACACTGGTGCATGGCTGCCAGCAGGCCGATCGTTTTCAGCGCCACCGTCTTGCCGCCGGTGTTTGGGCCGGTAATCACCAGTAAGCGTGCGTCGTCGTTCATCCGCACATCAATTGGCACCACCGTATCTGCATTGAGCAAGGGATGCCGGGCCTGGCGCAACTCGATCACACGTGGCGCGGATGCACCGGCTGCCACGCCGCGAATCGCGTCGGCATATTTGGCCTTGGCCAGCGCCAGATCGAATTGCGCCAACGCTTCGACGGTGCGAACGATGAACGCAGCCTCCTGGCCTACCAGGGCAGACAGATTCCCCAAAATGCGCCGCACTTCGCGCGCCTCGGCCAACTGCAATTCGCGCCACTGGTTGTTCAATTCCAGCGTTGCTAACGGCTCGATGAAGACCGTCATGCCGCTGGCGCTCTGGTCGTGGATCAGGCCGGCGATGCGTCCTTTGTGATCGGCCTTGACCGGAATCACGTAACGCCCACCGCGCTGGGTGATGATCGGCTCCTGTAACCATGGCGTGTTACTGCTGTCGCTGATCAGGCGCTGGAGTTTCTGCATCAGCCGGTCGTGGACCAGACGCACTTCGCGTCGGATGTTCGATAGCTCGGCTGATGCGCTATCGCGCACTTCGGCTTTCTCGTCGATGCAGCGGGTGATTTCAGCGATCAGACCCCCGCACGGCTCGATCTGATTCGTAATCGCCGTCAACTGCGGGTACATCGCCGCGTAGCGCGACAAGGCGCGCTGCACAGTGCGCGCGCTGATCAGCGTATCGCGGATGTTGAGCAGCTCAGAGGGGTCAAGCACGCCGCTGCGGGCCGCGAACTCGGCGCGTTCGCGCACATCGCGCGCCCCGCCGATGCTCAGAGTGTCGTTTGCCTGCAGCGCCGCGCGGGCCTGGGTTGTCTCTGAAACCCGGCGTTGCACTTCAGCGGCATCCGTGGCCGGCCGCAGGGCGCGCGCCAATTCGACGCTGGCCGAAAAGCTGCAATAGGCAGTCAATCGCTCCAGAATCTTTGGCAATTCCAGGGTGTTCAGGTGCTTCTCATTCACGCGCAGGATTCTATCACCGCGATTGGCCAAAGCGATTCGGTCGTTGGGTGGATGGGCCGGCCTGCTGTGCGACGCGCTCGTGTACAAAGTGTATGTGCCATCTTAGGTGCGCTTAAGTCAAGTCTCAGTTGCCCGGCTACGATCATTTTGCACAGCACGCACAAACCGATCGTACTGTCTGGCACTCTCTGCTGCAGTCAAGGAAAGCGAATCTGATGATTCTGATAACAGGCGCAAACGGATACGTTGGAACGCATGTCATGAAAACGCTGCTCGCCAACGGCGGGGTCGAACCGACCATTCGCGCCATGGTGCGCAGTCAGACCCGGTTTGAAAAGATCCGCCGGCTTGGCAGCCGCGTCGAGCCAGTGCAGGGAGATGTGACCGACCCCGCATCGCTGGACGCTGCGATGCAAGGCGTGCAGACGGTCATCCATCTGGCTGCTGTCAACCGCGATCGCGGCGCGGTGACGATGGAGCGGGTAAACGCTCAGGGCGCCATCAACGTGGTCGATGCCGCCAAGCGGGCCGGTGTCAAACATATCATCACTGTGGTCGGATTGGGCGCCGACGCCAGCCGGCCTTACCCACTGGCCCACACACAGGGCGTCGGCGTGGATTACCTGATGGCCAGCGGCATTCCATACACGGTTTTGGAAGCGTCGGTTATCTTTGGTGAGGGCGACGAGTTCATCAACACGCTGGCCGGCTTGGCGCGCATTCCGCCCATCATGATTGTTCCGGGCGATGGCAAATCGAGGTTCCAGCCCATTGCCGTGCAGGACGTGGCGACGTGTGTCATGCGCTCCCTGGATAATCCACAGGTCATCAATGCGCGTTTGCAGATTTGTGGCGGCGAGGTCATCACACTCGAACACATTATCGATGCCGTGATTGCTGAACTTGGCGTCAAGCGCGTCAAGCTGCATATGCCGGTGGGTTTGTTGCGCATCGCCGTTGGGGTGATGGATAAAGTGCTCCCCAAGCCGCCGGTCACGCCCAGTTTGCTGGCCCAACTTGGCGTGGACAATGTGGCAACTAACAACGCCACAGAGAAAGTGTTTGGGGTGCAGCCAATTCGCCTGCGCGAAGGCATCGGTTACGTGCGCGCCATGACCCTGGGTTTCCTGATCAAGCGTTCGCTTGGCCGGGCTGAGTATCGCTAACGGTGTTAGGCGTAGGGTAGGGCGCAATATGCAGAATGAAATGCTGATGGATGCTTTTGTGATGTCTGGCACTGCTCTGGCAGTGGCTGTAGTCTTGATGGTTGCATGGCGCAACACTGTTGCGCACAAAGCGGCGCAGAAAGCGGCGCACAAAGCGGCGCACGTTGTTGCACGCCGGCGCAACACCATTCGCCATCGCTGAAGGCCGGGCGCTGAGCTATGCCCGTCATTGAATCATCGTTTGTTGTGCGCGCGCCGCTGAATGTGGTGTGGGAATTTCACAACGATCCGCGCGCGTTGCCCAGAATCATGCCCGCTTTGTTTGGCCTAACGGTCGAAGGCTATGACCGGCCCCTGCGCGCCGGCAGCCGGGTGAACCTCTCGATGGGTGTCGGTCCGTTGCGACAACCCTGGTCCTTGCAGGTGATCGCATATGAGCCGCCGCACCAGTTCGTGGACGAGCAACTGCCCGGCCAAGGGCCGTTCAAACACTGGCGCCACATGCATCGCTTCGAGCCGGCGGACGAGGGCACATGCATCATCGATCATATCGAGTATGAGTTGCCGTTGGGTGTGCTGGGCAAAATCGCCGCCTGTATCGGCGGAGCGTTGATGATGAAGGTGATCTTTGCGTCCCGCCGGACGGCGACCCGCAAAGCGTTGGAATCGCCAGCGCATTCGGGGCCGACAACCGGCGTCTCTGTGTAGCTGACTCGCGTTCGGCTTCCCTGTGCATGGTTTGGGTGTGCTTCGGCAAGAGGTCTGGCGGGTCAGCGCACATGACCTGAAGCGTGGCCGTTGTCTCCTGACGGCCACGCTTCTCTCTACCAGTAAGGTGTTGTAGTCATGGCTATCGATCTGAAAGGTGTAAGCGTAGTGATTACCGGTGCCAGCCGGGGCATTGGGCGGGCTGCAGCGTTGGCGCTGGCCGAGTGCGGCGCAGCGCTGACCCTGGCTGCGCGCAACTATGCGCCGCTGTCGCGCGTCGCAGAGGAAGTGCGCCAACGGGGCGGACAGGCAATCGCCGTGCCGGCTGATGTGACGATGCGCGCTCAGGTGAGCGACTTGGTGAGCGAGGCCGCTGCTACCTATGGCCGGATCGACGCGCTGGTGAACTGCGCCGGGCAAGGCGTGATCCGGCCTGCGCTGAACCTGACTGACGAAGACATCGACCTCATGCTGGCCGTCAACACCAAAGGCGTGATTCTGGTGACGCAGGCTGTGGTAGCCGAGATGTTGAAGACGGCTGCAAAGCGCGCGCCCGGCCGGCCTGTGGGCCGTGTCATCACGCCGGTGGGCACGATGGGGCGCTACGTCATGCGCGGCAGCGCCGCGTACAGCGCCAGCAAATGGGGCGCGGCCGGGGCTTTGAAGGCGATGGCCACTGAGTTTCAACGCCAGGGGGTGCAGTTCACGCTGCTCTATCTCGGCGGGGTGGATTCGAACTTCTGGGATGCGATCGATATGCCCGTGCAACGCGACAAGATGTTGCGGCCTGAGGATGCCGCCGGCGCCATCCTGCATGCCCTTGAAGCGCCGGCGCACAGCGTGCTGAACGAAGTTGTGCTGCAACCCGAAAGCCACCAGTTCCTATAAAGCAAGAACCCCGGCCTGCAAATCAGGCCGGGGTTCGCTATTCAAAGCCACAAAGACAGGGGGATGGTGTCGGTGCGGGCCAACGGGTGCTGCGCAGCGCGACCGATGTCAATCATGATGATCCTCCGGAGATGGTTGTTTCACATTATACGGAAGGCGCCGCCGGAGCAGCCGGCTTGTTGCCGATGAGGGCGGCGCCGATCAATCCGCCGATGATGCCGAAAATCGCATTGATGATCAGGCCGAACAACAGGCTGATGATCGAGACGCCGCCGGAAGCCATCAACTGTTGAAACATCTGGCGCGACTCTGCGTCGGGGAACTGGTCGAGCAATGGGCCCATGGCTGCCATCGTCGCGCCGCCCATGACGATGCCGACCAGCCAGCTAATCACTGCGCCAATCAATGCGGCGACAAGGCCGATGACAACGCCCTGGCCGGTCGTTACGATGACCCCGTTCTCGTTGCGCTTGTACAACCACACGGCGAATATTGCGCCACCCCAGACCCAACCGCACAGCAGGCAGTTCGCCAGACTGAGAATCGGCACAGAACTCAGGATGCCCATGGCAACGCCGGCGATACCGGCCGCTATCAATAGTGAGCGCGTGTTCAACTGCATGTCGTTCCTCCTGTTGCGAGCAAAATGAGCGGAATTACACCGCGCTCAATATAGCACAATTCAGGGGAGGCCTATCACAGTTGAATCGAGCCGACCCACGCCCATAGCGCCAACAGCGCCGTGTAGGCCAGCCGACCGGCGATCGCTTGGACGACCGCACCCATTCCCACGCACGTGGCGGTGGCGAGCGCAACGCGACCTGGCTTGTCCGGCACCCGTGTGGAAAGCGCAACGCCCAGCGCAATAGCGGCCAACATATCGCCGGCCAGACTGAGCGCCGGTATGACGCCGGCCCAGCGCCACATGCTGGCAAAGCCGGCTACACGCAAGATTGGCTGCAGCGCCGGCGGTGTGCGCAACCCGCGTGATGCCAGAAGCGCAGCCAATGCCGAGAGACACACCCACGCCAGCAGCGCTGCAACGACGCCGGCCAGCGCGCTGGCAATGATGACCTCTGCTGACAGGCCCGCCATAAGCGCGCCTGCGCCGTTGATGATCAGGCCGCCGGCTGCTACGATGGCGCCTGCTGCGCCTGTTACAGGTCTCTGCGCAATGTCCTGAAACGCGCTGCGCCGGAACAGAGCCAGCTCCAACCACCACTGTCCTGGAGAGTCGTTTCGCATAACCATGCCGCGAGCGGACGTAGTCCGCTCAGACCGTGTCGGCAGTGTGGCGCTACAGCAGCCGCGCGAACAAATAAGCTGAGACAAGCAGGCCGACGCCAATGACCAATCCGCGCACGATGCTCTGATTGACACGTTTAGCGAGCCGCGCCCCGCCATAGCCGCCGATGATCGCCCCCACCGCCATCAGAATTGCCAGCGGCCAGACCACCTTCTGCTCGATGATAAACACCACGAGCGCCACGCCGTTGATGGCCACTGCCAGCATTGTTTTGACGCCGTTCATGCGGTGGATATCGCGCAAGCCCATGATGCTGAGCGAGGCCAACATCAAGATGCCGATGCCGGCGCCAAAGTATCCGCCATAGGCTGCCACGAGAATCTGGAAGGTGACGCCCCAGACGTTGCCAATCCAGGTCACCGGCTTCTCTGCTTTGGCGTCGTTCCTTGACAGCCGGTTGAACAGATCACGCCCGGCAAACAACAGTGTGGCAAACAGCACCAGGAAGGGCACGATGTAGTTAAAGATTTCGGGCGGTGTGACGACCAGCGCAATCGCGCCCAGCACGCCCCCGATGACGCTGGGGATGAATAGAGTGATGAGCAATCGGCCCTGTGTGCGAATCTCTTCACGGTACGCGAAGGCGCTGCTGGCCGAGCCGGGCACGAGTGCGGCTGTGTTGGTGGCGTTCGCCAATATGGCCGGCACGCCGGCAGCCAGCAGCGATGGAAATGAGATCAGCGTGCCGCCGCCGGCCACCGAGTTGATTGCTCCCGCGACAATCGCTGCGGCAAACAGCAAGACGAGATTGGAGATCTCCATCAGTGGGTTAAAGGCAGAGCGTAGATTAGCAGACAGTAGCTCACGTGTGACCACTGCCTGTTGTCCGATATCTGATATCTACTGTCTGATATCTGCTGTCTGTTGACTTGTCGTCTGAACGTGTCACACCACGAACTGGCCGTCTTGGTAGAACACAATCCCGTCCGCAGTCATGGTGACGCCGGTTGTGTCGGTGATCATGTCCCAGTGCACGGCGCTCTTATTCTTTGCGCCGGTGTCAGGGTAGCCAGAGCCTACAGCAGTGTGCATCGTGCCGCCGATCTTCTCATCGAACAGGATGTTGCGCGAGAAGCGAGTAATGCCGTAGTTCGTGCCGATGGCGAACTCGCCCAACGTGCGCGCGCCGGCGTCGGTGTCGAGCACTTTGTTGAGCAAGTCCTCGCCCTTGTCGGCCGTTGCTTTGACCACTCGGCCATTTGCGAACCACAGTTTGACGCCGCTGACTTCGCGCCCGTTGTAGATGGCCGGATAGGTATAGTGCGCCCAGCCGTTGACGGAATCTTCGACCGGGCCGGTGAAGATCTCGCCGTCGGGGAAGTTGCGCTTGCCCTGCGAGTTGAGAAATGTGCGCCCCTCGATGCTGAACGACAGTTCGACGTTCGGCCCCCAAATCTCGATGCGCCGCTTGCCGTTGAGAAAATCCACGTAGTGCTGCTGCCGAGCGCCCAGGGCGCGCCAACTTGCCACTGGGTCGGGATCGTTCAACAGGCAGGCGTCGAACACGAATTCGGTAAATTCAGCCAGACTCATTTCGGCTTCCATCGCGTAAGCCTCGGTGGGGAACAGGGTCACGCACCAGTTGTACTTGCCTGCCGCCGACAACTCCATGCGCTTGTTGAGGATGGGCCGCTGGGCAGCCTGCTGACGCACAATGGCGTCGGGATTGATGCTAGACAGCCGGCGCGTGTTGGTTTCGCAGCCAATGCGGATGTAGGCGTCGAACTGCTCAACTGAAATTTTGTCCACCGGCGAGACGAAGTCGAGTTGTCCGTCGCGGGCATAGCGGTAGAAAATCTCCTGCGCGCCAGGCACGTCGGCGCGCAGGTAGGCATTGCCGCCGGCTTTGAGAATCTCGCGGTAGATTGACAGGAGCAACGGTTGCGCGGCAAATCCTTGGCTCCACACGTATACCGTCTGTCCGGGCTTCACTTCGATTGAATAGTGGACGATGACCTCGGCCATCTTGTCGAAACGGGGGTCGTACATGCGATGAAACCGCCTGATTGTGGGTGTCTCAGATGTTGGGCTTGTCGGAGAAGTCCGACATCTGGTGCTGAGCTGGAGCATAGCATACACCAGCCGGCGCGTTGCCGCAGGTTGCGACGCGCCAGGTGTTTACGCTTGCTTGGCTGCTGTGGGGTAATGAGTGGCCGGCCGATGTGTTGCGCGCCCGGCGAGTGCGGCCGTGGCGACAGAAGAGAGTGCAAGGAGAATCGGCCTTCTCACACGTTATATGCCGGCCGATTTGCTGAAGGGGAAGCTGTGGCCACCAGCCCTCTGGCCGAGATGTTGACAGAGATCTGTTTTAACTGCTCCACGCCGCGCACGGTGAGGAAGAATGTGGCGGTGGGGAACTTTTTGTTGCTGTCGATCAGCCGGCTTTCCAGCAGGTGTTGTGCATCGGTCGCGGCCACCTCTTTTGTGTGGCCGTCCAGGTAATGCAGCCGATACACTTTGCGCCCCTCCAGATCGCGTTGCGCCTTCAACGCGCAGCCGTCGGCCAGCGCGACCAGAATTGCGAGCTGCTGGATTGTCAGACGCATCATGCTATCCCAGCTCGTCGATATGTTCCTGTAGCTTGCGCTGGTTAATCTTGATGTACTGATCGCGCAGAATCTGATCCATTTCCTCTGCCGTCAGCCGGTAACTCAGGATCTCCAGTGCGTCCTCTGGGGACTGGCCATAGGCCAGCTTTTTCTTCCCGTTTTTCAAGCTGAACAGATACATGTAGTGGGGATTGCTGAAGCTGCTCATTCCGATTTTGGATTTTGGACTGGGATTTTGGATTGGGCTGTTGATCGATCCCAAGTCCAAAATCAGAAATTCAAAATGCTCAGGCTTTGGCCAGGGCGTCCAAAAACATGCTGCGGCGCTGGCGGGCGAATTCGGGCAGGCCGCGGTTGACCTCGTCATCATACTTGCCGCCCAGCAGGTCGCGGTAGAACTGATAGTCGATGCCTTTCACCTTTTCATCGTCAGGGAAGCGATGATAGTTCTCCTTCGACATCAGGCTCTTGCCTTCGGCAATCAGTTGATAACCGAGTGCTGACCCAGGGTAAGGGGCGTAGAAGGAGATGGAAGGCATGATGCGCCGCGTGTACTTGACCATGCGCATAGTCTTGATAGCGTCCTCGCGCGTCTCGCCGGGGATGCCCAGCATGATATTCGACCAGAACACCGGCGCAGGCCGGCCTTGCGCTTCCAGTTCGTCGGCGATCTTATGCAGCAGGTCGATGGCGAAGTAGTTATCCTCTTCGGTGCATTCCTTGTTGATGATCTTCAGCACACGATCACTGCCAGACTCGAACCCGATGGAGACGGTCATCCAGTTGGTTTCCTTGATCAGCGCCTCGAACAGATGCGGCCATTGGCGCACGGTATCGGCGCGGCCGGCGGCCCAGTACGGCCACGCCTTGCGCGCCTTGCGCGGATACTTCTCGATCCACTCTTCCAGCCAGCTTGGATTCTGGAAGAACATGGAGTCGTGAATCACGACCGACCCCAGCGGCCCATACACGCGGTCGAGGTAATTCAGTTCGTCGATGACCATCTCGACCGGTCGGCGGCCCATGTTGGGGATGTACGAGTTTTCGTTGCAGAAGACACATTGCCAAGGGCAGACCCGGCTGGTGAGAATCGTAGCCACCTTGGGCGGACCCCAGCCGCACTCTGGTTCAAGTGGCCAGTTGAACTTTTTGGCCAGTTTTTTGCTGGCCGGCTTCGGCCACAGTGTGCGGTCGATCATGGGCCACTCTTCCATCGAACGCGCGCCCATGCCCAAAATGACGCGCGGGAAGGAAAGAGGATCGCTGACGATCTCGACGATGTTCTTTTCTCCCGGCCCCTGCACGATGCGATCAAACTCCGGCACCGATTCCATTTCATCGAGCGCCACGGTGGCGTGCAAGCCGCCGGCGATCACAATGCCTTTTGGATTGACTTCCTTGAAAATTTTGGCCGAACGATAGGCGACCGGGTATGTGTAGCTGCGCACATTCATGATCAGCACATCGTACTGGCCGGCCTGCATGCGGGCGCGCACCTCGTCCCACGACACGCACTGCCGTGTGGAGAACATATCGGTCATCACACCGTTCTGATGCAGGATGGTGCGTAACAGGCCCAGGCCGTGGTCTTGCCATTGCTCGTGCGGGCCGGCCGGATTGACCAGGTCGCCCAGATCGCCCAAATCCAACCACAGTCTCTTCGGCCCACTTTTTTTGATAAAAGATGCAGCTGCGGGCCGTGTAGCCTCAGTCATGCGTTGTTGCTCCTGACTCGCTCTTAGGGGTTATGTGTTTCAGAGAAATCGTGCAGATTAATGGCAGCCGCAGCCCGACCCGCACGATCCATCTTCTTGCTCAGCCCCGGCTGAATCTTTGGTGCGGAACGAGTGACCACAGCCGCACGAGGATACAGCGTTCGGGTTGTCGATCTTGAAGCCGCCGCCCATCAGCGTGTCCACAAAATCGATGGTGGCGCCGGCCAGATACATCAGGCTGGTTGGGTCGACAAAAAGCGACACGCCGTTCTGCTCCACAACGGTGTCAAACTCGCGCGCCTTTGGCTCGAAAGCCATGCCGTATTGCAGCCCCGAACAGCCGCCGCCGGCAACGAACACGCGCAGGCCATAGCTGGGAATATTGCGTTCGGCCAGCAACTGGCGCAACTTGTTTTCCGCAGCTGTTGTCAATTTCAAAGTCGGCGTTTCAATCTCGGTCGGGGCATTTGTCTGCGCCTTAAGCGTTTCCACTGTGGTTGTTGCCATTTTCAAGACACCTCTCAAACAATTCTTCACCTGATATGGATAAAGACAGGATTCTACACGACGGCCCGTCGCGCTGTTCACGCGATGCCCAACAGCATGTTCAGGCAGCCGGCAGCGTCATGATGTATGAGCAGCTTGACCCGCCATCACTGATGCGTTCCTCTACAACCGGTTTGAGGCCAAGCAGTTGTGACACCAGGTTCAAATCGAGCCGACAGAACTCGCTGTTCGACTGGCTTAGTTCATGATAGGGGCAGTTGCGTGTGCGCAGCACGACCCGCCCGGCAGACAGGCGCTCCCAACTCGCCTCGTAGCCTCGCGCGTTCAGATATCTCACCGCGGCATCCAGGCGGCGCTCGATCGGAGCGTCGCCAGCGGGTAGTGCTGCTTCGGTCGCCATGCGCGAGGCAACCCCGGCTAGAATGCGCTCCATCTCGGCTTCGGATACATGCTCGCGAATCTCATTCACCATCAGGTGCGCAAATCCCTGGTAGTTCTTGGGAAAATGGGATAGCGCCGTCGGGGTCAGCCGGAAGGTGAATTGGGGCCGGCCGGGCGTGTCACGATGCCGGACTTCCGGCGACTCCACCAATCCCTCCGTCCTCAGGATGTCCAGGTGATGCCGGACCGTGACTGGGGTCAGTCCTAGTTCGCCGGCCAGATCGTCCACGGTCAGCACTTGTCTGTCCCGCAGTAACTCCAAAATGCGCCGTCGAGTTGCCTGCATACCAGAGATTGTAACGATTCCGATTAATTTGTCAAACAGTCATCTTTTTTATTGCGACGTGCCACATCCGTTTTCAGCCGGCTGGCGCTTCTTTATCCAGCGGCACGACGATCGAGATGCGCGTTCCGTGGCCAGGAGAAGAAACCACGTTAAGCTGGCCATCGATCGACCGCGCGCGCTCGCGCATGATTTGTAGCCCAAAGTGCCCGCGCGCGATCCACTCCATCGACTGCTCATCGAATCCGCACCCATCATCCTCGATCAGGCCGGTCAAATTCCCATCGACAATATCGAAGTGCATCGTCACATGTTGTGCCTGGGCGTGTTTGCGCACATTTGCCAGCGCTTCTTGCACGATACGAGTCAGTTGCAGCGATGTTTGGGGATCGAGTGTCACCTGTTCAACGGCCGGCGTCAGAACTACACTCAGCTTTGCATTGGTCCCGTCGATTTCGAATCCCCGCGCGCAGGCCTGCAACGCTGCCGCCAAGTCCTTGGCCGCGACACGTACGTACAAGTCGCGGATCTCCTGGCGAATTTCGGCTTGCGTTTGCTGAGCGGAGTCGATGATGCGCTGCAACAACATGTCTGCGCCGGCGGTGTCGCCGCCTGCCAACAGTTCGCGCGCCGAGAAGGCTTGCAGTTTGACGAAGCCGAGGAGCTGGCACACGTTATCGTGCAGTTCGGCAGCCAGTCGCTCGCGTTCCTGTACGGCGGCTTTGGCGCACTGTTGTTGAATCTGCTCATGCTCCAGGCGTCGGCGCTGCAACGCTACATGAATGGCCAGGTGTATTTCGTAGTCTGTGCAGGGCTTGAGCACACAGTTATACGGCGCGACACTCGCAATCTGTTCGAGCCGGACCGGACTGCTCCGTTCGGTGACCAGGACGACGGGAACGTCATACATGATGCGCAAATGTTGAGCCAGTTCGATGCCGTTCATGTCGCCGGCCAGTTCAACATTCACCAACGCCAGATCGGGGCGTGATCGGGCAGCATATTGCAGCGCCTCACGTCCTGATCTTGCCTCAGCGACAACGGCCTGTCCAATTCCGGCGACAGCATCCAACAGCCCGCGCGAATCAGGTTTGCCGGCTTCAACGACAAGTATTCGTGGCATAGGTATTTCCTTTGCGGCTTTCAGGAGGAATCCTCTTCAGGCGCGCCGCGCGCGCCCTCACCGATCCGTCGCGCCACGCGCGCGGAACTGTGACCATGCAATGCCTTGTCTCGATACATGCGGGCATCTGCCTGTTTTAATGCCTCGAGAATCGAAACGTCTTTGTCGGCTGTGGCATAACCGATAGAGAGATGGATGTGCGTCGGGTCGTTCCGCCGATTGTGTTGACTCAGGTGTTCCTGCAAGCGTTGCACAGCCGCGCTGGTGGTGTTTGCGTCGGATTGTGGCAACAGGACTGCGAACTCGTCGCCGCCGATGCGTGCGACGACATCTTCGGCGCGAAAAGCGTCTTTGATCAGTCTGGCTGCTCGGCGCAACACCTCATCGCCGGCGGCATGACCCAGCAGGTCGTTCACCTGCTTCAGACCATCAACATCGACGATGATCACGCCGACTGGATATCGGCGACTGTCCGTTAAACGCGTCAGTTCTTCTTCAAAATAGGCCCGATTGTGCAAGCCGGTGAGGATGTCGTGAGCATACAAATAGCGCAGGCGTGCTTCGGCGTGTTTGCGCTCGGTGATGTCTTCGATGAACCCTTCGAGATATAGCTCGCGCTGCGCGTCGTCGCGCACGACGCGCAGACGCACGTCGCCGATGAAGACACCCCCATCGCGCCGGCGAAACTCGGTCTCGAAGCGTGCGACGCCGGGCTGAGCGCGGGCCAGTTGATAGTAGTGCTCATGCTGTTCGGGCGTCACATAGGTCGTCATGGCTATATCATTCATCTGCTGAACGGCAGCTTCGGGCGAGGGATACCCAAACATCTGGGCATAGGCCTGGTTGGCCATCAGTAGCCGGCCATCCAGGCTGGACTGGAAAATGCCCAGCGCCGAGTTCTTGAAGATGGCGCGGAAGCGCTCTTCGCTGGCGCGCAGGGCGGTCTCGGATTGCTTGCGGCGAATCGCGCCGGCGATGTGCTGCGACACGAAATTGAGCACGCTCTCTTCAGTCTCGCCGAAGCGCACATCTGGCGAGTAGCTCTGGACGGCCAGCATGCCGTGAACGCGACTGCCCAACCGCAAGGGCACGCCCAGCCAGTTGACTGGCGCCCGGCCGGCGACTTCCGCGCCATTCTGCGCGATCAAGGCTGACACAATGGCGGGCGTGGCCAGCATTGGCATTCCGGTGTCTATCACGTATTCGGTCAGCTTGCGCCGCAGTTCGCGGGCCGGCAGGTTCTCGATCACCGAGGGTGGCATGAACGGATCGACCAGATAGGGAAATTCCAGCTCGGTCTCGTCTGTTTCCTTGCGCATGGCGATATACAGGCTCTGCGCATCGATCAGATCGGCCACGATGCGATGGATCCACGGGTAGAGCGCCTGCGCGTTGACCGCCAGCGCGCTCTGCTCGGAAATACGGTACAGCGCCGACTCGATCTTCTCGGCGCGCCGACGCTCAGTGACGTCCTCGCCGATGCTGGTGACGCCGGCCACTTTGCCCGTGCTGTCGAACAGCAGCGTGTTGTTCCAAACCACCATACGCCATTGACCCTGTCGGGTGAGGATGGGGTTCTCGGCATGGATTGGGACAGCGCCTCGGGCAAGGCCCTCGGTGAATGTGCGGCGCAGCGCCTGGTTGCCCGGCGTGAACGTGTCGAACCAGTTGCGGCCCAGCAGTTCTTCGCGCTGCCAGCCGGTCAGCTCGCACGTGAAGTCGTTAGCGAATGTGATGCAGCCCTGCGTATCCAACATGATGGCTACCAGTTGAACATCCTCTAGCACTGCGCGAAAGAGGCGTTGCGATTCACGCAGCGATTCCTCGGCCTGCCGATGCTCGGTGACATCTCGGCTGATTGCCACCAGACCGCACACCTGCCCGCCCGTGTCGCGCAATGGGCTGAGCGAGAGGTCGGCAATGCGAGTGGCGCCGGAAGGCATCGTCACGGCGATCTCGGTGCGCAGGGGAATGCCGGTCTGGATGACCTGCTGGTGAAGTGGCAGCCAGTCTGCGCCGTCTTTGGCGATGATGCTGAGGTCGCCTGAGCGTTTGCCGATCAACTCCTTTTCAGACACGTTCAGCGCCCGGCACAGGGCCTGGTTGGCGCCTGTGTATCGGCTGTCGAGGTCGAAGCTGTAAATGAAATCATCGGTTGAGTTGACCAGCAGCCGATAGCGTTCTTCGCTGGCGCGCAAGGCCTGCTCGGCGCGCGCGCGCGCAAAACCCACCGACAAAATCTCCCCGACCAGTGAAAGCAAACGCACATCGTCATCCTGCCAGGCCGGCCGGCTGGACTGCGCATCCAGCGTAAAGCCCAGCAGGCCGACCAGTTTTTGATTGACAATCAGCGGGATCGTGAGCACGGCGCGCAGGCCCGCTGCCTGCCAGAACTCCCCCTCGATGCGGGCGGCATCCGGCAACTGCGCCACGTCGCGCACATTCAGGGGCCGGCCGGCGTGCAACTGATCTGTGGCCCAGGTCATCGGTTCAATCGACATCCCCGTAACCGTTTCGGCCATCGGCTCAAGCCTGTCGGCGCGCCATTCCCAGGCGCGCAGGATTGTGGCGCCGGCCTCGTCGAGAAGATCGATATAGCTGCGATCCACCCCGGCGAACTCGCCGATGTCTTTGACGATGCGCAGCAGTTCAGCGTCCATGTCGTGCGGCGCAATATCAATAAATCGCCGTGCGATGCGCGACACCAGATTCTGCATGTCCAGTTGACGGCGCAGGCGCTCTTCGGACTGCTTGCGCTCGGTAATATCGCGCGCGATGCCGCACACGCCCATGATGGCGCCGGTGGCCTGGTCGCGCAGAGGGGCCTTGACGATGTGCAGCACGGCCGGCCTGTCGCACAGCTCGAACACATGCTCGCGTGTGACCGTCTCGCCCGCCAGCACGCGACGATCATCGGCTTCCACGATCGCCGCATCGGCCTCACTGTACAGGTCGTGGGCGGTGCGCCCGATCATGGCCTCGATGGACAGCCCCAGCGTGCGCGCCATGGCGGCATTGACTTGCGTGTAGTGCAGGCCGGCGTCCTTGACGAAGATCAGGTCCTGGGCCGCCTCGAACAAGGCCCGCAGACTGGCTTCACTCTGGCGCAGCTTTTTCTCGACGCTGTGTTTGTGCAGAGCAATTTCGATGGCTGTGTACATCTCACGATCCTGAAACGGCTTCAAGATGTACCCGTAAGGCTCCGCGGCCTTGACCCGCTGCACGGTTGCGTCGTCGGAGTAGGCGGTCAGATAGATGACGGGAATGTCGTAGTCAGCCCGAATGCGCTCGCCGGCCTGTGCGCCATCCATCTCCCCCTTGAGCACGATATCGAGCAAGATGAGGTCGGGGCGCAGCGCGGCGGCCAGGGCCAGCGCCTCTGTGCCGGTGGGCGTCGTGGCGACGATGTGATAGCCCATCCGGCTGAGCCGGCTTTTCAAATCAGCCGCAATAATCGCTTCATCTTCGACTACCAGAATACGCGCAGAAGGCATATTGCTCCTTTTGCTTGTCCGCAGCAGCCCACGTTTTCAGCGTGGCCATCCCGTTGCCCAGCCTGGCGCTTAGCTGCGCCGGCCAAATGTGATGGTGAACGCGGTTCCACCCTGACGATCAATTTCGAGCGCGCCGCCAAGCTGCTGCGCCAGAATGGTGACCAGCTCCAGCCCCAGCGAGCGCGCGCAGCGCACATCCACATCGGCCGGCAACCCCACCCCGTTGTCCTGCACCTTAAGCATATAGCCATTCGGTGTTTGTTGCACGGCAATAGTGACGAGACCAGGCCTCTTCCAGCCGGGCGGGAAGGCGTGTTTCAGCGCATTCGACACAAGTTCGTTGACAATCAGGCCGCATGGAATGGCTGTATCCACGCCCAGACGCACGTCTGGGCCTATCTCAACGTGCACGTCGACGGTTCCTTGATCTTTCGATTGATATGAGTTGAGCAGATGGTCTGCCAGAGCGCGTGTGTACTCTGCAAAATCGACCTGCGCCAGATCGGCGAAGCGATACAACCGCTCATGGATATACGCCATGCTGCGCACACGATTCTGGCTATCGCGCAAGATGTCGGCCAGAGCCGGATCCTGAGCGCGTTCAGCCTGCAAGTTGAGCAGGCTGGACACGACTTGCAGATTGTTCTTGACCCGGTGGTGAATCTCTTGCAGCATGGCCTCTTTTTCACGCAGCGAGGCCTGTAATTGCGTTTCGACTTGCTGGCGTTGCAGGGCAACTGTCGTCTGGCGGACGAATGTTTCGATCAGCCGAGCGTTGTCAAGGTGCCGGCCTTTGGGCAGCAGAATGGCAATGCTGCCAAAAAGTTGTCCATTGCCGCTGAAGCCCATGCTATACATGGCACAGTCGCTGATCAGATCGAGCAGGCTTGCGCGCGTTGCGGGAAGCACATGACGCAGGGCAAGGTCGATGCGCGATACGTCGAGACGCGCGAGATGCCCCTTTGCCAGCCTGGCGATATCGTCCTGGCCGAGCGTGACTTGAATATCCTGCACGTTGACGGGCACGTTAAGGCCGTTGAGCGCGGCAAAACGATCAAGGCCGGCCACGGTGCACACCGTCAGCCGGCTGGTGGCCGCATCGAAAGATGTCGCCGCTACGGCAGCCGGCTCGCCGATGAGGGCGTACAGTTGGTCTGCAATCAGGCGATAGATGTCCGCGCCGATCGGCAATTCGAGGAAAGCCATGGCGGTGCGCGACAGCGCCTGCAAATTTTCGGTGTATTGGCGCTCGCGCGCCTCGGCCTGCTTGCGGGCCGTGATGTCCTGGCCGGCGCAGATCAACCGCACCCCCTGAACTGTGTCACGCTGCGCCAGCAGCGTGCCCTCGATCCAGTGTTGCCGGCCTGTGCCAGAGCGGATGCGCGTCTCGAATGTGGTTGCACGTCTCGATGACAGCGCGGCCCGAATCCTGTTCAGCACGTTGGGCCGGTCTTCTGGTTCTACCCACTTCAGCATGTCCAAGCCATTTGCGCTCAGGTGTCCGCCGGCGATGCGGTTGAATCCGTCGGTCACCCACTCCAGAGTCGCCGTGTTGTCCGGCGCAACGCGCACCGCAAACGCGAAATCGGAGATCAATTCTGAAATGGCGCGATATCTGGCCTCTGAGTCGCGCAGTCGCTGCTCGGCCTCTTTTTGCGGGGTCACGTCGCGCAACACGGCGCCGACACAGATGCCGCGTTTGGTGCAGATGGGAAAAGCGCGTTGCTGAACGATGCGCCGGGTGCCATCAAGTGACTGAATTCGTCCTTCAGTCAGCCGGCCTGAAAACGGCTGCTCGCCGGCCCAGAGAGCCTGCTTGAATACCTGCTCAATACGCGCGCGCCGGTCCGCAGTCTGCAATTCCTCAGGAATCATCTCCCACTGCGCGTCCCAAACCTTGCGCCCAATCGCACGCTCGCGGGGCAGACCGGTCAGCGCCTCGAAGCTGCGATTCCACTCGACAATGTTGCCCTGTTCGTCTGTCAACAGGAGACAGTCTGTGGATTGCTCGACGAAGCTGCGAAATTTGGCCTCGGATTCGCGCAGCGATGCTTCGGCCTGCTGTCGTTCATTGATTTCTCGCCGCAGCTCTTCAAGCGTCTGTGACAGCTCCGCTGTGCGGGCCTGCACCCGCAATTCCAGCTCGTCATTGGCCTGGCGCAACGCCTGTTCCATGCGCTTGCGCTCGGTGATGTCGGCCCAGAACCCTACGACCTCAACAGGTTGCCCGGTGTTATCGCGGATCAGGCGGGCCTCGTCGCGTACCCAGCGGTAGAGGCCGGCGCTGGTTCTGAACCGGTATTCGTGGACGAATGATTCGCCGCCGCCGGGCCGGCGCAGGCGCTCCAGCAGGTCGGGACGGTCGTCGGGGTGCACGCACGCCAGCCAGAATCTCTGATCGGTCGTGAATGCGCCCGGCGCGTGACCCAGAATAACGCGCACATTGTCACTGACGAATGTCAGCCGGCGGCCATTCTGTTCCGCCGCGCTGGCGGCATAGATGACAGCCGGCGTCGCTGAGAGCAGATGCTTCATGCGCTCCTGATTGAGATAGAGCAATTCCTCCGCTATCCGGCGCTCAGCAAGCTCGTTGCGCAGTCGCTCGGCCAGGTCGATGTTCTCAGTTGTGGTGGCAAGCTGGCGCAATAACACCAGTCCGAACAGTACCGATACACCGAGCACAGACACGGTGAAGGGAACCGGCATCGTGATCCCGGCGGCGAAGTAGGCGCTCCACGTCAGCAATAGATAGGCAAAAATCGTCCAGGCCAGCGGTAGATAGCGAGCCCATTTCCGGCGCAAGCCGGCCATTTTGCCGGCCGATATCGGTGGCGAGGGCCGCTCCTGACTGGGCGCGCGATGCTCCTTCTGTATCGCGACCGTTGCCGGCAGGGTGTCGACATGGGCCATCGCTGCCAGACCCAGCAGCAGGCAGCCAACGAACCAGACTGCTTCGGCCGTGGGCGCCGGCGCAACCACTGCAAAGGGCGAAAGCACGGAGCGCGCTTCCAGCAGCACATCGCTGACCATGGCAAGCACGCTCCCGGCAAACAGCAGCCCAATGGTGAGCCTCGGCACACCTACAGGCCGTTGCAGCAGGATCATCACGGATGTCCACAACAGCATCAAACCCAAGGCCGGGTAGAGCAGCATTAAAAGCAGGTCGTGCGAGCGCGCCGAAAACGGCTGACGCAGCGCGTCGTCGGCAATGGCCGGAATGAAGACAAATGACCACAACAGCACAATGCCGGCAATGCTGAGAGTGACCACGTCGAGCAAGATCGATAGCCATCTGGCACGATCAAGCATCTCACGCGGCATCATCAGCATGGCGGTGATGAACAGAATGTAAAACATCACGCGCCCCACATCGGCCACAGAGAAGATCGCCCCGCGCGGCAACATCTGCAGCGCCGGCGGCAAATCTATGGCTGCTGTTGCCACGACACACAGCATGCCGGTTGCCATGAGCGTCCATGGCGGACCCAACTGTGGGGCCATGCGCAGAGATTGCCGAGCTGCCCACATACATGCAGCAGCAACCAGCGTCGCCAGTGCGCAGCCAAACACAGTCTGCACGGTCAACAGAGCCTGTGGGACTGACTGAAATATGGCAAGGCAGACACTGTATGCTGAGAGGATCAGCACAGCGACAACCACGGCCTGCCGAAAGGCAGGCAGGTCGCGGGAGCGCGACATGATGTCACGCATAAGTACCCTGAGTCAAATCAACAAGCTAACAATCAAGCTGCCACTTACGGACAACAGAGGGCTTGCAGGGACGGCAAAGACATGAGTGCACCCCCAGGTTGGATGCAGATTATACGGCCAATTGGCTATGGCCGAGCCTGCCGCTGGGCGGCCTGCTGGGCGGCCTGCTGGGCGGCCTGCTGGGCGGCTGTGATATTGCTGCGAAAACACACGCCCCGAGAATCCGAGAATAAGGCGGTTTGTGCACGTCCTGTGCGCGCAGGATGCGCGCATCTTGGCCAGGCGCTCTGGCCTTGACCTCATTTGAAAGATCGACTTCTTGCTAATTTTAATTCTGCGCTCATTTGTGAAATGTATCATTATCGTCGAGGTCAGAGGTATAATCCGGGCCTGTCATGGCGAGGTCAGGTGCAGACCCGATTTACTGGGACGACGCGTACCCGATTGCTCTGTTGCTCAAGGCGTGTCATCCAGATGCAGAACCGCTGGAAGTGGATTATGCGACGTTAAGGCAATGGGTGATTGCCCTGCCGGGCTTCAGCGACGATCCAGACATGGCGCGCACAGAGTGGTTGGACGACATCCGGTGCGAATGGCTGGAAATCGGTGGCCTGAAACAGGGTGTGGTTTAACTTGCCGCACAGTTTATTGCGCTCACCGCAACAGGCGATGCGGTGCATGGAAAATGGAATTTGAATATGGCTGAATTGGCGACCAATCAACCTATTGAAGAAATCAAGAACGATCCACGCGTGCCCCCTGAGTTGAACAACAATGTGTTCATCACGACGCTCGACAAGCTCTATAACTGGGGACGCAAGCGCAGCATGTGGCCAATGTTGTTTGGCCTGGCCTGTTGCGCCATCGAGATGATCTGCACGGCTGCCAGCCGGCATGACCTGGCCCGCTTTGGTTGGGAACTCATGCGCCCCAGCCCGCGCCAGGCTGACCTGATGATTGTATCGGGCACAGTGACCAAGAAGATGGTGCCGCAGATCGTGCGTCTGTACAACCAGATGCCCGAGCCGCGCTATGTGATTGCTATGGGCGCATGCGCCACCAGCGGCGGGCCGTTCAAGGAGGGATACAACGTTGTGTCCGGCATCGACAAATTCCTGCCGGTAGACGTGTATATTCCCGGCTGCCCACCCCGGCCCGAAGCGTTGCTGCACGGTTTTACCAAACTCCAGGAGAAGATCGAAAAGCAGTCCCTGCGCTCGGTGTCGTGGTATCGCAAGGGAGAAGCAACCGTTGTGCCGGTGCCTGTGCTCGGCCCTGATCTGATCGATTTACGGCGATCCCAGGAGATCGTCGCACGTGCCCTGGCGCCACAGACAGCGCCGGCTGCGTCCGCCGAGCCAACAGCCTGAGGCCGGCCTCAGCTCATAATTATTCTGAACCAAGCGGAGACAAAGCGAATGGCAGAAACTACTCCTGCTGCGGCCACACCAACTCCCACCAAGCCGGCCCCCAAGGCTGCCCCGGCCGCCAAGCACACCGACAAAAAACCGGCTGGCACACTGGCCACCCTGACGCCTGAAATGATGGTCGTTCAGCAACATTTCGGCGAAGCGCTGATTCAGCCGGCCCCTTACGAAGGGTTTCTCGTTACCGATCCGGCTAAGGTGCGCGATGTCGCGCTTTTCCTGCGCGACGAACTGGGTTTCGAAACGCTCAGCAACCAGACTGCTGTAGACTATCTCGCTGAAAACGCCATCGAAATCGTCTATCACGTCTCGCACATTCAGGGGGGGAAGCCGCTGTGTTTCAAGACGCGCATCCCGCGCGATGAATCCGTTGCTGTCCCCTCGCTCACCCCAGTGTACCCCGGCGCGGAGTTCCAGGAGCGTGAAATATATGACCTGTATGGCGCGCGCTTCTCTGACCATCCTGATCTGCGCCGCATTCTGATGTGGGAAGGCTTCAACGGTTGGCCGATGCGCAGGGACTGGAAAGAAGCCTATTACGAGGGCGACACCAAACCGTTCGATTCGCGCTGGCCCGGCGGTAACCACAAGCTCGCCGAAGAGCGTGTGCCCTGGGCGGACAATATCAATCTGCCACCCGGCTTTGACCCCGCCACCTACGTCGCCAATCCCGACGGCAACATTTACGAGTCGATGTTGGAGGGCGGCAATGGGCATGATCTTGAAGTTCCGCCTCTAGACACTGGGGCAGATGCTGTGATTGGCTCCTCGAGCGGTCTGAAGACCGATCAGATCATCGTCAACATGGGTCCCCAACACCCCAGCACGCATGGCGTGTTGCGCATGGTCGTCCGCATCGACGGGGAGACCATCACCGACCTCAAGTTGGTGCTTGGTTATCTGCACCGCAACCACGAGAAAATCGGCGAGCGCAACACCTGGTTGCATAATATCCCTTACACCGACCGGCTCGATTACATTTGCGGCATGGCCAACGAGATGGGCTATGTGATCGGCGTCGAGCGCATGATGGGCATCAAGCCGACCGAGCGCGCCGAGTATTTGCGCGTCATCATGGCCGAGTTAACCCGTATCCAGTCGCACTTCTGGGCCATTGGCTTTTTGCTCAACGACCTGGGCGCCTTTTACACGCCGGCGCTCTATTTCATCACCGAGCGCGATCTGATCATCGACCTGTTCGAGTCGGTCACCGGCAGCCGCATGATGTGCAACTACATGCGCTTCGGCGGCGTGGCGCGCGATTTCACTCCCGAACAATTGGCCCGCGCGCGCGAACTGGTCTTCGAGCGCATCCCGCGCGCCATCGATGAACTGGAGCGACTCCTTTCGGACAACGAGATCATCAAAGCTCGCACGATTGGTGTAGGCTACATGTCTGCCGAGCGCAGCATCGCCTACAGCTTGACCGGCCCCTGTCTGCGCGCTGTCGGCGTGCCCTATGACATTCGCCGCGCCGATCCCTACAGCATCTACGACCGCTTTGACTTCGACATCCCCGTGCTGTATGGCGGCGACGTGTACGACCGCTATCGCATTCGCGTGCTGGAGATGCGTCAGTCCCTGCGCATTCTGGAGCAGGCGCTGAATCAGATCGACCAGACCCCCGCCGGCGATATCCAGGCCGGCAAGAAGGCCTATAACCACCGCGTGCCGGCCGGCCAGACCTACGCCCGCGTCGAAACCCCCAAGGGTGAACTGGGCTTCTATCTGGTCAGCGACGGCGGTCAAAACCCCTATCGCTACCACGTGCGCTCCTCGTCGTTCATCAACCTGACTTCGATGCGCGAGATGACCATCGGCCAGAAAGTTGCCGATGCCGTCGTCATTCTGGGCAGTCTCGACATTGTGCTCGGCGAAGTGGATCGGTAACGTTGATAAAGGTTGATAAAGTTCGTAAGGTGATCGGGTGATAAGGTGATAAGAGGCTGTAAGGTTCCAGAAGGATATCGGGAGCTTTGTAAACCTGACGAACCCGAATAACCTGACACACCTGAACTACCTGAACAAGCTAGATAAGGAACACACCATGGGTTTGCTGGGAACTGGAATTTTGAAGGGGCTGAGCGTTACGCTCACCCACTTTATCAACACCTATCTTGAGGACTTCAAGTATCTGGGCAAGAAAGCCGGCATCGAGCCACGCCCGCTGCGCAGGCAAAGCCCGAAGAACTATGGCCTGGTGACGGTGGAGTACCCCAAAGAGCGCCTGCCCTTGCCAGAGAACTTTCGCAATATCCCGTTTCTGGTGCGCGACTCGCAGACCGGCGAAGATAAATGCACCTCGTGCGGCATCTGCGCCAAGGTCTGCCCGCCGCAGTGTATCTGGATCGTTCGCACCACCGACCCGGTGACCAAGCGCCCTGTGCCGGCCCCCAAGGAGTTCTACATCGACTCGACCATCTGCATGAACTGCGGCTACTGCGCCGAGTTCTGCCCCTTCGACGCCATCAAGATGAATGTCGAATATGAACTGTCGGACTACGGGCGCATCAAAGAGATGATCCTCGACAAAGAGCGGCTCACCAAGCCAGACACCTATCACGCCGCGATTCATCCTACCGACTGGGCGCGCGAACAGGCCGAGAAAGCTGCCGAGGAAGAAAAGAAGCGCCAGGCCGAAGAAGCTAAAGCCAAGGCGGCCGCGGCCAAAGCAGCGGCTACGCCGGCTAAACCTGCTTCTACTGCGCCCCAGCCGCCCGCTGCCCCGCCTCAGAGTTAATATGGCGTCATCCTCCCGCAGGGCATACGCTGCGGGAGGATGCTTTTGCCCAACCCGAAATCCTAAACGCGCAATCCGAAATCGCCGGAATGCCCTATACCCCCATCGTCGCCACGCTAGGGTATGTATTGTCACCGGATCGTCAGTCGGTGCTGATGATCCATCGCAACAGCCGGCCCGATGATCACCATCTGGGCAAATACAACGGCCTGGGCGGCAAGATCGAAGCCGATGAAGATGTGGTGACGGGTATGATCCGCGAAGTGCGCGAAGAAGCCGGCATCGAAGCGCTTGAACTGAGGTTGCGCGGCACCGTCAACTGGCCCGGCTTTGGCAAGCACGGCGAGCACTGGCTGGGTTTTATCTTTCTGATCCCTGCCTGGCAGGGGATGCCCTATACCGAGACACAAGAAGGCCGGCTCGAATGGGTTGAACTGGCGCGCATCCTGGCTGCCTGCCAGGTGGACGCGCAGGGCAATCCGCCGGCCCAGGCGCTGCCTATGTGGCCCGGCGATCGCTTCTTTCTGCCGCTCGTGTTTGGCGATGACTCGCGCCAGTTTCACGGCGTGATGCCCTATCAAGATGGCCGGCCGGTCAGTTGGCGCTATCGCTGGGTGTAGCCGGCGCGCCTACTCCTTTTCGATCAGAATCACTTCGGCGAGCGGCAACCCCAGTGTGATCGTTTCGCGTGGCGTGAGCAGCGTCACAGCCCCGCCGAATGGCGCAATTGACTTCAGTGTCACACGCGCCCCAGGCATCAGTTTGAGCCGGCCCAGATATTCCAGCCATTCGCTTCGCTCGGTGTCCACACAACGAATCACGCCTGACGTGCCGGCTGGACAATCCACCAGCCTGACATCGGATACAGCCGGCAAAACGCCTTGACGCGTGGGAATGACATGCCCATGCGGACAGCGCGTTGGATGTCCGGTCATTTCATCGATCCGATCCTCGAACGCGTCATCGATGGCCGTTTCCAGGGCGTGGGCGTGACGGTCCACCTCATGCCATTCAAAACGCATCACCTGTGTCAAAAAGACTTCCAACAGGCGATGCCGGCGCACTGTACGCAATGCCAGCTTCAAACCGCGTTGCGTCAGCGTAACGCCTTTGTACGGCACAATCTGCACCAGCCTTCGCGCAGCCAGCCGGCGCAACATCAGGCTGGCCGCAGAAGCGGTCACATTCAGGCGATCGGCAATCGCGTTGACGCCGGCCAGCGCGCCATGCTGAGACAGCCGATAAATGGCATCCAGATAGCGCAGCGCCGCGTCGGTGCGCGCTGCGTCTAGCATGTCAACTTCGTCGCGCGGGACAACTTGAGCCATGCGGCGCGCTTGGAGCTATAACGCTTCAACTTCGATCGCGCGCGCCAGCTCGCGTTCGAAGCCCAGCTCGGTGTGATCGATCTGAATGATTGTGACCGGCTGATGCTGCGCCACGCGCACCACGCAGCCGGGCGCCACGCCATGCGCCAGCAGGCGCTCCTGCCATCTCGGTGAGGCGCTGCTGAAGCGAATAATGCGCGCCATCCGGCCCGGACGCACCTCGGCCAGTGTGCGGGGCTGCGCCGACGAGCGTTCAGACGATTGAGTCAAGCGGGACAACAGATTGCGCTTCATCTGGTTTATCTCCCTGTTTCAAAAGCGTTGCAACCCAGCGGCCCAGGCGCGAACGGCGCGGATTGATCGTGGTGTGGCCGCAGCGCGGGCAGCAGGCTGTGGCGCAGTTCGTATGCAGTGGGCATGTGCGACAGCCGGGGTGCGCCTCTGGATCAAAGCGAAAACCACACACCGGGCAATCGATCCAGCGTGAAGAGTCGGTTGCCATGCCCTCAGCTCCACCCCAGCGCAGACAACAGGCGGAACAACAGCCCGCCCACCAGCAATGCCAACGGGAAGATCAGTGCGAGCATGCTCAGCGCAACGCGCGCGCCGCGCTCGCGGGCAATCATCATCACGCTGGCCACACAGGGCACAAATAGGGTGATGGTGACCATGCCGACGACGATCTGAAGGGGGGACAATAACCCGGCGGACTCCAGGGCAAACAGGCCGGTGGCGCCAAAGTCACGCCGCAGGAAGCCCATCAGAAATGCGGCGCTGCTTTCGGCCGGCAGCCCCAGCCAGCCGGTCACCAGCGGCTGGCCGGCCTGGATCAGCCCCGGCAAGACGCCGAGTTTATCCAGCGCGAATAATATGGCTGTGCCGATCAGGAATAACGGCACAACCTCCTTGATATACCACTCCAGTCGGGCCAGGGTCTTGATCAGCACGTTGGAGACTTGGGGCAATCGCAAGGGCGGCAGCTCTACAAAGAGCATCGAGCGCTCGCCCGGCAACACGCGCGCTGCCAGCCAGCCCACGGCCAACAACACGCCCACCACCACGCCGGCCCACCACAGCGTTGCGCCAAGCGAGACGCTGGCCAGCATTCCCATCACCACGCCCAGTTGCGCCGAGCACGGCACCGCCAGCGCCAGCAGCAAGGTGACCATCAGCCGGTCGCGCTTGTTGTCCAGAATGCGTGTGGTCATCGTGGCCATGGTCACGCATCCCAGCCCCAGCACCATCGGCAGCACGGCCCTGCCGTTCAGACCGATGGCGGCAAAGATGCGGTTGGTCAGCGCAGCCAGACGCGGCAAATACCCCGAATCCTCCAAGATGCCAAACGCGATGAAGAAGGTCGTCACAATCGGCAAGATCAGCGCTAGCGCATAGGTCATGCCCATCGTCCACAGCCCATACTCGCCCACCAGAAAATCTGTCAGCAGCGATTGGCCCAGCACGCCTTGAACCAGACTGGTCATCCAGGGATTCAGGGTCTCGCCAAACAGGTTTTCTTCGAGCAACCCCACTAGATCGCCCGCGCCAAAGACCCCGACAAACCAGTACATGACATAGAGCACCACAGCAAGGATGGGCAGGCCCCAAATGGGATGAGCAGCCAACCGGCCCAGGCTCGCGCCCAGGCTTGAGCGCACGTCGGCTTTGGCATGACTGGAAATTGCGTCGGCGGTGGCTTGATCGGCCCAGGCCAGGCGTGTCTGCTGGATTACGGCAGCAACCGACTGATCTAGGACGCGTTGCGCTTGCGCGCGCTGTTCGGCCAGGTGTTGGCGTGTTTGCGCGTCGGTGTGCTGTTCAATCCATCCCTCGGCCACAGGATCGCCGCTGAGATACAGCAAGGCCAGCGCGCGCGGGGCAATCGAAGAGGCTGGCAGATGCGGCGATATTGCCTGGGCTGCCGCTTCGATTGGGTCAGGATAGTGCAGCTCGAAACGCGGCGCTGACACATGAACCAGCGAGTGAGTCAATTCTCGAATGCCCGCGCCGCGCGTAGCAACAGTGGGCAGCACCGGCACGCCCAAACGCGCCGAGAGCGCCGCGTGATCGATATGCAAGCCGCGCGCGCGGGCCTCATCCATCATGTTCAGCGCTAGGGCCATCGGGCGTTGCATTTCGGCCAGTTGTGCAGCCAGCAGTAGGGTGCGACGCAAGTTTTTGGCGTCTCCCACTTGCAGGATGGCCCGCAACGGCTCGTTTAAGAGCACCCGCGCCGTCACTTGCTCGTCTTCGCTAGTAGCCGGCAGCGAAGACACACCCGGTGTGTCGATCACCATGACGCCGGGCAGAAACGACGCCGCGCCGCGCGTCACCTCGACCGTTGTGCCGGGATAGTTGGAAACGTTGGCATAGCGGCCGGTCAACCGTTGAAACAACACCGACTTTCCTACGTTGGGATGACCGACCAGGGCGATACTCTCAGCAATCATTCCAAAGTCCTCCTGTGACGAGCCTGCGCCGCTTGCACAGCTGGAGGGGGCGAACAGTGTCAAACTTTACCTTCGCCTGAATATTAGCATATACTTACTTTAGAGGGTATGGTACACTTTCCTCTGCGCATTGTCAAGCGGCGCGCAAAGCAGCGCGCGCAAAGCAGCGCGCGCTGCGCGATCGGGAGCGTTATCATGAGCAAGTCATCGAGAAAGTCTGTTGTAGAGAGTCAGGGACGTGTGGCGCACAAGGAGGATTCGCCCGCGCCGGCTACTCCCACAGTCGAAGATTATCTGGCGCTGCTACACGTGTTCGAGCGCGACGGCCGACCGGCCATCGCCACCCGTCTGGCAGAGCAGATTGGCGTGGCGCTGCCCACCGCCACCGCCACCATCAAGCGCATGGCGCGCGATGGCTGGGTGATGGTCGATGAACGGAAGGAAGTGCGCCTGACCCCTGCCGGCCGCGACCTTGCCCGCTCGGTGCTGCGCCGGCATTTTCTGCTCGAACTGTTGCTGCGCAAAGTGTTGGGGCTGCCCTGGTCGCGCATCCATGAGGAAGCGCACGCTATGGAACACACTATTTCGGATGAGACGCTGAAACTGCTCGAGAGCAAGCTCAAGCACCCAACCACCTGCCCGCATGGGAATCCTCTGCCCGGCGAAGAACAGGCTGTTGCAGAGTGGATCAAACTGACCGACCTAGCTCCTGGCAGCGCCGGCATTATCCGACGTATTCACGAATTCGCCGAAGACAGCGCCGATCTGATGGCTTTCCTCGAACAAAATAATCTGATGCCAGGGACTCAATTCGTGGTGCGCGAGGTGATGCCTTTCAACCAAACCATGACGCTAGAGGTGGAAGATAGGCCGGTGGTGTTGGGCTTGCAAACAGCCGAGTGGATCTACGCCGAAACCCACGCCAGACGCGCCGACCGCAATTGATTTGTTGCATGCCGGCGCCCCTCAGGAAACGCTCAGCGCGCGCTCACATCCTCGCGCATAATAACGCTTGCGCCAGCGCCTGGCGCGACTCAACCGGCGAGGATGTCATCTGTGATTACACAACAACAAGTGCTCGACGCGCTCTCGCGCGTGATCGAGCCTGAGCTGCACAAAGACTTGGTCTCCTTGAACATGATCAAGGAGTTGAGCATTCAAGGCAGTGCAGTCTCATTCAAGATCGAGTTGACGACGCCGGCCTGTCCACTGAAAGATGTGATGGACAAGGCTGCGCGCGCTGAGCTGCAGAAAATCCCCGGCATCGGCAAGATTGAGATTGGCTTCACCAGCAATGTGACGGCTAACGCGCGCGTGCGCGGTGCACTGAATATCCCGGTCAAGAACATCATTGCCGTGGCGTCGGGCAAAGGCGGCGTCGGTAAGACCACCGTCGCTGTCAATCTGGCATTGGCGCTGGCAAAAACCGGGGCTAGCGTTGGCCTGCTAGACAACGATGTATATGGCCCGAATGTGCCCCTGATGCTCGGCCTGCCCTACGCCCAGGTCTCGCCAGACGGCAAGAACAGCATCCCATCTGTGCAACAGCGTGACGGGCGCATTTTGCCGGCCGAAAAGTACGGCATCAAGGTGTTTAGCATCGGCTTTATCTATCCCCCTGAAGCGCCGCTGGTCTGGCGCGGCCCAATGCTGCACAGCGCGATTCGCCAATTTTTGCAGGATGTCGAGTGGGGCGAACTGGACTACTTGATCATCGACATGCCACCCGGAACCGGCGACTCGCAGCTCTCGCTGGCGCAAGTCGCTGCCGGCGTCATGGGCATCATCGTCACAACCCCACAACTGGTCTCGATGAGCGACGCGCTCAAGGGCCTGGCTGCCTTCGAGCAACTGAAAGTGCCGGTTGTCGGCGTGATCGAGAACATGGGGCCTTACATGGACCCGCGCACCGGCCAGAAAGTTGCGCTATTCGGCGAAGGCGGCGGGGAGCGCCTGGCTGCCATGAAGAATGTGCCGTTTCTGGGCAGCGTGCCGCTCGATCAAATGGTGCGCGTGGGGGGGGACAGCGGCAAGCCAATTCTGATTGCCGATCCGACTTCGGAGACTGCTCAGCGCTTTATCAGCATCGCCCAGCAGGTTGCCGCGCGCGTCAGCGTGCTGAATTACCAAAGCAGCAACGTCATCCCAATCTCGATCATCGGCTGAGGGCAGATGGCAGACGGTTGCCTCGCGCCACAGGCGGCGGGTCTATTGGCCGGCCTCTGCCTGGATGAGCTTGAGAGTAATACGCAGACTTGCTGCCGGCGCGACACGCGCCTGGCGGTCTGTGCGCCAGCACGATAACGCACAAGCTGGCGCAGACCTACCGCGCCAGCTTGGTGGCGCGCATATGGCGCGTGGAGGTGTGGCGCTCAGCTTGAATTGCGGCGCTAGCCTTCACCTTGGTTGGCCAGTTTCTCCAGCATCTGGTCAATCTCATACAAGCCGGTCGCATCCGTGCCGATCACCTCGATGCGGTCGAGGATATTGCGCGCCTGGATTTCGGCGTTGCGCTGTTCCTCGACAAACGACTGCAACCAATTGAACGTGGCGAAATCCTTCTCTTGCCAGGCTTGTTCAACGATGGTGTGGATGCTGGCCGCTACGCTCATTTCCAGCTCCAGCACGCTCTTCATAATCTCCGGCAAAGAGTCGAACTCGTGGGGTGGTTCCTTGACAGCCGGGACGCGCGCTTGGCCATCCTGATCGACGATATATTGAAGGAACTGGGTCATGTGTTCCCGCTCTTCGCTGCTGCTGTTGACCAAGTATTTGGCAGCGCCTTCATAGCCTTGCCCATCACACCACATTGCCATAGACAGATACACGCTCGACGCATAGGCTTCGTCGGCGGCTTGCTTATTCAACGATGCTTGCATGTTCTCGCTAATCATGTTTTGCTCCTACTCAGTCTCATCAGAGATAGGCCTAGTTTAAAGCATATTGATCCATTCGGACATCTGCCAGCGCCCCGCTCGCGCGTCAAAGTCAATGGGCGCGCCGTCACATTGCTGTCGCAGGAACTCGATCATCCACGCGCCAAGACCGCTGCGACGTGCGCGCGCTGCCACGTAGAACTCGCGCAGGCAAATGTGGGTGGGCGTGCCGCGCTCATCTCGTTCAACGTGACCTAGCGCAAAGGCGACTGGTTGACACCGGGTGTTTAGCAGGGCGACACCAACCGCATGATCATGGTCAAAGCATATCTCCAGGCGTCGCAATGCGTCGGCCAGCGTCATTGCGCTTTGGCCTGCGTGTTTACGGGTTGTGCCATCCAGCATCAAGGCCGCGCAGGCCGGCAGCAAATCGCGCCGCAGCGGTATGAGCCTCTCGGCCGTTGATGATTCGCCGGCGATGGCAGGCGCAATCGTTGGGGGCATGTATCGGGCATATCTGCGAAAGGTTGAGCGCGTCATTGCCAATCTCCTTTTACGTCAGCCAGGTTACTTTGTGCTTAACCGGCGCGCATTGGGCAGAGGTCGTCGCGCCGTACGCCGGCTGGCCCAGATAACCGAGTAGCTTCGGCGGCGGCAGCCCGACAACCTGTTCCAAATCAAATCTTCTGGAGCGCTGATTCTACAGGGTCAGGCAGGTATCAAGACGTGCGCTCCACATCCGCGTCTGAGTCTGCCTGAAGAGGGCTGCGCCAGCGAAGCGGGGAGCGTTGCAGCCCGCGTTCGAGCAGGTTGATCGCCTGCGCCTGGAACAAACTTTCCGCGATCGTACTTGGCTCGATTGGCGCATCAAGATGCGGGTTAGAGCGCACCGTTTGATTCTGCTGACGACGCCACGTTAATTTGGTTTAACATCTAGCCACCTGACAGATTTCCACTACGCCCGTTCACCGGGCTTGAGGACGAAGCCGGTGAGCACTGCCAATCCGCTCGCGCGACGCGCGGACGCAGCGCGCGAGCGGAAGCATCTACAACCTGTGCTCTGTGGTCTGATGCGGTAAGATTGATGGCCAGATGACTGATGAAGTTGACGCCGTAACACTGCATGCGCAGCCGGCGGGCGAGGCTGCCGCACATGTCACCGAGCTGCCGCACACTGAGTTGTCGCAGTTTGATTCCCCGTACTGGACCGGCGCACAGGATTACTCTGACACTTCGGGTGCTGGGTTCGTCGGGGTACGATTTCAACCTGCCGGCAAGATCTACCACTATCTCTCCAACGGGCTAGCTTTGAAGGTGGGCAACTGGGTGATTGTGGATACGGCGCGCGGCCGGCAGATGGGCCAGGTCGCCACGCTCAAGCCACCGCGCAACAAGAGCGATGGCCCTTTCAAGAAGGTCGAGCGGCTGGCGACCGGCCGGGATATGGCGATCCGCCATTACTATGAGACCAAAGAGCTGGAAGCCATGATCGCCTGCCGCGCCGAGTCCAGCGCCCTGGGACTGCCGATCAAGATTGTGCGCGCCGAGTACAGCTTCGACGGCCAGACGCTAACGTTCTTGTTTTCGACCGATCAAGAAGAGCGTGTCGAGACAGGCCAGTTGCGCCAGGTGATGAGCCGGCTGTATCGCGCCCGCATCGAGATGCGCCAGATCAGCCCGCGCGAAGTCGCCAAAATTCTGGGCGGCATGGGCGCATGTGGCATCGAAGAACGCTGTTGTTCACGCTTTCTGACCGAGTTCAGCCCCATCTCTATCAAACATGCCAAAGAGCAAAACCTGAGCCTGAACCCGCACGACATCACCGGTATGTGCGGCCGGCTGCGCTGCTGCCTGGTGTACGAGTTCGAGCAGTACGTAGAGGCGCGCCGGCATCTACCCAAACGAAACACCATCATCGGCACTCCATTGGGGCAGGGCAAGGTGATTGAGGTGTTGCCTCTGCGTGATTCGGTGCGCGTCCGGATTGGTGAAGGTGAACAGGTCAAAGATCACGAGTTTCATCGCGAGCAGCTTGTGCCGTTGGAAGAGCTGAAACGCCTGCAGGAAAAGGCAGCCAGTGGCACGTGTGACAAGCATGAGGGCGGGCAGTGTGATTGCGGAAGAGCAACAACAGCCCAGCCTGAAGCCGCTAGCGCGCTCCCGACCGAAACAGAGCGCGCCGAATCTATTGCCCCCACATTACAAAGCGAGCGCACAACCAGCGCAGACCGGCGCGCGCGTAAGAAGCGAAAACGCAAAGGCAGTGCAACGTTGCCTGCTGTGCAAGCTCAGCCTGCTGGGCCGGCCGGGGCCACCCCTGCTCGTCGCCGTGCCAACGAGCGCGCCCAAGCCCGCCAGCAGCGCCGCGTAGAACATGCCGCCATGCCGTCTGACCACAAGGCACAATCATCCGAACCGACTGTATCCAGCTCGGCCGAACAGGCGCAGCGCCGACGCCCCTTACGCAAACCGCTGCGCCCCCGCGCCGCGCGGTCAGATCGTGCGGCTCAGGATTCACCCTCGTAAAGCTAACCCCGGCATCCAATGAACATCCTCGTCATTGTGGCGCATCCAGACGATCCTGAATTCTTCTGCGGCGGCAGCATTGCGCGCTGGGTGCAGGAGGGGCATCATGTCGAATATCTCATCGTCACGAGCGGTGACAAGGGCAGCGATGACCCGCACATGACGCCCTGGCAACTGGTCGAGACGCGCCGTGAGGAGCAACGCAAAGCCGGCGCTGTGCTGGGTGTGCACGACATCACATTCCTGGCCTATTCTGACGGCGAATTGTTCAACACGCACGACTTGCAGCGCGATCTGGTGCGTGAAATTCGCCGCGCCCGGCCCGATCGCATCGTTACCCTCGACCCGCTGACGCTGCACTGGGGCGCGCGCGGCATCAACCACCGTGACCACCGCGCCATCGGCAATGCCGTCAACGACGCCATCTTTCCCGGCTCCAGCAGCCGTTTCTACTTCACCGAACTGCTGGCCGATGGTTATCTGCCACACCCGCCGCGCGAGGTGTATTACGCCGGCCCCAGCGCCCCCAACACATGGATCGATGTCACCGCCACGATCGACCTGAAAGCGCAGGCTGTCTGCCAGCATGTTTCACAGGTCAAAGAGCCTGACTCCGCAAAAGTGGCCGACCGGCTGCGCACAGGTTTGTTTCGCTTGCTGGCCGATGGACAGGTTCAGTACTGGGAAGCTTTCCGGTGCGTGTCGCTCTGATCGGGATCGGTGCTGGAGGATCAGCATGGTCATCGTGCACGTCGATGCAGGCGACCCGCATTGTGAACTCATAACGCGCCAGATCACAGCGCCGCATAAGCTGGTGAGATCCCTGACAGAACTGCTGCACATCCTCCAGCACACCCCGAGCGAGGCTGTGGCGCTGGATTTGTCGGCGATCCTGCCAGACCATCGCGCCGATTCCACCTGGGTCTCAGATCACATCGCAGCAGTCTGTAAATCTGCGCCAGATGCGGTAGTGGTCGTCCTGGTTGCCCTAGGTGATGATGCAATAGTTCGCTGGGCGCTTCAGGCCGGCGCCGCGCGTTGTATCGAGAAAGGCGACGGTTACCTGGCTACGCTGTCTGGTCTGCTTGAAGGCGTGTTGCTTGCGCGACAGCAGATTGACGCTGCCCTCGATGCGATGGTGACAGCCTGGACCAGGCAGCTCAGCTTGCGTAACTACGAGCAGGAGGATCATCTGCAACGGGTGGCCGGCCTGACGCTGCGTCTGGCGCAGGCGATGGGTGTCGGCGCAGATGAATTGCGCTACATTCGCTATGGGGCGTTGCTCCATGATCTCGGCAAGCTGGCTGTGCCTGAGAGCATTCTTGCCAAGCCTGGCCCCCTCACAGACGATGAATGGCGCATCATGCTGACCCACCCGGAGCATGCCCGGCAGATGCTGGCGGCCGTGCCGCATCTCAGTCGCGCCATCGACATTCCCTATGCGCATCACGAGCGCTGGGATGGCACCGGCTATCCACGCGGGTTGCGCGGTGAGCAAATTCCGCTGGCCGCGCGCATTTTTGCTGTCGTCGATGTGTGGGACACGCTGTGCTCGGACCGCCCATATCGCAAACGCTGGGCGCCGGAGAGAGCGCGAGAGCACATCCGTTCGCTGGCAGGCACATCCTTCGACCCCGCCGTAGTCGATGCCTTTCTGAAGGTGCTTGACCAGCCTGATTGACACAGCCCTGCGCCGGCGCGAAAGCCAGATACGATCGTGTACCATCGGCGTATGGGTGTAAGTCGATCACACGCACGCACCCAACCTGGCTCGATATTGGTTGTGGCGCTTATTGTGGCCGGCCTATTTTCCAGGCCGCTTGCGGCGCAAGATGCGCCACACGCTGGCGGGGCTGCTCAGAACCCGCGTCTGGGCCTCAGCTTTTCCAACTACTTCGCCGGCAACCCGATGTATGCCCGCGCGCGCGAAGCCGGCGCTGCGCATGATCGCGTCGAGTTTCAAATGCGCGCCATCTGGCCTGCCCCTGGCGTGTGGGACTGGCAAGCATATGACGCGCTCGTTGCCGGCGAGACGGCGCATGGCCTGCAGATTTTGGCCGTGCTGACCGCGCCGCCACTGTGGGCCAGCGACCCCAACGTGCCCTACGAAAGCTGGCCGGCGCCGGCTAATCTGCACTTGCCCTGGAATCATCCTGACAACTACTGGGGGCAATTTGTGCATCAGGTTGTGCTCAGATACAGATTGGCCATCCGCGACTGGCAGGTGTGGAATGAGCCGGACATTCGCGCCTACTGGAAGATGCCCGCAGCGCCGGCCTCTCTGTTTGCCCAGTTGCTGCGCGTGAGCTACGAAGCGATCAAGGCTGCTGATCCGCAAGCGACCGTCGTGCTGGGCGGTTTTCTCTATCGTCACGACCAGTGGCCCAGCCCGATTACCGTGTGGAACGCCATCCGCGATCTGCCCGACAGCGTCGCGCGCAACAACTATTTCGATGTGGCGGCGTTTCATTTGTACGACGGCGGCACGTGCGAAACGTGGGATGTGATTGAGGATTTCCGGCAAAACATGACGCGCGCCGACCGGGGCGGATTGTTGCCCCACCCGCTGTGGATCACCGAGACCGGCATCCGGCACTGGGAGGGCTATGCTGGCTCGCCACCGCCGGGAGCGCGTTACGCCTGGCCGGACGAGGCAGCGGCCTTCCTCATCCAGAATTACACCTACGCGCTGCACAAGAACGCCGGCCGCTATTACTACTTTCGCACTACCGACGACGGCAGCCCCGAACAATGGGGGCTGATCCGGCTGGATGGTTCGCTGCGTCCGGCCTATCGCGCTTTTCAAGTTGCGGCGCAGCATCTGCCGGCCACGTTCACGTTCTCCACACGCGTCTGGTCGAACAACCACGCGGTCAGCCGCATCAGTTTCTGGGGCACCCCGCTGGGCCGGGTTAGCGTGATCTGGAACATCACGAACACAGCGCAGACGTACGTGTTTGGCGCTGTGCTGCCGACAGGCACACTCGTTCTGCAAAATGGCAACACAACGCCGATCAGCTTCATCAACAAGCAGTACACGTTCACTCTGCCGCCGGCGCCGAACTTCACCTGGCACAATCCACCTGATTCCTGCCTGGTGGCCAGCCCGCCGCTGATCATTCTCGAGCAGGATGTGACGCCGCCGGTTGCTGTCATTGATCCGCTGCCCGCTGTCACATCACAGCCGACGATCACGCTGAGCTGGGCCGGCGCGGATGACGCGGCCGGCGTGTGGTCGTATGACCTGCAGTATCGTGTCCAGGCCGGCGGATGGATCACGGCTGCCACGTGGCTATACACCACCGCTCACGCATTTGCCGGCCAGCATGGGGCAACCTATGCCTTCCGCGCGCGGGCGCGTGACCGCGCCGGCAACGAACAAGCCTGGGCGACAGCGGCCATTGCCACTACCACAGTCATGTTGCCCGGCATCAATCCGGCCGCATTTGTGCCGCTTGTCCATGCGCCGTGATCGGGCGATTTGATTCGATAATGGGCGCGCGATTCTCACCACCCAGGAGAACGCAAACCACTCAGAACACTGCGGACAAACACCGCGCGCCGCACCGAGCGCCGCACCGCGCGCCGCACCGCGCGCCGCACCGAGCGCCGATGAATCGTTGTTTCCGTGTGTTCAGCTCATTCGTCACGTTTTCTTGATGGAGGAACAACATGAGTGTCCTGGCGATTTATGGCGGCGAGAAAACCTGCGCGACTGTCTGGCCCACCTGGCCAATCTGGGACGACCGCGAGCGAGACGGGTTGATGGCCGTGCTCGAATCTGGCAAGTGGTGGTATGGCGAGCAGGTCAAAGCGTTCGAGGCCGCCTACGCGGCTTTTCAAGGCGCAAGGTTTGGCGTCACGGCTAGCAGCGGCACCACGGCGCTGGAGGCGTCGCTGCTGGCGCTGGGCATCGGCGCCGGCGATGAAGTCATTGTGCCGCCCTATTCATTCGTCGCCACTGCCAGCGCCGTCCTGCGCGTCAACGCCATTCCCATCTTTGCCGATATCCAGCCGCACACGTTGTGCATCGATCCCGATGACGTGGCGCGCAAGATCACGCCGCGCACACGGGCCATCCTGCCGGTGCATCTGGCCGGCTATGTGGCCGACATGGACCGCCTCAACGAGATCGCCCGCGCTCACACGCTGTTTGTGGTCGAGGATGCCTGTCACTCGTGGGGCAGCCAGTGGAAAGGCAAGGGCACAGGCGCGCTGGGCGCGTGCGGCGTGTTCAGCTTCCAGGCGTCCAAGAACATCACCAGCGCCGAAGGCGGCATCATGCTCACCGACGATGAAGAGCTGGCCGAGCAGTGCCGCAGTTTTACCAACGTGGGCCGGCGCAAAGGCGGCGCGTGGTATCAACACTTTCTGCTGGGCAGCAATCTGCGTATGACCGAATTTCAGGCCGCGCTGTTGTTGGCGCAACTCTCCCGGCTCGAAGCGCACACCCTCAAGCGCCAGGCCAATGCCGAGATTCTGAACGACGGCTTGCGTGATATTCCCGGCATCATCACGATCGAGAACGATCCGCGCATGACGCGGCGCGGCTATCATCTGTTCTGCTTCCGCCTCGATCTCAACCTGCTGGGCGTCACGCGCGAGCGATTCCTGGAAGCGTTGACCGCAGAAGGTGTGCCGTGTATGCCCGGCTATAGCACGCCGCTGTACAAGATGCCGTTGTTCCAGCGCGCGTACCAAGGCGCGGACGGCTGCCCGGTGACGTGCCCCTACTACGCCGGCGACCCGGTGGCTTACACGCAGGTAAACTGCCCGGTGTGCGAGCAGGTCTGCCAGGACACGTGCTGGTTGTTCCACACGGTGCTGCTGGCCGGCGAGGACGACATGCGTGGCATTGTCGCTGCCGTGCGCAAGGTCGTCGAGCACATTCAGGACCTGAGATGAGCCATCAGCCGATCGGTGTGTGCTTTGTTTGTTTGTGGTCAAAAAAAGATATGGAACCGTTCACTCAAATTTCGCCAAGCATGCTGCCATTGCCGCACGACATCGGCGACGGCCTGTTCGTCCGTCGTTCTACCGCCGCCGACGCTGATGCGCTGGCGACGTTCTACGGCCAGATCTTCAAGATGCGCGATCCTGAGCAGCCGAATCCTTACGTGGCGGATTGGGCGCGCGATCTGGCGTCTGGGACACATCCCACCTTCGGCGAGGATGACTACTTTCTGGTCGAAGACCGCAACACCGGTGAGATTGTGTGCGCCCTGAACCTGATCTCGCAGACGTGGACCTACGCCGGCATCCCGTTCGGCGTGGGGCGGGTTGAACTGGTCGGCACCAAGCCAGAGCACCGTAACAAAGGGCTGGTGCGGATGCTATTCGATGAACTGCATCGCGTCAGCGCCGGGCGCGGCGAGATGATTCAGGCCATCACCGGCATTCCCTACTTCTATCGCCAGTTTGGCTACGAAATGACCGTCAATCTCGGCGGGGCGCGCATGATGCAAAAAGCCGCTGTGCCGGCGTTGAAGCCGGATCACAGCGAGCCTTATCGCATCCGGCCGGCGACAGAGGCCGACCTGCCGTTCATCGCAGCTACCTACGCGCATGGTTGCAAGCGGCACCTGCTGGCCTGTCTGCGTGACGCGCGCCTATGGCGGTATGAACTGAGTGGCCGCACTGGCCTGAACTTCAACCAGCGTGTGATGTGCGTGATCGAATCGGTCGAAGGACAGCCGGTGGGCTATCTGATGCACTCGCCGGTGCAGCAGGGCGCCACGCTATGGGTGCAGCAGTGGGAGATGATCGAGGGGCAATCGTGGGCCGCCGTAGCGCCCAGTGTGTTGCGTTACCTGCGGACGACCGGCGAGGACTACCAGGCGCGCGGCAGAAAGGCCATCGGCGCCAAAGATGACTTCGCTGTGATCGGCTTTGGATTCGGCGTCGAGCATCCCGCCTACCAGGTGATGGAAGGCCGGCTTACCAAACCGGACAATCCGTATGCGTGGTACATCCGTGTAGCAGACCTGCCCGGCTTTCTGCGCCACATCGCGCCGGTGCTGGAACAGCGTATCGCCGGATCGGTGCTGGCAGGCCACACCGGCCAGCTGAAGTTAAGCTTCTATCGCCACGGCATGCGGCTGGCGTTCGAGCAAGGCCGGATGACCACAGTCGAAGCATGGAAGCCGACGCCGGATGACGAAGGCAGCGCGGCCTTCCCCGGCCTGACCTTCCTGCAACTGCTGTTCGGCTACCGCGATCTGGGGGAGCTGCGCTACGCTTTTGCCGATTGCTGGGTGGAGAATGACGAGGCCCAGGCGCTATTGAGCGCGCTGTTCCCCAAACAAGTGTCAGACATCTGGCCCGTGGCGTAATCGGCCTGATATGATCTTGCGCATTACCTCGCGGGTTTGATAGACCCGCGAGGTGCTTTTTTTGCGCCGTTCATGGTGCCGGCTACACCGGCCACCAGTAGGATTCGCGCGGCGCCGTCGGGCGGAAGTCCAGCCGCTCCAATCCCAGGTAGTGCAAAGTGGCGCGCTCCAGCAATGAGAAATCTTCTGGGTTGTCGCGGTTGAGGTTCATCGGCTCCTTCAACACCACCGGCGGGTTGCTCATGAAGCGCGGTCGGCGTAGCACATTCTGCGACGAGGCGTGCAGCATGAACGGATGCATGATGACGAAGTCCCCGGCCTGACCCGTGATCTCCTCGAACTGGGTGCATTGGTTGATCAGCGACTGGAAGTCGAACTTGTTTGGCTCAATGCCCTCAGGGTGCTCGTACAGATAGCGCGCCACCACCCGCACCGAATCCGGCGCGATGAAAGTGGCCCCGCCCTGGTGCAACATGTCCGACCAGCACACGATCGGCAACAGCGCTTGCTCGCGGCTGTCGAGGAAGTGTTTGAAGTAGCTGCCGTCTTTGTGCCAACCACTCACCTTCGGCGACGGCGGTTGCCACGGCTTGTCGGCGCCGCGATGGAAGTTGACAATGAACGCGTCTGACCAGATGAACGAGTTGATCGTGGTGAAGTGCCCACTTTTGATCCCCATCACCTGAGTCTCCAGACGCTCCTCGCCGCCGATCACGTCGAGCAGCGCTGCCCAGGCTTTGGGCGCGATCTCGCGCACGGGCCTCTGGTTTTTATGATCCAACCAGACAATGTCTTTTGCCCACGTGGCCGGGTTGTGTTTGTCATAGCCCAGCCGCTCGTATGCCTCCTCGATCCAGCGATTAGCGATGTTCATATCGAGACAATCGCGCACCACCAGATAGCCCTTATCGAGAAAACTCTCAACCTGCTCGTCTGTCAAAACTCTGTAGTGGCTCATGGGTGCAACCCTCCAACGTCCCACTCAAACCGATCGTGTACGGGCCGATAGCATACCGCGAAGCTTCTCGGTTGCAAGCCTCTGCGATGCGGGGCAAGGGCATCCTGTATGATCCGCGCACTGGAGGCAACGATGACTGTGCGACCGATCAAACGATTGATCAAGTCCAAGCCGACGCTGGAAGGCGCAGGCGTGCATCTGCGGCGCGCGTTCGGCTTTGGCGATACGTCGGACTTCGATCCGTTCCTTCTTCTTGACGATTTTCGCAACGACATTCCGGAGGAGTATCTGGCTGGCTTTCCATGGCATCCGCATCGCGGCATCGAGACGATCACCTATGTGCTGGCCGGCACGGTCGAACACGGCGACAGTCTGGGCAACCGGGGCATCATCGCCGCCGGCGACGTGCAATGGATGACTGCCGGCCGCGGCATCATTCATCAAGAGATGCCCAAAGGTGACGCCGCCGGCCGCATGCACGGGTTTCAGTTGTGGGCCAATCTACCGGCCGCGCTCAAAATGACTGCGCCGCGCTACCAAGAGATCACGGCGCAGGAAATCCCCGAGGTGATTGACGACAGCGGTGTGCGCGCGCGTATCATCTGCGGCGCGTTCTGGGGCAAGCGCGGGCCGGTGGAGGGCATTGCCGCGGACCCCGTGTACCTCGATGTGGCTGTGCCGCCCGGCGTGAAGGCAACGCTGCCTGTTGAAACCACCCGCCATGCGTTTGCCTATGTGTTTGCCGGCGCCGGCAAATTCTGCGATGCCTCTGAACCGCTGGCCGTGCCCACCGAAGGTGTGAGATGGGCTGAGACAACCCCGCCCCGCGAGGCAGATAATCGTTCGCTGGTGCTGTTCGATCAGGGTGACGAGGTTTCAGTACAGGCCGGCGACGAAGGGGTGCGTTTCCTGCTGGTGTCGGGCCGGCCCCTCAAAGAGCCGGTGGCTTGGTATGGGCCGATTGTGATGAACACACGGGCCGAACTGAGACAGGCTTTCGAAGATCTGGAGCGGGGCGCCTTCCTCAGAGAGTGACGCCGGGGTCTCATAGCCGGCTGGTCTCGTTCTCGGCCAGCCGGCTTTCGACCACCCGTTCGATCACCTCGCGCGTCGCCTCAGACTCGGCCAGCAGTGCTATGAACGTGGCGCGGTCGAGCGCGACCACATCCACCGGGGTATCGGGCGCAGCGCGAATCGTGGCGCGCCACTTGCCGCCGCGCAGCGCCTCGATCTCGCCGAAGTACTGGCCGGGCCCGTAGCTGGCGACCATCACATCCGAAGCGCCGGGTCGGCGCAAAAACACGTTCGCCGTCCCCGCAGTGACGATGAAAAACTGATCGCCGTGCGTGTCTTCCTGGATAATGGTTGCGCCAGGTGGGAAATGCAGGGGTTGCAGCCGGCGCGTGGCGTGCAGCATTTGCTGGTGCGTCAGAGTAGGCAGCGCGCGCGCCACATACTCGTTGACGATTTCACCGTCGGCGATCAGCACCGTGCGGTGCGCGCGTTGGGCCAGGCTGCTGTCGTGGGTGACCATGATCAGCGTCTTGCCCTGCGCCGTCAATTGTTGGAACAACGCAAACACCGCTTCGGCGGTTTTGGAGTCGAGGTTGCCGGTCGGCTCGTCGGCTACGATCACCGGTGGATCGTTGGCCAGCGCGCGGGCGATGGCCACACGTTGTTGCTGGCCGCCGGATAGTGCCGAGGGAAGCTTATGCGCATGTGTGGCCATATCTACCAGGCCCAGTAGATGCATAGCGCGTTCGCGCCGCCGGCGCGGGGGATAGGTGTTGCAGAAATCCATCGGCAGCATCACATTCTCGACCAGCGACAACATCGGCAACAACTGGAAGAACTGGAAGACGATACCCAGATTGCGCCCGCGCCAGACCGCCATCTGCCCTTCGCTAAGCGTGTGCACTGCTGTGTCGCCCACCCACACTTCGCCGGCGGTGGGCCGGTCGATGCCGGTCAGCATATTGATGAGCGTGGATTTCCCGCTGCCGGACTTGCCGATGATGGCGACGAATTCGCCCTGCCCGAAATCGAGGTCAATCCCCTTCAGCACCGTGACCTCGCCGGCGCCGGTCTTATAGGCTTTGGTTACCCCACGCAGGCGGATGAAAGCCTGCCTCTGAGCCAGTGCAGCCTGTGCGCACATTTGAGCGCAAGTTTACCGCTTGCCGGCGGGCCTCAGTCAAATCGCACTTCGACGCTCATGCCGGCCCGCAGACCAGCCGGCTGCTCGTCCAGATGAGGTGTTGACCAGCAGGTTAACGTTGTCTCCGGTAAGTGGCCGCTGTTCAGATGGATGGCGGCATTCATCGAGTTGCGCATCTCGCCTTTGATGACAGCGGCTATTAACAACAAGACTGCCAGACCCATGCCCAATGCCAGAGCCGAGAAGAACAACCGCCGCCGGTTGCGGCCGAGGTCGCGCCAGGCTGTCTTGAACAGTTGAATCATGGTGAACCTCACACGTAGTGCAACGCTTTGGCCGGCTCACTGTGCGCCGCTTCGTGCGCCGCTTCGCGCGCCGCTTCGTGCGCCGCTTCGTGCGCCGCTTCGCGCGCCGGATAGAAGGAGGCCAGGATGGCGATGACGATCACGGTCAGACCGCGCTGAAGGAGATTGTCCAGCCCCAATGTGGGATACACCGTGCCGCTGATCAGGGCGGTGTATTCTGTGAGCGGGGTGAATTGCTATAGTCAATGCCCACCACGCCCAGCGCCACACCAAACCCCACGCCAACCACCGCGATCAGCGCGCCCTCCAGAATGAACAAAGTGGAATTCGACGCGGCTACGCTTTGGCGCGCAAAAACTGAATCGCGTCTCGAATGTCTTGTTCGGGCGTGTCGCCCACTTCGCGCTCGATGGTCAGAAAGCCGGTATAGCCGATTGACTCTAGCGCATTCAGATAAGCGTCCCAGGGCACGTCACCCTGGCCGAGCGGCACTTCCTGGAAAAGTTGAGCAATGTCGGCGGCAGTCAAGCCGGCCACACTGCCCTTGGCGAATGCCCCATAGACTTGCTCGGGGTCGCTGGGCTTCAGCCGGATGCCATCTTTGGCATGAGTGTGGACGATATAGTCTTTCAAAATCTGAACAGCTTCAACCGGGTCCTGGCCGGTGACCATGACGAAGTTGGCCGGGTCAAGGTTGACGCCGATGCCGGGCGAGCCGACATCGTCGAGGAATGTTTTGAGCACGGCGGCGGTTTCGGGGCCGGTCTCGATGGCGAAGGTGACGCCAGCTTTGTGCGCATAGTTGCCCAACTCGCGGCATGCGGCCTGCATGATGGCGTAGCGCGGGTGCGCGCGGTTGGCCGGCACGACGCCGATGTGCGTTGTGACCACCGGCGCGCCGAGATCAACCGCCAGATCGACGATGCGCTTCGACCGCTCGACCTTGGCAATGTTGTCATCGGCGCGCTCGAAGCCGTGCCCGCCCAGGTCGCCGCACAACGCGGCAATCTCCAGCCCGAGACTTGCGCAATAGTGTTTGAAGTCGGCGCGTGTGGATCGATCCATCACTTCCGGGCAAATTTCGCCGGCCACGGCATAGACCTGAATACCGTCGGCGCCGACTTCCTTTGATTTCCGAACGCCCTCGCGCGGCGGCAGCCGAAACGAATCGCTCATCACACCAATCTTGAACCTGCCCATGACACACTCCTTCTTTTAGTAGCCAGTAGCCAGTAGCCAGATGACAGATGACAGAGTACAGAGCACAGAACACGCAATATGCAATACGCAAGATTGGGCCGCGCGCGCTATAGCGCAACGAAGCGCCTGATTACGCCCGCAATTGCGCCCGCGCAGCTTAGCTTATAGCGCGATCTTCTTGCCCTTGGCAGCCGATTCATACGCAGCCTGGATGATGACGCTGGCGCGATAGCCGTCCTCGACGGTGACAGCCGCCTTGCGCTGGCCGGCGCGAACACACCCGATGAAATGCCCAATTTCACCGGCGAAGCGATCGGGATGTGAGCTGCAATCGATCGGCGTCCATTCCGTCTGACCCTCGATCCGATACTTCAAATCCGGCTCACCCGGATTCCAGTAGCTGACCATGGCGACACCCTGCGTGCCATACCATTCGAGCCAGTTGCCGCAGCCCTTCAACGAATAGCTCGACGTGATCTCGCCGAACACTTTGCCGCGCCGCTCCAGCACGATCATGCCAAAGTCCTCGATCGGCAACTTCTGCATCGCATTGCCGGCCACTGCCTGCACCGCAGTCGGCTCGCCCACCAGAAAGCGGAACAGATCGACCGAGTGCGAGCCGTTGTCGATGATAACGCCCCCGCCCGACAGCGCCGGATTCGCGCGATGATTGCCTTTCAATGGCAGATAGCCGCCGAAGATGTTGCGAAACAGCAGCGGCTTGCCCAGCGCGCCGTTGTCGATCAGTTTTTTTAGCTCGATGACGGCCGGGTGGAAGCGATGGCAAAAGGCGGTCATGAACAACGTGCGGCTGCGCCGGGTGAGTTCAGCCAGCCGGGCAGCGGCGCGCGTGTTCGCTTCGAGAGGTTTCTCGCACAACACCGCGATGCGCGCTTCGAGAAACGGCCGGCAATGTTCGAAGTGCAACGCCGGCGGAGTGCAAATGCTCACCGCGTCCAGATCATCGACAGCGGCCATTTCCTGGGGTGATTTGGCGATGCGCGCATCGGTCTCGCGCGCCAGCGCCTCGGCCGCTGCCGGAACCACATCGTGCACGCTCACGATATCAACTTCGGGAATGCTATGATATGCGCTCACGTGAGCGCGCGCGATGCCGCCGCATCCAACAATTCCCACACGCAGTCTATCGCTCATGCTTGCTTCCTCCTCATGGTTTGGCACAGCGTGCGATGGGACGACGCCACAGCCTTTGATCTTAACCCGTTTGCGCCGGCTCGGCGCTGGTGAGAATGGGTGAAGCCGCACCCCTCTGCGCACATCAGGGTGCGCCATTTTGGGCGCGCAAACAAGCGCAACCGGTCGCAGGCATCAGGCCGGCGCGAGGGGTTAGACTCATGGCATGGCCAGAGTCATGTTCATGGGCACGCCCCAGTTCGCCGTGCCAACCCTGCGGGCGCTTCTGTCGCATCACGAAGTTGTTGCCGTCGTCACGCAGCCCGATGCCGCTGCCGGGCGCGGGCGCGTGGTGTCGGTCTCGCCGGTCAAAACGCTAGCGCTGGAACACGGCGCGCCGGTGTTGCAACCCGAATCGCTGAAGCCGCCGGAAGTGGTGGAGCAACTGCGCGCCTATGCGCCCGATGTGATTGTGGTGGCGGCGTTTGGGCAGATTTTGCGCCGGCCTGTGCTGGCGTTGCCGCCGCATGGGTGTGTCAATGTGCATGCCTCCCTGTTGCCACGCTGGCGCGGCGCCTCGCCGATCAGCGCGGCCATTGCCGCCGGCGACGCAGTGACCGGCGTCACGATCATGCAAATGGATGCCGGCCTGGACACCGGCCCGATTTTGACTCAACGCAGCGAAGCTATCTGCCCCGATGACACTGCCGGCGCGCTGGGAGCGCGCCTGGCCGAGCTGGGCGCTGCGTTGTTGATCGAGACGTTGCCGGGCTATCTGGCCGGCCTCATTCAGCCCCAGCCGCAGGACGAGACGCGTGCGACTAAATGCGGCCTGCTGAAAAAAGAAGATGGGCGCATTGACTGGCGGCGCAGCGCCGTGGAAATCGAACGGCACGTGCGGGCCATGTCGCCGTGGCCGTCGGCGTTCACACGATGGGAAGGCCGGCTGTTGCGCGTGTTGCGCGCAGCCCCGCGCATCGTGGACGCGCAGCAAGCCGCGCTGCCATTCGGTCGGGTCTTCCTGGCCGGCAAAGCGCTGTGCGTCCGGTGTGGCGATGGCGCTGTTGAGTTAATCGAAGTACAACCAGAGGGCAAGCGTCCCATGCCCGGCGCCGATTTTGCGCGCGGCCAGCGCGAACTGCCCGTCAATTGCCTGGGGGATTAAAGTTTCGGCAGCGCCTTGCCGGTTGACGCTCGCCACATGCGCGTTTATCCTTGCGCACATGCAAACCCAAGCTGTTTCGGAGCCTCATATTGCGCCCGGCGCGCAAGACGTATCATTCCTTTCAGCTTCTCTCGCCAACACCGCCGGCCTCACCGATGACGACATCGCTATTCTAGAAAGCATCCAGCAACGCGTGCTGTGGCTGGCCACCAATATCATCCATCATGCCAACCATGTCCGCCCCAATCCGGAGGGTGTCAAGATCGGCGGTCATCAGGCGTCCTCTGCTTCGGTTGTCAGCATCATGACGGCGCTGTATTTTCACTTCCTGCGCGCAGGCGATCGTGTGTCTATCAAGCCGCACGCCTCGCCGGTCTTTCACGCCATCATGTCGCTGTTGGGCGCACTGCCCAAACGCTACCTCACCACGCTGCGCCAGTTCGGTGGCTTGCAAGCCTATCCCAGCCGCACCAAAGATATCGATCCTGTGGACTTTTCGACCGGCTCGGTGGGATTGGGCGCGGTGGCCCCGGCTTTTGCCGCGCTGACCCAGCACTATGCCCACGCCCACTTTGGCGACACCGATGCCCGACGCTTCATCGCGCTCAGCGGCGATGCGGAACTTGACGAGGGCAACGTCTGGGAGGCCATCATCGAAGAGTCGTTGCAGGATTTGCGCAACGTGATCTGGATCATCGATTTGAACCGGCAAAGTCTCGATCGGGTAGTGCCGGGTGTGCGCGCCGGCCGGCTGAAGCAGATCTTTGCTGCCTGTGGCTGGCAGGTGCTGGAGGCGAAGTATGGGCTGCGGCTTCAGGCGGCCTACGCCCGGCCGGGTGGTCAGGCGCTGCGACAGTGTATCGACGACATGAGCAATGAGCAGTATCAAAGCCTGATTCGCAGCGACGGCCCAACCATCCGCAAAGCGTTATCCGAGTACTCGAACAGCGCCGACATCGCCCGCGCCATCGCGCCTGTCACAGACGCCGAGTTGCCCAGCCTGCTGGCAAATCTGGGTGGGCATGACCTGCGCGTGTTGTTGCAAGTGCTGGCCAAAGCCGGCAGCACCTCACAACCCACCGTCATCTTTGCGTACACAATCAAAGGCTGGGGATTGCCAATCGCCGGCGATCCGCTCAATCACTCGGCCCTGCTCAGCCCGGAGCGCATGACAGCTTTTCAAAGATTGCTGGGCATCGACGACGCGCATCAGTGGGATGGTTTTGACCCCGGCTCGCCCGAAGGGCGCTGGTGCGCCCAGTCAGCCGAGCGACTGGGCCTGCGCGCGCAGTCACCCGATGGTGTGCGCCGCCCGCATCCTGCGCGCCCGCCGGCCATCACGCCCGCAGCAATCCCGGCGGTGTTGAATGCATCCAATCTGCCAGTAGCCTCGACCCAAGAGGCGTTCGGGCGCGCGTTGTTGCGACTGGCTGACGCACCCGGCCTGGGGGAACGCATTGTCACCTCGTCGCCCGATGTGAGTGTGTCGACCAACCTGGCCGGCTGGATCAACAAAGTGGGCACCTTCTCGCTGCGCGCGGCAACGGACTATGAAGCAGGTCGCGCGCGGGCGTTGAACTGGCAGGCCGGCGCGAGGGGCCGGCACATCGAACTGGGCATTTCGGAGATGAACCTGTTCATGCTGCTGGGGCAGCTCGGCCTGTCGCACGAGATCAACGGACAGATTCTGTTTCCCATCGGCACGGTGTACGACCCGTTTGTGTGTCGCGGTCTCGATGCGTTGATCTATGGGCTGTACTCCGGCTCGAAGTTCATTTTTGCCGGCACGCCCAGCGGGGTGACGCTTTCGCCCGAAGGCGGCGCGCATCAGTCGTCGGTCACGCCCTCGCTGGGGTTCGAGTTGCCCAACCTGGACTTTTGGGAGCCGTGCTTTGCAGTCGAGGTGGAGTGGGCGCTGCTCGAGGCGTTGCGCCAGTGCTGCGACCGCGCAGAAGGGCGCAGCACCTATCTCAGGTTAAGCACGCGGCCGGTTGAGCAGGCTTTGATGCAGCCGGCCATTGATCGGCTGGGCCTCGATGCCCTGCGCCGGCAGGCGCTGGCCGGCGGTTATCGCATTCGCGTGCCTGCCCGGTCTGACCCGCTTGTGCATCTGGTGACCTGCGGCGCAGTGTTGCCCGATGTCCTGGCAGCGGCAGATTACCTGGAGCGCGAAGGCGTGGGCGTCAATGTCATTCATCTAACCCGCCCGCGCCGGCTATACGAGGACTGGAAACAGCATGGACGCGAGAGCCAGCATTTGGTAACGCTGATTCCCGAAGATCTGCGCAGCGCCCCGATGGTCACCGTTCACGATGGCGCGTCGCATGCGCTGGCCTGGATCGGCAGCACTTTTGGGCAGCGCACCGTTTCGCTGGGTGTCGATCGGTTTGGGCAGTCGGGCAGCCGACAGGACGTGTATCGTTATATGGGCATCGACACACTCAGCGTTGTGGCGGCCGCGTTCAGGCTGCTGGATGGCTAAGCGCCGGCTGCTATAATCCTTGCGCTTGGCCTGAATGGATCGTTACGTTGCAGGGGCGGGTTTATAGACCCGCCCTTGCCACTCTATTTCATGGATCGCTATGCTGAAGAATTTTCTCAACCGGTTGGTCGGTGATGACACGACCAAAGCTCTGGCCCGGCTGACACCCCTGGTGAGCCGCTGCGCCGCCCTGGAACCGGAGTATATGCAACTGACCGACGCCGAGTTGCGCGCCAAGACCGACGAATTCCGCCGCCGCCTGGCCGACGGCGAGACACTGGACGACCTAATGCCCGAAGCGTTCGCGGCCGTGCGCGAAGCTGCCCGGCGTACCCTGGGCATGCGCCACTACGATGTGCAATTGGTCGGTGGGGCGTTGCTGCATCAGGGCAAGATTGCCGAAATGCGCACCGGCGAAGGCAAAACATTGGTTGCTACCCTGCCGCTGTACTTGAACGCGCTGGCCGGACTGGGGGCGCATCTGGTGACCCAGAACGACTACTTGGCCAAACGCGACGCGCAGTGGATGGGCGCGGTGTATCACGCGCTCGGCCTCAGCGTGGGAATCATCCAAAGCGCCGGCGAGGGCCGCCCCGACGACGCCTCTTACCTGTACGACCCGACGTACCCTTCGAAAGATGACCGGCTGCTCAACTTGCGGCCGGTCAAACGCGCCGACTGCTATCGCGCAGACATTACCTATGGCACCAACAATGAGTACGGCTTCGACTACCTGCGCGACAACATGACCCAAGACTTGAGCGAGTGCGTGCAGCGTGTGGACGAAGACGGCCAACCCTTGTTGCACTTCGCCGTAATCGACGAAGTGGACAACTTGCTGATCGACGAGGCGCGCACGCCGCTCATCATTAGCGGGCAGGCCGATGAGCCATCGCCGCTGTACAAGCGATTTGCGGAGCTGGTGCGCCGGCTGGAGCCGAGCAAGAACAACGACCCCAAAAATCCCGATGGCGACTATATCGTCGAAGCCAAAACCAAAAACGTGACATTGACCGAACAGGGCATCATCCACATCGAGAAGATGCTGGGGATCGAGAACTTGTACTCGGCCGAGCATGCCGAGATGACGCCCTATCTGGACAACGCACTGCGCGCCCATGCCATCTACGAGCGCGACCGGGATTATGTGGTCAGCGACAAACGCGAGATCATCATTGTGGACGAATTCACCGGCCGCCTGATGTATGGCCGGCGCTTCAGCGAGGGCCTGCACCAGGCCATTGAAGCCAAAGAAGGCGTGAAGGTGCAGCGTGAATCGTTGACTTACGCCACCATCACCTTCCAAAATTTCTTCCGCATGTACGACAAGCTATCTGGCATGACCGGCACAGCCATGACCGAGGCAGAGGAATTCTTCAAGATTTACAACCTCGAAGTGGTCCCGTTGCCGACGAATATTGAGTATCAGGCCATGCAAAAGAAGCTGGTCGAGCAGAAAGACAAATTCGTGGACGGCTCGCCCATCACCGTCTTTATCGACCCCAAGAACCCGCAGCGCAAATACTTCCGCCGGCTGGACTATGCCGACTTGGTGTACAAGACGCGCGACGCCAAGTTCAAAGCAGTGGTCAATGAGATCGCCGAGGTGCATAAGACCGGTCGCCCGATCTTGGTCGGCACGATTGCCATCGAGACAAGCGAAATGCTGAGTGAGATGCTGCGCCGCAAAGGCATCGAACATCAGGTGCTGAACGCCAAGCAGCACGAGAAAGAAGCGCTCATTATTGCGCAGGCCGGCCGGCTGGGCGCGGTGACGATCGCCACCAACATGGCCGGCCGCGGCGTGGACATCCTGCTTGGCGGCAACCCAGAGGGCATCGCCCGCGAGCGGTTGCGCAAACAGGGCCTTGACCTGACCCAGGCGCCCAGGGAAATCTGGCAGGCTGCGCTGGCCGAAGCTGAAGCCGAAACCAGCGCACAGAAGAAGAAAGTGCTCGAACTGGGCGGCCTGCATGTCATCGGCACTGAACGGCACGAGGCGCGGCGTATCGACAATCAGTTGCGCGGCCGCTGCGCCCGCCAGGGCGACCCCGGCTCCACCCGTTTCTACGTGTCACTCGAAGATGAGCTTATGCAACGCTTCGGCGGCGAGCGCGTCAAAGCGCTGATGACTCGCCTAAACATCGAGGACGATGTGCCGCTCGAATACGGCATCCTCAGCAAGAGCATCGAACAGGCGCAGGAAAAGGTAGAAGGCTATAACTTTGACCTGCGCAAGCACGTCATCAAGTATGACGATGTAGTCAATAAGCAGCGCGAAGTGATCTACGCCCAGCGCCGCATGATTCTCGAAAAGAACGACCTGCGCGAGACTGTGATGGGCATGGTGAATGACGAGCTCAAAGCCATCGTCGATGCGCACGCCTCGGATGAGGCTACTGAAGACTGGGACCTGACCGGCTTGCTGAACGAAGCACGCCTGATTGTGCCCATTCCCAGAGATTTCGACGCCGAGAAATGGAAGAAAGGCACCCGCGATGAGATGTTGCGTGACCTTAAAGCCATGGCAGCCACGCGCTACGACGCCGGCCTGAAAGAGTTCGGTCAGGTCTTGTTGACGCAGATGAAGCTGTCCAACGTCTCGCTGGCAACTATGCGTGAGAGCCGCGACCCATTCATGCGCAACATCTACACCTGGGCCAGAATCCACCTGGGTGAGGCGCTGACGCCAGACCTAGAAGCGCTGTCATTAAACGACATTCCTGCCGACTATGCCGAGGCTATCAATAAGGCTTTCACCGACGGCGTGCGCCTGACGCGCGATCGACTGATCCTGATTCAGACCGTCGATCAGCTCTGGGTGCGTCACTTGACCGATCTGGATGAGCTGCGCGAGGGCATTGGCCTGCGCGCCTACGCGCAACGCGATCCGCTAGTGTCGTTCCGCACCGAAGCCAGCAATATGTACGCCGACATGCTGGATGCCGTGCGACGGCAGGTGTCGCAGCGCATCTTCAACATTCAGTTCAACGTGCCGCAGCAGGCCCAACGGCAGCAGCGCCAGGCAGTGCAACAGGTGCAGCGCGCAGCGGCCAGCCGGCCACAGAACTTGCGCGCTTCGGGCGGCAGCGCCGCATCGGCCACCAAGCCGGCGCCGGTGAAAGTGCCGGCCGGCCAGAAAGTCGGCCGCAATGATATCTGCCCGTGGTGCGATAGCGGCAAGAAAGTCAAGCATTGCTCTTGTGAAGGCGCCCGCAAGTTCAGAGGCGAGATTTAGCCCCACCCATTCGCGCGTTGCTGTCGCATAGATCCATGCCAGATGTACTGCACACTCCTGCTTGCGCTGTTCACTTGCTGAGTGATGGCGTCAGCTATTGGGACGGCGGCGGGGCATTCGGTCTGGTGCCGCGTGTGAAATGGAGCAAGATCCTGCCGCCAGACGAGCACAATCGCGTGCCGCAAGAACTGCGCAGCGTGCTCATCCAGACCGACGGGCAAAACATTCTGGTTGATTGCGGCGTGGGCAATAAGCCCAACGACGTGATCGCCGCGCAGTATGAAGTACGCCGACCACGTGGGCATCTGCTCGATGACCTGGCGCGGCACGGCTTGGCCCCCGAAGATATCCACGCAGTGGTGTTTACCCATCTACACGGCGACCATGCCGGCTGGGCCACCCGGATGACCGGCAACCCGTCCATCTGTGCGCCCACCTTCCCACGTGCGCGATACTATGCGCAACGTCAGGAGTATCACGACGCAACGCATACCAATGAACGCACGCGCAACACCTACTTCCCCGAAAACTACGCGCCCCTTATGCAGGCCGGCGTATTCACGCTGCTGGACGGCGAGGCAGAAATCGCGCCAGGGGTGCGCGCTGTGCCCACGCCGGGTCACACGGCAGGCCACCAGTCGGTGGTGGTCGAGCCTGTGGGACATCCGCCTGTGCTGATTCTGGGCGACCTGGCGACCTACATGATCCAGTTTGCCCGACTGCCATGGGTGACAGCCTACGATGTGCTGCCGCTGGTCACCATCGAGACTAAGCGTGCCTGGCAGCACTGGGCACACGCGCACCAGGCTGCCCTGATCTCGCCACACGACACACAGATACCGGTCGGTCGGCTGGTGAAAACAGACAAAGGTTTCTTTGATGTTCAACCTGCGGCGCTGTGAGCGGGCCGCCCCTCTTTTTTGATTGCATCATGTCATTCCAGACCATCCCCCTTGCGATTCCTGAAGTTGTGCTGCTTCAAGCCCGTACCTTTCCCGACAGCCGGGGATTCTTCCGCGAGCTGTTCAAGGTATCGGCGTTTGCCGGGTTGGGGTTGCCGGCTCATTTTGTCCAGGACAACTTCTCGCATTCCGTTCACGGTGTATTGCGTGGCCTGCACTATCAGAAAGCGCCGCGCGCGCAGGGCAAACTGATCTGTGTGGTGCACGGCGAAATTTATGATGTCGCCGTCGATATTCGCCGCGGATCACCCACCTATGGGCAATGGGTGGCTGAAACACTATCAGCCGATAACGGGCGGTTGCTGTACATTCCGCCTGGCTTTGCGCACGGCTTTTGCGTGTTGAGCGACACGGCCAGCGTGCTTTATAAGGTCACGGCCGAGTGGGATGGCGCGCTGGAGGCCGGCGTGCGCTGGGATGACCCACAAATCGGCGTGGCATGGCCGGTGAACAGCCCGATCCTCTCAGTCAGGGACGCTGCGCTGCCGGCGCTCAAAGACGCCGATCACAATTTCGTGTACTGAAGCCGGCGCGCGATCGCCGAGCGCCTTTGAGACAGTATGAAGCACACGAACAGACGGGCAGCGCCGGGTCGATCTATGTCTTGGCGATTGCTTCTGGCAATCGCGGTCGCCGTGAGTGTGGCGGCATGTGCGCCGGCTTTGCCGGCTGGGCAGGTCGTCATCCTGTGGCATACCTTGTCAGACCGGCGCGAACGAGCCTTGTTATACCTGATCGACCGCTGGAATCGCCACAACCCGCATGGGATTGTCGTGGCGCCGGAGCGGCGCGACCTGCCCGCCTTGCACAGCGCCGTCTTGAATGGCGCAGCGCGGAATGCGCTGCCGAGTTTGCTGTTGGCGTCGCCCGCTCAGGCTGCTGTGTACTACCGGCGCGGCATCCTCGCCCCGCTGGACGCATACCTCTCGAACGATGATCCCACGATTGGATGGGATGCGTCGGATCGCAGTGATCTGTATCCGTTCATCCTTGCAGCCGGCCGCACACCCGACGCAAACAACGCGACGATCGGAATACCATTTGGCGGCGTCGCGCGCGTCATGTTTGCCAATCTGGACTGGCTGCGGTCGATCAACATTGATGCCATGCCGGCGGACTGGGAGGGATTGAACGCGGCATGCGCCGGCGCCACCGACCGCTTGAGGGGCACGTTGTGCTTTGGCGCCGACACCAGCAGCGCCGTGTTTGAAGAATGGCTGTATGCGCATGGCGGGCGGCTTGTGGTGCAGGATGAAGAGGCTATGCAACTGTTGGCGCCGGCAGCCAGCGAAGCGCTCGGGCGACTCAGCGCCTACGTGCGCGACAATCAAGCTTATCGGGTGAACAGCCAGCGCCAGAGCCGGGATGACTTCACAGCCGGCCGGGTGATATTTGCATTCGACTGGAGCGATCAGGTCGGAGTGTACCGCGACCTGATCCGCGAGCGAGCCAATTTCACCTGGGATATCGGCTTGCTGCCCGCAACCCTGCCGGAACCCAGAACGGCCTTGCGCGCTCCCTTGTGGGTGGTGACCAAAACCGACGACGCGCGACAGTTGGCCGCCTGGCGCTTCATCCGCTGGCTGACCGATACGCCACAGACTGCCGAATGGGCTATTCAGACCGGTGAATTGCCGGCCCGCGTCTCGGCTATCAATGCGCTGGCTGATCAGGTGTCTGTGGATCAGGCCACGGCGTCAGTGCTGAAGATTATTGCGCCGGCTGCTCAACCAGAGCCACTGATCGGCGGGTGGGGATGTATCCAGGGTGTGCTTGCCAACAGCCTGCGCCAGGTGTTTGATGGTCAGCCGGTCACAGACACCTTGCAGGTTGCGCAGTCTACGGCGCAGTATCAGATTGACTTCGACTGCTCGCTGCAATAGACTTGGTATCGTGCAACGCTGGTCAATTTGTCCGTCCGAGATGCGCGCAATTCGGTAGGGTGGATGGGCAACCTGCTTGGGGCGAGGCACAAGACAATCGACCGCGAATTTGCACTGACGGCCTATTCGGACACACCTGTCTACAACATCAAAGCGGTCACCCAGCGCACGGGCATTCCGGCGGCAACGCTGCGCGCCTGGGAGCGGCGCTATGAGCGGCGCTATGAGCGGCGCTATGAGCGGCGCTATAAGCGACGCTATGAGCGGCGCTATAAGCGGCGCTATAAAGTGTTGGAACCTGGCCGCACCGGCGGTAACTATCGGCTGTACTCTGACCGCGACATTGCCATTTTGATCTGGCTCAAAACGCAGCTCGATGCAGGCTTGAGCATCAGTCGGGCGGTTGCACTACTGGAACGCTTACGCGAGGACATCAGGGCGCTGCCGGCGGCTGGCGATGAGCTGGCCTCTGGCTCGGCAATCCCTGCCACGTCCCAGACAAGCCGGGCAGCGCATGTCTTGCGCACATGGATGAACAAGCTCGACGCTGCCATGGCCGAGAGCTGCGACCGTCTGCAGGCCACGCTGCACGACGCGCTGATCAACATGGATGAGCAAGCGGCCAGTGTCATCTTGGCCGAGGCGTTTGCGCTGTACCCGATCGAAATTGTGTGTGTGCGTGTCATTACGCCTTGCATGGCGGCAATCGGCCAGGACTGGCTCGACGGCAAAATCTCTGTGGCGATCGAGCACTTTGCCACGGCGTATCTGATGGGCCGGCTGCTGGCGTTGCTGAACGCGCAGCCGATTCATCAAGGACCCCTTGCCCTCATCGGGTGCGCGTCTGCCGAGCGACGTGAAGTCGGAGCGGTGATGGTGGCGTTGCTGCTGCGGCGTGCAGGCTATAACGTGCGCTACCTCGGCTCGGACATCCCGTTGATGGAACTGGTGCGCACGGTGCGAGAGTTGAAGCCCCGGGTGCTTGCTGTGTCCGCCATGATGTCCGAATCGGCGCAGTTGTTGCTGCACCTGCCGCACTATCTGGCGCACGAGGCGCCCCACACCCGGCTTGTGTTCGGCGGCCGGGCATTCTCCACGAACCGCGATCTTGCAGCCCAGCTCGATGACAGCATTGTGGTCACAGACATCGTCGATGGGATTGCCCAGATCGAGCGGCTGCTGTCGTAATGAATGACCAGGCCGGCTACCCTCACGGCGTCCAGGCAGGAATCGTTGCGTCGGTGGCCAGCAAGCGCTGCTCGGCAAGACCCGGCCCCAGTCCGGCTCGAATCAACCACACCTCCGGTCGCGGATTGGGCGTGCCCAGATTGGTGCGCACGACCGCGATCCATGTTTCATCTGGGCTCCACCGCAGGCCACCGTAACTATATTCCGGCTGGTCTGTGAGCGGGCGCGCCTCGCCGCTGTCGGCTCGACTCACCCATACCTGCGGCCCTAGCGACACAAAGCCGGCCCCGTTTCGGATCGACTGACGGCTGAACGCAATCCACGTGCCGGAAGGTGACCAGGCAATCGACATGTCATTGGTCGTCGTCAGCGCCGTGAGCGGAGTAATCACGTTTGTCGTCAGGTCAGCGCGTAGCATCTGGCTGAACTGTCCTGCGTCTACAGCTACCAGCTCAGAGTAGATCAACTGGTTACCGTCGGGCGACCAGGCGCCAGAATCACCTAGCACACTGGGAACCTGGACGATCTCACCCGACCGCGTGTCTACAATACTGATAGCGCTTTCGAGGGGGTCGTAGTAGGAGAGCCGGTCACCTACCGGCGCCCAACGCGGCAAGGCGCCGAGTTTCTGCCCTGCAGCATCGCCTGTTTGAGGGAATAGCGGCGCAGCCTGTCGCGTTGCGATATCGATCAGCCAGATGCGCGCCGGCCCAGGCGACCGGCCCACTGCCCCGTCGATCAGGGTGCGTCGCTCGAATGCGACACGCAGGCTATCGGCAGCCCACGTGGGCGACTGGCAGACCTGCTGATCACAAGCCACCAGCAGGTCGCGCCGGCTGCCGTCCAGATTGATCAGCCACAAATCCCGTGCGCCAGACTCGTCGCGGTTGGCGCTGTACACAATACGTGTGCCGTCTGGGCTGATCGCAAAGTCGAACACGCCGTATGGCTCGGACGTGATCGGGCGGGGTGGGGTTGCGCCGTCTATCTCGGCCAGGTAGAGGTTGCCGACCTCGAGTGCGGGCGAGAGGTATACCACGCGCGGGTGGCCGGTGCGAAAAGACCATTGCGCGTCGCGCAAGAACAGTCGTCCGCGTTGGCTGCGCGCGCCGGCCACGATGGTTACAGTATAGGCTGTATCGGGTTGTAGGGGGCCGGCCGGCGTAAAAAAAGCCGTAGCGCCATTCCAATGCAGGCTGCCCGATATCTGTGGCGACAGACTGACCCGGCCCTCCAGCGATTCGGTGATCATCGCTTCGCTGAAGGTGAATGAGAGGGGAGATCGGATGGGGACACCTTCAGCCCCGGCTGCGGGCGCGGCGCGTGTGATTTGCACGCCTACCTGATCGCCGCGCCACAGCATGATGCCGATCCCGCAGGCGATGGCGGCCATCGCAGATAGAGCGGCGCGGTCGAGGCGATCAGGCTTCATGTCGGGCGAGGCAGTGTGCCTTGGAAGGGTCGCGGGCCACGGTCTGGCTTATCCTGCCTGCACAACCTGGTTCACACTCAAGACGCTGACGAACCGGTGGCCGGCCTTTGAGTCTGTGCCGATCATCACCGCGCTGATCGATGCCGGCGAGATGCTCAGACGCTGGAAATTGTCGAATGGCATGCCGAGGAAGTGGGCCAGCGCAGCGCGGATTGGGTCGGCGTGCATGACGACGGCGAGCACCGGCAGCGGCAGGTTCGGCTGCAGGGGGGCGCCGGCGCTGACAGTGCCCTCTTGCTGTTTTGCGTCTGCCGGCGGCGGTTCGGGGTCTGGGTGCTGGGCAGCTATGTCTTCCAGCGCCGCCACGACCCGTTGTTGCATGCCGGCCAGACACTCGCCATTCGGAAAACAGGCTTCCGAGGGCTTGGTCTGCACGACCTTCCACAAATCTCGGGTGTCCGGCGCATTGCCCAACTCTTGGGTGAGCCGGCCGGTTAGGTCGCCTGTATCTGTGTCGGCCAGATCGGGCCGAACAGTAATGCTGAGGCCGTGGGGGGCAGCCACCCGCCAGGCGGTCTCGATGGCGCGTTCGAGATGGCTGGCGTAGACAGCATCCAGCTTTTGGTTTTTGAGCGAGCGCCCCAACGACTCGGCTTGCGCCTTGCCTTCTGCATTCAGGTGGATGTTGGCAATATGGCCCGGCAGCCGGCCCGTTTTCACAAAGTCGTTTGTTGCGTGTCGGATCAGAAGTAGTACAGGCACGGGCGCTATTGTAGACGAGACACACATCGGCGGTTGCCGGCTATGGCAGATAGTACAAGGGGTTCTGGAGCACTCCGCCATATCGAATCTCGAAGTGCAGGTGCGGGCCGGTGGAGCGACCGGTGCTGCCCATGGCGGCAATGATCTGGCCGCGCGACACCGGCTGGCCGGGGTCAACGTAATAGGCGCTGAGGTGGGCATACACGGTTGTGAAGCCGTTGCCATGATTGATCATGACCATGTACCCGTAGCCGGTGTTATCCCAGCCGGCAAAACTGACGTACCCGCTGTCGGCTGCGGCGATGGGAATGCCGACAGCGTTCGCGATATCCACAGCCCGGTGGCCCCACCAATACCCCTGCGAGATATACCCGTTGGTTGGCCACTGAAATGTGCCACTGGCTGCTACCCCGACAGGGGCGCCGGCGTATGCGCCGGCTGTGTAGGTGTTGGCCGGCTGTGGTGCAGCGCGCGGCACAAAGGGTTTGACGCCCTTCGGGACGACGATCTTCTGTCCCGGCAGGAGGTTCGAGGAATCTGATAGCCCGTTCAGCGGCGAGGCGATAATATCTTCTACCTTCGCTTTGAACTTGGCGGCAATGCCGTCTAGGGTATCCTCTTCCTGCACGGTGTACCAAATGCCGTCCACAGGCAACACGTACAGCACCTGGCCGATGTCCAGCCGGTCGGGTGTTTCTTCCACAGCCTCGTTCGACCAGACCAGGGTCGAGGGTTGCAAGCCGAATCGGACTGCAATGGCTTCCACGGTATCACCCGGCTGAACGGTATAAGTGATGATGCCGGTGCGCACATCGCTTGGCTCGGTTGTGTCGGCCACAGCCAGCCGCGAGAGCAGCCCGCCATCTTGGTTGTTGACTGCGGCGTAAATCTGATACTGCCCTGGCGAGTACACAGCGCTGCCGCCGATCTGGTCGTCGGTCTTGCGGTCATCTGCCTTGTCCGGCAAGGCTGCCGCCGGCTGGCCCGAAGCCAACGTTCTGGCTACAACTGTGCGATTGGTTATCTGTGCGCCGGCCAGGGCGACGGCCAGCAGCGCCACGGCCACGATGGCAATGTGCGAGGTATATCGGCTGACAAGTACCAGCAATCGCCAGCGAATCTCTTCTGAGCGAAGATGTTGCCGGACGAGACGCCGTGTCGCGCGCGCGCGCGTAACCACCTGCGCCGAGTCCCGAAGCATGATGAGTGCGTTTCGTCGTTGCATCGGTAGCACGCTAGAGTCTTGGAGGGCGAGTATAGTACACCGGCATAATCAACCCGCCGCGCATCGCGTCTCGAAGGGCTTGCGCGGTTGAATCTAGGGGGCCGGCAGCACACTCCAGGGGTTAATGGCCGTACCCCCGGCCCGAATCTCGAAGTGCAGGTGCGGACCGGTCGATCGGCCTACCGACCCGACGGCAGCGATGACCGTTCCTTGCAGCACCTGTTGCCCGCAGCTTACATAGAGCTGACTGGCATGAGCGTACAGTGTCTGATAGCCATTGCCATGATCCAGCACGACATATTGCCCATAGCCCACTGGGATGCCTGCGGCATTCAGCGAGTAGCCGGCGTAGATCACAGTGCCGCTGTCTACGGCATAGATCGGCTCGCCCAGCCGGCCGGCGAAGTCCAGCCCCGGATGCCAGTTAGTGAAGTTGTAGCCCGACAGATAGCGCCGGTTGGTAGGGTAGATAAACGTGCCCGTGCCCAGGGGTGGGATGGCCACCTCGCCGCAGCGCCCAACCCGATAGACAGACACGCCGGTAGCCGGATTGCGGCTGACTTGCACGGGCTTGGGCACCTGCCAGATCACGGTTTCGCGTTGGCCGCCGGGCACGAACAGCGTCTGGCCGACCTGTAATAACTGATTGACACTGCTTAGATTGTTGACCGGCTGCTCGACGATCGATTCCGGCGACACTTGAAAACGCCGGGCAATCGCTTCGATTGTGTCGCCGGCTTCCACATCGACCACCAGCCCATTCGATGGTGGAATCACCAGTTCCATGCCGATCGACAGTAGGTCGGGGTTGTCCTTCAGCGCCTTGTAGTTCGACCACAAGACCGTTTCCGGCGTCAGGCCGAAAGCGCCGGCGATGCCGAACAGGGTGTCCCCGGCCTGGACAGAGTAGTAGATCAGGCCCCGCCCCGATCTTCCCGAGACCGAGTCATCGCCGGTCTGCCCGGTCTCAGTCATCGGTGCAAAATTGCGAACGATCGCATCCTCGTTGCTGGTTATGCCTCCGTCACTACGCTGAGGCACCCGCAGCACATTGAGCTGATTGGTCTTGATGAGCGCGCCTTCATCCTGGGCCTGATTCTGGTCGTCGGTGAAGCTGGGCAGTTGGGTCGTAGCAAGCAACACCGCAGCCACAGTGATAACCAGAATGATCAGGTGAGTGATGTAGCGAGAAGCCCCTGTCAGCCCGGACAGCACGCCTCTGCTAGGGCGAGGCCGATACCACCTGCGGGGTCTGCCCGGCTTCCAGCGCTGATTGTCATAACGCATTCAAGTTCCTATCATCGGCGATTATACTGACTTCGGCCCAGGCGCCTGCCGCAAAGCCATGCTGAGGGCCGTTCTGTTGCTGCGGGGCTGCGCGGCGTGCCTGGTCACGGCGTGCCTGGTCACGGCGTGCTCAACGGGGGCGCAGAAGTGGTAATGGTCGGTTCTGCCGGCCGGTCGGTCGCGATTGGGGTGTCCGGCTGGTCATTCTGGTCGTTGTCGGGGGATGCAGCAATATCTATGGCCGCGACAGGATTGTCCAGGCGAGCAAACTGGAGCGTAAGCAAACGCTGCAAGGCATCAGCGCTGATGCGAGTGTTCTGCTCCATCTCAATCAACAGATGAATGATCTGGCTGGTAGCCATAAAGCCAACAAACAAGATGATGGTGACAATCAGGCTGGTCACAGCGCCGATACTGCCGGCAAGCAGGCTTGCTGTTGGGGGCTCGGCGGGCTGGTTCGGCGCCGGCAGTTGCGCCAAGCCCAGTGCAATGGTCAGAAAAGTGCCCAGCGCGATCAACAAGCCGAGAATCAAAGACACCCACGCCAGCACCTGCAGCACAAAGATCACCAAGCGAAGTGTCCCATATCTGCGTTGTGTCATCGCTGCGTCCTTGCTGCCCAAGTATAATGTGGCCCAAACAAAGTCTGTCAGCGCTGCCAGCACTGCCGGACAGCAATTGTGCAGGCAGTTCCCCATCACCCTGCGCCGCGTACATGAATTTGCCACGCACAATGCTGTCTCGCTGGGGCGCTCATGCTAGGATACATGCTAAGAATGGAGATGCGGTTTCAATGGATGCAGGGTTCGCCGTAATTGTCTTTTTCTCGACCGTCGCTTTCGTTTTTCTGCTGGTGTGGCTTGTCGTTATCGTGCCCCAGAACCGCGCACGCAAAAATCAAGAGCAGGTGGTCAGCGATTTGAAGATCGGTGAGGAAATTGTGACGGTGGGGGGCGTGATTGGCAAACTGACTTACCTTAACCGTGACGAGGACATTGCGCGGATCGAGGTGGCCAAGGGTGTGGAAGTGCGCATCATTCCTGCCGCCATCAGCCATCCGCTTGACTTTATGCAGCGTGTGCAGCGAGACAAGCGCGCCGGCCAGGCCAAGCCGGGCGCCAAATGACTGACCCGCTATTGCCGCCCCGTTCTCGGCCCGTTCTCGGCCCGTTCTCGGCCCGTTCCTACCCATCAGCAATCTGCACTGCGCGCCAGAGGCCCCATGCGTTTTGATGTGTTTAGCCTGTTCCCCAACATGTTCGTCAGTCCGTTTGGGGAAAGCATCCTGCGTCGTGCGCTGGACGCCGGGCTGATTGAGCTATATACCCATAACATCCGCGACTACGCCACCGATAAGCACCAAATCACCGATGACTATGCCTATGGGGGGGGCGGCGGGATGGTGATGAAGCCAGAGCCGATCTTCGCGGCGGTCGAGTCGGTGCTGGCCGGCCTGGAAAATGTGCCAGTCATTCTCATGTCGGCTGGCGGTCGCCTGTTCACCCACGCGGTGGCAAAAGAACTGGCCCAGCATCCGCGCATCGCCCTGGTGTGTGGCCATTATGAAGGTGTGGATGAGCGCGTGCGCGAGCATCTGTGCACCGACGAAATCAGCATTGGCGACTATGTGCTCACCGGCGGCGAGTTGCCGGCCATGGTCATCATCGATGCCGTGTCGCGGCTGGTGCCAGGTGTGCTGCCACACTGGGCCCCGGAGAACGAATCGCACGTCAACGGCATGATCGAGTATCCACACTACACGCGCCCGGCCGAGTTTCGCGGTTGGCGCGTGCCCGACGTGCTGCTCAGCGGCAATCATGCTGCGATTGCTCGCTGGCGGCAAGAGCAGTCAGAGCTGCGCACGAAAAGACGAAAGACAGGACACGAATGAAGGATCGTCGAGCGCTTGCACTTCTGTTTCGTTTTGGGTGTTGTGCGGCGCGGTTGTGCGCCGCAGCCTCTGCCCTGATGGTTGGCGCGCTGGCAATCGCCGGCTGCGCAGATCTTTCGCGCGCGCCGTCTGCCGTGCCTGGCGCTGCGCCGGCCGAGACCCCCACAGTTGTTTTGAAAGCCACGGTCTTCGACCTGCCGACCCAGACTCCGTCTAGCCTGGCTGCAGCACCGATGCCCACGCCGGCTCCTTCGCCCACGCCACCCCCCCAGCCGGTTGTCATGGCTGTCATCGGTGAACCGCAGACCCTGCACCCTCTGTATGCAACGACGCAAGCCGCTCGTGCTGTGTTGGCCCCTATCTTCGTAGGGTGCATTGGTCAGGACGAAACTGGCGCGCCGGTTGCGCTGGGCTGCGAGCGCGTGCCAACACTCGAAAACGGCGATGCCCGCTTTATTGGCGAGGGCGACGCGCGCTATCTCGAAGTCACTTTTCGCATTCGCCCCGGCTGGCGCTGGACGGATGGCCGGCCCGTGACTGCTCAAGACGCCGTGTATGCCTGGCAACTGATCATGGCGCCAGAAGCGCAGGTGCGTGATCCGCTGGCGCAGAAGGTCTTCGCCATGACCGCCCCTGACGAGCGCACGGTTGTGGTGCGCTTCATGAGCGCAGCTCAGGCGCGCGCAGCTGCTGCTGGCGCGCTGCAAGGCGATGTGGCCTTCGAGTATTTTAGTCAGCAGGGCGATTACGCCCGCTATGCCGGGCAATCGGCCCCGCTCTCTGATGCGCGCTACTGGGCAGTCGTGCGCTGGCTGCCCGCGCATCTGCTGGCCGATGTGCCGGCGCGCGACCAACTGAACAGCGCCTTTGCCAGCCGGCCGGTGGGCGACGGCGCATTTGAGGTGGTGTCTTGGAACACGGGCGCCGATCTGACCCTGGCGCGCGCTGCGCAGCCCTTTCCGCTCGAGCCGGCTGGCAATGTGCCGGGGGTCATTTTCAAATTCGCACCCGATGAAGCTACGGCGGCCCGGTGGGTCTTGCGTGGTGACGCGCAGCTCAGTCAGCCGCTGTCGGTCGAATCGATTCGCTCCGCCCTCGACGCGCCGGATTTCGACGCGCTCTTGCGCATGTCGTCTGTGTTGCCCATTCCGCTGTTCGAACAGATTCTGCTGAATGTCAGCCGACCGCCGCTGGATGATGTGAAGGTGCGCCAGGCGCTGCGACTGGCAATCGACGTGCAGGCCATCCTAACCGACCCGGCCACAGGGTTGGTCACCATGCCGCTGGCGCTCAACCCGGCCGGCTTGTTCTATGCAATTGCGCCCAATGCGCTCGCCGTGAATCACGATCTGCAGCAGGCGCGCGCGCTGCTACAAGAAGCCGGCTGGCAATGTGGCGCATGGCCGTGTGTCAAGCCGGAACAGCAACCGAATGGCAAAGTCATCACGCGCACACTCGAATTCACGCTGGTGACTAATCAGCGCGCCCCGCGCAATGCCATCAGTCAGATCATTCAGAAACAACTGGCGGCTGCCGGTTTTGCGGTTGATCTGCGCATTGTCAGCGGACTGGGCCGCGCAAGCAAATTGTTCGCGCCCTACGAGGCCGGCGGCATCTTGCTCACGCGCGATTTCGATGCCGCGATGTACCAGATGCCATCGCTGACGAGCTTGAGCGGTGTGTTTGACTGCGCCAGCATTCCCGATCAAACAAATCATAGCCCCGCGCAGGGCAACGCGGGCGGATATTGCGACCTGGCTACCGATGCTTTGATCGCAGAGGCCGAGGAAGGCGAGCCTGTGATCTCGGAACAAGGGCGCGTGCAAGCCATCACAGCCGTGTTGGCCGCGCTGTCCGATGTAGCGCCGATTGTGCCCCTGTATTCACCGCTGTGGCTGTTGCCGACGCGTGAGGTGGTGGGGCTACGCTATGCCGGGTTTGGCACACTTACCTGGAATGCGTGGGAGTGGCGGCGCTGAGGGCAGTCCCGGCGCCCGAAGCTCATCACGCTCTCATCATGCTGCGCTCGGCAATCGCTCAGTAAGCGCCGGTAAAGTAAAAGCAGCTTGCCAGGCCGGCAGCAGTTGTAGCGATCCACACCGAAGCCGGCGCACGTCAAGCAAGGGGATGCAATATGGATAAGCAGAGCGACGCGGATGGCATCCGCATCTATGAAAACCCTCGCGCCGACGAGATCTACATGGTGGCCGGCTGGTATCAGTGGGCAGATGCCGGCGCGATTTCATCGGCGCTGCCCCAGTATCTGATCAGCCTGACCGGCGCCCGCAAGATCGCTGAGATTCAGCCACACGGGTTCTACCTTTTCCAGATTCCGGGCACGCATGGCTTCCTGAGGCCAGAAGTCAAGCTGCAAGACGGCTTTCGCAAAAGCATGTCTTCGAACACGAACGAGTTCTACTACACCGGCGACGAGCAGCGTGGCCTGGTCATCTTTCTGGGTCGCGAGCCGCACATGGATGGCGAACGATACGCAGACAAATTTCTCAGCGTTGTCAAGGCGCTGGGCGTCAAGCGAGTCGTGGTGGTCGGCGGCGTGTACGGGGCCATGCCCTATGACCGAGACCGGGCGGTTTCCTGTGTGTACAGCCTACCCGGCATGAAAGAGGAATTGGAGAGCTATGCCGTCAACTTCTCGAACTACGAGGGGGGCGTCAGCATTGGCACATACATGGCTCACCATGCCCAGGCAGCCGGCGTGCCGCTGGTGTCGTTATATGCCTTTGTGCCGGCTTATGACTTCTCGCAACTGAGCGACAAATTGCAAGGTATGCGCATCGAGAATGACTTCAAAGCCTGGCACGAGCTGATGCGCCGGATCAATCACATGTTCAGGCTGGGGCTTGATTTGTCTGACCTCGAACGGCGCAGCAATGAACTGACCGCCTCGATCGCGGCGAAGATCGAGGAGATTGATCGCCGGCTGCCCCAACTGGGCATTCACGAGTTTATGGCCAGGGTAGGGGCCGAGTTTACCGAGAAGCCCTTCATGCCGCTCGACGTATGGGAGCGCGGGCTGCAAGATTTGTTCACAGACGAATAGGCGAATAGGCCACTGCAGTTGACACACGCGTGCTGTGCACGCTATAATCCCGTCCCTACGAGGAGGCGCGAGCATGATCCGACGAAACAACCAACACGGGCCGAAGCAGCTATACGGCAGCTTCGCGTATGCTTGCTCTCCCCTCGACGCCCTGCAAGGCGAACCCGACTTGCCGGCAGAACTCTAACCGCCGACACGCCCCCGGACTTCGAGAGGCCATGAGCAGCGAGGTTGCTCATGGCCTTTTTGTTGTTGCGGGCCTGGGTTTGCCACCGGCCCCATCCACATCGCCCGTGTTGCGCCGCATCCGTAATCCGATCTGTTTCCTTGAAACTAAGCTGTTGCGCCTGCTATGAATGAATTAAAGAAACTTCTACCGTTCGTCTGGCCCTATCGGGGCAGACTGGCGTTGTTGGCCCTGGTTGCCATCGTCTCCCTGGTCGGGATGCTCCTCGAGCCGTACTTTTTTGGCTTGGCAGTCGATCAAGGCATCGCCAAACAGAATATGGAAGCCGTGATCCTCTATTGTGGATTGCTGATCGGGTCAGCCATTGTTTTCAGCGCGGGAAACTACATTAAGTCCTTGTTGCAAGGCATTGTGGCGGCGGATGTAGTGCGCGATCTGCGCAATGCGCTGTATCGCAAGCTGCAATATCTGCCGTTTAGCTGGTACACCAGCATGCCCACCGGCCAGATCATGTCGCGCATGTTAAGCGACATGGACGCCGTCGAGCAGTTTGTCGCTTGGGGCTTCACCACCATGCTCACCGAGGGCGCCACCTTTGTCCTGACATTCGTTATCCTGCTGACGCTGGACTGGCAACTGACGCTGGCTGTGCTCGCACCGATGCCGCTTATGGCCATCGCTATCGTTCGCTTCCGCTTGAAGATCGACCCGGCCTGGGCGGCGGTGCGCGAGCAGATGGGCCGCCTGACGACGGTGTTGCAGGAAAACATCGCCGGCGTGCGCGTTGTCAAGGCGTTTGCCCGCGAACCGTATGCCATGCGCCGATTTGACGAACAAAACGCGCTCAATCGCGCGCGCAATGTTGATCGCACCCGCCTGGAAGCCGGCGCTTTCCCGATGATGGATTTTGTGTCGGGCCTGTCATTTGTGGTCATGCTGGCCGTGGGCGCAGTGCGACTGATTGACGGCTCGCTCAGTCTGGGTGTCTTCTTTTCGTTTACATGGTATATCTGGTCGATCATCTGGCCGGTGCGCATCACCGGCTGGCTGGTGAGCATCATGCGCCAGGCCGTGGCGTCTATCCCCCGCCTGTGGGCCATCTTGCAGGCTGAGGAGACCATCCGCGATGCCGCGCCGCAAGCCGGCGCTTCAGCCGAACAACGCCAGAGCGCCGCAGGCCCGGCGCGGGTCGAGTTCGACAACGTGACGTTTGCGTTCCCGGACGATCCGGCCACGCCGGTGTTGAACGGGCTGACCTTCTCGATTGAGCCGGGGCAGACGGTGGCCATTTTGGGCGGCACCGGCTCCGGTAAATCTTCGGTCATCAACCTCATCCCGCGCTTCTACGACGTGACCGGCGGACGGGTGATGATCGATGGGGTTGATGTGCGCGACATCCCCCTCAAGCAACTACGCGCACAGATCGGAATCGTGCCGCAAGAGACATTTCTGTTCTCGGCCTCTCTGCGCGAGAACATCGCTTTTGGCAAGCCTGATGCAACCGAAGACGAAGTGATCGCCGCAGCCCGTGTTGCCCAGGTGGATGACTTTGCGCGGGCGATGCCCAAAGGGTATGACACGCGCATCGGCGAGCGCGGCATCGGCCTGAGCGGAGGACAGCGCCAGCGCGTGGCGCTGGCGCGTGCCGTGCTGATGAATCCGCGCATCTTGATTCTGGACGAGGCCACCTCGGCCGTCGACACGGCTACCGAGGACGCCATCCAGTTGGCGCTGGCAGAGGTCATGCGCGGCCGCACCTCGATTATTGTGGCGCAACGCCTCAGCACGATGAAGAACGCCGATCGCATCGTGGTCTTGAAGGACGGGCGCGTGGCCGAGGCGGGCACGCACGAAGAGTTGCTGGCCCTGGGCGGCGAATACACCCGGCTGTACGAATTGCAGTACCGTGAACAGGAAGCGCGTCGCCGGGATCTGCTCGACGAGGGTGGGGAATTACCTGTTGCACCCGAACCGGCGATGGCACATTGACCGCAAGCCCTGCTAGCGATCGGGACGCAGGTAATAGCCGGTGTTCTTGTAGTTGACGCACAAGGTTGTGATGTAGGCGGTAAACTCCATCAGCTTTTTCTCGCGCTGTTCTCGCGCGATCCACAGATTGAGCGACCTGGCCCGCTGCATGCACTTGTCGATCAAATCGTGGGGAACAACGCTGTCGACGCCGACCCAATATGCCACTCGGTTGATCAGCGGCACTTTTTGAGCGCGGATGAAATTCTCGGCCCGCTCGTAATCCCGGAACAGCGCGCGCCGGCCGGCGCTGCGGGGTTGCTTTCGGAACAGCGCTTTCAAGTCGGGATCAAGGTAGCCGGTGGCCTTCCGATAGTAGCGCGCCGGCTTGGCGCGCATGAACTGGGCCACCGTCTCTTTGACTTCTTCGACCCGCTCGTACATCCACGAAGTTTTGGTTTCGATCAGAGGTTCCTGCCGGCCCAGATCGTGGATGATCCGGTCGACGTAACTGAGCTTTTCAAGCGCCAATGGGCGCTTCTTGTACTTGCGCCGCCAGCCCGATCGTGGTGTCAGCCACACACAGAACGTCTCGGCAAAGTCCTCGTCTGGGTGCTTCTGGGCATAGTGGTCGCCGTTAGGGTTGACGTAGCTCCGGCTCCAGGGGTTGTAGTCAAACTCGTCGGTGTCGGGATATGTGCCGAAGAAGTTGCCCTGCACTTCGAAAAGCCGGCGAAATTCCGGGGTGCGATAGAGTTTGTACACGTAGCAGAAAGCATGGCCCACTTCGTGTCGCAGCACATCCACGATCTGCTGCTCGCTATATTGCCACCCGCGAAACTCGGCGTTCAATTCTTTCAGCAGTGGGTGTGCGTCGTAGAACCCAACTGAGATGATGGGCGAGCCGGCGATGCATCCATAACCGGTAGACAGGTAGAACACCGGCTCCAGGCGTCGAATGCCGGCTCGCTTCAGGTCGGCGCGCACGATGGCGATTGCCTCCTCGAGGTAGGTTCCCTCGATGGACAGCCCCAGCTCGTTGATCGGTGTGTTCAACAGTTCGAGCTTGAGCGTTTCAGTTTGATACAAAAGCTGGCGAGTACGGCGCACGGCCTGCTGTTCGATTTATTTTTTGACCACCGCTGGTGGGTTGGTACAGCCGACTATTGACCTGTAGGGGAGGGATTCTACTCCAGTCGTCGCAGACGGTGTGGGGGGCGCGCTGATCCGCTCGCTGCCCCCAATCCAAACGCCAGCGCAAGCAGGGCGATATCTAGCCCCTGTTGCACGCACAAGCCGGCCAATAGGGCGGATGTGTCGGCCCGGCCAAACTGAAGCAAGAAATCGCCGCTGCTGAACAGCGCCAGCCAGACTGCCAGCCCTTGCATCGCGCCCTTGGTGCGACGCGAGGCGACTGCTGCGCCGATCATACATACGATTAGCCAGCCGGCCATCAAGATTTGCGTTGGCAAGCGCGGATTACTCATTCGGTAAGCGTCGGGCCAGTCCACGCGCAGATGCCACAGTAGCCCATCTGTCCAAAACACCTCTTTGCCGTAAGCGCACGCGTTGGAGATGCACCCAATCGATGCGCCTATCCCGATCAGCGATGCCAGTGCTGCAACAGTCATCGGGTAAGGCTGTTTGAGCTGCTTCGACAGCCACCACCCGATCAGCATGCCCACAATGGCGGCGTGCTCCGAGATGCCACTGGCCGGCGCCAGGGTGATCTCGGCCGGGCGCTCGGTGAAGTACGTGAGGTTGAGCATGATGTAACCGGTGCGGCCGGCTGCCAACGCGCACGCCCCAATCAGCAATAGCCCATCGAGCGCGCGTAGTCGTTCTCGCCACGATGCACCTGCCCGCCAGATGCACCATGCAAGTCCAGGTAACGCGCATAGCCCGATCCAGAATGTATAGCTGCTCAGAGAGACCTGGCCCAAGGTAATCTGAGTTGACATGCCCAAAGGTCGAAATTGCTGCGTAGGCAAATCGTCAGGTGTGCGTGCATGCTGCGTTGGACAAGCGGGTCTGTGTCACAGGCAAATCGTCAAGTTGTTGCCACAGAATACGTTATTGTATTCTCAGTCCGATCGGGCTTCTCCTCCTTACTTCTCCTGAGCGTGAGGGCTTGTGAGCGGCGCGCAAGCCCTCATCGCAGGGGAACCCGAACAAGCACAAACCCGAAGGGTTGGCCCAACCCTTCGGGTTTCGTTTCAGTCGGGGCGCCGAGATTTGAACTCGGGACCCCTTGCACCCCATGCAAGTGCGCTACCAGGCTGCGCTACGCCCCGACAACGTGCCTCCCGACACGACAGAACTTGCCATATCGACGGCCCGCAGGCTGAAGATTGTAGCACAACCCCGGCCTGGGACATGTTGCGGGGCGCATCTCCTGGCCGGGACGCCCTGCGAACTTGCCCGACAAAGGTTACGCGCCCCGCGCCCCGCGCCCCGCGCCCATTACCGGCTCACGCTAAACTGCGCGCCATCGCTGCGCCCAAATGTCTCTGGGAAGTACGTCTGCTCCACATGCGCCGGCATCACCTGGAACACCCCGGCGATGCTGGGGCGGATCAGGTAGGTGTACTCATACGTCCCTGCCGGCAGATAACTGGCAAACACCGCCGCGTGATCGTCGCGCAACTCGCTGTGGCTGAACCACCACCAGCCCCAACCGCTAGGCCCGCCGAGGAAAGGCATTTCCCTTTCCGCTGCGACCTGCTGGCTGGTCTTCAACGATGTGTCGACCGCCTCTGCGCCGCCCGGCAGGGGGTCGGTCACCTTGACAAAGTACAGATCGGTTGGCGCGACAAGGGTCAGCCGCACGCGCACGTTTTGCCCGATGGCCGCGCCCGTGATGGCCGGGCAGGGCTGACCGGGTTTGGGCTGGCACTCCGCCAACTCATATTTACGTGCGATGACGATGCCCCGGTTGAGCGCCTTCACCTCACTGGCCGGCAGGAACACCTGCAGCCGCGCCGTGTAATACAGCCGGCCCGCGCCCGCGCCGCGCTCAAACACCAGGTCATTGCCCTGATTGCGCGCCAGTTGTGCCACCGGCACGCTCAACGATGCGCTGCGCGCTGCATTGTCCGGACTGGCCGCCCCGTTCAACACACTGGCATCGTTCAGCAGCACGCGCCAGGTGTATGCCGGCGCAGCGTCACCTACTGCGTCGCGCCAGGCCGTCAACGCCATGACTGCCCAGGCATTCTCCTGGTTCGTTTCCCAGGCGCTGCCCTTGCGCGCTGCCATCAGCCAGCGCACTGCATTTGTGGTCAGCGCGCTGTTCGGGTCGAGCCGGGCCAGCGCCTGCAGCACGATAGCCGTGCTGCGCGGGGTGCTGTCGAAGCTGAAGAAGTCGTAGCGCGCCTCTTGCCAGAACACGCCGCTCGCGCCGGCGATGGCTGCGCCGGCGATATCGCTCAGCAGAGTCTGAATGCGCGCGTCGCCGGGCTGAACGATCTCAAGACTCATCGCCAGCAATGCCTTGCCATAGTGGCCCAGCTTCTCGCGGTTTTCATACAGTGCGCCCAGCCGGCCACTATCTTCCACGCCGGCCTCGGTCAGCGCATAAAGCATGAAAGCCTGTTGATTGGCCACGCCCGCGTCCCTGATCCAGTTCGGTGCGATCAGCGCGTTGGTCAGAAATTCGCGCGCGCGGGTTGTCATGTTGACATCTACCGGGTAGCCGGCCTGTTGCGCGCGCGCCAGCGCCAGCAGGACATAGGCCGTGATGTTGGCATTGCTGCCATCCGTCACCCACCAGCCCCAACCGCCATCGTTGCGCTGGCTGCCCATCAGGCGCTGCACATAGCGCGCCACATCGGCCGCAGCGTCCTCCCCCAGCGCCAGGCTGACCAGCAGACGCGAAGCAATGGTCTCTGCGTCCTCATATGGATACTCACGTAGGCGATCCAGCGTGTTGTCGATCACCGCTGCCAGCGAGGGGTTGACCTCGATATCGAGGCTGCCCCGGCCAGTGTCGAGACGCGCCGGCAGGGCGATCACCTCCAACTTGCGACCCGGCTCGCTGACGTCGCCCGCTGTGGCCACCGTCTCCGGCGCCACATAGCGCAGGATGGGAATCCCCTGATTGGGCGCTGTGGCCAACCCAGGCTTGCTGCTGTCTTCCAGCCCGCCGCCGCGCGCTGTGAACGTCAACTCTGCGCTGGGTGCATCTTCGACTGTCACGCTCCAGTCCACACGCGCGCTGCCTTTGGCCGGCACGTTGACCGTAGCCGAGGCCGGCGTGTCGATGCGCACGCCGCGCGCCGCCAACGACACCTCCGCGCTGATTGCGTTGTCTGTGTTGTTGTTGACCACCGCGCCCAGCGTGACCGAATCGCCCACCACAAAGAAGCGCGGCGTCACCGGTCGCACCAGCAGCGCTTTGGTCGAGAGAATCTCTTGCCTGGCCTCTCCGACTTGTGTATCGCGGGTGACAGCCCGCGCGTCGGCCACCCAAGTGGTCAGGTTATCCGGCAGCGTGACCTGGACGCGCGCAACGCCATTGGCATCGGTGGTGATGACGCCTTCCCAGGCTGCCGTGTCTTTGAAGTTCTGGCGCACGAACAGGCCCTCGAGCGCGCCCGCCAGATCGCCGCCCCCGCCGCCCTTGCCCGTCTCTGCCACAATCATGGACGTGATGCGATCCACATTGACGCTCAGGCTGTCGGCCGTGCGAATGCCCAGCCCACGCGCGCCATAGAACGCCTGCTCGATCGGCAAGGTGTTGGGGTCGGCCAGGCTCAGCACAGCTTTATCCACCACTGCCAACGACACCTGCGCCTGCACAGGCCGGCCGGCTGCGTCGGTCACGCGGATATCATAGGTCACCGTGTCGCGTGGCTTGTAGGTTGTCTTGTCGGTCTTGATCTCCACGTTCAACCTGAACTCGCCGGGGTCCACCGTGATGCCGGCGTAGCCAAGCCGATACGCGGGCACATCGTTCGACTCGTCCACGCCTTTCACCAGCAAGACCGACAGATAGGCATTCGGCGCAAAAGTGGATTCAACCGGCACTTCGATGATGGCGCTGTTGCTCTGCAAGGTTACGACGCGGCTGGACAGGACGCGCCCGCGCTCGACGGTGACCAGCGCATACACGGTGCCGCTAAACGGAGACGGCACCAGCAGCCGGATGGTCTCGCCCACTCTGTAATCCTGCTTGTCTGTGCGCAGTTCAATGCGGTCGTTATTGGCGACACGCCACGACACGTAAGCGTCCTGGGCAGACACGTAGAAGGACGTGGAGGCAACCGGATACGCGGGGGAACGGCCGTTCGTCCCTTTATCGGCCCCGGTTGCTTTGATGTAATACTCGCCGCCCAGGGTCGGCGTGAACACAGCTATGGCTTTGCCGTCGGGGCCGGTGGTGATCGATACCTGCGACACTTCGGTGTCGCTGGGCACCGAGTTGAACTCGCGGTAGCCGGCGGCGTCCTCGGTCTGTGTGGTGTACCACTCGCGCTGGTAGAACGTGACGGCGACCGGCTTGCCTGCCAGAGGCCGGCCTTGCCAGTCCACCGTGATGAGATTCATTTGCGCCGGCTCGCCCGTTGCGCCCACGTACACTTCGGGCGCGATGCCCACGTAGTACGCGCTCTTGTGCACGATGGCCGACGCGCGGGCTGACACGCTTTGATCGTTCAGGTCGGTCACGCTGACTTCCAGCGAGAACACGGCGCTGTTCTGGCGCTGGCTGAGGTCGGCCGGCAGGCGCAACGAGAGCCGGCCAGCGGCGTCGGTCGTGCCGCTGCCGTTGGCGACCTGTTCGTTAAAGCCGACTCCGCGATAGGAGAAGAAATCGTAGTCGCCCCAGGAGTACCGGCCTTCGCCGCTGTAGCGGTCGAAGAAGTAGTCGCGCGCGTACAACGTCCATTCCACTTTGGCGTTCGCCACAGCGCCGCCGAAGAAGTAGCGCGCGTCGAGCGTGGCTTCGAGCGTGTCGCCGGCCTGATAGTCGCTTTTGTCCGTCGTCACCGTCACTTCAAAGTCTGGCGCGCGATAGGCCGCCACCTGAAAGCCAACGCTGTACAAACGGCAGTTTTGATCGGGCTGCGTCGATGGGGTTGTCGCCGGCGCATAGATCCCGCCGCCCTTGCGCGGCGCGCCGGCATAGCCCACAGCAAAGTTTCTCGGATCCGGCACGCACACATTGATGTAGTAGAAGCCGGTGGCAGCGCTGTTGTCGAGCGCAAACGCGCCGGTGAACGCGCCATACTCATCCAGCCGCGCCGTGGCGCTGAACACTTGTTGTCCTTGATCGTTGCTAATCGTGTAGTTCACCGCGCTCAGGTCGTCGATCAGGCGATAACGGGCGTCATCATCCGCGCGGGCGATGCCTTTGAAGTACACCATCTGGCCGGGGCGATAGATCGGGCGGTCGGTGTACAGATACACATTGAACGGATCGCCTGTGTACCGGCTGTTCAGGTTGAAGTCCCACGGCGCAATGCCGAGATCCCAGTTGTTGTAGCCAACGCTGAACACGTCCTGGCCTGGCTGGCCGATCACGGCATAAAACGCTTCGTACAACGGCATAGGCAAGTCGGTGCGCACGAGCGCCCGGCCATCTGGGTCAGTCTGCGTCGTTGCCAGTTCTGTGAAGGCCCGATCATAGAAGGTCACCGGCGCGCCGGCCACCGGCCGGCCACTATTCAAATCGGTCACCCAGGCCAGCGCCTCATACTCGCCCTGCTTCAACGCGACATGTTGATTGGTCACCACCAGCAGATGACGTTCTGGCTGGTAATCGCGCGAGCGCGCAGCCGGCTCTGGCGCGCTCAAGGTCAGCAGATACACCCCCGGCGCCAGAGATTGGCCCTTCTCTGGCAGATCGATTTCATACAGGAAGGTAGCGTCCAACTCGCGCTGCGCACGGGCCGACCAGGCGCGCACCACTTGGCCGGGAGCAGGCTTGAAATCGCGCAGGTTCTGCCAGGCGGTTGGGCTGCCGGTCAGCAGGTAGAAGTCGCGCAGCGACAGGCGGGCCAGTTCGAAGTTAAGCCGGCTGACGTTGCGATATGTGGCGAACAGGCGCGTGGGCTGGCCGGCGTTGTAGGTGCCGATCTGACCCTGGGTGCGCAGCGCCGCATAGGGCGACAACGCGGCAGTGGTGAAGCGCACCACCGTGTCGCGCCCGATCTGGACGCCGTATTTGTCGGCGATGGCGCCGCCAATCGTCACGCGATAAGCTGTGGACGGTTTGAAATCAACGTTGAGGTAAAAGCGTTTCTCGAACGGGTCATAGTAGGTGTACACGCGCGTCAGCGAGACGGGCGGATCGAACGTCAGGTTGGGCAAAATCGTTTCCGGCAGCACCGGCGCGGTGAAGCGAATGTTGAAACCGGCCGTGGATTCTGCCTGATCGGCGCCATCGGCAGGGAGAGTAGCTGCCACAGCGGGAGTCTCGATGCTGCGGAAGCTCAAAGCAGCCGGCGCGCGCAAGGCTGCGCCGCCCAGGGCGGCGCGGGCTGTAGCAGCAATCGTCACACGATAATTGACGCCGCGCTGATAGTCCTCACCCGGCACGAAGGCCATCACCTCGCCGGCCGGCGCAATGCCCTGCGGCATCACGCCCACCATCGCCGGCTGATCCTGCTCGCTGTAGCCCGTGTTGGCCGGCGCTTCCACCACTTCATCCGCCCAGCGAAACGTCCCCTGCACCGGCGGATCGATGCTGAAAGCGGCTTCGGCAGAGGCGCGATCCATCTTTTGGCTGAAGGTGATGCTGATGGGCCGGCGCAGGTCCACGTCCGCGCTGCCGTTGGATGGCTCGAACGATTTGACCACCGGCGCAGCCACGCTGAAAGACCAGGTATAGTCTTCCTGCAACAGCGCGCCGGTAGTGTCTTGCAGACCTGCCGCAACCCGGCCCACATACGTCACGCCGGCAGCCAGCGGTCTGGAGGGGCGGAATACGTAGATGCTGGTGTTCAGCCATTCGCCGGCGCCCTCGATGGCCGGCTCGAATGACACCGGCCCCGGCAAAGATGCCTGCTGCTCCAGGCCGGTCAGCGGCACAACCGGGCGATTGAACAGCACGGTGATCAGACTGTCGGCGCTAACATCATTGGCGCCGTCGGCAGGGATGGTTTGCGCCACGGCCAGATAGCCGATCGTGCTGACCTGAAACTGGGCCGGGCGGGCCAGCGGCAGGCCGCGCACACTTTTGGCCGTGTCTTGCAGGCTGACGCGGTAACGCGCGGCGCGCTCCCATCCCTGGGCCGGCCTGAACGCGACCACGTTGTCGCGTTGCCAATCGAACACGCCGGCCACAGGGCCGTCGCCGGCCTCGACACGCAACGCTTGCTCCACCGAGGTGCGGTCCATTGCCTGGTCGAAGGTCAGGACAATCGGCTGGTCAACTGCCAGCTCCTCGCCCTGCGCTGGCTGGCGGTCAACGACTACCGGGCTGCCGGGCGGGCGCGGTGTGGCCGTTGGGCCGGGCGTCGATGTCGCCTCCACAGGCTGGGCCGGTTGCTCTGTCTGCGCAGCCGGCGTCACGGGCGCCGGCTGTTGGGGTGCTTCCTGGCAGGCGCTTAATGCCATCCCAGCGAGCACAATCAGTGTCACGAATTTCCGGTAGACACGTCCTTGCATCATGATCTTCTCCCTTTCAACATGCCGTGCTGGAACAGCTTGGCAACGACGTGCGCAAGATATCCATTGCCGACAACGTCCTGCGCTGCTTTGCATTTCGCGCTAACCGCTTTAAGATTGCATTCCGATGCGCTCCGAACTGATCGTCATTATCGGCCCGACCGCCGCGGGCAAGTCTGCTCGCGCCATGACGCTGGCGGCCGAGGTTGACGGTGAAATTATCTCTGCCGACTCGCGCCACATTTACCGGCGCATGGACATCGGCACGAATAAGCCGACGCGCATGGATTGCTCCATTGTGCCACATCACCTGATCGACCTGCGCGAGCCACAGGAATCTTTCTCGCTGGGCGAGTATGTGCGGTTGGCGCGCGCAGCTATTGCAGACGTTCGCGCGCGCGGCAAAGTTCCCCTGCTGGTAGGCGGAACCGGCCAATATGTGCGGGCGCTGCTGGAAGGCTGGCGTGTGCCCGAAGCGCCCCCGCGCGAGGACATCCGCCGTCGCTGGCAAGAGTTCCTGGCGCTGCACGGACAGGACGCCCTGCGCCGCGAACTCGAAGCCCGCGATCCGGCAGCGCTGACGACCATCGACCCTCGCAATACGCGCCGTGTCATCCGCGCGCTAGAGGTGATGGAGATCACCGGCGCGCGCTGGAGCGAATTGCAGCGCCGCGAGCCGCCCGACCTGCGCGCCGTCAGCATTCTCTACATCAACCTGCCCAGGCCGGCCCTCTATGCCCGCGCCGATGCCCGCTTGCGCGATATGATCGAGCAGGGCTGGCTGGAAGAGACACGCGCGCTGTTAGACTACCTGGGCAGTCAGGGCATCGATCCCGACGCTGCGCTGAGGTTGCCGGCCATGTCGGCGCTGGGCTATCGTCAGATGATCGCAGTGGTGCGCGGCCAAATGACGTTGGAAGAGGCCATCGCCGCCATCCAGCGCGACACCCGCCGGTTCATCCGCGCACAGGACACTTGGTTCCGCGCTATTGTAACGAACGCAGCGGCCCAGCGCGCGCGGTAGGGGCAAACGGCTGTTCACCCGTGCGTCTCTAGCGCAGCACCCGCGCATCGCCTTCGCGTCGTGTGACGCCGATCTGGTCGAGGTGCTCGAGCAACGCCAGCGCATACTTACGTGTGGTACCCAAGGCGTCGCGCAGGCCGGCCACGGTGATCTGGCCATCGCGCCGGATGATGTGTTTGACCTGCTCGACGGCCTGCTCGTAAGTCTCATGCAGCAGCGTCACATCAGGGCTGACTTGTGTCAGCACCTGGCGGCGCAGCAGAACATCAAAGACAGCTTCCCCCAGCGCCGCCCGGCATTCTTTGACAGACGGCGTGTTCCACGGAGCGATCCGCATCTGCGCCAGCAACGCATCCACCGCGCGCTGCTGATCGGGCGTGAAGCGGATCTCGAATTCCGGCAGCCGCACCGTGTCGCCCTCGTCTATCAGCGCGCGTTCAGCAGTCGCAATGGCCAGCGCGGCATTGAAATCGCGCGGCGACAGGTGAAGCTTGCTGCGCAACGATTCGCGCGGGATGCCGGCGGCCAGTGGCTGCGCGGCATGATAGGCGCGTGTGTGCTGCACTGCCGCAGCGACGACGCGCTGCCAGACAGTCGTCAGCGCGATCACCTCGCCGGCTGTGCGCGCCACATCTGCTGCAATCAGTTCCTGCCAGGCCGTCGCAAACGCCTCTGGCGCAAGAGCGGATTGTTGCGCTGCTTCGGCGCGGGTGGCAAATCCCAGGCGCGCCAGCGCGCTTTCAAGTTGCTGGGCCGGCGCGCCGTGTAGCCGCGCGCGCAGGCGGGCCAACACGTCGGGGTCAGCGTGGCCGGCTCGCCGGCGATACCGCCCGGCCGGCTGCGGATCGACAATGGTGCCGCCCCCCAGTGTGATCGATGGCGAAGGCAGCCGAAGGATGAAACGGTCGCCCGCCGCGACTGCTACCGGTGCGGCAAGTTCCAATTGCGCCCAGCCCGCCGCGCCTGGGGCCAGCTCGTTGCCTTCGAGCAACCGGACACGCGCCAGGCGCTCGCTCGTGCTGCAGAATAGTTTGACCTCGGCGTTGTGCTTCAGCGCAAAGGGCCGGCGCATGGCCGAGACCTGCCGGCCGGCTTCTTCGCCCAGCAGTTCGATCTGCGCGTCGAGCCGTGTGCAAGGCTGAAGCCACCCCGGCGACGCTATGACATCGCCCCGCACCAGGTCGGCGACATCTACCCCGGCCAGATTGACGGCAACGCGACTGCCGGGCAAGGCCACCTCGAGCGAATGTTTGTGGGTTTGCAGGCCGCGCACGCGCGCAAGACGCCGCCTGGGCAATATCTCCACGTCGTCGCCAACTGCCAGCGGCGCGCCGAGCAGCGTGCCGGTGACCACGGTGCCAAAGCCGGCCATGCTGAAGACGCGATCGATCGGCAGGCGCGCCCGGCCGGTGTCTTGGCGGCGGGGCGAGTCTTGTAATATGCGCCCCAAGGCAGCCAGCAGGTCTTCCAGCCCCAGGCCGGCACGGGCGCTGACCGGCACGATGGGCGCGCCGGCGAAGCGGGTGCGGTTGAGCAGCCCTGCCACGTCTGCGCGCAACAGCGCGATCCATTCGTCGGCAGGCGCCGGCAACAGATCGACTTTGGTGAGGGCCACCACCGCAGCCGGGACGCGCAGCAAATCGAGGATCGCCAGATGCTCGTAGGTCTGCGGCATCGGCCCTTCGTCGGCGGCGATGACGATCAGCGCGGCGTCGATGCCGCCCACGCCGGCCAGCATGTTTTCGATGAAGTCGATGTGGCCGGGCACATCGATCAGCCCGACACTTTGGGTTTCGGCTGCGCCGCCGGTCGCGTCAGACGGCGGAAGATCGAACCAGGCAAAGCCGAGGTCGATGGTCATCTGACGGGCCTGTTCTTCGCGCAGGCGGTCGGGGTCGGTGCCGGTGAGCGCGCGCACCAGCGTTGACTTGCCGTGATCGACATGGCCGGCGGTGGCCACCACGCGCGCGACAAAACGGCCAGATGCCGGCTGAGATCGAGACATTACGCGATCAGGTCTTGATCCAGGTTATCGGGGCCATCGTCGGGGGTGTTGCCCTCCGCTTCATCATGGGCGGCCCCGTTCGGGGGAATGCCGCCGGCGGCTTCGGCCTCGGCCTGGGCTTTCAGCTTGCGGCGCTGCCGGCGAGACAGGTTGACCTCAGACGGCAGGAGCAGGCGCGCCTTTTCCAGCATCTGGTTGGCCTGAGACAGCCATTCGCGGCCGGCGGCAGCATAGGCTTTGCTGAATGCTTCGACAAATTCGTAGAGAGCCAGAATCTGTGGCTGGTACTTGGGCAGCTCTTCTTCGATCGCGTTGAGTCGCGGCTCGTAATCGGCGATGCGCCGGTCGCGATCGTGCCACTTCTCCTCTTGCGACACAACGAATCCCTTCCAGTTCTTCTCGATCGCGTCGCGGAACTCGTCGGCCTGGCGCTTGGCGCGCGCTTCGTTGTCGCGCTGGATTTCGATCACCTCATTCAGCCGCACCTCGAAGCGCTCGAGGGAGGATGGAATCTCGTTGAGCGCGCGGCGCACTTCCTCGCGCATCTGCACAAAGCCGGTGATCTGTGCGGCCACAGCATCAGCCCGCTCTTTGAGCCGCTCGACAATTTCGGCGTACTCGGCGAATTGGCGCTCGCGGCGAATGTCGGCCACACGCTGCGCTTCGATTACCTGACTCTGGGCCTCCAAAATGCGAGCGGCTTCCTCCAATTCGGCTTGTTTGCGGCGGATCGCTTCGTCGAGCAGCAGCAACTGGGGCGGGAACTGCTCGATACGCTTTCGGATGTCGGGCAGTTCCTGTTCAAGGGCTACGATGCGCTTGTTGTCCTGCCGGCGCTGCTCTTCGAGGTAAGAAATAGAGGCGGCGGGAATGTCGAGCCGACGTTCGATGTCGAGCACGGTCGATTGCGCCCGGCTGATGGCCTCATTCAGGCGGGCGTCTTCCTGCTTCAGCGCCTCGAACTCATCGGCGTAGCGAGCATAGGGTTTGATCTCGCGCTTCTGCTCATTCAATTGACGCACCAGCGCCTCGATCTCGATCTGTCGGATGCGGGCCGACTCGCGCTCGGACTTGGCGCGCTGATCCTCAATCCGCTCGATCATCTGGCCAAACTCGAGGCGCACCTGCTCGACCACCGACGTCCACCCCATGGCCTTCTGAACCGTCTGCTTCAACTCATTCAATTGAGACTCGACAGCTTGAGCATAGCGGGCGCGCAACTCATTTTCGCGGGTCAGGGCGTCTACCTTTTCCTGCAACTGAATGATCTGGGCGCGGTCCTTGCGCCGCTCCTCATCCACGAATTGAATCAGGGTTGCCAGTTGGTTGATGTCCATAGTCGAGAGCCACCGTCAAGGTGCCAAGAGGCAGAAATTACCCGCCCCAAAGCGGGCCGGTTACAACTTGATTGCCCAACAAACGATACCATAAACCAATAGAAACTGTTCTTGACATCCTGTGTGGCCGGCGTAAAATTTTTGTCAGGCGATGAAGCTCGCCAAGGGATGTTGTCCCTGTTGCCGGGGCTTGAAGCCCGGGCAATAACCGTCGATTCGACTGATAGCTTCTACCGTATGTGTGCGCGGTAGAAGCTTTTTTGTTGCCGTGCGCCCGTGGCGCCGTGCGCCCGTGGCAATGACAAATGACGAAGCTGGAAAGGATTCAAGGAGCGATATGGATTGGCGCGAACGCCTGAATCGGGTTGGCATTGGTGTGGCGCATCTCAATCCGCGCCAGTATGGGGTCATCGTCGCCACATTTGCGCGTTGGGCGCTGCTCGGCGCGATGGCCGGCCTGCTGGCGGGGCTGGCTGCCGCCATCTTCCTTGTCACGCTGCGCTGGGCGTCGAGCGTTCATGCGCGCAACCTCGATTTGCTTTTCTTCCTGCCGCTCGCCGGCATCGCCATTTATTGGGCTTACGCGCGTCTGGGTGGCGCGGCAGAACGCGGCAACAACCTGTTGATCGAGGAAGTACACCTGAATCGCCGGCCTGTGCCATTGCGGATGATCCCGCTCAGCTTTCTGGCGCCGGTGGTCACCCTATTCTTCGGCGGCTCCATTGCCAGCGTGGGCACGGCGGTGCAGATGGGCGGCGCACTGGCCGACTGGATCGCCCGTCTGTTGCGTCTGAGCAAAGAGGAGCGGCGCATCCTGTTGATGGCCGGCCTGAGCGGTGGATTCGGCGCAGTGATCGGAGCGCCCATCTCCGGCGCTGTGTTTGGCATGGAAGTGCAGAGCGTGGGCCGTGTGCGTTACGAGGGTCTGGTGCCCTGTTTGGTTGCGTCTGTGGTGGGCTACGAAATGGTGTCGGCGCTGGGCGTGTACGCCAAAACGTACCCGCTTCTGCCGGCCATGCCACTCGAACCACTGCTGGCGCTGCGCGTGGCTGTAGCCGGCGTGGCGTTCGGGGTGTGCAGCCTGATGTTCATCGAACTGACGCACGCCATCAGCCAGGCGCTGAACCGGCTGGCCGGCCGGCGTGGGTGGCTCAGGCCGGCGCTGGGCGGCGTTGCCATTATCGCGCTGGCGCGGTTGTTGGGCACGCAGGAATATTTGGGCCTCAGCGAGCCGTTGTTGGCGGCGATCTGGCGTGGCGCTGCGATCGTTCCCCTGGCTTTTCTATTCAAGCTCATCTTCACCGCGCTGACGGTCGGATCTGGCTTCAAAGGCGGCGAGATCACGCCACTGTTTATCATCGGCGCCACACTGGGCTACGCGCTGGCGCCGGCGCTGGGTGTTCCGCCGCTGTTGCTGGCAGCGGTGGGATTTGTGTCCGTGTTTGCCGGCGCGTCAAACACGCCGTTGGCTTCGACGCTGATGGGCGCCGAGTTATTCGGCGGTGTCGGCGTCGAGTACATGTTGATCGGCGCAGTGGTCAGCTACGTGTTCTCCGGCCATCGCAGCATCTATAGCGCTCAGCGCCTGGACACGCCCAAATTCATCTTTGAAGTGCCGCGCCGTTTTGCCGTGCGCGACATCATGACCCGCGCCCCGGCTATCGCCTCGCCCGACACCCCCCTGCCCGACGTACTGGCCCTACTTCAGCAGCGGCAGGTCAAATCAGTTATCGTGCTCGAAGATGCCGGCGTGCCGATATCGCGCGTGATCGGCATCGTCACTGCCGGCGATCTGTTCCGGCGTGGCGGATTGGCTTTGACAGACGATCCAGAGCGCGCGCTGAGGGTGTCGCACAGCATGACCGCCCGCGATGTGATGACCCCAGACCCACAGGTGGTGGACGAAAACGCCTCGCTGGATGAAGCGGCCCAACTGATGACGCAGCAGCGCCTGAAGCGGTTGCCGGTGATCAACGCTGAGGGCGCGCTGGTAGGCGTCGTTGCGCGCTCGGATATTTTGCGCTGCATCGCCGAGGAAGCGCATCTGCGCGTCGAGACGCCTCATCTGACCACCATAGAGCCGACTGACCGCGCCCGCGTGCGCGGCTGGATGCGCACCAGCGTGGCGACGGTCAATCCCGACGACGCCTTTGCGACCGTGCTCGAACGGCTGGTGTCGGACCCGCTGCGGCGCGTGGTGGTCGTGGATGACGCGCAGCGCGTTGTCGGGATCATCATCGACAGAGACTTGCTCGACTGGGTGAGTGGCATGCCGGACGAGGCGTTTCAGGCCACCGTGCGCCACTGGTTGCGCGGAGAAGCTGCCGCGGACCACGATCTGCTGGACGAGATCACGGCTGAGGATGTGATGTCGCCCACCGTGTACACTGTGTTCGATGACGACCGGCCAATCGATGCCATACAGACCATGATTCGGCGGCGGGTCAAACGCCTGGTCGTGGTGGACCACGACAATCATTTGAAAGGCATGATCGACCGTCAAGATATGCTGCGGGCCGTTGCCAACGGTGGCGGATGAATGGCAGACAATACATTGCCGCTCCAACGCAGGGTAGGGTCGCGCGCTTTTGTCAGGCAATTCCCGACAGGCCGGCCCTGACCATGCGGGATTCGCCCGCTAGATTTCCCATCCTGCCCTGACTACCATCCACCTGCAGGCTGGTTGTGCCAGCCTTGATTTTGATGGAGGTAGAGCATGAGTAAAAGGCCGAGCGAAAAGCCAGATGATCTGCGACGCCGCAACTTTCTGCGCGGGTTGGCCGGCGCCGGCGGCGCAGCCGCGGCATTTGCCGCGCTCGATCGGCTGGAGGCCGAGCCGGAGCACGCTGCAGCCGCGCTGGCGCGCGCTGCAGCAACCGTGCCGCAGACAGTCACCGAGGCCGGCGACAACGCCGACGTGCTCATTCGGATGCAGGCCGACCTGGCCCGCGCGCTGAAGAAACAGCCGGCCGAGCGTCGCTGGGTCATGGTGATCGATCTGCGCAAGTGTGTGGGCTGCCATGCCTGCACGATTGCCTGTGTGGCCGAGAACAAGCTGCCACCCGGCGTGGTGTATCGGCCGGTGATCGAGGAGGAGATCGGCGAGTATCCCAACGTGACGCGCCGGTTCATTCCGCGCCCGTGTATGCAGTGCGAGAACCCACCCTGCGTGCCGGTGTGCCCGGTGTACGCCACCTACACCAATGCCGAGGGCGTGGTCGAGGTGAACTACGAGCAGTGCATCGGTTGCCGCGCCTGCCTGACCGCCTGCCCCTACGGCGTTCGGCGACGCCAACGACCCCGATAGCGTGGTGGCCCAACTGATTCACTGCCCGAATGTCATCCGGCTGAAGGAAGAGTTGGGCACCAGGCCGCGCGTGTATTACATCGTGTGAGGGAGGAGCGCCATGATCAAAAAGTCGTGTACGGCCTGGGCGCGTTGGCGCTATTGCTGGGCCTGTATGGGTTCTACTCTCGCCTGTTCAAGGCCGTCGGCAAATATGCCCTGTGGGGCGCGCTGGTGACCATGCCGGCGGCGCTCATCACCATCGCCTTCGATCTGGGACACGAGGAGCGCATTTGGCGAAAAGGCTGATGGGAGCGATGCCGTGCCCGATGCCGATGCCGAAGAAATTCGTCTGTTCATCGAGGCGCGCCGGCATCTGCCCAAAGGTGTGTTTGACCCCGACCGCTGGCGCGCCATCGCCGGCGACGCCATGTGGCCGAAGGTCGTCACCGTGCTCAGCCGGGGCGGACGTTTCCAGGCTTACGAAAAAGCTACCCCGGCGACGGTGTACGCCCCGGCTCTTTTGATGAGGCGTACGTCATCCCGACCGGCGTGAAGTTCGGCAAGCTGATCAACTTGTATCTGGAGTGGTTTGACGCTGAGCGATGAGAACGCGGTCGCCGTCAGCCCGTAGATCGTGTCGCCGGCCTTGGTGGTGATGATGGTGACGGTGCTGGCCCAGCGCCGCATCACCTGCTTGAAAGCATCGGAAGAGACCATAGTCGTTTTGCACTCCGAATTGTTGCTGAGGATGATACCTGTAATCGTTGTTCGGGTGTGCTGGCTCGGCATGGATAGCTCAGGTAATTCTCATGCATCGTGGCTATCTTTGTGTAGGCTTTCGCGCCGGCGGGCACGAGCATAGAACGTCACGTCATCATCAAAACAGCTCCCTACCTAAAGATAGGAGGCGCTTGATGATTCGACTCCTGATTGCGCATGACGATGTCGTTGTTCGAAAAGACCTGAGATCCAAATTGTCCGCAACAAACGATGCAGATGTGGTTGGTGAAGCGGATAACAGCCAGATGGCAGTCATCTTGACCGCAAAGCTCCAGCCGGATGTCGTTCTACTCGACGAAACCCTTCCGTCCATCCCCACTTCTCTCCTAATTACTCAACTGCGCGCTACGACGAATTCGTTACAAATTATCATCCTCGCATTAGATGGCGAACTGCGCGCAGTTTTGGATGCGTTACGAGCCGGGGCGAGTGGCTATTTCCTGCATAATGATGCATCTTCACTGCTCCTTCAGGCGATTCGCGCTGTTTATTCCGGCCTCGTGTGTTTTAGCCCCGCCGTGCAACATCGCTGCACTAAACGACCCACCGACTGGATTACCTCGTTCACCGCAGGCACATCCACGAACGAGGACCTCAGCGTGCGTGAGCGAGATGTGCTGCGTTGGATGGCGCTCGGTTTAAGCAACGTGCAAATCGCAAAGAAACTGATGATTAGTCCGGCAACTGTGAAGAACCATATCACCAGCATCTATGCAAAACTTGCGGTGCACTCTACTCGAGAAGCAATTGCGTGGGCCTGGATGAACGGCTTGGTGCAACGTGAGAAGGAGTAGACCAAGAATCCTAGTCGGAATAGGAATCCTGGTTCATGACAGGCACTAACTAGGGATGTAAAACGACAGGCAGATCTAACGATGCTTGCACTTTGTTTAGGTCAGAGACAAGGAGGGCAAAGGTTATATGGTCAGCCGTCGTGCGTTTGTAAAAGCCGCAGCCATGTTGGCGGTATCAGGTTTAGCAGCGCCGATTCACTCAACATCCTCCGAGGCACAATGCAGCAGTTGTCAGTGCCGGCCTGCTATTTACAGACTGGGCTGTGTCCCGCTCAATAATGGCCAGCGCATTGTGACTTATCTGATCCTCTTTAGCGATTGCTCCTTCATCGTCGTGGATGTGCTCGAAAACGGAGAATGTGAAGTTTAATGACAAACACGCAACTCTACCCAGCGACTTCAAGTTGCGGGCAACTCAAGACAACATCCGCCTTCGGGGAGTGGCTCATCAGTCGCCGAGGGGCGAGTTGGCTGTGCGTAGCGCGATTGCCAATTGCTGTGTAATGTGAGTTTGCTGTGTAATGTGAGTTAATCAGCATCCGCTGATGTATGAGGTCGAGAAGCGATGAACACAAAACTCAAATTTAATGAGATAACCAAGAGCCTGCCGGGAGAATATCGTGCAGTCGTCGTCGCAGCCGGCCAAGCGGTGACGATCGAATCTCGCTCCGGCGCGCGTCTACAGTGGCGACTTCCCGAGGGTAGCCGGGCTTTCGCAGATGCGGATCTGCAGCAATTGACGCAGGGCAAACCGGTCGGTGCGGTCACGCTCCGGCAGGCGCGTGAATTGTTCGGTGGTGATGAGATCGAGATCCCTGATCCCCATGGCCGGATGCATCACCTCTCCCTCAAGCCGTGGGCCGATGCCGATCCAGACAAGACGCGCTTGCATATTCTTTTGCTATTCATTCCCGACGAACGGACGACCGATCCACAGGCGCTCATCAACTCACTCAAGCGATAAGCTCTTAACTTGGCCATTCGCCCGGCCGCGCTGCACCCTAACTCGCGCGATCACGCGCGTCAGCAGGTTGCCGTCAATGTTCCCACCACACGGCGCCATGCAGATCGCGTCGTGCCGGCAAGCTCAGCTCAAGTCCACAGGCGCTCAACTGCCATGCCTAAGTAGCAACCCAGGGGTGCGCTCCTCTGATGGAGCAGCAACTGCGCAAGCGGACAACACAATCAAAACGCCCGGCATGCGAGTCTCAGAATCCGGAATCACTCCCGCCGAGCCACCGGTCGCGGGCCGGATCGGTGAACCCCGGATCGGCCACGATGGAGTGCCGGTCGTTGCCGGTGGCGGCTTGCCCTTGCGCCAGGCCGAACGACGGCGCGGGGTGGAGGCGTCCGTCCCGCTGCATGGCCATCAACGTCAGCTCGCCGCCGGCCGCATCCCAAAACAGGTTGAGGTCGCTGATGACGCTGTGCTTCGCAAAGTCGTTCGAATAGCCGCCGATGAAGATGGGCTGGCCGTGGGTGAGGACGATATTGCGTTCAAACGTGTACGACACATGATCCTCTGCGCGGCTGGGCGGGAAACCGCGCCATGACTTGTTGAGCGCCTCAGAAATCGAGCGGGTCGTGCGGGCTGCAGCCGCGTTGGGCATCCGCAATGTGCGGCTGACCGGGGGCGAACCGCTGACGCGCCCTGATCTGGTTGACCTGGTGCGCGCCATCGCGCAGATTGATGGCATCGAGGATGTCAGCCTGACCACCAACGGCATGTTGCTCGAGCGGCTGGCCGTCCCGCTGGCTGCAGCCGGCCTCAAGTGTATCTTGGCTGCGCTCGCCCGGTCACGCCCATGGCACGTTCGTTTCATCGAATTGATGCCGGTTGGCAAACGGCAGATGGCCGGCTGAGGCCCTGTCTGTTGACATGAGGGCGAAATCGATGCGCGCGATGTAGCGCGCCAGGGGGGAGATATGGCGGCGTTGATTCATCTCGCTGTGCAGCGCAAGCCATCTGGCCATGCGCTGTCCACCGCAGCCGGCCCCACCGACCGCATGATGTGCCAGATCGGCGGGTAAGTCAGGATTCCCAGGCGCGGGCATCGGCCTCAGCCTGCGCGAATGCCTCTGGCGTGTTCACATTACGAAAAGCTGCCCCACGCGGATCGTGCATCGCAATTTCATGCCGGCCGACACGTCTGACGCGCACAGCGTCCAGCCATTCACTTGCGCGCCACCGTCCGGCGTCCAGCGCTGTTTCGACCGCCGGCAGGCACGCGCTGCGCCGGTACACCGCGTGAAATGGCTCCAGGCCGGCTTCGGTCTCCGGCACGGCGGCATCGGCCTGCTCGCGGATCAACACGTCGCGCAGGAATACCAGCACGGGCGCGCTGACAAACGGCATGTCGCAGGCAGTCACCGCCACCAATGGATGCCGGGCGACCGTCAGGGCGGTATGCAACCCGCCCAATGCGCCGCGACCAGATCGCACATCCGAAACAATGCGACAAGAGAGAAAAGCATATCGCTCCAGCTGATTGGCCACGACGATGGTCTCATCGGCGATTGGGCCGGCCCGGTCGAGGATGCGCTGGATGAGCGGCCGGCCCAGAAATGACATGAGGGCCTTGTCCTGACCCATGCGGCGCGATGCGCCGCCGGCTTGGATCACCAGGGTCAGATTGCATGCGATGCCGGAACGCATCTCAGCCCTGTACTATCGCACGCGGCGCTTGCGAGGCTGGTCTTTCTGCAGGCCAGCTTCGCTGCCGATGACGATGCCCAGTCGCGGCAGCACACGACGATGAACCACCAGCACCAGCAGCGCTGCGCCAATGGCTGCCCCGAAGATGAGCAGCGAGTTGCCCAGGGTGTTCATCAAGCTCGGATCGATGAGCATGACAATGGCCAGCGTCAGCATCAACATGCCGCCCACCAGTTTGAGGATGCGCCCGTGCTTCTCTTCCAGGCGCGACGCCTTCAGCGTCACAACCGAGCCAAGGAAAATGCCCAGCTCATCGAGCTGGTAGATGAGCATATAGACGGCCAGCAGGGCCAGGAACGTCACCGTGCCGACCTGCTGCGATGCCAGCAGGTTGGTCCACAACATGGGGAAGCCGGCGGTGCAGGAGAACTCGACCAGCGACACGCCGGCAGCCAACGCGACTGTGGCAGCGACCAGCCCCCCAAATGATTGGCTGGCATCGACCAGCCGGCGCATGCGTTGAAAGAGGCCGGGCTTGGCTTCATCCGCAATGGTCAGCGAGACGCCCTCCTTGTACCAGAAATAATCCTTGATGTTGATTGCAGCAAAGAACAGGGCAATCAGCGCCACCAGCAAGCGCACCCAGTCGGTGATGGCGACGAACGTGAACATGGTGAACAGGCCGGCAATGAACAAGGCATAGATGAATGCGGTGACGGTCACGAATACCAGACCGATGACCAGCACCTTCCTGCGCGAGCCGGTGTGCAGGGTGATGGCCAGCAGCATGGTCAGCACCCACACCGAGCACGGATTGAAGCCATCCACAAACGCGATCAGCGCCGTGCTCATCAGCAACGATTGGTGTTCGAGGCTGACGGCGCCGATCAGCGGCAGATCGAGCACGGCGGCTTGCGGCGCAGCCGGGTTGGCATCGCCGTTGGTTGGCGGAGCTGCTGCGGCGTCCTGCGCGGCGGCCAGGGCAGCCGGTGTGGGCTGAATCGTGACCACGGCTTCTGCTGGCTCGATGACGCCGGCGCCGGCATTGCGGCAGCCGGTTGCCAGACAGTCCTGCACCGCCGCTTCGATGTCCTGAGCGATGCGCTCGGCGTAGCCCACCCAGTGCTGATCTCCCAGAAAGATCGTGGGCACAGCTTGTGGCTCGAAGCCATATGCAGCGGCCATCTTGGAGAACAAGACCCGGTTCTCTGCGCTGTTCCAGACCTCATACGCGCGCACTTCGACGTCGGGGTATTTCTCGGTCAGCGTTTGCAGGAACGGTTTGGCAGCAGCGCAGTGGGGGCAGCCATCTCCCCAAAAAAAGTAGATCACGGCCCGATTGGTCGCGCTGACCTGCGCATCTGCGCGCGCCGGCGTCAAGCCGGCCACCCACACACCCACCACACACAGGCTGGCCAGCACAGCGGCTGTGCGCAGCAGCGTGCGCAGCAGCGTGCGCAGCAGCGTGCGCGGGTTTGACATGAAAAGACGCATCGAGATCACCTTGCGAGATATGTGATTGGCCTATGGCCGGCGCTAGTATGGCACATGTTAGGCAGAAGCCGGCAACTTCGCATCAGCCGCGCGCAGCAGACAGGATCTGGTCGTAAACGGCGCGTGTCTGGCAGGCGGTTTCGGCCCACGTGAACTGCGCTGCCCGGCGCTGTCCGCGCGCCGACAGGTCAGCGCGCAGCGCCGCATCGCCAAGCGCACGCCCCAGGGCGGCCGCCCAGTCGGCCACATCAGTTGGGGCGACCAGCAGCCCTGCATCGCCAACCACTTCGGGCAAGGATGACGCATCCGAGCAGATCACCGGCGCGCCGCACGCCATCGCCTCCAGCGCCGGCAATCCGAACCCTTCATAGACCGAAGGCATCACGAACACGGTTGCCATGCTGTACAGGGCCGGCAGGTCGGCGTCATCCACAAAGCCCAGGAAGCGCACCAGCCCCTCCAGCCGCTGGGTGCGCGCCGCGCGATAGCTATCGGCTTCCAGCCAGCCCTGTTTGCCGGCCACAAGGATCGGTGGGGGTTCGGCGCTGCTGTCGGCGTGCGCGTCGAGATAAGCCCGATAAGCCTGAAACAGCGTGGTCAGATTTTTGCGCGGCTCGATCGTGCCGACGGCCAGCACGTAACGCTCCGGCAGTTGCAGCCTGTCCCGCGCGCGACGGCATTCTGCCGGGTCGGTGACACGTCGAAAGCGTGGATCGACCCCTTCATAAATCACGCGCAGCTTGCTATCTGGCACGCCATAGAAACGTTGCGCGTCGTGTCGGGTTTGCTTGGAGACGCAGATCACTGCGTCGGCCCGGCGCAGAAACAACGGCATCGCCAGTTGCAGGTAGATCCAGTTGCGCGGCAGGTGGTGTTGCGGGTAGAGCTTGAAAATCAAGTCGTGCAGCGTGAACACCGTGCGGATGCGCCTGAAGCGCGGCAATAGGTGTTCTGTCGCGTGGAAGAGGCGGATGGACGGCATTTGCGCCAGCAGCCGATCTTGATTGAGGTTGGCGAGTTGGGCCAGCAGCGCGCGCAAGCGCCAGCGGTAGTGAGATTCGGCGCTTGTCAGCGCCGGCAACGGCGGTGACGGCGCGTGGGGGTCGAGCTGCCCGGCCGCATGATAGAACACCGCATAGTCGTTGCGCCGGTCAGCGTCGGCGGTCAGCGCGGTGGTCAGTTCCTGGGCATAGCGGCCCAGGCCGGCTTTGCGATGCACTGCGGGCGAGATATCGATCAGCACCGACGGCGCTGCGTCTGTGCGTCGGGATTGCGAAGACAGTGGTTGAGCCATTCGGCGCTATCATAGCCTGTGATGGCGCGGGCAATCTCACTGTGGCGCGTGGCGCGGCCATGGGCATGGGGCGTGTTTGCGTTGATCGCGCTGGCGTCGGCAGCTTTTAGCCAGGCCGATGTGTCGTGGGCCGGCTGGCAGCCGGCGACGTGCATGCCTGCCGATTGTTTCTGCGAGGCGATCCGGCCAAGAGCCATCGCGCAGCTGGCCAACGCCTATTCCAACCTCGCCTTTGTGCTGGTGGGCCTGTTGATTCTGGGCGCGCGCCTGGAAGGGCGTCGTCTGCCGGCCCTGCCGAACGGCGCGCCAATCTGATGCTCAGCCGGCCGGCCTATCGCGTGGTGTTTGGCGCATCCATCTATCGCTCCGAGCGAACCGCCGCGCCGACTGCCTTATAATCCTTGCTTCGAGTGTGCCGATGAAGCCAAAAGAGGACTATTACAAAGTGCTGCAGGTCGATCCCTCCGCTGAGCCGGAAGTGATCACGGCGGCCTACCGCCGGCTGGCCTTCAAATACCATCCTGACACCAACAAGTCGCCGGATGCTGAGGCCCGTATGCGCCGGATTAATGAGGCTTACGAAGTGCTCTCCAACCCCGTGCAGCGCGCTGCCTTCGACCGCGCCCGTCAGGGGCTTGGCATCGGCGCCGACCACAGCCGGCCCGCCAATAGCAACACCCCTTCGTCCGACCTGAAAGAATATGATTTGCGCGAGGCTGAGCTGGAGCGCAACCGGGCTATTCGCACCGCCGAAGATGCTTATCGCCAGGCCATCCGCAACGCCGATATCGAACGGGACCGCGCCTTGCGCGAGGCCGAGATAGAGTACAACCGCGCCAGGCGCAACATCGAGGAAGCGTGGAAGCGCGCCCGCCGCGACGCCGACATCGAACGCGACCGTCTGATCAAAGAAGCCGAAGAGAAGTTTGGCCGGGCCAAACGTACCTCGCAGGCGCCCGTCCGCCGCACCTGGACCCCCTCCGAGTTGTAGCGGGCCGGCCTGCAAGCGCATCGACGCCGAGAAGCATTCTGGCTTGTCTACACGATGCGCCCGAACTCTCGCTCCAGTTGGCTGACGCCGATCTGGATCATGGTTGGCCTGCCATGTGGGCAGGTGCGGGGCAATTCGCAGCTTTCCAGATCGCGCACCAGGGCAGCCATCTCTGGGTATGTCAGTACCCGCCCGGCCTTAATGGCCATGCGTTTGCACACCCGGCGCAATACGCGCGCTTCCAGGTCGCGCCGCAGCGGTGCATCCCCTATTTCCAAGTCGGCGATGATCTCGCGCAGGGCGGCGGCAATGTCGTCCTGAACCATCACCGCCGGCACGGCCCGCACCAGGAACGTGTTGCCGCCGAAAGGGTCGATGTGAAATCCTAGCCCCTGAAGCATCTCCAGCTCTGCTTCGAGCAGTCGTGCACTGTCGGCCGGCACATCCACCGGCACAGGGTCGAGTAATTGTTGCGACGCCGTCTGGCCCAGTTCGCGCGCGGCCAGCATCCGCTCATATAAGATGCGCTCGTGGGCGGCGTGCTGATCGATCAGATACAGCCCTTCTGGACCTTCGGCGATGATGTAGGTGGCGGCTAACTGACCCAGAATGCGCAATGCCGGCAATTGGCGATTTTGGATTGGCTGTGGGATTGAGGACGAGGGCGCTGCATCGGCGGTGGGCGCAGCCAATGGGCCGGCGTTGCGCGCAATGCCCACGCGCTCCCAGGTTTCCGCGCCGCTCAGGGGCGATTGAGCCGGCGACCGGCTGGCGGTGGGCGAAGCGCCGGCAGCCGGCGGAGACACGTTCAACTCGACCCGGCGATCAACAAACACGCTGGGCGGCTGTGGAACCGGCAGCGCGGCCAGCAAGGCTTGTCTTACGGCGCGCTGCACTGCGCTGAACACGGCCTCGGCTTCGCGGAAGCGCACCTCGGCTTTGGCCGGGTGCACGTTCACGTCCACGTCTTCGGGCGGCACATCGACCACGATCACAGCCACCGGATAGCGCCCGGTCATCAACAATGTGTGATAAGCCTGAATGACGGCATAGGCCAGTTTGGCGTCTTGCACCGGCCGCCCATTCACAAACAAAGTGATCTTGCTGCGATTGGCGTGGTCATATTCGGGCAGCGCCGCATAGCCGCGCACGCGAATCGAGGTTGCCGCGTCGCGCGCCTGATCGGCATCTGCGCCGGCTGCATCGCCGACCGCAATCATCTTTTCCACCGCCGGCGCGCCATATACCTCAAGCAACACATCGCGCAGGTTGCCGTTGCCCAGCGACTGGAAACTCTGCCGGCCATCGTGTGTCAGGGTAAACCGGATATGGGGGTAGGCCATCGCATAGCGGGTCACGATGCCGTCGATGTGGCCGCGCTCGGTTTGCACCGATTTGAGAAACTTCAAGCGGGCCGGCACTTTGGCGAACAAATGCTCGACCGTCATGGTTGTGCCCGGTGGACGCCCGATGCGCTCGTGGGTCATGATCTTGCCGTTGTCGATGCGCACCAGGGCGCCGGTTTCCTCGTCGATATGGCGCGTGGCGCAGGTCACCTGACTGACCGAGGCGATGCTTGCCAGCGCCTCGCCGCGAAACCCCAGTGTGACAATGCGCGACAGGTCATCAACGCTGCGCAGTTTGCTGGTGGCATGGTGGGCAAAAGCCAGCGCGGCCTCCTCGGCGCGGATGCCGCTGCCGTCGTCGGCAATGCGGATCAGGCGCCGGCCGCCTTCGACGCACTCGACGCGGATATCGCGCGCGCCGGCGTCGATGGCATTCTCGATCATCTCCTTGACCACCGACGATGGCCGTTCGACTACCTCGCCGGCGGCGATGCGGGCTACCAGATCTTCGGGGAGCAGTTGAATAGCCATCTTCGGATTTTGGATTCTGGATTGATTGTGTGATTGAGTCATCGGGTCATTGCTCAATGGCCCAATGACTCAATCGCTCAATCGCCAATCAACAATGGTCAATTGCAGGCGCTTGTCGCCCTGCCACTCGTTCACATTCACCTGAAAGGCCAAATCGATGCGGGATGCGTTGGCAAGTTCATCGACGCGCTCACCCATGCGCCAACCCACAGCAGTCCACGTAGCGCCGCGTCCATCGTGCAGGCGCAGGCGCGCATGGGGCGGCAAGTGGCCATCCTCGGCGCGGCCCATGCGTTGCACATCGCGCACGACAAGGCCGCGCGCGACGAACACCGGCCTGGGGTTGCCCATGCCGTGCGGCTCCAGATGTTGCAGCGCCTCGAACGTCTCGAAGGTGAATTTCTCCAGCCGGATTTCCGCGTCGGCGCGAATGATGCGCGACCAGCCGGCCTCTGGCTGGTTGCGCGCTGCAACCTCCAGCAGCCGGTTGCGCAGATCGGGCAAACACTGGACACGGGTCGTGAAGCCGGCTGCCGCCGCGTGGCCGCCATAGCGCAGCAGCAGATCATGACATTCATCCAGCGCGGCTGTGATATGAAAGCCCTCGATGCTGCGGCACGAGCCGCGACCTTCGCCGTTCGCCAGGGCCACCACGATAGCCGGCCGGTGATAGCGCTCGACCAGCCGCGCGGCTGCCAGGCCGATCACGCCGGCAATGCGCTGGTCGCGGTCTTCGGCAGCGTCATCGAGCATGGCAAACAACAGGGGCGGCAGGTCGTCTGCATCGCTGTGGATGAACTGCTCTTCGGCTAGTCGGGCAGTCTGTGCGGTGATTGTCTGACGCTGCGTGTTGCGCTTGTTCAGCGCGCCGGCCAGTTCGCTGGCCCACTCAGCCTTGTCGGCCATCAGTAGGTCATAGGCGTTGCGGGCGGTGTCTAGCCGGCCGGCCGCATTGAGCCGGGGGGCAAGGGTAAAGCCCACTGTCGTCGCAGTGATGGCGCCGGGAGCAACGCCGGCGACATCCATCAACGCCTTCAGCCCGAGGCGGGGCTGGTTGTTCATGCGCCGCAGTCCCTCGCGCACCAGCCGGCGGTTTTCGCCGGTCAGCGGCACAACATCGGCAATCGTGCCCAGCGCAACCAGGTCGAGGAGATCATCTACCGGCGCGCCGGTCAAGGCGCCGCTGAGCGCCTGCGCCAGGCGATACGCCACACCGACGCCGGCCAATGTCTTGTGCGGATAGGGGCAATCGGGTCGCTTCGGGTTGATCACAGCGCAGGCATCCGGCAGCGCATCGGCCTCCAACTCGTGGTGATCGGTGATAACCAGATCGAGACCGATTGCGCGCGCATGAGCAGCCTCGCGCATGGCGCGCGCCCCGCAATCGACCGTGATGACCAGGCTGACGCCCTCGGCCTTGAGTTTGTCCAGCGCTGCGGCGTTTAGGCCATATCCTTCGTCGAAGCGGTCGGGGAAGTATTCGCGCGCGCTGGCCCTCAGCCGGTCGAGCGTTGTGCGCAACAGTGCGCAAGCGGTCACACCATCGCAGTCGTAGTCGCCGTAGATAGCCATCTTCTCGCCGGCCTGGATCGCCTGCCTGATGCGCGCAACGGCGCGATCCATGTCTGCCAGTTGGAATGGCTTGCCGTCAGTTGTAGGGTCGTCGAGAAATTGTGCGATCTGCTCCGGGGACTGATAGCCGCGCGCGTGCAGCACCTGCGCGAGCAGCGGGTGCAGGCCGGGTAGGGCGGCGAACAGCGCGTCGGGGGCGCGCGGCGCTACAACCCACTCGCTGTGAATGCGAGGGGCGGGTCGCTTCTCTGGCAATCGTGGGATAGCTTCGACGCCGGTCATGCGTGGTCTACTCCGAGCTGGGATTGTACAGCGCGCCTGGGAAACAAATCAGCCCGCCTTATCTGAAGGCGGGCTGTGAACTTGGGTTCCTGATTTCCAGCTATTTGCCTAGATCCAATTCTGGTTTTTGCAGAAGTCGGTGATGACCGGGATAGTGACATCCTTACCCTGGTAGGCCTGAATGCCCCAGATGATGAGCGGGATGTAGGGAACCCAGAACAGACAAGACAGCACCACGGTAAAGGTCAGAATCATAGAGAGCACAAATGCCACGATGGCATAGGCGATGCTTTGGACAGCGTGCTTGCGCAACACCGGGTCGCTCTTCATGCTTTCTGATACGAGGATGACGATGCCCACAATAGGCGTGAGCAGGTATGCGAGCAATGCTATGAGTTTCTGATTGGAGTCAGAAGGTTGCGCCGACACTTGAAATTCCTCCTTAAAACTGTGGCAATCACAATGCAATCACCAATCTAATTCAACTGGGCAAAACTATTATAACTGCAAACGGGGTATCCTAACAGGCAACCTGTTAAAACGTTAAAACGTTAAAAGGACTTTCGGGCAAAAGCGCACCGGGCGCGACATCTCACCCATGCGAAAACTCTGGCATACCCGCTGTCGGGCTGGCGCCGGATCGGCTACCATTGGGCTATGCGCACATTTGATTTGCTCTCGCCACAGGAAGCCCTGGCGCGTTTGTATCGCGCGTTGGATGACGCCGGCGTCGGTGGTGACACGCGCCTTGCGGCTCGCAGGGCGCTGTCCACGCCAGTCGAGACTGTGCCGACCGCTTCGGCCCGCAACCGTGTGTTGGCGCAAGAGGTTGTATCCCCCACGCCGCTGCCGGAATTCCGGCGCAGCACAGTGGATGGCTATGCCGTGCGCGCCGCCTCCACGCCCGGCGTCATGCGCGTGATCGGCGAAGTGCGGATGGGCGAGCTGGCTGCGCTGCGAATCCGGCTGGGCGACGCAGCGATTGTGCACACCGGCGGCAACGTGCCCGAAGGCGCCGACGCGGTGTTGATGGTAGAACAGGCGCGGCCCATCGACCAGAACTTCGCCGGCAAGATTCAGACGCAGGTTCAGCTTGCGCCCGGCGACAACATCATCATGGAAGGCGAAGATGTCAAAGCCGGCGAAGTCGTTATTGCTGCCGGCACACGCCTGCGCGAGCAAGAGATCGGCGGTCTGCTGTCGTTTGGCATCACCGAAGTGACCGTAACCCGCCGGCCGCGCGTGGCGCTGATTGCCAGCGGCGATGAAGTTGTGCCGGCCTATGCGGCGCCCCGCCCCGGCCAGGTGCGCAACATCAACACACCCATGCTCTCTGCGCTAATCGAGCGGCATGGCGGCATCCCGCTCGACTTTGGCATTCTGCCCGATCGGCTCGATGCTTTCGAGCAGGCCGCCGCGCGCGCCATGCGCGAAGCTGATGTGGTCGTGTTCATGGCCGGCAGTTCCATGAGCGAGCGTGACTACACGCCGGAAGTGGTCAACGGCATGGGCAAGCCGGGCATTCTGGTGCACGGCATCGCCTTCCGGCCGGGCAAGCCCACGCTGTTCGCCGTGTGCGATGGCAAGCCGGTGTTTGGTCTGCCCGGCAATCCGATCAGCGCGCTGGTGACGGCGATGATGTTCGTCGTTCCTACCCTGTGGCGCTGGCAAGGCGCAACGAATCCACCTCAGCCGGCGGTCGTCAATGCTGAACTGACGCACGATGTCAGGTCGCCGCGCGATCTGGAACACTGGTTCCCTGTTCGGCTGATCGAAGGCAACCGCGCGCAACCCATCCCCTCGAAAAGCAATCTGATTTTTAGCCTGGCGCGCGCCTCTGCGCTGGTGTGCGCCCCGATTGGTGTGGATCGGCTGGCCGCCGGCGCGACCGTTCAGGCGCGCTTGTTTGATTGAAGGGACGGCTACTTGGTCTGCGTCTGGGCAGGCTTGTGCGCAGGCTGAGCGCCATCGAGCAACCGGCGTGCTTCAGAAAGTAGGTGGCGGGTCTCTTCGTAGGTGATGAGGGCCTGCGCTTCTTCAAAAGTGGCCCAAAGATAGCTGAGTACTTCCTCGATCTGGATGCGGACGGCATCGTGATGAACCAGGCCCACAAAGTAACGCACGGTCTTTTCCACTACCTGCCCGTCGCGCAAGAAGCGGTAGGTCTCGCTGACATGTAAATCGGCGCGCAGCGTCACATCGCGGATGCCAGTTTCCTCGCGTAATTCGCGCAGCGCAGTCTGCGTCTCGCTCTCGCCTGGTTCGGGGTGGCCTTTTGGAAAGGCCCAATGGCCGGCGCGGTGCTGGATAAGCAGGTAGCGCGTCTGGCTGTCCTGCTGGTAGATGGGAATCACGCCAAAGGAACGATGTTTCATCGCATGTGAGGCGACAATAGTAACACGCACTGCGCGACTTGATGCGCTATGATTGCGTGGAGCAACCGTACGATGCGGGCGCTTAGGAGTGGGACGTATGAACGCAATCCCAACTTCACCGGCTGCCTCAATCGCCTCCAGCAATGTGCGCGCGCCGCTGGCCGGCGATGTGGCGCTGGCCGGCCGGCTCGACGGATTGACCCGCCCAGCCGAGCTGTATCAGCCCTTGCCCGATGGCAGTGTGACCTGTGTGGCGTGCGCGCATCGTTGCCACATCAAGCCCGGCGGGCGCGGCATCTGTCAGGTGCGCTTCAACGCCGGCGGCGTGTTATATGCGCCGTGGGGCTACGCTTCCGCTGTTCACGCCGACCCAATCGAGAAGAAGCCTTTCTATCACGTGCTGCCCGGCTCGGTGGCGTTGACGTTCGGCATGCTGGGTTGCAACCTGCACTGTGATTACTGCCAGAATTGGGACATCTCGCAGGCCCTGCGCGACGCTGCAGCCGGCGCTCCGCCGCTCGCTCTGACGCCGGCGCAGATGATCGGGCTGGCGCAGCGCGTGGGCGCGCGCAGCCTGGTCAGCTCGTATAACGAACCGCTCATTACCTCCGAGTGGGCAGCCGCCATTTTCAAGCAAACCAGAGCCGCCGGCCTGGTGTGCTTGTATGTATCCAACGGCTATGCCACGTCGGAGGTGTTGGAATATCTGCGGCCCTGGCTGGACGGCTACAAGATTGACCTAAAGTCGATGCGCGATAAACACTACCGTCAACTCGGCGCGGCGCTTGATCGCGTGTTGGAGGGCGCACGCATGGCGCACGCGATGGGTTTCTGGTTGGAGATCGTCACGCTGGTTGTGCCGGGCTTCAATGACTCGGATGAAGAGTTGCGCGACGCAGCGCAGTTCATCCGCTCGCTCTCGCCCGACATCCCCTGGCATGTCACGGCCTTTCACGCCGACTATCGCATGACTGACCGCGAGAACACCGACGCGCGCGCCCTAGCGCGCGCCGCCGAGATTGGCTATGCCGAAGGGTTGCGCTATGTGTACGCCGGCAACCTGCCGGGCAGACTGGCCCGCTTCGAGCACACGTATTGCCCGAATTGCCGGGCTGCCGTGATCGAGCGGTTGGGCTTCCGCGTGTTCAGCAATCGCCTGACGCCAGAAGGAACTTGCCCGCACTGCGGCACGCGGATTGCAGGCATATGGCGCGCGCCGGCCTGCCCATGAGCAACCGCCTGTTCGTCGGCGACTGTCTGGATGTTTTGCCCCGCCTGAAGGCCGGCTGCGCACGCCTGATCTATCTCGACCCGCCGTTCAACACCGGCGCGCGCCGGCGCGGGCGGGCCGGCAGCTACGCAGACGCCTTTGGCTCGCCGGCGGGCTATGTGGCCTATATGCGCCCGCGCCTTGAAGCGATGCTGCGCGTTCTGGCGTCCGATGGCTCGCTGTTCTTTCACTGTGACTGGCGCATGAGCCACCACATCCGGCTGTTGCTCGATGATCTGTTCGGATTGAGCGCTCCCCCGCGCAATCAGGCCACGCGAGGCGTCTTTGTGAATGAGATCATCTGGCATTATGGGCTGGGCGCATCCAAAGCCGGCCGCCGGCTGCTGACCAAGCACGATGTGATCTTCTGGCACGCCCGTTCTCCCGACTATGTGTTCAACCTGTTGCGCGAAGCACCGACGCCGGCCATGCTGGACAAGTACCGCCACGTGGACGCGCAGGGCAATCGTTATATGAATGCCTATGGCAAACGCTACGTGATGAAAGGCGGCAAGCTGCTGGACGATGTGTGGGATATCCCGGCCATCGCGCCGACCGCCGGCGAGCGCGTGGATTACCCGACGCAAAAGCCGTTGACGTTGCTGACGCGGATCGTTGAACTGGCCAGCAACGCGGGCGATGTAGTGCTCGATCCGTTCTGCGGCAGCGGCACGACGCTGGTGGCCGCAGCGCATCTGGGCCGGCGCTGGATCGGCATCGACATCAACCCACAGGCTGTTGAGATTGCCCGCGCGCGGCTTGCAGGGGGCCGATAGCGCCGCCCAGAACGATCTTGGTGTTGCGCGCTGTCGATTGCAGCGCGCGTCAATCGTGTTGCTCTTTCAGAATCCGCTCCTCGGCCAGCCTGGCCGAGATCAGCACGATCGGCAGGCCGGTGCCGGGGTGGGTGCTGGCCCCGACGAAGTACAGGTTGCCATAGCGGGCATGCCGGTTGTGCGGGCGCAGATAGCCCACCTGCAGGAAATCGTGACTCAGCCCAAATGCAGCGCCTTTAGCCAGATTCAGACCGTCGCGGTAGTTTAAGGGGGTTAGGGTGCGCTCGAACACGATACGTGGACGCAAGCCGGTCACGCCGGCGCGGGCCAGCCGGCCCAGCACCGCCTCGCGTGCGCGGTCGGTGAGCGCGTTCCAGTCCTGTGGGTGCTGCTCGTTCAGGTATCCTACCGGCGCCAGCACCATCATATTGTCATAGCCGGGCGGCGCAAAGCCGGGATCGGTAAGAGTTGGCGCGCACACGTAAAACGACGGCTCGTCTGGCAACGTCAGGTCGTCAAAGATGCGCTTGAAGCTACGCTTGTAGTCATGATCCGCCAGAAAGACATTGTGATGCAGCAGCGCCGGCGTGCGCGGGCCTTTCAGTCCCCAGTAGAACATGATGGCCGATGAGGTGTATTTCATGCGCTTCAGGCGTTCGGCTTTGGGGCTGCCCGGCAGCAATTTGTCGTACACATAGGGCAGATCGGCGTTGGCAATCACGATGTCAGCCGGGATGTGTTCGCCATCGGCCAGCGTGACGCCGCTGGCGCGCCGGCGCAGATCGTCCACCTCGATACGCGCTGCCGGCGCGTTGTAGCGGAATGTCACGCCGTGCTTGTGCGCAATGCCAACCAGGCTTTCGATCACGCGATACATTCCGCCGCGCGGAAACCACACCCCCTCGCCCAGCTCGGTGTATTGCAGCAGCGTGTAGGTGGCCATCGCCTGATAAGGGCTAGTGCCCAGATACACATTCTGGAACGAGAACGCCGCGCGCAGCCGCTGATCCTTGAAGAAATGGCTGACATGCGGATAGTGCTTTTGCAGCGCTTTCAACTCGAACAATAGCGGCAGGTTGGCCGGCGCAAGATATTCGCCCAGGCTGTAGAAGTTGCGGTCGACGAAATAACGAATGGACTTCCAGTAGTGCCCATAGCCATCGCGAACGAAACTCAGATAAGCGTCGAAGGCGCCGGCTTCGATGGCGTTGAGCTGCTCGCGCATGTGCACCAGATCGCCCGTCAGATCAATCCATGTCCCGTCGTGAAAGTGCACGCGGTAGGTTGGGTCGAGCCGGATCAGATCGAGATGATCTTCCATGCGCTCGCCCAGCGCAGCGTAGGTTTGGCGAAACACATCGGGCATGAGGAACAACGAAGGCCCCATATCGAATTTGAAGCCATCGTGTTCAAGCACAGCCGTGCGCCCACCGGGGGCGCTGTTCTTTTCCAGCACGGTGACGCGAAAGCCGCGTCGGGCCAGCCGGGCGGCAACGGCAATCCCGCCGATGCCGGCCCCGATCACCACAACCGATGTCATGAAGAAACCTCCTGTGTTGCGTGTTGGATATTGCGCATTGGTGTGCGCGCTGTTGCTTGAGCTGCTTGATGCGGCTTGGGCCGGCCGGCGATCTGTGCCTGCTTTCGCTCTCGCCGTTTTGCCTTGTGCGCTGCTGTTCCCAATCACCCCGGCCGCACGTGCCCGTTGCCCTCCACGACCCACTTGTAGCTGGTGAGTTCGCGCAGACCCATCGGCCCTCTGGCGTGAATGCGCTGTGTGCTGATGGCGACTTCTGCGCCGAGGCCGAATTGCCCACCGTCGTTGAAACGTGTGCTGGCGTTGACAAACACGCCGCACGAATCTACTTCGTTCACAAAGCGGGCTATGTGAGCGGGGTTGTGCGACACGATGCCGTCGGAGTGATCCATCGAGTGGGCCTCGATGAAGGCAATGGCTTCGTCGAGTGAATCGACGATTTTTACGCCGGCCACCAGCGAGAGCCATTCGGTGTCCCAGTCTGCCGGCGCAGCCGGCTGAAAATCGGCGTCGGGCGCATGCCGGCTGAAGATATCATGCGCGCGTGGGTCGCAGCGGAAGCTGACGCCGGCCTGTCCCAACCGCCGAGCCATCTTTGGCAGAAAATCCTCGGCAATGCCGCAGTGAACCACCACGGTGCCCAGCGCGTTGCACACTGTGGGCTTTTGCACTTTGGCATTGAACAGGATGTCGAGCGCCATGTCCTGATCGGCGCTCTCATCCACGTAGATGTGATTGATGCCCATGCCGCCGGTGATGACGGGAATGGTGCTGTTCTTGCGGCACAGATCGTGCAGCGCCGCCCCGCCGCGCGGGATGATGAGGTCCACATAGTCGCTCAGCCGCAGCAGTTCCATGATGCGGGCGCGGTCGGTGTCATCGACGAACGACACGGCTTCGCGCGGCAGTCCGTTGGCGGCCAGCGCCTGATGCACGATGCTGACCAGAGCGCGGTTGGAATGGATTGTCTCGCTGCCGCCGCGCAGGATGCAGGCATTCCCGCTCTTGATCGCCAATGCAGCGATGTCGATGGTGACATTAGGCCGCGACTCGTAGATTACGCCCAGCACGCCCAACGGGATGCGCCGTTTGTGCAGGCGCAGTCCGTTTGCAAGGGTCACTGCATCGAACGATTCGCCGACCGGGTCGGGTAACTCGGCCACATGGAGCACATCGCCGGCGATGGCGCGCAGGCGCTTTTCATTGAGTGTAAGCCGATCGATGAAATAGGGCGCCATGCCTTTGGCTGTGGCATGCTCGATGTCTCTGGCGTTGGCGGCCAGGATGTCGTCGAGCCGGCCGGTCAAGCCCTCGGCGATAGCGCGCAACGCGGCGTCTTTGTCGGCGGTGCCGGCGCGGGCCAGGATGCGGGCTGCCTGTTTGGCCTGCGCGCCGAGCAGGGTCATGTCAGACATACAGATTATCTTAGCAGATGGCGGCAGTATGTCGGGGCGTCTATGCGTCTGCCGGCCCGGCTTGCCAGGCAGTTGTTACTGCCCATGCCTCGGCTGCCAAGTAGATCAAATCCACCGCCGGGTCTTTGACCTCGGGATAGCGCTGTGGATCGGCCAGATGTGTTGCGAGCCGGCGTTTCAACTCGGCGTAGGCGGCTGCGCTGGCGGGGTGCGCGCGCAGATAGTCGCGGAACAACAAGGCATAGCGCTGATTGGGCCGGCCCGCCGTGCGCACGTGCGTGTTTGTCCGCCGCCCGCCCGGCGGCGGGCGAAAGAACAGCTTTTGCCAGTCGCTGTCTGGCCCCTGTGCGCCGGGCGGGCGGTGATCGTTGCAGTTTGTCTCGACCAGCGTGTAGCCGGCGGATTCGAGGGCGGCAATCACGGCCTCATCCAATCGCGCCACGGTGATTTGAATGTCGATCACGTCTTTGGCCGGCAGCCCGGGCACCGCGGTGGAGCCAATATGATCGATGCGCAGCGCCAGATCGCCGAGGGCCTGGCGTTGGGCGGCGGCGATTTGCTGAAACTCGGCCGGCCAGCGTGTTTGATAAGGGATGATTTCGACCATCGCGCAACTCAGGGCCGATCATACGCCGTCATGCCCGGTACAATGTGCCGACTGCTGATCGATGAGAATTGCTGTTCGGCTGCACCCTCTGCCATGCGCACATTTGCTCAGGTCCTGTGTCAGTTCTTTCAAGAGTGTCCTGATCGCGTTGCCGCGCAGGTGATGCTGGCGCGCCAGCCCGATATGCCGGTAACTTACGGCGCGTTGGCGCGCGGGTCAGCCGGCTATGCCCACGCATTGGCACAGGCCGGCATTGGGCCGGGCGACGTGGTGGTCACGATTTTGCAACATGGCGAGCCGCTGATCTACGCCTTCTGGGGCGCGGTCTTGCGCGGCGCCATTCCCTCTATCCTGCCGTTTCTCACCGAGAAGCTGGCGCCGGACAAGTATCGGCGCGATCTTGCGGCGCTGATTGACGTGACGGCGCCGGCGGCGGTGATCACCGATCAAGCCTTTGCGCCAGAGGTCGAACAGGCAATGCGCGCCAGCGCGCGCAACTCGGTGCGACGGGTGCTGTGTTGTGAAACCGTGACGCCGGTCGAGCCAGATAGGACGACATGGCAGGGGTTGGAGCGCCGGCCCGACGATATTGTGTTGTTGCAACATTCCAGCGGCACAACCGGCTTGCAGAAAGGTGTGGCGCTGTCGCACCGCGCCGTGTTTAATCAGTTGGACGCTTACGCCCGCGCCATCCGCCTCACGCAAGACGATGTCATCGTAAGCTGGCTACCCCTGTATCACGACATGGGGTTGATTGCCTCGTTCGTGCTGCCCGTGCTCAGCCGCGTGCCGGTGGTGATGATGTCCCCGTTTGACTGGGTGCGCGCACCGGCGCGTCTGATGCAAGCTATTTCGCGTCATCGCGGCACATTGTGCTGGTTGCCCAACTTTGCCTATAACTTCTGCGCGCAAAAGATTCGCCCGCGCGATCTGGAGGGTGTTGACCTGTCCAGCCTGCGCGCAGTGATCAATTGCTCCGAGCCGATTCACTGGAGCAGCCATCACATGTTTGTGGAAAAGTTCGCGCCATATGGCCTGCGGCCCGACGCATTGGCCACTTCGTATGCGATGGCCGAGAATGTGTTTGGCGTGACACAGGGCGGGATCGATGCGCCGCTGATGATTGACGAAATTGACCCGCGCGCGTTTGTGACAGATGGAATTGCGCAGCCGGCGCCCGATCATCCTGGCCGGCTACGCATGGTGTCGTCGGGCCGGCCTATCACCAACACGCGCGTGCGTGTATTGGACGCGCAACGCCGCGATCTGCCGGAGCGTCGCGTGGGCGAACTGGCCATTCAAAGCGACTGCATGTTGACCGGCTATTACCACCGCGACGATTTGACAGAGCAGGCTTTTCACAACGGCTGGTTTCTTACCGGCGACCTGGGTTATATCGCCGGGGGCGAAGTGTTCGTGACCGGCCGCAAGAAGGATGTGATCATCGTGGGCGGCAAGAACATTGCGCCGCAGGATTTGGAGCGCGTGGCCGGCGAGGTGCCGGGTGTCCATCCGGGCCGCGTCGTCGCGTTCGGCGTGTACAACGAGACCGCCGGCACCGAGGATGTGGTGATCGTCGCAGAGGCTGATGTCGAGCACGAGGACGAGCGGCTGCGCATCGGCGATGCCATTCGCGCCGCGATCAGCCGGGGATCGGACGTGGTGTTGCGCGACGCATACGTGGTGGGCGCGAAGTGGCTGCTGAAAACGAGCAGCGGCAAGATCGCCCGTTCGGCCAACCGTGACAAATATCTGGCCGAAACACGCGGCCAGGCCTCAGTTGGTGGAGAGTGATTTGGACGGCAGCAACTGAGCCGCCAGCGCCAGACACTGGCGCTTGTAACGCTGCGCGGCAGCGTGATTGTTGCGCCGCCACACTTCGATGGGCATGTATTTCTGCACTTCGTAGAGCAGATAGAACTGCCGGCGCACTGCGGCGGCGGTCGACGTGTCGCGGACAAGGCCATAACCCTGCCAGAAGGCCGGCTCGCTGATGCCGCAGTAGTCGAGCACGGCAAATTCGATCTCCGGGTCGCCCCACAGCGCACGGTCGAAGTCCACCAGGCCGGTCACGTTGCCGGAATCGTCCACCAAAATGTTCTGGCCCCACACATCCATGTGCAAAAGGCGTGCGGTCACAGGCCGGTCGAAATAGCGGCGATAGTAATCCAACAGATCGCGCATGGCTTGAGCTTCGTCCGGTGAGTAGGATGCGCAGGCAACCACATCATCCAGCAGCTTGTGCCACATGATGCGAAAGGCGTCCCACCATGTGGATTGAGGGGCCATTGGGTGATGCGCGCCGATATAGCCATAGAGTGGCCGGCCCAGGCAATCCTCAGCAGTCAGGGAATGAAGCTGGCGCAGGCACTCGCCCGTCTGACGCAGGGCGCGATCGAGCCGGGCTTGCGTGAGATTGGTCGCTGCGCTGAGCGGGATGCCGGGCAGCGCCGTCATGATGAGGTAGTCGCGTTCGAGGCGCGCGCGGCTGAAGTCATAGTGCGTCACATCGGCAACCGGGATCGGCAGGCGTTGCCGAATGAGCGCGTGAAGCGCCGGCTCCTGGTGCATCATGCGCACTTCGTAGAAGAGGAAGCCGGCGTCGTCGGGCGGCGCAATGCGCAGCACATGCGCCCCGGCGGCGCTTTCGACGTAGTACGAGCGGTTATGCTTGCCGGTGGGGATAGGGGTGAGCCGCGTAGACGAGGGTTCAACGTGCAGCGCGCCGGCAATTAGATCAATCAGTTTGTTCAGGTCAAGAGGATCGGCCACAGATCATCGCGGGCAATCTTACACCATCAGATGTGATACACGCGACATGCCAGACGCCAGGGCAATCACACGTCGGATTTCAAGGCTTGTCGAAACCGCCGAAGCAGTCCCTATGCCTTGGACAAGCTGCGAGTATCGCACCCCGTACAATAGATCGCGCCTGCTCCATGGCCGGGCAGGCCACAGCCAGGTGCATATGCCAACTCACACGCTAAACTTCATCTTGCCCAGCGGCGAGAGTGAAATCTTATTTGACCGGGCCGCCGTCTGTCTTCACCCCGACGATGACGTTGCCATCGCCAAGATCACCCTTGCTCCCGGCCAGACCCTGCGAACCTCGGACGCGCAGACGATCACGATTGAGCAGATGATCCCCTCCGGCCACAAATTCAGCCTGCGCCCCATTCTGGCCGGCCAGACAATCCGGCGCTACGGTCAGATCATCGGCGCAGCCAGCGCCAACATCGCCCCGGGCGAACATGTTCATACCCACAATCTTGCCGTTCATGTGTTTGAACGGGCAGATGAATGGGGCGCAGACGCACACCCAATTGCTTGCGTCCCCGCGCCAGAGCGCCGGCTGTTCATGGGGTATCGCCGGCCCGGTGGCCGCGCCGGCACGCGCAACGTCATTGCCGTCATCAGCACCGTCAACTGCTCGGCCCACACCGTCCGAGAGATCGCCCGCTACTTCACTCGCGAACGATTGGCCGGCTACCCCAACGTTGATGGCGTCATCGCACTGACGCATCACACCGGCTGCGCGACGCGCGTGGGCGGGGCCGACTATGTGTTATTGCAGCGTGTGCTGGCCGGCATGGCGCGCCACCCCAACGTCGGCGCCTGTGTGCTGGTCGGCCTCGGCTGCGAGGCGAACCAGTTGGCCGACCTGATCCGCAACTACGATCTCAACTCACAAGGAGAGAAGGGAGAGGGAGCAGAGAGCCGATCGCCTGTTATGCTGAACATCCAGGACGAAGGCGGGATTCGCAAGACCGTGCAAGCCGGCATTGCCGCCGTCGAGGCGCTGCTGCCGGCGGTGAATGCGACCCCCCGCTCGCCGCAGCCGATCTCGGAGCTGATGGTGGCCTTACAGTGTGGTGGCAGCGATGGCTGGAGCGGTGTGACCGCCAACCCGACGCTTGGCCTAGCCGCCGACCGCCTGGTGCAGCACGGCGGCAGTGTCGTGTTGGCTGAGACGCCGGAAATCTATGGCGCAGAGCATCTGCTCGTGCGGCGCGCTGTCAGCGCCGAAGTAGCCGCCAAGTTGAGGCAGAAGGTGCGCTGGTGGGAAATGCACGCTGCGCGCTTGAACCTGGAAATCGACAACAACCCCAGCCCCGGCAACAAAGCAGGCGGGTTAACGACGATCTACGAAAAGTCGCTCGGCGCGATTGCCAAAGCTGGCAGCATGCCCCTGGTCGATGTGTTCGACTATGCAGCGCCGGTGACAGCGCGCGGGTTCAGTTTCATGGATTCGCCCGGCTATGACCCGGTTTCGGTGACCGGGCAAGTGGCCGGCGGATGCAATCTGGTTGTGTTCACCACCGGTCGTGGCTCGGTCTTTGGGTTCAAGCCGGCTCCCAGCATCAAAGTTGCCAGCAACTCTGACCTATACCGCCGCATGGAAGATGACATGGATGTGAATGCCGGCCGCATCCTGGACGGCGAACCGATCCAGCAAGTCGCAGATGACCTGTTCGAGCTGATGATCGCGGTGGCGTCGGGCCGGCCCACCAAAAGTGAGGCCCAGGACGTGGGGGAGGCCGAGTTCAACCCCTGGATGATGGGCGGCGTGTTGTAGGCCGCCCCATCTTGCGCTTGTGTCTCAAAATTTGTGTCAATTCGTCGCGTAAAATTAAGACAGGACAACAGGTTTGCACAAAAATTGATATACTTGCTCTGCTGCTCTCTCGACTACGCAATGATTGTCCGCAATGAGGTGGCGTGATGAAGCGAATGTTTGGATTGGCATTGACCGGCATCCTGGCGTTAACCACGTGGGCGACGCCGCTTGAAATCAGCCCCGATACACGAGTCGCCCCTGCACAGCCCCGGCCCATCATCGTCGACCACACATCGCTTGCCCTGTTCGACCGCATTCCCGATCGCTATATCCGGGCGGCGCGCGAACTGCGCATGATCTACTTTGACAAGTCAGTAGGGGCAAATATCGACGGCGGCCTGGATTGTCTGCAATACCCATCAGCCAATGCTGCGCCGATTGGTTGCAAACGGCCCGATCCGGTGACCGGCAACCCCACCGGCCTGGTAGCCAACTCCAAATACGACCGCAGCAATTGGCGCTATCAATGGTGGCCCCAGCGCGGTTGCAGCGCGTGGTATGAGCTGGTGTCCTGCTTCATCGCGCAGGCCGGGCCAATTGCCGCTCAGTACGATGTGCTGTCGTTTCAGTTCAGCTACGGCGAGGTGGGGGCCGGCTCGACCATCGCAGACAAGTCAGCCGGCTTTTTCGCTAACAACACAGCCGTCAACGACATCTACGACTACGAAGCGTTCGCGGCCCGTCATCCTGGCAAGCAGTTCATCCTGTGGACGACCAGCCTGTCGCGCGGCGTGGGCGCTGCCGCGTCAACCGACTTTAACAACCAGATGCGCGCCTATGCGCGGGCCAACAACAAGATCCTGTTCGATGTGGCGGACATCGAGGCGCACGATCCGGCCGGCAAGCCATGCTTTGACAATCGCGATGGCGTGCGCTATTGCGAGCCGAACAATGCCGCCAAGTGCGAGAACTTCCCCGACGACAAGTTCAGCGCCCCGGCTATCTGCCCAAACTACACCACAGAAATGAACGCCGGCCACCTGAACAGCATGGGCAAAGTGCGCCTGGCCAAGGCGTTTTGGGTGCTGATGGCGCAGGTTGCCGGCTGGACGCCTTGATAGTTGTGCGCAACCAAGTCGGGTCTCAATTTAACCGCTATCGTTAACCGCTATCGTTAACCGCTATCGCTCGCGCTTCATGCGCTCCACTTCGGCGTGGTCGAGGCGCGGCCCCGCGCGCCCCTCGATACCCAGCGCCCGGCGTTGCGCCTCTCGCCAGCGTTCCAACCGTTCGGCCACCGTTGCTTCATAGCCGACCCCGCTGGGCGTGTAGAACGTCATGCCGGCAATCTCGCGCGGCAGATAGTTCTGCGGCGTCCAGTGCTCGTCAAAAGCATGCGGGTACACGTAGCCCTTGCCGTGGCCCAGCCCCTTTGCGTCGCGGTTGGCATCTTTGAGGTGATCGGGCACTTCCCCGGCGCCCTCACGTTCGATCTGAGCGCGCGCATTGAAGTAATGTGTGGCAGTGTTCGACTTGGGGGCTGTAGCCAGAAACAACGTCGCCTCGACCAGCGGAAAGATGCCCTCCGGCATGCCCACCCAATCCAGCGCCTGTGAAGCGGCGGCGGCCACCACCAGTCCCATCGGCTCGGCTAGGCCGATGTCCTCGCCGGCCAGAATGAGCAGCCGGCGCATGATGAAGCGCGGGTCTTCGCCGGCATAAATCATCTTGGCCAGCCAGTACAGCGCGGCGTCGGGGTCGCTGCCGCGCACACTTTTGATGAATGCGCTGATCGTGTCGTAATGCGCGTCGCCTTCCTTGTCGTACAGGATGGCCCGGCGCTGGATGCTGTCTTGCGCCACGGCCAGATCGATATGCACCACGCCATCGGGAGCGGGCGGCGTCGATTCGACCGCCAGTTCAAGCGCGTTGAGCGCATTGCGGGCATCGCCGCCGGCCACACGCGCCAGATGCGCCAACGCCGCTTCATCGACAGCAATCTGGCGCGTGCCGTAGCCTCGCTCCGGGTCGGCCAGCGCGCGCCGCATCAGCTCCTGCACCTGCGCGTCGGTCAATACGTTGAGATGGAACAAGCGCGAGCGCGAAATAAGCGCGCTGTTCACTTCGAAGTAGGGGTTCTCGGTGGTTGCCCCGATGAGAATGAGGGTGCCATCTTCGACATGTGGCAACAGGGCGTCCTGCTGGGCTTTGTTGAAGCGGTGGATTTCATCGATGAGCAGAATGGTGCGCCGGCGGTATAGCTTCCGCCGCTCGCGGGCTTCGGCCACCACGCGGCGGATATCGGCCACGCCGGCCATCACGGCGTTGAGCGTCTCGAAATGGCTCTGTGTGCGATTAGAAATGATGCGCGCCAGCGTGGTTTTGCCTGTGCCGGGCGGCCCCCAAAAAATGATGGACGAAAACAGTCGGTCGGATTCGATCGCGCGGCGCAACAGCTTGCCCGGCCCGACGATGTCCTCCTGACCGATGAATTCATCCAGCGTGCGCGGGCGCATGCGATCTGCCAGCGGCGCCTCACGTCTGGCCTGCTCTGCCGCCGCACTGTCGAACAAGTCCACAGCCATACAAGGCATGATACACGCTCGGTCGCGCGCGCAGATGCTATCCACGTCGGCGCGACCCCTCGCCCCAAAAACAGGCTAAATGTCACTGGCAAGCCGAACGCACAACGACTAGAAACATGCTGTGCAAGTCGCCCGGCCTGGCATTGCGGATACCACCCGTCTGCTGGCCGGCCGCGCTAATTAGGAGAGAACCGTGCTTGCCGTTTTCGATGTCCCGGTGAAAACCAGCGCCCAAAATTTGGAGCGTGTGCTGAAGGCCGGCCTGCCCATGCTGCTGGTCTTCGAGATGCCGGAGTGCGAACACTGCCGGGCCATGATTCCGACGCTTGAAGAGCTGGCGCGCGCCTATGTCGGGCAGGCGCTGATCGTGCGGGTCGAAAACGTGAAAGATGGCGCGCTGATGGAACGCTATCGCATCACACGTGTGCCGACGCTAGTGTTCTGGCGCGGCGGTCGTGAGCAGGCCCGCATCGAAGGCGCGGTCAACATCGACGCCGTGCGCGCGCATCTGGAATACCTTCTCGAACGTGGCCCGCAACCCAGCCCCGCCAGCGGTCCCAGCAGATTGTTAAAAAGCGCGCCGGATATCGGCGCGCCCAGCAGCGCCCAAAGCGGGAATGCTGCCCATGAGGTGATGATCGTCACCGACGACACCTTCGAGACGCGCGTGCTGCAATCGCCCCTGCCGGTGCTGGTGGATTTCTGGGCGCCGTGGTGTGGGCCATGCCGCATGGTGTCGCCGCTGGTTGAGGAAATCGCGCGGGAGTACGCCGGGCGGTTGCGCGTGGCCAAAGTCAACACGGATGAGAATCCACGCTGGGCCGGCCGGCTCAGCATCATGGGCATCCCCACCCTCATCCTCTTCAAGCGTGGGCGCGAGGCCGATCGCATTGTCGGCGCTGCGCCCAAATCTGTGCTGACACAGCGGGTCGAGCGGCTGTTGAACTCAGGCTGAGAGCGGCTGAACGTTTGGCAACAGCGCCTCGACCTGGGCGCGCTCGAAGATGGCCGCGCCCGGCTGCAAGGTGTTGGCCGCGCCGGCTGCAATGCCCAGCCGCAGCGCGTCGCGCAACGACCAGCCTTGCTGCAATCCCCATGCCAGGCCGGCGAAGAGCGAATCACCGCTGCCCACCGGGAACAGGCCCCCTGTGTCTGGCGCGGCCCAGCCAACCCTCTGGCCCTGCGCATCGAGACCCACTGCGCCCAGCTTGCCCAGTGTGATGAGCACGGCCTGTGCGCCGCGCTGTTGCAACGCACGCGCGGCGCGCAAAGCATCGGCCGGCGTATCTACCGCGTGTTCGACCAGATCAGCGGCTTCGTGCTGGTTGATCTTGACCAGTTCAGGAGTCAGTTCCAACGCGCCGGCCAGTTGCGGCCCATAGGTATCGAGCCAGGCCGGAATGCCGGCGGCATGCGCGCCGGCCACGATGTCGCGCAAGGCGTGTGGCGGGGCGCCGGGCAGAAAACCGCCGCACACCGCCAGCGCGCCGGCGCGCGTAGTGCTGCAACGCAGCGCCACATGCGCTGCAATGCGCGCCCAATCGTTTGCATCGATGCGCGGGCCGTTCTCGTACACCTCGGTGATGACGCCGTTGCCGGCATCCACGATGTCGAGGCACACGCGGGTCTGGCCGGCCACCCACACCGGATCGCTGACAATACCCTCCGCTTCGGCCAGATCGCGCACCATGTGGCCGATGTGGCCGGCCAGCGGCCCGGTGACCACGCACTGACCGCCCAAGCAACGCAAGGCGCGCGCAAAGTTGTAGCCCTTGCCGCCGGCCTGCTGGCGCATGTCGGTTGTGCGAAACGTTCGCCCCACTTCAAAATGCGGAAACACCACCGTCTTGTCCAGTGCGGGATGGGGGATGAAAACAAGCAGCATCTCTGGATTGTCCATTGGCGCGTCACGATTGTCAATTCAAAATTCAGGATTAACGATTCAAAATGTTCTTCGTTTCTTTGTGGTTGACATTGAGGAATGGAACCACAAAGGGACAAAGGTCACGAAGGAAGAGGGTATGCAGTTCTTCTTTGTGTTATTCGTTTCTTTGTGGTTGACATTGAGGAATGGAA
>JAEANN010000021.1 GCA_016841965.1 Candidatus Roseilinea mizusawaensis | reverse complement strand
TAGGCTTGGGCGGCCAGGGCCAGGAACTGCTCGCGCCGCTGTGCGTAGCTGGTTACGGTTGATGTCTTCATGCCCCTTATTTTGCCCTCGCTGCAGAAAAAGTCGCCCACATTTCTGCGCTACACCCAATGCAAAATCACCTCTGGACAACGGCGCAAGATGGTGTATACTAAGCCTGTTTGAAGTAGCCGTGATGTGGCGCTCTTGAGTTAGGTCCTTCCAATTTGATCCTCGGCTGATTGCGCGCGGTTCTTTTTGAGGCTCTCGGATTCTCCCCATCTTCTGGCACAATCTTTTTTGCTGCTTTCGCGCGTGCGCGAGAGCGATCTGATCACTTGGAGGATCAAATGAACAACAAACTGTACGTGGGCAATCTGTCGTATGACACAACCGAGCAGGACTTGCGCGAGCTGTTCGGACAGAGCGGCAACATTCGCTCGGTCACGATTCCCAACGACCGCATGACCGGCCAGCCGCGCGGATTCGCCTTCGTGGAGATGGAGACGCCGGCCGAGGCGCTGGTGGCCATCAAAGCGTGCAATGGCAAGGAACTGGGCGGCCGCGAGATCAAGGTCAATGAGGCCAGACCACCAGAAGCCCGCACCGGCAGCTTCGGCGGGCGCGATAACCGCAGCGGCGATCGCGGTGGGCGCAGCAATCGTCGATTCTAAGTATCAGCGACTCTATCGCCGATTCTGATTCCAGCGTTCACGCAGGAACCAACAAGCGGCCGGCATCGCGATGATGCCGGCCGCTTTTATTTTCAGGTCGGGCAGGTGATCTCACGTCAACCTGGCTATTTGTTCTGCTTCCAAAGATCAATCTGGCGCTGCATTTCCTGCCCGCGCCGCTAGATGGCCTGCGTGATCTGTGTGCCAACATCCACCGGCAGGCCGGCCAGTTGCATGATGCGCAGCGCGTTGGTGCTTGGGCACGGGCCGGGGCGCAGCCGGTAATCGAACACCATGCGCTGCCCGTCGAGGTGCTCTGCAAAGTGGTAGTTGGCGATGCCCGGCAGTTCATCGGCCAAACGCACCAACTCCAGATCGTGGGTGGCAATCACCCCCACCCCGTTGCTGCCGGCCAGCGCGCGAAGGTAGGCGCGACTGCCGATCAACCGCTCACGGTTGTTGGTGCCGCGAAAAATCTCGTCGATCAGAAAGCACACCGGAGCGCCGGGCGTGCGCAGCGCGTCGAGCAGCGCCCGCAGCCGCTTCACTTCGGCATAGAAGTAGGAGATGCCATCGGTCACCGAGTCGGTCACCCGAATCGAGGTGAACAGCCGGAATAGTCGCGTCTCCAGCGCCGTCGCGGTCACCGGCCCACCAGCGTAGGCCAGCGCCAGGTTCACGCCAATCGCGCGCAGGAACGTGCTCTTGCCGGACATGTTAGAACCCGTGATCAGCGCCAGTTCGCCCACGTCTGACAGGCAGAAATCGTTGCACACGCGAGTCTGATGCGTCACCAGCGGATGCCCAAGCGCCGTTGCGCGGAAGGCATCGCCCATCCCGCCGGCCCTGATTTGCGGAAAGGCATAGTGCGGGTTGAGCCAGGCAAAGGTAGCCAGCGAGGCGCTCGCCTCTAGCTCGAACCATACGTCGAGCCAGGCCGGCAATCGTTGCGCCAACGCCGCTTTGACCCGCGCCAGCCGCAACGCGACAAACACATCCCACGGCACAGCCGCATTCACGACGAACCAGAGAATGGGATTGCGCACCACGCCGGCCGCAATCAGCACATCGCTGATGCGGCGCAGATGAGCCGATGGGCGATGCCGCCGGTCGCGGAAAGGCGCGCACAACGCTTCGAGCGCCGAGCCTGTGGCGTACCTGTGGCGCTCCAGAAAGCCGAAGACGGCCAGCAATTGGCGCAGCGCGCTTTCCATGTTAAGCGCTTCGGAAAACGAGTCTTTGAGGCTGCGCGCCTGCCAGAAAAACAGCGCCAGGTAGACCAGCCAGGTTGCCAGCCAGACAGGCGGCAGGAACGAGAGATTGGCGAGCACCCCCAGCGCAATGTTGACAACGGCGAGCGCGCCGAGCAGAACCAGCCGGCCTGCCAGCGGCGCTGCCGGCTGAGACGTGTTCAACCACGACAGCAGCATGTCAGCGCGCCAGGCTGCGCCGGCCTCGCGCATCGCCAGCCCGGCGTTCAGGCCGAGGCGGTCACGGAACAACGGCTGCCCGGCCAGTTCGCGCACCAGCGCCTGGCGACGCAAGGTCGCTTCGATCGCCGGGGCGGTCTCCAGCAGCCAGCCGGCCAGCCGCCTGCTGCCATCGCGCGATGTCGCCGTATCGATCAGGTGATGAATAGACTTCTCGCCCGTGATATCCAGGTCGATCTCAAAGGGATGTCCGGCATTGGGCGCATGGTCGATGCGCGGGTTGGGCAGGCCGGCCCAATCCAGCGTCATGCGCGCGATATGCCGGCGCTTGATGTCGAGCCATACCTCGCGCCGGGCAATGGCAACAGTAATAGCGCGATGCCATCGCACCAACAGCGCGAACCCAATCACCCAGACGCCGGTGATGGCCCAGAAGGCGACATCCCCGCGCGCAATCAGCGCCACGCTGCTGAGGGCCAATCCGGCGGCAAACACGATCAACCGCCAACGCGAGAGGCGCTCGCTGATTTGCTGGAGACGGGCAAGCTGGCCGCTGACGCGGCGAAGCTGAGCGCGCAATCCACGCAACCGGGCGTCTCGCAACGCAGCGCGTGTCTGGGCTTCGGGGCTGTTGACCATCGACATAGAGCCGGGTCAACTATATCAACGATGGGAATGCGCCTCTGGGCGACACCGACTCGCCCCAGATTTGCAGAAATATTGATAATATTCGTCCATTCAAATGTAGTCCAACTTCCAAGCCATGAACCAACCCCTGCATCAGTTCAAGGCCGCTTTTTTCAAGGCGCTGGCGCATCCCGTCCGCCTGGCAATCCTGGAGCAACTCCGGCAGGGCGAACAAAGCGTCAACGCCATTCAAACTGCGCTGGGCGCCGACCAGTCCACCGTGTCGCAGCAACTGGCCCGCCTGCGCACCGCCGGCATTGTGGCGGCGCGCAAGGAAGGCACGACCGTCTTCTACGCGGCGCGCGATCCGTTGTTGTTCACGTTGATGGATGTGGCCCGCGACATTTTCAACAACCAGATCGTCAGCAATCAGGCGTTTCTGGCTGAATTGCGCCGGGCCAATGCGCCGGCGCGAAAACGATGACAGGCGCCTGGCTCGCCCTGCGCCGAAAGGAATAGCCGCACAACCGGTATGAATATGCCCCTCATTCAACTCATTCGAGACGAGTTCCGCGATTACTCATTCAACACCTTTCAAAAAGACCTGCTGGCCGGCCTGACCGTTGCAGCCGTCGCACTGCCGCTGGCGCTAGCATTCGGCATCGCTTCGGGCAGCACGCCGGCCGCCGGCCTGGTGACTGCCATCCTGGCCGGCATCGTCATCGGTGGATTGTCAGGCGCACCCTTCCAGATCAGCGGGCCAACCGGCGCCATGTCCGCCGTGCTGATCCTGGTCGCCAATCAATACGGGCCGCAGGCGTTGCTGCTGGTCGGCCTGATGGCCGGCGCGCTGATCCTGCTGGTCGGCATTTTCAGGCTGGGGCGAACCGTGCTGCTCATTCCCAGGCCGGTCATCACCGGCTTCACCAGTGGAATCGCCATCATCATCTTCGTCGGCCAGCTTGGCAACTTCGTCGGCGCGCAGGTGCAGCCGGCCGAGATCGCCTTCATCAACGCACTAGGGATCAGCCATGAAAGCACCGTGCTCAAACTGCTCGGTTTCCTGCGCTTCGACTACCCGATCAACTGGCAGACAATGGCGACCGCCGGCGTGGTGCTGGCTGCCATCTTCCTGCTGCCCAAGTCGATCAGCAAGCGCGTGCCGGGGTCGCTGCTGGGACTGGCGCTTGCGTCTGCACTGACGCTGGGGCTGAACTGGCAAGAGCCGGTCATCGGCAATATTCCCCGCTCAATTCTGCTTGACCAGCGCCTGACCCTGAACGCAGAAACGTTTCAACAGGCGCCGCAGCTTCTTGTGCCGGCTCTGAGCGTGGCGGCGCTCGGCGCGATCGAGTCGCTGCTGTGCGGGGCTGTGGGCAGCAAAGCGACCGGCGCAAAAATGGATGGCGACCAGGAATTGATCGCCCAGGGAATCGGCAATTTGCTCATCCCTTTCTTCGGCGGCGTGCCGGCAACGGCGGCGATTGCCCGCACCAGCGTCGCCATTAACAGTGGCGGGCAAACGCGCCTCACCAGCGTGCTGCATGGCATCATCCTGCTGTTGTGCGCGCTATTGCTGGGACCGATCATCGCCCGCGTGCCACTGGCTGCCCTGGCCGGCGTGCTGATGGCCACAGCCATCCGCATGAACGAATGGGAAGAAATTCGCTGGATGTTCCGCCATCGCTTCCGCGGCGCCATCGCGCTGTTTCTGATCACGATGATCGCCACCGCTTTGCTCGACCTGACACAGGCCATCATCATCGGCGTCGGGCTGAGCGCGCTGCTATACGTCTACCAGTCCAGCAATGTGTCGGTCAATCGCAAAGAGGTGGATGTCAAAATGCTTCAAGCGCGCGGCCATCAGATCGACAGCACGCACCCCGACATCAGCGTGATGTACGTCACCGGCCCGTTGTTCTTTGCCGCGGCCCAGGCATTCCGGCGCGAGTACGGCGAGCACCAGTGCTGCCGGGTGCTGATCGTGTCCATGCGCGGCGTGCCACTCATCGATGTGAGCGGCCTGGAACTGATCGAGGAGATGATCGAGGCGCAGCGCCGCTGTGGGGGTGAATTGATGTTGTGCGCCTTGCAGCCTCAGGTGCGCGCGATGCTGGATCGATCCAGGCTGACCGAGGAGATTGGCGCGCACAACATTTTCTGGGCCGCCGATGCGGCCATCATCGAGGCCAATCGCCGGTTGGGAGTCGCATAACGGCCTACTGCCCCATGAATACGAACTTCACATCATCGAAGGAGACGTAGCGCGTCAGCGAGGGTTCGCCAGTAACGTCGCTCAGGCGCACGTAGCCATCCATGCCGGCGTTGAAATAGTACGCGCCGATGTTCACCCACACATCGTGCAGCGGGGCCTGATTCACCGCGTAGGTCGTCTCGCCGTCGCGGTGCTTGACGGTGTAACGGGCGTTGCCGGTATCCCACACCGGGTTGCCGCCCCCGCATGTCCACACCAGCGCCGCACGGTTGGGCACAAACACGTACACTTGATACACGCCTGCGCGCAGCAAGTTGGGCCGCCAGACCACGCTGTTGGTAGATTCAGCAGCCGATGCGACATTAGGTGTCACAAAGTGATGGCCGTCGCCACCGCGCGCGCCCACCACCCAGCCCTTGCGGCAATCATTCACCAGCTTTGGCGTGGTTTCCGCAAGCCGGCTATCAACCACAATCTCGGTCGGCATGGGTGTGGCTGCACTGGCCGGCCAATAGCGATTCCAGATTCTCCAGAAGTCCCGGTTGCCGGCCACGTGCGTCGTATAACGATACAGCGCCAGCGTCGCGCGGTTCATCGGCGTGACGCCATCCACGATCTCGCCCAGCGCCGCGTTGTCGAAGCGCCGGCGCAAGGTGCGCGCCGCACACGCCATCTGAACGCCAAAACCTTTAGTCGAGTCCCACCCCGGCCCGCAGCCGGCTGCCCAGTTGATAGCATAATCCGAGGGGTCCTGCGCAGTCAACAAACCCTGCTCTTTCTGAATCATTGTCAGCAACAGGCGTGGATTGATGCCAAACCGATTAGCCTGCTCGCAGATATGTTGCGCAGCCGACTTATTGCCATCGACAAACCGTTTCAGAATGCCCGGCTGCTCGTTGAGGAAGGTCTGAATCTGATCGCACGACATGGCGTATGAGTCATTGAATTCTTCATCGCTGATGAGCAACTCGGCCTGGTAAGGCTCGACCAACGCAAGCGCCGGCGCCGGCCTGATCACAGCAGACATACCCAGCAACGCCAGCAAGACGATCCAACGCCAAAACATCCTTCGTTCATTCATAGACAAGACTGTAACTTTACCCTTGCAGCACCCCCAACAGCGTTGGCAAGAGTTGCTTCTTGCGCGACACGATGCCGGGCATGTCCCACACCCCTTCGTCTTTGCGCGAGAAAGGCAGCCTTTCGAGATACTTGGCCGGCCCGGTAGCAATCAGCAGGCTGTTGTTCGCCGTGATGTCGGTGACCATCAGAGCAGCCAGTTCATAGCCGCGTTGCTCGCACATCTCGGCCAGCGACTGGCGAATTTCGCCTACCCGCTCCAACACCGGCATAAAGCTGGTTACTTCGACCTGCGAAACACTGAACGAAACACGCCCAGCCTGGAACTCTTTCGTGTCTGCGCGGATCATATCCTGGGCTGACTGGCCGGCCACATCGGCCCCCGCGCGCAACAACTCTTTGCCGTACTCGTGCATTTGGCGCTCGGCCTCATCCACGCCAAATGCCATCCACGCCAGCCACAGGCCCGACATGCGGTCGCGCTGTGTCGTCGTTGGCGACTTGAACACCAGCGTGTCGGAGAGCAGACCCGACAGCAACATGCCGGCGATGCCCGGCGGCGGATTGAGGCGCGCCAGCCGCATGCGCTCCGAAACCAGCGTCGAGGTCGAGCCAACCACGCTGACGTAGAACGAGATCGGCGTTGTCGTGTTGATGGTGGCCAGGCGATGATGATCGAGCACTTCCAACAACTCGGCTTCCTCCAGCCCGTTCACTGCCTGCGAAGCCTCGTTGTGGTCAACCATCACCAGCCGCATGCGGGGCGGTTGCAACATGTCGGCGCGCCGACATGTGCCCACATACTTACCCTCGCCATCCACCACCCAGAAGTCATCGTACTGGACGTTGAAGATGCGGTCGCGGTAATCGCTGATGCGATCATTGGCGTTGAAGCGCGGCACGTTGGTGTCGCAGGCCTGGCCGGCCGGCACGCCGATCAAATCGCGGAAGGGCCGGTCGGCCAGGTCGAGGCGCTTGGACAAATAGTTGAACACCGACTGGCTGGTGACCATACCCACCGGCCTGCCCTGTCCATCCACCACAGGCATGACCCGCCCGCGCACCGCCGACTGTCGCCACGCCTCGGACAGCGGGCTATCAGGCGTCAACGGCTTGATCGGATCTGCGATGGATCGGAAGCGCGGGGAGGCATCTTCCAGCAAGATCGGCAGATCGACGCCAAAGTGCTTCAGCGCGAACTCGGTCTGTGGGCGCACCGAGCCGGCCCGCGCTGCAATCGCCTCTTCGCCATCGCGCTCGCGCAGCAGCCAGGCATAGCCGATCGCCGCCGCGATCGAGTCGGTATCCGGGTTCTTGTGTCCAACAACGTATATGGGAGCCATCTTTTAGGTCTTGGATTTTAGATTGACGATTAACGGCACTCACCCCTCACCACTCACCACTCATCACTCACCCCTCACCACTCACCCCTCGCCACTCACCCCTCACCACTCACCACTCATCACTCATCACTCACCACTCAGCACTGAAAACACTACATCGCCACCCACACGCTCTTGGTTTCGAGATAATGCTCCAGCGCCTCGTGACCCATCTCACGTCCGAAGCCGCTTTGCTTGTAGCCGCCAAAGGGGGAGGCGGGGTCAAACTGGCTGTAGCAGTTCACCCACACGGTGCCGGCCTGCAACAGGCCGGCCAGTTTATGCGCTTTGGCGATGTCTTTGGTCCACACGCCGGCGGCCAGGCCGTAGGGCGTAGCATTGGCGCGCTGCGCCACCTCTTCCAGCGTGTCGAATGGGGTTGCCACCAGCACCGGCCCAAAAATTTCTTCGCGCACGATTGCCATATCGTCGCGCACGTTCTCGAACACAGTCGGGCTGACGAAGTAGCCTCCTTCCGGCACGCCGGCCGGCCGCCCGCCGCCCACGCGCGCCACAGCGCCCTGTTCTGCCCCGCTGCGCAGATAACCGGTGACGCGCTCAAAATGCTCGGCCGAGGTGAGCGGCCCCATCTCGGTGTGCGGATCCATGCCGGCGCCCACTTTGATCTCGCCGGCCCGTTTGGCGATGATGTCGACCACTTGATCGTAGGCGTTGCGCTGCACAAACAGACGCGAGCCGGCATTGCAGCTCTGCCCGGCATTGCCGAAGATCGCTCCTGCCGCCACGCGCGCCGCCTGCGGCACATTGGCATCGGCAAAGATGATGTGCGGGCTTTTGCCGCCCAGTTCCAGCGACAGGCGCTTTAGATTGCCGGCAGCCGCGCGCATGATCAGCCGGCCCACCTCGGTGCTGCCGGTGAAGGCGATCTTGTCCACGCCGACGTGCGCCACCAGCGCCGCGCCGGTGATCTCGCCCGGCCCCTGTACCAGATTCACTACCCCATCAGGGAAGCCGGCTTCGCACACCAGCTCGCAGAAGCGGATCGCGCTGAGCGGCGTTTGCTCGGCCGGCTTCAGCACTACTGTGTTGCCGGCTGCCAGCGCCGGCCCCAGCTTCCACGAAATCAGGCTGAGGGGGAAATTCCACGGGATGATCGCACCCACCACGCCCACCGGCTCGCGCAGCGTGTAGTTCAGGCGGTTGGGGATCGACACCGGCTTGACCGCGCCCTCAATCTTGGTTGGCCAGCCGGCAAAGTAGCGAAACATGTCCACCGTCGAGGGCACATCGATAGCCTTGCCGGCGCTAAGCGGCTTGCCGTTGTCCAGCGTTTCAATCTCGGCCAGCTCTTGGGCGTGCTGCTCGATCAGGTCGGCCAGCCGGTGCAACAGGCGCTCGCGTTCGAGCGGGGTGATTTTGCGCCACGGGCCTTCAAACGCAGCGCGCGCAGCAGCCACAGCGCGATCCACATCCTCCGCCTCGGCCTGATACACCTCGGCCAGCGGCTGGCCGGTGGACGGCTCGTAGGTGGTGAAGGTGTGGCCGGCTTGCGCCGGCGTCCACTGCCCGCCGATGAGCAACCGGCCGGGCAGCCGGCGTAAAAAAGCGATTGTCTGTGCGCAGAGTTGCGATTCGTATGGAATAGCGTGCGTTGTCATAGGCTTATTGTACGATCGAGCAATTGGCGGATTGGGGAATCGAGCGGTCAACGATGGATGTAACGCGCCCTCTGGTCAGCGCAGAGCGCATTGCGTGATGCGCGCCGGTCATACAGTACAATCGCCGCCTGGAGACCAGAAACCTGTGACTGCCTCAATCCCCAATCCAAAATCCCCTATCCAAAAGCCAAAATCGATCGAGCTGCTCTTTCTCGGCACCGGCCCGGCCATGGGATTGAACGGCAGAACCACCAGTTGTTATCTCCTGCGCATCAATGAGCGGCGCATTCTGATCGACTGCGGGCCGGCCATCATCCAGCAACTGCACGAGACAGGCGTTGCGCCGCACCAGATCGACGACGTGTGCTTCACCCATGCCCACGCCGACCACGCGCTGGGCTATCCAATGCTAATGTTGTGGCGACTATTCAAAGCGCCGGCCGGCGTTGGTTTGCCGCGCATCATCGCCAGCGAAGCCGTGTTGACGGCGCTGGATGGCGTCATGCAACATGCGCTGGCCGGCGAGGTCGAACTGACAAAAGCGGCCCCACGCGTCGCCCTGCCAACCAGCGCACCGGCCAGTTTGCCGTTCGACGCCGAGATCACCTTGCGCACATGGCCGATGGCGCACTCGCCCTACGCGCCAACCCTGGGCCTGCGCTTCGAGATCGGCGCGCCGCCAGAGCAGAAGATCATTGCATTCACCGGCGACACCGGCCCATGCGACAACGTCATACCGCTGGCACAAGACGCCGATCTGCTGGTGCACGAAGCCACGTTCAGCGCGCGCCTGAAGCCAGAGCTGGCCGGCGGCGCGTTCGGCCACAGCACGGCGCAAATTGCCGGCCGGCATGCCGCCGCCGCGCGCGTCAAACGCCTGGCCCTGGTTCACCTGGACGTGAAGGAGGAAGGGCAAGAGTCGCTGTTCATTGAAGAAGCCGCCGCCGAGTACGCCGGGCCGGTCAGCGCGCCGTTCGCCGGCGTGCTGTTCACGATTCAGGGTTGAGAGTCACTGGGGTGAGGCTTGTCAGGTTCTTAAGGTTTGAGAAGCGCGCGTCGAGCAGAACTACAATCCAAAATCCAAAATCCAAAATCCAAAATCGAGTTGTATGGTCACTCAATCCACATTTCTAAAACCCGAAACCCAGAATGCCAAATCCAAAATCCTCGGGCCGACGTTCGAGGAGATGTTGCATCCGCACACGATCCCGGCAGACATCCTGGCGCGCGCCGACCGCGCCCGCGTCGAAAACCCGCTCGACGCGATCAATCTGTTCAACATCAACTGGCGCAAACCGCCGGCGCAAGGACAAGCCGGCGCATCGGGCGAACGCCCGATCAACGCTTTCGTCATGCCCCACGCGCTCACCGGCGTGGACGCCGAGATCGTCCTGTTAACGGCGAAAGATTTTCCAACCGGCAGCCACAAGGTCGGGCCGGCGTACTCGGTGTTGATCGAGCACTATGTCGATGGGTTAATCGACCCGGCCAAACACACGCTGGTCTTCCCCAGCACGGGCAACTATGGCATCGGCGGAGCATGGGTGGGCCGGCGAGCCGGCTTCGACAGCATGGTGATTTTGCCAGAGGGCATGAGCCGCGAACGCTTCGAGATGATCGAACACTTCGGCGCGCGCTACACCAAAACCTATGGCAGCGAGTCGAACGTGAAAGAAATCTACGACGAGTGCAACCGGCTCACGCACGAGCACCCCGGCCAGATCGTCATCCTCAACCAGTTCGCCGAGATGGGCAACTACCGCTTTCACTTCCATGTCACCGGCAACACAGCGCTGGAGCTGGAGCAGCAGTTGCGCGCGCAACTCGGCACGCGCGGCATAGCAGCGTTCTGCTCGGCCATGGGCAGCGCCGGCACTATCGCCGCCGGCGACCGCATCAAGCAGGTTTTCCCCGACTGTAAGATCGTCGGTCTGGAGCCGGTGCAGTGCCCCACCCTCTACAACAACGGCTACGGCAGCCACGAGATTCAGGGCATCGGCGATAAGCACGTGACGTGGATCCACCACGTGACGAATATGGACGGCCTGGCCTGTGTGGATGACATGGAATGTCTGCGCGCGCTGCGCGTGTTCACGCAGCCGGAAGGCAGCGCGGCGCTGGTAAAGCATTACGGCGTCAGCGAGAGCGACGCACAGGCCATCGCCGGCATCTTTGGCATCAGCGGCGTGTGCAATCTGATCGGCGCGATCAAGACCGCCAAACATTTCGGACTGGGCCGGCGCGATCTGATCGTCACCGTAGCGACCGACACGGTGGCGCGTTACCATTCGACCATGCAGTGGATGGCCGAAAGACACGGCCCACTCAGCACAGCCGAATGCCAGGCCACCGTCGATCATATTCTGCACAATCAGAAAACCGACTGGTTCAAGGATGGCACGCCAGAGAACCGCCGGCAGTGGCACAACCTGAAGTACTACACGTGGGTCGAGCAACAGGGCAAAACAGTGCAAGCGCTGAACGCACAGCTCGACCCAGAATGGTGGCTGGCAGAACAGGCCAAAATCGCTGAGATCGACCGGCGCATCCTGGGCTTGCGCGCTTAAGCCCGCGCCGGCGCTTCCAGCCAATTTGCCTGCTCGTCACGCCGAAGCGCCTGTGGATTGCTATGGATGCTGTTCAATTCGACGCCGCACTGGGACGCTGGCTATCCCGGCAGCCCAACCTTGACGCCTGCCAATGTCACATACAGATCAAACTGGAATATGGCGATGTGGCGCCAGCCCAGCGCGCGCGGCTCGAACTGCCGGGATGGGTCATTATTGACTGGGGCGCGCGCGGGACGGGCATCTCGGCCAGGCGCGCCAGGCCGGCTGCAAGCTACCAGCCCGAAGCCGGCCGGCTGCTCCAAGCCATTGACTCGCTGCTGCTGCGCGCGCACATCCAGATAGTGGTGGCGCCGGCCGCTGACTGGGAAGCCGCCTACGGCGAGGCGTCGCTCGCGCCCGATTTGATGCCGGTCATGGATGCCGGGCACGCCATCCTGCTCAATCTCACTGCTGTGCGCGAAAACGGCGACTGGCGCATCGTGCGCGCCTACCAGCCCCCCGACGAACACAACATCGCGCGCGAGTTTGGATTTTAGAGCTTGGATTTGACACCGACGAGCGCCAGTTCAAGAATCGCACGCATCAGATCGCACTATGTGTCATCCGGCTGGTAGCTGCGCTGTGGCGCGGCAACACAACAGATGTGATCGGCAGACAATTGCTTCGCTCAGGCAACATCCATCGGCGCGAATTACCGCACAGCCTGCCGCGCCAAATCCACAGCCGATATGCTGGCTAAACTGCGAATCGTTGAACAAGAAGCTGACGAGTCCTTGTACTGGATCGAGTAGCTGGTGGGCGCCGAGATCGTTCAACAGCAGCGCATCAACGATTTGTTGTGGAAAATAAACAAAGTGCTGGCTATGACAGTTGCGTCGATCAAAACACTGCGCTCGAACTCGGTGAATCCAACATCCAACCTCACGAATTCCAAATCCAAAATCCAAAATCGACATGATCGCCCCTGAAGATCGCGTTCTGGTGTGCCTGATCAACAACCCGCGCGACCTGGAAATTGCGCGCTGGGATCACTGGTATCGCATCCCGGTCAAACACGCGCCGGCCGACTACCTGGCCGACATCCTTGCGTTTTACCTCACCGCCGCGTTCGGCGATGAGAAATGGGCGATCCACGAATACGCGCGCGTGCGCGGGCACGAACTGGTGCGGCGGGTCGATCTGTTCCCAGACGAGCCGGATCATCCGCGCGCCCGCGACCTGTACTACAAAATGCAACTTGGCCCTATACAGCGTCTCTTGCGTCCCATTCCTTCGCTGAAATGGCGACGCATCACTTTTCTTCAGACCACCGGCGACCGATTCCTGAACGCGCTTGACATCAGCGAGCTGGTCGAGAGCAACACCGACAGCGCGCGATTTGTGACTTTGATGGACGAGGAGGAATAATAATGCTCATCACTCACGGGACACTGCTCACCATGAGCGAACCGAATCAGGTGATCGAGGACGGCGCGGTACTGGTGCGCGATGGCATTATCGCAGACCTCGGCGCCAGCGCCGAACTGCTGGCGCGACACGGCGCGTCCGAAACCACCATCATCGACTGCCGCAATCAACAATCCAATCCAAAATCCAAAATCCAAAATCCAAAATTGATCCTGCCGGCCAACATTTGCGCCCACACCCATTTCTACGGCGCATTTGCGCGCGGCATGGCCATCCCCGGCGAGCCGGCCAGCAATTTCATCGAGATCTTGCAGCGGCTGTGGTGGCGGCTCGACCTGGCGCTCGACCTCGAAGCTGTCCGGTACTCGGCGCTGGTCTGTCTGATCGACGCGATCAAACACGGCACAACCACGCTGATCGACCATCACGCCAGCCCCAACGCCATCGATGGCTCGTTGGATGTGATCGCCGACGCCGTGGGCGAAGCCGGCCTGCGCGCAGCCCTGTGCTATGAAGTGACCGATCGCAACGGGCTGGAAGGGGCCTGGGCCGGCATCGAAGAAAACGCCCGTTTTGCCCGCCGTGCCTCACAACACAGCTCGGGCGCGCTCAAAGCCGCTGTCGGCGTCCACGCCTCGTTCACCGTCGGCAACGCCACGTTGGACGCCTGCGTGGCAGCGGCGAATGAGGCCGACATCCCCCTGCACTTGCACGTGGCCGAGGATCAGGCCGATCAGGACGACGCGCTAGGCAAATACCAGATGCGTGTGATCGAGCGACTGGCCGCGCGCGGCGCGTTGACCGAACGCACCTTGTGCGCGCATTGTGTGCATGTGAATGACCACGAGATCGCGCTGTTGGGCGAAAGCGGCGCCAAAGTGGTTCATCAGCCGCGCAGCAACATGAACAACGGGGTTGGCGTGGCGCCAATCGAAACAATGCTAGAGGCCGGGGTGTGCGTTGGGCTGGGCAACGACGGCTTCAGCAACGACGCCTTCGCCGAAATGAAAGTAGCCGACATGATCCACAAACTGGGCCGGCGCGATCCGCGCGCGATGGGCGCCGATAAAGTTGTGCGCCTGGCCTATGCCCACAATGCCCGCATCGCACAACTCTTCTGGCCAGAACTGACCGGCACACTCGAAATCGACGCGCCGGCCGACCTGATTCTGATGGACTACACCCCGTTCACACCGCTGACCGCCAGCAACGCGCCCTGGCACTTGGTGTTCGGCATGTCGGGCGGCATGGTCACCGACACGATGTGTCACGGACGCTGGCTGATGCGGGATCGGCAACTGCTGACACTCGACGAAGCTGAAATCTGCGCCAAAGCCCAAGAGGTTGCCAGCAGGGTATGGACGCGATTGTAGATTGTAGGGGCGAGGGTGAGTCTGAGACTCGCCCCTACTGTAACTCGATCTGAATAACGGCATAGCTGCGCCGGTTGAACAATCCCATCAGATCGAACAGCCGCTTTGTCAGCCCGTACTTCTGATTGAGCAACTGAACCACGCGCTGCGCAGTGGCCGGGTCGTTCACCAGCGTCGCTCTTGCCTCGACCCAGGGGGCTTTCAGCTCACCGCGCACTTCACAAGGCGCAACGCGCACACGCGGGTTGTTGCGCACACGCTTGACTTTGCCCGAATTGTCCACCGTGCGGACATACAGCCTGTCGCCATCACGCACAAACCACACCGGCGTTGGCATGGCCTGGCCACTCTTGCGATAGGTCTCCAGGTTGAGATACTTCTGACCATCGAAGGCTTCCAATGCTTCTACACCCATCCTGTTGCTCCTTGCGCTTTGCTGCCTGATCGCAGCACTGTCATGCGCCTGAAGTGTAAATCCACAAAAAGTGGCCGATTCCGCATGAGATCGGAATCGGCCATTTGAGCGTGTGCGCGTGAACGACACACACAGCTCGACTGTGTGCGCCAAGAGATCAGTTGCTCGGCGGCAAGATCACCGTGTCGATCACGTGAATCACGCCGTTCGACGCCTCGATGTCTGCCTGCGTCACGGTCGCGTCGTTGACCATCACCTTGCCGCCATCAACCTTGATCGCGATCTTGCTGCCCTGCACCGTCGTGGCCTCGGTCAGGTTCACCACGTCGGCCGCCATCACCTTGCCCGGCACCACGTGATAGGTCAGGATCGCCACCAGCTTATCCTTGTTCTCCGGCTTCAGCAGGTCTTCGACCGTGCCGGCCGGCAACTTGGCAAACGCCTCATCCGTCGGCGCAAACACCGTGAACGGCCCTTCGCCCTTCAGCGTGTCAACCAGGCCGGCTGCTTGCAGCGCCGCCGCCAGCGTGGTGAAGGTGCCCGCTTCGACAGCCGTATCCACGATGTCCTTCA
>JAEANN010000013.1 GCA_016841965.1 Candidatus Roseilinea mizusawaensis | reverse complement strand
TTTTAACTCGGGCGTGGGAATCGGGTTTTTAAGTGTTTTGGTGGATTGGCTCGTGGTGGTTTAGCTGGCTTTCAGTACCCTCGTGCGGGTCAACCGGCTTGAAACGGCAGGCCGGCCAACTCGATGGCGCGGTCAACCTCGTCTTTCAGTACCCTCGTGCGGGTCAACCGGCTTGAAACAGAGCAGGTGTTCGCCGGAGTTAAGACGTTTTATCTTTCAGTACCCTCGTGCGGGTCAACCGGCTTGAAACGAGTATATGGCGCCGTATCCAGCGTGATAGGGTGGCTTTCAGTACCCTCGTGCGGGTCAACCGGCTTGAAACCGCATCTTGCGCCAGCCCACTTGTTGAGGTCAAATGACCTTTTTCTCCGTTCAAGCCCCAAATTCGGCCCTCTGGCGCAGTGCTCCTTCACCGGCTCAAGCCTTACGAGTCGCATTTTACCACAATTCGGCGAGAATCGGTTTTTGTCGAAAAAAGGCCGTTTCGCTCGCCAACCGCAGTCAAAACAGCCCGTTCCCGGCCAAACGGTGGGATGCCGAACCGTTGCACAGCCAATTGCAGGCAGGTCGGTGGGAGACAAAAGCCATTTTCGAGGCCTTTTCGAGATACCCGAAAAACGGCCGGCGAGAATCGATTTTGACGCCCAAAATGGGCATTTCGCTCGCCGGCGCGCGTTATACATCATTACAGAAGCGGCGGTACTCGCAAGCCCGGCAACGCTCGCGGTGCGGCGTGGGGGCAGGCATCCACTCGCGCTGCGCCACATCCTCCATCTGATCCACCAGGCAGCGCACCTCGGCCTTCAACGCCGGCGTCAAGGCCACAGGCCGGGCGCGCCGGGCTGGGATGTAGTAGATGAATCCGCGCGAGATTGTCGCGCCGCGCGTCGCCTCTAGCAGCAGCGCATAGGCGGCGAGCTGCAATTGCCAATTGTGCTGCGCCTGCCGTCCGCCGGCGCGCTTGCCGCGGGCCATTGGATCCTCCGAATCCTTGTAGTCCACGGGGATCAGCTCGCCGCCGGCCACAATCAGCATATCGAGCCGTCCACGTAGCCGCAGATGCTCGGACTCGAGCCACACGTCAAACTCGCGGGCCGGCAGGTGCGGGCCGGCCTCGCTCAGGCCATAGGCGCGCAGGCTGCGCCGATGCTCCAGCGCCTCGGTCTTCTGGCCGGCTTGTGCGCCGGCCTGCATGTGGAATGTGGGGGCCACATTCAAGGCGGGCAAGCAGTACTGATAGTAAACGATGCGCGGGCAATAGCCCATCTGCTTGACGTCGGTCACGGTAAAAAAAAGCGGTTCCATGAGTTCTGAGTGCCGAGCGATGAGTGATGAGTGCCGGGTGTCTGTGCTCTGATATCTGTCATCTGTCCTCTGCCGTCTGGCCCGGCGCGGTGTTCACCTCCAGCCGGCGCGCCCATTCTGGCTCGGCGATGCAAAACAAATAGACCTTGCCTGCGCTTTTGCCCAGCTTGTGGCGGGCCTGCTTCATCAACTCCTCCTGATGGGTGCGCAGCAGATCGCCGGCAAACGCGCTGTACTGAATGCGGTTCAGGCCATAGTCCATGCAGATGTCGGCGATTTTGTTGCGCACGCGATTGCTGACGATGTCGTAGATGACGATGCACCACATGGCGATTTTGGATTTGGGAATTTGGATTTGGGTCACCACTTCGCCACAAAGCCGTGGTAAGCGGGGGCGTCGCCGCGCACGAAGGTGGCAATGTGGCGAGCCTGCATCTGGATAATCTCGCGCAGGGTGTGGCGACGCCCCTCGTAGCGTTCACCGCTTTCCTCAATACGGGCAACGATCTTGGCCGCAAGCTCGCGGCGCGTGGCGTCGTCGAGCAAGCCGTTGTCTAGCAGGGTGATGGCCGACCGCCGACCGATCATGCCCAGCACTACGCGATCGACAGCGGCCTGGCGAAACTCCTCGATCAGGTCGAGGGTGAGGCTGGGCTTGCCGGGCCGGTCGGCATGAATGAAGCCGGCAAAGGGATCGAGGCCGGCGCACACCACGGCGTGTTCCACATGGCGCAGCAGGATGGCATAGCCGTAGTTGAGGGCGCTGTTGAGGGGGTCGCGCGCGCCGCGTCCGCGCCGGCCAGGCCAGCCGACATCATCGGGGACAACCAGAGCGACGCCCTCCCAGTAGCGTTTGGCAGCCCGGCCCTCGATGGAGAGCAGCGCGCTGCGCCACTGCTCGATGCCGATGGGCGAAGCGAGATTGCGCGCCTGGCCGGCAGCAGGAGCTGCCGCCGTGTCAGCGTCAGCGTCGTCGGCGGGCGGCTGAATGCCCAGCACGCGCGCGATCAAATCATCCAGTTCGGCGAGATGATCGTTGACCTCGCGCGCGGCTCGGCGCAGATCGGCGCTGACGTGCGGGTCGTCGCGCCGGCGATTGCGGGCCAGGTACTTGAGCAGGCCGGCTTGATTGGCGAGCTTGGCGCGCGCAAAGGCAGCCGCCAGCAGGGCGCCGCGCCGGTCGTCATAGGCAGTCAACTGACAGCGCCGGGTTTGCACGGTGCCGGTGAGCGCGGCAGTGTACAGCGCGGCGCCGGCCGACAGCCCCACCCCGCCGACAAAGTGGATGGGGATGCCACGCTCGGCGCAGGCCATGACAACATCGCTGGAGATGCTGACGCCACGGCTCTTGACGATGACCTGGCGCAGCGTGATCAGCGGCGTGTCGGCGCGCAGCTCGCCCTTGACGGTGACGCGCAGGCGCTGGCTGTGCTTGCCCACATACGCGCCGAACTCTTCGACGATAAGTGTTTGGAGTGTTTCAACCCCTGGCATGACTTCACCTCGGCTGTGTTGCAGGGCCGCCTTCGCCCTTCCCCCCAGGCGGGCGAAAGCAGCCCGCTTGAACCGATCGCACGGGGGGAATTGTGGCCGGCGCAGGGGCCGGGCGCATCCACAGAGCTGATGAGATTCTTCATCAGAGATGGTGAAGCCGGCTGCCGGGGCTTGATGCCGGGCAGGGTCTCGATTTTGGTGTGACAGTGGCGCAAGATCAATCTTGCGCCACGAATCTACACACGTTTCGGCGTACAAGCGCCACGATGACGGGGAGCATCACGAGCGGGCCGGGCGGGATAACGAGCTTATCGATGTCGAAAGGGGCGCGGGGGAGCGCCAAGCTGAACGTGGGCGAAGTCCTGTTCGGTTAACGGCCGAGGCTTTGGCGGAGCACAATGCCTTCTGGAGTGAACCGGGAGTGAACAGAACGCCATCTGCCATGCTGATGTAAGGTCAAGTGACTGCCTCGGCAGGAAAAACCCCAGGTTTCTAGCTAAAACGGCCAAGCACGGCCGCTACAAGAGAGTTCTTGTCGGTCTCGCTCAGCTCGCCACTCTGAAAACTCTCCAGCTCAATAACCGTGGTGCGCGTCACATCAATTACTGCTTGATGCTCAGGACTCCTTGGCCGACTGAGCACCCAAAATTTGGCTGTGTAGGTTCCAAGCAGGGTAGACAAATAGTGAAGTTGCTTGATGGCATCCAGTGTTACCTTGTCACGATCTTTCACTTCAACAATGCCGAACTGATTGCCAACTCGAAGTACGATGTCGAGATCGACTTGCGGCCTACGACCCGACTCTTCACCCAAAAACCGCACCCCCGCCACGATTTCGTCCACCGAACTCTGCAGAGCTTCACCAACCGCTTGCTCAAAGACGCCTCCCACATCTTTGGAGTACCCGCACTCCCGCCAGTTGCCTTTCCCGAGTTGCGCATCCAGGAACTGCCGAATCGATAGGACGGGCGGTATTTCATCTGCCTGCTGCAGAACCAGGTGTCCGTGCTGATCATAATGGTAGGCGTAAAGCCTGCTCTTGTTGCGAGCAGTTTCGAGATAGACCAAGCGGCTGTTAGTATCCCTGCAACATTCAGCGGCGGCCAGCACCATCGCTTTGGTGCCGCCCGTCACATTGAAAATATACCGGTCTGTCCCCGCCAACTCGTCAAGTTTCCGCAGTATTTGTGCTCTGACCGCAACAGCGTCGAACTCATTGTCGCATTTCAGGGAGTCTACTGTAATTCCTGCCTGTTTCAGCAGCACAGCCTGCCTGTCATGCGCAGCCTTAGTAAAAGCTGTATATATCAGCAAAACTGCACCCGGCTTCAAGTGCAACGCGGATATCAGATTTGGCTGGGGTTGTTCACCGACCAGTGCAATCATCACAGTCATAGTTCACAATCCCTTGGTACTGGGTTTCTTGATAACCTTCCAGACACGACGCTTGCCCTCAGCTTCGTCGTACTCGTAAGTCACGTCAGTCTTGTCAGCCGGCAAGGTATCGTACGCGGCTGCCAGATAATCCCTGGAGAGGGTATACTGCTGTTCGCCATCTTGTATCCACACCCGCTGTGATTGCCTGCGTAGACGGCCGCTACCCTGCTTGAGTTGTCCCGGCTGCGGTTGTGTTTGCTTGGGGTGCAAGCTGACAGACTGCGGAACCGTTGGCTCGGACAGCTTGGGTTTTGCAAAGTAGCCGTACCCGGCATTGGTCTTTGCGCCAGCCCCCAACTCAGTCAACCCACCGACCAACCATTGTTGCGCTAACTCTTGCAACCGTATGGCGGGCTGCCCACGCCATCCCACAGCAAACGCAAAGCGCACATCCGCAGCCACGGCAAGAAAGGTAATCGGAACCGGGTTCTGCCAGTTGACAGGCAGCTCACCCCCTTGATAGTAGTTGGGGAAGTGCGGATTCATCACATCCAGTTCAAGCTTGGGGTCATCCACGGGCATGGCATCGAGAAAGATCGCACATCCGGCTGCCGCTGTTGTGCCGAAAACTGTTCGGAAATCGGCGATGAGTTGTTCTGCCGTCGGCGGGGGTTCAGGGCACAGCCGGCGCAGCGCCCCGCTGCTTTTCGAGTTGTCACCTTCAGACAGCACCTGGTCGTCCAGTTTTTCGAGCGTCTTCACACCAAGAGCCTCAGCAATCTGCAGAAGAGCGTAGGCTCGCGCGACACCTTTGACACTGCTACCCGGCAGAGTGGCAAAGCCGTAGCGGTCAAAGCGAAATCCTACTTCGTAGGGCGTGTTGCGGCCGACGCCGCTAACCAACCTCCAGTCCGTCTTCAGTTCGAAAATTTTGGCGCCCACCGCCGCCGCGCCGGCTTGCCACCGTTTGAGCAAGGCCTGGCGCAAGTTGGAATTGCGCCGAGTCTTGATGACTTGATTGAGGCCCAACTGCTTGGCCTGATCATTGTCGATGATAGGGACATAGCGGTCAAACACCAAGCCGGCGTTTTCCCAGGGCAAATTTGAGATATAGATATCAGCCGCCTGTTTTGGAATGGGATACCTCATTGCGCCTCCTCTTCACCCTCGATCTGGGACTCGGCGAATCGCTTGAGCCAGCCCAAATAGGCCAGCGCTTCAACAGTGGCAAGTCGATACTCGTTGCTGCTGGTGTTCTGATCGATGATCCAGGCTTGCAGATCGGCAGACAGGTTGAACTTGCTCTTAAGCCAGAGAGACAGATGCTGATAAAGCGTGTAGTGCTCGTTTTCGGTCTTGCCTTTGGCTTTGGCGCGCCAAAACGCGATCGTTTGGCCCAGGCCATTGGTCTGGATGTCGGCTGGCGCACTTCTGACCAGCGATTTGTACTTCTTGTTGAAACTCTTGGACTTGATTTTGTCCACATCATGCCATGCTTGCGCCGCACGCTCCTGTTCCTGCGTGCGAGGAATGGAAATGCTTGCCATACCAATCTCCCCTTATTGCATCCGCACGCGCACCATGCCGCGCCCGGTGGTTTCATCGCCGCCTAACTGCATGCGCTCGACATTGAGCGCAGCGATCTTGTCAAGAATTTGCGAGGCCGTCAGTTTGACGCTGTTGCGCGATGGGGTCGCGCACAGCGGCGCATACAGCAACGTGTCTGCCGGCAGATTCTCCTCCGTCCACAGCGCACCGGTCTTCACGGTTTTCGTCTCCGGATTGAGGCGAATGTGGGTCTGCACTTCAGTGGCGAACTGGGTGAAATCGCGGAAAGTGTCATTGCCCAGAATCAGCAATTGCCTTGGGAGTGCAGCGCGCCAGTATTCGTACTCTGGAGACTGGGGCAGAGCATTTTTAGCCAACCACTCGGCAATTTCATCGACCACTTTCCGGTGCGCGTCATCGGCCTCGAACACAAACTCCTCCAGCACCACCTTATTGCCGGCAGCCTTGACCTGACATGCGCTGGTAACCAGGGCTTTGTTACACGGATCGGGCGGCAGCGCCCACAGATTAGCGGATGGTTGCAGCATAAGCAGATCACGCTGGAAACGCGCCAGCACCTCGACGCTGGTCGTCCAGGCGAAGACGCCGGACAGCGAACGCACCGGGAATAGGAGTAGTTTTGCGTCGCCCACCGACAGGGCGCCGGCGTGGTCGGCTGCATTTTGCGTATCAGGGCCAAACACCGCCAAAAATTCAGACAGTTCCAGAGGAGAATTGGCCCTGACGCGACAATCAGCCAGGGCGCGCAATTGACCTTTGATGGACGACGACTGCACCATTGGATAGCCGGTCACGCGCTCACGCTGAATCGGCAGGTCAACCACGCCGATGGCACGGCCAGTGCCGGCGTGCAACGGCGTCTCGACGTACAAATACATCATTTTGGCTGCATCAAACATGGGTCTAACTCCTGTTGTTGTCCTTGTTCAGGCCGGCTGACGATAACGCCAGCGCATTTTCATTCAGTAAGCTGACACAATGACTTGTCCGTAACCAACCCGGCCAAGCGGCACATTGTCAAGCGCATCACAGAGCCAGCCGTGCTTCAATTTCACTTTATCCTGAGCCGAAAAGTAGTAAACACTGCCGGCAGGAACATAGCGCAGGCTGGGTTTGTGCATGTTCCCAGCCAAGTCATACCCGCCCATCGTGATATAGCGCCCAATGGCAGCCGCCTCCAGGGTGACCTTCCCACCATCGAAGAGTGCGTTCCAGTCACCAGGTCGCCATCCTTGCTCGAAGCAAGCCGGCGTGATCAGCGTCAGTTTGAAGCGTTCAGCGACGATGGCCGGTTCGGGAATAGGCCGGGTTAGTGGCTTCTCGACAAAGCGCGCACCGTGGCCCTCACCGCCAATGCGCATGGCGCCGGCTTTTTGATTCCAATTTGCCAGGCCAGACAAGATTTCCACATGCAGGCCGACATCCTCGCACAGGCGAATATGCTCAGCCTGATACAGCGCACCTTCGACCACAACGCGCTTTTTGTTGTCACGGGCAATCCCATAGCGAATCTCGCGATGGAACAGTTCATCGGACTGGACTGCATGGAATGGCTTACCTGCTGTGTACGTTGCCATTTCTGCCTGACTGACCCACCAACCAGAAGGATCAAACTTGGCAGGCTTGATGTCTTCAGGCGGCATCAGCACTCTCGGCGCGCAGGCGCTGGTGCATCCCCGAGGGACATCTGCCAGGCGCATGGGGTAGAAAAGACCGTCTTGACCCCGGACAACATCCATGGGCAGCGCGAAGAAGACTTCCTCGCCGCGCCGCAGGAACGGTCCGCGCAGAGCCAAGTCCAGGTAGTCGGTTGCTGTGCCAACAGTGCTTTTGATCTGTTGACTGTTTGTCCTCGACAACCCGACACCTTGCATGACGAGGTAGTGAGACCTCAGAGCACCTTGAATGACGCTCGGCATAGGCGGAAAGATGCTCTCAGCATGGTGGTCGCTGCCGGCGTCGAAAGGCTTGCCATCGCGAAACAGCCACACATCAATCGGCTGCAGAAAAAGAGACCTTGACATCTATGCTTCACTCCTCGCCCCGCTGCGCGATGAAGCGGGCCAGAATCATCCAGTTCGCCAGAGCGGTCGGGTTGTCCAGTTGGTTGGACCATGTCTGAAGGGTGTTAATAAGCACATTTGCAACCGACTGTGATTGGGACTGCTGGGCATGGCGCTGGATATGCCGGCTGGTCAATCGCTTGATCTCGGCGCGAAAAGCGGCCTTCGACACAGCGATATCTCCGAAGGCTTTTGCCCTTACAGCATCCGTGAATACTGGCGCACATGCCCGCACATCATAGGCAAGCTTCGGCGACACGACTTCGCACCTGAATGCATCCACCAGATCATTTAACGACGACAGGCTTCCCTTCTCCATCTTGCAAACAGCGTGCACCACCTCGCCGCTGCGCTTGAGCGCGCGAACCGCGAGCGCGTGTTTGTCGGTCACACGCTTGGCATCAGCCTCAGCGCGGCGTGCCTCATTGAGCGCCAGGCCCAAAGGCTGCAAAACATGCGCAAATGCAAGGCCGGCGCTGGCCGTGTTGCCTGTCTTTGTGTGAAACTCATCGGCCAGCTCGACCGCAGCAGCAATCGCAGTAGACAACGGCAGAAACGCCAACACATCATCGCCCCCCACATAGACCGGATATCCCTGATGGCGTTCGATAATCTTTGGAGCCTGCTGAGCAAATTGGCTGACCTGATTACTGAAGAACTTGTGATGTTCAGGAGCAGTGCACTGGTCGATGCGCTTACCCATATTGTCGCCGTCCAACGCCAACAGCGCGTAATACACACTCGGCTTCCAGTGAACCGCTTTCACCAACTGGCTCAATGCATCTCGCACAGGCTTCAACTGCTGTTCAGTGAGGTTGACACCATAGCTGTCGATCATGCGCTCGGGCGTCAATGTCTCTGCATAGAATAGGTCGCCGTCATAGGGCCAGTCACAATCGCTGCGAACGCGATGCACCGAACCGCTCAACAGTTGCTCCACGACCTTGCGATAGTTGTCCAGTTCATCCTTCTGCTGTGTTCGGGCCTGGGCCAGGAAGTCTGCGCTGGCTGCCGTATTCACACTCGGAATATTCACAAGATCCAGGCCAAAGCGTTTGACACACCCGACAGCATCCAGTCGCTCTTTGCCATCCGGCCGCAGTTGGGCCCTCGTCACATTGGGAGACTTGCTAACAGCGCTCCAGTATGCTTTTGGTTCGAGAGATGCCGTGTGCAGGGCGCTGCGCCGGCCGCTGAGTGTATCTTTCATGCCATCTTCACGTGTCTGGGTAAATGCGCGACAGCGTTTGACAGCATCTAGCAGGCGATTGGCCTCACGATACACATCGCCGTACGATCTCCCGTCAAAAGGGACAGCCACCCAGTGACATTCCCACAGTTGTTTGAGTTGACGATCCCAGATCTGTTGAAACGTACTGTCAACTCCGCCGGCCAACGGCTTCAGAAACTCATAGGCCTGCTGAGCCAGCGACAGCCATTTTCTGTGTATAGCCTGCTCGGCGGCTTGCCCAGCGGCTTCAGGCTTTTGCGCCGCCAGACTGAGCACCAGTTTATTGGGCATGTGCGCGCTATTTGTCACCGGGTAGATGGATTTTGCGCCAATCTGTTGCAGATCATGCAGCGCCGCCCTTGCCAGCTCGGAAAGGATTTGACTGCCGGCAAACAAGTCCTGCCCGCGACGAGCCTCGGCGATAAAGGACTGCACCGGACTAAATGTGAACAAAAACAGCATATCGCTCATAGCTTGACCTCCCAGCGCGCATTAGGATCAAATGTGTCTACAAAATTCTCAATCACAGAATAGTCCTGGGGAGTGGGCGCAGTCCATTGCTTCCGACTCTGAAGGCGCAATCTCGCGCCATTCAGAAAAGTCGATTTGAATAGCGTCAAAACACCCACATAACTGCCGTCGGCCAGACGCGCGAGCTTGATATGGAGCGGCGACGCGCGACGATCACTCACTTCCGAAACAATGACATCGCTTGGACCGCCGTTAGAGTAGCGAAACGGAATCGGCAACCCAAAGATTGCGCGCTTGATCTCAGGCCCTTTTCCACCAGTTTTCATCCAATTGAGCACTGCATCATGGTCGCGTTGCCCTAGCGGATTGCGATAGCTTCGAAAGTCGCGCAGCTTCCCCCCAATCCCATTCAGTGCATCGGTATATGACCTCCACTTCGGATTGCCAGCCACGACCCAGATGCGACACGCGCCTGGGGCAAGCGTATCGAACAGGGTCACCGTTGTGGCCTGACGCCAAGCCACGCCTTGGCCGAGAGTAGCTAAACAAGCAGCCAGGCCCTTCGATAAGGCATCGCGCAACTCGGCCGGCGTAGAACAGACACTGCTAGGCAGATCATTGAATGGGGCGACAAACTCAAAGTAGACAGACCCGGCCCCGCGATTCGCGCGACTGCCAAGCGCTCCAAGATTGCCAACCAGCCATAGCGCCGCAAGAGCCTGTCGCATCTTTGGCTCATCACTCTCCAGGCGAGCGCGCAGGGTTATCTGAAATTTCGTCCCCGGCTCGAGATACTCACGAGCAGGTTGGTAGCGATCAGTGCCTTTACGTCCGCTTGCCGCCATCGACCAGAACAAATAGTCTTTGCCAGTGGGAAGATAGTCGCCTTCCCGGGTTAGTATGGCTCTATCTTTGGTAAAAGTGGCAACTCGCGCTGAAGGATCCGGCACGACCGTCAATGCAATCGCGCCCGCCTTCCGGGTAGAGCCAAAGACAGCTTCTTCAATCTCACGAACGCTGCTGCTGTCATTACTACCCTGCGTCAATGATGACCCGGCCACAAGCGCCCTGAGCCAGTAACGCGCGACTCCCCTTACTGAGGGCGCACGAATCTCCGGGTTTGTGCGAGCATTCGCACCGCCCATGAAAAGAGGACTGATCACTTCATATGATAGCAAGACCTTCATTTCATTCTACCCCTTACCAAAAGCAGGCTATGACCAGTTGACGGACCCTGACAAGCGCATGCGTCAGCACTTCCGCGAAGTCAAGGAGTTGCTCAAAAGACCATTCCATCTCGTATCTTAAGTCGGCCGGGAAACTTTGAGCGAGCATGACTTCGTGTTCGCCACTGTTAAACAAATCACGAATCGCGTCGAAATCTTTATCATGTTTCGCGCAGCAATCAAGCAACGTCTGCAGACTATGTGTCCTGTCGAACGGAAGCTCAAATACAACAATATAGGCTTTCAGCCATTTCTCAAGCGCCTGGTGTAGCAGATAGCACAGCACAGACACGGTGAAGATGTCTTGTTGCCTAACTTCGCAGAGTGCGATTGTGCACTCAAGATCACCCTCAGCATGATTGACGAAGGACTGAGCCTGATCGTACTGAGACTCATTTGGCAAGGTGAGCGACTGATTGACTTGCGCCTTAGCTAGTATCAATCCATGCCTGATGTTTGATAGCATAGCGTAACCACTGCCACTTTCCACCCGCGCCGCAGCGTCGGCCGCACCCCGGCCTGCTCCGGCCCGGCATTGCCCTTGTCATCGTCTCTCAGGTGGATCGCATCCGCGCTGCCTCCTGTGCATCGGCCGGCCCTTCACAGCGCCGGCCTTTTTGTCATGCATTCCATGCATTCATCGATCTCCGCCGGCCATCCTAACGCGCCGGCTGTCGGAACGCCTCATCATTCACAACGAAATATCTCCACATCGATGGGGATGCAATCACCGGCGCCGGCCCCTAGGATTGCTCCCAGATATGATCCGGCAGCGCCCCGAAATGTTCACGCAGAAACTGCGCATCCACGCGCTCGGTGGGCGACAATCCCCAGGCGTTCCGGCACTCTGCGCGGATGACGCCCTGATGCGAGTTGACCGTGGCGACGGTCACATTCAAGCGTGTGGCGACTGTTTTGGCGCGCGCGCCCGGGCGGGCCAACTCGCGCAACACGTCGCGCTGGCGCGGCGTCAGCCGGCGGATCACCTCGCGGCAGCGCTGCGCGTCCTGGGCCGACAACCACTGCCGGCCGGCAGCCAGAATCTGATCCGGCGATTGCAGCGCCGCCTGTTGCAAACCCGGAATGAACAATCCCAGCGGCAACACCGGCACCGGAATCAGAGAGACGCCTCCCAACGCCGATGCGCCCTCTGTCACGTGCATGATTTTCCCTTCCCCGGCTGCCTCGCGCAAGGCCGGCGGCGTGTACAGATGCCAGCAGCGATCCTGCGGCGTCAGCAACAGCGTCGCCGCCGACAATGCTTGCAACGCAATCAGACGTGGCCCGCCCGTCACGCACAGATGAATGCCGTAACCCTCCACACGCAACGCGCCAATCAGGCGATGGAATGTCATCCAGATTGCCTCGGCCGCCGACGGATCATCGACCGAATCAACCGGGCGGCCTTTGATGGCCGCATAGGTGCCCTGTATGGCAGACGGCGGCGTATGAATAGGCACCGATTCGAAGCGCAGCGCCGATTTGCCATAGGTCGTATGCAGATCGACCTGCAGTTTGTTCAAGGATCCTTGAATGCGGGGATCATGGGCAGACAGATGCACCACGCACACACGCCGAACCGGCACGCCAGAGGTCAGCAGCGCATCCAGCACAAACGTCACCACCTGCGGCTTGCCGCCCAGCGTTGCGATCAGAGCAGATGGGCCTGCATACGACATCGAAGACAAGATTCATCTCCTATTCATTCATGGATAAGCTTATTCTATCTCGCTTATCTGTCCACGACTTCAACACAGGCAAGCATCATGTGGTACAACTGGAATCACTACGGTTATATGAACTCATTTCCGGCCATTCTCATCGGCGGTCCGCCGCACTCTGGCAAAAGCACACTGGCCTATAGCCTCAGCCAGGCGTTGCGCCAACGACAGATCGCGCACTACCTGTTGCGCGCCGCGCCCGACGGCGAAGGCGACTGGACACACGAGTTGCAGAACGCCACCGTGCAACCGGTGCGCTTCAAAGGCAAGTGGACCCAGCAGTGGGTCGATGTGACTTGCCGCGATACCGCGCAGCGCACCCTGCCCCTGTTGGTCGATGTGGGCGGCAAACCCACGCCAGACCAGCAAGCGATCTTCGATCAATGCACCCACGCTATTGTGATTGCCGCCAAAGACGAAGATCGCGCGCAATGGGTCGAGATGACACAGGCGCACAATTTGCTCCTGATTGCTAATCTGCGTTCGACGCTTGCGGCGCTGCCACCGCTTGAAGCCAACGCGCACGACGCCAATAGCCCGCTTATCGGCGCGGTCAACGGCCTCGACCGCAAAGCCCCGGCGCCCGGCGGCTTGTTCGGGGCGCTGGTCGAGCGGGTAGCAGGTTTGTTCGCACCCTTCACCGAGGACGAAGTGTTGCGCATCCATCTCTCGCGCGCGCCATTCAAGGCCGGCACGCCTTGTTCTGACGGCGTCCATGTGGTGCACTTCCGCGACCTGCACTGCGCATTGCACCCCGGCGATTCCTCCGGGCGTTTTCAGCTCGACGACGACATCGCGCGGGCGCTGGCCCTGATTCCCGCCGATAGACCCATCGCGCTGTATGGCCGCGCGCCGATTCGCCTGGTGACAGCCATCGCCGCGCGGTGCGACGTGCGCTGGCAGTTCGACGCCCGGCTGGGCTGGGTGCAACCCGTGCATGCCATCGTGTGCGGGCCGGGGGATCAGTCCTACCATGATCAGGGCGACCTGATCATCGAACTTGTGGAGCAGGCCCCCGACACGACCATGCTGGTCCTGCGCGCCAAAGAGCTGTACCTGGACTATGAAAAGCTGGCCGGCTTGCGACTGCCTTGGATTGCGCCAGAGCGGCGCGTGATTTTGGGCGGGCCGGGCGGCGGCAAAATGCCACAATGGTTGATCGCCGGCATCGCCGGGGCCTATCGCACATGCGCCGGCGTCGAAGCTTGGCAACCCCAATCCTGAAGCCAGAACCCAAAATCGAACATCCCCACTTCAACATCACAAGTCCAAAATCCGAAACAGTCCATTGCCCTTGACCGTGTGCTTGCCCACGTGGGCAATTTCGCCCCAGCGTAACAGCGGCATGAAGGGGGCAAAGTCAGCCGCAGCATCTGCCTCGAACGTCACCTGACCGGCGAACCCGCTCAAGCCTGTGGGGGCCTGTTGACGCGCGCTATAACCGTTCAGCGACATCCAGCGCGTGGCGTCGAGAGAGACGCGCACGGCGTCGGCGCGGCGCAACAGGTCGTTCTTCTCCTCGCGCGTGGCCGGCAGACACGGCAGCACAGCCGGCCCAGCTTGCGAGCCGGCATACTGGCTCAACTCGCTCAGCCGCTCGATCAGCCGGTGAATGAGCACGTTGAACTGTGGGCTGAGCACCGGCTGCTTGTTGGCGCGCAGCGTGGTGGGCGTCAGGAATGCCAGCGAGAGCGCCCGGCCGGCCGGCTGAGGCATGGCCGTCACGTGCGCATGGGTGATGGCCAGATCGGGCACGCGCACCAGTTGATCGCCGGCCACAAACACAGCCTGCGTTTGGCCGGTGAAGGGATTTTCGGCCCACACCCGGGCCAGCTCGAAGCGGCCCCGCCCGCGCCCCAGGCCGGCTGTCTCGGCGCGCTTCAGCGCCAGGATGACGTAGGGGAAAAGCTCCATCGCCCGCGCATATAACGTCATGCCAAACACAAATCCACTGCCAGGCGGAAGCGTGATCTCGCCGCGCGCATCGACGCTGCCGCTGGAGAGCAGGTCGGCCCACACAGGCGGCTCGATGCTGTAGGGCCGCGGCACATCCTGGCCGCGCGCGCTGTTGTCGTCGAGGGTGGCCATGAGAAAGCGCACGGGGTCGTTGGGCAGGAATTCGAGCTGTTGCGAGCCGGCATGACGCACGGGGCCGGCCAGGTCCATCAGCGCGCGATACAGCATACCGCGCAACGCACTGCCGGTGTGCGCAGCCAGCACCAGCCGGTCGCGGGCCAGCAGCTCGAAACGCAGCCGGTAGGCGGTGAAAGGCAGCGGGGTTGAATCAACTGACATGAGAAGTATCCTCCGGATGGATCAAAGGGATCGATGGCGTCAGCCTGAACGAATCACGCTCAAGTCCAGGCCGATGCCGGCATCGCCATCATCATAGGGCACATCGACCACGATCGGATAGGTGCCAGGGGCGCTGCGCAGCCGCCGGGATTGCACAATTTGTTTGTACTGCCCGCTGCGGATGGAGACGAGCAATTCCTGCGCGCGCAGCGGCTCCGATTCCGCGAGCACGCGATACTCGTCAAGGAATTGTATCGGCAGCACATCTACACCATCGAAAGCGTCGTAGAACAGCTCTTCTTTGTCTTCATCACTATCGAATGGGCGCAGCGTGCGGATCAACGTTGCGGCAAACTCTGTGGCAGCGTGATCATATTGCGCCAGCCACTTGCACCGAATAGCACCTGTATAAATCTCATCCAGCCATGCGCCGATGCGATCCTCTTGTACCGGCTGGCCATTCTCGCGCGCCAGAATGGCCAGCGTTGCCTGCACCAGCGCGCCATCGTACACGCGCTGACCTGTATCAGGCTGATCGAACACATATGCCGGCGCCAGATCGGTCTGCAACCGCCGACGGTTGACGCGCCCGAAACGTTGCACCAAAGCCTCCAGCGGGGCCGGATCGGTGAAGATAATATCCAGGTCAATGTCCAGGCTGACCTCCACCACTTGAGTCGCCACCAGGACTATGTTGCGACGCGACTGACTGTGTGAGCCGGCAGCCTGTCGCACGACTTCCTCGCGCTTCAAGCGATCGCGCCCATTCAAGCGCCCGTGCAGCAGCACCACCTCCACATCGGGCACGTCGCGCGCGATAGTCTGCGCAGCCTGTTGCGCGCGCGCAACGGTGTTGCAGCAGACCAGCACGGTGTTGTCGGCGCGGATGGCATCGCAGACGCGCGCCCAGTTGTGCGGCGCGAAAAGTTCGCCGGGCAATACATGCAGGCGATGCCGGCAAAAGTCCTGATACAGCCCCGGATCGGCCTCAATCAGCGTTGGCGATCCAAGCGCGTCATCCAGTTTGGCGCGGATGAGCGCGGGGAACGTGGCCGACATGATAAAGAACCGCGCCCCATGATGCGTCCGCAGATAACGCAACATCTCCACAATCAAAGCCAATCGCTGCGGCTCGTAGGCGTGAATTTCGTCGAAGATGAACGCAGCGTTGTGAAAGTCGGCCAGCATGCCTTCGTAGCCTTTCAGCCGATAAGCTGCTTTGAGCATCTGATAGGGACTGAAGATTTGCACCGGCAGATGATGCAATGTGGCCAGATTGCGCCGCCGGCGCGCCTGTTTCTCGGCCGAGACCTGATCCGGTTGCTCATCGGCGATCATGCGATAGAGCGCCAGCAGCGCGCGTCCGTGCGCCAGTCCCACGATATCGCCAAACGTCTGCTCCAGACGCCTGTGCATGGCATTCATACTGGCCTGATAGGGCAAGGTGTAGAACAGGCGCGGCACACCAGACTGACGCGCCGCCCACAACAAGGCTGCCTCGGTCTTGCCGCTGCCGGTGGGGGCTGTCAAAAGCGCGGTTCCCACCGTGTCGCCGGCGCGGACTTGATGCGAGTTGTACTGCCGAATGTGTGTCCACGTGCGGCGCAGTTGCTCGGCGTCGCACCCAAAGGGAGGTATGCGCCCGACTTGAGCCGATGCCGTGTGATCGGCCTGAGTAATCAGCCCGCGCAACAGTAGCTCGGCCGGTGACGGCTCTGGCTGCTCGGCCAACGCCCGAACCCAGCGATGATAGTGATTGAGCGCCGCGCGAATACGGCTTGCGCCCTCTGCGCGCAACGCGTCGACCGCCGAGGGCGTATCTCGAACGCACATGGCCGGCTGAATGGGCAATCCCAGGGCATGCGCCCACGGGCCGGCGCACTCAGTCAGCCAGCGGTGAATTCCGGCCAAGTCGTCAGCCGGCAGGGTCGCCACAATGTCAGCTACATCCGCATCGTTGATGGGGGGATAGGCTGCTCGAATCTCGCGGCTGTCTTTGTGATGCGACACAATCCCGCCAGACACCCACTGCCAGTCTTCACTGCCGGCGGGAAACACCCAGGGCACAAACAGCAACGAAAAGACCTCATGCCGATGGGCGCCCCATTGCTTGGCAAGCGCCGTTTCACGACGCCCGCGCAAAATGTCTTGAAAGCCGGGAGCGCACTTGCCCAGGTCATGCAGAAAACATATCCAGAACAGTCGCTCCCACAAACGCGCCACACCGGTCTGCCTGTCAATGTCTGGGCGCAGGCGATACAGATCAGACAAGCGCAGCAACACTTGCCACACGTGGGCGGCCAGCGTTTCCCCGACCTGTTTACCGGCAGCCGGGCTTTTCGCCCATACATCATCGAGCCAGACCGGCCATGGTTCAGGCTTTGACATCACACGAAGATGAGGGAACAGCAGATTGTTTACACGAACGATAGGAAGACCAGACCCAGGTTCAAGCCGGCGGATTTTGGAGACTCTGGATCGACCAGAAAAGCGTCAGGCACCTGACCTCCGAATGCGAGCATCTGCCGGCTGGTCACGCGCTGCTTGATCATGCTATAGCGCCCAAACACCGGCGCGCGACCACGCGCATAGTCCAGAAAACGCGGCATCTGCAACACCACACCTTGGGGCGAACGCAGCGGATAGTCAAAGGGAATCAACGTGTGCTCAAAGTATGCCGCCTCGCGTGCCTCCAGCTCCACCACGCGCACATCTGTGTAAGAGCATAGGTCTTGCGACCGCCCCAGCGACACAGCATAGCGCGGGCTGCGAAAAGCCGCCTCCCACTCTGGCTTGTTCAGATACAACACCAGGCGCGGCATAAACAATATTTCGCGCTGGAACGGATTGACGTTGCCCTCTAACACTTTGGGCAGACGAGAGCCGGGCAGTTTGCCGCCGGCGGGCGACAGCACATGCACATGCTCCAAGTCCAACAACTTGCGTTCAAATGTGAAGTGATAGGCAAACTGCACGCCGGCCGGCTCGACCCATTCACCCAGCGCGCTGCACACATGGCCATAGATTGTGGCTGGCGGCGGCATCTCGTAAGTCGGTTGCACGCCCAGCATGAAGTGGGGGTAGCGGAACGAGGTCGTCACCCCCTCGAGCATGATTTTCAAAGCCCGCATATACCACTCTCGCACAAAGCAAAATTGCCCGCAACTGACAATGTACTGCGGCGGACTGGGGCACACGAACTTCGTTTGGAAGCTCACGGCCTTATCGCCGGCGGCCTCATGCCAGCCAATCTGCATTCGCCGGATCACGCATGGCGCGCGCCATCTCCTGATAGGCTTCGCGCGGATGCAGAATGCGAATACGGCCCTGATATGGCTTTAATACTCCCTGCGCGTCGCTCAGCGCCTGCTCGAATGCCGCGCGCTGTTCGTCCAGATACCCCTTCACCCAACCCACATAGACCGGCGACAATATCTCCAGCTCGAACACCTTCAGCGCCTCGGCCAGCGCATCCAGCTTGAGTCGCGGCAGGCCGCGCTCGGTAGCGCCCACCACATGCCCAAAGATGTGGTTGCCGCCCCGCGTGACGGCCAGAAGGGTAAGAGCCGGCATCACGTCTGTGTAGTGCAACGTCAGCTTTGCGCCGCCTTCCAGTTGCGCCAATCCTTCAAATAAGGCGCTCACCCGCTCCACACGCTGCTGATCGGGCAGCCGATACGATTTCTCGGCTTCCAGGTGGGTCAAGCCCTGCTTCTTGGCCAGGTCAACACGTGTCTCGTCAAGGTTGCGAAAGCCGGTTTTCTGGCGATAGGAGAATGTGCCACAAGCGCGCAAGTCGAGTGAGAATAATCCCTTGAGGGTAGCACGATAGAACTGATGCTCGTGCGGCACCGGGTCGCCCTCGATGCGGGTCATCGTGCCATAGTCCATCGTCAGCGTCACCGGCGCGATGGATACCAGTGTGCTGACGCGGAATGGGGCGACGCGGGTGAGGGTATCCGTCGTCGGCGTTGCCTCGGCCTGCGCTGCATCCGCCTCGCGCTTCGCCCTGGCCGATTCCTTCTTGGACGGCGCGCGCATGTAACCGAACAAATCGTCGTCCCAGTAGAAGATTGGATTAGCGTCGGTGTAAGCGATCTTTTCCTCGCGGAACACAGGAGCAGCCTTCCAGGCCGGCACATAGGCGGCCAGGGTGTTACGCAACCAGTAGCGGAATGCCTGCGCCGACACGTATGGATACGCACCCTCGCGCGTCTTGATGTATTTGACGCCGCTGGCGTTGTCGTAACGCTCACCTTCGATCTGACCCAGATTGTTCAAAGCCGACGCGGGCGCATCGATCAACAAAAGTCCTGTCACGAATGCCATTTCTTCATCTCCTTAGTTTTCTGAATTGACCTGTTCTTCGCCGCCCTCTTCTGATTCTGCGATCTCCGGCAGCGCATCCACATGGGCCGACAGCCAGCCGTTCTCGCGCAGACGCTCGATCATGCGAATCAACGCCAGGTCGCGCGCCAGCCGCCAGTCCCGGCGGGCGATTTCCTCACCCTCCTCGAAGACCTCCACAAACTGGTCGAAAGTAATCAGCGGCTCGCCCCCGCGCCGGACAGCCTCAACATCCGCCTTGATCAGCCGATTGCGGAACAGGGCATAGTTCATCTCGCCAAAGAACGTGCGAAAGAAGCGCCGATCATTCTCGGCGGCCACATAGTCAGCCAGTCGGTCGCCCAGCCGGCGAATCGCTGCAATGCGAGTCTCATCCATGTTGAACACCTCTTTCAGGAATAACTCGGTCAGATCCCAGGACACCAGATTGATCTCGCGCTTGGTAGAGTAGCCCGAACGCGGATCGTCTTCGAACAAACGCAAACCCCGATCAACGCGCCGCAAGAGATAGGCGCGTATGAAGTGCGCCGACTCATCAGGCAGCCGGAGCAGATCGTCGTAGAGATAGTTGCGGCGTGGTGTGAACGGCTCGTTCGCCGGATCAACCGCCGGATCAACGCCTGCGGCGTCGCCCTTTCTGCTCGACTTCTTCTTTGGCGCGCGTTGCCATGCCAGACGCACAATCTCCTGCCACTGCGCGCGATAACGGGCGGCATTTGCCCGCAAGAGAAAACGGGTTACCCCCAACGGCAAGTGGTAAATGTCGATCGCCGGGCTTTGCCCATTGGTCAAGTGATAAGCTGTGATGGAAGCGCCGGGTCCGGCCTCATCAACGTAGTCGCTGTATTCCTCTGTGATGGAGACCAATGTGTTGGCTAACAAGGTGCCCAGCGTAAACTGGGTCTCTGGCAGTTTTTTAGAGCCGGCCTGTTGCCCCTGCAACACCCCTGCGCGATTCTCGCGCCAGAAGCGTTGGGCAAAAGACAGCGTGAGCGCCGGGTCAGAGCAATGCACTGCCAACAGGCGACCGCCAACTTTGGCGCAGCCCAACGGAAACGCTTGCAAACACAACAGCGCCTCGCCAGATATAGGCAACCCCGAATCACCATAGGCATAGAAGTTGATGTCTTCATCGCCCTGCGCCAGCGGAATCTGCGCTCGCCCAGCCTTGCCCGGCGCAAGCTTGCCCGACAGACTCTCTGCCACAACAGGCTTGCCGGTGAATACACAGCGCAGACCGGAATCGGTCTGCGGCGTCTCTTTCCAGGCGCGGAGATGACGCTTTGCCCACTGGCTGCGCTTTGACAGTCGTTCCTGCCGTTTTTCATCGGTCAGCCTGGGCTTATCCGGGTTGTAGGCATCCTGCGAAAACCATGCGTTGCTGGTGAAGGCAACAGTCAGGAAAGACTTGAGCGGGTCGCGGATGTAGTTATCCTTGATCCACGCTGCGGCTTCTTCCAGGTCGGCCGGCGTGAGCAGCGTCGGATCGCGCTTGTGCGCCATCGCGGCTAGCGTCGCCGCACCGATGTCCACATACGGATCGCCGGTCCAGTTGAGCATATGACCTCTTATCTCCCTTGCATCACAAGTTCAAACGATCGCCGACATTTACATCACAGGATAATGCCGGCCGTCCCTCGCTGCATCCTCATTCATGATGAAATTTGCTCGCCCAATTCTCATCATACTCTGACCCGTGTGACACGATGTCCACATCCCCTTGCGCCGGAATGCGCCCGCCAATCCACACTCCACAGTCCAAAATCTAAAATCTAAAATCCATACACTTGCCCGGCCCGACGCATCTCTTCCCCGATCTCCGCGCGCAGCGCCGCCGGCGACAACACCTCACACTCCGGCCCCTACTGCCGGATCCACGGCTTCATCTCTTGCGTGCTGCCCACCACGATCCGCAGCACACATCCGCAGTCCGGCCCATCCTCACACAACAGCACACCGTGTTGGTCGGCCACTGCCAGATCACGGCTGATCGTGCTGCGCGGCACACCCAGGCAGCGCGCCAGTTCCGCCGGGCTGATATTGCCACGTTCTTCAATGATCCGCCGCGCTTCTTCAAGGCGCCTGCGCTTATCTGTCTTGCTGCCAAACATGTCACTGACCTCCGCTTTCACGGTAAGGCAGCCCTGTTGCAGCAATTGCGACACACCTTCCCTCCCCGTTTATTCGCGTCCATTCACGTCCATTCGCGTCCATTCGCGCCATTAGCCTCCATTCGCGTCCATTCGCGCCAATAGCGTCCAATCGCGTCCATTACCCTCCATAATCGTCCAATAGCGTCAAATAGCGGCAAATAGCGTCAAGAAGCGTCAAAACCCCACAAA
>JAEANN010000001.1 GCA_016841965.1 Candidatus Roseilinea mizusawaensis | reverse complement strand
GGGGCTGGGAACGGCGGCATGCTGCGGCCATGCTCGCCGCCTGGTGTGAACTGCACAGCAATCGGCTAGACGCCGCAATCCGTCAGTGCCGCCGGCGGTGACTGTCACAAATCTGCGCTACACCCTTTCAGTTCAGTTACTCGCGGTGTGATCGAACGAGGCTGCTTGCGGGAGGCAGCGGCTGAGTTATACTGCCGGCATGCTTGACCCGGCGTTTGTGTTCAGCCAGCAGAGCCTGAATGATTTCCAAGAATGCCCCCGGCGCTTCTATCTGCGCTATGTCGTGCGTTTGGCCTGGCCGGCTGCACCGCTTCCCGGCTCGGACGCCGCGCGCCACGAGGCCCATGTGCAGCGCGGCGCTGTGCTGCATCGCTGGATCGAGCGTTTCTGGTTGGGCATTCCTCCTCAAGCGCCGGCGTCTACAGCACCTTACGAGGCCGACCAGGATTTGCAAACGTGGTGGCGCCGGTTTGCCGATACGGACTTCAGCGATCTGCCGGCGCAGCATCTGCCAGAGTTGTCGCTGGTGGCGGCGCTGGGTGCGTATCGTCTGCTGGCGCGCTTCGATCTGCTGGCCATCGAACCCAGCGGCCGCGTCGTGATTGTGGATTGGAAAACCGGCCGCAGTCCAACGCTGCTGGATGCGCAGGCGATGCGCCGGCGCTTGCAGACGCGCGTCTATTTATACACGCTGGTCACAGCCGGCGCGGCTTACAATGCCGGCCTGCCCATCGAGCCGGCCCGCTGCGAATTGTGGTACTGGCTGGCAAACTTTCCTGAACAACCGTGGGTGCGCATCGGTTATTCGGCTGCCGAGTATCAGACCGACCATGATCTGCTCCTGGCGCTGGCCGCAGACGCCGGCCGGCGCACGGATGCCCGCGCGTTCCCCCTGACCGACGACGAACGCCGCTGTACGTATTGCGCCTACCGTGCCTTGTGCCGGCGGACGGGAGTGCCGGGAAGCCCTCCGGAAGATGAAGCGGACGACCCCTCCGTTGGGTTGATCCATTTGGAGATGGCAGACTGAAGCAACTATGTCACTGCATGCTTCGTGCGTTGAACGCTGATAGCGACTCTGCGAGGATGCTGCGAGGATGCAGCTATTCCTCCAGTTTCAACATCGCCATGAAGGCTTCCTGCGGAATCTCGACGCTGCCTAACATCTTCATGCGCTTCTTGCCTTCCTTCTGCTTCTCCAGCAGTTTGCGCTTGCGGGTGATGTCGCCGCCGTAGCACTTTGCCAGCACGTCTTTGCGCATCGCGCTGACTGTTGTGCGGGCGATGATCTTGGAGCCGATGGCAGCCTGGATGGGCACCTCGAACATCTGGCGTGGAATGACTTCCTTCAGCTTGCGGGTGAGGGCAATGCCTTTATGCTGCGCTTCGTCGCGGTGGGTGATCAGCGCCATTGAGTCGAGCGGGTCACCGTTGATGAGCACGTCCATTTTCACCAGGTCGCCGGCCCGATAGCTGTCGAAGCTGTAGTCGAGCGAGGCGTAGCCGCGCGTCACGCTCTTCAGCCGGTCGTAGAAATCGACGATCATCTCGGACAGGGGCAAGCGGTAAGTCATCACCAGGCGCTGTTCGTCGAGGTATTCCATGCCCAGCGTCTCGCCGCGCCGCTTGGTTACCAGGTCCATGATCGGCCCGACGTATTCTTTGGGGGTGAAAATCTGGATTTTCATCCACGGTTCGCGCATCTCGACCAGTCGGTCTCCGCTCGGCATGTCCGAAGGGCGGTCGACTTTGATGACTTCGCCGTTGGAGAGCACCGCTTCGTATTCGACGCTGGGGGCAGTCACAACGATGTCCATATCGTACTCGCGTTCCAGGCGCTCTTTGACGATCTCCATGTGGAACATGCCCAAAAAGCCAACGCGGAAGCCAAAACCCAGCGCGGTTGAGGTTTCGGGCACAAACGAAAGTGAGGCGTCGTTGAGTTGCAGCTTCTCCAGCGCGTCGCGCAGGGCGGGGTAGTCTTCCGTGACGGTGGGGTAGATGCCGGCAAACACCATTGGCTTGGCCGGCTTGTAACCGTGCAGCGGCTCGGCCGGCCGGTTATGATCGAGCAGCGTGTCGCCCACGCGGCACTCTCGCACGCTCTTGAAGCCGGTGGCGATATAGCCGACTTCGCCGGCGGCCAGCTCGCCGGTGATGGTCATGCGCGGCGTGAATGTGCCGATCTCGATAGGTTCGAAAGTTGCGCCGGTGGCGGCCAGGCGCAGGCGCGTCTTCATAGTTAGGCGCCCGTTGAACAGCCGGGCGTAGGCCACCACGCCCTTGTAGGCGTCGTAGTGTGAGTCGAAGATCAGCGCCTGCAATGGCGCGTCCGGGTCGCCCTTTGGGGCCGGCACTTCTTTGACGATGCGCTCCAGCACATCCTGAATACCGATCCCTTCTTTGGCCGAGATGCGCAGCACGCTGTCAGGATCGTCGCCCAGCAGGTCGGCGATTTCCTTCGCCACCACATCGGGTTGCGCGTGGGGCAGGTCGATCTTGTTGATCACCGGGATGATGTGCAGATTGGCATCTAGCGCGAGGTAGAGGTTCGCCAGGGTTTGCGCTTCGATACCTTGCGACGCATCCACGACCAGCAGCGCGCCTTCACAAGCCGCCAGCGCGCGCGACACCTCATAGCCAAAATCGACATGGCCGGGCGTATCGATCAAGTTCATCTCATAGGTCTGGCCGTCGTTCGCCTTGTACAACATGCGCACGGCCGAGGCCTTGATGGTGACGCCCTTTTCGCGCTCGATATCCATCGAGTCGAGCAACTGGGCCTGCATTTCGCGCACAGTGACTGTGCCGGTGGCTTCCAGTAGCCGGTCGGCCAGCGTCGACTTGCCGTGATCGACGTGCGCGATGATGCAAAAATTGCGGATCTGGTTCATTCGCTCAACCTTACGTAGGGGCAATCCCGCTACGGGAGTTGTCGTCGTCGTCCAGACTGCTCAATCCGCTGCCTTCGCCGAACAGGGCGTCGATCTTCGCCTGTTCCCGGCCGGCGTCGTAGCCGATGGCAAACATGGTCTTGCACATGGCCCGAATTGCCAACTCGAACGACTCGCGCGCTTCCTCCCGCGCAAACCGCCACGCGCTTTCCTCCGTCATCAACTGCAGGCGGTTAACGTGTTCCAGTACTTCCTTCGAGATGATTTCCTCGAACGGCATATCGCCTAGAATACTCTCAACCCAGCGCCGAAAATCGGATTGCGTCATGCGGCATATTGTACATTTCGAATCTTCGGTTGGAGATTGACGATTGTCGCTTGAGGATGGACAATTCACCGCGTTGGAGGCCCTCTATGCCGATTGGCACTATCTCTGCTTTGGAAGAAGCCGTTCACGAATCGCTCGCGCGCCAGCCCATTACCGATATCCACACGCATCTGTACTCGCCCAACATGGGCAATCTCTTGTTATGGGGTGTCGATGAGCTGCTCACCTATCACTACCTGGTAGCGGAGGTGATGCGCTGGAGTGACACGCCGCCCGATGTGTTTTACGGCTGGTCCAAACAACAGCAAGCCGATCACATCTGGCAGATGCTGTTTGTCAATCATTCGCCCATCAGCGAAGCGCAGCGTGGCGTGCTGACCACGCTACAGGCGCTTGGATTGGATTTGACCACCCGCGATTTGAATGCCTATCGCGCGGCGCTGGCCGGCCTCACAGCCGAGCAACATGTCGACCGCGTGTTGGCGCTAGCCAATATCGCCCACGTGGTGATGACCAACGATCCCTTCGACCCGCTTGAGCAGGCGTTTTGGCAGGCCGGCCACAAGCCCGATCCCCGCTTTCATCCTGTATTGCGCATCGACCCTCTGGTGCGCGGTTACAACCAGGCCGCGCCGCAGCTACGCGACCAGGGCTATGACGTGGATGATGACGCGACCGAGCGCTCCTTCCAGGGAGTACGCCGCTTTCTGCGAGATTGGATCCAGTGGATGAATCCGCTCTATATGGCCGCGTCGCTGCCACCGACGTTCCGATTTCCTGAAACATCAGCCAACGCTGCCATCTTGCGCGAATGTGTGCTGCCGATATGTCGCGAGGCCGGCCTCCCCTTTGCCATGATGATCGGCTCCGAGCGGCTCATCAACCCGGCCCTGAGGCTGGCCGGCGATGGCTTGGGGCGGGCCGATCTGTCGTCGGTAGCTTATCTAGCCCGCGAATATCCGCACAACAAGTTCCTCGTCACCGTGCTATCGCGTGAGAACCAGCACGAGTTGATCGTCCTGGCGCGCAAGTTCAGCAACCTGATGATCTTTGGCTGCTGGTGGTTTGTCAACAACCCCGTCATCATCGAGGACATTACCCGCATGCGCGTGGAGATGCTTGGCCTCAGCTTTATCCCGCAGCATTCCGACGCGCGCATTCTGGACCAGGTGATCTACAAATGGGCGCATTCCAGAGCCATCATCGGCAAGGTGTTGGTCGACAAGTATGCGGCGCTCATGCAAGCCGGCTGGCGGCTGGAGCGCGCGGAGATCGAGCGGGATGTCGCCGATCTGTTGAGCAACAATTTCTGGCGCTTCCTCGGCAGATCGATTTGAACCATGAAGAGGCAAGGCCCACGAAGGTTTCTTGGTGTTCTTTGATTCTTTGTGGTTCATTAGTCCTGTCCTACGTTTGGCTGTTTCATGCGGTTGGAACGCAGCCGCGCCTGCCAGGGGGTGTTGCAGATGACCGAGCGGCTCTCTCTGCGGCGCGAAGATGGCTCCTTCGCCAACGGATAGTGTGTCAGAGCTGACTAGGTCGAGTATGCTATCACCGGCTCGCGCACGCTGATCGATACGGCCATGCCCGGCCTGACGCGCGTGTGTGGCAGGGTGCGCGCCATGAACGCCGGCCCGCCCGGCACGCACAAACGCACCAACTGGTCGTGCCCAAAGAATACGACGCGCTCTACGCGCGCCTGTCCCTGCGCGTCTGGCTCGATAGCCATCGATTCAGGCCGCACCATCAACGTGACCGGCCCGCTGGCCGGCTGGGCCAGCGGCAGCACGCCCAGCGCGCAGCGGGCGTAGTTCCCCTCGGCAGCGCCCGGCAAGAAATTTGCTTCGCCGACAAATTCGGCAATCTCGCGTCGCGCCGGCTGGTGATAGATTTCCTGCGGCGTACCTGTTTGCAGGATCGATCCATCGCCCATCACTGCCACCACATCGGCGATGCTCAGCGCCTCTTCCTGATCGTGCGTGACAAACAAGGTGGTCGCGCCGGCCAGCATGAGCATGCGGCGCACTTCTTCGCGCATCTCTTTGCGCAGCGCGGCATCCAGGTTCGAGAAAGGCTCATCCAGCAAGATCACGGCTGGGCCGGGCGCCAGCGCGCGCGCCAGCGCCACGCGCTGCTGCTCGCCGCCGGAAAGCTGGTGTGGATAGCGATCTGCCTTCCCCTCTAGGCCGGCCAGCGCCAACATCTCTGTCACGCGCCGCTCCTTGACCGCCGCCGATCCGCGTTGCAGTGCAAAGCGGATGTTTTCGCGCGTCGTCAGATGTGGGAACAACGCATAGTCCTGAAAGACCATCCCGATGTTGCGTTGCTCTGGCCCGACCCAAGACAAGGGGCCGGCCACACACTGATTATTCAGCCAGATCTCTCCTGCGTCCGGCGCTTCGAGGCCGGCGATCAGGCGCAGCGTAGTTGTCTTGCCGCAGCCGCTGGGTCCGAGCAGCGCCAGCAATTGTCCGCGTCGCAGTATGAGCGACACCGCCTTCACTGCAGCAGCCCTGTTGCCGGCAGAGCGATACGCCTTGCTCACTTCCCGCAATTCGATGATCGTCTCGTGCTCGTGGCTCATTGCTTGCTCAGAACGCGCGTCAGGCCAAACGACCCGCGCGAATACAGAAGCGCCAAAGGAATCATCGTCAGCACCACCAGCAAAAAGGCCGGCGGGGCAGCCTGGGTGTAAACCGACTCGCTCGACGCAGCCCACACGCGCACGGCCAGCGTGTCGAATCCGGGTGGGCGCAACAGGATGGCAGTCGGCAATTCTTTCATGGCCGCGATAAAGGCCAGCGCCCATCCGGCCATTAGCCCTGGCGCAGCCGCCGGCAGCGTGACGCGCCAAAAGGCGGCCAGCGGACGACGCCCCATCACGTGGGCAGCTTGTTCCAAAGATGGCGGCACCCCCGACAGCGCCGTATGATCGGCCGACACAGCATAGGGCAGCAGCCGAAAGACAAAGCCCAGCGTCAACGCGATCACGGTGCCATAAATCCCCGGCGCCCATTGGCTTAACAGCATCACGAATCCCAGACCCACGATCAACCCCGGCAGCGCATACGAGATGCGGCACACATGCAACAGCAGGCTGCTGAGCCGGTGTGGAAAACGGCTTGCCAGGTAGGTCGGCGCTAGGGCGAGCACAGAAGCCAGCGTGGCGGCTACGCCGGCCACCAGCAAACTGTTCATCCCGTGTTGCCACACGCTTTCGCCGCCCACGCTCCAGATGCGATCCACGTCGGTAGGGAAGAGCAGCCCCTGGGCAGTCAAGCCGGCTAACACCAACACGCGCAGCCCGACCGACAAGAGCGCCGCTCCCATCACACCCGCAAAGGCGATCCAGCGCCAGCGCCCAAGCTTGAGCGGCGTGTGCGGCTTCCATGCCGATGCCCGCGCCGCGCGATTACGGCGCGCGTTCAACCAGGTCTCGCCCGCCAACAAGGGCAAAGTGAGGGCTACCAGAGCTGTGCTGAGGATGGCCGCAGCCGATCGGTCGATCTGGCCGGTGAACTGGTTATAAATGGCGGTTGTGAAGGTTGGGTAGCGCAACAGGGCCACTGTGCCGAAATCGGACAACGCATACAGGCTGACCAGCAACGCGCCGCCCAGCACCGCCGGCAGAATCAGCGGCAACGTCACCGCGCGGAACGTGGCCCACGCGCCCAGGCCAGACATCCGTGCTGCTTCCTCATAGCTGCGGTTCATCGAGCGAATGGCTGCTGCAACCGGCAGATAGACGTAAGGAAAAACCGACAGGCTGATGATGGCTGTTGCGCCGCCCAGGTTGTACAGGCTGGGCAAAGGGATTTGCCCCGGCCCGACATGGAACAGGCTGCTCAAGAATTGATCGGCCAAACCACCCCGGCGTAACACCAACAGCGCGCAGGTGGCCGCGACATAGGCCGGTATTGCCAGCGGCAGCGCCAGCACCCAGCGCCACACCGAACGGCCCGGTAGATCGGTGCGTTCGACGATCCAGGCCAGAGCCACCCCCAGGGCCGAGGCGCAACAAGCTGTGGCAACCACGAGCGCGATCGTGTTGACCAGCAACATCGGCGCCTGAGCGTTCCATAGTCGGCCCCACAATTCCAGCGGCGCAGCCGAGGCGCGCACCAGCACATAGCCCAGCGGCACGGCGGCGGCCAGCGACACGCCGATTGCCGTGAGCATGAGGGCGATTGGAAAACGGCCTGCGATTGCCGGCCGGCGATTGTCTATCGCCGGCCGCGCAACCTTACGAATTCCGAAGAAGGAGACGGGATGGTCAATGTGCATGGTGTGGCGCCGGGTTCAATTACGGCAGGCCGGCCGCCTGCGCCAGCGCTTTGGTCTGCGCCAGTTGATCGTAGATGCTCTTCAAAGACACCGTCGAAAGCTTGAACTGATCGCGCGCCGGCACGCCTTCTGCCAGGGGTATCCCCGGCACGATGGGGTACTCGAAGTTGCGCTCGGCGTAAACCTGCTGACCGCGCGGCGACAACATGAAGTCGATGAACAAGCGCGCCAGGTCCGCATGGGGCGCGCCTTTTACGACGGCGGCGTTGGTGGTGTTCAGCGCCATCCCCATCTGTCCGTCTCCTTGATCGGGATAAACGATCCCGACCGGCGCGCCTTCCGCTTTGGACAAATGATAGTAGTAGTGGTTCACCAGCCCAAGCTTCAGTTCGCCGGCCCCGACCGCTTTGCGCACATCGGTGTGCCCGCCAAAGAACTGAGTTTCATTCGCCACCAGCCCTTTGATGAACGCCTCGGTTTGTGCGTCGCCCAATTGCTCACGCAGCACGGTCAAATGTGCAACCATCGAGCCGTTCGTGCTGTTCGACGACCCAACCTGGCCTTTCCACTTTGCGTCTGTCAGATCGAGCACAGACTGCGGCAGCTCATCCGGCTGAACCAGATTGGTGTTGTACATGATGACGCGCAGCCGCAATGTGAGCGCCACCCACGATGCATCCTCTCCCCGGAATTCAGCAGGGACTGACATCACGGCGGGCGATGGGTTCGGCTCGAACACGCCCTCGTCTGCCAGGCTCAGCATGTTGAGCATGTCGGTGCTGATATACACATCGGCCTTGGGGGTGTTGCGCTCTTCGAGCAGCCGGGCGGCTAGTTCGGTGGCCTGGCCGGTCAGGAGGGTGACGCTGATATCCGGGTACTCCTCGTTAAAAGCGGCGATGACAGGTTTGAACAGCGCCTCGGCCCGTGAGGTATACACGACGATGTTGCCCGCCGGCTTGCTGTTCTGCAGGGCCGGCGTGGATGCAGCGCCGGGCGATGGGGTAGCGCCACCCGCTTCGGGACGCGCCGGTGTGGGGCTGCATGCAGTGACAGCAGTCGCGGCGACTGCTGTCGTCGCGATCAATCTATAGGCAAGATGACATGGAGTCTTCATTTTCAACACAACCTCTACTTAGCTCACTACACAGATCTGATGGCGGCGGGAACTGCCGCCAAGCAGACTGCAAGTGTAGTGTCGCAGCATCCCAAGTCAAGCAACGGCCTATAGATCAAAGTTTGATGCCCCTGCGTCACGCGAGTTTAAGCACATTAAGTCCAACGATAACATGGCTTGGGCATAGGCGTTCTATCTACGGGTAACCGGTTGATCTGGATCGATGTGCGAACTGGGGCGCAGGCATCATTGCCGGTCAGCGCCGGCATCCCACCGCGTTGCCGCTGATCCGACAAGGCAGCACAACTGCCGAGGCAAAGTAACCGCTCACCAGGTCTGTCAGGTCTTCTGCGGTGTGCCGGGCGAGCGCGTCGAAAAAATCATTCGGCGTGGCCATCTTGTAGGCCATTGCCTCGCTGTAGTCGCGCAGCGCCGCGTCGAACGTTTCGGGGCCAATACGCTTGCGTGTGTCGTTGAGGAACATCAAGCCACGTTGATAGACTGCGATGATGTATGCCCGCCCGTCGGGGTAAGCTGAAAGGGGCAGGTCGATGCTGCCGCGCGGCCGGTTTGCGCTGATGTAGCGCTGATACCACCAGTCGGCGTCGCGCGGGTAGTAGTGCTGATAGAAGCGCAATTCGCTCATGCGCGCCAGCGACTCATCCAGCCAGGGCGAGCGGATCTGATCGTTGCCGACACGGTGAAACCACCACTGGTGCGCGACTTCGTGGGCTGTGGTGGCGATCAGATCGTGTCGTGAGCCGCGGCCGGCGTAGCCGTCGTATAGTGTTGTGCCGATGCCGATCATGCCGCTGTACTCCTGACCCTGTGAGCGCCCGGTCTCGACAATCCGCAGTGTGCGGTATGGATACGGCCCATATAACTCGGAGTACAGCGCAACCGCGCGCGCGGCGGTGTACAACACCGCCTCTGTGAACTTGCGATGCTCCGGGTAGGTGTAGTGGATGTAGGTGATGCCGTCTTGCTCGATCTGATCAATCTGGTAGACGGGACTGGCGCCGAAGGCAAACACACGCGCCATGGGCAGCGAGTAGCGCCACAGCCGGCCTTCGCGCGCTTCTTCGCCGGCGCCGGCGATGATGATGCCTTCGGGCGCGAGGATATTCACTGTGTAGTCTGCCACCTCGGACACGTAGTTGTCGCCGACCGGCACGTATCCCGGCGTGTACCAGTCGCCGTTTTCCCACGGCGCAAGGAGGATGTACCAGTGGCCGGCGGTCAGGCTGTACGGCCCGCGTGACGAATCGTCTCCGCCGATGCCGAGGGTGACCTCCTGCAACGGAATCTTCAGCACATAGTCGAAGGCCAGTGCGATGCCGGCCCCGGCCGGCAATGGCGCCGGCAACTGCACAGACAACACCGTGTTGGTCACTTCAAACGTCAGCGGCTGGGCTTGCCCGAAGATGCGCGCGTCGCGCACATCGATTGCGCCGGCCCGCCGCGCAGGCGGCACGTTGAACTTGATCTCGGTAATGGCGAGGCCGGTGGGGTTGCGAAACTCGATCTTTTCCTGGGTGTGCACTGTGCCGTTGTCGTAGTCCAGCGTGACATTCAGCGTGTACAGCGGCCGGTCGGGCGGCTCGTCGAGCACCATCAACGCCGGGGCGACCAGTTGGGCCGGCCCTGCGTCGGCTTGTGGTTCGATTGTCGGGCGAAACTGAATTGGCGCGCCCGATGCGCCCGTGCGCGTACAGGCCGGCGCAATGAGCAACACCAGGCTGCATAGCACAAACGCACGCAGCGCAGCACAGCATTTGACGATTCGGCTCGACATGCGCGGTATTGTAGGGCAGCCGGCGACCCGGAAATTTGTCGGCCCGCCCAACTATAATCCTGACAATGCCAGATAAATTCACTCACGGATATGCGCTGGTGATCGGTGTGGCAAGCTATCCGCACATCCGGCCTCTACCCTTCACCGTGCTGAACGATGCGGCTGATGTGGCAGATATGCTGAAGCGGCCCGATCGCGCCGGCTATGTCGCAGAGCACGTTCGCCTGCTGCTTGACGAGCAAGCCACCAAAGCGGCCATCCTCGACGGGTTGAAGTGGCTGGCCGAGCAAACCACCGATGAGAGCACAGCGGTGGTCTTTTTCAGCGGGCATGGCGGGCGTGTCAGCGAAGGCGGGGCAACAGTCAACTATCTGCTGCCGTACAACACGAAGGCCGACGCACTGAAGGACACCGCCATCCGCAGTGATGAGTTGACGGAGGCGTTGCGCGCTATCCATGCCGGCCGGCTGGTCGTCATTCTCGATGCCTGCCACTCTGGCGGAACTGGCGAGGCCAAAGACGCCCTCGCGCCGCAAGTGGAGACCGTTAAAGGCAACCCCACCGATGACCTGTACGACGAGTTGCGGCAGGGCGAAGGTCGGGTGATCCTGGCCTCCTCCAAATCAGTTGAGCTGTCGTATGTGTTGCCCAACGCCCGCAACAGCCTGTTCACCCAGTGCCTGCTCGAGGCCATTGACGGCAAGGCGCGCCATCGCGGCGATGGCACGGTGCGCATCTTCGATCTGGCCGAATATGTGATGGAGCAGGTGCCGGCCCGTTACCATCGCCGGCAGCATCCGATCTTCAAAGCGCAGGATGTGGACGCAAACTTCCCAGTCGTGTTGTTGATGGGCGGCGACAAGTCGCTTGCGCCTGCGCCGGCTTTAACGCCGCTGAACACCAGCGTCGATCGCGCCGCCCTGCGCGAGTTTCTGGTGGCGCACAAAACGCTCGACGACCTGGATGTGTTGTGTGCCGACATCGAGCAGGAGTTGGAGAATGACGGCATCAAGCTGCGGATCAGTCTCGACACGGTGGGGATTGGCCGGCGCGCGACCATTCAATATGCCGCGCTCAATCTGATCGAGTATTTGCGCCGCAACGGCCGGCTGGCTTATCTTGTGCGCCGGCTGCGCAAAGAATACCCTGGTGAAATCTGACATGGACGTTCTAATGCCCAAAGTTGGCCTGACGATGACCGAGGGCGTCATCATTCAATGGCACAAACAACCCGGCCAGTACGTCTGCAAAGGAGAGTTGCTGTTCACCTTTGAGACCGAGAAATCGACGCTAGAGTTCGAGTCGCCGGCTGAAGGTGTGCTGGCTGAAATCCTTGTTCCGCTCGACCAGCCGATTCCCTGTCTGACGCCGGTGGCGAGAATCGGTGAACAGATCGCAGACGACAGACCGCAGAGTACAGACGACAGACCACAGATCACAGACATCAGACAACAGACCACAAATGCGGCTCAACAGGCGCCAGAAGCGGGTGGCGAATCGCCAATCCCCAATCCAAAATCCCTAATTACAAATCCAGGATCAGTGTTGGCTTCTCCACGCGCGCGGGCGCTGGCGCGCGAACGGAATGTGGATTTGGCGCGTGTGTCTGGCACAGCGCCGGGCGGTGTGATTGTCGGGCGCGATGTGCTGGCTGCGTCGCAACAGGCTGATCGCGCTGCATCGTCAGCGCCCGCCCAGGCAACGCCGGTGGCGCAGCGTATGGCTGCCGATCTCGGCATCGATCTGAGTGCGCTGGTCGGCAGCGGCCCGCATGGTCGCGTCACTCGCGAAGACGTGCAACGCGCCGCGCAGGCGCAAGCGCCCGATCGCCCCCTGTCCTCGCCGCGCTACGAAGTCCTGTCGCCGGCCCGGCGCGTCACTGCCCAGCGCCTGGCCGAAAATGCGCGCACGGCGCCGCATGTGACCCTGACCACCGAGGCCGATGCAACCGGCCTGGTAAGCGCGCGCGAACAGCTCAGCGCCGAGCTGGGCGAAAAAGTTTCGTACAACGCGCTGCTGGTCGCCATGGCCGCGCGGGCGCTGAAAGAACACCCGCGCTTGAATGCTGCCTGGGATGAATCGGCCGGCGTGCCACGCCTGCTGCTGCGCGACGCGATTGATATCGGCGTTGCGGTGGACACCGAGCGCGGCCTGTATGTGCCGGTCTTGCGCGACTGTGGGGCCAAACCGCTTGCGCAGGTGCATCGTGAATTGAAGGATCTGATTGCCCGCGCTGTAGCCGGCCGGCTCGCCGGCGAAGATATCTCAGGCGGGACTTTCACCATCACCAACTTGGGTATGTATGAAATCGACGCCTTCACGCCCATTCTCAATCTGCCCGAGGCCGCTATTTTGGGGGTGGGGCGCATTTCGGCCAAGCCGGTGGCGCTGGGTGATCAGGTCGCCATCCGGCAAATGATGACGCTCAGCCTGACCTTCGACCATCGCGTGGTCGATGGCGCGCCGGCAGCCCGCTTCCTACAGCGGCTCAAGACGTTGATCGAGCGGCCCTTTGCGCTGCTGGTGTGAGAGGAGAGCGCGGGCCGGCTGATCGCGTCGAAGCCGGCGCAGCATGAGCGCTGGAAAAGGAAACTTCCAAAGTTGCTTCAAGCAACTTTGGAAGTTTCAAGCAGTCATACGCAGCCCGTCAGGTCACTGTTTGGAACAGCGGGGCATCCGGCCTGGCATCGGAGCCGACCTCAGATTCGTTGACCCCAACCGGCGTGATCTCCACATTCTCTGTGGAACCCTGCAACTCCTCGACCATCACGAAGTCCAGCTTGCCTTCCTGCAGGCCAATCAGAATTTTGCAGTTGTCGTGGAATCGGCCTGACAGCAGGCCGTCTGACAACACGTCTTCGACTTCAGACTGGATCACCCGGCGCAGGGGGCGTGCGCCATATTCAGAGTCATAGCCCTTTTCGGCCAGATATCCCTTGGCAGCGTCGGTGACCTCCAGCCTGACGTTGTGATCGGCCAACCGTTTCTGGACTTTGTTGAGTTCTAACGTCACAATCTGGCTGATGTCTTCACGGCTCAGCGGGCGGAAGACAATAGTCGCGTCGACGCGGTTGAGGAATTCTGGCCGGAACAGGCGCTTAAGCTGATTCATCAGTTTGTCCTTGATCTCGGCAAACTGTCGCTCGGCGTCTTTGACCTCTTCCTTTGTTACCGCGAAGCCAAGCTTGGACTCGCGCTTGATCATTTCTGCGCCGACATTGCTGGTCATGATGATGCAGGTGTTGCGGAAATCGACTTTGTGGCCGCGCGCGTCGCTGAGCCGGCCTTCTTCCATGATCTGCAACAGCATGTTGAACACTTCGGGATGCGCTTTCTCGATTTCGTCGAACACCACGATGGTATAAGGTCGGCGGCGCACGGTTTCGGTCAACTGGCCGGCATCATCGTAGCCGACATAGCCGGGCGGCGCGCCCACCAGCCGGCTGACGGTATGCCGCTCCATGAACTCGCTCATGTCCAGCACCAACAGCGCGTCCTCGCTGCCGAACAGGAATTCGGCCAATGCCTTTGTCAATTCGGTCTTGCCGACGCCGGTGGGGCCCAGGAAGATAAACGATCCCATCGGACGTTTGGGATCTTTCAATCCTACGCGCGACCGGCGCACCGCTTTGCTGATCACGCTGATCGCTTCGTCCTGGCCGATGATGCGCTCGCGCAGATGATTCTCCAGGTTCACCAGCCGCTCACTCTCTTTGCTGGCGATGCGGGTGGTCGGGATGCCGGTCCACATCGAGACAACCTCGGCGATGTCCTCAGGGCCGACGACGGGTCCGTCTGTGTTCGGGTCGAAGTTCGAGCGTAGCGATTCGATCTGCTCCATCGCCTCGCGTTCGCGTTCGCGCAGCGCCGCCGCGTCGTCATAGCGCGATTGTTCCATTGCCAGGGCGCGCTCTTTTTGCACTTCGCGCAGCTCTCGGAAGGCCTTTTGCAGATTGACCGATTGCGGCGACTTGTACATGCGCACGCGAGCGGCGGTTTCGTCGATCAGGTCGATGGCTTTGTCCGGCAGGAAACGATCCGACACATAGCGCGATGACAGCGCGATCGCTGCCCTCACAGCCTCGTCGGAGATGCGCAGTTTGTGATGCGCTTCGTAGGCCGAGCGGATGCCGAACAGAATCTCGGTCGCCATATCTGGCGTCGGCTCTTCGACGTAAACCGGCTGGAAGCGGCGCTCCAGGGCGGCGTCGCTCTCCACATACTTGCGGTATTCGTTGAGTGTCGTTGCCCCGATGCACTGCAACTCACCCCGCGCCAGCGCCGGCTTCAGAATGTTGGCCGCGTCCACGCTGCTGCCGGCCGACCCCGCGCCGACCAGCATGTGCAACTCGTCGATGAATAGGATGGTGTCGCTGGACTTGACTTCCTCGATCACCTTTTTCAGCCGCTCCTCGAACTGGCCGCGGTACATGGTGCCGGCGACCAGCGAGCCGACGTCGAGTTGCATCACGCGCTTGTTCAGCAGCGGTTCTGGCGTCTGGCCTTCGACAATGCGTTGGGCCAAGCCTTCAACGATGGCCGTCTTGCCCACACCCGGTTCGCCGATCAAGGCCGGGTTATTCTTGGTGCGGCGCGACAGAATCTGAATCACGCGCTCGATCTCTGTCTGGCGGCCAATCACCGGGTCGAGCTTGCCCTGCTCGGCCAGCGCTGTCAGGTCGGTGGCCAGTTGATCCAGAGCCGGGGTTTTGGGGCGTTCCTTCTTGACAATGGAGGGCGCAGCAGCAGGCTTGCCGGATTCTGGCTGTTCCTGTTGCACGGCGCGCAGGGTTTCTCGACGAATGCGATCGGGTGTCAGACCAAGTTGGCGCAGCACATCGATCGCGACGCCATCGCCCTGCCGGATCAAGCCCAACAGCAGGTGTTCGGTGCCGATATAGCTGTGGCCAAGCTTGCGTGCTTCGTCCACGGCAAACTCGATGACCTGCTTGGTGCGCGGTGTCAGGTCCAATTTGCCGGCAGCCGCGCGGCGTCCGGCGCCGGTCATGCGCTCGACCATTTCTGCAACCCGGTCGGGCTTGGCCCCCAGCTCGCGCAGCACGCGCCCGGCGACGCCATTTTCCTCTTTGACCAAGCCCAGAAGCAGATGCTCTGTGCCAATGTAGTTGTGCGATAGGCGTTCGGCCTCTTCTTGTGCGAGGGTCAGGACGCGCCTGGCGCGCTGTGTAAAGCGCTGAAGTTTATCTGCCACAGCTCATACTCCTTCAGTCCAACAACGATGCTGCCCACAGGCTATCATCGTGCTCAATTTCAGTTGCATGATACATCACTCAGTAAGACCAATCTTAAGCCGATCTGAGTCAGACGACTCCTACTTCTACACCCGATGGGTTAGCGTACCATATGAAGCCGCCGGCGCGAGATTTGTCACGCCGGCCACATGTAATGCAACGCGGCGCCCTGCCAAGAGTTGCAGAGCGCCGCGCATACAGACAATCAGCAAAGGGTGTAGCCTGGCTACTCGTCAGGGTCTACGGACGCATCCGGCATTTCCGCCTGCCAGTCAAGGTCGGCATATTCAGCCCAACTGACTCGCCTCAGGCTAAGGGCGATGCGGCGCTGTTCAGGCTCGATCCGCAGAACGCGCAGCGTCAGGATCTGGCCTTCCTTAACGATTTCCTTCGGGCTATTGAACGGCTTGTCGCTTAGCTCGGATAACGGGATCAACCCCTCGATGGCTTCATCGTCCTTGAGGCGGGCGAAGACGCCATGCTTGGGGTGCAATTTGGTCACTTCAGCTTCGACCAGTTGCCCCGGCTTGTAGCGCTTGTCCAAATCAGACCATGGATCTGCTTGCAGCGACTTGAGGCTCAGGCCGATGCGACCCGACTCGCGGTCAATGCTGATCACTTTCACGGTGACCGGGTCGCCCTCTTTGAGCAGTTCGCCGGGATGCTTGACGCGCTGATGCGACAATTCGGACAGGTGGATCATGCCGTCAGCGCCGCCGAGGTCGACAAACACGCCGAAGTCCTTGATGCTGCTGACTTCGCCTTCCATGATCTTGCCGACTTCAATTTCGCTCATCAGCCTGGTCTTCTGCGCCTCGCGGATTTCCTTGGCCGCCGCCCGCTCGCTCAAGATGAGCCGGTTGCGCTCGCGATCGATCTCGATGACCTTGACGTAGGTCTTTTGGCCAACCAGCTTCTGATAGCGCTGCTCCGGCGGTTGGTTCTCATCCCCCATCATGCGTTGATGTTGCAGGCTCAACTGGGAGGCCGGCACAAAGCCGCGCAACCGCCCGATCTTGACGATCACACCTCCCTTGTTGAATCCGGCAATTTGGCTCTCCAGCGCCTCTTGCTTCTGGTGAAGCTCTTCGACAAAGCGCCAATCGCGCTCGTTAATCGCGCGTGCCAGCGACAACACCACATTGCCATTGCGATCTTCGGGCGACAGGACATAGGCGTACACCTCCTGCCCCACTTCAAGGCTGGCGCGGAAGTCTTTGGGTAATGCCTCGACTTCCTTGCCCGAGACAATGCCTTCTGACTTGGCGCCCAAGTCGATCAGGATTTCTCGGTCAGAAACGGCCGCGATTCGACCTGCAACCAGTTGGTTTCGCTTGGGTGGGTCGTAGCGCTCGGTCTTGGCAAGATATTCGCCAAGCGAGGCAGCAAAATTGTCTTCCCCTACAGATTCAGACGGCGGCTGACTCACCGGGGACTCTCGGCTCTCCATACTCAGGTGTGCTTCCTTCGGCGTAAGATTCGCGTCCATTATACCCAATATGCTCAATACCATACCTGCGACCCATCTGCCAGGCCAGAAAACGCTATACAATCGCCGGCATGCTGGCACTCGAACAACGAATTCTCTCGGAAGGCCAAAATCTGGGCCACGGTATTCTGAAGGTGGATTCCTTCGTGAATCATCAGGTGGATCCAGGGCTGATGATGGAATGTGGCCGTGAATTTGCACGTCTCTTTGCGCCGCTGGGGGCGACAAAAATTCTGACCTGCGAAATCAGCGGCATTGCGCCGGCCATCATGACCGGCCTGGCGCTGAACCTGCCGGTGGTGTATGCGCGCAAGACTAAACCCGTCACCATGCCCGACACGGTCTTTCTGACCACTGCCCCCTCGCACACCAAGAAGCGCGATGTGGAGATCATGGCGTCGCCGGAGTATTTGCAGGCCGGCGAGCGCGTCCTCATCATCGACGACTTTCTCGCCACAGGGCAGACCATTCTGGCGCTGGCGCGGATCGCGCGCGCGGCCGGCGCGGAAGTGGTAGGGGTGGGCGCGCTGATTGAAAAGTCCTTCGAGGGCGGGCGCGCTGCGTTGCAGTCGCTTAAGGCGCCCATTCATGCGCTGGCCGTTATCACCGACATGCGCGATGGCCGCATTATCTTTGCCGACGGTGCTGCCTAGCCCGATGCCTGCTCCTGACAACGCGCGCTGCTGCGTTGCCTCGTCTTGGAGTTGTGCGCGGTGAAGGTCTCGCTTGTCTTCACGGTGTTGAACGAGTCGGCTAGTTTGCCTGCCCTGCTCGACTCGATTGCTGCTCAGACACGCCTGCCTGATGAAGTGGTGGTGTGCGATGGCGGCAGCGTCGATGACAGCGTAGCCCTGTTGCGCGCTGAAACGCGTTTTCCTGTGCGTGTCCTGCTTGTCCCCGGCGCGAACATTTCGCAGGGGCGCAATCAGGCCATCGCCGCCGCTCAACATGATCTGGTGGCCTGCACCGATGCCGGCGTGCGCCTCGACCCACGCTGGCTGGAAAACATCGTTCAACCTTTTCAATCGCCAATCGTCAGTCCTCAATCGTCAATTCCAAATCCTCAACTGCAAAATCCAAAATCTAAAATCCAAAATCCCCATTGGATGCCGCAGTGGGTGGCCGGCTTCTTTCTCCCCGATCCCCGGCCAGGTGTCGCTTTCGATGTGGCCATGAGCGCTACCGTGCTGCCGTTGCTGGACGACATCCGCCCAGAGCGTTTTCTGCCCTCGTCGCGCTCGGTGGCCTTTCGTAAATCAGCCTGGCAGGCTGTGGGCGGTTATCCCGAATGGCTGGATTATTGCGAGGACCTGATTTTTGACTTCAGGTTGCGCGAGCGCTTTGGCCGGCCGGCCTTTGCACCAGATGCGGTGGCCTATTTCCGCCCACGCACCTCGCTTGCTGCGTTCATCCGGCAGTATTACCGCTATGCGCGCGGTGACGGCAAGGCCAATCTGTGGCTCAAGCGCCACCTGGCGCGCTATGCGACGTATCTGTTCGCGCTGCCCACATTGCTGGCCGGCCTGCTGGCCGGCCTGCTGTTCGGCGTGTCGCCGGCGCTGCAAGTCGGGTGTGCGGCGCTGCTGGCGCTGGGCGCGGGGGTGTATCTGCGCGCGCCCTATCGTCGGCTGGTGCGTCTGTGGCAATCGCTCTCTGCCGGGCGCAAGCTGATGGCGATGACGTGGGTGCCTGTCATCCGGGTCGCCGGCGATATTGCCAAGATGTCCGGCTACCCGGTTGGTGTGCTGTGGCGCTTGCGTCACCCACAATTGACGACTGTCAATTGACAATCGCGAATCGTCTGTTGATTATTCGATCCCCGGCAGCGGCTGCCTGTGCACGATGGTTGCCGAAGCTTGAGCGACCGGCATCATCACCACATCGTTGATGTTGACGTGCGGGGGGCGCGTCGCGCAGAACAGAACCACATCGGCCACGTCGTCGCCGGTGAGCGGGCGCAATCCTTCGTACACCTTCTTGGCGCGCTCCGTGTCGCCGTGAAAGCGCACGATGCTGAACTCGGTCTCGACCAGGCCGGGATCGACCGAGCTGACGCGCACCGGCGTCCCGTTCAAATCCATTTTCAACCCCTCGGTGATGGACTTGACAGCGGCTTTGGTGGCGCAATACACCGCCCCGTTGGGATACACGGCGTGGCCGGCGATGGAGCCGATGTTAATGATGTGGCCACGCTGACGGGCCACCATGCCCGGCGCGACGGCCCGCGTCACGTATACCAGGCCTTTGATGTTTGTGTCCACCATTTCGTTGACATCTTGTAGGTCGTATTCGTGCAGTTTGGTCAAGCCACGGCTGAGACCGGCATTGTTGATGAGGACATCAATGGCCTGCCATTCCTCCGGCAAGCCGGCGATGGCTGCATGCACAGCGGCCTGGTCGCGCACGTCGAGCGCGAAGCAATGACAGGGAACGTTCAGTTTGCCGGCCATTGCTTGCAGCCGGTCGAGCCGGCGCGCGCACAACAACAGGCGCGCGCCGGCGTTGGCAAAAGCGCGGGCGCATGCTTCGCCGATGCCGCTGCTGGCGCCGGTGATGAACACGATCTTGTCTTTCACGCTATATGTCATCGCTTCTGTCTCCCTTCAATGGAATCATGTGAATTGTGGATCGGTGCGGCCAGGCGTTCGTAGATCGATTCAAGGCGGGGAATGATAGCGCGCCAGTCGTAGCGCGCGGCGACAAAGGCTCGCGCGCGCCGGCCCATCTCTGCGCGCCGGGCCGGATCGCGCAGCAACGCCACCGCGGCTTGTGCGAATTCCTCGGCTGTGTCGGCAATGACCAGCTCATGCCCCGATGTAACCTCGAAACCCTCGCAACCGCGCGAGGTGGTCACGATGGCGCGCCGCATTGACATGGCTTCGAGCAGTTTGAAGCGCGTGCCGCTGCCCACCAGCAGCGGCGCCACATACACATCGGCCTGCTGGATGAATGGGCGGGTGTCTGCCACTGCGCCGGTCAGCGTGATATGGGGATCGGCGCGCAAAGGGGCGAGGCGGGGACTGGGATTCTGTCCGACGATAAGCAGGCGCGCGCGTGGAATCTCGCGGCGCACCAGGGGAAGCACTTCGCCGGCAAACCACAGCGCCGCATCGACGTTCCAGCGGAAGTCCATCTTGCCGGTGAAGACCAGTGTGGGATTGCTTGTTTGAGAGGGCGCGTCCAGTCCTGTGGCCGGCGCGCCATAGCTTTCCACGTCGATGCCGTTGAAGATCACCTGGGGGTGGATGGCCGGATCGAGTGCGCCAATTGCTTGAGCATCTTGTGGCGACACGCACAGTGTTGCATGGGCCATGCGCGCAATCCGGCGCTCGAAGCGCGCCAAACGCTGCCAGTTGATGAAAGAGTATGCCGCAGCATGCCAGCGCCGGGGATTGCGCAGATCAGCCTCGAAGGCGCGGCGCTGCAACAAGTATTCACAGTTGTGATCGTCAAAGACGATTGCAGGGTGAGGGTTGAGGGTTGAAGGTTGAAGGGCGTAGCGGGCGAGTTCGATGCCTTCGATCTGGATGATGTCGAAGGTCTGCGCGTGCGTCCATTGGGCAAACTGGGCTGCGAATGCCGGCGACCACAATCGCCAGGCCATGTCTGGCAACGATGAGGTGAGCAATGTGCGCAGGCGTTGTCGGGTTGTTCGGCGCGGCACAGGCAGGGCGCGCGCCTCGGCGCAGACGCGGCGTATTTCAGCCGGCATGTCGGCCAGCGCGCGCATCTCGCCGGCTGCCAGATTCTCGTCAAAAGACAGCAGCCAGATTTCATGCCGCCCGGCCAGCCCAGAGATCAGACCCCAGTTGCGCAAGGCAGTGCCCTGACGTGGCGGAAACGGCAACTGTGGGGTGAGGAACAACAGACGCATGATGTGCGTGCGATTGTAGCGGATGCGGTCAGGCTGATTGATACACGCGCCATGTGGCCTGCGCGGCCTGGCGCCAAGAGAACTGCTGTGCGCGCGCCAGTCCAAGCTGTGTGTATCGCGCGCGCAGGGCCTCGTCGTGCCACATGCGCCGCAACAGGCCGGCCAGCCCATCAGCATCCAGCGGGTCATGAAAGAGCGCCGCATCGCCCGCTACTTCGGGCAGCGCGCCGGCGTTGCTGCAGATCACCGGCGCGCCACGTTGCATGGCTTCCAGCACAGGCAGTCCGAATCCCTCGCACAGTGAGGGAAAAACAAATACGCGCGCGCCGCAATACAGGTGGTGCAGTTCGGCATCCGAGACGCGCCCGGCAAACTGGATGCGCTCGCTCAAGCCCAGTTCGGCGGCCAGGCGTGCAGGGTCGCCGCCGGCCCAGCCATGCTCGCCAACGATGACCAGACGAAAATCGTCGGGCATGTCGCGCCAGGCGGCCAGCGCCGACAGCAGCGTGGTCAGATTCTTGCGCGGCTCGAAGGTGCCGACGAAAAGCGCGTAAGGCGCAGGCAGGAGGGATGGGTTCCGCGCTTCGGGTTCGAGATCGGGCGCTTCGTGGATAACCGTGATCTTGTCGGGTGAGGTGCTCGGCAACAGTCGCAGGATCTCGTTGCGGGTAAAGTGGGACACGGCAATGATGCGGTCGGCTCGGTGGACCGACCAGCCGATGCGCCCGTAGTAACGCAGACCGGCGGCGTCCATTGCCTCTGGATGCTCCATGAAGTACAGGTCATGCACGGTGATGACTTTGTGAAAGCGCCCGCGCGCAGTGATGAAGTCTGGGCTGTGCAGCACATCGATGCGCCGGCGGGCTAGTTCGAGCGGCAGGGTCAGATGTTCGCAGCGATGGTGCGCGGGGGTTACCGTGCGAAGGATGCCAATGCCGGCCGGCAGCCAGCCTGTGTCGGTGTCGCGCCGGTCGAGCAGGACGCGCAGGCGAGGCCTCACTGCACGCTCATTCTCCGCCTCAAGCGAGTCGCGCAGCGCGCGGATCAGTTGGCGTGTGTACTGGGCAATGCCGGCTTTGCGATAGTACATCAGCCGGCAATCGATTGCGATTACAGGCGCGGGCCTCATAGGAGCACGGCCTGCTCGTGCTTGAGCAGCCATTCCTTCGCAGCCAAACCGCCGGCATAGCCGGTGAGCTTACCCTTTGAGCTGAGCACGCGGTGGCAGGGAATGACGATCATGAATGGATTACGCGCCACGGCGCGGCCGACGGCGCGTGTGGCGCTGGGCCGATGCACCCGCCGGGCGATCTCGGCGTAGGTGATGGTCTCGCCCAGGCCAACCGAAGCCACCACTTGCCAGACCTGACGCTGGAAGGCCGTGCCCAGCGACAGATCGAGCGGCAGGTCGAATGACGCGCGACGGCCTTTGAAGTATTCGCGCAGTTGTCGCCGGGCGTGGTTGAGCAGCGCACATGATTTGCCCGTAGGCGTGTTGGCCGGCACGATGCGAATAGTGGTGATGCTGGCGTGTGTGCCTTCGATAAACAACATGCCGACCGGCGTATCCAGTGATGTTTGAAACATGGCAAGGCCTGTATTGACAATACCCGGTTCGCTCGCGCAGGCAGGCTCAAGTGGCTGCGCCGGTCATTATCCGGTCATTATAATGAGCGCGATAATGAGCGCGAGGCAAACATGCTTTCACACCACAAGCTGATTGAACTATACCGGCTGATGCTCCTCATCCGCCGATTCGAGTTGCGCGCCATCGATGAGCGGCGGCAGGGTTTGATCCCCGGCTTCATCCATCCTTACGTGGGCGAGGAGGCGTGCGCGGTGGGCGCCTGCGCGGCGCTGAACCGCGATGATGTCATCACCAGCACACACCGAGGGCACGGGCATCTCATCGCCAAAGGCGGCGATGTGCGGCTGATGATGGCGGAGCTGGCAGCCCGCGAGACCGGCTATTGCGCCGGCAAGGGCGGTTCATTGCACATGACCGATTTCGATCTGGGCATTATGGGCGCTAATGGCATTGTGGCCGGCGGCATCCCCATGGCGGTCGGCGCAGCGTTGGCCTTCAAGAAACAGGCAGCCAATGGCGCGCCGATGCGTGTGGCGCTGTCATTTTTTGGTGATGGCGCGACGAATGAGGGCGCATTTCACGAGGCTTTGAACCTGGCCGGCCTGTGGAAGCTGCCTGTCATCTTCTTTTGCGAGAACAATCTGTACGGCGAGGGCACGCCACAAAATAAGCAGGCGCCGGTCAGCCAACTCAGCCTGCGCGCGCAGGCATACGCCATGCCCGGTGTAACGGTAGACGGCAACGATGTGCTGGCTGTGTACCAAGCCACCCGCGCTGCCGTGGAGCGCGCCCGGCACGGCGCAGGGCCGACCTTCATCGAAGGGTTAACCTATCGCTATCGCGGACATTACGAGGGCGACCCGCAGGTGTATCGTTCGCCGCAGGAAGTGGCCGAATGGCAAGCCCGCGACCCAATTCCCCGCTTCAGGCGCTGGTTGGTAGAGGCCGGCGTCTCAGAGTCCGATATCGAGCAGGCTGAGGGACAGGTGCTGGCGATGGTGGACGAAGCTGTGGACTATGCGCGCAAAGCGCCGCCCGCCCGTGTCCAGGATGCTCTATCCGGTGTCTATGGCAACGCGCATAACGGCGCGGTTTTCTAGGCAATTTCTGGGCATTTTCGCATCCCGCCGGCCACCCACTTATCCACAAACACCCCTCATTATCCCCAGAAGAATAGTGACTTGTCCACATTTGTCCGCTTGTTGTGCCGGCAATGCTCTTTACTTAACCCGGCATTAACAGTTTGGCAAGCTCAGACGACTCCCATCAGTACGATGTGCTTGCCTGTCTCTGCCCATATATGGCGTTTGACTGTGATTGGCAAGGTGTCATAAATCACCTGTGGCTGTGCGCAAGCTGTGGACAAACCAATGCGCCGAGAATCTTGAAGCGTGCTGAAGCGTGCTGAAGCGTGCTGAAGCGTGTTGAAGCGTGTTGAAGAATGTTGACGTGATGCAAGGCATGATTCGCGCATGGCGCGCAGTGACAGAGTTTGGCCGACGTACCCTGCCCAAGATCATCGTGGGGGGGCTGCTGCTCGTCACGCTGAACTACGATGTGCCGCTGCCATCTGACCGATCCTATGTTATGGATCGCTTGCTGGCCGGCTATCACTTCGATTTCGTTACCTGGATTGCCGGTGCAGCAGTCGGGAAACTGGGGTACGAGTTCATTCGACCGCACGATGGCATGACCGATTCCGATCAGGTGGCCTTTGTGCGTGACTATATGACCCGCATCGCCGAATATCAACGTCTGGAAAGCGAGATTCGCCGCATCTACATTGACCCAGATATCACGGATCATGAAGCTGCTTCAGCAGGGTTGCGCGCGCAGCGCGATCAGCGCCGGCAAGAGATCGACGCGCGTCAGTACGTGGCCGAGGCAATCATTCAGGAACAGGTCGAAGCCATTTTGCGTGAAGAGGGATTTGCGCTGGGGGGACAGGTGATCCCGCCGCTGCGTTTCCGTTTCACGCCCTTGCCATACATCCTTATCGTCTCACCGCGCGATCGGATCGTGACCATCGACCAGCGTGGACTGCAAACCGGCTTGACGGTGGACGAGCAAGACCGTATCGAGCGCATGGTGGCCGAGCGATTCAATGTTTCGACGCTGGTAACGCCGATTGGCGGCCTGGCAGCGTACCCAACCATGCTGCCTGAGACTTCCTCATTGCGTTTCGCTATCAGCACTGCCGCCCACGAGTGGGCGCACAACTATCTGATGGTTGCCCTGGCGCCGGTGGCGCTGCGATATTTGGATGATCCGGCGTCGCGCGTAATCAATGAAACAGCCGCCAGTATCTTCGAGGATGAAATCGCCGAGCGGGTATTCCGGCGTTTCTATCCCGAATTGGCGCGCCCCGATCAGCCGGCGCCGGCTGCATCACAGATGCCCGGCGCACAGGCGCCCGGCGCACAGGCGCCCGGCGCACAGGCGCCCGCGCCGCCCAATCCAGACCAACCGCCGCCTTTCGATTTTCGCGCCGAGATGCGCGCAACGCGCCTGCGCGTGGATGATCTGCTGGCCGCCGGAAAAATCGAAGAAGCAGAAGCCTATATGGAAGAGCGTCGCAGGCTGTTTGTTAAAAATGGCTATGCGATCCGCAAATTGAATCAGGCTTACTTCGCCTTTCACGGCGCCTACAATGCTGTTCCGGGCGGCTCACCCACCGCCGGCCGTGATCCCATCGGGCCGGCGGTTCAGGCGTTACGCCAGCGTAGCCGCTCTATCGGCGAGTTTCTGCGTGTGATCAGTCGGGTTGCTACCCTCCAAGATGTTGAGCGTGCACTGCAATAGCGGGCCGCGCCACAGCCACGTCGAAGGGATACGTCGCCGGCGTGTGCGCCCGCCTATAATCGGGCGCATGTCAGAACATGACCAAAGTGCCTCTACGCCGCAAGACTTTGAGTCTGAGCGAGAGCGACTAGATACGTGGTTGCGGGCAGGCAACGAACGGCAATTCCGCCAGCAGTTGCGTGACGGCACGCGCCTGTTGCAGCAGGGCAAAGCGAAAGAAGCGCTGCCTCTGCTCAAGCGCGCCCACGAAATCCGGCCCGATGACGCAGATGCCGCGCTGAATCTTGGCGGCGCCTACTTGATGTCGGGCCGGCATCGCGATGCCATTCCCGTGCTCGAACGCGCAGTGCAACAAACCCCCGACAGCGCACGGCTGTGGATCAGCCTGGGCGCCGCTTATCTGGGCAACCCCATCCTGGCCAGCGAAGAACAGCAGTTGAAGGCGCTCTCGGCATTTCAGCGGGCGCTCCAGATTGATCCTTTTGCCCCCAGCGCGGCCTACAACATCGGCCTGGTGCACCGCGATCGGGGAGAGATTGATCTGGCAATTGCCGCCTTGCGCCGGGCGATCAAGTCTGATCCTGGGGATCGGGATGCGAGGCGTCTGCTAGAACGACTAGAGCGCGAGAACTGAAACCTACCGGATGCTTCAGCATCAAGCCGGCGCTGCATTGGCCTCTCGCCTCATTGGGCGGCTTTATCCGACTCCAGCCATTCTTCGGCGACAGGTCGGGCGACCACGATCAGCCGGTGCGAGTTATCTGTCGGCGGCCAACAGGTGACCAGGGTTAGCCGTGTGTCCTCGGTCGGCATGATCCATTGAGCATGCTCGATGCGAACCGCTAAAGGTTGGCCACGTTCGAGCAGCAATTTTCGCTCGCTGACCTGATACGTCACTTTGCGCCGCTCGCCGACGACGATGATCTGGTCTAACGGTTGCAAGTCCTTGAGGCGGGCAAATACGCGGCCGCGGATGTTGTGATGCCCGTTTAAGACCAGATTGCCCGGCTCGCCCAGACGCGCTGATGTGCTATGCCACCCTGAAGTTCGGTGCGAGGGCACATCCCACGCTGCAGTGCGGCCATCCCGGCTGACAACGAGCGTCACCGGCTTTACCGGCGCGTCAAGGTCGATGGCGGGGATGATAACGCGAAGTGGAATTTCAGGCGCCTTGCCAGGCGCAGACGACTCTGGCGCTGGGAGGGGAGTCGTGGGCAGGTGCGCGGGCAAACGGATTTCCAATGCCGCCTGCGTGGCCGGCTCGCCCGAAGGCGCAATCGGGCTGACGGCGCCTGGGACAGGGCCTGGGACAGGGCCTGGGACAGGGCCTGTCCCAGGGCCTGAAGCGAGCTGTGTCTGCGCGTCGATCACGAGCGGCGCTGCCCGTTGCCGGTGTGGCAGCGCAAAGGTGGCCGGGTGCCGTGCGGCAGGCTGCCAGGCAGAGACGGTCATCACCAGGCCGGCCAGGATGAGCAACATCCCGACCAGCAGAGCAAGCAGGGCGATGACACGCCGCAGCCAGATTGCATGATCCATCTGCAATCAGTATATCCGCTTGCACATGCGCGCCTAGTCATGGGCAAAGGGACACGACGACATCGCGCTTATCGTCGTCACATGTTGGCACTGTACAATATCCCTCGCCTAGGCCCGCGCCAGCGCATTAAAGCAGCGCAGCCAGGCATGGACTGGCCGTATTCATGCGGCCAGATGAAGCACTCAGGTGTGATGTGAGAGTCTTGAACCATGAGCTGCCCGCAAGATGGCGTGTAGATCGGCCCATGATGCCTGCTGTGGAACCGCTTTCGGATCTCGGCGAAGCAATCCTCGCTGCATTGGCGCGGCCGATTTCATCGTTGCCCCTGACCATGCAGTGTCATCGCGGCAGCCGTGTGACGCTTGTGTGTGCCGATCCGAATTACGATCCTGATGGGTTGGATGAGATTTTGGCGCCGGCGCTCATTCGTGAATTGAAAGCAGCCGGCGTGCACGATGAAGACATCACCATTCTATCTGCCACAGGACTATGCCAGCAAAGCAGCCAAGCTGAGCTGTACTTGCAACTGGGCGATACGGTGGTTGGGCGCTACACTGTGCTCAATCATGACCCATACAACGTGCGCGAGAACGACGATTTGGGGGTGTTGCTGAATGTGCCGGTGAGCGTGAACTACCACGCAGTCGAAGCAGACATATTAATTGCCACCGGCGTGGTGCGGCCCCATGCGTACGCGGGATACACAGGCGGCAGCAAAGTGGTGGCCGAGGGATGCGCCGGCGCCGCCACCATCAACGAGCTATACAGCCCCCAATTTCTCGATGATCCCTCGGTGCTGGCCGGCAACGTGAATGACAATACCTGCCAGCGCGCTATCCGCGAGATTGGGCAGCGGGCCGGCTTGGTCTTTGTGCTGAACGCCGTCGTCGATCCCAACGGTAATGTGGTGGCTGTAGCTGCCGGCGCGCCGAATGCTGTGCATGACCGGCTGGTCGAGTTCGCCCGCAACATTTACGAAGTCGAGGCCCCCCGCGATACATACAACGTCATCATCGCGCCACCCGCCGAAGCCGGCCGTGATTTGTATGCCGCAACCTGCGACAGCGCCTTTATCACCATGTCGCGCAGTGGCCTCTTGGTCAAGGGTGGGGTTGTGGTGCTCCCGTTCGGCGAGCCGGCTGCACACAGAGCCGGCAGCCATGGCCCAGATCGGCAGCGCTTTCTGGACATTCTGGCCGACGCAACCGACATGGACAGCATCCTCCGCCAATTACGTCGCCAGGGCATCCGCGGCGGTGAGCATTGCGTGTATACCCTGGCGCGAGGCATCGTCGAGAAAGGATACCGGATCATTCTGGTGGGAGACGATAGCACCAGTGTGACAAGCCGCAGCGGATTGATTATCGTGCGCAGCATGGCCGAGGCAACCGAGCTGGCCGAGGCTTTTGTAGGCAGCCGCCCCTATGCGCTGGTCATGCCACCAGGACGCCGCCTCATGCCGACTTACACCGGCGTGAAGCAATCTGAGCGCGCTCAATCTGAGCGCGCTCAGATTGACGATCCATCTGAAATTGAGGATACTCGGTGGGCTGTGCGGCAGTTGGAGGCTGATCTGGACCTGGAACGTGGTTTCGACTCGCTGCTGCCCAAGAGCGGCTTGTACTCGGACAACTGACGCCACTGACTGACACCGCTCAAGGATTGAAGGAAGGTGCACTGCATGAAAGTCTCGTGCCTGCAGGAAAATCTGGCCAAGGGTTTGAATATCGTTGGGCGAGCCGTTGCGGCGCGCACGGCCACCCTGCCAGTGCTGACCCATGTGCTACTGGCAACTGACAGCGGCCGGCTGAAGATCGCCGCGACCAACCTCGAACTGGGCATCAACTGCTGGGTAGGGGCAAAGGTGGAAGACGAAGGCGCCATTACCGTGCCGGCCCGCACCTTCACCGAACTGGTCGCTTTGCTTCCGCCGGATCGCGTTGACCTGGAACTGAACATTCGCACCCAGACACTGCGTGTCACCTCTAGCCGGACAGACAACAACATCAAAGGCATAGACGCTCAAGAGTTCCCGATCATTCCGACCTTTGAGGCAGATGGCGCGGCCTACATCGATGCCGGCGCGCTCAAGAACGTCATCAATAAGGTTGTCTTCGCTGCTGCTACAGACGAGAGCCGGCCCATGTTGACCGGCGTGCTAACTAGGCTGGAAGGCGATCGGATTACCTTGGCAGCCTCTGACGGCTTTCGCCTGAGCGTATGCAGCACAGCCCTAAAAGAGCCGGTGGCCGAGGCCCGTACCATTCTCATTCCGGCCAGGGCGGTGTCTGAGGTAGCCCGCATCGTGGGCGATCAAGAGGAGCCGGTGGCGATCAGTGTGACGCCCTCGCGCGGCCAGGTGCTCTTCCATATGGCCAATGTCGATCTGGTGGCGCAGTTGATCGATCAACGCTATCCAGACTATGAGCCAATCATTCCCAGGAAAACCGAGACGCGGGTGGTGATCAACACCGCTGACTTGTTGAAAGCCTGCCGCCAGGCGAGCATCTTCGCGCGCGATGCCTCTGACACCATGCGTTTGCAGATCAAACCCGGCGAGGACCTGGAGCCTGGGGTAGTGCGGATCATGGCCCGCGCAGATGAGACCGGCGACAATCAAAGCCAGTTGGAGGCAAGCATCACCGGGCCAGAAATGGAGATTGCTTTCAATGTCAAGTACCTGATCGATGTGCTATCTGTGATGTCCACGCCGCAGGTCGCCTTTGAGAGCAATGGAGCGCGCAGCCCCGGCGTATTCAAGCCGGTGGGCGAGGACAACTTCCTGCATGTGGTCATGCCGATGCACATGCCCAAGTAACACAGGTGCACAGGTTCTTGAAGTTCACACCGCGCAAGGCAGTGGAGACGCCAACAGGATCGCTGGCCCCCTTGATGTTGATCGGGTGTGTTTGGGTGCGTTGGGCTGATCGACGCCCTATACGCGCGTCACGTACTGGCCGGTGCGCGTGTCGATGCGCAGCACGTCGCCTTGGTTCACGAACAGCGGCGTTGTCACTTTCAAACCGGTTTCGAGCGTCACGACTTTGGTGCCTCCGCCGGCGGCAGTGTCTCCAGCGATATCGCGTGGGGCGTCAACTACCCGTAGATCGACGGTCACCGGCAGTTCGACATCCAGCGGCTCGCCCGCCAACGACACCAGCTTCAGTTGCAGACCTTCCTTCAAATAGCCGGCCTGTTCGCCGAGCAGCTTCTCGTCCAGCGCGAATTGCTCGTATGTTTCTGTGTCCATGAAGTTGTAGAAATCCCCATCGTGATACAGAAACTGCACGGGCCGCTTGTCCAGTTCCACATCTTCCACTCGGTTGCCGGATTGGAACGTGCGCTCGAATTGCGCCCCGCTGCGCAAATTGACGATCTTGACGCGGATGGTGGCGTTGCCGCGCCCGGGTTTGTTGTGCGTGTACTCCAGCACCTTGAAAATCTCCCCGTCTAGCAGGAAGCAGGCGCCTTTGCGCAAGTCATTGACATCAATCATGGGAAAACTGATTGTACTAAACTTAATTCGATCTTCACACCTGGATGAAATGAGCACTCATGAACAGGCAACTCGACCCGAACGACATTCGCTTCTTTGCCGGCCAGTCCCATCCAAAGCTGGCTGCCGACATTACAGCCTATTTGGGCGTTGATCTCGACTCCTCTCACACCTCACGTTTTAACAACGACAACCTGTATGTGCAACTGGGCGCCCCGGTGCGGGGGCGCACCGTCTTCATCCTGCAATCGCTCATCCCACCGGTCAGCGATGCGCTGCTTGAATTGTTGATGATGTGCGACATCGCACGCAGTGCTGCAGCGCGCGAAGTGCACGCCATCATCCCCTACTACTCTTATGCCCGCTCCGACAAAAAAGACGCGCCCCGCATTTCGATTACGGCCAAACTAGTGGCCGACTTGTTGAAGACATCCGGCGCCACACACGTCATGACCATGACGTTGCACTCGCCTCAAGTGCAAGGCTTCTTCAGCCTGCCAACCGATCCACTCACATCGCGCCCCTTGTTTGTCAAATACTTCCGCGAACGAGATCTCAATCCAAATGAGACGATTGTCGTTGCGCCTGATCTTGGCCGAGCCAAGCCCACAGCCCGTTTTGCCGCCGAACTTGGACTCAACGTGGCCACGGCCGACAAGGTGCGCGTTTCGGACACCGAAGTAGTCGTTCGGGGATTGGTCGGCAAGCAGGTCAAGGGTTTCAGGCAGGCTCTCATCTACGACGACGAGATCGCCACTGGCGGCTCGGTCGTGGAACTGAGCAAGGTGCTCGTCACCAACGGCGTCGAGCATATCACGGTGATTTGCACGCATGGTCTGTTTGTTGGTGCGGCATTGGAGCGCCTGGCGGCAATCCCGCAGATCAAAGAGATTGTATGTACCGACACGGTGCCCATGCCGCCCGAAAAGCGGCTGCCGAATATGACCATCTTGTCAGTCGCGCCGGTGTTCGGCGAGGCCATCCTGCGCAATTACCTGCGCGAGTCGCTCAGCGGCCTGTTCGCCTACGCCGAGGATTAGCTGCTGCAGGTCAGGCCGGCGCGCCGATGAGTTGGCTGCTAAAGGCCGGCTGTCTTTCTCTGTGTCAGCCAAAAGTCATGTCGGCGAAAGGTGCGCGGGTATAATCCTTCGAGATCGAGAATCGACATAAATTTGCCTGTGCTTCAATATGCTCGCCCAGTCGGGCCGGCAACAACCTGGAGGTTTCAGTTCATGGCTTCTCTCCTTGAAAAGGTGCAAACCCTGATTTCGGCCAACCTGCATTCGTTGGTGGACAATGCACTCAAAGCAAACTCGATGGCTGTCATCGACCAATACATCCGCGACGTGGACAACAATCTGGATGCGCTGGAAGATGCGGCTGCGACGGTCGGTGGGCAGGTTAAGACGCTGCAGCGCAAGCGTGACGAATATGCCAGGCAAATCGCAGAACTGGACAAGAACATCGATATGTTCCTGACCCAGAATAAAGAGGACCTGGCGCGCGCGGCACAGGCCAAGTTGAATTCGGTCAAAGACTTGTACGATACGTTTCAGGCACAACTCGAACGCCAGGAACGCGAGTACAAGTCACTGCTCGATGCGCGTCTGAAGTTGCAAGCCAAGCTGACTACCATTCGCCAGCAACGCGAGGAAATGGCGGCCTTGCTCGAATTGGCCAAGGCCAAGGAAATCACCACCCGTGCCATTCGCTCGCTCGACGACTTGGCCGGCGTGGGAGATGTGGATGTGGCCCGCATGGCCGAAAGCATTCGCAGCCGGCTCGACAAAGCCAGCGCCGAGGCCGAAATCCGCGCCAGCAACCTCGATCAGCAGATGGACGAGGCGCTGGGGCGTGGTCAACTGGACGCCCAGCTCGAAGAGCGCAAGCGCCGGCTCGGTATCGGTCAGGGCTAGGCCCGAGCGCGAATGTTCGATTTTGGATTTGCGATTGTGACGCATGGCGCATGAACTGCGTGTGACGCGCGTTGGCGCCAGTTCCAAAGCTCGTAGTCCTGAGCCAACACCATGGGCGATCTGAAGCAGCGGGCATTCTGGACCATGGTTCAGAATGCGATTCTCAGCCCGGCAAGCGCATTCGTGATTGCAGCGGCCATTTTGCTGGTTGGGCTGGGGGTGCGTGTCCCGCTGGTCGATGCTCCACCCGTAGCATGGTTGGTTGCGCTAACGCCCATCTGGCTGGTTGTAGTTGGGGCCGGGCTGGCTAACCGCGAGGCCAACGCGCAGGCCGCCTCACAGATCTTCCGCGAGCAGTTCAACGTAAGCGCGTTGAAAGATGCCCATCTGCGTGCGATGGTTGGCCAGGCCATCGCCTACCGCGAGCGCATCGACAGCGCGATGAACAAGACGGCAGATTCCGCCTTGCGCCTTCGGCTGCAGGATGTGGCCGATCAGGTGCAGGAGTGGGTCGGTCGCATCTATGCGTTGGCGCGCCGCCTGGATGCTTATCGCAGCGACACCTTTCTGGCGAACGACCGCAAAGTCGCCGAGCAGTCGATCCGTCAGTTGCACGAGCGGCTGGCTCGTGAGAGCGACCCGGCCATCCAGGCCGAAATTCGTGACACCATTGCGCGCCGGCAGGCCCAAGTGGCGTCGCTGGAGAAACTGGCCGACACAATGAACCGCGCCGAGCTTCAGATTGAGAATACGCTGACTGCGCTGGGCACGGTGTACTCGCAGATGCTGCTGATCGACGCGCGCGACGTCAACAGTCCCAGGACACAGCGACTGCGCGACAGCATCGTTGACCAGGTCAATTCGCTGCAAGATGTGCTTGCGTCGATCGAAGAGGTGTACGGCGACCAGCAGGTTGCCGCGCAATCAAGTCCCAGGCCCTGAGTTCCCGCGGCTCCGCTCATCGGGGGTTGCACCCAGCCCCCCATCCCAAGCGCAGCCATGGATATTGGTCAGGCTATCTTCAACACAATCGCCAATCCCGATGTCGCCTACATCCTGCTGATTCTGGGGCTGCTCTCGCTGGTGGTGGCATCTGGGGCGCCCGGAACCGGCTTTGCTGAGATTGCAGCCGGCCTGTGCCTGGTGCTGGCCTTCATCGGCCTGGTTCGTCTGCCGGTCAACTGGGCCGGGCTGGTTTTGATATTGGCCGGTTTTGGTTTGCTCATCCTGGATTTGAAGTTGCAGACCTGGGCCGTAGCGGTAGGTGGCGCTGTGGCGCTGGCAATCGGCTCGGTGTTTTTGTTTCAGGTCACCGAGCAGGCGGCGCGTGTTTCGTTGTGGCTGGTTGCTGCGTCGGCTGTAGGTTCTTTGGCGTTTTTCGGCTTTGCCGCCAACCGCGTGATTCGAGCGATGCGCCAGCCATCGCGGGTTGATCCCCGCACAGTTGTCGGCGCTATCGGGATCATCCGCACGCCGCTTGTGGCACCCAATCGCATGATTGGCACCGCCCAGATCAACGGAGAATTGTGGACTGTAACCTCGGCCGGGCCGATTGCGGCCGGCGCAACGGTGGTGGTGGAAGGGATCGAAGGGCTGACACTGAGAGTCAGACAAGTAGACGCCGGCGATCACAACGCCCGTCCGGATGTTCCGTCAATAGAATAGAGATAGAGAAGGAGTTCGAGAACAAATGGATGCCATTTTTAGTTTGATCGTGCTTGGGTTCCTGGCCCTGGTCGTCTTGTTCGTAGTGCTGGGTGTTTTCGGATCGATCATCCGCATCGTACGCGATTACGAGCGGTTGGTCATCTTCCGGCTGGGACGCTGCATTGGCGAGAAAGGCCCCGGCCTGGTGATCTTGTTGCCGTTCATCGACACCGCTGTGAAGGTGGATTTGCGCGAACAGTTCATGGAAGTGCCGCAGCAAACGGCCATCACCAAAGACAACGCGCCGATCAGCGTGGACTTCCTGATCTATTGGAAGGTGGTAGACCCGCAGCGCAGCGTGCTGCAGGTTGGCAACTTTGCAGCGGCATCACAGGGTATTGCGACAACCACCCTGCGCGCTGTCATCGGCGATATCACGCTCGATGATGTACTGGCGCAACGCGAGCGTATCAACACAGTCCTGCGCACCAAACTGGACGAAGTAACCGAGCGATGGGGTGTCAAGGTGACGGCGGTCGAAATCCGTGAGATCATCCCACCACGCGATGTGCAAGAGGCGATGAACCGTCAGTTGAGCGCCGAACGCACCCGCCGGGCGTTGATTATCGAAGCCGACGGCAAGCGCGAGTCGGCTATTGCTATTGCGCAAGGCGAGAAGCAGGCCGCGATTCTGAAAGCAGAGGGCCTCAAGCAATCGACAATCCTGGAGGCCGAAGGCCAGAAGATGGCGCAGGCGCTGCGCGCCGAAGGCTTCCGCACGGCGCTGGAGGAAATCTACGCGGCGGCCAAGGGCGTCGATACCAACACGATGACGCTGCAATATCTCGATGCGTTGAAGGCGTTGGGCGCCAGTCCATCGACCAAGTACATTTTCCCGCTCGAGTTCACGTCGTTGTTGAAAGGTGGGTCGCTGAGTATCAGCGCCGGCGCGCCTGACGGTGAGAAGAAAGCCTGAGTGAATGCGCGCAATAGAAGCCGAGAGTCTTTTCGGGGCTCTCGGCTCTGCCCGCTGACCAGCGCAGAACGCGCTGACTATGAACGCCGCACTTGCCGATCAGCCATTCAGGATCGACCCGGTACGCCTGGTTGATCTACCAGCCATACACCGGCTGGAACGGGTGTGCTTTTCCAAAGATGCCTACGATGTGCTGACGCTGCTCAGTCTGATGCTAAGCCCGGCCGTGCTACGGCTAAAAGCTGTAGCGGGCGGCGTGCTGGTCGGCTTTGTTGCTGCTGAGTGCCGGCCACGGGCCGGCCATGCCTGGATCATCACCATTGGTGTCTTGCCAGAATTCTGGGGGCAGGGAATTGGCCGGGCACTTCTGTTGACGGCCGAGCAACACCTGAAAGCGCCCTGCGTCAAACTTACAGTGCGGCGCAGCAACACGCGCGCGATCAGTCTATACACACGCTGCGGCTATCGCTGGGTAACAACCAGCTACGGCTATTATCACGATGGTGAAGATGGCCTGATCATGGAAAAGGAAGTGTGGTAAACTCGCGCCCTGCGAGCGGTGTGCTTGCGTCCTCATAGACGCGATAGACACGCCGACGACCGTGGTGCCCTTAGCTCAATTGGCAGAGCGCTTGACTGTGGCTCAAGAGGTTACGGGTTCGAGACCCGTAGGGCACCTGAATACTCCCACTTCTGCGCGCATGTCTGCTCATCTTCGACGCTGGCCGGCGCATTGGCGCGACTGGTTGCCTCTGTTACTCGTCGTCCTCGCCGGCGCGTTTCTGCGCCTCATCCATATCGGCGACTTGCCCCCCGGTCTGTACCGCGATGAGGCATTTTACGGTCTCGACGCCCTGAGTGTCACACGCGGTGAATTGGCGCTTTATTTCGCCGCAAACAATGGGCGTGAGGGCATGTTCATGTATCTCCTCGCGCCGGCCATCGCCCTACTGGGCCGCACGCCCGAAGCACTGCGCATCGTCTCTGCCCTCATCGGCGTTGCTACGCTGATTGCCATCTACGCTGCGGGGCGGTCGTTGTTCTCGCATCGTATCGGGGTGCTGGGTGCGGCTATTTTGGCTGTGACTTTCTGGCATCTTGCCATCAGCCGGGTGGCCTTCCGCGCCATTTTGCTGCCTTTCTGGCTATGTGTGTTCAGCGCGTTGTTCTTTGCCCTGCTGCGCGATCCGCGCGCCGGCCGGCCCTGGCTGGCGCTGCTGGCCGGCGCGGCTTTCGGATTAACCTTCTACACCTACACCTCCGGTCAACTGATTGCCGTTCTGCTCATCAGCTTTGTGGCGCTTGTCGCGCTTGTGCCCTCAATGCGCAACTGCCTGCGCCTGCCGCGCGTCACCTGGCTGGGTTTGCTGGCCGGCGCAGTGTTGACTCTGGCGCCGCTCGCGCTGTGGTTGCTGCGCCATCCTGACTTGTACTTTGCCCGCGCCGGCCAGGTGTCTATCCTGAACCCACAGATCAACCAAGGCGACCTGGTCGGCACATTGTTTGACAATCTGCTCAAAGCAGCCGGCATGGTTGCTTATCAGGGTGACCGCATCTGGCGGCACAACCTGTCACTGCGCCCGGTCTATGCCGATTGGTTGGCGGCGGCATTCTTCATCGGCGTGGGTGTGTGCCTGTGGCGCGCAGTGCGAGGCGAATTGGCGACGCGGACAAAGCCGGTCGCAACCCTGGCGCTGTCGGGCGCCGGCCCGCACGCTGCAAGCTTTGTGTTGCTCTGGCTGATCGTATTTCTGGCCCCCACAATTGTGGCCGAGGACACGCCGCACTATCTGCGCGCGATCGGCGCGCTGCCGGCCATCTGCCTGCTGGCTGCGGTGGGGTTAGAGGCTGTGCTGGCCTGGCTGTCGCGGCGCGGTGTGCTGAACGTCTACCCCGGCTCGTTGCAGCGCGCAGTCAGTCCGCCGGCATTGGTGGCGACGCTGGCCCTGATTCTCAGCGGGGTCAACACGGCCAATGATTACTTCAGCGTCTATGCGCGTCATCCCATGACTGCCTATTGGCTGGAAGACCACCATGTGCAACTGGCCCGCGCAGTCAATGCGTTTGCTGAAGCGCACGGGGCTGCAACAGTGTGGATCGATGACCGTTTGCTGGCGAATAATCCGGCCTTGCGGTTTCTATCGCCGGCGGTGGAGGCCGGCCTGGTCACCCGCGTTGCGCCCGACGCGCTGCCCGTTGCGCCGGCCAACGAGGCGGCTGTGTTGTTGCTGGTCGACCCCAATCACGATTGGGCTGCCTTGCGCGAAGCGTTGCCCGCTAATGCCGAGCTTTCCGTCCAGGTCGGCCCGCTGGCGCAAGGAGACCTCGACCCGGCCCCGCGCCGCGCTTTCATCGCCGTGCAGGCCGCGCCAACGTCAGATGATGTGCGCCTGGCTACTTTCGAGCAGGGGATTGTGTTGCGCAGCGCGCAGGTGTCGCTGCCAGGCGGGCCGCTGAACAATGTTTATACCGTCACTATGCGTTGGAGCGCCCTGGAGCCTGTGCCTGAAGACCTGGCGGTGTTCGCGCACTGGATGCGCGATGGTCAACTGATTGCGCAGCACGACAGCAGCCCGGCCGAAGGATATTTGCCCATGCCGGCCTGGCGCGCGGGCGATGTGATTGTCGATGCGCACGCTATCATTGTGCCGGCTGGCTACCAGCCCGGCGACACGCTGCGGGTGGGCATCTACCGACGCGAAAATGGCCGGCGGTTAATGGTGTGGACAGATCCCGCCGCGCAGCCCGCGGAATGGGTGGATTTGACGGTATTGTCACCGCCGTCCGTTCCCTGACAGTTATCTTATGGCTGCCCAAAGCACTCTTTCAGTCGCCCGGCAGCAATTGCCGAAGTAACTGATCGTTCGCCCCGGCTTCTGATTCGGCCACTGTGGATGATGAAGCCTCTTCTAAGGCTGAAGAGGCTGAGGCAGGCGCTTGAGCCGGCATCATCTTGAACAGTGCGCTGCCCGGCGTCATACGGTCGGCGACCTGTTTCCAGAACTCAGCTACGGAGTTGGCCGAAGCCTTAGCCAGCGTCTCGCTGATTTCGTCCACGTGCGCATCCAGATTCTCGAAAGTGCTGAGGAGTCTCAGGCGCTTGCCGGCCGGCATGCCGAGGCGCACGTCGCGCGCATCGGGCAGTCTGAGCACAGCCGCCGGCACGTGTGGCAGCAGGATGGAAGCTTTGCGCACCGTCTCCAGCTTGAGACGAATGGCGGTCAGCGCTTCCTGCGGCGACAGAGCAGCCAGGTAGCGCGATGCGACTGCCTGCCACTCGGATGGATTGGCGCTCAGAAAGTGCGCGCGCAGGCGCTCCATATCGTGTTCGTCGGCCAGCAGCCGGCGCCACAGTCGGTCGTACCGGTGCGATGGCGCATGTGACAGGCACTCCATGATCTCATCCCGGAATGGGCCGAGATCTAGGAACGACTGGTACAGCGTCAGCCGGTCTTCGACGGGAAACCGTTCGCGCACATCGCGCGCCTCTGGCAATAGCAACACGCGCGGCGGGATGCGATAAAGCAACAGGAGTGGATCATCGATCTCTGTCAACTTGGCGCGGATGATTTGGAGTGCTTGTTGCTCCGGCATGCCGGACAGATAGCGTGTGGCGACAAGCGACCAGATGTCTTTGTTCTGGCTCTCGAAACAGGTGCGCAACAGCGCCGGGTCGTTTTCGTCTGCGAGCAGCTTCACGTTGTGAGCCAATGGGTGTGTGTGGCCCGGCACGCGTGACGCAGCAAAGGCAACCATCGACCCATGCAGCGCACGGCCGCTTGCAGCGCCATCCAAAGCCGAGCGGTCTACGCGCGCAGCCAGCCTGCCATTCAGGTGATAGATGAAGCCATACGCGCCGAACCAATCCAGCCGGCCTACCTGTCTTGCCATTGCTCCTCCTGACGAGTTGTGGGTTTGATGCGTGATTTGCCGCAGATTTTAACCAACACGTCAGTTTCGGCTAAGCCGGTGGAAGCGCAAGACAACGATCGAGGCGAGGGCCTGACTGGCTGGCTAAAACTTACAGGCCGGCCATGATCGCTGCTGTTGCCGTCTCCAGACCCTCAGCTTGGGCAGTGATGACGATCTCGCCCGGCGCACGCCGCGCCTGCACGATTGCCTGACACCAGCCGTTGAAGGTCGAACGCTGCGTGGCCTTGTCCGGCTCGTGGCAGCTTGGGTCGCCATTGCCCACCCCCAAAATCGCGCCCGGCCCGCTGACGTTGAAACGGATCAGCCGGTTGGCCGTGGGCACGACCAGGCCATTGCTGTCGCGCACGCTCACGTTCACCACGGCCACATCCTGGCCGTCGGCGCGGATGGCCTCGCGGTCGGGGTGCAGGACAATGCGGGCCGGCTCGCCGGTGGTGCGCCGCTCGACATAGGCCACCTGCCTGCCGGCCGTGTATCCCTTTGCTGCGATGACGCCTGGTGCATAGGGCACTTGCCATTCCAGGTGACTGTTGCGCGGCATGGGCGTCACGCCGTAGCTCACGCCATTCACGATCAGCTCCACCAGGTCGCAGTTGCTGTGGCACCACACGTTGACCATTTCGCCTTCTGGCGCTGGCCGGTTCCAGTGTGGCAGCAGGTGTAACACGGTGCGATCGCTCCACCAGGCCTGGTAATAGTAGAAGTTGTCTTTCGCAAAGCCGCATGTATCGAGGATGCCAAAGTGCGAGCTGATGCATGGCCAGCGATAGGGCGTTGGTTCGCCGCGATAGTCGAAGCCGGTCCAAACGAACGTGCCGGCCATCCAGGGCCGCTCGGCCACGGATTTCCAGGCTTCCTCTGCGCGATGCGCCCATTCGGGATGGTTCAGATCATAGGCGCTGACGTAGCCGCGATCGACGTCGTTGGCATAGATGCCGCGTGTGCACACCGTGCTGGCGTGTTCGGCGGCCAAGGCCGGCTTGTGCGGATTCTGCTCGCGGAAGCTGTCATACAGGCTCAAGTTATAGTTGCAGCCCTGCACATCGACAGCCTGTGTGACCGGTCCACCCCATGCGCCGTTCATGGCAACTGTCACCGGGCGGGTTGGGTCCAGCTTGCGCGCCAGTCGTTTCATCGTTGTCACAATGCGCCCGCCGATGTCGCTGGCTTGAATCAGTTCTTCGTTGCCCAGGCTCCACAGGATCACACTGGGGTGATTGCGGTCGCGGCGAATCATCGACTCCAGCTCGAACAGACCCTGTGGCGAGCTATCCATGTGGCGCACTTCATCCATCACCAACATGCCGAGCCGGTCGCAGGCGTCGAGCAGTTCGGGGGCCGGCGGATTGTGCGCGCAGCGGTAGGCGTTGCTGCCCATCTCCTTCAGCCGCTCGATGCGGTATGCGTGCAGGCGATCGGGCAGCGCCACGCCCACGCCGGCGTGATCCTGATGATTGCACGTGCCTTTGATCTTGAGCGGTTGACCGTTGAGAAAAAACCCCTCGTTCGCGTCGAAGCGAATGCTGCGGAAGCCAAATGTGGTCTCCACGCGATCGGTGACGGTTTTGCCGCTCTTCACGACGGTGATGACGCGATGCAGATGCGGAGCATCCACCGACCACAAACGCGGGTTGACCACGCTGACAGTCTGTGTCACTTCGGTGGTTGTGCTCGCCGGCAGGGCTTTGGATGAGCGGGCGCGGGCGATGGCGTTTCCCTGCTCATCGACAATCAGCGATTCGATCCCGCAGCGCGCTGCGGTGTCGGTGGCGTTGGTCAGCTCGGTATGAATAATGACATCCCATGTGTCCAGGGCGTCACGGAGCGGCCGGCATTCCGCAAACACTCCCCACGGTGTCACATGCAGCGGGTCTACTTTCAGCAGCCACACATGGCGATAGATCCCGCCGCCTTCATACCACCAGCCCTCGAAATTGCGCGCATCCACGCGCACGGCGATGGTATTGATTGCGCCGTAGTTGAGCGCATCGGTCACGTCGTAGCGGAAGCTGATGTAGCCGCTGGGTTGTGTGCCCAGCATACAGCCGTTGACCCACACGGTGCTGTTGCGAAATACGCCGTCGAATTCGAGATAGATGCGTTTGCCCAGGTCTTCCGCCGGCAGATCGAACGACTTGCGATACCAGCCAACATCGTGCGGCAAGTAGCCGTGATCCAGGTTGTGGGTCGGATCGAATGCCCCTTCAACCACAAAATCGTGCGGCAGATCAACGATGCGCCAGGCGCTATCGTCAAAGTCCGGCCCGGCTGGGCCGCCGGCCATACCCGTCTTCACCGACAGATAAGTTTGCATGTGCGGATCGTCGGACAGAGTGCCGGTTGTATCGAGATCGCCCAGGTGGAAGCGCCAGCCGGGGTCCATCAATAAACGCTCGCGCGGTGAGAGCGCGTTGGCAGTTGTTAGAGATGAGTTGCCCATCGGTTTTTCTCTCCCGATAATTGTATGTGAGCGACGCCCTAAAGTTATACTCCAGCGGGGTCACAGGAGGAGAAGATATGTCTGCACAGATCATCGATTCGCACAATCATCCCGACTGGCACGGCCACACCCTGGAGCGCTTTCTGGCGAATATGGCGCAGTTCAACATCGACCAGACGTGGCTACTGACCTGGGAGTGCCCGTCGGACGAGTACGATCCTGAATACAACCATGTCTTGTCGCCCGAAGACACGCTGGTCGGCGCCGGAGGCCCGATCCCTTTGCGCAAGACGCTTGCTTACAAGCGCGCTGCGCCGGACAAGTTCGTGTTGGGCTTTTGCCCCGACCCGCGCCGGCCCGATGCGATTGACCGGCTTCACGCCGCCATCGAGATTCATGGCGCGCAAGTGTGCGGCGAATTGAAGCTGCGCATGATGTATGACGATCTGGACGCGCTGCGCCTGTTTCGATTCTGCGGCGAGAAAGGGCTGCCGGTGGTGGTGCACATCGACTACGAGTTCAGCACCGGCCGCAAGTATCCCCGCCCAAACTGGTGGTATGGCGGTGGCATCGAGCCGTTCGAGCGTGCTGTCCGATCTTGCCCGCAAACCAACTTCATCGGCCATGCGCCCGGCTTTTGGGCGCATATCTCCGGCGACAATCAGCATGACAAAGTGCCTTATCCAACCGGCCCGGTTATGCCCGGCGGCAAGATCATCCAGATGTTCCGCGAATATCCCAACCTGTACGCCGATATCTCGGCCGGCTCAGGTCACACGGCCCTCTCACGCGACCCCGCATTCACCAAAGATTTCCTCATCGAGTTTCAAGATCGCATCCTGTATGGGCGGGATTACTTCGACAATCGGCATCAGGAGCTGCTGAACGGTCTGGGCTTGTCGCAGGAGGTGCTGGCAAAAATCTACCGGGGCAATGCGCTGCGCCTGGTTGGGCCGGCCAAAGCGCCCGAACACTGAACCTGGCGAGTGTGTGTCATCGTTTGATCCCAACGCCATCTCGAAAAGCTGAACGAACAGGAGCTGGCATGCAGAAGTATTGCCCCTTCAATCTGACGCCCGAAGAACTGATCGACTACACCCGTGAATGGCGCGGCGAGCGTTTTGCCGATGGCCGGCCCAAAGTGCCCGATACACTCATTGCCCGCGCGCGTAACATCACCGTCACTGCTGCGTGGGGCGTGCTGTGCAACGAGGGCTATCACCACCAGTACGAAGGCGGCTGGATGCGCACGCACCCCGGCGAAGTGTTGGCCGGCCGCGCGCTGACTGCCATGTACATGCCGCGCCGGCCCAACCTGCGCGCCCTCATGGAAGAACGCGGCGCCGCAGCCGGCTGCATCGGCGATCAGATTTCGTGGCCCATCGATCTGCTTGTGCCCGGCGATGTGTACGTCGCCGACGTATACGGCAAGATTGAGCAAGGCCCCATCATCGGCGACAACCTGGCCACTGCCATTCATGCCAAATCTGGCAACGGCGTGGTGCACGACGCTGCCGTGCGTGATCTGGATGGCATCAAGGCCCTGGCCGGCTTTGCCAGCTTTGTGCGCGGCGTTCACCCCACCTATGCCTCGCCCACGATCATGCTGATGGGCATCAACTGTCCGGTGCGCATTGGACAGGTCACCGTCATGCCGGGCGATGTCGTGCTGGGCCGCGAAGATGGCGTTATCTTCATTCCGGCGCATCTGGTCGAGAAAGTGGTGAAGACCTGCGAGCTGATCCACTTGCGCGACCGCTTTGGCAAACAGCGCCTGGCCGAGGGCGTCTACACCCCCGGCCAGATTGACGATCGCTGGACAGACCCCATCGAACAAGATTTCTCACACTGGCTCGAAGCGCATATCGACGAGTTGCCGGTGCCGCGCGACGCCATTCAAGAGTTGCTGAAAGAACGAACCTGGTGACGGCGCACTTGGCGGCGCACTTGGCGGCGCACTTGGCGGCGCACTTGACCGAGATAGTAGATGCGCTGGGTCGCGTCGGCGTGCGCGGGCGCAATTGGGGGCGCTTGATCGGGACACACTCAAGCAACTGGTTGATCTGCTCCGGCTGCCGGCGCCGAGCCGTTGCCGGCCTGCGGCGACATTCGTTCGTTATTGGTATGACTCAGCCGGCGCGCATCACGTCCCCAAACGCGCTCGACGAGCTTGATCCTTGAATAGAACGTGGCGCGCCCTGATAAGCGCAGATGAACACTGCGTGTGTGAGCGTGTCAGCGCTCATCTGCGATCTCGGCGTTCTATACCGCTTTGGCCGACTGTTTGGCCTGGTACGCTTCATACTCCTCGCGCGTCACGAACGCGCCGCCCTGGATCCTGCGGCTGACTTCGTTGCGATTGGCGTCGAAGCGCAACTCGATCTCAACTGAGCCGTAGCACACGTTGTCCACCACTACTTTGCGTGCGACGTAGTTCTCGCCGTCATCATCAAGGCTCAGCTCGTTGTACTTGTCGATGCGCACGCGTGTAATCGCGCCACATTTGTTGCCCTTCACGTAGTAGATCAGGGCGTTGGCGTCGCCTCCTTGAGCGGCTTTGCCCGGCCCGCCGAACAAGCGTTTCAAGATGTCCATGCTTCATGCAACTCCTTGGTGAATGTCGGCAATCGACTGTCAGTGAGCGGCGCACTCACGCGGGTCACATTGCGACAGACATTCTCACGTTACCGAGCGTGCCCGTTGCCTGCCGGCAAACACCAGCCCCAGCGCCAGTACGATAAGCGAGGCCATGACCGAAACCACTGCTGCTCCCAGCCAACCGAAGGCAGCGGCAATGCGCTCTATGCCGGGCGTGCCGATGGTGTACAGCACATACATGATCCACCCCGCACTCCAACTCCACAGCACCAGGCGCCATCGCCAGGTCACATCGATTGGTGTGACGGTCGCCAGTGCAAGTATGGCAGCCAGCCCTGTCGCCAGCAATGCAAATAAGGTCAGCACAAAGCCTTGTGCAGATGCCCGGCTTGATGCGCCGCCGTTTGAAGATTCAGTCTCAGGTGTCGCTGACGCCGCAGTGGGTGTAGATGTTGGCTGTGGCGTCGGTGTGCTTGTTGGCTCCGCTGTTGGCGTGGGCATAGGGGTGGGCCGAATTGTTTCGATCGACGAGGTGTCATCCCCGATGTTGACTTTGATCACATAGGAGGATTGGGCCGGCTCGGCGATGGCCCGGATCTCCAGTTGACCTTTGCGTTCGATAACGACCGTCATTTCCGCCACGCCGTCGCGCGTCGACACCGGCGGTTGTTGTTGTTCGACGCGCTCGAGCGGATAGGCCAGCACAAATTGCACCGGCGTGCCGTCCGGCACCACATGCCCGTTGCGGTCGTAGATCGGGCCGGCGCGCAGTTGCAAGCTGTCCCCCACCTTCAGTTGGAGGGGGCCGGGTGTGGCTTGCGATCCGGTGACCACATCCGCCGCCGTGAGCGGAATCACCTGATTGGGATCGGGCGAGGTTTGCAGAAGCAGGGAGTAGTTGAGCGCCGTGATCGATACCGGCAGCGCGCCTGCCGGTGGGACTTCGCCAAACAACACGCGAATCGCTGCTTCCAAAAAGGCTGGCGCGCGACTATACGCTGCGAAATACGCCGTCAGTTTGCTGATCTCGGTGGCGTCGAGATAGTAGGGCGCGCCGAATGCCAGCGCAACCACCCGCTTCTCGCGCAGCGCGTCAGCGCGTTGGGCCAGGAAATCTCGAAACAACGCCGTCGATGGCGCCTGCGTGTTCAGATCAAGCATGGCAAACACGATCAGATCGGCTTTCTCTATTGCTTCCTGGATGTCCAGCGAGGGCGGCATAGCCGTGCTCGTGATGGACGACGCATCCGTGATTGCCGGGCTGGTCGAAAGGGCAGTCGGCATCGGCATTGGCGTCGCATCTGCAGTGGCAGTCTCGGTCACAGGGTCATGGAAGTTGGCCAGATCGCCGAAGGTGAATGAAGACACGCGCGCCGGGTCCACCTGGCCGGTAGCGCGCGGCCCGTACAGGGTGAGAGCGATGTCTTGCAGCGCTGTCCGAGGAATAGCCGGGTAGGGCGCGCAGCGCGAGCATTCCCTGATCTCGCGGTCATCGGTAATAAAAACGATGGATTCATCTTTGCGGAGAGACGGACCCAGCACAGCCGGCAGGTCGCGTGCGCTGGGCGATAGCAGGGTGATACTCTCTTTGGCGATTGCGGCCACGGCTTCGCTGAAAGGGCTGATCTCCGCCGCCCCCTCCACATCGACCTGCGCCGCCTCTGGCGAGAAGTCGCCCTGGTATAGCTTGAGTTTAAGCGCCAGGATGCGCGTCAGGGCTGTGTCGACGCGCGCAGCAAACGTCTGGTCGCTGACGTATCGTTCGCGGAAGAATTGAATGGTGTCTTTGATGTTTGCGAGTTGTTCGGGCCAGGAGTTCGACAGGCCGAAGCTGCCCAGCACCAGCACATCGTTGCCGGCCATGAACGCTTCCTGCGCCACACGCCGCGCGTTGAACGACAGGTCGAGTGGATCGTAGAATCGGCGCACGCCGCGCACGCCCAGCGCGTCGCTGAATGTAACTCCGCCTGCCGTGCGCCAGGGTGCGATCTCTGGCAGGGACATCAGCGCCTGATAGGCCAGCGGGTCCAGGCTGACCGGCCGCGTGCTGGCCCGGATGTTGCCTTGAAAGCCGCGGTAGCGGATATGCGAGACCAGCAAACCATCGACTGCGCCGGTGTCACTGCTAACTGCTGTTGCGTTGGGCTGAGCGCTGATCTGGGTGACAGCAAAGAACGGCGCCAGCTCAATCTGCTTGAGTTGTTCGAGCGATTTTTGGACGGTGGGAATCTCGTCATTGACGTTGCGATCCGACGATCCCAGGCCGGGGAAGTGTTTGGCGACCACGGCAATCCGGCTCTCGCTGCCCGCGCGCACGCCGCGCGCAAATGCTGCGCCGAACTTGCCAACCCAATATGGGTCGCCGCCAAACACGCGCACGCCGGCGTCGCCGGGTGTGCCCGGCTTGGGTGTATCCATCACATCCAGCACCGGCCCAAACAACACATTCACGCCCAGGCGCGACAGTTCGCTGCCCAGAATCTGCCCAGCAATCTGTGCGTTCTGTGGCCGCCAGGTTGCGCCAATCGCAAGCTGGCTGGGCAGTGGCGTCAGGCCCTGCGTAATCTCGGAGTATGGCGCGCCATCGCCCTCCTGATTCAGTGCGATGAAAAGCGGTATGAATGTTGGCGTGGCTGCCGCGATACTGTTACCGGTGGGGGCAGTCGTCGCCCGGCGAGCGGGTGCGGTCGGCGTCGGCGTGACGGTGATCGTTGGTGTGGGTGTGGTCTCGATCTCAGGCATCGGCCACTGTGCAGCCAACTGTTGCAGTCGGTTAGTCATCTCCGCGACCTGAGTCAGCACGCCAGGCCCATTGACAATGTTGTTGTTGGCAGCTTTGAGCTGCACCCCGCCAATGCGGTAGTTGATAATCAAGTCGGCAATGTCTGAGCCGGACAGCACATCGTTGCCGGGGAAGCTGATCAGGAACAGTTGCCCCACTTTCTGATTCACGCTCATGCCGGCGATCATGGCTTTAGCTCGCTCCAGCCAGAGAGATTGAGGAACAGGCGTTGGCGATTGGCCCAGCGCTGGATTGTCAGGTATTGCCAGAGCGCTGATAGCGATCGCGACTGCCGCAATCAAGGCAATCCAGCGAGACAAATGGCTGTGCATGGCGATCAGTAAATTGGCACGCGCGAATCTACCTCACGCGCCCAAGTGTCGATGCCCCCGCTCAGATTGCGAACGTCCTGAAAGCCCAATCGCTGCAAAACAAGGGTCGCCTGGGCGCTGCGCACGCCGTGGTGGCACATCACCACGTAGGCGTTATTGGGGTTCAACGTGCGCGCCCACTCGAAAATGTCACCCAAAGGCAACAGCTTTGCCTCTTCGATCCGTGCACGTTCAAACTCCCACGGCTCGCGCACATCGATCAGTGTAGGTGGGTTGCTTGTTTTGCGCAATCGCGCGTATTCCTGCGGCGCAATCTGTGGCACGTGCATGGCACGATTTTAACAGTAACCATGGCCAAATTGCCAGTTGTCCACTCCTGTAAAATTGCCCGGCGCGCCAATCTGGAATTCAAAATCTCACATGCTCATTCCGAGTCGTCATGTCGATTCTTGACCAATCTGCTGCTGAGTTGATTCTTTCGTCCTGGTTGATTCGTTCTGCCGATGAGCCGCCACAGCCAGATCAGGCCGTGCTGGTTGCCGGCGGACGCATCGTTGCCACCGGCCCAAACGACGCGCTGCGGGCCGAGTATCCCGATGCTACTGTTTGCGATCTGCGCGGCAAAGCCGTGTCGCCCGGCTTTGTGGACGCGCATCGCCACTGCTACGGCGTGTTGGCGCATGGCATTCCTACCGACAGCGCGCCGGCCGACTTCTGGGCTTTTCTCAACGATTTCTGGTGGGGCCGCATCGAAGACCGGCTGGATCACGATATGTTGCGCGCAGCGATGGAGTTGGCCTGCTATGACATGATCAACAGCGGCGTGACCACTTTCTTTGATTGTCTGGAGGCGCCGAATGCCATCCCCGGCGGACTGTTTGCCCAGGCTGAAGTCGTGGAGCGCTGGGGACTGCGCGGTATGCTGTGCTTCGAGGCTACCGAGCGTGTCAGTCGTGAGAATGGCGAGCTGGGCCTGCGCGAGAATGTCGAGTTCATCGCGTATTGCAAGGGCCGGAACACAGAACACGGCGCGCAGAAAACAGAAGCGGCAAAACAGACGCCACAAGACGATGTCAGACCGAATACGACGCGCGCCGGAGACAATTCAATCGGCGCGCCGCCGGCTCTGTTGCTCGGCGCGATGTGCCATCACACCACATTCACGTGCAGCGATGCCTTTATCCGCCGTGCGCATGCGCTGGCGCGCGAACACGATGCGTTGTTGCACTTTCACTGCGCAGAGGGAACCTATGAGCCGGAGCAGTGCCTGAAGCAGCATGGCCATCGCACCCTAGAGCACTATGAGGCGCTAGGGATTTTGGATGGGACCACGCTGGCGTCGCAGTGTGTGCAGCTTTCGCCGCGTGAGGTCGAAATTGCAGGCCGGCGATCCATTCGTATTACCACCATGCCGCTCTCAAATTGTGAAGTGGGCGGCGGCATTGCGCCTGTCCCAGAGTTGCGCGCTGCTGGCGCCACGCTCGGCTTGGGCACCGATGGCTACGTGGCCAATTTCTTCGCCACTTTGCGCGGTGCGTTTCTCATCCACAAAGCCCGCCTGCTCGATCCTGGCGCAATGCCCGGCCATGTGGTCTGGCGCATGGCCACGCTCGAAGGCGCACAGTCCATGGCTCTGGGAGCGGGGGCTGCTGGGCCGGTCGGCGCACTTGTGCCGGGCTACAGCGCCGATTTGATCGCTATCGATCTCGATCTGCCGACCCCTGTCACTGCCCACAATCTATTCGATCAGTTAATTCTGTGGCGTGACGCAGCGCATGTGCACAGTGTGATGTGCGCCGGGCGCTGGTTGAAGCGCGATCATGTCGTGTTGAACGCTGATCCGGTTCGTTTGCTGGCCCGGACGCGTGAGGCGGCGGCGCGCTTGTGGCGGGACATGTAGCACCATACCAGACTTGACTCTTCTCGTTCGCCGGTCTCTATGAACCGGGCGTCGAATCGGTGTGGCGCTGAGAGCCGGCAGGCTGGTAGCTCATAAGCCGGCTACCGACCACCTGAATCACCAAGTTGGCAGCAATCATCAGCCACAGGTTCTGGATTGCCAGATATAGAAACCCGCTGGTCAGCGCGCAGGCCAGTCTCATGGTCAGTCTCTGCCGGCCTTCGATAGTGGTCACCCAGAATGGCAGATCGGGGTGAGTGACCCATTCCAGAAGAAGCGGAATCATGCCGATCACCACGCCCCAGTACAAGTCGCCCAGCCACAGCACCGGCGCGGCGCGATAGAACGTCCAGTGCGCTTCGTGGTAGAAAGCGTCGCGCACGCCGATGATGCCAATCCCCCAGGGCTGGCCGGCCGGCGCGACGCGGCCTGCCAGCCACAGCACAGCCAGCACACACAGCACCACGAGCGATGACTGACCGATGCCACGCACCCAATCCACGAATGGGAAGCCCAGCATGTTGTCGGGGGCCGTCAATTGCTTGCCCAAGGCCATCACATCGAGGCCTGCTGCACCGCTGATCAGTGCCCCGAACGGCAGCCCAACCATGAAAGCAAACAGCCCCAGTTCACGCAATAATGCGCCGGCGGTGGTCTCCTCGGCGAACTGCATCAGGCGCCCGCCTTGGGCGCGATGCGCAGCGTTTACCGCTACGACGCCCAGCAGCAACGATAGCGCCGTCCAGATCAGCAGTTCGACGCGGGCTTGCATGTCGATTGGATTCTATATCATCCCGCCCAACGCCAATAACGTTGCAAGAGCTATCAGGCCGAGCAAGGCGTAGAATGGCTTGACACTGGGGTGCAAGCTCAAGCCGAACAGTCCCAGTGTCAGCGCCAGAGAGAATCCGATCCGCATCAGATTGGTGGGCAGGCCAGGTGGCAGTTGGATCGGCGCCGACACGACCGCCGGCGTTGCTGTCAATGCGCCCAGCATGAACGCGGTGATGCCGCGCGCCACATCTGCGCCGCGCCGTACGATGGCGCTTCCCAGCAGCCTCACGACAGCTCCGCGGCCAAGCGCGTCGCCGGCTTGATAACACAACCAGCCAATGGCGAAGATCAGTGAGGCAATGCTGGCCACGTACAACGCCGGCCCTATCAAGGCCGGTTGGCGCGGATTGACGGCCAACTCACTGAACAGGATCAGCAGGGCTGATGAAAGCACGCATGGCAAGAGCGCGCCCTGGATCAGCGGATCGCCAAAGCCTGCCAATGTCCCCATCAGGCTGGACTTGGTTTTCTCGATCTCGGTTGCAGTGGCCCGACCTGCCGCGTGCTCTGCTTCCATGCGCGCTGCGATGCTGACCAGCACAGCCCCCAGGTTGACTTCGGTGTTGAAAAAAGCCAGATGCCGTTTCAGGGCGTCTCTGCGTTCGTTCGGCGTAGTGTACAGGTGATCGATCAGCGGGGCCAGCGCGCCGGCGAAGCCGCTGCCTTGCAGCCGCTCGAAGCTGTAGGCTGAATGGCTGAAGCATTGCCACAGCCAAAATGGCTTCAATGAGAGACGGGGGGATTCAGACGCGTTGCGTCGCAGGCGCGCCGTGCCTGCCACAATGGCCATCAGTGAGCCGATGGTCACACATAGCAGAACAGCCGCGCTGAGATGAGCGATGAACGATAACCCGCCGCTGATTGCGGCCAAGGCAACGCCGGCCAGAAACAATGCAATCCCCCAGCCCCGGAACACGAATCGCAGCGCCAGCGCAATGCCCAGCGCCCCGCTGAGTCCTAGGCCGGTCATCGACAGGCCGCGTGTCAGTGCGTCGGGCAGCAGGCCGGCCAGCGGACTGAGCGCGCCAATCGCCAGCGCCAGCGCGGTTGCCGAGGGCGCGCTGATGACAAACAGCAGCATTTGGGCCGGCGCGATGTTCAACCAGGTTACGGCGCGCGCGTCGCCTAGTTCGGCAGCAGCGTCCATGCGTCGGACCATATAGCCGTTGAGCTTGAGGCGCAGCGTGAGCAGTGGAAAGCCCAAGTTGCCCAGCAAAACGCCAACCACCACCCCCAGGCCGGTTGCGGTGGGCGGCGGAAATGGCAACAGGATACCCACAGTTGCGCCGGTGATGCCGGCCAGCGCCGCATCCCCAATCCCCAATGTGCCGCCCACAGACATGTATCCCAGATACAGCACATTGATCAGCGCGCCGATGAGCGCGCCTTGCGCCGGCTCGCCCAGCGCCAGCCCAACCAGCAGGCCATTGACCATGGGCCGCCATGTGGTGAAGTAGGCCAGCCCACATAGAAAAGACGTGTTGGCCAAATAGTAGATCAAGCCGATCAAGAGCGCCTGGAAGAGAGACATGGGTCAGGAGTCAGAGGTCAGAGCGCGCGCCACACAACACGCAATACCCAATACGCACCGCCCGCTCACCACTCGTTCTTGCGAGGATCGCTGGGGAGCATTTGCAGGTAGACCTCGACGCCCTGGGCGCGCAAGGCGCGCAAAGCAGCCGATTCTTCAGGGGACAGTGCGATGCTGCGCCAGACCAGGTGTCGCCCCGGCTTCATGCCAATGCCGCCTACGTTGAGCGCATCGAATGGGCAGGCTTTGCGCAGGCGCACTGCCGACGCCACATCACGCAACAACACCAGCCAGCGATGGCTGTCATGTGCAGCCGATGCCAGCGTGGAGCCGGCCCCGGCAACTGTATCGACAACCAACGTGATCTCGCTCGGCATTGCCAGTTGCATGACCTGCCGGGCAAAAGCATCGCCGGCTGTCTCGTCATCTGCCACCAGAATGTGGTCGATGTTCAATGCTCTGGCCCACACTGCCATGATCTGGCCATGCACCAGGCGATCGTCGATGCGGATCAGCGCGATCATCGATGGGCGGGGCGCTACGCAGTCATGCGTCGCACGTGCAGGATGCGTTGGATTGCCGTGGCGGTGCTGAGCACCGCCAACAACCAGATCATGACGACGGGTTGATTGAGGATGAGGCCGGCAGCCAGCAGAATAACCCGCCCCAGCCGGCTGAACACCCCCACTTTGCACTCTACGCCCAATCCTTCGGCGCGCGCGCGTGTGTAGCTGACCATAAATGAGCCGACCAGCGCCACGAACGTCACCACTACGGATAGCGCATCTCCCTGCTGGGTGAACCAGGCTGCCAGGCCGGCCAACAGGGCGGCTTCGGCAAAGCGGTCGAGCACCGAATCCAGAAACGCGCCAAAACGAGTTTGTTGATGGGTGGCGCGTGCCAGCGATCCGTCGAGAGCATCCAGCGGCATGGCAAGGAGCGTCATCACCAGGCCGCCGGCCAGCAAATGCCCAAGCCCGATCAGAACACCTGCCACAACATTGATGGCAAACCCGGCCACCGTCAGCGCGTTGGGTGATACGCCCAACCGCGCTATCAGGCCGACAATCGGATCGATGATGAAGCGCGTGTTCTTACGGGCCCAGGCTTCCATTGGAGGAGTCGATATAGTTAGATTGCAGATGACAGATGACAGGTAGCCACGCCAGTTATGCACTCTACACTCTGCACTCTGCACTCTGCACTCTGTCGTCTGATCTCTCAGCGTTCCACTTCGCCCCGGATGAAGGCTTCCACCTTTTCACGCGCTTCTTCGTCGATGTACTGTTCGGGCGGCGACTTCATGAAGTAGGAGGAAGGCGACTTGAGTGCGCCGGCCACGCCGCGATCCAGCGCGATCTTGGCGCAGCGGATGGCATCAATAACTACGCCGGCGCTGTTGGGGCTGTCCCACACTTCCAACTTGAGTTCGGCCAGCAGCGGCACGTCGCCGAAGGTGGTGCCCTCCATGCGGATGTAGCAGAACTTGCGGTCTGTCAACCACGGCACGTAATCGCTTGGCCCGACATGCACATTCTCTGGCGCGATCTCGTAAGGGATTTGTGATGTGACGGCGTTGGTTTTGCTAATCTTCTTGGACTCCAGTCGCTCGCGTTCGAGCATGTTCATGAAGTCGGTGTTGCCGCCGAAGTTAAGCTGGTAGGTGCGATCAACGCGCACGCCGCGTTCTACGAACAGGTGGGCTAGCATACGATGCGAGATGGTTGCGCCGACCTGGCTCTTGATGTCATCTCCGATGACCGGCAATCCTTTTTCCTCGAACCGGCGCTGCCAGTATGACTCGCGGGCGATAAACACGGGAACGCAGTTGACGAAGGCGCAGCCAGCCTGCAGGATCTGCTCCACGTACCACTTGGTGGCCTGCTCACTGCCGACCGGCAGATAGCTCACCACGACGTCGGTCTGCGTCTCTTTAAGAATGCGCACGATGTCAGCCGTTTCTCCCGGCGCTTTCTTGATGATCTGCGACAGATACTTGCCCAGGCCGTCGTGCGTCATGCCGCGATGCACGCAGCATCCCATGTAGGGCACGTCGGTAAACTTATAGGTGTTGTTGGGATACGTGAAGATCGCTTCACTCAGGTCCTTGCCGACCTTGTTGGCGTCGATGTCGAATGCAGCGGTGAACTCGATGTCGCTGACATGGTAGTCTCCCAGCCGGACATGCATCAGGCCGGGCACGAAGTCGCCATCCTTGGCGTTGCGATAATAGTGCACACCTTGCACCAGGGCGCTGGCGCAGTTGCCTACGCCGATGATGGCCACGCGCACCTTTTTGTTGGCTGCTGCCTTCATTTCGTCAAGCTTCTCAGATTTGTTGGACATGTGACGTTCAGATACTCCTTGCCTCTAGATTGCAGGCGTGGTGTTTGCGCCTGTGAATGAACCTTGATCGGCGATTGCGCAGGGACTGCCGGGTCGTGCATCGCAGTATGTTTGTGATGGATATGATAGGCGCCGGCTGGAAGGTGCACGCATGGGTGCACGTATGCGCCGGCTTTTGTGCTGGCATGGTTTTCTGGCTCTCGCGGCAGTAATGACCCGCGCTTGATCGGTGTAATGACTTACTATCAACCTCCGAATTATAATGGTGCGTTAGATTCTGTTTGGTGTCGCACAAGCGTTGAGCCTGCAAATCCGCTGGCAAACCGGCTGGTGCGAACAGATTGTCGAACGATGAGACACCCGATTTGCGCAGTCATGCCTATCTGCGCGCCTGTCTGCACACTGCGCCTCTATATTGCAATTGCGGACAAGGAGTCGAGCACGAAATGGGTTACCGGCCTGAAGATTTGGTGTTAGATGAGGGGTACTGGGAATCGTTGCTGAAGGATGTTGAAGCCTGGAGCGTGGAGCGCCCCGGCTTCGAGACCCGCCTCGAAGAGCGCCATCGCTTTGGCGGTAACGGCGGAGCTGACCTGTCGGCATATCTCAACGATGCTTGGGGCCAGGAACGCGCCGCGCCCGGCTTTGGCCCCAACACACCCGAGGTGTGGGTTGCCTTGCATGAGGCCATGCAGCACGGTGACGCGCTCGAGGTCGACGTCACCGGCTCGAACCGCGGTGGCCTGATCGTGCGCTATCACACCTTGCGGGGATTTATTCCTGCTTCTCAATTGGTCGGCGTTGCCCCGGATATGGACGATGCGGCACGCCGGGCGGCGCTGGCCGGGTATATCGGCCAGCGCATCAGCGTATGTGTGATCGAGGTCGATCCCTCGCGTAATCGCCTTGTGTTTTCTCAGTGCGCTCTCGAGGAAAAGGGCGAGGAGGATATCCCGCCGCTCTTGAACGAAATTCTGCCGGGCGAGGTGCGCCGCGGGCGTGTTACCAACTTGACTGCGTTTGGCGCTTTCGTGGATTTGGGTGGTTACGAGGGCTTGATTCACGTCAGCGAAATGTCGTGGAGCCGTGTAGGACACCCACGCGACGTCCTGACAATTGGCCAGGAGGTGGATGTGTTCGTGCTGAGCGTTGACCCCAGCGAAGGTCGCGTCGCCCTCAGCCTGAAGCGCACCAAGCCGGATCCCTGGCATGGCATCGAGCAACGCTACGCGATTGGCCAGATAGTCAGCGGTCGTGTCACCAACGTCGTGGATTTCGGCGTATTTGTAAAGGTCGAAGACGATCTGGAGGGGCTGGTGCATGTGAGCGAATTGGGCGAAGGCACATTCCTGCATCCGCGCAATGTTGTCAAAGAAGGCCAACAGCTCACAGCTCGCGTGATTGGCGTGGATGGCGAAATGCGCCGGCTGGCGCTTAGCTTGCGTGGCATATAAGCGCCATGCGCAAGGCATGGCCGATGGTTCGCAAGCGCATACCGTGATGGGCGACACGCACATCTCTGCCCCGATCCAGCCCTTTTGACAGACATATGACCAGACCCAAATCTGCTGCGCGGGATGCCAAGCGTGTCTACACCGAGTCGCCTCTGGCGCGGATAGCCCGGCGCGCACTGAGAAATCGTCTGGTGTGGCGCACCGGCGGGCTTGGGTTGATCGTTACCGGCCTCATCACGCTGCTGACATTGCTGGGGTGGAATGCCGGCGGCGTCGTCTCCACCTGGAGCGCCCTGCTGCGCCAGGCTTTCGGCGTCGGCGCTTTGCTCTTTATGCTGATTGTGATTGGCATTGGCGTGCCGCTGTTATTGAACGTGCGCATCGCATTCGGCGCGCGCCGGCTGATTCAAATCATTGGCGCTGAAGTAGCCTTTCTGGCGCTGCTGGCGCTGATTCATTCGTTGGCATTGGGGGTGGATGGATTTGCGCTTGCCCAGGCCGGCGGTGGCGGCGGCGCAGTGGGATGGGTGCTGTCCAAGCTGGTATTCGGGCTGTTTGGCTCAGAAGAGGGGGGGACTCGCCTGCTTGCGATTGGCCTGTGGTTTCTCCTGCTGGCTGTTAGTGCTGCGATCGCTTTTCAACCGATATTGATGCAAGACGTAGCAGCAAACACTGTGGCCAGTGGGCGCCCGATTGCTCCTGCTGACAATGCGCTTCGGCAACCGGCTACAGCCGCGCCGCTTGTCAGCTTGGTTGAGCCACCTGCCAGTAAAACCGGAAAGAAAAGTGCGCCTGCGTCGGCGGCACTGGCTGATCCACAGGTCGCGCCGACCGGCCCCAGCCTGAAGATCAAGTCCAACGCAACGATTATTCGCGCAGAAGACAAAAAGCCGGCCCCGGCTAAAGCAGATAAAAAGGCCCGCAAGCCGGCTGTGCATGGCACGGCGCTGCCGCCTTTATCACTCCTCAAGCAGTCCAAAGACACCAACAGCAACGATGCCGATGTGCAACGCCAGGCCGATATCATCGAGACGACGCTGGCGCAATTTGGACTTGCCGGCCGCGTGGTTGAGATTCGCCGAGGGCCAACAGTGACGCAGTTTGGCATCGAGCCGGGTTATCTGGAGCGCCCCGGCCCTAATGGCGAGAAGCGCATGCACAAAATCCGGGTCAGCCAGATCGCCAGTCTGCAGAGTGACTTTGCGCTGGCCCTCCAAGCGCCATCGATTCGTATCGAAGCGCCCATCCCAGGTCGGGGACTGGTGGGCATCGAGGTGCCCAATGTCGGCGTTGGTGTGGTGGACCTGCGCGGGGTGATGGAGAGCGAAGCTTTTCAGAAGATCGCCCGCACGTCGCCGCTGACCGTTGCCTTGGGGCGCGATGTGGCCGGCGCCTCTGTTGCGGCCGACCTGGGGCGCATGCCGCACCTTCTTATTGCCGGCACGACCGGCTCTGGCAAGAGCGTTTGCATCAGCGCCATCACCGCCTGCCTGGCGATTACCAATCGGCCCGAAGACCTGAAGTTTGTCATGATCGACCCAAAGATGGTCGAGCTAAGCCGCTTTGTGGGCTTGCCGCATATCGTAGGCAAGCCGGAGAGCGATCTGGAGCGCATCCCGGCTGTGTTGCGCTGGGTGACGCGCGAAATGGACGCACGGTACAAAAAATTCGCCGAGGCCGGCGCGCGCAATCTGGCCGACTACAACGCCCAGTTGAGCCGGCGCGGCGAAGAGACCCTGCCACGGATTGTGGTGTTGATTGATGAGCTGGCCGATCTGATGCTGCAAGCGCCGATTGAGACAGAGAAGACACTGTGCCGGCTGGCGCAGATGGCCCGCGCGACCGGCATCCATCTGGTGGTTGCCACCCAGCGCCCCAGCGTGGATGTGGTCACCGGTCTGATCAAAGCCAACTTCCCTGCGCGCATTGCCTTTTCGGTCGCTTCCGCGACGGACTCGCGCGTCATTCTCGATCAAGTGGGCGCCGAATCTTTGTTGGGACGGGGTGACATGCTATTCCTCAACCCCGAATCGGGCCATCCCTTGCGCATGCAGGGATGCTGGGTGAGCGACAAGGAAATTGGCGAACTCATCAAGTGGTGGACGAAGCAGATCGAGAGTGAAAAGGTCAGGGCGGTCGATGTGCAAGACCAAGCCGAAGCGGAGTATGTCGCCAACCGCAAGCCGGAACTTGAGACACCCTGGGAAATGGAGGTTGCCGAGATGGCGCAGGAGCGCGCCATGGCCGGCATGGGCAAAGGCGGTCGCGCTGGCGCGGGGGGCGGTTCGAGCGATGACGCAGCGGAGGAAGATCTGCTCAAGCGCGCGATTGAAATCATTCAGAGCACCGGCAATGCCAGCACGTCACTCTTGCAGCGCAAACTCCGCATCGGCTATCCGCGCGCCGCGCGTCTGATGGAAGAGTTGCAGGAGATGGGCTACGTGGGCAAGGCCAGCCGGCAGGCCGGCAAGGGCCGCGAAGTGCGCGCCCGCGACGATGATTTGTAGGGGCTACCGGCCAAGTCGTCTCATCATCTCCCATGTCAGGGTAAGGGCGCATGACCACATGGCCAAGCGGCGTAAACAACCGCTCATTCAAAATCGTCAGAAGCCTTCCAGCTTGCTCAAATCGGCGACGCCGCCGGCCAGGTCAACCACTCGCCTTACCAGCGCCAGGCGCGAGCGGCGCACGGCCTCATCCTCGGCCATCACCAGCACCGTGTCGAAGAAGGTGGTGATGGGTTCGACCAGCCGGCTCAGACCATCCATCAGCGCATCCACATCGTGGTAAGGCGCGGGCGGCAGGGCGTCTAGGGCGGCTGCCAGCGCCTGTGAGGCCGGCTCTTGATCGGGGTATCCCGCAGCCGGGCCGGCAGCGCCATCTTGTTTTGCGCTGCGGACAATGCGCGCGCAGCGCGCATAGGCGGCCAGCATCTTGTCCCAATCCGCGTGGCGCACCCATTCGGACAACTGAATCGCATTGCGTTGGGCGCGCCAGGGATCGTCGCCCTGCTCGGCCAGTACGGCGTCCACCACGTCATAGCGCAAGCCGTCGTCGAGAAGCTGTTGTCGCACGCGCTCGACGATGAACGTGTGCGCGGCCTGCAGTGTGTCTGGGCTCAGAGGCGCCGGCAGCAATCGCGCCGCGTGCTCCAACCCTCGGCGCAGCGAGAACGACCGGCCGGCGGCAATCAGGTTCTGCGCGATGCCAATCGCCGCCCGGCGCAGAGCGAATGGATCGGCGTTGCCTTTGGGCGCCAGCCCGACTGCGAAGAGGCCGGCGATACTGTCCAGTTTGTCGGCCAGACCCACAATCAGCCCTGGGAGGCTGACCGGATTTTTGTCTCCAGCATAACGCGGCAGGTAGTGTTCGAAAATGGCTTCGGCGATGGCAACATCTTCCGGCGTGCGATCAGGATGCTGGCGCAGGTAGTACTCGCGCCCCATCACGCCCTGCAGCGCGGTGATTTCCACCACCATGCGGGTGGCCAGGTCGGCCTTGCACAAGCGCGCGGCTGCGCGACAGATATTTATGATTGACGATTCACGATTGACAATGGGTGTTCCATCATCAGCCGTCAGCAAGACGGCGATTGGCTCGACCAACCCTTCGATGCGTTTGGCTTTGTCGAGCATGGAGCCGAGTTTGGCCTGGAACGTGATTGTGTCGAGCCGGGGCAGAAAAGATTCAAGCGGCTTCTGTATGTCGTCGCGGAAGAAGTATGCGGCGTCGGCAAAACGCGCGCGCACCACGTCTTCGTTGCCTTTGCGCACTGTGTCATCATCGCCCGGCCCGTTGCGCACGGTGATGAAGTATGGCAGCAGATCGGACTGCTCGCCTGCGCTGTCAGCCTTCAACACGGTGAAATAGCGTTGCTTTTTGCTCATCACCGAGATGAGGATTGGGGCCGGCAGCTCCAGAAACTGGGCGTCGAAACGGCACAACAGCGCTGCCGGCTGCTCGATCAGATCGGTGACTTCGTCCAGCAAGGCGTCGTTCTCGGCCACGCGCCCGCCCACGCTTGCGGCTGCCGCGTCGATCTGGCGCTTTACTTCGGCGCGCCGGGTTGCGCGCTGACCCAGGATGTGCTGTTCGGCCAGCAATGTTTGATAGTGATCGGCATGATCGACGATGAAACGCGGCGACCCCATGCCGCGCGCGCCTGTGCTCTCGGCTCCGCTGGGCACGCCGGCAAACTCGAACGGCACGACCTGATCGCCCAACAGCGCCACGATCCAGTTGATGGGCCGCGAGAAGGCGACGTTGCTGGCGTTCCAGCGCATGGTTTTCTCAAAGCTGATCTTGCCGAGCGCCGCCGGCAATATTTGCGACAGCACGCTGAGGGCGGGCCGGCCGGCTTCCTGCTTGCGCGCGTACACATAGCTGGCTTTGCCATCTTCCTTCACGATCAATGCTTTGGGGTCGATGCCGAAGCGGCTAGCAAATCCGATAGCGGCCGGGGTGGGATTGCCGTCCTTGTCGAAGGCTGATTTCACGGTCGGCCCGCGCACCAGTTCATCCAGCGGTTGCTGAGCGGGGTCAACATCGCGCACGATTAGCGCGGTGCGACGTGGCGTGGCAATGGTGATGGCCTCTCCATGCGCGATGCGCGCCTCGTCCAGGGCGGCGAGCACGCGCTCGCGCAATTGTTGCTCGCACAGCGGCACGTTGTCGGCCGGCAGCTCCTCGGTGCCCAATTCGATCAACAATGTGGCGGGCTGCGTGAGTGCAGACACGGTAACACTTGTCAGCTCGCTCAGGGGCGCAGTCGTTTGTGTGTTGGGCAGCCAAGGGAAGCCGGCCTGTTCACGTTGCGCAACGTAAGTCTTGGCGACTCGCTCGGCGATGGCTCGCATGCGCCCTACGTAACGCTGGCGCTCGGTCACCCCAATTGCGCCGCGCGTGTCCATCAGGTTGAACGTGTTCGAGCATTGCAGCACGTAATCATGCGCCGGCAACACCAGGCCGTGCTCCAGCGCGCGCTGTCCCTCACGCTCGTAGATGTCGAATAACTCGTGCAGCGCCTGCACGTCGGCGTGTTGGAAGGCATAGGCGCTGCGCTCAATCTCATCTTGCAGCTTTACGTCGCTGTAGGTGTGCGTGTTGTCCCACATCAGATCGAATACGCGCCGTGCGCCTTGCAGCTTCATCGCAATGCGCTCCAGGCCGTAGGTGATTTCAAGACACACCGGGTCGAGCGTGATGCCGCCCACCTGCTGGAAGTAGGTGTATTGGGTGATCTCGAGGCCGTCGAGCCAGACTTCCCAACCCAGCCCCCACGCGCCGATGGTGGGTTGTGTCCAGTTATCCTCGACGAAGCGCACATCATGCCGGCGGCGATCGATGCCGATTGCATCGAGACTGTCCAGGTAGATCTCTTGTGAGCGATCGGGTGATGGCTTGAGGATGACTTGGTATTGTGTATGGGTGTACAGCCGGTTGGGATTCTCGCCAAAGCGCCCGTCGTCGGGGCGCGCCGATGGCTCGACATAGGCGACCTTCCATGGTTCGGGGCCGAGCACGCGCAGGAAGGTGGCCGGGTTCATGGTGCCGGCTCCGACGACCTGGTTGTAAGGTTGCCAGATCAAGCATCCTTGCGAGGCCCAGAACTGATGTAGTTTCAGGATGATGTCTTGGAAGTTTAGCATTGCGATTGATACGTGACGGCTGATGGACGAAGTGGTATCAGGCACGACGAATTGTACATGACGGTGCGCGCCAGAGGCGCACTGCGGGTTGGGCGCAGCAATGCGATGTGCTGGGCGACAAAGCGAATGGGATGGGACACGCCTGCGAACAGGGGCGCAAACTGGCCGGCGCTAAGCGCGCCCCGGCCCCAGCAATGCTGCCAGTTCGCCGACCTGCGACGAGTGCACGACTGCCAGAATCTCATCGGCCTGTTGCAGCACCACATCGCCGCGCGGCAGGATGAGATTGCCTTTGCGAATGATGGCGATCAGCACGCACTCTGGCGGCAGTTTCAGATCGCCGATCGCCTTGCCATGCGCTGGCGCCAGTGGATGCACTTTCTCCTCGACGACGGAGAACTGCCCCTTGCGCAGTTTGAGCAGGGTCATCATGTCGCCCAGGGACATCTCCTCGGCGATCATACGGCCCATGATATCGGCCTGGTTGAGGGCCACGTCCACGCCCATGTCGGCTGTGAACATCCAGGCGTTTTCGGGATTGTTGACGCGCGCGATGGTGCGCGGCACGCGGAATTCAAAGCGGCCCAATGTCGTGACGACCAGGTTGGCTTCGTCATCGGCAGTCACGGCGGCCAGCACCTGGGCGCGATGAATGCCGGCGGCCTCGAGCACGCTGGGCGAACTGACATCGCCTAGCACGGCTGCCTCTTTGAATAGTTCACGGCGCAGCTTGGCGATCACTTCTGGCCGGTCGTCCACCACCCGTATCTGGTGCCCGTTGCTGTGCAACATGCGCGCCAGGTGTGATCCTGTCCTGCCGCCGCCCACAATGATGACAAACATGCTTACACCCCTTCACCCAGAATAGCGGGCAGCCGATCCATCGCTGCTCCCAGCACGGCCAGATGCACAATGTCGCCTTGCCTGAATTCGCTGCCCAGGGACGGCAAGAATGCTTGACCCTTGCGCGTGATGGAGACAACGCTGACTTCACCCGGCGCGGTAATGTGCTTGACCATGCGGCCGGCCAGGGCCGCAGAGATTTCGATCTGGATCAGTTTGACCTCGCCCATGCCAAAACTCATCACGCAATCGATGTCGGCATGGGTGAGCAACTCGTAGATACGACGCGCACCCCACGTTGTCGAAGAAATGGTGACCAGACCAAGACGCTGGTAGATTTCGGCGCGGCGCGGGTCGAACAGGCGCGCCACGACGCGCGGCACTTGAAACATGATGCGCGCCACGCGCGCTGCCACGATGTTGACGTTGTCTGAAGAGCTTGTAGCAGCGAAAGCATCGGCTTCCTCGATGCCCGCTTCGATCAATGTTTTGCGGTCAAAGCCCACGCCCAGCACCTTGCGTCCCTTGAAGTCTGGCCCGAGGCGATCTAGCGCCTCCGCGTTGTAGTCGATGACGGATACCTGGTGTCCTTCGGCAGCCATGATGCGGGCGACTTGCTCGCCCACTCGTCCACAGCCCATGACGATCACTTTCATGTCTTCGCGCCTCCCGTTTCAAGTCGAGTCGTCGAATCATTATGAGGATTTTGACATTGTGCCATTGAAATCAGACTGCCGGCGGCGCAAGATGGCTTTGCGCATCCAGTCCATCAGGTAGACCACCGGTGCATAGGCCAGCAGCAGTGGCCAATAGGACAGCGGTATGGGCGCATGGTCGAACATGCCGGCCAGCGGCGGCACGTAGACCAGGGCGCAGATCAGCGCCAGCTCGAATGCGATCGCGCCGAACAGGTATCTGTTGCTGAACAGGCCGGTTTGGCGCACCGACCCGCGTTCGGTGCGACAGGCAAATGCGTTGCCGATTTGGGCGGCGACCACGCCGACATGGAACACTGTGGTGGCCAGAATCGCTGTATGCACCAGCGGATCGGTCAGACGTGCTTCGAGTGGCAGCAGTTCGATGCGCGGCAGGTGCAGGATGTCGGTGAAGCCGGCCTGCTGATAGACCAAAAAGAAGCCGAGGTAGCACAGCAGCGTCTGCACGATGCCGATCATGAGGGTGGCGCGAAAAAACAGAGCGCGATCGAGCAGGGCTTTGTGGCGGTGCACCGGCGGCCGGCGCATGATATCTGGCTCTGGCTTTTCGGCTCCCAGCGCCATGGCCGGCAGCAAGTCGGTGCCCAGGTCGATGGCCAGAATCTGCATGATGGTCAGGGCCAGCGGGATATTGAACAAGGCGCTGAGGATGAAAGGCGCAACCTCGGGCACATTGCTGGCGAAGACGTAGGTCATCACCTTGCGCATGTTATCGTAGACGGCTCGCCCTTCTTCGATGGCGTGCACGATGCCGGCGAAATTGTCGCGGGTGAGGATGACATTGGCGGCTTCTTTGGCTACGTCGGTGCCTGTCACACCCATTGCAATGCCGACATTAGCCCGGCGCAGGGCCGGCGCGTCGTTGACGCCATCGCCAATGACCGCCACCACGTCGCCACGCGCTTGGAAAGCCGACACCAGCCGCAGTTTGTGATCGGGCGCCATGCGCGCGCACACCACATCCTCGGCCAGCGCAGCCTGCAACTCTGCATCGGTCATCATGTCCACATCGGCGCCGGTGAGAATGCGCACACGCCGTGTGGAATCGGGTTCGGTTTGCTCCGACGCGCCGGCGGGCGATCCCAGCAACCCGATGCGGCGCGCTACAGACTCGGCAGTCAGCCCATAGTCGCCGGTGATCATCACCCAGCGAATGCCGGCTTTGCGGCAGGTTTGCACGGTCTGAGCGACTTCGGGGCGCGGCGGGTCTAGCATGGCCATCAAGCCGAGGAAGGTCAACCCACGCTCGACGCGTTCTGGGGTATAGGCTGCACCTTCGACGGCCGGTGAACGGGCCGGCAACTCGCGCTGTGCCAGCGCCAGCACGCGCAGGGCGCTGCGCGCATAATCGTCGTTAGCAGCCACAATCTCAGCGCGCAGCGCATCGTCGAGCGGGTGAATCTGGCCGTCCATCAGGATATGTGTGCAAAGTTGCAGCACTTCCCTGGGCGCGCCTTTGACGAAAGCCATCTCGCGGGCGATTTGCGATTTTGGATTTTGGATTCGTGATTGAGTTTCGAATGTGGAAGCTTGCGACCCTGAATCGAAAATCGTAAATCTAAAATCGGCAATGCGGTGGATGGTGCTCATGCATTTGCGGCGCGCGTCGAAGGGCAGCTCGTGCAGGCGGGGATATGCCTGGGCCAGCGCTTGCTCGTTCAAGCCGGCCTTCAGCGCGGCGCATCGCAAGGCTGCCTCGGTCTGGTCGCCCAGACATGACCATTTGGGGCGGTTGGCTGAAGGTGGGATGATGCGCGCATTGTTGCACAATGCAGCGGCCGTCAACAGGGTACACACGTCAGGGTCTTGCAGGGGCTGAATTGGCCGGCCGCGTTCGAGAATCTGGCCCTCTGGCTTGTAGCCAACGCCGCTGACCGTCAGCCGGCGTCTGGCCACCCACAGCTCGCGCACGGTCATCTGGTTCTGGGTCAGTGTGCCGCTTTTGTCGGTGCAGATCACGGAGACAGCGCCCAGTGTTTCGACATCGGCCAGCTTTTTGATCAGCACATCGCTGCGGGCCAGGCGCTGAACTGCTGCGGCCAGCGTCAGGGTAATAGTGGCCGGCAATCCCTCTGGCACCATGGCGACGATGATGCCAATGCCGAAAATGGCAGCGTCGGCGATGTCCATGTGCAGATCCGTGATCTGGATTAGCATGCTCAGCCCGCCCAGCAGAAAGGCGATCATGGTGATGCGCTGGGTGAGCCGGGCGAATCGTTGTTGTAACGGGCTTTCCGTGTCACGGGCTTGTTCGGTCAGGTTGGCGATGCGGCCGAACTGGGTTTGCATGCCGGTGGCGTAGACAACAGCGCGGCCTGTGCCGGAATAGATGGATGTGCCTGCAAAGACCAGGTTGGCGCGTTCGATTTCGGTCAGTGTATCGCGCAGGGATGGCTCGGCACATTTGCGAGCGGGGACGGCTTCGCCGGTCAGGGTAGAGTCGTCGGTGCGCAGGCCGTACGCTTCGACCACGCGCGCGTCGGCCGGCACGTGGTCGCCTTCGGCCAGCACCACGATGTCGCCGGGCACCAGCTCACTGGCCAAGATCTCGACCTCCACGCCGTCCCGTATGACGCGAGCATGGGCAGGCAACAAGCGCTTGAGGGCAGATACAGCTTGGCCGGCGCGGTACTCGCGCCAGAATGAGAAGCCGGCGTTAATCAGAATGACCAGCCAGATGATGATTGCCATGGCAGGCCGGCCGGTGAGCAGCGCCAATGCCCCGGCGCCCCATAGCAGCAGCGCCATGGGGTAGGTGACAAAGCCGGCGAACCGGCGCCAGACCGGCGGGGGGGATGGCTCGTGCACGACGTTCGGCCCATACAGCGCCAGCCGCGACGCGGCGTCGTGGGATGTAAGCCCGCGCGCCGTGGTATCGAGCGCCTCGAACACCTCGGCCGGCCGAAGCGCGTGGATGGGTTGTGAGGACATGGCCGGATGCAGATTACAGATTACAGATTACAGATTACAGACTACAGATTGCAGACCACAGATTGCAGATCGCGTGCGCTGCGCATTCTGTCGTCTGTCGTCCGTTCTCTTATTGATCCACCCGATCGATAACACCGGGATCGCCGCTTTCTTTGGGCTTGCCGCCCAGTCGCGGTTCTGGTGGTGGCTGGCTTTCCAGGTATTGATCGAGTAGGGTTTTGCGGCCGGTCTCCTGCACGCGCAGGGCGTCTTCATAGTCGCCGGCGGCTACGGGCGGCAAATCCGGCTCGAAGCGCAGCGGCTTGCGCACGCCGAATAACTCCCAGAACCGCGCGATGGTATGCAGAATGCGGTAGCGGTATTCCTGAACACTCAGCGATTGCCACTCGACAATGTTGCCCATCGGCCCGTATACGCGCGACTTCTCGCGCACAATGCGGTGGATTTGTTGCGGATCGCGGTAGCCGGCCGGCGAGATAAGAATGATGTGCGCCATCACGATCAGGGCGATCATGACGATCAGCACCACCCATCCCCCTTCTTCCCATTTGCCCACAATCTGGCCGAGGAAGATAAAAGTGGACAATGCCACAGAGAAGGTTGTGGCTGCGCTACCCCATAACCGCTTGCGGCCGGTGTAGTTCAGCAAAATATGGCGTCGAATGGCCAGACCCATGGCTGTGATGGGCAGGAACACACCGATGCCGTAGTAAGGCACGGCCAGGCTGGTGCGCCCTTGTACCAGAAACTGGATGATGATGGCGGCAATGGCCGCCGCCGTCACAGACCGGGTGAATGTCCCTTTCATGTTGCGGTACACCACGATCTCTGGGATTTCGCCGATTGCCACATTGCGCCAAGTGATGGCCTGCATATCCTGATAGGCCGTCATCGACGCCGCCGACAGCAACAGCACGGCCAGGATTTGATACACCCAGTATAGGATGTTGCCATTGGGGATGAAGTCGAAGCCGATGGCGGCCAGATTCGCGACCAGGCTGCGGCCCATTGTGCCGTCCCATACATTAAAGGTGATGGCGAACACTGTCAGCAGCAGGGTGGTCAGGCCGCCGTAGAACAAGAAGGAGGTTTGCACCGCGCGGCCAATGCCCGGCTTGCCGGCATAGAAATTCCAGATGCGGTTGAGACGTGGCAGACGCCGGCGGCCCCACTTGACAAAGCCGGGGTCGTCGTCAATCAAAAACTGGATGCCGTTGGACATGGCTTCCAGGCCGGTCAGGGCAACCAGCCCTTTCATCGATGCGGTCAGCAGGTGATACAGCGCTTCAAACACAGAGCTGACTGCTTTGGGGGGCGCTTCGGGCGGCGCCGGCGGCATGCCATTGGCTCTAGCAATCAGCAGGCCGGCAAACATCAAGATGGTTAACATGAAGAAGATGCCGAGCAGGGTGAACACCAGTTGCGCCGATTCTCCGCGCCCGCGGATGGTGATAAACCAGGTTACGCCGACCAGCGCCGAGCCGATCAGAAAGTTAAAGACCCAGTTGCTGCCCTGGGCATTCCACAGCGACAACAACTGATCGGCGCCCGACAGCGTGGACACGACGATGGTGAACACATAGTCCTGAATCAGCACCACGGCCACGATCAAGCTGAGCGACGGCCCCAGGTATCGCATTGCAGCGGTGAAGGAACCGCCGCCTTCACCGAACACGCCCAGCGAGTACATATACAGCGCGCCGAATACAAAGTTGGCGATGATGACCACTGCCACCGGCACGAAGGCGTATCCCTCAAGGCCATAGGGATGCAGGGCGCTCATCATCTCGCCGGTGGCGTAGTAGAACGAGGTGAAGTAATCGACGCCGAACAGGGCCACGGCGGCCAGCAAGCCGATCTGGCCGGCGCCGTGCACGTGGGCGCTTTCCTGGCTTTCACGCGGCGCAATGCGCCACGCCACAAACACAATGGCAGCCAAAATCAAGATAGGCACAATCATGGGATTCGCTGAGTTGCTGATCGAATGCGCGGGGCATTGGCCCGCTCACTCAATCCTGAAGTGTTGAATGGTTAACCGGCAAACGCTTGCTCCAGCATGCGTAGTTCGGCCAACAGATGCTTGCGGGTGGAGGGGCTGAGGCGGGTGTCCTGAGCCACTTTGGCCTGTTCGAGCAGTGAAGCGCGCACAACAAAGGCCGGCACGAACATGATGCGCCCGCCGGGGATGACCTCGAAGTTGTGCGTTTTCATCACCAGGTCCTGGTCGTCGAAGTAGGGCAGGCTGAGGCTGAGGCCACGATTGAGATCGTTGGCCGCCGCGCGCTGTTTGATGATGCGAATGATTTCGCGCGTCTGATAGCGCGCCAGAGCGCGGCCCTGGTTGATCAACTGGCCCAACATGCCGTAGCGTTTCGACTGATACACCTCGTCGGCCACCATGTAGGGCGCCAGCGACACGGCGGCATGCAACACGCCGATGAAGCGCTGCATCGAGGCTATATGGGCTTCGGCTTCTGCGACCGAATTGACCAGCAGGCGATCTTCATCGTCGAACGCAACCCAGCGCGGCAGATAGAACTTGCGCGCGTACGGCACGTAGGGGACGAGCAGCTCGCCACGCCCGTCTGCGTCTGGGGCTTTGCGCGACTCGTCTTCTTCGGCGATGGCGTCTGTGGCGGCGGTGATGGCCGACTCTGCTTCGAGCGCGCCCGGCGCCGGCAGGGTGGGTGTTTCCTCATCATCGTCGGGAATGTAGGTGACAGAGCGCCCCGACGGTAACATGCCGCGCACCATGTAAATGGCAGTGGTGTGGCGCAACAGGCCGGCGCTCACCGCCACGGCCCGGTTGGGTGATTGCTCCAACTCGGCCAGTCGTTCGCGGATGATGACGCCGATATCAGCGCGGGTGATGCGGTCGAGCAGGCCGCCGATCATCTGTTCGCGCAACTCTGCCGGCACTTTTTCGGCCGCGCCGCCCTTGTTTGACGGGTCAATGACCACGGCGTCGGGCAGAGTGAGGCGGGTCTGCGACTGTCGTTGCAGGATGGCGTCGGCCAGTATGCGCGCTTGGCCTTCAAGAAAGCGCTCGACGATGGCCGGTTGGGCCTCGAACAGGCGCTGCCAGGTGTCGTATTCCTCGCGCAAGTGGCTGGCCGGCGACCGGGATTGGGATTGAGCAGGCATATTTCAAGTGTGCTCCTGTTTCAATACATCCAGAGCATAGCGCGCCGGTGTAAAAAGGAGAGGGGATATCGCGGCGCGCTGCGTAAAAAAGCCGTAAAAATCAGGGCTAGGCCGGCGTGTTTGGCTGGGTGACAAAGCGATAGCCGATGCCCGGCTCGTTGATCAGAAACTGTGGCCGGCTGGGGTCAGGCTCCAGCTTTCTGCGCAACTGCCGCATGTACACGCGCAGATATTCAACCTGATCGGCTTCCGCCGGCCCCCACACATGGGTCAGGATGGCGCGATGGGTGAGGACGCGATCGGCATTGGCAGCCAGGTAGGCCAGTAGCTTGTACTCGGTAGCCGTGAGCTTGACTTCGACGCCGGCGCGTGTGACCACATGGCGCGCCAGGTCGATCACAATATCGCCGGCTTTGACGATCGCCTCTTTGCCGCCGGCCTGGGCGGCATGGCGCAGCGCAACCCGAATGCGCGCGAGCAATTCCTCGATCCCAAAAGGCTTCGTGAGATAGTCATCTGCTCCCTTGTCCAGAGCAGCCACTTTGTCGCGCTCGCTATCCCGCACCGACAGCACAATGATTGGCACGGCAGACCATTCGCGCAGCCGGGCGCACACCTCCAAGCCGTCCATGTCGGGCAGGCCCATGTCCAGAATAATCAAGTCGGGCTGCTCGGCGGCGGCCAGCGCCAAGCCGTCTTCGCCACACGCCGCAGTGGACACGCGGAATCTTTTCTCGCTCAGGATCGTGCGCAGTGCGCGCAGCATCTGCGGCTCGTCATCGATGACCAGAATGTGTATGGGCGTCATTTCAAGTTGCCATAGCTGGCTTACAGGGTTTCGTGCGGCAGCCGGGGGCCGCGCGCGCCGTTCAGGGTAAGCGGCAAGGTGAAGTAAAACGCGAAGGTAAATCGGTCAGACGCCGGCAGGTTCTCGGCCCAGATGCGACCGCCATGTGCTTCGATGATGCCTTTGCAGATCGACAGCCCTAGCCCTGCTCCGGTGACGCGGTCGGCAGCAGTCACGCGATGAAACTTATCGAAGATGCGTGCGATATCCTCTGCTGGCACTTGTGGCCCCTGGTTGGCGACGCGCACCAGCAGCCACTGCTCTGATTTGACCTGCGCGCCGATAGCAATGCAAGTGTCCGGTGGGGCGTACTTCAGGCTGTTGCCGATCAGGTTGATCAGCACCTGGCTGATCTGGGCGTCGTCCACGGGGACGAGCGGCAAATCTTCAGACACATCGATTTCGAAGTGGTGGTTGGCCGAAGCGCGTTGCAGCCGGCGCAGGGCCTGGTTAACAATGTCGGCCAGCATGTTCCATTGGCGTTGGGGTTTCAGCGCGCCGGCCTCGATGCGCGACATCTCTAACAGATTGCCCACCAGTTGGTTCAGATGGTCTGTTTCCTCTTCAACCGCCGCCAGCAGTTCATGCCGCGCGGCGGCATCCCAGCTCACGGCCCCGCTGCGCAGACTACTGACGGCGGCCTTGATGGTGGCCAGTGGGGTACGCAGTTCGTGCGACACGGAGGAGAGCAGCACTGTCTTCATGCGATCGCTCTCTTCGAGCACTTGCGCGCGTGTCTCGGCCTCGGCCAGGGCGACGCGCTCGATTGCCAGCGCAGCCTGGCCGGCGGCGGCGCGTGTGAGTTGTTCGCCGGAGACAGACAGGGGCGCAGCCGGGTTGTGCCAGAGATGAATCTCGCCCAACAATCCGCGCGGGGTCATGAGTGGGATGACGGCGTCGGGCCGGCTTGCAGGCGCGGCATCCTCTGGCGTGCAGGCGATGACCGCCTCGCGTTTGGGATTGGGCTGGATGACGACCTCGACGGCTTGCGCCTGTATGGCTTCGCGCAGGTGGCCGGCTAGCGTGCGGGCGATGGCGCTCTCGCGGCGCTGGCCGGCCAATGCGGTGATCAGTTCGTAGAGGTGGGTCAGCTCGCGCTGGCGGTCGCGCGCTTCACGCAGGGTGGACTGGGCGCGCCCCAACAGCGGCACGCTGACCAGTGACAGGCCGAGGAACAGGATGAGGAGCATGGCTTCTTCGGTCTGGGTGATGGCAAAGGTGAAGCGTGGCCCGATAAACAGCAGGTCGATCAATACCGCCGCGGCCAGTGCAGCAGCAAGGCCGGCCGCCCAGCCTATTCCATAGGCCAGCGCACCGATCAGGAAGAGGTGCATCATCACAATCAGCGGCAGTCCCGGCGTAGGTCGGATGCCGTCGAGGATGACGGACACGGCTGCGACAAGCCCCACGCTGGCAAGCAGGCCGGGTATCTGGCGAAGGTAGCGGGTCATCAGACTGAGAAACTATCGCGCTACGCCATTGAGTGCGCCGGCGCCGGTCTCAAGGGTGTCAGGATACCATACTGACGCGCCGGCCTGATCGGATCGGGCTGCGCGTGGCAGCTTCAGCGCGCAACTTTTACTTGCGACAGGTCGATGTTCACGATGACGTACTGGGCCATCACCCAGCCCTGCATGCCGTCCGGGGTTTTGACCTGAAGCCAGGTGTTGTTGATCGACCGCGCCACGATAGTCAACGGAGTGTTGGCTGCCAGGCGAGTGAGGATGCGCCCCGATGTGCTGGGAGTCTGGCGCAGACGTAGGTTACCGGCATTCGGGGCGACGCGCGCATCCGGCCCCCTGGTTGCTTTCGGTGCCGCCGATGGTGGTCGCCCGCCCACAGGAATGTTGATCGTGTCGCCCGGCCGTATGCGGTCGGGATTGATGCCTGGATTGGCGGCCACCAGCGCGTCGAGCGGTAGGCCGTATTGCACGGCAATGCCCCACAACGTGTCGCCAGTTGTCACGATGTATCGCGCGGCGATGGCAACTGGAGTCGGTTGTGTTGTCTGGGTTGGCACGTTGGCCGGCTTTTCTGCCGGCATCGACGAGGATGCCGCTGGCGCGGGAGAAGGCGTGGCCGGCGTTGGGCCGGGTACAAGCAGGGGCATTGCTGCAACTGTCGCCGTGGGTGCGACCGGTGTTGTGGGGCCGACGCGGCCGAGCACGAAAACTACAACCAGCAGACCTGCCCCGGCTAACAGAGCGATGGCCAGGATGGCCCGCATTTCCACCCCGCGCATGACGCTGATTCTAGCGTAACCGGACGCGCTTTTCGGCGACTTGTGTATGATTGCAATTCATCCGTAAGATGCTCAGGCCCCTTCCGGCCCCGCCGGGGGCGCCACGCCTTGAACGCAAATCGCAACCTGGAGAATAGCAACCATGATTGTTACAACCGCTCAACTCTTCAAAGCTGCCTATGGCAAATATGCAATTGGCGCGTACAACATCAACAACCTGGAGCAGGCCATCGGCCTGTTCAACGGCAACATGGAGTCACAGGCGCCGTTCATCATTCAGATCTCGAAGGGCGCGCGCAAATATGCCGGCGTCAAAATGCTCGAAGCGCTGATCCGCGCGTGCGACGAGTCTTTTCCCGACGCGGTGTTTGCCGTCCATCTCGATCACGGAGACGAAAAGACCTGCTATGACTGCATCGACTCCGGCTTCTACTCATCGGTGATGATCGACGCCTCGCATGAGCCGTTCGAGAAGAACATCGAGATCACCCGGCGCGTTGTCGAGCGCGCCCACGCCAAAGGGCTGGTGGTCGAAGCAGAGTTGGGCATGTTGGGTGGCGTTGAAGAGCATGTCAAAGTTGACGAGGCGAATGCCAAGCTGACCAACCCCGATCAAGCCAAAGAGTTTGTCGAGCGCACCGGCTGCGACTCGCTGGCCTGCGCAATCGGCACCAGCCACGGCGCGTTCAAATTCAGCGGCACCCAGGCCCTGCGTTTCGACGTGCTTGAAGAGATCCAAAAGCGCCTGCCCGGTTTCCCGCTGGTCATGCACGGCTCCAGCTCGGTGCCCGAAGAAGAGGTCGCGCGCATCAACGCGGCCGGCGGCAACATCAAGGGCGCCAAGGGCGTCAACGAGAAAGAGTTCGCCCGCGCCGCCTTGCTGGGTGTGACCAAGGTCAACATCGATACCGACGGTCGTCTGGTCTGGACGCGTGTGCACCGCGAGTTCTTCCGCGACCATCCGGAGAAGTTCGATCTGCGCGAGCCGGGCGAAATCTTCAAGAAGGAATATGCCGCGTTCATCAAGCACAAGAACGAGATGCTCGGCTCGGCGGGCAAGCTGGCCGAAGTGCGCGCCATGATCGGCAAGTAACTTGCCGTCGCTCTGCTGAAGGCAGATTTTGCAAGGCCCGAGGGATGGCGCGTCATCCTTCGGGTCTTCATCTACGCTGACATGACAGAACACTCGACGAACGGGCGCCAGCCCAAAGGCGAACAGATGCCCGAAGAATCCAGACTAAACGGCTTGGCCGCCTTTCAGACCATGATGGCTTTCCTGGAAGAAGATGGCTGGCACCCGCAACGCATCGAAGACAAGTTCGTGTGCCGAATAAACTTCAACGGCGAGCATGCGCGCATTGTTTGTTTTGCCCAGATTCGCGTCGACCTCGAGCAATTTTTCTTCTATGCCGTGGCGCCGATCAAGATACCACAAGCTGCGCGCCCGGCTGTAGCCGAGTTTCTGACGCGCGCCAACTATGGCCTGCGCATCGGCAACTTCGAGTTGGACTTTGGCGATGGCGAAGTGCGCTACAAAAGCGCGCTGGATTTCGAGGGCGAGACGTTGACGCCCGCATGGATCAAGAACGCCATCTATCCCGCCGTTGACACGCTGGATCGCTACATGCCCGGCCTGATGGCTGTCGCCTTCGGCAACACGCCGCCGGCGCAGGCCATCGAAGAGATCGAAGGCAAATAGTCGCTCTGCCAATCCCTGTTCCACCTGAAGCAAGGCTACAATCTCTGAAACACAGGTGTGACACTCATCTGCAGGAGGGTTCTGGCATGAGCAAATACATCGGTATTTTGACCGCCGGCGGGGACAGTCCCGGCTTGAATGCAGCCATTCGCGGCGTTGGCAAGGCGGCGATGGGGTTCTATGGCATGCAGGTGATCGGGTTCCGTGATGGCTTTCGCGGTTTCATGGAGAACCGCACCATGGAGCTGGACAGCAACACCCTGTCGGGCATCCTGACCCAGGGCGGCACGATCCTCGGCACCAGCCGCGACAAGCCCCATCGTATGCCGGTTGGCGGCAAGCTGCTCGACATGACCGATGTGATGGTCGAAAATTTCCACAAGCACAATCTGGATGTGCTGGTGTGCCTGGGCGGCGGCGGCACGCAAAAGAATGCGCTGCGCCTGGCCCAGAAAGGTTTGCCGATCATCACACTGCCCAAGACAATCGACAACGACGTGGCTATGACCGACATCACCTTCGGATTCGACACGGCGTTGACGGTTGCGACAGAGGCCATTGACCGGCTGCACAGCACAGCCCACAGCCACCACCGCATCATCGTTGTCGAGATCATGGGCAACCGTGTCGGCTGGTTGGCATTGGGGGCGGGCATGGCGGGCGGCGCAGATGTCATCCTCATCCCGGAAATTCCCTACGATGTGGAGATTGTGGCCGAGGCCATTCGCCGGCGCAGCCATGGCGGCAAGCGCTTCAGCATTGTGGCTGTAGCTGAAGGCGCCCTGTCTAAGGAGCAAGCAGCCGCCATTCACGCGGCGGAGAAGAAACTGGCCAATGCTAAATCCAAAGCCGCCGCCCAGAAAGCCGAGGCTGAACTGGAACAGCTTGCCGCGCAACATGCCGGCAATACGTTGCGCCTGGCCGGCCAGCTCGAACAACTGACCCGCCTGGAATCGCGCCTGACCATCCTTGGCCATTTGCAGCGCGGCGGCACGCCATCAGCCGCCGATCGCTTGCTGGCAACCCGGCTGGGCACGGCTTGCGCCGATCTCATCCATCAGGGCAAATACGGCGTAATGGTCGCGGCGCGCGGTGATAGCACCGAACCAGTCCCGCTGGAAGAGGTGGCCGGCAAACTCAAGCGTGTCCCACTCGATCATCCCTGGATTGCCAGCGCCCGCCGAGTGGGCACCTGCCTGGGTGATTGAGATTCCTCCCAATCGCTAATCGTTTATCGACAATCGTCTATCGTCAATCTACAGTCGTCAATCGACAAGGGAGCATTCATTATGGTTCGATTAGGATTCATCGGCGCCGGCGGCATGGCCAACCATCAGGCCGGCCAGTTCAGCAAAATCGACGGTGTGCAGATCACGGCATGTTGTGATGTGTCGGCCGAGCGACGGGCGGCGTTTGCCCAAAAATTCAACGTGCCGGCTGTGTATGCCGACTACCGCGAGATGCTGGCAAAAGAGCAGCTCGATGGTGTGACGAATGTGACGCCCGACGCTATGCACGCTGAAGTCTCGATTGCCGTGTTGGAAAGACGCATTCCCATCCTGTGCGAGAAGCCCATGGCCACGACGCTGGATGACGCCCGGCGCATGCTGGATGCAGCAGACAAGGCCGGCGTAGTCAACATGATTAACTTCTCGTATCGCAACTCGTCGGGTTTGCAGGCAGCGGCGGAAGCGGTGCGCGCCGGCCTGATCGGCGAACTGCGCCACGTCGAGTCCAGCTATTTGCAGAGCTGGCTGGTGAGCAAAGGATGGGGCAACTGGCGCGAGTCGCCGGGCCTGTTGTGGCGCCTGTCGACCAAACACGGCAGCGCCGGCGACCTGGGCGACATCGGCGTGCACATCTATGACCTGACCAGTTTTCTGTGCGGCGACATTGTCGAGATCTACTGCAAGCTGATGACGTTCGACAAAGGCGTGCCGGGCAACCAGATCGATGAGTATGTGCTGGACGCCAATGACAGCTTTGTTTCGACAGTGGTGTTTGCCGGCGGCGCGATTGGCGCGATCCATTCTTCGCGCTGGGCGGTCGGCCACTCGAATAGCTTGCGGGCGCGGGTGTATGGCACTGCCGGCGCCATCGAAGTCGATCTCGACCGCGCGTATGACGAATACCGCATCTGCGCCGGTGAGGAAAATATGAAGACTTTTCGGTGGGAAACGGTAAAGTGCCCGCCCACGCCCAGCAACTACGAACGCTTCATCGAAGGCATTCGCACCGGCAAGCAGGACCCATCCAGCTTTGCCAACGGCGTCAAGATTCAGGCTTACCTGCACTACAGTTTCATGTCGGATCGACTGGGCCGGCCCGTGCGGGTGGATCTGTAGAGACAGCAGAGCACAGACAACAGACTACAGACAACAGAGCACAGACAACAGATGACAGACGACAGGGCGCAGAAAACACAACGCGCAACACTATACGAAGCAACCCGATCTGCCTGCGATCGGGCTGTATGACTGCGCAGTCTGGGAACGCACCCGCAGATGTACTGGCCGGCGGCGGGCAGAATCATCCCTTGATGGCGCCGCCGCCAAGCCCGCGCACCAGGTACTTCTGCACGAAGAAAGAGACAACAACCATCGGAATCACTGCGAGGATGATCGCCGCGGACATGCGCCCCATCTCGATGCCGCGGAAAGTCCAAAAACCGGCGATGCCCACCGGCAGGGTGGCGCTGTTCTTGCCGCTGAGCAACAAAGCATAGAACAGGTCGTTCCACGAGAGCACAAAGCCGAACAACGCCGCAGCGGTCATGCCGGGGCGGATGGTCGGCAACACCACTTTGTAGAACGCCTGCCACGGCGTGCATCCGTCCACCATCGCCTGTTCCTCCAGGTCGCGCGGCACGTCGTCGAAGAAGCCGATCAGGAACCAGGTCGTCAAAGGCAGGATGAAAGTGAGGTGCGCCGCGACAATGGCCAGCAGGCTATCCAACAACTGAAGCGAATACATGATCAGGAACAGGGGGACGATGAGCGTCGCCGGCGGGAGCATCTGGGCGGCGAGCATGCTGAAACGCAGACCGGGGCCACCGACGTTAAACCGCGCAAACGCATAGGCGGCCGGCGCGCCGATGAGGAGCGCCATCCCAACGGTCAGCGCGCCGACCAGCAAGCTATTGCGCGCTTGGAGCGGGATGCTCGATTCCAGCACCACCGCGCGCCAATGGGCAAGGGTAGGGGTGAAGCCCAGGGCAAGCGGCCGGTTGATGGCTGCTTCCGTCTTGAACGAGGCGAGCAGCGTCCAAAGGTAGGGAAAGAGCATCACGCCCAGGGCAAACAACAAGACGACCAGAATGGGAGCTTCTCGCTGAAGGCGTTTCATCGCTGGCTCAGTGATTCGCGCCGCAGGGCGTAGAACAACAGGACGACAAGCATCAGGATCACGGCGATCAGGATGTAGGACATCGCCGAGGCCTCGCCGAGTCGAAAGTATAGAAAGCCCACGCGGTAAATGTGATACTGGATCGTCTCGGTGCTCTCCCCTGGGCCGCCACGGGTGATCGCATAGACATATTCATACACCTTGAACGCGTCCAACATGCGAATGACGACCGCAGCCAGGATGGTGGGCCGCAACATGGGCAGGGTGAGATGCCAGAAGATTTGGAGCGGCGAGGCGCCATCCACCCGCGCCGCCTCAAAGGGTTCTTCGGGGAGTGACTCCAAGCCGGCCAGCAGCAGCAACAACATGAACGGCGTCCATTGCCACACGTCTATGAGGGCCAAGGTGATCAGCGCCTGTTGTGCGCTGAACCAGTCTATCGTGATGCCCAACGCGCGCAGCACGCTGGGCACAACGCCGAGCTGAGAGTTCAACAAAAATCGAAACATCAACCCCACGGCGATGGGGGTGACGAACATCGGCACCAGCAACGCGGCGCGAAAGAAATGACGAAACGGCGTGGCCTTGCGATGCAGGAGCAGGGCGAGCAACAGCCCGAACACCAGCTCCAAGCTGACTGCTATGCCGACAAAGCGCACGGTGTTGCCCAGGGCGTTCCAGAAGGAGGCGTTCTGGGCGAGGATGGTGAAATATTGCGCCCAGCCGACCCAGCGGGCTTGTTCGATTGCGGTCAGTTGGTAGTCGTGGAGGGAGATCCACAACGAGAAGGCCAGCGGATACCCCAGGATGAGCACCAAAGACAGCAGCAGCGGCAGCACCAGGCGATGCTTGAACGTGAGGGGCGGCTTAAGCATAGGCGAGTCTTTCAGCGTCGGCGTGCGCGGCGTGGCGTCGGCGCGCAAGGCGCTAGGGTGGTTTGCCTACAGCGCGCCGACGCCATCGGAAAGCCTCACGGGCGCGCGAGGATGGCGCGCGTCTTTTGCGCAGCAGCGGCAAGGGCCGCCGCCACGTCCTTCTCGCCGGCCACAGCGCTGTTCAGCTCCGTGCCGACCTCGTTGATGATCTCCTCGGCGCGCGCGCCGCGGGCGAGGGGTTCGGCATCCTCCAGGATTTTCAGCACGGTCTCGTAGTATTGCTGTCCGAAGCCCTTCTCCCACACCTCGCGATCCTGCATTACGCTGACGCGCGTCGGCGCGCCGCCGGCGATCACGCGCTGTTTGTCTATCGCCTTCGAGGTGATCCAGGCGATGTAGGTCCAGGCCGCATCCGCGCTGGCCGTGTTCTTCGGGATCGCCCAGTGCCATGCACCTAACACCGCCTTGCCGCCGGGGACTTCGTGCAAGGCAAACTTGCCGGCCAGCTCACCGGCCGGGCCGTCGGGCTTGTTCAGCGTGGGCAACATCCAGTTATACGAGAGCATCGTGGCCGATTCGCCGCTGGACATGGAGCGCAGGGCTTCATCGAAGCCCCAGTTCACCGAATTGGGCGGAGCGGCGTTCTTGTACATGTCAATGTACATCTCCAAGGCCTGTTGTGCGGCGGCATTGTCTATGATGACGTTGCCCGCCGCATCGAGGAGATTGCCGCCGGCCGCGTATAGCCAGTTCTTCCACTCCTCGAAGATTTTGTAGCCGCGTTGGGGTTGCATGGCCGCCCCGAAGATGCCTTGCGACTTGAAGAACTTGCCGACCGCGACGTAGTCCTCTAGGGTAGTAGGGACCTGAAGCGGTTTGCCGAACTCCTGTTGGAACTTCGCCTGATAGTCGGGGTTATCGAACAGGTCTTGGCGCACGATCAGGCCAAGTGCGTAGTTGTAGTACGGCACGCCGTAGACCTTGCCGTCCACCACGCCGATGTCGCGCAGCGGCCCGACAAAATCGTTGAAATCGTAGTCCGGCGCCCGCGCGATGTAATCATCGAGCGGGAGCAAGAAGCCCGCGCGGGCAAACTCATCCATCCACGGATTGTCCACGATGATCACATCGTAGCTCGCCGAAGGCGCCAAGGCGGAGGTCAGAATCTTATCCCGCATGGCGTCATAGGGCATGGCGTCGAACGTGATCTTGATGTTGGGGTGCTCTGCTTCGAACTGGCGGGTCAGCGATGCGACGATGTCGTAGTCGGGCACCTGCTCCATGATGATGTTGAGCGTGACCGGCGCCGCAGCAGCCTCAGATGGGCGCGTGGGAACGGTCGTGGCGGCAGGGGCTGAAGGCGCTGCGCAAGCAGCCAACAATGCCGCCGCACCGAGAAGGAAAGAGAAGCGATGGCCTTTCATCAGTTGAACACCTCACTCGTTATTGGTGGTCAAACGAAACAAGAGTTTTGGGCGAGCGATCAGGTCGTGAGAGAGTTTTGAGTCAATCCATCCATGCACCTCCGTTCACGTTGATAGCCTCACCGGTGATGAAGTTGGCATCATCCGATGCCAGGAAGCACACCACGCGCGCGACATCCTCCGGCGACTCCAAGCGGCCCAACGGCGTGTCGGCAATGTAAAGCTGGCGCACGGCTTCAGCCGTGGTGCCGCGCAGATGGGCTTCCCACTCCAGTTCGCGCGCTTGCATGGAAGTTTGCACGTAGCCGGGGCAAACCGCGTTCACCAAGATGCCGTGAGGCGCCAACTCGCCGGCCATGGCTTGGGTGAGGCCGACGACGGCGAACTTGGAAGCGACGTAGTGGGCGAGGAAAGGCGCGTTGCCGCGCTTGCCGGCCATGCTGGCGATGTTGATGATGCGACCACGCAAGCCGGCTGCGTCGGGCGGCTGCGTCAGCATTTGTCGCGCGGCGTGCTGTGCGCACAAGAAAGTCCCTTTGGCGTTGACGTTCATGTTGAAGTCCCAGTCGTGCTCGGTAAGCTCCACGAATCGGTTCATGGTGCTCACGCCGGCGTTGTTCACCCACACGTCGAGCCGCGAGCGTCGCGTGAGGACAAAGGCGATCGCCTGAGCGATGGCGGGGGGATGCGTGACGTCCAATGCCACGGCCTCAGCCTGGCCGCCGTGCTGTCGGATGGACTCAGCCGCCTGGTGGGCGCCGGCTTCATCTCGGTCGGTGACCGCGACCCAGGCGCCTTCGGCGGCCAAGCGCGTCGCGATGGCGCGCCCGATGCCGGTTGCCGCGCCGGTCACTACAATGGTTTTGTCGGTGAGTTTCATCGTCCTGACTCCAGTTGATCTGCGTTCACGTCTGCGCCGACGCGTCCTCGTCGGCAAGCGACAAGCGGACGAACAAGGGGCGCAACCGTTCATACGCCTGGCGATAAACCTCAAAGTGATCGCGGTAGCGCCGATGATGCTCCGCGGCCGGATGAATGACCGAGGTGATGGTGATGAAACGCTCAATCTCATCCCACGCAGCGAAGCTCCCTGTCCCTTTGCCCGCGACAAAGGCCGCGCCCAGCGATGAGCCGGGATGATGCGCGATCTGCTCCAAGGGATGGTTCAACACGTCGGCCACGATCTGCTTCCAGAGCGCCGACCGCGCCCCGCCGTTCGTCACGCGCACGCGCGATATGCTCAGCCCACGCTCCGCCAATACCTGCACGTGGTGATAAAACCCCATGGCGATGCCCTCCAGGATGGCGCGGTATAGGTGTGCGCGGCGATGCGACAAGGTGAGGCCCAGGAACAGGCCACGGGCAAGGGGATCATGGATGGGGGTCTTCTCGCCGAGGAAATACGGCAACATCACCAACCCTTCCGCGCCGGCAGGGACTTCCGACGCCTCGGCGTCCAAGTCCGCATACGACATCTGCGGCGCGAACTCCTGGCGAAACCATTTGATGATGCTGCCGCTGGCAGCCATGCAGCCGTTGATGAGGAATTTGCCGGGAATGAGGTGGTAGTCCAGGAACAAGCGTGGGTCAATCTCTAGCCGGTCGAGGCAGTAAAGGATGTCTCCCGCGCCGCCCAACTTCACCAGCAAGTCGCCCGGCGCCCGTATGCCTGCCGAGAACGCCGAGGCAATGTGATCGGCGCTGCCGGCGACGACGGGCGTGCCCGCCTTCAGGCCGGTGAACGCCGCCGCCTCGCGCGTGACTGTGCCCACGATGTCGGTTGGCCAGTGCACCTCGCCCAGCCATGCCCGGTCTGCGCCGGCCAAGGTCAACATCGCCTCATCCCAATCCTCGCGCTGCAGGTCAAACAGACCACTCTCCAAGGCCCAGTTGCGCTCGAGCGAGGCGACGCCGGTCAGGCGATACACGATGAAGTCATACGAACCCATCACGCGGCGCACACGGCGCATCACGTCGGGTTCATGCCGGCGCAGCCAGAGCAGCTTCGGACCGATGCTTTGCTGGGTGATGGCGCTGCCGGTGCGGCGCAACACCTCCCCCTCGTCGCACGCTGCCTTGAAGTCCTCAATTTCACGATGAGCGCGCGCGTCATTTTGTTGGATCGAAGGGCGCAGGGTGCGCCCGGCGTCGTCCGTGAGGATGAGCGTGGGCACCATGCCGCTCACCCCTACTGCCGCGATGTCCGACGCCTGCGCTGCCGACTGCTGGAGACAAGCATGAATGACGATGGGCAGGTTGCGCCACCACGCCTCGGCGTCTTCTTCGGCCCACCCTGGGCGCGGCGCACACAGGGCGGCTGCAGCCTCGGCCTCCGCCACGATGCGCCCCTCCGGCTCACAGAGGATGGCTTTGGTAGCGGTGGTGCCGATGTCAATGCCGAGCAACAGTTGTCGCGCCATGATTACGCGTGCTTGCGCGCTTCGCGCACAGCGTCCATGAAGGCCCGCACCCGATCCGGGTCCACCGGATTCCAGGTGTAGCCGTCCACCTTCAAGCCCGATCCCACGATCACCCCATCTGCAACGGACAGGAACTGTTGAATGTTCTCCACCCGTGCGCCCGTGTTGAGAAGCACCGGCACGCGCCCGTCGGTGGCCTCCTTGGCCTCGCGCAAGTGCTCAAGGTCCGGTTCAGCGCCGGCCATCGGCCCGGAGACGAGCAACGCATCGGCCAGCGAGGAGACAACCGCGCTGCGAGCCACTTGCCCTACCGAGCGACGGCCGATGGGCGAGGCGAACTCCGGCGTGATGTTGTAGAAGACCTTCACGTGGCCGGCGCCGATGTGGCGACGGTAACGCAGCACTGCAGCCGGGTTGGTATTCCACAAGCCCATGTCGCTCTCGTAGACGCCGGTGAACACTTCGCGCACGAACGCCGCGCCGGTGGCCAGCGCAATCGCGATCGGCGCCCGCGCATCCCAGAGGAAGTCCACGCCGAAGGGGCGGTCGCGCGGGGCGGTCTCGGTGATCACGCGCGCCATGACGGCGATGGCCTCAAAATCCGCTTGCAAGGCGTATGGGCGGTCGCCTTCATTGCAAAACAACAGGCCGTCCACGCCGCCATCCAGGAGCACGCGCACGTCGCGGCGCACGCTCTCAAGGATGCCTGCCACACCTTGTGCTTCGTCGTAAAGCGGCGTTCCGGGCAACGGCGGGAAATGCACCATCGCGATGACGGGTTTGGGATTTTCAAAGAGCGCTTTCAGCACGTGACTCATGTTCAATGACTCCTTTCAGATTAAGCGTTATGCAAGCATCACGCGAACCCCGGCTTCCTCGATCTGTCGCACAACCTGAGCATCGGCATCGGCATCGGTCACTAGGGTGTTGATGCAAGTGAGCGGGCCGATGAAAGCGAACGCAACGCGCTCCAGCTTGCTGGCGTCGGCAACCACGATGCGCTCCTTGGCCAATTGCAACATCGCCTGCTTGACGAGCGCGTCTTCCAGGTTGAACTCGGTCAGCCCCGCCTTGAGACTCAATCCCCCCACGCCGAGGAAGAGCTTATCCACGTAGAACTCGCGATAGGCCCGCTCGGCGAGATGGCCGATCAACGAAAGCTCACCCGAGCGCAACACCCCGCCAACCACAATGACGCGAACGAGCGGATGATTGGCCAGCACTTGGGCGATGGGCAGGCTATGCGTCACCACGGTCAAGTTGTGCTTATCGCGCAGTGCGCGCGCCACCTCCAACGTGGTCGTGCCGACATCCAGCGCCACGCTGTCGCCATCTTGCACCAGGGACGCGGCCATTTGGCCAATGCGCTGCTTCTGCGCCTGATGCGTGGCCGCGCGCACGAGATAGGGCGGCTCGAAGCTGCGCCCGCGCGCGCTTACCGCGCCACCGTAGGTACGACGAATCAACCCGGCCTGCTCCAGCTCTTGTAGGTCGCGCCGCACGGTCATGTCGGAGACGCCGAAGCGTTCGCATAGCTCAGCGACGCGCACCACACTCTGCCTTTCCAGGAGTTGCAGAATCACCTGCTGCCGGGCATTCGCGTGTATGTTTGACTCGTCCACATCGGACATTATAAACGTTTGATCGAACAAAGTCAAACGGCCCGATCGGCGCTTATGCACAACCTGCCACGAGTTATGCCAAATCACGGGAGTGGACGCCGGCTTGAGATGAGTTGACGTTTTGCGCAGCCTGTGGGGTAAATGGCCGGCCCAATCCTTTCAGCTCAGGAAACCAAGCGACATGAACTTATAAAGGCAAAATCATCGCCATCGTTGGCGATGCGACAGGCATCGGCAAAGCCACCGCCAGTGGCTGCGGGCGCTTTCCGACGGCTACGTGATCTTCGACGATGCTGACGTGAACGCCGACATCTCTGGGCTGGTGCTGCTCATCTGGAGAAAGCCGCGCGCAACCCCCGGAAGATGGTGCGCTTTCGCATGAACGAGAAAGGCGTGCGGCCGAGCAAACCCGGCGATCTGGTCTTGGATCGCCGCGGGCGAGTGATCGGCACGGTTACCTCGTGCGCTTCGGATGGCGAAGGCTACCTGGTGGGCTTGGCGCTGGTCGAGCAGGCAGCGGGCATTGAAGAGGGCAGCGCCATCTACACCGTCGCCCTACCGAAGTCCATGCCTGAACTGCTCCGGGCGTTTTCGCCGCCAGGCATCCGCTTGCTGATGCCAGATGCTGCAACGGTGCCGGCGCGCTTGCCCATGCGTAAGGGATAACGCGCGCCCCGGCCCGCGCCATATCAGAGTGCCGCGGTGGTTATAATGGGCAATACCTATGCTTGACGCCTCCCGTTTACCCCTCTCGCTGTATCACAAAGCTAAGCAGCTCGTCTGGGATCCGCGCGATATTGACCTTGCCCAGGACGCACGCGATTGGCAGCGCATGGGCGAACGTGAGCAAGACATCATCTTGCGGCTCTCGGCGCAGTTCCTCGGCGGCGAAGTCGCCGTGACGCACGACCTAGCGCCGCTGCTCATAGCCATTCGGCAGCAAGGTGGGTTGCTCGAAGAGGAAATGTTCCTGACTACGCAGTTATTTGAGGAGAGCAGGCATGTGGAATGGTTCGCCCGCTGGCACCAGGCGCTGGGAGTGCCCGCCCTACCCGGGCTGTCCGCGCCGTATCACCGACTGTTCCAGGACGAGCTGCCATCTGCGCTGGGCCGGCTGCTCAACGACCCTTCGCCGACCGCACAGGTCGAAGCGATCGCGACGTATCACCTCATCATCGAGGGCGTGCTGGCTGAAACCGGCTATCGGGGCTACGTGCGCGCCCTGCGCGACCATGGCTTGATGCCCGGCACAGTGCGCGGCATCGAATTGGTGCAGCGCGACGAGGCGCGCCACATCGCCTACGGCCTGTATGCATTGGAGCGGTTGCTGCGCAGCGACCCGACCTTACGGGACCTGCTGATGGCTCGGCTGAACGCGCTGCTGCCGTTAGCGTTCGACATCTTGAGTGAGACGTTCGCGCCTTACGGCGATGCCATCCCCTTCGGCCTCGACCCGGCCGAGTTCATCACCTACGCCGGCGAACAGTTCGATCACCGCCTGAACGCACTGGAGCGCAGCCCGACGACGCAGTGACAGCTCGCACGCGCGGCGTGTTGTGCAAACTCACCGCCCCTTAGCTTAACCTGAGGTTTACTGCGTGGCGTCCGCGTCTCCGCGCGGAGCAGCAGGAAAAGCGTGACGATGAGCAAAGGCACGGGCAACAGCGGCAGGGCAATGCACCAGGAATCCGTCATGCCGGTGGCCAGTCACCTGAGCGAAGCAGGTTGCCCTCGCTCGGCACAAAGCGCGCAACCGTGAGGATGACAGCGTCTTGCTCGGCGCCGCTGCGCACGTCGTTCACCGCGCGCTTGTCCTTTGCTTTTGAGTCCAGCATGCCGCGCCACGCGCTTTACCGCACGTCTCTTCATCACACACTGCCGAATCCGCCCAATCATCCGCTCAACACGATGATTCGTCGCCGGCGCCTCCGCCCGCCTCCGCTCCAGCCCATACCGCTCCCACCAATTCGACGGCTGCAGCGCGATCTGCGCCAGCTTCCCCGGCGCCCCGCGCTGCCGACGCCCCAACGGTCTGACGATGCGCTCATACACACCATACAATGCTTTGCCCCTGTCGGGCGCGCGCGCTTGCACCCTCGCCCAGACTTGCTGCGCCGGCGCCAAGCCGGACTCGTCTAGCTCCCGCTCCAGGGCTGCCAGCGCCCGCCTCACCCACCGCACCATGTGAAAGGCGCACACGACACTTCAAAACACATGCTCATCACTCACCCCTCAGCACTCATCACTCACCCCTCACCCCTCACCACTCAGCACTGACCCCTCACCCCTCCCCCCTCCCCCCTCATCCACAGCCTTCTAAGATGCCATTGATCTGGGGACGCAGATCATCGAGGACACAACTTCGTCGCAGCGCATGCAGGTGATGGTGGTATTCTTCTAACGGACTTGACACGATCGGTGCTCGTGCATACAGTCAGCAACGCATCGTGGATGCCACAGCGAACAATACAACGGTCAGGAGAACTATGGCGGATTTGATCCTGGCACATGATCTTGGGACGACCGGCAACAAAGCAACCCTGATTGATGTTTCGGGCAGATCGGTTGCCAGCACCTTCGAGGGTTACGCAACAGCTTATCCACAGCCCAACTGGGCAGAGCAAGATGCAGACGACTGGCAACGTGCGTTGATCAACAGCACACGTCGTCTGTTGACTCAATCGGCCATCGACCCACGGCAGATTGCCGTGGTCAGTTTCAGCGGGCACATGCAGGGTGCGTTGCTGGTTGACGAAATGGGCAGACCGCTTCGCCCGGCCATCATCTGGGCAGACCAGCGCGCGACAGCGGAGGCCGCGCACATCGCCCAGGCCGGCGGAGGCGAGGATGCAGTGTATCGATTGACCGGGCATCGTGTCAGCGCAGCCTACACCGCTGCCAAAGTGCTGTGGATCAAGAACCATCAGCCGCAAATGTATCATCGCGCCCGCTGGGTATTGCAGCCGAAGGATTACGCCGCTTATTTGTTAACCGGCCAGGTTGCTACCGACTATTCAGACGCATCGGGCACGCAGTTGTTTGATCTCGAGCATCGGCGCTGGTCGCGCGAATTGATTGACGCACTGGGCTTGTCGGCGCATTTACTGCCGGATGCGCTGCCGTCGACGACGGTGGTGGGTCGTGTCACTCCCGAGGCTGCGCGTGTCACGGGGCTGACGGCCGGCACGCCGGTCGTCATTGGTGGCGGAGACGGGGCATGCGCTACAGTCGGATCGGGTGCGATCCAGGAAGGCGACGCCTACACCTACATCGGCTCATCCTCGTGGCTTGCCCTGAGTGCCCGTCATCCATTGCTGGACCCCGAGCAGCGGATCGTGACCTTTGCTCACCTCGACCCAGCCCTGTGTTTTTCGCTCGGCAATATGCAGGCGGCCGGGGGGGCATTCGATTGGTTAGATCGCCTGTTCAACTGCCGCCCTGACGCCGGCCCCGCCTACAGCGAGTTGGACGAGATGGCTGCTTCAGTTGCGCCAGGGGCCGGTGGTGTGCTATGCCTGCCATATCTGCTAGGCGAGCGCAGCCCGCATTGGAATCCACATGCGCGCGCTGCGTTTGTTGGGTTATCAATGGCGCATGGCCGGGCCGAGATGGCGCGCGCCGTGCTCGAAGGCGTGGCGTTCAACCTGCGCTGGATACTCGATGTGTTGCGCTCGCAGGGGGCGCGTGTTCATCGCATGTGTGTGATCGGCGGTGGGGCGCGCAGCGCAGTCTGGCGGCAGATCCTGGCCGATCTGTACGGAATACCATTGCTGCGTCCTCACCTCGATGTGACGGCGACGGCGCTAGGCGCGGCGATTGCCGGTGGGATTGGGGTTGGCCTCTTCGCAGACTTCAGCGTGGTCGGCCGGCTGATAGAGGTGGTCCAGGCGGAAAGTCCCGTGCCTGACCATGTGTTGCGCTATGCGGCCCTTTATCTGCTCTTTCAACAGACTTATTCCGCCCTCAAGCCCGTCTTCGATCAGTTGACAGCCGCAGGAGGGCGCGATTAGCCCTGCTCGGCGCGTTCCACCAGCAATCCGCTGCGCGTGATCTCGGCTGCCAGACTGTCTATTTCTGTGGCGCGCACAATCGCGCAGGTCGGCGATATGCGCTCCGCTGTTGCGGCTCTGACTGCCGGCAGCGCCAACAGGGCATCCAGCGTCGCGGCTTCTTTCGTGCGCAACAGAGTGGTGGTCTCGACGCGCGCTTCGACCCCGCGCTCGCCCCACTGACGAATCGCGCGCGCGAGGTTGGCCGGAACCGGCGTATCGCTATAGCGTTGCAGAAACGCGATTACGCGCAGCGCAGAGATGCCTTGCCCGCGGCCACGCGCCAGCGATGCCGGCGAGAGGCGGAAGACATGTCCGCCCTGCTCGACACCGGCCCAGTCTGCAATGCGCGCCAGTTGAAACCGTTGCCAGCGTGCCGCTCGCGACACCCATACCTCGCCATCGGACTCGACACGCAACCCACCCGTGTCGTGTGCGGCTATCTGTGGCGCCGGCTCGTTGAGCAACACATGCCGGCCAAACTTGGTCAAGTGCGCCGCGCCGTGGTCAATTTGAATTGCGCCCAGCCATTGCAGCGGCCCTTCCAACAGGCTGGCAATCAGTGCACCCTCTACATCGTCCCAGTGCTCAAATCCGTGCAGAAAGTTGCCGGTGACAGCGTCGCGGATATGCCAGGTGTCGTAGCGCCCGTCAATGCGCGCAAAGTCTGGGTGGGTTGCTCGGACGGCGCCGATAAACTCGGTCAGGGTGAAGGAATGGCCGGCGTGCTGCTGCGCCCATTCCGCAAGCAGACGGCATATCGCGGCCCGCTCTGCCAGGGGATGATTGCTCCACGCATGTTCCATCTCGAAGGACAGGCGTTCGATCTGGCGCAAGTCATTCCATTCGCTGTCATCGCGCCAGGCGTCCCACAAGGCGCGCAATTGCGCTGCTGGCGGCTGTTGCAGCCACTCTATCACCGGCCGGGCAGCCAGCCGCAGGATTGGGTGTGTTGCGTGCAACCAACCCATGCGCGCGATGAGATGTTCGAGTAAGGCGAAACGCCGTCTGCATTGTACGTCGTCCAGCCCGGCCTGACACATCATCGGTGCGACCGCTTGCGCGTTGCGCGCCTGCCAGCGCCCGTTCGGTTGCAAGCGCACCGACGCGTTCTGAATGTGGCTCAGCAGTGTGGTGATATCGTCGAGCGTGTGGTGCCCCAGGCCCAGCGGCGAGACTGCGGGTGAAACGTCGCCAGATGTCAGCGGGCCGGCTTGTGCTTCTGCTTGCTGCGATCGCCAGTCTCTGATCTCTGTGATGATGGGCAACAGGTCAGTGGGCAGATAGAACACCTCGACGGGGTTACTGACGCTGCGGTCGAAGCCGCGAAAGATGAAGCCGCGATACCACAGCGTTTCGGTGACATTGGCCGGCGAGAGCCAGGGGCGCTCGCGCTCCAGCCGGCCAGGCCCCATTGGGCGAACGGCGCCGAAGCGGCGTTCGAATGCAGCCGCCGGCATCCGGCCATTGGCGAGCACCAACGCGCCTAGGCCGGCCTGCGCCTCTGGCGCCAGCGCCCTGATTGCAGCATCGACTGCCTCGCGCGTCAGCATTTGCCCGGCCAGCGCCTCGGCCATCTCGCGCGTCGATGCGACTTCGGGCGTGATGTCCCAGGCGTCGGCGATGGCCAACAGCCTGGGCAATGGCTCATCCAGCAGACAGCTCTTGAGCAGGCGCATAGGCGCGACTGAGGCGTGCGGTTCAGAGTTTTAGCGCGCTCATGGTGCTGCGGACAAGCGCGGCGCTCTTGTTCAGCATTTCCTGCTCCTCCGGCAGCAAGTTGATTTGAATAATTTCCTCGATGCCCTTGCGGCCCAGCTTGACCGGCACGCCAAAGTACATGTCGCGCAGGCCGTATTCGCCCTCCAGGTAGGCCGCGCACGGCAGAATCAACTTACGGTCGAGCAGGATGGCCTCGACCATCTCGGCCACTGCTGCGCCGGGGGCGTAGTATGCGCTGCCGGTCTTGAGCAGGTTGACGATCTCGCCGCCGCCCTGACGGGTGCGCTGCACAATGGCTTCAATGCGCTCTTGCGGCATCAACTCCGTGATGGGAATGCCGGCCACTGTGGAGTAGCGCACCAGCGGCACCATCTCGTCGCCGTGGCCGCCCAGCACAAAGGCGTGCGTGTTTTGCACACTCACGTTCAGCTCCTGCGCGATGAACGTCCTCATACGCGCCGAGTCGAGCACGCCGGCCTGGCCGATCACGCGATGCTTGGGAAAGCCGGACAGCTTGTAGGCCAGATAGGCCATCGTGTCCAGCGGGTTGGTCACCACAATCAGAATGCTGTTTGGTGATGTGCGCGTGACATTGTTCACCACATCGGTGATGATGGCCTGGTTCTTCCCGACGAGGTCCTCGCGGGTCATGCCCGGCTTGCGCGGCAGGCCAGCGGTGATGACCACGATATCCGAGCCGGCTGTGTCGGCGTAATCAGTGGTGCCGCTGATATGCGTGTCGTAGCCCAGCACTGGGCCGGCCTGCATCAGGTCCAATGCCTTGCCTTTGGGCATCGTCTCGGTGGCTGGGATATCGAGCAGTACAATGTCCCCCAGTTCGCGCTCGGCCAGCCAGTGGGCTGTTGTCGCGCCGACGAACCCGGCGCCAATGATTGTGATCTTGTTCTTCATGATGTCTTGCGTTGCCTCCAGTTAATCCAGGTGTTCAGGTTCGGGTTCGCGTTTTCCCGTCCTTGCCAAAGCGACCCAATCATATCCCACAGACCGTTCGTCTGTTGCGCTTTTTGAGCGTCCCTTCTCTCTTGTTTCTCTTGTTTCCCCACCGCATCTCTACGTCTTGTCTCGTCATATACTGCCCGGCGCATGGCGAAACGCATTGTCATCCTTTATGAAGACACGGGCGGCGGTCATCGCAGCACAGCGCAGGCAATCGCGCAGGCGATCGCGCTGCTGTACCCCAAGCAGTACGACACCGAGGTGGTGAATGGAACGCCGTATTTGCCATTTCCCTTTGATCAGGGCGAAAAGAGCTACCCGCTTGTGGTGAACCGCGCCCGCTTTCTGCACGCCTGGCTTTTTCACACCTTGAATCGCCCGGCCATGGCAAAGCTGTTGCGCGCGTGGCTGGTCTGGAGTGGCCGGGCGCGCGCCGTCCGGCTCGTTCAGGATTTTCCTGCTCATGTCTATGTGTCGTGTCATCCACTGTTCAGCCAGTTGATGCCGCCACTTATCCGTCGCTTGCGCTACCCTGCTCGCGTTGCGCATGTGGTGACCGATCTGGCATCGGGCCATGTCATCCACTTTGCCCCCGATCTGGATCTCTGTCTAACGCCAACGGAACAGGCGCGCCGCCAGGCGCTACAGCACGGATTGCCTGCAGACAAAATTGTTCTCACCGGCCAGCCGGTGTGGCCCAACCTGCGTGAGCGCATGAATGCCGGGTCTGCTGTGCGCACGGCGCTGGGTTTGTCTGTTGATCGGCCAGTTGCGTTGATGATGGCGGGTGGCGATGGTATGGGAGCCGTTGGGCCTACAGCGCATGCCATTCTCCAAAGTGGGCTTCCGTTGCAACTGATTGTGGTGTGCGGTCGCAATGAGACGTTGCGCGCTCAGCTTGAAGCGACGCGCGCGATGCTGCCTGTGCGTGTGCTGGGCTTTGTGGACAATGTGCCCGAGCTAATGGGCGCATCAGATATCCTGATATCGAAGTCAGGCACGCTCACCTTGTGCGAGGGGTTGCTGGCCGGCCTGCCGATCCTGATGTACGACGCCATCCCCGGCCAGGAAGACGGCAACGTGGACTATCTCGTGCAGGGTGGAGCCGGCGTCTTTTGCCCAACTCCGCGCGCGGTGGTCGATCAACTGCGCGCCTGGTTGGATGATCCGGCGCAACTGGCGCGCATGCGCGAGGCCGCGTTGCAGTTGGCCCGGCCAGATGCCGCCTTTAACGTGGCCCGCCAGATTGCCCGCCTGGCCGACACGGTTGACTGAAGTGCCGTTACAGGCTGTTTTACAGGCTGCTGAGTGGAATCACGTCCGCCGGTATCAGCCTATCCCGAATCAGGTCTGCAACCGGCTCGTTCATGCTCCCACGCCGGTATCCCAGCAGGTCCATGGCCACATAGGCGAATCCGGCGTCATGTTTGATGCGCGCCACGATCTCGCCGGCGCGCTCTAGAACGCGCGGCATGTCTGCCGGCTCTACCTCGATGCGGGCCACTTCGCCATGGTGCCGGACGCGGAATTGCCGGAATCCCATTTCCCACAACACATCTTCGGCGGCTTCCACCTGCGCCAGTTTCTCCGGCGTGATCTGGGCGCCATACGGGAAGCGCGACCCCAAACAGGCAAAGGCTGGCTTATCCCAAACTGGCAGCCCCAGATGCCTGGCCAGCGCGCGAATGTCAGCCTTGTGGAATAGCGCCTCTTTCAGCGGTGCGCGCACGCCATGTTCGCGGGCTGCTGTGGCGCCCGGGCGGTGATCGCCTATGTCGTCCGCATTTTCCCCGTATGCAATCCAGTAAAAACCCAGTTGATCGGCCAGCCGTTCGAGTTGTGTGAACAGCTCGCTCTTGCAGAAATAACACCGGTTGGTTGGATTGGCAGCGTAGCGCGGGTCGTTCACTTCATGGGTTGCGATGATGCGATGGGGAATACCGGCCAGGCGGGTTAACTCGATAGTTTCGCGCAATTCGCGCCGCGGCAAGGAGGGCGAATCGGCTGTTACGGCCAGAGCTTTGTCCCCCAGCACATCAGCGGCCACTTTGGCAAGCAGCACGCTGTCCACGCCGCCTGACATCGCAACGATCACGTTGCCCATCTCGGCCAGAATGGCGCGCAGGCAATCATACTTCAGTTGTAGATCGTGACTGAACACGCCCATCTTTCCACCCTCAACCCTCGACTCTCAACCCTCAACCCTCAACCCTCAACCGCGCACTCATAGTGCTCCAGCCGTTGAACAATGTTTCTATTATCGAGGTCGATGGCGATGACGTCGATCTGCCATTGCGCCTCAGATAGATTGTGGGCTTCCAGATACATGTGCGCTGTCTCGATCAGGGTGGCGCGCTTGCGCGGTGTGATAGATTCCTCTGGGCTGCCGAACAGGTCGTTGCGCCGGGTGCGCACCTCAACAAACACGATAGTGCCGGCCTGTTCGGCCACGATGTCCAGCTCGCCGTGGCCGGCTCGCCAGTTGCGATCGCGCACCCTGTACCCGCGCTCGGCCAGATAACGTGCCGCGATTGCCTCGCCCCATGCTCCCACCTCACTCCGGCTGGCAGCCATAAGTTGAAAATCCAAAATCGAAAATCCAGTCAGGCTTCTTCTTCTGGCGCACGCACGTTTTCGCGCCCGGCGATTGTGGCAGAAAACCAGGCCACGGCGAAGCCGATCAACCCCAGCAGCAGCACTACGCCTGGTGTGATCTCAGCGTCGCTGGTGGCGCTGGCGATGATAGATGCAATCACCTGGCCGACGACTGCGCCCGCCCCGATCCACAGTCCGATGGCTGCGCCGGCCACCTTACCCAGGCGCGGGTCGGTGAACGATTTGGCGACCCGCCGACCGCCCAAAATCCCGACCAGACCGGCTGCCAGAACATTGCCCCAGCCGGCTACTACACTCGCGCCCAGCGCGACTACAACTGTAGACAACACTAAATACTGAACATGCGTCTTATTCATTGTCGCAGATTGTCGCAGATTCACATTATTCCAGGGCCGACACCAGTCGCTCGACATAGCGTTCGTCGCGTCGCCAGTGTTCGCGCACCTTAACCCACAGTTCCAGGTAAACTTTGTGGCCCAGCTCTCGCTCGATCTCTCGCCGCGACTCACTCCCAATCCGCTTTAACATTTGGCCGCCCTTGCCGATCAGAATGCCTTTGTGTGACTCGCGCTCGACGTAGATTGTGGCGGCCAGATATAGCGTCTTGTTCGGCCTGATGACGTATTCATTGATCGACACAGCCACAGCGTGTGGCACTTCCTGCTCCAGAAAGCGCAACGCCTGTTCGCGGATCAGCTCGGCTGCCAGCATTCGTTCGGGCTGATCGGTGTATTGATCGGGCGGGAAATACTGCGGGCCGGGCGGCAGCGCGGCAATAATCTTATCCAGCAGTTCGTCCAGATTCTCCTGCTTGATTTTCACGCCCGAAGTGAACACCGCGTTGTTCTCGTCGCCGAACAGTTCAAAAAACTGTCGCACATGCTCCGGCCCGTCGGCGGCATCCATCAGATCGGCCTTGTTCAGCGCCATGAATTTCGGCGCAGCAATCGGTCTGATGCGTTCCATTACGCGCCGGTCGTCTTCATCTGGCGACCGGCTGATATCCACCACAAACAGGATCGCGTCGCAGTCGCTCAGTGCAAGCTCCACCTCGCGCATCATGTAGGCGTTCAGCGCTTGTTTGGGAATGTGGATGCCGGGCGTATCGACAAACAGCACCTGCGCATTGGGTCGATTGAGGATACCCAAGATGCGCCGGCGGGTTGTCTGGGGTTTGGGCGAGGTGATTGCCACCTTGCGCCCGACGAGCGCGTTCACAAGCGTCGACTTACCCACATTCGGCTTGCCGACGATCGCTACGTAACCAGCGCGGTGAGGATGGGCCGTGGAAGCATCGGCGGCCTGCATCTCGATATCTGACGCAAGATCGTGGCGCGCATGTGTATCGGGTGCGTTGTGGGTTGTTGTGGTCATGGATCGTATTCGTGCTTAGTCGCGTCGGTGTGGTGCGCTGTGTGTGCCGGCTTGAGCGGGCCTAGCTCTGTTGTCTCATGTCTGATTGGCTGCGTCTTGCTTAGCCCTCGATTGAATCGCGCGATTCAATCGCGCGATCGAACGCACGGATTATCTTGTAGTAGCCGGTGCAGCGGCACAGGTTGCCGCTGACACCCTCCCTGATCTGGGTTTCGGTAGGATGGGGATGTTCGGCCAGCAACGCCGCGCCGGCAACGATGAATCCCGGCGTGCAGTAGCCGCATTGAACCGCCCCCTCGTCGATGAATGCCTGCTGGAGCGGATGCAGTTGCTCATTTAGCGCCCCGGCGCTCAGTTGGCTAATTCCCTCGACGGTCACAATGCGCGCGCCATGTGCGCGGGGCGCCGGCACCAGGCACGCCATCACAGCTTGTCCGTCCATGATGACCGTGCACGCGCCGCATTCGCCCTCTGCGCACCCTTCCTTGGTTCCGGTCAACCCGCAGTCTTCGCGCAGCAATCGCAACAGCGTTTTGTGCTGTGCGCCCTCGATGCAATAGTCACGCCCGTTCACGCTCAGTTGAATGGGCCGGCCTGGCTGGAATGCCGCGCCGGCAGGATCGGCTTGGCCGGCCCAGAGCAAGGCCGGCGGGCTATTCCACCCCTCCCGTTCTGTGCCGGTGGCAAGTTGGGTGAGCGCCCGCTGTGTCAGCACGCTGACCATGCGCCGGCGATAAGCGGCGCCGGCGCGTATGTCATCGATCGGGGTGGCGGCGTCTTGCGCCAGCGCCGATGCAGTCGCGATGACTTCGTCTGTCAACGTCTGGCCGATCAGCGCAGCTTCGGCCTCAGGCGCCCGCACGATGGTCGGCGCGACAGCGCCCAGCGCGATGGCTGCATCGATCACGCGGCCGGCCTGGTCGAACCCACACACCACTGCGCAATTCACAACCGAGATTGCCTGTGCCTGGCGCAATCCCAGCTTGATAAACGTGCCGGCTTGTCGTCCCGCATCCAGGGCCGGGAACGCAATATCGGTCATCATCTCATCCGCAGCCATATCTGTGCGGCGCACCCCACGATAAAAGTCGCGCAATGCGACAGTGCGAGCGCCGCGCACCGAGCGCAGTGTGACCTGCGCCTGTAGCGCGATCAGCGGCGTGATGGTATCGTTGGCCGGCGAAGCAGTGATCAAGTTGCCGGCAAGTGTGCCGCGATTGCGGATCTGTGGCGCGCCCACCTGGCGGCAAGCCTGCGCCAGTGGCAGAGCGCGCTCGACACAGAGCGACGAAGCCACCACATCATTGTGTGTGACCAACGGCCCCAGATGAATCCAGCCGGCTTCATCCAACCAGATGTGATTCTGATCGCGCAGTCGGGAGATGTCGATGACAGTCCCGGCCCGGCGCACACCGCGTTCAAGTTCGATGATCAGATCAGTGCCGCCAGCCATAAGGCGCGCCCCGCCCTCATCCGTTGCATGGCGCGCCAGCAGCGCCAGCGCCTCGTCCAGACTCGATGGTTCGAGATATGCGTTCCACATCGGCTGCCATTATAGGTCGTGGTAAGTCGTGGATATGCGCGCAGGCCGAGCCGGTAGGCCGACTCAAACAGGCTTGCCCCAAGCCGGGTATGCCGTATGAAGCTGGTACGATAGCGCGCAGACAGATTATTCATGGGCAGAGCACTGAAGCGACGCACAGTACTCAAGTGGGCCGGCCGACTTGCCGCAGCGGCATGCATCCCGTTGATTCGCGTTGGCGCGGTCGAGGCTGCGGGGACAACACAGCAGTTTGGCGCCGAACCGGCTCCTGCGCCCTTAGGGCGCGTGACGACCGATTTTCTCAATGTGCGCCGCTCCCCCACGACGCATTCGGCGCTGGTGCGCACCCTGCTGCGCGACGGGATCATGCCGTTGATTGAGCAAGTTGTTGGGCAAGCTGTGATAGCGCACAATCCGATCTGGTATCGCACAGATATCGGGTATGTGTACTCCTCTTTTGTGCAACCGATCAATCCAACGCGCAATCAGCCGGATCCAAAGCGCGCGGCCACCTGGTTCTGGGGCGAGGTGACTGTGCCGTACACCGATGCACGTCTGGCCCCGGACCCCAATGCCAGATTTTTCCTGCGTCTGTACTACACCGGCGTTTTCCGGGTGATTGGCGCAGCGCAGGATGCCGGCGGGCAATGGTGGTATCGCTTACAAGAAGGCGTGACCTATGGCCCCGGCCCCTATGTCCCGGCTGTCGATATCCGGCCGATCGATCCGGCCGAGTTAACTCCCCTCTCGCCAGAGGTCAGAGACAAGCGCATCGAAATCAACCTGGCTCGCCAGATAATGACAGCCTATGAGAACGGGCGGCCCGTCCTGACAAGCCGGGTTTCCAGCGGCTATGGCAACTTCGGCACGCCGGTGGGCCGGCACACCGTGTTGTTCAAGTATCCAACTGTGCGCATGACAGGCGGCGAAGGCGCCGATTCCTATGATCTGCCCGGTGTGGCGTTCCCCACTTTCCTGACGTGGAATGGCGTGGCGATTCATGCCGCATACTGGCACAACGATTTTGGCCGGCCGCGCAGTCATGGCTGTCTGAATGTGCCGGCGCATGTTGCGCGGTGGGTTTGGCGCTGGACTGCGCCGCCCGCGCCTTACGCCAATGCCAGCTACTTCACGCCAGACGGGGTGCAAGGCACACCCGTCATTGTCGCCTGAACCTTTTGGCCGGCGCGCAGACTGTGCATGTGCATGTGCAGCATGTGCATGTGGTTGACGACCACGCGACCGCAGGTTACCATCGAGCCTTACTGCCATAGAGCCGTGACAGTGCGTGACGAGAACGTATGGATAAATCGATGAAGGATATGAACCATAAGCCTCAAAGCCTCAGTCGGCGCGCGATACTCAAGATCGCTAGTGGGGTCGCTGGAGCAGCGCTGCTCGCGCCGTTTGCCAGCACCCGTCCTGCGCGCGCAAACAGGGTCGAATTTGATCAAGACTCGCTGCCTCCAATGCCGCCCTCCGCCTCGCTGGGGCGGGTGGCCACCTGGAGTGTAGAAATTCACGAATTGCCGAGCCGCAAATCTAAGTTGGTCCGCGCAGCGCGGCGTGATGAAGTGCTCGCCCTGCGCGAACAGGTGGCCGGCGAGGCGATCATGCCGCACAACATCTTCTGGTTCAAACTGGATGAGGGCTATGCTTACTCTTCGTGGATCCAGCCGGTAGAGGAGATCTACAACACACCAGAGCCAGAGCGCGCCAAAGAACGCTTTTGGGGCGAATTGACCGTCCCTTACAGCGACTCGCGCGTTCTGCCCGATCCAAAAGCCGGCCGATCAACGCGGCTGTATTACACCGGCGTCTTCCGGGTAATCGACGCTGCCCCCGGCCCCGACGAGCAGTGGTGGTACCGGCTTCAGGAAGGCGTGACATACAGCCCCGGCCCGTGGGTGCCGGCGGCGCACATTCGCCGCTTCGACCCCTCGGAGTTGACGCCCCTCTCGCCCCAAGTGCAAGACAAGAAGATCGTGGTTGACCTGAAGACGCAAACCATGACCGCCCTCGAACACGGCGAGCCGGTGTTGACCACGCGCGTGGCCAGCGGCTTTGGCGCCTTCTTCACCCCCAAAGGCACACACAAAGTGCTCTACAAGTACCCCACTGCGCGCATGATCGGCGGCAGCGGCAGCGACGCTTATGACTTGCCCGGCGTTGCATTCCCAACCTTCATCACCTGGAGCGGTGTCGCCATACACGGCACCTACTGGCATAACGACTATGGCCGCCCGCGCAGCCACGGCTGCCTGAATGTTCCGTCTCCGGTTGCGCGCTGGTTCTGGCGCTGGACCGCGCCGGTTGCGCCCTATGACGCAGCTACTTTTTACACGCCTCGTGGGGCGGATGCAACCACGGTCGAGGTTTTCTGAGGCCGACCTAACACGCTGGCCCAGGATGCCGGCCTGAATCGGCCTGCGCCGCCAGATCCACGCCACACACAGCCGGCCCCAAGCGCCCCGCAAGCAATCGCCACTTGCGTGCGGGGTTTTTCAAGCTGTCTAGCCGCCGTGCTAGAATCATTCTACCTATGTCCGATTTGGCACGCCGATTGCGTAGCACGCGCGAAGCGCGCGGCATCACAATCGAGGAGGCCGAGCGCGCTACCAAAATTCGCCGCCGGTTTCTAGAGGCGATCGATGCCGGCGACTTTGCGCGCCTGCCCGATGGCCCGCCGGCGCGAGGTTTCATCAAAATCTATGCCCGCTATCTCGGCCTCGATGTCGAACAGGCTTTGGGCGACTTCGAGGCCGAAGTGGGCGTGCCGATCACCCAGCTCAACGACGTCGTGCCCCCACCACCGGAGCGCCAGCCAATCGTTTCACGGTATACCCAGACGGTCAAGCTGCCTCAGTTGCGCTGGAAGGGTGAATTGCCGCCCCCCACCCAGACCGAGCTTGATCTGATGGCCGATCAGGAAGACGAGCCGGTGCGGCCTGATAATATTGCCAGGCCCAGCGCGCTTGTGCTCAGCCGGAGCGAGCTTGTGGCCCGTCAGATGCCGCGCAGCGCGCTTCAATCTTCATTCAGTCTGCGCCCGCTCAAGACGCGCCGCAATATTGAACCGGAGATAACCGGCGTGCCGAAGCTGCCCCGCTATCAGGGTGGCGAAGCCATGTTGCCGGTCGGTCAAATGCTGAAGATCGCAGCACTTGCCGGCGGAGCGCTCGCGCTCATTCTGCTGGTGAGTCTGGTGATTCTGCCGGCCTTGCGTCCTGCCCCGACGAGTCAATCTGCTGCCGGCCCGCCAACTCCGTTTGCTGTGACGCTGTTGCCCCAGCCTGCGGTAGACGGCGCTATGCCCGCTCAGCCGGCCAGCGATCAACCCACCCCGGCAAGCGCGCCGGCACAACCCACGCCTGTGATTCAGCCACTCCCTGGCGGCGGGATCGAGATGGTGCTCGACGCACGTGAACGTGCTTGGGTGCGCGTTCTCGTAGATGAGAACGTCGTCTATGAAGGCATCCCGGCGATCGGGCCGAACATCCGCTGGCGCGCCAATCGCACGATAGGCTTCGAGACCGGCAACGCGGGCGCATTTGAAGTCATCATCAACGGCATACGGCTGGGAGCAGCCGGCCAACGCAACCAGGTTGTCAGTCGCACCTGGGATGCTAGTGGACAAGAAATCAAATGAGTGATGGCGTGACTGAGTGATTGAGCCATTCAGTGATTGAGTGACTGACTGACTAGCCCAATGACTCAATGACTCAGCGACTCAATCACTCGATCCGCCCTAATGGTTCAATGACGAAAAAGTCTTACTACTTGTTGTCTCTGGGATGTTCCAAAAACACGGTTGATTCAGACAGCATCGCTCAAATGCTGGACGCATCCGGCTATCACGCTGTTCAATCCCCCGATCGCGCCGATGTGTTGATTGTGAACACGTGCGGGTTCATCGGGCCTGCGCGCGACGAGTCCATTCGCGCTTTGCGCGAGCTGGCGCAGGGCAAGCGCAAGCGCCAGCAGTTGATCGCGGCGGGCTGCCTGTCGCAGTTGTGGGGGCCAAAGCTTGCGCAGGAAGTGCCCGGCCTGGATGGCGTGATCGGCACGCGCCGCTGGATGGACATCGTTGACTTTATCGAGCGCCTGCGTGGCCGGCCCAGGCCGGCGCCGTTGTATCACCTGCCGACCGACGCGCTCACCGTCGGCGACGATCCAACCGGTGAGCGCGCCGTCTCGCGCACGGCGGTGCAGGGCGCCAGCGCCTACCTGAAGATTGCCGATGGCTGCCGCCGGCCCTGCGCTTTCTGCTCCATCCCCAACATCAAAGGCACCATGAAGAGCCGCCCCCCACAGGCCATTCTGGACGAAGCACGCGACCTGGCCGCGCGCGGTGTGCGTGAACTCATTCTCATCGCGCAGGATCTGACCGACTATGGCAACGACATCGGGCTGAAGGATGGCCTGGCGACGCTGTTGCGCGACCTCTGCGCGACCGCCCCACAACTCGACTGGGTGCGCCTGATGTATGCCTATCCCGGCGCCGTCACCGACCGACTGATTGAGACGATGGCAACCCATCCACAGATTTGCCACTACCTGGACATCCCGCTGCAACATGCGCATCCCGACACGCTGCGGCGCATGCGCCGGCCGGCCAATGTCGAGTGGGTGCATCGCACCATCGCCAAAATGCGCGCCGCCATGCCCGATCTGTGTGTGCGCACCACGTTCATTGTCGGCTTTCCCGGCGAGACCGATGCCGAGTTCCAGACGCTGATGCAGTTCGTGGATGAGATGCAGTTCGACCGGGTGGGTGTGTTTACCTACTCATTCGAGCCGGGCACGCCCTCGGCGTTGTTGCCGCATCAGGTGGACGAAGAAACCAAGCAGGCTCGCCGCGATGCGCTGATGCGCCGGCAACAACAAATCTCGCTCGCGCGCAACCAGCAATTTGTGGGCCGCACGCTTACGGCGCTGATCGAGGGCCATGACAACAACCTCTCGTTTGGGCGCACGTACCGCGACGCGCCGGAGGTCGATGGGTTGGTGCTGGTCGAGGGCGAAATACCCGCCGGCCGCATGACGCCGGTGAAGATCACCGGCGCGCTGGAGTATGATCTGACGGGTGTTATTCAGTTCTGAGGGTTCGTCTTCATGTCCCAACCAGAAGTTCGTCTCATACTCGGTGACTGCCGTGAGAAATTGAAAGAAATCGACAGTGACAGCATTGATCTAGTTGTCACGTCACCACCTTATGCCGACAGTCGTGCAAACACATATGGCGGTATCAGCCCTGATGCCTACGTGGAATGGTTTCTGCCTATCAGCGCGCAAATCCTGCGAGTGCTAAAGCCATCTGGTACATTCATTCTCAATATCAAGGAAAAAGCTGTCAACGGAGAGCGGCACACATATGTGCTTGAGCTTATTCTTGCCATGCGACGGCAGGGCTGGCTTTGGACCGAAGAATTTATCTGGCACAAGAAAAACAGCTATCCCGGCAAGTGGCCCAATCGATTCCGAGACGCCTGGGAGAGGCTTTTGCAGTTCAACAAGTCGCGCAAGTTCAACATGTATCAGGAAGCAGTGATGATCCCGATGGGAGACTGGGCCAAATCGCGCTTAAAAAGCCTCAGTGCTACAGACAAGATGCGTGACACATCTAGGGTAGGCAGCGGCTTCGGCAAGAACGTATCAAACTGGTTGCAACGCAACATGGTTTATCCTGACAATGTCTTGCATATCGCAACCGAATGCTCGAACAAAAACCACAGCGCTGTTTTTCCAGAGGAACTACCTGAATGGTTTATCAAGCTTTTTACGCTGGAGAACGACTGGGTGCTGGACCCATTCATGGGTTCAGGCACCACGATTCGCGTGGCTTATCGAATGCGCAGAAATGCAATCGGAATTGAAGTCATCCCGGATTACGTTGAACGTGTGCGTGCAAGTACTGAAACAACTCAACTGATCCTTGGTTGAGCACAGCCCGGGCTATGGAAAAGATCCATCTCCAAGAAGTCGTTGAATATGTTGAAAAGCACATCGGAACCTTTCACGAGCGACGCCTGAGCAAGCTTCGGGAACTGCGCCTGAAGGATATCCTCAAGCGTAAGAATCCGTATCTTTTCAAGGCAAAAGACCTGACTCCTGAGGGACTAGTGCAAGGGCTGCTTGAAGCGTTCCTGTCTTCGCAGGAGGAGACTCTGTTTGGTGAGTTCCTGGAGGGCCTTGCGATTTATGTGTGCGCGCGCACTCTACGTGGACGCAAGTCAGCCATTCAGGGAATTGACCTTGAATTTGAAAAAGGAAATGTGTTGTATCTGGTTGCGGTCAAATCGGGGCCGAACTGGGGGAATAGCAGCCAAATAGCCAGGATGAAAGATGAATTTAGGCGAGCCAAGAGAATACATCGCACCAATAACCCAAACAGTCACGTCGTAGCGGTAAACGGCTGCTGTTATGGCCGTGACAATCGCCCCGACAAGGGCGACTACTTCAAGTATTGCGGTCAGCAATTCTGGGAATTCATCACAGGAGATCCTGACTTTTACCTTCGAGTGATCGAACCTCTCGGACATCGCGCCAAAGAGAGGAACGAGCAGTTTCTCAAAGCCTATGGCGACATCCGGGATTGTTTTGTGGAAGAGTTCCTGCAGGATTTTTGTGATGGCTACCGAATCGACTGGCAAAAACTTGTGAAGTACAACTCAGCCGCCACAAAGCAAAAGTGATGACCATTCCACAAATTCACGCCAGTATTGCCACGTCGGTCATTCTCTTCAACCTCGTGCTCGGCCTGTGGGGCTTTCTGAAATATCTGCGCGGGCAAGGCATGGACGGCAACTTCTGGGGCGCCATCTGGCTCAGCCCGGTTCTGGGCGTGATCCAGGTGGTTGTGGGGCTGGTGCTGGTTTTCATGGGTCTGGGGGTGGGCGTGCGGGCCGTGCATTATCTGTACGGCGTGCTGGTGGCTCTCAGCGTGCCGGCAGCGTTTGCGTTCACCAAAGGGCGGGACGACCGTGGCGCGGTGTTGATCTATGCCGCGACGCTGCTCCTGGTGTCCATTTTTGGCGGGCGCGCGCAAATGACCGTATATGGCTTTGGCTTCTGAGCGGGCATATCTTTCACCGGCTTTTAGTTGTCTTGCGCCCTATCGGGCTTTTAAGCAAAATTTGCCCCATAAACCACTTGCACAACATCAGGAGAACGAATGGCACTTCTTGGCATCGATCTCGGCACCTCGAGCGTCAAGGCGCTGCTGATTGACGAGCGGGGCAACGCTCTGGCCAGCGCCGCGGTGGAATACCCCCTGAGCGCGCCCAAACCGCTGTGGAGTGAACAAGACCCGGCGGACTGGTGGCGTGGCACCTGCGACGCCGTGCGCGCCGTGATGACCAAAGCCGGCTTGTCTGGCGCACAGGTGCGCGGCATCGGCCTCAGCGGCCAGATGCATGGCTTGACCCTGCTCGACCAGGCCGGCCAGGTGCTGCGCCCGGCCATTCTGTGGAACGATCAGCGCACCGGTCCGCAGTGCGAAACCATCACCCGACTGGCCGGCGGCAAACAGCGCGTGCTCGAACTCACCGCCAACGTCGTATTGCCTGGCTTTACCGCCCCCAAGATCGTGTGGGTGCGCGAGAACGAGCCGGACGTGTACACGCGCGTCGCGCATGTATTGCTCCCGAAGGACTATATCCGTTACAAGTTGAGCGGCGAGTTCGCCACCGAGGTCAGCGACGCCAGTGGCATGTCGGTGTTCGACGTGCGTCACCGAACCTGGTCCGATCAGATGCTGGCTGCGCTGGACATCCCGCGCGCGTGGATGCCGCGCTGCGCCGAGTCGCATGAGGTTACGGCGACAGTCTCGGCGGCTGCCGCCGAAGAAATTGGCTTGCGGGCCGGCACGCCCATCGTGGGCGGCGGCGGTGACAACGCTGCCGGCGCAGTCGGCAATGGCGTGGTGCGCGAGGGTATCGTCTCGGCCAGCATCGGCACGTCTGGCGTGGTGTTCGCCTCGTCCGAGCGCTTTGTCATGGAGCCGGAGGGCAATGTGCACGCGTTTTGCCATGCGCTGCCCGACACCTGGCACGTGATGGGCGTCATGCTATCCGCCGGCGGCAGCCTGCGCTGGCACCGCGATGTGATCGCCTATGGCGACCCTGACCTGACCAGCCGGCGCTCTCTCGGCACAGATACCGACCCCTACGACATCATGCTGGCGCAGGCGGCGCAAGTGCCCCCCGGCGCGGAGGGGCTGGTATTCCTACCCTATCTCACCGGCGAACGCTGTCCTTATCCCGACCCGCTGGCGCGCGGCGCGTTTGTCGGTCTGACCATTCGGCATACCCAGGCGCACCTAACCCGCGCCGTGGTGGAAGGCATCACGTTCGGCCTGGCCGATTCACTGGCCCTGGTGCGCGGCCTGGGCATCCGCATCGACGAGGTGCGCGCTGTCGGCGGCGGGGCGCGCAGCGCGATCTGGCGTCAGATTCTTGCTGATGTGTTCCAGACCGAGATCACGCTCATCAACTCATCGGAGGGCGGCGCGTTTGGCGTGGCATTGCTGGCCGGCGTCGGAACCGGCGTGTGGAAAGACGCGCGCGAAGCGTGCGACGCCACGCTGAAGGTGACGATGCGCATCGAGCCAACTCAGGACCCTGCCATCCGCGACCGCTACGCCGAGATGTACGCGCGCTATCGCGAGCTATATCCTGCTCTCAAAGATACGTTTGGCAAGCTAGCGGCATGATGGCATAGCGGTCGATGCAGTCAATTAAATCCCGCCTGGCGCACGCTCCGCTTGTCGCGCGTCTGCTGGTCACGCTGTGGTTCGGCGCGTTCATTTATCTGGGCGCCAATGGAATCGCCGACGCTGCATCGATCTTTATCAACCCTGCGGCAAGCACCGCGCTGTTGCCGATCGGCGTCGAAGCGGCGCAGGTGCGGGCTGTTGTGCTGATGCTCGTCAACACGGTGATTGCGCTGGGCAGCGCTGCCACCATCCTGGGCGTGTGGCGGCGCACACCTCTGCGCTATGGCTGGGTTGCCGTGACGCTGATGTATGTTGTGCTGGGGGGATATCAAATCGCCGCTGCGCTGATCGAATTGGGCCGGCCTGAATTTGCCGTCGCCGGCCTGGCTTATATGGCGCTGGCGGCGGCCGCCTGGAGTTTTGGCCGGCGCATCACCCGCAACATGGCCGGCCAAAGTTGACCCCTTCGCTCACACAATGTCTTCGGCTTCATCATCTGTGTGGCATTGCTGCGTCGCTGCGCGCAGCATGTTCACGCTTTCGGCCACGCTGTACTTGTCGTTGAACACCGCTGACCCCACCACTGCGATGGTTGCGCCGGCGTCGCGCACCTCGCAAATCGTGTGGATGTTGATGCCACCGTCTACTTCCAGCTCGGCCGATGAGCCAATACGGTCGAGCATCCGGCGCACAGCAGCGATGCGCTGTGTAGAAAGCGGAATGTACTTCTGCCCGCCAAAGCCCGGTTCGACGCTCATGATCAGCACCAGATCAACCAACGGCAGCGCTTCTTCAATTGATGAAAGCGGCGTCAGGGGGTTGAGCGTGATGCCAACCTGCAAGTCCAACTGACGCAACTGGTTGATGGTTGAGTACAAGTGCGGGCAAGTTTCAACATGCACGATCAGCCGTGATACGCCGGCCTCTTTGAAAGCCTCGAAGTAACGTTCCGGCTCGCTGATCATCAAGTGCGCTTCACACGGCAGCCGGGTGTGCCGACGCACCGCAGCGGCCACCAGCGGCCCAAAGGTGATGTTGGGCACGAAATGGCCGTCCATGATGTCGAGGTGAATCCAGTCTACGCCGGCGGCCTCAGCGTCGCGTAGCTGCTCGCCCAGCCGGCCAAAATCGGCCGTATAGATCGAAGGAGACAGTTTCATGCGACCGATTCAGCCGTTCTTTATCCACGCTCTCTGCGCTGTGAACAACAGCGCAACCTGGTCGGCCGGCTCATGTCGTCTTGGGGCTTCGCACGCTTTTGCTCGTACCATCTTGTTGTTCAGCTCTCGTGCAGGGATTATAGCGATGAATGCGCCGGCTATGCGTATAACTCAGGTCGACGGTCGCCGAAGAAGTCCATCTCGAACTCGCCGGGGGCAATGACCAGTCGCTTGGCGCGCGCCTGGGCCAGTTCGATATCGGCCCAGATGATCTCTTCCGCGTCGGGCGAAGCATCAGCCAGGTGTTGGCCGTTTGGCGCAGCGATGCAGCTACGGCCAATGTATCGTGCGCCGCGCTCGACGCCAACCCGATTGCATGCGATCACAAACACGCGATTCTCGAACGCCCGCGCGCGCACCATGAAATCGGGCGCAGTCTCGGCGCCGGCCGGCCAGTTGGTGGGCAGCGCGATGATCTCGGCCCTGCGCAAGGCCAGCGTGCGCGCCGCTTCAGGAAAACGCAGGTCATAGCAGATCAACAGGCCGATGCGACCGACCGGCGTATCGAAGACTTGAAAGCCGGTGTCGCCTCGGCGGATGAAGCGATCCGCGCCGCAGTAGGGCAGATGCGCTTTGTGATAGACGCCAATTACGCCTGCCGGCCCGATCAACACGGCTGCGTTATACACCTGGTCATCGTGCGCCAGCAATGCGCCGACGACGCAATGTGTGTTCAAGGCAGCACACCGGCGCGCCACGGCGCGAATCGCGTTTCCCTCAAGCGGCTGTGCCAGGGCGCGCGCTTCATCGAGTGAGCCGACGGTGTAGCCGGCGACGGCGCATTCCGGGAACACCGTCAATGCTGCGCCGGCAGCCACAGCCTGTGTCAGCCGGCGCTCAATTTCGGCCAGGTTATAGGCCACGTCGCCCAGATGCGGGTCGAACTGCACGGCAGCCACGCGAATGCGGTTTGAGGATGCTGGGCCATTCATGCCGCGCCTCCGCTCAGCCAGCGCACATAGCCGGCTGTGTTCAAGTCTTGTCCGGTGACGTGGCGCAGCCAGCCACGCCAATCGCGCAGACTGCCGGGTCGGAAGGCGCGCTCGACCAGATAAGCGCCTACAGCGGGATCGGACACGTATCGCTCGCGCGAGTCCTTGGCTACTTCGGCCACAAGATGGTCGCGCAACTGGACAGACATCATCGCGCCCAGCAAGTAGTTGTGATAGTACACCGGCGCGATGGCGACATGAATCTTGGCCGCCCAGTCGGGCGCGGCGCGCCCATCGGGCCGGCGGAGCCACTGGAAACGCTCAACCAGTTCCCACCATAGGCTGTTCAAGTCCTGTTCTGGGTCGCGGTACAGGGCGCGCTCGAAGTGGCTCATCACAAACACCCAGCGCGCGAAGATCAGCGCCGATGCGCGCGCGATCTGTTGCAGTTCATTTTCGAGTGCGTGCGCTTGGCCGGCCGACATGCCGGCATAGCGTGCCAGCCAAGCGCTGTCGTGAACCAGGTTGCCCCCCAAGATCGCAATCGCCTCGGTGGTGAGTGTGTGGGCCGGCTCGCGCAGCAGAAACGGCAGCGCGGGGTCGATATATTTGTCATAGACTGCGTGGCCGAACTCGTGCAGCATGGTGGTGGCCCAGTATTCATTCGGACGGTTGTTGCACAACACGCGCACATCGCCCTGCCGGTCGATGTGTGTGCAAAAAGCGTGTTGTTGTTTGCCGGGGCGTTCGTACAAATCACTGCGCGCCAGAATATCGTCGATCTCAAGACCAATCGCGGTGTAGTAGGCGCGGGTTAGCGCTTCCAGATTTTTATCGGCGAAGTAAGGGTCGAGATTGACTTGTGAGGGTTGGCCCTCCTGGAAGAAGGGATCGGCATAGTGCCAGGGGCGCAGGTCTTCGACCGCCACATGAAAGCGCGCCGCCAGCCCGCGATCCAGCTCGGTTTTGTAAGAGCGCCAGAGCGGGTCTGTGCCGGCCTTCAACTCGTCCAACAAACTGAACAGCTCCGTCTCGTCGAGTTCGTTCAACTCGAGTTGCATGGTGTAGTAGTTGTCGAAGCCGGCCTGCCGGGCGGCCTGATTGCGCAAGCGCGCCAGTTGGCGCACATCTGCGGCAACTTGTGCGCCGATCTGCTTGCTGGCTTCCCACGCCTCGCGTCGAGCGGCCGGCTGGTTCGATTCGCGCAACAGGGCGCGCAAATCGTTGTCGGCAACAGTCTGTCCGCCGAGTGTGGCGCGAAACTGATTGAACGCGCTTTGCACGCGCGTTTCGAGCTCGGTGATGTGGGCGATCAGATCGGGGGTGGTCTGGTGCGCGCGTAGGAAGTTGCGTAGCAAAATGGCTTGTCGCGCCAGTTGCGGCGGTGCGTCACACGACTCGTCTATCAGGGTTGTCAGCCTGCGATAGCGGGCCGGCTCGGCGGCCATCTGACGGATGGCAAGCATCTCGGCGGCCCATTGTTGTTCGTAGTCGGGCCGGCTGGTTGTGCAGACCAACCATTGCAGTTCGTTGGCGCGCGTCAGGCGCGGCGCCAATTCGGCGATTTGCTCATCAATGAAACTTTGTAAAGATGTGCTCATAACACGTTTATCCCCGGCGGTTGGATGGCGGCACACACCGACGGGTATTGTAAAGCCGGGGTCGCGCCCTGCGCGTTCTCGGGACAGTTTATGATTGCAGCAATGGAATTCCACATCTCACGCACATCTCGTGATCGCTATCAGTTTGAGGACACCCTGTTCAGTTTGACCGGCAACGTGATCTTTGCCGATTTTCAAGCTGCGCGCCGCTTTGCGCAGACAATCAACCAGCAGCGCGATCTGCTGCGTCAGCCCGAACAGGCTGTGCAGGCCGGCCAGGTCAATGCTATGGGCCTGCTGGATGAAATCCTGCACGTTGTCGTCGCCCAATATCGCAAGCAACGCAACCCATTGGCGCTCACCAAAGCGCTGGACTGGCTACAGACGCACCTGGGGCCTGAGCGGGTCGAACAAGCCTTGCGCGCCTTCGTGGATGAGTTCCCCACCGTTGCGGTGTATCGCGCCGGCCTCGGCGCAGATGAATATCTTCAGGGCCAGACAGATGGCATCCCCAACCGCCAAGTTGTGCTGGAAGAGATGATCATGCTGTGGCTGGCCAATCTCAACCCCGCCTATGCGCCGCTCGGCGAGTTGTTCGACGATGCCCGGCTGAAGCGCGACACCGCCTATGCCCAGATCATGCCGGCCTTGCGCGAATTCTTCGACACACAGCCGCCTTTCGGGCCAGACAACCAGAATCTGATCGATATGTTGCGCGCCCCGGCGCTGGCGCATCCCCATTCGCTGATGGAGCAGTTGCAGTTCATTGCCATGCGCTGGGCCACCATTCTGGGCGACTATCTCAGCCGGCTGCTGCTTAGTCTCGACCTGATCCGCGAAGAGAACCGGCCCAGTTTCACCGGCCCCGGCCCGGCCCAAATTCCCATCTATGACCGCCAGACACTCGCCGCGCTGGGGCTGGGTATGCCAGGCCCCGACATCGAGCGCTATAGCCCCGACCGTGACTGGATGCCGCGCCTGGTGTTGATGGCCAAGAACACCTATGTTTGGCTTGCCCAGTTATCGAAGATGTATCGGCGCGAGATACGCCGGCTGGACCAAATCCCGGATGAAGCGCTGGATCAACTGGCGCGTTGGGGCATCACCGGCCTGTGGCTGATCGGCGTGTGGGAACGCAGCCCGGCTTCGCAGCGCATCAAACAATTGTGTGGCAACCCCGATGCGTTGCCCTCGGCCTATTCACTGTACGACTATCGCATCGCCGATGATTTGGGCGGCCAGGCCGCGCTCGACACACTGCGCGCGCGCGCCGGACGGCGTGGCATCCGTCTGGCCAGCGACATGGTGCCCAACCACATGGGCATCGATTCGCCTTGGGTCATCAATCATCCCGACTGGTTCATCTCGCTGCCCTATTCGCCCTTTCCCACCTACACCTTCAACGGGCCGGACCTCTCCCGCGATCCGCGTGTGGGGGTGTTCATCGAAGATCATTACTACAACCGCACCGACGCTGCTGTTGTGTTCAAGCGACTCGACCGCTGGACCGGCAGCGCGCTGTATATCTATCACGGCAACGATGGCACCAGCATGCCGTGGAACGACACGGCCCAGTTGAACTATCTCAACCCCGCCGTGCGCGAGGCGGTCATGCAAACCATTTTGCATGTGGCCCGTCAGTTCCCCATCATTCGTTTCGATGCCGCCATGACGCTGGCCAAACGACACTTCCAGCGCTTGTGGTACCCGGAGCCGGGCACGGGTGGGGCGATTGCCTCGCGCGCCGGCCTGGGCCTGACGCGCCAGCAGTTTGACGAAGCGATGCCCGAAGAGTTCTGGCGCGAGGTGGTTGACCGTGTAGCGCGTGAAGCTCCTGACACGCTCTTGCTTGCCGAAGCTTTCTGGATGATGGAAGGCTACTTTGTGCGCTCGCTGGGCATGCACCGTGTGTACAACAGCGCGTTCATGAACATGCTGCGCGATGAAGATAACGCCAAATATCGTTACCTCATCAAAAGCACCCTGGAGTTCGACCCGCAGATTCTGAAGCGCTACGTCAACTTCATGAATAATCCCGATGAGCGCACGGCAGTCGATCAGTTTGGTAAAGGCGACAAGTATTTCGGCATTTGCACGCTGATGGCGACGTTGCCCGGCCTGCCCATGTTCGGACATGGACAGATCGAGGGATTTGCCGAGAAGTATGGCATGGAATTTCGCCGGCCCATGTGGGATGAGCAGGTGGATGAGCATCTGGTCAGCCGGCACGAGCGCGAAATCTTTCCGCTTCTGCATCAGCGTTATCTGTTCTCGGATGTCGAGCAGTTCGAGCTGTACGATTTCTTCACAGCCGATGGCGCTGTGTGCGAAGATGTATTCGCCTTCTCCAACCGGCATGGCGACGCGCGCGCGCTGGTGCTCTATCACAACAAGTTTGCCGAGGCGCGCGGCTGGATTCGCACCTCTGTGGCGGCGCTGCGCCCCACACCCGACGGTGGCCGCACCCTGTCCCAAACCACGCTTGTGCAAGGACTGGGGTTGGTTGTCGAAGATAATTGGTTCACCCTGTTCCGTGATCTGGTCACCGGCCTAGAGTACATCCGCAACAACCGCGCGCTGGCCGAGCAGGGCCTGTATGTGGAACTGGCCGCCTACAAACGACATGTCTTCCTCGATTTTCGGCAGGTGCGCGACGACTCTGGCCGTTATGCGCGCATCGCTGCGCACCTGAACGGACGCGGCGTGCCCAGCGTAGAGGGCGCGCTGCGCGAGCTGGAGTTGCAGCCGGTGCTGCAACCCTTCCGCGCTGCGCTCGATCCGCAGATACTCTACCGGCTCATCGAGCTGCGCGACACACCCGCCGCGCAGATTGCTCCGGCGCTCCTCGATGACATTGCGGCCCACATTGCAGCGCGCGTTCAGGCGGCCTATGTCGCTGCGTTTGCCTTCGCACAACAGACGTCGGCGGCTGTGCCACCCGCCCTAGACGCACCGGCCATTGCCGCCGAAATCCATCGCAAACTACAGACGTTGTTGCAGATTGCAACACGAGATGACGTTGACAATCATGACGCGCTGCGCGCCGGCCTGCCATCCGATGTCGCCTCGTGGATGGCCGGCCTGATCTGGCTACTTGTCAGTCGGATCGGTGTCATCCTGTCCACCACGGACGAGAGCCAAGCCGGCCGCGCCTTGCTCGATGAATGGCGCCTGGGCGCATTGATCGCAGACACCGCGCGCCAGATCGGGCTGGATGATGGCGCGACCGCGTATGCGCTTGCGCTGGTCAGGACGTTGATGGTGCGCCAGCGCTGGTTCGACCTGCCGGCGCCAGACACGGCAGCGCGCGCGCAATCGCTTGCGCAGGCGTTGTTCTTTGACGCAGATGCCCGCCAATACCTGGGCGTTAACCGCTATAACGGCACGCTGTGGTTCAACAAAGAGTCCTTTGATCGATTGATGGGCTGGTTGATGGTGTTGGCATGGCTCGACCAGGCCGATCCCGATACACCCCAGGCGCGCGCGCAGATCGCGCAGGCCAGCGCAGTCATTCAGGCGCTGCAACGCGCCGGGCAGGCGTCTGGCTATCAAGTCGAGCGCCTGCTGAACATGCTGAACGCGCCGGCCAGAGATCAATGATCGTCCGCCATTTATCGCTCACCAACTTCCGTCTGTATGCGCGGCTGGAACTGGATCTGTCGCCCGGCCTGACCATTGTGCAGGGTGACAACGCCCAAGGCAAGACTTCGTTGCTCGAGGCGATCTACTTCTTGGCCACAGCGCACTCGCCGCACACAACGGCCGATCGGCAAGTGATTCGCTGGGGCGCGGCAGAAGAGGCGGCCTATCCCTTTGCCATCCTCAAAGCCGACCTGTTGCGGCGCGATGGGCCGCACGTGCTGGAGATCGGTATTCAGCGCGCAGAGGGCAATCGCCTGAAGAAAGAGATCCGCATCGATCACATAGCGCGACGCGGCATCGACCTGGTGGGCCAGTTGGCGGTTGTGCTTTTTCTGCCCGGCGATGTCGAATTGGTGTCTGGCGCGCCGGCGCTGCGGCGCAGCTATCTCGACGCCGCCCTATCGCAGGTGGATGCCGATTACGTGCGCGCGCTGGATCAATACGAGCGCGCATTGACCCAGCGCAATGCGCTGTTGCGCCAAGCCCAAGAGCGTCCGGTCGATCCCGACGAGTTTGCGATATGGGACGATCAGCTTGTGCCGGCCGGCGTGGATGTGGCGCTGCGCCGCCGGCGCGCTGTGGCGGAACTGGCGCGCCTGGCGCTGCCTGTGCATCGCCAGCTCTCCAACGGCCTTGAACATCTCGACCTCATCTATCAGCCCAACTTTGATGCTGCGGCGCCGGCCTCACTGCCCCGCAGCTATCAGATCGGCCTCGACCTGCTCCACTCCCCGAACGGCCTTAATCGTGTCGATCTTGAGGCGGCATTTCGCAGGGCGCTGGTCGATCGCCGCCGCGAAGAGATTGCGCGTGGATCAACCTTGACCGGCCCGCACCGCGATGATCTGCGCTTTGTGGCCAACGCAATCGATCTGGGCGACTATGGCTCACGCGGACAACAGCGCACAGCGGTGTTGTCGCTCAAGCTCGCCGAGGCTGCCTGGATGCGCCAGTGTGTCGGCGAGGAGCCGATAGTGTTGCTGGATGAAGTTCTGGCTGAACTGGACCCCAATCGCCGGCGTTCTCTGCTCGATCATATCAGTGATTCTCACCAGACCATCGTCACCACCACCGATGTGGGGCGCTTTGACGCAGCCTTTGTGAAGCAGGCCACGTTGCTCAAGGTCATATATGGCGTGGTGATGCAATAGCCCTCTGAAGTTGTTTCAGTCGCCGGCTGCGATGTGCTGTGCGATGCGCTCTGCCAGCAGCGCCGATCCGCGCGGCGTCAGATGCACGGCGCTGTTGGTGAACTCGGTCAGCGGAACCAGGTCCCACAAGTCGAGATAACGCCAGCCCTGGCGCTGCGCCGCGCCGGCCATGATGATGCGATATTGGTCATAGGCCCAGCGCGGGTAGAAGAAGTTGTAGCGAATGTCGCTGTTTTGCCCGTTGCTGATGAGGATTGGTTCGTTCACGATCAGGATGGGGATGTTGCCGGCCAGTTGATGGCCGGCGCGCAGCACATCCAGTGCCAGGTCTTCGGCGCGCAGCGCAGGCGGTTTGAGATCGTGAAATGAATCGTCGGCCTCCAGATCGATTGCCGCCGGCTCATAGTCTGGGTAATCCTGATCGATGCCGGTGGCCGCCCACAGCACGCCATACATCTGCAAGCGGATCACATCGGCCAGGTTGCGCCGCTGCCCGATCAGTGTGCGCTCCATCAAAGAGGGCGTCAGCAGTCGCGCATCTGCTGGGTCAAGCGGCAGCCCGTAGTCTGCAATCAACGCGCGCACGGCAGCCGCGTTGTTTTGCACAATCGGGTGCAGCAGTTGTCGGCCGGCCGGCAGCGATTCGAGCGTCACCAGCCACACGATCAGGTCGGGTTGATAGCGCATAGCCTGCTGCAACAACAGCAGGTCTTTGGTCACGGACATGATGGGGTAGCCGAGGTTGTAGGCGCGCACGATGCGCCCATCGGCAAGCGTGGGCCGCATGGCGTTGATGCGCGCGGCCAGGGTGTCTTGTGGGCGCAGCAAAAAGCCCCACACTGATGAATCGCCAATCAGCAACACACGATACTCGCCGGCGGGTTTGGGGCCTGCGGCGATCTCGTGCGAAGCAAACAGAGCGTTCAAGGTATACAGGCTGAGGTTGTAGGCGCGATCGGGAAAATCGCTGTAGGGCAGGCGCGGCCGGCCGGGAAACACGACGTTATAGCCCGACAGCGAGCCAATTGTTGGCAGCGGATCGGTCAACGCGAACACGGCGTTGACGGCAACGAACAACAGCAATGCTTTGATCACAATGCGCCGGGTTGAAACACTGCTCATCTGCTTTCCTCGTTGATGCGCTCATCCGCCGAACAATCGGGCAAACAGTGTCAATGCCTGCCCCACGTCAGGCAGCACGAACCATACCCAGCCCAGCGCCACGAAGTGGAACGTCAGGACGATGTTGAGCGCATTGAGCGCCCGGCCGCGCCAGTTCGAGGCGGGCGCGCCCCATCCCCGGCTGCGCACGAACGCCGTCCAGCGGTTGTGGACAAACAGACCCAGCGCATGCCACGCTCCCCACAAGGCAAAGTTCCACGTTACGCCGTGCCACAAGCCGATCAACAGCATGGTGCTGCTCTGGCCGATGAAGATGATCGCCGCCGGGTTGAGTGATGCGCGGCGGGCCGTCCTTAGCCGGCGTGTCAATGGGTTGAACCAGTACGCTCTGAACCAGTTGGCCAGTGTCATGTGCCAGCTATTCCAGAACAGGGTCAGGTTCGGACGCAGGTAGGGCCGATCGAAGTTTTCCGGCAGCCGCGCGCCAAACAGCCGGCCCACACCGATCGCAATGTCGGTGTAGCCGCTGAAGTCAAAATACAGCCGAAAGGCATAGGCGTACAACAACACCCATGCCCAGGGCATGGCCTGAACCTGCCCGGCGTTAACGGGGTTGAGCGCAATTAACGCCAGCGTGTCGGCAACGGCGAATTTCTTGAACATGCCGATCAGGATACGGCGCAGTCCCTCAGCCACATCCTCGACGCGCGCAGAGGCTGCGCTTGCGCCGGCATCCCAGCCGCGCAGGTCTTTAACAAACCGTTCGGCCCGATCGATTGGCCCGGCAGCAAGCGTTGGAAAAAACGCCACGTAGGTGACAAACTCGCGCAGCGAGAGCGCCGGCAGCCGGCCATTGGCATGGTCGCGCAAGACGTGAATCAACCGAAAGGCGATGTACGAGAAGCCCAGCCAGCGCACATCGAGCGCCGCCGCCTGGCTGACCGACTGGCCGGTGAGCGTGCGCAGGATGGCGCTTACACCGGTGGTCAACGGTTCGGTCTTAAGCGCCACGAACAGCCCCAGCAACGCGATGACGAGCGCGGCATCGAGCCATGCCCCACCGGTAGTGCTCTGCCCCGCAAGCCGGCCCACGGTGACACACAGGCCGGCGCATATCAGCAACGCTATAGCCACCGCGCCAATGTCGGGCGGGCGCGAGGGGGTCAGGCAGCACAGCGCATCGACATAGCGCGTGGCGGCGATCAGCGCGATGATGCCGACTATGACCAGCGCGGTTAGCAGTGTTGTGCGCCGGTCGAATGCAGCCGCAACGGCGGCCTGATCGGAATGCCGGCTCGCTGTGGCCGGGCGGGGTGTGCGCGTTGCTGCCCACATCAGCCCCGTCAGGCCCAGGGTTGCCGTTGGCAGCCAGAAGTCCAGGTGGCGAATGGGGGTCGAGGATTGCAGCCAGTATAGGGCCACCACGCTGGCCGACAGCATCAGCCAGGGGCGCATCTGGCGGGCCAGCGCGTTCAACCGGCCTGTTGAGTCGCGCGCAGCCAGTGCAGCCAGTGTGCCAAACAGTAGCGCGCCGGCGACAAAGATCACAATCTGAGTCAGGCTCATCGCGGGTGTGATCACTCGGCGCCAGGCCGGCTCAGAAACCCTGATAGATCCACTGCGGCGCGCTGTCGGCAGTCAGCACCACAAGGGCGATCAGCATCAGGCACACTGCCAGCGCGATCAGGTTTTCGCGGTTGAAGAGTCGTCGTGCCATTGGCAGTCTTCAGTCGTCGGTAGCCAGTCGTCAGAAGGCGGCGCGCACTACGCAACACGCAGCTACTTCACTCATACCCGCACATGCGCCACTGGCCGCCGTCGGCGATTAGCTTGAATTTGCGCTTGTTCAGCGGCAGCGGGCGATCTTCGCCGTTGTAGTTGGCGACGATGTTGCCCTCGCACGCCACCAGCATGGTTGCGGCATCGGCGCTCTTTGCTGTGCAGCTCACGCCTTCCAGCCGGGCTTTCACGCCGCGCAGCGAATTAGACTCTTTGCGCGCTTCGCCCTCCCAGTCGGCGCAGGACAGGTTAATCATGGCGTCGATGTTGGCTTCGATGCGCGCTTTCAGGTAGTCTTCGATGATGCGGGCAGGATCGCCCACCACGCCGGCAGCCGGCCGGTTTTGTTCGGGCGCGGGCGTGGCAACAGCCGAGGCAGCTTGTGGCGCAGACTGGCAGCCGGTCAGACCGACTATTCCTATCAGCATCAGGCTGGCTGCCCACTGCCGTGTTGTTCGTGTCATGCTTGCTCCTTGTGTTTTTTTCGGCGGCGTTGTCGCTTAGATACAATCAGGCCTGCATGCGTCCACCGAATCAACGCAATTCTAACCGCCCGACTTTGCGCACAGGCAGCCCACAAAAAGATGTGTTGGGGAACCGATTACGTAGACCAACCCGTGTTTTGGTGGGTGGTGTAGCTGGGGCAGCGGTCTTGATCGGTATTGTGGCGGTTATGGCGGTTTCTGTGCCGCGCACGCCCGGCCGGCCGGCAGCATTCAGCCTCACTCCCCAGGTCACGTTGCATATCACCCCGGCGCCGCCGGCTACAGATTCCCCCACACCTGCGCCCTCGGCCACCTCGTTTGTCGAACTCCCAACGGCGACACCGGCGCTTACGACATACGTTGTGGTAGAGGGCGACACCCTGTGGGATATCGCCGTGCGTTTTGGTCTCAGCCTCGATGTGCTGATTGCCGCCAATCCGCAGATCAATCCGGATTTGTTGTCGCTCGGCGCAGTGCTCACTATTCCGGCCCCGGGCGTGGTGTTGCCGCCCGCGCCCATTCGTGAGCCAGCGGTTTCGTCTGCCCAAACAGCCCCCTCAGCTCAGGTGCGCATCGACGCCGGTGGCCTGCGCTTGCGGCGCAGCCCCAGCACCGAGGCAGAGGTCATTACCAAGCTGGCGCCCCAGACCCAGTTGCAGGTGCTGGCTCGCACGTCCGATGACTTCTGGCTGAAGGTGGTCACGCCGCAGGGAACTGAAGGGTGGGTGATGAGCCAGTACGTTGATCTGGCCGGGGCGATGTCGCAGATCCCGGCAGCCGGCGGGATGGTGGATGCTGCAAGCGCGCCGGCTGCGCAGTTAGCTGTCGTCGTCGCCGATGATCCCAATCTGTCCAATCTGACGGGCCGCGCGTTTGAGATTTATCAGGCCGGGCAAGCGCTGGGAAACAGGGCAAATGTGTTTTCGTTGATCGGCGATAGCAACACGGCCAACATGGCTTTCTTTGCACCGTTCGACTGGGGCGGCTATACCCTGGGGGGATATGGTTACTTGCAGCAGACGATCGACTTTTTCCGGGGGTCGTTTTCGCGCGAGCGCATCGCTGCGCGCGGGGGATTCAACACCACCAAGGCGCTCGACCCGGCCAATGCGCCGGCCGGTTGTGGGCCAGGTGAGTCGCCGCTGGTCTGCGAGGTGCGCGTCAACCGGCCCAGCATCGCATTCATCTTGCTCGGCACGGGCGATCAGCACACTTGGCAGGGGTTCGAGTCGCGCTATCGCCAGATCATCGAGTACCTCATCAACCAGGGCGTCATCCCTGTGTGCATGACCAAAGGCGATGATCTCGAATCAACCGATAGCCAGGCGCCGTATGGCTACATCAACGACATCATCCGCCGGCTCAGCGGCGAGTACAGCGTGCCGCTGCTGGACCTGCGTCAGGCGTTTGCGGCGCTGCCCAACCGCGGCTTCGAGGCCGATGGCTTTCATATCAACAAGCCGCCCGACGGACAGTCCGCTAACTTCACCGGCGGCTACCTCTCCTATGGCTATAACATGTATAACCTGACGGCGCTGCGGGCGCTGGATGTGATCCGCCGGCAGGTGATGGGGCAGTGAGGGACGGACAGCAGATCGAGCCGCCAGAAAGATTTCCACTACGCGCGGTCGCCGGCCTCGTCCTCGAGGCCGGCGAGCCCCGCCAATCCGCTCTACATCCGCTCGCGCGCCGCGTCCGCGCGGCGCAATGCAACCAGCGAGTCAGCAGCAGATTCATCTGCCGCGTGTGTGTTCTTCTCTGTCAGTGATCTTTGCCAGGCATCTTAGCGCCAGAGCTGATCCAGCACTTGCAACGTCTGGAGCAGGTGGATATAGGAACCGCCGGGGCTGAGGTGGAAGTCTGCGTTGCCTTCGTCCAGCAGACCGAAGTTGGGCAGGTCGCGTGTGGCGAGATGGAAATCCATCACCGGCACGCCATATTCCGCGCCCACCTTGCGAATGACCTTGTTGATGTAGTCTTGTGGGGCGTCGGCTTGTTCGTGTTCCAGTGAGTCGGCTTTGGTGATCAGCACCGGCAAAACGTTGCTCTTCAGAGTTGTTTCAACCACCGTGCGGAAGTTGCTCTCGAACTCTTGCCAGATGTGTGTGTCGCCGGTGCCCAGCTCGATGAAGGCAATGCTGGCTTTGGACATGCGCAGTTCGCAGGCGAGGGGTGTTTCGCCGGCTTTGCACAAATAGCCATCGGCCCAGGTCGGGTCGAGCACGGCGGCGGAGTTGAATCCGCCTGAGGCCGCCAGACTGACCCGCGCGAAGGCGCGCGTGAAGCGCGACACGGTGGCCGGGTAGGCGCGATACTGGTCGTAGCCGAACAGGCCGGCTGCCAGCCGCCCAACATAGGCAGTCGGTTGTGAATTGCAGTCGCCGATCACGGCAAACATGCCTGCGTCACGCCCGGCAGCCACTGCTTTGCGATACAGCGCCTTCTGTGCAGCGGTGATGATGGGGGTGCCGGGCACGGTGATTGGGCCGGCGCGTCCGGCTAACACCGGCGCCGGCGTCTTGCCGGCCGGCAACGCCTTGACCTCTTTTAAGTCGCCGATCACTTCGCCCAGGCCGGCAATGATCCACGTGCCGCTAATGGCATTCGGGTACGACAGTTGCAGCCAGAAGTTGTCGGCGGTGCGGCCAACCACCTCGAACCGATCACTTTTGAAAACAGGGTAGGTGTTCGCCGAAAGCAAGGTTGGCGATTGGCGCAGGTAAGCGCCCGGTGTGGTAACCACGAATTCGATCTTCTGGGGACTTTGCGCCTGGGTGGTGGCAGCCGGCAGTGTTGTGGCTGCCAGCACAGCGCACAGCAGTGCCGATGGCAGCGAAATTCGTTTGTTCAAAGCGAACCTCCTCAACAGGATAATGTGATCTGCGCTATCGCGCGATGGCGCTCAAGGTTGTGAGCGTTAGCAGCATGCGCATGTCCATGCCATAGCCGTTCAGATGGAAGCGCGATGCGGCTGCGTACACGACACCCCGGCCGGCTTCCTCGTGGCCTTCTTCGGCCAAACCCTGGTCGGGCAGGCGGCGCGCAGCCAGGCCAAAGTCCATGACCGGCAACTGGTATTCTGTGCCCAGCCGGCGGATGATGGCATTGATGGTCCCGCTTGGCGCGCCCCCTTGCGTCGATTCCAGATCGTCAGCTTTGGTCACCAGCACCGGCAGCACCTTCGAGGCCAGCGCGGTGTCGATGATGCGGCGATAGTTGGCCTCGAAATCTTGCCAGGTGAAGGTGTCGCCGGTGCCCAGCGCGATGAACACGATACTGGCGTTCGAGCGGCGCAGTTCGCACGCCAGCGGGCTTTCGCTCGCCTCGCATTGCCGGCTGTTCGCAAACAGCGGATCTAGAACGGACGCACTGTTGTGGCCGCCGTCAACGGCTACGCTGGTCCAACTGAAAGAGCGGGCAAACTTTTTGGCAACCGGCTGCAATGTGGCAAAGCCGTTTGCGGCAAGGTCAAATCCGCCGGCGGCAAAGCGGCCCAGGTAGACCGGCGGCTCGGAATTGCAATCGCCGGCAACAGTGAACAGCGTGGCGTCGCGTCCGGCAGCAATTGCCTGCCGGTAGATCTGGCGCGCGCGCGCCGAGATCACCGGCGTACCGATCGGCGTCATGCGGATACGGCTGGGCGAGAGGCGGCTGGCGTTTTCTGTGGCCGGCAGGGCCATGACGACCGGCGAATCAACCCCGTTTAGATCGCCGGGGAAGCGCACCATCGTGCGGTGCAGCCATACCAGGCTGTTGCCATAGTCGACTTGCAGCCACTCGCCGTTGGCGTTGCGGCCAATCGCCTTGACTGTCTGCCACTTCATCAACCGGCCGACCCGGCCCGCGTTCCAGTCTGGGGCAATGTACGCAAAGGTGCTGTCCACGTTGACGGTGACGGTCAGGCCCGGTGATGCTGTCTGCGCGGGGCCGGTCTCCATGCCGGCGCGGGCCTGCGTCGGCAACGTCGAGAGCGTTGAAAGGCATATTGCTGCCGCAATTGCCATGCCGAGCGCCATCGTGATGCGCGACCGACGGCGGCGCAAGGAGATGGGCGCTGGCTTGGCGATGAAACGAACCTGATCTCCAGACATTCGATTACTCCTCGCGGCTTTTCGTGTCAGAAGCCGCTATCGCATCGTGATGGGAGCGTAAAGCTGCGCCGAGTATACCCGCAACATTCGGCCTTAAGCCTCACGCCGAGTCAGTCTGACTTGTGCGACAACTCGCAGATGTTACCGTGACAGCCACACGCCGGCCTACTGCCAATACGGGGACGGAGGGCGACAGGCTGTTGTTGCTCATCCAACGATGTGCACTGGCCGGCTTCGCAGCGCCAGCAGCAGATGGCGGCGCAGATCGGTTTCTACAAAGCAGCGCATGGCGATGACTGGCAGCAGGTAGTCGACGATGCAGCAGGCACAACAGAGCTGTCCAGTCCGCAGCCCGATCTGGCCTGCTACGGTGACTTGATCGAGATCGAGGGCCTGGCTGAGGGAGCCGGCATCACGTCGGATGTGATGGTGACGTGGACGCTGGACGACTTTCGAGCCGGGCGCGATCCTGACCTGGACGCGGCTGTGGCGCTCCTGCAAGGATTAGTATCAGTGCCATGATCGCACGGCAGGCACGCAGGCGGCCCGTTGTCAGGTTAGGAGACTGTCCGAGTGGTCTCGTGCTGCACGGCCTGCTCAAGGGCGGCCAGAGCCATGTCGCGGATGTGCTGGTTGATGAAGTAACGCGACAGGGTGTCAATGGACAGATACTTGGCGCCGGCCACCAGGCGGATGCATTGGGCTGCTCCGCACAGGCAGATGAACGGCCGATCCATCTCCCATTCTGTGGAGGGGTAGAAAAAGGTCAACTCTTCGCCGGCGGCAATGTCGCGCGCGGCGTAGACTGCCATTGCGCGGGTGTCCACGATCACGTTGGGTTGGCAGGAATGGTTCAGATACGCCAGAACGCCGAGCTCCTCAATGTGCGCATGGGGGCCGATTTGCACCGTCTGGTAAGTCGCCTGATCTGTCACCTTGTAGTTCTCGATGCGGCACAGCATCTCCCCTTGCTTATAGGGTTGATCGGTGATCAGCCGCGCGCCATAGGGACTGCCGCCGGTCTCGATTCGAAGCATGGCCATACCTCCTGTGAGTGCTCTTGTGAGTGCTCCTGTGAGTGCTCTAGGCGGTCGCGGTGCGGCAGAATCGCGCCCTGCGAGCGGCCAGATGCACCCCTGTTATTGGCGCGCGATTATAGGCCTGGGGAAAGGAGTGTCAAGATAAACGCCGGGGCAAGTCATGACACGTTTGCCCCGGCCGCACAGATTCAGAACTTCCAGCGGCCCTGCGCCTTGAGCAGGTCTTCGTAGCCGGCCTTGCGCAACACGTCCTGCACTTCCTCGGCAGTCGCGTGGCGTGCGGGCAGCGGGGCCGGGTCGCATGCCAGCCGCAACAACGCCCGCGCGGCAAAGGCAGTTGCAGCGCGCATGGCGCGCACATCCACTTTGTCCAGCGTGTCACCGTGCGTGTGCGGCCCCGGCGATTTGCCGCCGCCCGTTGACGCCATCAGCGCCGGCACGCCCTTCAGATAAAACGAAAAGTGGTCGGAGTAGGGGATGACCATGCTGTTGCCGGTCTGGATGTCGAACAGATGGTCGCCGGCCAGCTCTCTGAAATAGGCCACCAGGCGATCGGTGTCGTAGCCGTTGACACCCAGGAACAACGTGCCCGGGTTGCCCACGATGTCGCAGTTGAAAACCAGCTTGATGCGTTCCAGTTCGCCGGCGTGTGTGGCGGCGTAATGGCTAGAGCCAAGCATGCCGACTTCCTCGCCGGACCATAGCGCGAAGCGGATGCCGAGGGCCGGGGTAGCCCCCTGCGCGGCCAGTGAGTCGTAGGCGCCCTTCAGCGCCCGGGCGGCTTCGAGCACGGCCACCGTGCCGCTGGCGTTGTCCACTGCGCCCTGGGCGATGTCGTGGCCATCATAGTGGGCGCACATCATCAGCCAGTCCGGCGATTCCACCCCTGGCGGGATCAGATCGGCGATCACGTTGTGGCCGGTGGCGTCGAATAACTCGGCCTGCACCTGCAAATGAGCGGTCATCTGGCTGCGCGCGGCGGTGCGCTCCAGCCGGCACAGGGTTTCATAGGCGATGCCGACGCCGGGGATGGGGGCGGGGTTGCCGCCGAATTCCAGGCTGCCGGTGGGAGGCAGCGCGCCAGGTTCGGGGCTGGAAAAGATAAAGCCGACGCAGCCGGCCTTGACGGCGCGGGCGAATTTTTCCAGCCGGTGCGATCCCTTGCCGCGCACGAGAGCGATTTTGCCTTTGGGCGCTTCGCCGGCTTTCTCGAAGTCGGCCGGCTCGCCATCGCCGAGGAAAATCACCGGAGCAGACAGATCGCAGGGCGGCGTTCCGGGCAGGCCGATGCAGGCCAGTTCGTGCCCGTTGACGATCAGGTTGGCCGGCCCGCGCCGCCACCCATGCAAGGGGAATTCCTCGATGCGCGTGTTCGATAGGCCGTATTGTTCCAGCGATTGTTGAATGAAAGCGGCAGCGCGTTGCTCGTCATCGCTGCCGACGAAACGGCCATTGCAGTCATCGCACAGGACCAGCAGCGATGGCCAAAGCGTCTGCGAGGTCATGATGTCGCCGAGCAACGACCGTTCGGCGGCGTGAAGAATGGTTTGAGTCATTGGGTGATTCTGCCAGCGGGCGATCGAGCTACTGGGGGATGTGTGTCATCGTCCGAAATGGCTCAATGACGCAATGATCCAATAACGCGATGCCTCGATCATTTATAGCGGATGCGCGGGTCGATGAAGGCGTAGGAGATATCCACCAGCATCGTCATGACGACGAAGATGATGGCGTTGAACATGATGGCGGTCTGCAGCACGGGGTAATCGCGCGCAGAGATTGCGCCGTAGAACCACGATCCCATGCCCGTCCACGAGAAAGCGTTTTCGGTGAGGATAGCGCCGCCCAGCAGGCTGCCGATTTGCAACCCGATGACGGTGATGACGGGCAGCAGGGCGTTGCGCAGGGTGTGCTTGAAGATGACCGAGCCCTGGCGCAGGCCTTTGGCGCGGGCCGTGCGAATGTAATCGGCGCGCAACACCTCCAGCATCGAGGCGCGGGTGAGGCGCATGATCTGTGGCATGACGGTGGTGCTGAGCACCACCGCCGGCAGGATCATGTGCCGGATGGCGCTGCCGAAGTAGTCGAGCCGGCCCATCAGCAGGGTGTCGATCAGATAAAAGCCGGTGATGCGATCGACCGTAATGTCTGCGGCGATGCGACCGCCAGGTGGCACGATCTTCAGGTTGACGGCAAAGAAGTAAATCATGATGAGCGCCAGCCAGAAGATCGGGATGGAGACGCCGGTGAGCGCGATCAGGTTGGCGATTGTGTCGATCAGGGTGTTACGGTTCAACGCGGCAACGATGCCGGTGACGACCCCGACCAGGATGCCGATCAGCAGCGCAAAAAAGATGGCCTCGATGGTGGCCGGCAGCCGGTAGGCCAGTTGATCGATGACCGGCACGCGCGTGACGATAGATGTACCGAGATTGCCTTGCAATACCTGCTCCATGTAGCGGATGTACTGCACGTAGAGGGGCTGGTTTAACCCCATCTGCTCTTTGAATTTCTCGACATCGGCAGGGCGCGCGCGCTCGCCCAGCATGACGGTAGCTGGGTCGCCGGGGATCAATCGCACAAAGGCGAAAGACAGGATCGACACGGCGAACAGAGTTGGGATGACGATCAGAATGCGACGGACGATGTACGTGGCCATGAACGTTCTGCCGGGAGCGCGATCAGACACGCCCCCGGCCTGCCAGGTTTGAAATGGGTTACTTCTCGATGTAGAAGTTCTCGTACTGATCGCGGAATACCCACTGCTTGCGGCCCTTGACGTAGCTGCGGTCAACGGCTACGTTGGCCGGCCAGGCGATCGGGATGCGCGCCACGTCGTCGTGCACAATCTGCTCTGCTTGCTGATAAATCTTCTCGCGCTCAGCCGGGTCGGATACGATGCGGCCCTCGCGCAGCAGCTCCTGCAGTTTGGGGTTGTTGTAGCCGTCTTCGACGTTAGGCTTCTTCGGATCGTTCCAGATGAAGTGATAACCGATGAAGTTGTCGGGGTCGCCGTTGTCGGAACCCCAGCCCAGCGCCCAAACCGGGAACTTGCCGTCTCTGCGGTCGCTCAGATAGGCGCCCCAGTCCTCCGTCTTGAGGTTGAGGCGGATGCCCACCTTGGCCAGGTCGGCTGCCATGGCCTCGGAGAGGGCCTTGGAGTCCGGGAAGTAGCTGCGAATGACCGGTACATACCAGAAGTCGGTCTCGAAGCCGTCGGGCAGACCGGCCTGAGCCAGCAACTCTTTGGCCAGGTCAGGATTGTACTCGTAGGCCTTGATGTTAGGATTGTGCCCCAGGATGGCCGGCGGCTGGAAGCAGGTGGCGCGCTTAGCATACTTGCTATAGAACGTCTCGATCAGCGCGTCCCAATTCACGGCGTGCGCCCAGGCTTTGCGCACTTCTAGCTTGTCAAATGGCGGCACAGCATGATTGAACGCGATGTAGCCCACACTGGTTGAAGGCGTGACGGTAAAGACATAGTCGGGGTTGCCTTCCAGTGTCACCAGGTCGGTCTGAGCGATGTCGGCCTGATCGAGTGTGCCGGCCTGGAACTCGGCGAAGCGGGTATTGTTGTCGGGGATCGAGCGCCAGATGATCTTGGTGAGCTTGGGCATCTGGGTATAAGGCAGTGTGACTTTGCTGCCCCACCAGTCGTCGTTGCGCACGACGGTGATCTTGTCGTTGGGCACCCAGCTCTCGAACTTGAAGCGGCCGGTGCCGACCGGCGTGCCGGCCTGGGTAGCATAGCTCTCGCCCTGCGCCTCGACCGCTTTCGGGCTGGCGATGCCGAAGTTGAACAGCGCCAGCTTGGGCAGAATCAGCACGGTAGGTTCCTTCAGCGTGATGCGGAAGGTTAGCTCATCGACAACTTCCGTCGAATCAACGATCTCGGACATTTCCGTGTCCCAGTACTCGTACTTCTGGCTGGGATAGCGGAAGGGGTTGTCGGGGTTCTGCCAGCGGTCGAAATTCCATTTGACAGCCTGGGCAGTCAGTGGCTCGCCATCATGGAACTTGACGCCGGCGCGCAGCTTGAAGTCCCACACTTTGCTATCCTGGGTTTGCCACGACTCGGCCAGCCAGGGTACGGGTTTGGTGCTGGCGCCTTCCAGTTTGACGAGACAGTCATAGATCGCCTCGCACACGCGGGCCGATTCGCCGTCGGTGACGATGGCCGGGTCGAGCGCCACGCTATCACCGCCGCGCCCAATGATGAGGGTCTGTTCGACGGCGGGAGCAGCCGGCGCTTCAGGGGCAGTGGTCGGCGCAGCGGCTGGTTGCGGGGTAGCCGGCGCGCAGGCTGCCGCTAGGCCGGCCGCAGCAGACACGCCTGCCAGGGTCAGGAACTTGCGACGTGTTACGAGTGTCTTTTTGCTGGACATGTTACCTTCCTCCTCTGAACTGATAGCTGTTCGCTTGAGAGCGATAAAGCGCATCGCGCTTTACACACCGAATTCCCGGTCTCATCAGTATGTTCCACTGAGCGACGGGTCTAGCGCATCGCGCAGACCATCACCAAGCAGGTTGAATCCTAGCACGGTGAACATGATAGCCAGGCCTGGAAACAGGATCATGTGGGGCGCCTGCCGCACGAACTTGACTGCATCCGAAACCATGACGCCCCATTCTGGCGTGGGCGGCTGCGCCCCCAGGCCCAAGAAGCCCAGAGCGGCGGCGTTCAAGATCACGCCGCCGACGCCCAGCGTGGCGCCCACGATCACGTAGGATAGCAGGTTGGGCAGGATATGTCGCCACAGCAGGTGCAAGTCGGATGCGCCAAGCGACCGCGCAGCTTCGACGTAGTCGCGCGTGCGCAGCGTGAGTGTCATCGCGCGCGCCACACGCATCCCGCCCGGGATGCTCACAATCGTGATGGCCAGCACCGTGTTAAACAAGCTTGGCCCGGCAATGGCCACAATCGCAATCGCCAGCGGAATGCTCGGGAAGGCCTGCATTAGTTCTGCCACGCGCTGGATAAGGGTATCCACCCAACCGCCAAAGTAGCCGGCAATCATGCCGATGGCCGTACTCAACACAGTGCCGATCACGATAGTGGACAGCGCCACCACCAGCGAATAGCGCGCCCCGTGCATGACGCGCCGAAAGATGTCGCGCCCGATGAAGTCGTTGCCGAAGGGATGTTCCAGAGAGGGCGGTTTGCGCGAGAGAGCCGGCTCACTGTCCAGGCGCGGATCGTAGGGATCAACAATCGGCGTCACGACTGCAATCAGGGTAATGATTGTCACCAGAAACAGTCCTACCCGGCCGTTCCAGCCTCGAATGAGGCGTCGCCAGGCTGACGCCCACAAACTGCGCGGCGCAAAAGTCCTCAATGGCTCAGCAGCCGGCGGTTCTGTGTTCGCGCTTGATATTACCGCGCTCATGCACTCCTTGGTTGATGGGCAAGTGCCTTTTCTAAAAGCAGGCCCATCTACGATCTGAGGACTCAGGCACTTAATATAAGCGAATCGATGAAAAAAGCAAAGTTGATTTTAACGCCTGTTCCGCATAAACAAGCCGCCTCCCAGCCGCCTTGTTGCGCGGGCAACGTTTGCCCAGCATCGGTCACAAAGCTGACCGGTTCGAGACCTCTGTTGGCCGCTCAGATCCGGCATCCAGCCACAGGAGGTATGTTCGCGCGCGATGCCCCCATGACATGCCTGCATGAGATGCCTGCATGACATGCCTGCATGAGAAAAGCGCACACAGCGCATCTATACTTGAGGGCATTCAAAAACCCAAAAACTGCTAGCCCGATTCATCAGAGTGCGCTGGAAAACCAAGGAGACTCGAAGGACCGTCATGGCACGCACGACTGGGGGCGCAACGCGGCGCGTCACGCGGCGCATCACGCGGCGCGTCACGCGGCGCGTCACGCGGCGCGTATTTTTGCGCCACATGGCCGGCCTGGGTGCGCTCGCCTCGGCGCCGTTGTTGGGGGCTTGCGCATCGCTGCCGGCCAATCCCCCCATGGCTTTGCTTCACCCAATCGCCTCGCCCACACCGCACAACGCAGATGCTGTTGCCGCCGGGCTATCGCAACTGCCACTTGCGCCGATTGGTATCGCGCGCGGCATTTATCCCGGCCGCGTTGTGTGGGCGCACGATCCCAGGGCCACGCGCTGGGAGGGCACGCAGGGCGCATGGTGGCAAGATGGCAACATCGATCAGGATCGCGTGGACAGGATGCTGTCGAATGTGTTACAGGCAGTCACCGGCCAATCCAGCGATGCCCAGGCATGGCACGCATTGTTCCGCCACTTCAACAGCTTGCATGGCCGGCCCGGCGCCAACTACGAGCGCGGACAGCAGATTGCCATTAAGGTCAACCTGAACGCCTGCGTGTCGCACGACTACGCGGGGAATGGTGCGTTCGTATCGCCGGCGGTCGTACATGCGCTGTTGCGCCAACTGGTGGCTTTTGCCAATGTCGCACCGTCGGATATTACGGTCTACGATGCCACCCGCTACGTGCCCGACTGCATCTTCGAAAAGTGCGACACGTCCGACCTGCAAGGAACGCATTTTGTCGACTGGGCCGGCGGCGATGGCCGCGAGCGGTCTCAGCGCGATAAGGACAGCCAGATTGCCTGGTCGGTGGACATGAGCGGCAACCCGGCTTACCTGCCGACATGCGTCACGCGCGCTGACTATCTCATCAACCTGGCTTCGCTGAAAGGTCACACGCCGGCCGGCCTGACCGGCTGCGCCAACAACCAGCTCGGCAGTCTTCTCGCCGATCTGGACGGCAAACCAACTATCAATGCGCCTCAGGCAGCCAACCTGTATGGCTATATGGCTGCTCACGATTCCGACGCCGGCCATCCAGACGGGGTGTGGCACCAACGACCAATGGGCACATACAACCCGCTTGTCGATCTAATGAGCCACCCACATCTTGGCGGCAAAACGTTGCTATACCTTATGGATGGTCTGTATGTTGCTCCTCACCAGAGCGCCGAAATCACCAACGCGTGCCGCTGGCACTCTACGCCTTTCAGTGGCCACTGGACATCCAGCCTGTTTGCCTCGCAGGACGGCGTAGCTATCGATTCAGTTGCCCTGGACTTTCTGCGCGCCGAGCCGACCATTACCCGCCTGCCCGATGTGATGCCGGCCCACAGCACCGCCGACAACTATCTGCACGAAGCAGCCTTGTTTGGCAATCCGCCTTCTGGCGTGCGCTATCGCGCAGCCAATCGCACGCGCAGCCTGGGCGTTCACGAGCACTGGAACAACCCCAGAGATCGACGTTATTCGCGCAATCTGGGCAAAGGCAGTGGCATCGAACTGCTGCGTGTGTGAATGCACCGGCCAATTGAGGCGATTGAATGCAAAAACAGGCGGCTCGCACACCCGCGCGAGCCGCCTGTTGCGCCCAAATCACACAAACTTGAATTAGAACCGGCGATCGCGCCGATCGCGGCCCCCACCGCCACGCCGATCGCGGCTGCCGCCACCACCGAATCCACCGCCGCCGCCCCGGCGCTCACCGCCGCTGCGCTGCTCTGGCGGGCGGGCCTCACTCACGCGAATCGTCCGCCCGTCCACTTCCTTGCCGTCGAACATCTTGATGGCGTTCAGGGCATCAGCGCCTGTTTCCATCTCAACGAAGGCGAAGCCGCGCGGACGGTCGGTGGCGCGGTCCATTGGAATGGTGACAGAGCGGATGGCGCCAGCTTGCCCGAACATTTCGCGCAACTGGGACTCGCTCGTGTCAAACGAAAGATTCCCGACGTACAGTTTTGTATTCACTGATCCTCCTAGAGATCAATTTGGCCGGCCCGTGAGTGCAACCCAGGCGCGGCGCACCAAAAAACCACTGTAGACCAAACTGAGATGTCCTGGAATTGCACTGCCAACTGAAGGCCGCCTGGGAGGCGGCAGATTCCTCTGGAAGGACAGCTGCCCAAAACAATCATGTCGCGCTTTCTACAGACAGCATACAAGTGTACGGCAATTTGCCGAAAAGTCCATAGGCTGCATCGCCCGGGGTGTAGCGCAGAAATGTGGGCGACTTTTTCTGCAGCGGGAGCAACATAGGGGACATGAAACCATCAACCGTATCCGGCCACGCGCAGCGGCGCGAACAGCTCCCGGCCCTGGCCGCCCAAGCCTA
>JAEANN010000022.1 GCA_016841965.1 Candidatus Roseilinea mizusawaensis | reverse complement strand
CGCCGGGCGAGGCGATATCCTTGCAGCGCAGGCCGTCGTTCAGCGCGCGCTCGACTGCTTGTTCGATGCGCGCGGCTTCTTCCTCCAGGCCGAACGACCAGCGCAGCATCATGGCGCAGCTCAGGATGGTGGCGAGCGGGTTGGCGACGCCCTGGCCGGCGATGTCCGGCGCGCTGCCGTGGATCGGCTCGTACAGCCCGCGCCGGTGTCCGTGCCGGTTCGTCGCGTTGCCCAGCGAGGCGCTGGGCAACATGCCCATCGAGCCGGCCAGCATAGATGCCTCGTCACTGAGAATGTCGCCAAACAAGTTCTCAGTGGCGATCACATCATAGTTTTTCGGCGCGCGGATCAGGTGCATGGCGCAGGCGTCCACCAATACATCTTCGTATTGCACATCGGGATATTCGGCGGCGACCTCGTGGGCGACCGTGCGCCACAGGCGCGAGGTGGCCAGCACGTTGGCTTTGTCCACCGAGGTCAACTTGCGCCGGCGCTGGCGCGCCAGGTCGAAGGCAATTCGCATCAGGCGCGCGATTTCCGTTTCGGTGTAGCGCGTGGTGTCCACTGCTTCGCGGGCGGGTGGCTTGCCGCTTTGGCCCTGCGGCTTGCCGAAGTACGCGCCGCCGGTTAGCTCGCGCACGATCATCACATCCACGCCGGCGATTGTGTCTGGCTTAAGTGTGGAGGCGTCGATCAACGCATCGAACACTTTCACCGGCCTCAGGTTGGCGAACAACCCCAGCGCCTTGCGAATGCCGAGCAAGCCCTGTTCCGGGCGCGCTTTGGCTTTCGGGTCGCTCCACTTGGGGCCGCCCACTGCGCCGAGCAGCACGGCGTCGGCGGCCTTGCAGGCGGCCACAGTCTCCGCGGGCAGCGGTTTGCCGGTGCGGTCGATGGCAATCCCGCCGATCAGGGCGTAGTCCAGTTCCAGCGTGTGGCGATGTCGTTTGGCAAGTGCTTTCAGCACCTGGATGGCTTCGCGGGTGACTTCGGGGCCGATGCCGTCGCCGGCAAGCACAGTGATTTTAAGGTTCATGGCAGGAAACCGGGCGCTTAACGATTCAACGATTGGTCATTCAGGGTTGACAATTGAGCCATTGGGTCAACAAGGGCAGGCTGGCCGACCCAATGGCTCAATTTTTAGAGCGGGCGACGGGATTCGAACCCGCGATCTTCTGCTTGGAAGGCAGACGCTGTACCACTCAGCTACACCCGCGCGGCGCAATTTTAGCATCATCTGATGATACACTCCGCGCGCGACATGTCCGAACAAGCCATTCTTGAAGGTTACATCTCCATCGAAGCCGCATTTGCCGCGCGCAGCCGGCCTATCCACGCGCTGATCCTTGCCAAAGATCGCTGGGATGCACGCGCCCTGCGCCTGGAACAGGCTGCCCGATCCATTGGTGCAAACGTGACGCGCAAAGAGCGCGCCGAGATCGACGCGCTGGCGCAGGGCACAACGCACGGCGGTGTGCTGGCCATTGTGGGCGAGCGGCGATTTGCGCCGCTGGCAGAGCTGGGCCGCGATGTCGCACGCCCCTTCATCGCCATGCTGGACGGCATCGAAGACCCCTTCAACTTTGGCTCGGCAGTGCGCTCGTTATACGCCGCCGGCGTGCACGGGCTGGTGCTGCGCGCGCGCAACTGGATGTCTGCCGCCGGCACAGTCGCGCGCGCCTCCGCCGGCGCTTCTGAGTTGATCCCCGTCGCTGTGGCCGATGATCCCCAGCAAGCGGTGCGTCTCTTTCGCGCGCGCGGCTTGACCATCGCCTGCGCCACTGCCAAGCGTGCGCGGCCGATCTACGAGGCTGATCTGGCCGGCCCGCTTTTCCTGCTCATCGGCGGCGAGAAACGCGGCATTCACAAAAGCCTCTTGGAGCAGGCCGACATTCGTCTGCGCGTCCCCTATGGCCGAGCTTTTCCGCAAGCGCTCGATACCGCTTCGGCGACTGCCGTGCTGGCCTTCGAGGTCATGCGACAGCGCAGGCCGCGCGATTTCAAAGCCGGTTGACAGTCAGGCCGTCTCTTCCTTCAGCGCGCGGAACATGGCCTTGGCGCGCTCGTCCTTGCGCAGGATTTTCTTGCGGATGCGGATGTTCAACGGCGTGATCTCAACCAGTTCGTCGTCGCTGATGAATTCGACGCAATCGTCCAGCGACATTTGGCGGATGGGGGGCAGCCGGCTGGTATCGTGATCGACGGCGCGCGTGCGCATGGCCGATAGCACTTTAGTCTTGCACACGTTCACTTCCAGGTCTTCGTTGCGGCTGTTCTCGCCCACCACCATGCCTTCGTAGACCTGCGTGCCAGGCTCGATGAACAGCGTGCCGCGCTCCCAGGCGTTGCGCAGGCCATACGTCACGGCCTCGCCGTCTTCCCAGGCGATCAGTGAGCCGCGCTCACGCTGGCGGATTGGGCCGGCCATCGGCTCGTAGCCGGAGAACAGCGCGTGCATGATGATTGTGCCCCGCGTGGCGGTGAGCGCCGCGCTGCGAAAGCCCAGCAGGCCGCGCGTGGGCGCTTTGTACTTCACCGTGACGATGCCATTGTCGCCGTGCGAGATGTCCATCATCTGGCCCTGGCGCTGGCCGAGCATCTCGACGATCACGCCCAGATAGTCCTCTGGCACCTCGATGTATAGCTCCTCGAAAGGCTCCAGTGTCTGGCCGGTAGCGGGGTTGGTCTTGAAGATGACTTCGGGCTTGCCCACCTGAAATTCGTAACCTTCACGGCGCATGGTTTCGATCAGCACGATCAAGTGCAGTTCGCCGCGCCCGCTAACGATGAACGTGTCGGCGCTGCTGCCGTCGACCACGCGCAGCGACACGTTGTGCTCCAGCTCCTTGTACAGCCGCTCGCGCAGTTTGCGTGATGTACTCCACGTCCCTTCTTTGCCGGTGAAGGGGCTGGTGTTCACGCCGAAGGTCATGCGCACGGTTGGTTCTTCCACGCGGATCGGCGGCAGGGCCACAGGATAGCTTGGGTCGGCGATGGTCTCGCCGATGAAGACTTCCGGCAGGCCGGTTACGGCCACGATATCGCCGGCCTCGACGGCGTCCTTCTCAATGCGCTCCAGGCCAAGGTGAGTGTACACGCCGGTGAGTTTGCCCCTCGATTGCGCGCCGGCCGTGTCGATGCGCACAACTTCCTGACCCTTGCTCAGGCGTCCGCCGGTCAGCCGCCCAATGGCGATGCGGCCCTTGTAGTCGTCGTAGGCCAGCGTGGTGACGAGCATCTGTGCCGGCCCGCTCAGATCGACCCTGGGGCCGGGGATGTAACTCAGAATCGTGTCGAACAGCGGCTGCAGATCGGGGCCGAGGCTGTCTGCTGTGAGTGACGCCTGGGCGGTGATGGCGTTGCTATACACGATGGGAAACTCGGCCTGTTCGTCGGTTGCGCCCAGCTCGATGAATAAATCGAAGGTGGCGTTGGCGACGAATGACAGACGTGCGTTGGGCCGGTCGACCTTGTTGATGACGACGATGGCCTTGTGGCCCAGTTCAAGGGCTTTGCGCAACACAAAGCGCGTTTGGGGCATGGGGCCATCCACCGCGTCGACCAGCAACAGCACGCCATCGACCATGTTCAGTACGCGCTCGACCTCGCCACCGAAGTCGGCGTGGCCGGGCGTGTCCACGATGTTGATCTTGACGCCCTTGTAGGTGACGGCCGTGTTCTTGGCCAGAATGGTAATGCCGCGCTCGCGCTCCAGGTCGTTGGAGTCCATCACGCGCTCGACCACGACCTGGTTGTCGCGGAAGATGCGCGCCTGGCGCAACATGCCGTCGACCAGGGTGGTTTTGCCGTGGTCGACGTGGGCGACGATGGCGATATTTCGAATGTCGGTACGCTCGCTAACGCTCATGGCTGTGACATGCGCGCGCGTCCCGTGCGGGACGCGCGCTGAGAATCGGTTGGTATACGAAGGTGAACGAGGCAGTATTGTATCAGGCCGGCGCGCTTTCGGCGGTCAACACAGAGTTACCCAGCCGCCATCCTCGTAAAGGAACAATTCGCTCTGGCGCCGCGTCCTCGCGCCGCGTCCTCGCGCCGCGTCCTCGCGCCGCGTCCTCGCGCCGCGCGACGAGCCGGCAAGCGGCGCACAGGCAATCAGTCGCTGTTTTCAAATGTGTCGGGTAGCCAGATGTGGCATCTGATCAATGCATGTTTTGGCGGAGTTGCCCGACGAGTCGCCGCCACAGCCGGCCCAGCGTCACATCCAGCGTCGCCGCGATAAACGGCGGGTAGTAGGTGCTTGCCAGCACCCCCAGCTCTTGAAACACGTGTGTGCTTTCGTCCAGAAAGCTCAGCACGCGCGGGGCGGGATTGCGCGCGAACAGGTCGCCAAACACGCGCGGCGCAGGGTAGCGCCCGGTGTCCAGGATGTTCAGCAGCACGCTGTCATACAACCCGAAGCGGCGCTGAAAAGGCGAGACGCAATAGCGCGGCCGGCCGGTTGTTTGTAGCGCGTGGACAATGCGCTGCGCCTGTTGCTGGATGCGCAGGAAGGTGTAGCCGGTGGAGGGCTTGGCGCAGCCGCCGGCCGTGCCGATGTTTACCACGCGCCGGCCAGGGAATGTCTCGAACGGGGCGTCGGTCATCGGGATGACGCCGAATTCTTCATGCTCGATCTCGTAGGCCGGCAGACGCAGGAAGTCGCGCAGGTAAGCTTTGATCTGCTGATCGTATTCCGCGCGCGGCAGCAGGCGCGCCGAGAACACTGTGAACTCCACCAACGCGCGGCGCTCGTCGAAGGGCAGCACATAGCAAAAACGGCACTCGCCCTGTTGCGCGATGCGAAAATCCATCAGCGTCGCAGCGGCGGGATCGAATGCCGGCTGCGGCGCGACCACCACCCAGCCGGCGAAGTGTTGCAGCAGGCGATGGTATCCGCCATCTGTGTTTCCGCCCACTATCTGCGGCGGGATGCTGTTGAACACCCACTCGCCATGATAGGCTGCGCCGTTCACATAGACCGTCGCGCCGTCGGCGTGATCTTCGATGCGCTCAATTGTGCCAAAACGGCGCGCAATGTTGGGCCGGCTTGCCAACGCCTCATCCACAAAGCGATAGAAGTCCGCCCCCCGAATCATCTTGTAGCAATACGGGTCGAGGTCGAGCGCGCGTGAAAAGTGCTCGCTGTAAAAAGCCACCTGGCGCCAGCGTCGAAAGACAATTGGCTCATACACGCCGTCACCAGTTTCCCAGAAACACCAGGTGCGGTCGTTGGCCGTTTTGGGCGACTGGTCAATCAGCAGGATGCGCCGATCGCCCAGGCCGGCTTGAATGAGGTGATAGGTCAAGCTGAGGCCGGCTGCTCCCGCCCCGGCCATGATGTAGTCGTAGCGCCCCATACCAGAGAGCCGCCGGCGTTATCGCCTGGTGTTATTGGAGCACTTCTTTGAACCAGCTCACGATCAGTTCAATCGCCTGTCGCTCGGCCGGCGGCTCGTCGAACACGTGTGTCTTGTTGTCTAGCTTGTGCAGCGTTGCCCGATCGCCCAGCGCCTCTTTGTACATGTCGGCGTGCTGCACCGGCACCGTAGGGTCGCCGCTGCCGTGCACAATCAAAACACGACCGCGAAAGCGTTTGACATCCTCGACCGGCTTCTGCTCAAAGATGGTTTGCACAAAACTCATGCCGAGTGGATACCCCCACAGCAGTAGATAGCCGTCGCGGGCCAGCGCTTCCAGCGGCGATTCGCCGGTTTGATCGGCTGTTTGTTGTGCAGCCGTGGCAAATAACGCCGGGTCGGCCAGGGCCGAGAGCAGGGCCAGCCCACGAATCAGGCTGGGATTGCGCCCGGCCAGTTGTGCGGCCACCATGCCGCCCATGCTGACGCCGGCCACGCCCAGGCGCGCGCTGTCTAACGCCGGGTGGGCGACCATCCAGTCCAGGCCGGCTTTGGCATCGCTCAGTTCGCCGGGCACGGTCATGTCCTGAAACTCGCCCTCGCTGTCGCCGCTGCCGCGAAAGTCAAAGCGCAGGACGGCGATGCCGCGCGCAGCCAGCGCCCGCGCCAGGTGAACATAGAAACGGTGCGACTCGATGCGCGAGCTGGTCAGCCCGTGCAGCAGCATCACGGCGGGGTGGGGGCCGTCGCCGTGCGGCAGGTGCAGCATGCCCCACAGCCGCTGTTCCTGGTTTTCAAACGAGATTGCCTGTTCGGTGGCATTGAGAACGGGATAAGCGTTTGCCATTTCGATTTCCGATTTTGGGTGGTTGATTGCCGATATCGCTTGCGACACTTGATCCTAACCTGAAGTTGCGCTCTTAAAAAGATTGGCCAGCGATGCGCCCAGGGGCGGTCGCAACACGCCCTTTTCGGTGATGAGCGCGGTCACATAGCGATTGGGCGTCACATCGAAGGCGGGGTTGTACACGCGCACGCCCGGCGGCGCGGTGCGCCGGCCAAAGCCCTCGGTCACCTCCTCTGGCTTGCGTTCCTCGATCGGGATCAGTTCGCCCGACGCCAGGCTCATGTCGATGGACGAGGTGGGTGCGGCGACGTAGAACGGCACGTTGAATTCTTTGGCCAGAATGGCGACGCCCAGCGTGCCGATCTTGTTGGCCACATCGCCGTTGGCCGCAACGCGATCTGTGCCGACGATCACAGCGTCGATCTTGCCCTGCGCCATCACCGTTGCGGCCATATTGTCGGTGATGAGCGTGACCGGCACGCCGGCCTGTTGCAACTCCCACGCCGTGATGCGCGCGCCCTGCAGCAAGGGCCGCGTTTCGTCGGCGTACACATGCACTGGTATGCCGCGCTCGGCAGCGACATACACCGGCGCGAGCGCCGTGCCCCATTGCGCCGTCGCCAGGCCGCCGGCGTTGCAGTGCGTGAGTATCCTGTAGGTCAAGCCGCTGGCTTGACCCGGCAAGCCGGCAGACGCAAGCAGCTCCAAACCGTATTCGCCGATTGCCCGGCATACGGCGTTGTCCTCGTCGATCATGCGCAGCGCTTCGCTCAGGATGTGTTGCTTCACCGCCGGCACAGGCTCGTCTGCGTGCGCAGCGACCAGATCCTGAATGCGTTTGAGCGCCCAGAAAAGATTGACGGCGGTGGGGCGCGAACCGGCCAGATACTGCGCGGCGCGATCCAACTCGGTTTTGAAAGTTGCGTAGTCGCCGGCCCGGGTATTGCGCACGGCCAGATACAGACCGAACGCGGCCGCAATGCCGATGGCCGGCGCGCCGCGAATGCGCAGCACCTTGATGGCGTCCCACATCGTCTCGACATCGCTCACGTCGAGATACTTCAATTCGGTTGGCAGGAGCGTCTGGTCGATCAGCCGGGCTGTGCCGTCCGGGCCGCCGACCCATTCGATGGTTTTGACTGGCATGGTTGGGTGAAACGTGTTGCGTATTGCGTATGGCGTATGGGGTATTGTAAGTCGGGCGGCGATTGGGCCGAATGCGCCGACGCCGGCGTCGCGGAATAGTATGATTGTAAACGCGGATAAACGCGGAAAGGAGGTCGCCCATCTGATGTGTCCGGCGCGTCTGTCAAAAGTTGAATCGGCGATGCGGGTCGTGTTGGCGTTCAACGAAGCCTTCAACCGCCACGACGTGGCCGGCATGATGCAAATGATGAGCGACGATTGTGTGTTCGAGAACACGGCGCCGGCTCCCGATGGCGCGACATACGCGGGGAAGGAAACCGTGACCGGCTTCTGGCAGGACTTCTTCCGCGCATCTCCCCAGGCGCACATTGACATCGAGGAGATTTTTGGTTTCGGCGAGCGGTGTGTGATGCGCTGGTGCTATCGTTGGGTCGACGCGGCAGGACGCGAGGGCCATGTGCGCGGCGTCGATGTGTTCCGGGTGTGGGCCGGTCTCATTCTGGAGAAATTTGCCTACGTCAAGGGTTAGGTTCGATTAGGCCCGCTGAGAGTATTTGTCTATGGATCACTTGCCTCCTCTTCAGGTTTCGCTCGAAAATCTGCCGGCCCGGCGGGTGACGTTTCTCGTGTGCCGGCCCGAGGGCGACCCAGATCCGGTCATTCGCAGCCACTTTGACCGGGTCAAGGAATGGGCGCAGCGTTACGGCAGCGACCCGGCCAGAGTGCCCGCAATCGGCATTGCCGAGGTTGCAGATGGCCGGCTGCAGGCGTACCAATGCTGTATTCCAATCCCGGATGACGCGCCGGATAACTCGCCGGAGATGGGCATTCAAACCCTGCCGGGCGGGCTGTACGCAGTTTTGCGCATCCAGAAGCAGTCCAACGTGATCGGCCAGACCATTGGGCGCTTCTTTCAAGAAGTTGTTCCTGCCGCAGCCTGGCAGATCGACCCCACGCGCCCAACCTGCGAGGTCTACTGGGCCGAAACAATGGATTTTTGCGTGCCGGTGCGTTATGAGAATGCGTAAGAAGTGTGACTTGCCGGCCAAAGTCTGCCCCGTGTGCGGGCGGCCTTTTGTCTGGCGCAAGAAATGGCGCAACACCTGGCATCGCGTGCGCTATTGCTCAGAGCGATGTCGCGCGGCGTGCAATGTCACCGCCCGTCAACCAGCAACGCGCGCCATCTAGTCACGCGCCGGCGATTACCCGGCGCACATCGAGCCGGGTAATCGCCGTTTAGCCCTCAAACACGCCACGGCTTAGCCAAGCGTCAGCTTCAGTGTCACGATCTTGAACGGCGTCACCGCAAACGCCACGCCGCCGTCCTGCCAGTCCAGCGGTTCATCCTGCTCTTCGAGTAGATTACAGTGCGCTGCGGCCACGATCGGCAGCGGGCTGGTCAACCGCGCTGTGCCGCGCTTGCCGTGCGCCTCGTACAGGCGCACGATGATCGCGTTTGAATCTTCGGCCTTTTTGACCGTCTCGATCACCACGTTGGGTTTGGACACCTGGAAAAACGAGACATTGGCCGGCTGCGCTGCGCTGGGTCGCACCATCAGCGGCGCGTTCAGGCGATATCCCTCTTCGATCACGCCACCTGCCTGGGGCGGGCCGGCGTGCGGCAACAGCGCGTAGGTCAGCGTATGCGCGCCGATGTCGGCGAGCGGGTCGGGCGAGATGGGTGCGCGCAAGAGCGACAATCGCATGACATGGCCATGTGTGGCATAGCCATACTTGCAGTCGTTCAGCAGCGCCACGCCGAAGTCCGGCTCCGACAGGTCGGCCCACTTGTGCGCGCTCACTTCGAAGCGCGCCATGTCCCACGACGTGTTGAAGTGGGTGGGGCGCTGCAAGTGGCCGAACTGAATCTCGTAGGTCGCATTGGGCGCGCGCACGGCCAGCGGGAACTCGACCTTCAGGAATACCTCGCGCTCGTGCCAGTCGATCTCGGTGTGGAAGTCGAGCCGCGCCGATGTGGCCGAAAGCGACACGGTCTGCTTGAGGGTGCTCTTATCGGACAACGCGAATTCGAAGGCGATCGCGCCGCGCAGTGGCCCCTGTTCGGTCACCCACGCGCACCTGCACACGATGCCATCCTCGTAACGCTTCTCCAGGTGATACACGTCCACGTCCCAAGCGTCCCAGTTGAGCGGCTTGTCGTCGAACAGCACGAAGTGGTTGCCCGGCTGGCCGGGTTCGATGGCCTCGCGCCCGGCCCGCTTGTCGAACAGGCTGAGCAGATGGCCGGCGCGGTCGAACGTGGCGCGCACAAAACCGTTCTCCAGCACGATGGTGTCTTTCGACTCGCCGACAGTGACCGGGGCATCGACAGCGCCCCCCGGCGCGGCGATGCTGTAGCCCAAGGCCGGCGCGCTGACAACCCCCAGCGCCCTGCCGTTGGCGGCTTGCTGCGCCCCCATGAATCCCTCCGGCAACTCGACCACCTCGGTGCGCGGCGCGCTCAGCGTGTTTACAGCCAGCGCCATGCTTTCAGTGCCGGTTGCGGCCCCCGGCGCAAGCGCCTCGATGGCCGCATCTCGCAGCACGGCTGCCTGGCTCAAAATCTCTTCGTAGTGCGCGGCGGAATCGACGTACACCTCGTGGATCGACGAGCCGGGGATGATGTCGTGGAATTGATTGAGCAACACCAGCTTCCACAGGCGATTGATCGCATCGGCGGGGTAGTGCTCCCCTCTCCCGGTGGGAGAGGGGTTAGGGGTGAGGGCATTGACGATCGCCCACAGAAATTCCACGTCGTGCAACAGAAATTCGCTGCGCCGGTTGCCCAGTTTGTTGCGCGCCTGTGTGGTGTAGGTGCCGCGGTGCAGCTCGAAGTACAACTCGCCCGACCACACCAGTGGCTCTTTGATGTCTGCCTCGCAGCGGGTAAAGAAGTCAGCCGGCGCGCGCGGCCGGACGCGCGGCAGGCCGTCTACATCGCCCATGCGCTTCAGTTGTTCCAACATGGCCGGCGTCGGTCCACCGCCGCCATCACCGAAGCCAAATAGCATGTAGCTTTCGTTGGCCCGTTCGTGATCTTTGAACTCGCGCACGTTGCGCACTACTTCCTCGACGTTCATCATGGCGTTGTAGGTGTCTGCCGGCGGGAAATGCGTCAGCACCCGGCTGCCGTCGATGCCCTCCCAGATGAACGTGCTGCTGGTCGGTTTGTTGAACTGGTTCCACGACAGCTTTTGCGTCAGAAAGTATTTCATGCCCGCGCCGCGAATGATCTGCGGCAGTGCGCCGGAATAGCCGAACACATCGGGATTCCAGAACTCGGTGCATGTCACGCCCAGCTCTTGTTTGAAGAAGCGTTGGCCGAACAGAAACTGGCGCACCAGGGATTCGCCGCTGGGGATGTTGCAATCCGGCTCGACCCATGTGCCGCCGGCGGGCACGAACTGGCCGGCTTTGGCCTTCGCCTTCATCTTTTCATAAAGCGCGGGATAGTGCTCCTTCATCCACTCCCATTGTTGCGCCTGCGAGCAGGCGAAGATGTAGAACGGATAGTCGTCCATGTAGCGCACGGCAGTGGAGAAGGTGCGGTAGCACTTGCGCCGTGTTTCGGCCAGCGGCCATAGCCAGGCCGTGTCGATGTGGGCGTGGCCGACCGCCGACAGATTGTGCTGGCCGTCGCCGTTGCGCGCTTTGAAGAACTCGGCAGCGATCCGGCGCGCTGCTCCCCACGTGGTGCGGTCGTCGAGGCGGATCGTGTTCGCCATCTGGTTGGCCACCCACAGGGCCTGGCCGGCGCGCGGCGTGTTGGCCGGCAAATGCGCTGCCATGTCGGCGATGATCACATAGTCCCACAACAAATCCCACGCTTCGCGGTCGAACACGGCAATCTCGGCCTGTTGCAGCAGCCCCATCAGCCGGGCGTGCGGGTCGCCATTGCCCAGCGGCACGCCAAACAAGCCGTTGCAGGCCATCTCGATATAGAGCGTCATGCTTTCCCCGCCGCGCGCGGATGTGGTGAGGCGATATTCAGAGCGGATCGGCCCGCCTTCGCCGGCTGCGCCGGTCAGCCCTTGCATCGGCTGGCCGTCCTGCCACACGCAGGCTTCGGAAGTCGAGTCCCACAGCAGGTGGACTTCCTGGCCTTGCCACGCTTCGGGAATCGTGAGATCGACCTTGAACCAGTGTGTAGACCACAAAGGCCCGAATGTTTCGCCAACCTGGGCCGGGCGATAATTTCCGCGCAAGGCTTCTTCGTAGCGGATCCGATCCGGCGCGGAATATACGCTCAACGTGACCGGCGCGCGCTGCGGATAGACATTACGTCGTAACGCGGCAGTGAATGCCTGCACGCGGCGACGGGTGATGTCCAGATGTTTCAACATCGTAGTGGTTCTCCTTCAAACAGACTGGGTGTTCGGCATGCCGGATCATTATCTTGCTGGGTGTGTGCAGATGCAAATGGTCAGGAGACAGAGCACAGAGCACAGACTACGGAACACGGGCGCAGGAGGTAGACTATGCCGGCGGGGGCGTTTGCGTCGGAGTTGCTATACTGGCCCGGTAGCTTGAGGATATATGGCAAAGACAGACGCAACCGCACAACCAACCGGTCGTGAAGCCAAGTCGCGCATTCAACGCGCAAAGCAATGGGCGCAGTGGGCCTCGCAACACTACGACGACTTTTCTGCGCTGGAGCGTGAATGGCCCAAACTGGCCGACGGTTTTGCGCACGCTGTCGCGCCGAATACGCGAGACAATCCCTCCATCATTACTTACACCGTTTCGCTCATCAATTGGTTCATGGCCAGGCGAGACTGGAATACGGCGCTTGCCTGGCTCAACGAGGCTGTAGCCGCTTGTCAGGCATTGGGCGATGAGGAGATGCTGGCCGCGATGTACAACCGGGGTGGTCTTGTGCATTGTCTGCGCGGGGTGTACTCAGAAGGGTTTAGCTGGTATGCCCAGGCGTTGCCGCTCTTCGAGAAATTGGGCGACCGCCAGGCGTTGGCGACAGTGGAAGGCAATCTGGGGCTGTTGGCGGTGGCCTTGGGCGATCGCACGGCCCAGCAGCATCTGAACCGGGCCACCTTACTGAACATGCAATTGAGTAACCGATCGTCCGACGCCCAGTTTGTCGAACATGTGCTCGTCATCCTGTTAACGCGCGGCTGGGATGCGGCGGCATCACTTGTGGCGATGCGTCTGCGCGCGATTGCTGACGAAGCCGGCGGCGCATGATCGCGGGCCAGCCTGTCGGGCGCAACATGGCTGCAAAGGCGCACAGAAAGCACTATGCGCCTTTGTGGTTGCGCGCAATGGTCAACGAACGAGTCAGCGGAGAGGGTCTGCTGTGATGGCAAAGTAACCGGCCCGTTTACTCTCCGCTCTAGCGCCGCGTCCTCGCGGCGCAATGCGGCCAGGGCCGGCAATCCGATGCGACGACGAGTTAAAGAGAGAAGCCGGCTCGCGTCAACACAGCGAGTTTTATTCGCTGTGCTAATATGGGCCAGTCGCAACCTGTCATCTTGCTGCCCGGGCATTGTCCCACGACGCCCTATTTCTGAGATAAAGAGGAGTTCGGTTCTCCGCGCGAAACTGGCCGGCGGAAACCGGAATCAAAATGAAGTTGGTCTTCTATTTGCAGCTCGCTTTCAAACGCCTGAAGAGCCGCGCTACGCTTACTGCGTTGCTCGTTTTGAGTATTGCGCTGAACGTCGGCGTCCTTGCCTGCATTCCCATGTTCAGCAATGCTGTCAGCCTCAAGTTGATGCAGGACGAGTTGCGGGCCAGTAGCCAGCGCTATAACCGGCCCTCATTCGCAGTGCGCGTGTATGCTCAGCCCACACGCACTCGCCCAATGACCCTTAAGGATGTGGCCGACCGGCGCGATTGGCTGATGGGAATCTTGCGTGAGAACATGCGCTTCCCGCTCCAGTCGGTCTACATGCAGTCCGAAAGCCCAACCTATGAATTGCGCGCCATCCCCGGCGACCCGAGCTTCCGCTACGACCGCGAGAGTGTCGATTCGCTGCGCGTGGCAGTGGTGCAAGACATTGCCGGCCACATCAAGATCTACCAGGGCGCGCCTTACGACGAGAATGCCCCGCAAAGTGATCGCATGCCGATCTGGATCGAGCGCGCCTATGCGGCAGAGCTGGGTGTGCAGGTGGGCGATCGCTACACCATGGGGTCACCCGGCGCCCGACCCGACAGCCGCATCCCGGTGGTGGTTGCAGGCATCTGGGAGCCGATCTCCCGCACTGACCCGTTCTGGTACAAAGATCCCCTCTTCGATTTCTATAAGTCGTCGCTGACCACGCCGGCCCAGTTTGAAGCGTATATCTCTGTGCGCGAGCCGGCCCGCACCTCCTTCAACTTCTGGTATTTCGTCTTTGACGAGTCGCAGTTGAATCTGGATCGCGGTGAGTACTACATCAACGCCATCAACTTTATTGGCCGCGAGGCCCAGCGCCAGTTGCCCGGCGGCAAGATGGATGTGTCGCCGCTGACGGCGCTCAGCACCGGTCAGGCCCGCAAGCAGTCCATGCTGGTGGTGCTGTCGGGCTTTGCAGCGCCATTGCTGGCGATGCTGGTGTACTTCATCGCCTCGGTGTCGTCGATGGCAGCGCGCGAACAACGGCGCGAAATTGCGCTGTTGTCAAGCCGGGGCACCACGCAGGGACAGGTGATGGCGATCATCTTGCTCGAAACGGCGTTGTTGTTGGCGGTGGCCGTGCCGCTCGGCTTACTGATCGGCGTTGGACTGGCCGGCCTGATGAGCTGGTCGGTCAGTTTCATGCAATTCGAGGTGCGGCGCGTGCTGCCGGTGTATATTGACTCGGTGGACTGGCGCATTGTCGGCGCCGGCCTGGCGCTGTGTGTGCTGGCGCGCCTCGTGCCTACCTGGCGCAACAGCCGCGTCAGCATCATCACCCACGAACGTGAAAGCGCACGCATGCAAGAGACGCCCATCGCCGTACGCCTCGTCTTCCTCGCCGTGCTGATGGCCGTGACCTACTATGCTTACCGGCAGATCACCCTCAGAGGCACGCTGGGCATGGTGAGTTGGAGTCTTACCGATGCGTCGAACGACCCGGTGTTGCTGGCTGCGCCGTCTTTGTTCCTGTTCACCATGCCCTTGTTGGCGGTCGAGCTGTTCTCGGTGCTCATGCGGCCTTTCACCTGGTTGGGGCGCAAGCTGCCGTCGGTCACGGCTTACCTCGGCTTTGTTGGCTTGGGCCGCGAGAGCAGCCTGTTCCGCGCGCCGGCCTATCTGCTTGTCTTGTGCCTGACCTTGGGTGCCTTCTTTGCCTCGTTGGCGAAGAGCGCCGACACCTGGCTGATCGACCGCCGGCGCTATGAGGTGGGGGCCGACTTCACCTTCAAACAAGGCATCCTCGACATTACGACGCAGGCCGGGGGGGGAGGCGGGTTTCCCGGCGGCGCGCTCGGCGGCCCCATTTTCAGCGCGCAGGCCTCGGCCATGTTGCCGATCGAAGAGTATTACAAGATTCCCGGCGTGGCCGACGCAACCTGGATGAGCGAGTTCGACGCCATTCCGCAGGTGCGCGGCGCAAAAAAGTTGCGCCTCTTGTCTGTTGATCGGCTGGCGCTGCCCAAAGTGATGTATTTCCGGCGCGACTTTGCCCGCGAGTCGCTGGGCGGCATGATGAACCAGTTGGCTTCTCAGGCCGACGCAATCATTTTGCCCCGTTCGGTGTTGACCACCACCGGTCTGCAAATTGGCGATCCGTTTCCCGTGGACATGATGCTGACGCAGGATATGGCCGCAGCCGGCCTCAAACCTTTCCGGCTGACCTTCCAGATCGCCGGCGTCTTTGACTACTTCCCCACCGTCTATGAAGACAAACCCGGCGCCCTGGTCAACGCCGACTACCTCGATGCCATGACCGGCGCGGCGTTCCCCAATGGCGTGTGGATGAGACTGACGCCGGACGCCGACACAGCGCAGATCGTGGAAGCGCTGAACAACCTGAACGTGCAGCCAAACCGCGTCAAAGACCTGGCAGCCATCATTTACGAAGACCAGCAGAAGCTGGAATATGTGGGTATCTTTGGGCTGCTGTCGATCTGTTTCCTGGCCGGGGCGGTGCTGGCGGCCATCGGCATCCTGGTCTACAGCCTATCATCGATCACGGCCCGCTCGCAACGCTTCGCGGCGCTGCGCGCGCTGGGGCTGACTCAGGGCCAGGTCATCCGCATGATTCTGATCGAGTACGCCTTCACGCTGGCCTATGGCATTCTGGCCGGCACGCTGCTGGGGATAGGCGCTTCCATGCTGTACGTGCCGCTGTATCCCTTGTCCGATGAGAAGGCGCTGCCGGTGCCGCCGTTCCGACCCCTCATCGATTGGCAGGGCGCGACGTGGCTGGCCGGTTTGATGGCGCTGGCGCTGGCGCTGATCCTCACCGGCGTTCTGCTCAAGGTGTGGCGTGAGCGCATCTCCGAGGTGCTGCGCATGGGCGCGTGGGAGTGAGACGAATGAGGCCAATGAGGCCAATGAGGCTAATGAGGCCAATGAGGCTAATGAGGCTAATGAGGCTAATGAGGTGGCTGTGATGTTGTCTGAGACGCAATTGAAACAATACCGTGAAGAAGGCTATGTGATTGTGGAAGATATGTCTGCGCCAGAGGAGATGGACGCTCTGGCGGCGCGCATCGACCGTTTCGACGAGGCTTACAACGCTGCGTTGATGCGGTCGCGCAGCGAATACTCGAACCAGATTGCGAACGAGATCGTGTTCTCGTCCTATCTCAACTTCAAGGATGCCGAGATCCAGAGGTTCATCGCCGACGAGCGTTTTGTGCGCCTTTCCACCCAAGTGCTTGGGCCGGATGTGCGCCTGTACTGGGATCAATCCGTTTATAAGCGCCCGGAGGCGCGGCGCGATTTTCCCTGGCATCAAGACAACGGCTACGTTCCGATTGTGCCGGAGCACTACCTGACATGCTGGCTGGCGCTGAACGACGCAACGATAGAGAACGGCTGCGTCTGGGTGCTGCCGCGCAGCCACCTGAACGGCGTGGTCGAGCACAAACAGACGCCGATCGGCTTGCAATGCTACTTTGGCCCAGACCCCGGCACACCGGTTCCGGTGCGCAAAGGCAGCCTGGTGGCATTCTGCTCCATGCTGATACACCGCAGCGGGCCGAATCAGAGCGCCGGCGTGCGCAAAGCCTATGTCATCCAATATTCGGTCGAGGGTGCGCGCAACCCGATCACGGGCGAAGTGTTCAACAACGGCCCGCTGATCGCCAAAGAGGGCCGGCCGGCCTATACCGGCTTTGTGTCACACCCCGATCACTCCAACGTTCTGGTGGGCTGATCGCCCCGCCGGCTTTGCAGCCACGCAACTTTCCGTCGGTTGTGCGCATCTAACCCTTCATGGGCTACTACTTCAGCAAAACACTGCACACTTCGTTCGATGACGCGATTGCTCGTGTGACTGAAGCTCTTAAGCAGCAAGGCTTCGGTGTGCTGACCGATATTGACGTGAAAGCGACGATGAAGAAAAAGCTGGACGTCGATTTCCGCAATTACCGCATTCTCGGCGCGTGCAACCCACCCTTTGCGCACCGGGCGCTCGAGCTGGAAGACAAGATCGGCACCATGCTGCCCTGCAACGTCATTGTGCAGCAGGTGGGCGATGCTGTCGAAGTCGCCGCCGTAGACCCGCTGGCTTCAATGGCCGGCGTCAACAACCCGGCGCTCGGTGAGATCGGCGTGCAAGTTCGCGCCAAACTACAGGCTGTCATCGACAGTTTGTAGGTCACTTCCGGGCGGGCGGCCGGGCCGGCCCCGCTCACAAAGGAGTGTGTTATGAGCGCTCAAATGCAGCTTCCCAGGCGGTTGTACAAAGATAATGTTGAGCTGTCGATTGTCGGGCTGGGTGGGATCGTAGTGTGCGGCGTTTCGCAGGACGACGCCAACCAGATTGTGGCCGAGGCGTTCGAGCGCGGCGTCAACTATTACGATGTCGCCCCCAGTTACTTCGACGGCGAAGCGGAAATCAAGCTGGGCAACGCCCTGAAGCCGTATCGCAGCCGGGTGTTCCTGGCCTGCAAAACCGAAAAGCGCGACGCCGCCGGCGCGCAGGCGGCGCTCGACGAGTCCCTGCGCCGCGCGCACACCGATTACTTCGACCTGTACCAGTTCCATGCCGTTACGACCACGCAGGACTTGGAGCAAATCTTGGCGCCCGGCGGGGCCGGCGAGGTGTTTCTGAAGGCGAAGCAGGCCGGCAAGGTGCGCTTCCTGGGCGCCTCGTGCCATTCTGTCGAGGCGGCCATCGCGCTGATGGATCGCTTCCCGCTCGACTCGGTGCTCTTCCCAATCAACTTCGTGAATTTTGCGCAGGGCAACTTTGGCCCGCAAGTCATCGAACATGCAAAGCGCAAAGGTGTGGCCCGGTTGGCGCTGAAGGCGATGGCGCACCGGCCCTGGCATGAGAACGAGCCGCATACGCATCCCAAAGCCTGGTACAGGCCGGTCACCGATCGCGCGCTGGCGCGTCAGGCGCTGCGCTTTACACTGTCTGAAGACATCACAGCCGCTATTCCGCCCGGCGACGCTGATAATTTCCGCTTCGCCATGGACGTGGCGGCCACCTTCACGCCCCTCAGCGCCGAAGAGCGCGCCGCACTGCTGGCAACTACTGCCGAGGTCGAGCCAATCTTCCGTTATCCGGCAGTGGCAGCCTAACGCTGTATCTTGACTGCATCCAAAAGCGATCACCCACGGCAGGCCCGTGGGTGATCGCATCCTTGCGGCGCAATCCCGTCCGACAGACCGATGCCGCAAGTCTCAGGTGGTCATTGTCTGGCAGAAAGCGTCATGCATTTGCGCGTTGGCAGCCTCGATATCGGCGTGTGCAGCCCCTTCTGTTCGTATTGCGGTGATCCAGAAGCTGCGACTGGCCTTGCGCGTCAGCGGGGTGACGGTGAAAAGCACTGCGCATTTTGTGTCATGCGTCACCCACGCCGCAGACAGGGGCGACGCAAAGCGTATCAGTTTGCCCGGCCCAACGGTTGAGCCGGCGCTGGCGGCGAAGTGATCGATTACTGCCTGGGCCGGCAATTTCCATGCGCCAGTCAAGATGGCCGGCCGCTCATAGCGCGGGTGCTCAAGCGCAGGCAGGCGTGGAAGTTCGGCACGCACTTCTGTCTCGAGGCATACCCACAGGGCGCCGTAGTGTTCGCAAGTGGCATAGGCCGGCACACGAGTCCAGTCGGGAATAACTTGCTGGTCTCCAAGATCGGGGATGTGGGTGCAATGCCCGCTGGCGTTGTAGCGCCAGCGGTGATTGGGGCACACCAGCTCTTCGCCCTGTGCGCTGCGCATGATCCATCCGCCCGATAGCGAAGCGTCCATGTGCGCGCACACATCCCGCAAAGCGGCGATGCCGCCGTTCATGCGCGCCATGACGACCGGCTCATCGATCACAGATGTCCCGATAGGCCAATCTTTCAGACTTTCTGCAGTCACAACCGCATACCACGCAGATCGCAGCGCGGCCTCAGACGTTTCAGTTGCCATTTAGCGACCGGGCGGCATCAGTATTGCGGACATTCAGGTCGCCGGTGAACACGCCGGTGTCCATGAAGATGACACGCTCGGCGATGTTGGTGGCGCGATCGCCGATGCGTTCGAGGCAATGGCCGGCGTGGAGCACCCAGATGCCGCCCTCGATGTGGTCTGGTCGTGATGACATGTCGGCGGTGACCTGCTGCAGCAGGGCGTCATAGTGGTCGTCTACGATCTGGTCCATGTCGATCAGTTCCCGCGCTAGCGTCGCATCCTGACGCACAAAGGCCTCCACGCTGCGATCGAGCATGGCGCGGGCATGATCGGCCATCTCCTGAATGGCAAAGGCGCCAATCTGCGAATTGGCGCGGATGATGCGCCGGGCTGCCTTCGCGATACCTTTGGCATAGTCGCCGCAGCGCTCCAGCTCGACGGCCACAAACGCAGCAGCGGTAAGCTCGCGCAGATCGCGCGCCACCGGCTGCTGGGTCGCGATCACAGTCAGACACAGGCTTTCAATCTCATATCGCAGCGTGTCGCTGGACAGATCGTCGCGTTTGACAGCGCGCGCTTCTTCCATGTTGCGCGTAATCAGGGCTTGTATGGCTTTAGCTGTGGCGTTGCTGGCCTGCATGCCAAGCTGCCGGATACTGTTTCGGATGTCTGCAAGTTCCTTGTCAAAGTGTGTGCGCATGGGCATGTGCTCCTTATGCCGGCCTGTCACAAAACACCCTGCCCACCAGACAGTGGCGTTGCGCCAGGCCATCAATAAAACGGAGGGGCGAACTCAATTGTTCGCCCCTGTGTGGTTGCCGCGAGTCGCTTGCAAAACTGCTGGCGCTACATGTTGCGCGCTTCGTAGCCCGGCCCTTCCGTGTAGAACGCGGCGTTCCATGGAATGTCGGGTGTGAGGTCGATCACTTCGCCGCCGGCGGCTGTATAGCGCTCGCCGCGGAAGGGTTGCACTTCCTGGCCGGCCTTCAGCGTGTATGCGCTCGGAACCTCGGCTTCGGGGAAAATAGCCTCGTATGGACATTCTGGCACGCAAGCGCCACAGTCGATGCAGGTTGCCGGATCGATGAAGAACCATGGCCACTGATCCTCTGGCTTGCCGCCCACGATGCACTCAACTGGGCAGACGTCCACGCACGCGCCATCGCGCAGACAGAGGCTGGTGATGATATGTGTCATTTATCATTGCTCCTTCAAAAGGGTGTGTCAAAAAGTTGTGTCTTGTTCTCGCACAAGTTCGCTTCGATCAGCCGTCATTATAAGCGTGTCGCAGCGAATTCTCTTGTGAATTTATACACGAGCTGATGCGGCTTGTCTAGATTCTGTGATACCTGCATCGAAGCCGGTAGCGCACAATGCCTGCAAGTAAAGAGGCAGCCACTTCACCGGCTGCCTCTCATAGGACAATTCCGCACCGAGGGCTGGAGGTCACTTTATCGCGGCTGCAAAGCGAGCCGCCACATCATCCCAATTGATAACGTTCCAGATTGCGCTCAGGTAATCGGCGCGGCGGTTCTGGTACTTCAGGTAGTAAGCGTGCTCCCACACGTCTACGCCGAGGATCGCCGTGCCTTCGACGCCGGCAATGTCCTTGCCCATCAGCGGGTTATCTTGATTCGCTGTCGACACCACGGCCAGCTTCTTGTCTTTGTTCACGATTAGCCAGGCCCATCCGGAGCCAAAGCGTCCCAAGCCGGCTTTGTTGAATGTGTCTTTGAAGGCGTCGAACGAGCCGAATGTGCTATTGATCGCGTCCAGCAATTGCCCGCCCAGCGTGCTGCCGCCCGGCTTGAGCTGCTGCCAAAACAGGGTGTGGTTGTAGTGCCCACCACCGTTGTTGCGCACGGCTGTGCGAATCGCCTCTGGCACGCTGCTCAATGAAACCAGCAATTCGTCGATTGACTTGTCCTGCAAGTCTGCATAGTTGCTCAGTGCGTTGTTCAGGTTAGTGACGTAAGCTCCGTGATGCTTGCCATGATGGATCTCCATGGTCATCGTGTCGATGTAAGGTTCCAGGGCGTTCGTCGCGTACGGTAGCGGGGGCAGTTGATGCGCCATTAGATCTCTCCTTGACTTGAATCAGTTATTATTAACGACACAGGACTGGACTCAACTAGCTTATAAGTTCTGGCTGAGCATAGCGTGAATCAGGGATTGGAGTTTTGTGAAACCCGCCGGTGAGAAGTTGCCCGTAGCGCCGCCCATGCCGGCTGCCCAAAAATCTGCCCCAAGCGCCAGGAGCGGCGTTGCGCTGCGTCTATCACCCGTGATCGGGCTGGCGTGCGGCATCGTGGCTGTATCGACAGCCTCTTTGTTGATCCGTTTTGCTCAGCAATCCGGCGCAAACTCGCTGGCGATTGCCGCGCTCCGGCTCAGTGTGGCTGCGCTGGTCATCGCGCCGGCGGCTTGGCTGCGCTGCCGCGACGAGTTGAAACGTTTGTCCCGGCTCGACCTGCTGGTGGGCCTGGCGAGCGGCGCATTTCTCGGCCTGCATTTCGCCACCTGGATCAGTTCGCTGCAATACACCAGCGTGGCCAGTTCGGTCGTGCTGGTCACGCTCTCGCCGATCTTCGTGGCGATCGGCTCGCTGTTGTTTCTGAAGGAGCGACTGCCATGGCCGGCAGTTGCCGGCATGATTGTCGCTGTGGCCGGCGGCATTGTCATTGCGCTGGGCGATCGCGCCGTTGGGATGGAGGGTGCGAATCCTGTGCTGGGTAATGCGCTGGCTGTGGCCGGCGCGCTGAGCATCGCCCCGCATTTTCTGATTGGCCGGCGTCTGCGCGTGCGGTTGTCGCTGCTGGCCTATATCAGTGTGGTCTACAGCGCTGCCGCGCTTGTCCTGCTCGTTGCTGTCGCTGTGCTGCGTGTTCCGCTGCGCGGCTTCGATCCACAAGCCTATCTGTGGGTGGTTTTGCTGGCGCTTGTACCGCAGTTGATCGGGCACACCTCGTTCAATTGGGCATTGGGCTATCTGCCGGCCACCTATGCCACAATCCCGGCGCTCGGCGAGCCGATCGGTTCCACGCTGCTCGCCGTGGCAGTGCTGAACGAGCCGCTGACGCCGGCCCGGGCGCTGGGCGGGGCGCTGGTTCTTAGCGGCATTGCGCTGATGGCGGTCGCGCGGACGCGCCGTGTCAGCAATTCCTCGATGTGATGATCTCGTTGCATCCATTCGTGAAACGTCCTCATGCTGCTCTGTGGTTGTGGATTGCGGTGGCAGTCACACTGGCCGGCTTTGTGTTGCGCATGATCCGGCTTGTGGATGTGCCGCCGCGCTGGGACGAAGGCTGGTCGGTGGCGCATGCATCGCTGCCAATCGATGAGTTGCTGGTGATCACAGCGGCAGATGTGCATCCGCCGTTATATTATCTGTTGCTGGGCGGCTGGCAAGAGGCGTTCGGCGTTAGCCTGGCCGGGGCGCGTTATCTCTCGGTGCTGATGAGCCTGCCGGCCATTCCGCTGGCTTATGGGACGGGGCGTGTGTTGCTCAACTCGCCGCGCGCCGGCGTGTTTGCCGCGGCGCTGACGGCGTGGTTGCCATTGTTGGTGTATTACGGCGCTGTCATTCGCATGTATGCGCTGGCCCCATCGTTCGTGCTGCTGGCGACCTGGGCTGCCCTGCGGCTGGCTGTCAGTGGCCGGCAAATTACACGCGCCCGGCCCAATCCTGTGCTGGCATTTGTGGTGGGCGCAGCCGGGGCGATGCTCACCCTGTACCATGCAGCATGGGCGCTGGCGGCGCTGGGCATCTGCGCTACGTGGATTGCGCTGCGGGGTCGCACAGCAGAGAGAGGCGCACAATCGGTCTGGGCGCGCATCGGCCCGCTGTGGGCTGCAATTGCCCTGGCGGCGCTGGTTTTTGCGCCGTGGGCGATTTATGCCCTGCCGCAGCTCTATGGGCGCGCGGTTGCCGAAGCCGGCGCCAACATCGGCCAACAATACAGCGTCGCCTACTTCATCGAAATTGGATTGATCGGTCTGACGCTGTCGCAGCGCGCCGGCTGGCCGGGCGTGCTGGTGAGCGGCATCATTGTGCTGGCCGGCCTGTCAGCCGCGATCTTGAATCAACGCTCGCCGTCCCAAATCCGGCATCCCAAATCCAAAATGCAAGATGCCTTGCTCCTGCCGTTGCTCATCATTGTGTTCACGCTGGTGGGGGTTGCGGTCGCGGCGCGGCACTGGGCGTTGAATGCGCGTATGTTGATCGGCGCGGCGCCGGCGCTGGCGTTGTGGCTGGCGTGGGCATTCGAGCAGTTGGCGCGCTGGCGCTGGCCGGCGGCTGTGGTGGCTGCGCTGGCGCTGGCCGGGGTGTATGCGAGCACAAGCGCCGGCCTGGTCTATGAAAAGAGCCTCGAAGTCTTTGATCCTTATAACCCGCACACGTATCACGCCAATCTGGCCGCGCAGGGCCGGCCATCAGATGTGGCGATCTTCAACGTGCTTAGCCCGGCCGGCTTCTACGCGCTCGACCGTTACCCGTCATCTCCGGCCTGGTCGTATGCGCTCACCTGGGACCCGGTCATCGAGCCGCGCGCGCGCTGGGAGGCGCGCATCCAGGCTCTGGCGCGCGAACATCCGCGCTTCTGGCTGGTGTTGTATCGCGGGTTGGCCGGCAGCAACGGCGATTTGCGCGGCTGGGTGGATTCCAACTTTTATCCCGCGCTGGCGCAGTGGGGCGAGGAGGAAGTGTTCTATGGTCTGTATGGTGTGGCGCAGGGCGAGCTGGCAACGGGGGATGGGGCCGGCTCACGTTGGGGCGATCTTGAATTGCGGCAGGCCCGCCTGGCTGTTGCGGTTCGCCCCGGCGATGTCGTTCCGGTAGCATTTGTGTGGCGGGCGCTGGCGCCGTTGCCGGCCAACCTTAAAATCTTCGTCCACGCAGTCGATGCGCATGGCGTCGTGGTGGCGCAGCACGACGCACAACCGCTCAACGATCTGCGTCCGATGACGACATTGCCGGTCGGAGAACATGTCAGCGACCGACACGGGTTGGCGCTGCCAGAGGGCTTCGCCGGCCGGCTGCGCATCCTCGTCGGCCTCTACGATCCGGCAACGGGCCGGCGCGCCTTAACCGTCAGCGGGCAAGATGCGGTGACAATCGGCTTTGTAGAAGTGCGTTGAGCACAGTGTGCGCTCATGGCGCTGAGGGAGCAGGGATCACAAACACGATCAGCATCATGGCTGCCATGATGATCGTGTGCAGCGCGACCGCCGACCAGACGTTGCGCGTCTTGAGCGCGAGGTAGCCGGCCATCAACCCAATCGGCAGCCCCATCATGGCCATCATGCCGCGCTCGACCCAGCCCACCGGCGCGACGAAGAAGTGATTGACCATATAGGCCAGCGTGGTCACGATGACGGCTGCGTGCCGGTTGATGCCTCGATCGAGCAGGCTGGATAGCGCCATGCCACGCCACAACCATTCTTCGGCCAGAGCCAGCGCGGGGAATAAATACATCAGCCCCAGGTCAACCAGAAGGATTTGCATGTCGGTCATGGGCCGGCCGCCACTGGCGTAGAAAATCAGGGTGTTGACAGTGCCCACTACCGCCAGCAGCAGTCCGATCCCGCCGCCCCAGATGAGCGCGGTGCGCAGGTTGCGGCGTGTCACGAATGCGCCGACCCAGTCGTGGCGGCGCACACAGTGATACAGCGTGAGGCCAATAGACCCCAGCACATACAGGAAGAGCGCCGGCCATTCCCCCAGCGGCGTGAAATGTCCAATCAGGCCGACAGCCCAGATGGCGGCGACCAGGCCGGCAGAACGGCGCAGGCGCATCCCGGCTGCTTCATCAGTGCGCAGAGAATCGGTGCTGTGCACGCCACAGCGCAAAGGCGCGCTGGTGGTGTTGTCCATCTTTAGATCACGCGATGTAGAAAGTCATCTTTTGCAGGTGGATCACCGGGTCGATGGATTCCACATGCACATGGGCCGGCACGACCAGGTTGATCGGCGCGTAGTTGAGGATGGCAATGATCCCGGCTTCGACAAGCGTATCGGCCACGCTTTGCGCCTGCTCGGCCGGCACAGACAGCATGGCATGGCGAATGTCGTGCTGTCTAATGAACTCGATCATGTGCGCGGCATCCTGGATGACGAACGGGCCGGCATGCCCACCGATCTTGGCAGGATCGTTGTCGAACACGCCCACCACGCGGAACCCGCGCCGCTCGAAGCCGGTGTAGTTGGCAATCGCGCTCCCAATATTGCCGGCGCCGACAATGATCACCGGCCACTCGCGGTTCAAATGCAGGATGTGTCGCAGCCGGTCCTGCAACATGACGACCGAGTAACCGGTGCCCTGTTTGCCAAATTCCCCAAAGTGCGACAAATCTTTACGAATCTGGGCTGAGCTGATTCCCAGCCAATCCGCCAGTTCTTGTGATGAGATGACCTGTTTGCCGGCAGCCTGCATGGCGCTCAGCGCGCGCAGGTAGACCGGCAGCCGACCGACGACAATATCTGGCACGTTCTTGTAAGTGGTCATGGATGCCATTGCAGATTGTCTTTCCAGTTGCCCGCGTTGATAGTAACACACCGCATACCCATCTGCAAACTTTTTATCTTTAGCCCAGGTGGTCGGGCCGTAATGCTCTTCAATCAGCCGCTGACTCTTGCTTGACTTGTGCACGCCGGCGCAAGGCATTCAAGCGCGCCTGCGCTAACCGGGGCGCGCCCTGACGCTATTCGGGCTGGGCATTGTTGCGCATGATGGTCAGTACGCGCCCAGTTCCTCCAGCCGGTCGTCGTCGATGCCGAAGTAATGCGCGATTTCGTGTCGCACTGTGATCGCGACTTCGGCTTTCAACTCCTCCAGTGTGTTGCAGGCTTCTTCGTGCGGACGCTGGAAGATGGTGATCAGGTCAGGCAGCACCAGGTCATAGGATGCGCCGCGCTCGGTCAGTGGGATGCCGCGATACAGGCCGAACAGGGTTTTGTCTTCTGGCACGGGGTCGCCGGATTCGGCGGCATACTCGAAATCCTCGCGGGTGGGGGCTGGCCTGATCTCGATCTCCACGTTGTGGATGGCTTCTTGCAGGGGCTGCGGGAGCTGTTCGAGCGTCTGCAAGACAATTTGCTCAAACTGTCGCCGGCTGAGACGAATCATGGCAGTGGTCGCTGTGTGTGGGGAGGGCGTTGGGCTAGAACGGTAGGCCCAGCGCCTCGGTCAGCGCGGCGCGGGCGATGACGATCAGCATGATCTCGGTGAAGGTGAAAAACACGCCGGCGACTATCGGCAGTGTTAGCTCCGACCATCGCGCGATGCGCGCCTCTTTGCGCATCAGCAGCACCACCAGCAGCATGTTGACCACCACGAGCAGGAAGATCACGCCCAGGCTGCTGATGACGGCAATCGGGCCGTACAGAAAGGCCGGCTGCCACAAGACCAGGCCGATCACGCTGCCGGCCACGGCAAGCAGACGCGCTATGTCGCGCCACGCTGCCACGCTGGGTTGCGCTGCGCTCAGGTCAGGGCGCCACACTGCCGAGTTGAACAGTGGCACGACGAATGACGAGAGCGTCACGCCCATCAACGCGCCTGTCACAAGCCGCAGCCAGTTCTGCGGCATGTACAGAAACACTTCGCCGCGCGCCAGCAGCAGATAGGAGTTCAGACCGTCGAAAGCCCAGGCGAGGAAGAAGCCGGCCAGCACAAACAGGTAGGGCCGGGTTGGAAACTGGTTCACCCGCAGGGGCTGAACGACGATGAAGCTCAACACGCCGAGCAGGGCGGCGCTGAACATGCCGGTGTCGCGTGCGCACAAGGGTAATTGCGAGCCGGCGATGATGAACGATCGCTCTGGGATGCGGTGGCACACGGCATAGCCGACCAGATCGAATGCGTGAATGAGCCGGGCCGGCAGCAACGCCGCAACGGCGATCACGATCAGCACTGCATAGATCGGCCACCAGGTCAATTCAGATGTGCGCTGTTGGGCAGTCGTGGACATGGGTCGGAGTGGTGAGTGGTGAGTGGTGAGTGATGAGTGGTGAGTGGTGAGTGATGAGTGGTGAGTGGTGAGTGGTGAGTGCCAATCCAGAATCTATCAGGGTCCGCCTGGCCTGGTCACGAGCACCACAATTAAGAGAATTACGACGGTCCACAGCAGGGCGCTGCCACCTTCGAGAACGGGGAATACCCGGCTGAGAGGCAGGCCCAGTCGGTTCGTGGCGCCGTCGAGAATGGTGTGCAGCCAGCCCAGGCTGATGACATCGTAGATGCGTTGTCTGATTGAGGTGAACAGGCCGGCCCAGCGCGCCTCGAACCACCACAGGCCGACTGCGCCGAGGATCGGCAGCGCCCAAACAAGCCAGCCGATGATGCCGTGTCGGCCAAGCGCATCGGCCAGATCGGGCGCGCCGGCCAGTGTTGGGGCGATGCCAAACGCCACGACATGCGCGCTCAAGACGGCGATCACGAAGATTGACACAGCGACGCCCAGGTTGAGCTGGCCGGCGGAAGGCAGCGCCATGCGATAGGCTGTGACGCTGGTGGGTGCGAAAGTCATGCGCAGCGCAGCCAGTGTCAGCAGCGCCTGAGCGAGCGCAAAGCCGATGATCAGCAACGCCCCGCCCGGCCCCTGATCGGCCCACGCAGCAGCCACGCCGGCGCGGCCGATAAACCCGGCCGTCACAGGCAGGCCGATCAGGCATAGCAATCCGATCAGCCTCCCAAACAGCGCGGTGCGCCGGCCGATCGCCGAGTCGTCGCGTGGAGAAAGCGCTACCAGGTGGTTGCCGGCCAGCCAGGCCAGTGCGGCTACGGCAGTGATGCCAGGCTGTTGCAGCGCGGCTGAGCAGAGCGCCATGCTGAGCGCGATGCTGCTAATAGCCGAACGCAGCAAGCTGCGGCGTCGCGTGAGTGCGCCGATCAAACCGGTCAATATCGCCGTCAGCAGGGCAAGCCCGTAGAACCAGATAGGCAACTCTGGCGCGCTTAACAGGGGCAGCTTGGCAAGCACGACCAGCCCGGCAATTGCGCCGGCCTCACTCGTCCAGTGCGCGTCATGAAACTGGCCGGCCACAGCGCGCAGCGGCGCCAGCCCAAAGCGCAACGCGAGCGAGAGCGTTAATAAAGGCATCAGGCGCTCCGGCAATACGGCGAGCGGAATGTACAGGCTGTTGCCCGTGGCCAGATACAGGGCGAGCGCAATGACTAGCAAGGCTGAGGATGCGCCGCGAAACATGGCGTCGGCAATGACGCGGCGGTGATCGCGCCCGCGCTGAATGCCGGCCACAACCGACAAAATGTCCACCAACCCTATGCCGATGATGAGTGTCATCAGCGTGTTGGACAGCGCAGCCAATACGAGCGCGCCAAACAACAGCGCTGCCGTGGTGTGGTCTGGCCGCAGGTCAGCCTCGCGCGGATGCAGGCTGCTGGCGAGTTGCACAACGGCAACAGCGACTAGAATCGTCGTGGCCGATGGAGTGCTGGCGAGTATGAGCGGCGCGCCAATGACAGACACTGGCCCCCAGTCGCCAAAAGTCATCTCAAAAGGGAGGCTGTGCGCTGCCCAGGCAGCAAGCCATGTGAGAGCTGCTGAGAGGGGCAGAGGCAGCCACGCAAATGTGCGTGCGCGCGGCCACTGCGATAGCATCCAGGCAGCCAGGACGCTGAGCAGCGGCAGCCCCATCAGTGTGATGACGACGAAGTGTGACACAAGATGAGTTTATCATGTCCGGCATGGACAAACTTTTCTTTGCACTAGGCGCTGTGGCAGCCGGCCTCGCTGTGGGGCTGGGAGCATTTGGCGCGCATGGCCTGCGTGCCGCCGTTTCAGCGGACATGCTGGCCAACTTTGAGACGGGTGTGCGCTATCACATGTATCACGCACTTGGGCTGCTGGCGGTGGCGTTTGCTGCCACGCGCTGGCCGTCGTCGTTGTTGCCGGGGGTTGCCGGCTGGTTGTTTGTGGCCGGCATTGTTCTGTTCTCTGGCAGCCTATACCTGATGGCGTTGACGGGCTGGCGCTGGCTAGGAGCGATCACGCCTCTGGGTGGGGTGGCGTTTGTGGCCGGCTGGGTGTGTCTCGCTGTGGCCGCAGCACGCGGCGGTTGAGCAGGCAGATACATTCGGCACATCTCGGCACAAGAGCAGTAGGGCGTATCTTCTTTTTTCCCTTTCTCAGAGTTGCGCCACGTCTCGGTCTGGAGTAGAATACCGCCCGCGTCCAAGCTGGCTCTGTGAGCGACACTGTGTGGCCGGCCGAGACCAACCGTCAGTAAGCATCCATGCCGCGCCCCAGCGCGGATGTGCAGCGACACGTAGATAGAGCAGATAGAGAGGCATTTGTGGCAAACACACAATCCGCAAAGGAACGCATTCGTAATAGCGCCCGCAAAGCGGTCTATAACCGCTTGCATCGCTCGCGCGCCCGCACCTATGTGAAAAAGACGCGCGCCCTGATCGCGCAAAAGAACCTGCCGGCTGCGCGCGAAGAAATCATCAAGGCGATCAGCGCGCTCGATCGCGCCGCAGGTAAGGGCGTGATTCACCCGAATAACGCAGCTCGTCGTAAGTCGCGGCTGGTCAAGCTGCTTAACAAGGCCTCTGCGAAGAGCTGAGGCCGGCTGCAGGCCGCCAGCACAATCGAACATATTGTCTCAAACGCCGGCCGTGGTAAGTGACGCCGCACGCGCACTGAACCACGGCCGGCATTTTGTGTTGCTGCTTTGAGCGCTGCTTCATCCGACTCGCCCCCTCTAGCGCGCTACGCGCCGCTCCTCTTGACCGGTGCGATTGCCGGAGCCGTTCTGGTTGTGTACTGGCCAAGTGTGCAGTTGCCACTGGCATTCGACGACGCCTGGTCGGTTCGTCTGGTCGACGGTTACACGCTAGGCGATGCATTCGTGCGCACCGAGAACTTCGGTTACTATCGGCCGCTGTACCTGCTGGGCTATATGCTGGCGCGCGCGCTGGGGCCGGCCGGCCCGTTTGTGCTGCATGCGCTGTGCCTCATCGTCCACAGCGCCAACGCCGTGTTGTTGACGCGCCTGGCGCGGGCGCTTGCCGGCAGGTCAGACGCCGGCATGGAACTGGCAGTCGGCCTGCTCTACGCGCTCAATCCGTTTGTGTTTCAGGCGGTGGCGCTGCCGGCCGGCCTGAATCATCTGCTGGCCTGTCTGTTCACGCTGAGCGCAACCCTGTCTTACGTGGCGGCGCGGCAATCGGGCCGCGCGCGATATTGGGCGATATCCCTTGCTCTGGCGGTGCTGTCATTCCTTGCCAATGAAATTGGTGTCGTGGCAGCCGGCTTCTGTCTGGTGTATGAGATCAGTCGCGCATGGCGTTTGCGCCGGTGGGAGCGACATGCCTGGTCATTCATCGCGGTGGCTGCGCCGGGCGTTGTGTATCTGCTCATCTATCCGTTGATCCCAAAAGGCGCTCCGCCAGAGGCCGTTCAGACCCTTTCCGACTTTTTGCAACGCGCGTTGTATGCAGCGCAGATGCTGGCCTATCCGTTCGCTGCGCTGACAAAGCCGGTGGTGGCCGGCAATGAGGCAGCGGTTATGGCGGCGGCGGGCATGACGGCGGCGGCCTGCGTCGCAGTCGTCGTAGCGCGCAGCCGGTGGAACGTGTTGCTTGTGGCCGGCCTGTTGGCTTTCGCCGGCGCGGCAGCGCCACCCCTGGCGCGCTTGTCGGCCGACTATGTGCTGAATGCCCCGCGCGCCCTGTATGTCCCGCTGGCCGGCGTCGCGCTGGTGTGGGCTGCGCTGGCGTTGGCTCTGGCCGATGTGATGACGCGCGCCGGCTGCGGGCGGCGAATCAAGCTGCTCTCCACACCGGCGCTGCGGGCTGTTGGCGTGGCGCTGCTTTGCGCGCTGGGCGCAGCGCATGTCGGCAGCCAGCTTTCGCTTCATGTGCGCGTTCACGCGCCGATCACGGCGCTCGTTCAGACTGCCTTGACCATGCCGCCAGATCAGCGCATGCTGGTGTTGAACATGCCCGAATGGGTGGCCCCCAAAGCGCGTCGTTTCCCGGTCGGTTCTGAGGGGGTGATCGTCATGGCGCCCTATGTTGGCGGCGATGATCTGGTGTTGGCCAATGCCGGCCAGCGGCGCGACGTGCAACTGGCGCAATTCAGCACACCCTTCCAGCCCGGCTTGAGCTATGTGTATCACCCATGGGGCGAGCAAATGGAGGCCGGCGCCTTGCCGGCTGCGCTGACAATGGCAGCCCGGGTGATGTGGGTGCGCTACTTCACCGATACACTGCGCGCAGACTGGGTGGGTGGGGTGGAACCTCCGGCGGTGTTCGAGGGTGATGCGCAGGTTGCTTTCGGAGGGGCGCTGTATCTTGTGGCGCATCACACTCAACCATGCCGCAGCGGATGGATTCTGGCGACGCGCTGGCGCCGAGCGCCCGGCGCGCAGCCGGACCCATCGCAGGCCACCCTGTCGCTCTTTGCGCAGGTCTACGATGCCCAAGGCGCCCTGATCGCCCAACAAGATGGCGCGCTGTTGTCGGGCTTGCTGGGGTTTCAGGCGCTGCCGGCCGGCCGCGATGCGGTTGATCGCCGCTGGCTGATGGGTTCGCCGTCCACCGCGCCGGTCACTATATGGGTGGGGCTGTATGACTACCAGACCGGGCAACGTCTGCCTGCGGTGCGCTCTGATGGCGCAGCGTTAGAGCACGACGCACTGCAACTTGCCGCGCCGCTTGCAGCCGGCGATCTGCCAGAGTGCCGCTGAGCAGACCATCTCCGGCACAAGCTGCGCGCAGGGTGATCGTGTTCCTGGATTGCCGTCTGGGCAGGAATGACGTTTTCTGCGATTGCATCATGCGCTTTTCCTGCACAGAAGATGCCCCCGCTTTGCGTGATACAGGCTGCTCTAAGCTTACCGGCTATTATCAACCCCGGCGCGCAAATCTGACCAGTGAGTTGCGTCTGCGCGCGCGGCGAAGTGCTGTGCCTGCAACCCTATCGCGTGTAGCATTTCGCTATCACATCGATTCAGGTTGGTGAATATGCAAAGTTTGCGAACGAAACGGCTGGGTTTGGCGCTGGCGATTTTGATTGTTTGCCAGGCGGCTGTGCTCCATGTGCCTGGAACACGCGCCGCGACTCATGCCCCGGCTGCGCATCTGTCGGCGGCAGCGGCGGAGCCGATGCCTACACCCGACGCTGTGCATCCGTTGACGATCGACTATCTGCGCCGCCGCGACTATCCAGCCGGCGATGTCACGATCGAATCGACGCTGCCGCGCGGGGCAAACTATGATCGCTATATTGCCTCGTATTTGTCCGACGGCTTGAAGATTTATGCGTTGCTCACCGTGCCGAGAGGCAAGCGCCCGGCAACGGGCTGGCCGGTGATCGTGTTCAACCACGGCTACATCCCGCCGGCGCAATACCGCACCACCGAACGCTATGTGGCGCACGTGGACAACCTGGCGCGCAACGGCTACATCGTGTTTCGCCCCGACTATCGCGGACATGGCAATTCAGAGGGAGAAGCTGAGGGCGCGTATGGCTCGCCGGCGTACACCATCGACGTGTTAAACGCCGTGGCAGCAATGAAGCAATTCCCCGACGCCGACCCGAATCGCATCGGCATGTGGGGCCACTCAATGGGCGGGTACATCACGCTGCGGGCGATGGTGACAAGCCGCGATATCAAGGCCGGCGTGATCTGGGCCGGTGTGGTGGCGTCGTACCCCGATCTGTTGACACGCTGGCGCCGGCCGGCGAACGTCTCCATCCCGCCCCGCGCGCGCGCCTGGCGCACCGAACTTATCGAAACTTACGGCACGCCTGAACAGAACCCGGCTTTCTGGAACGCGATCTCCGCGAATAGTTACCTGGCCGATCTGTCCGGCCCTGTGCAACTCCACCACGGCACCGCCGACACGTCGGTGCCGTTCGAGTTCTCCGAGATGCTGCGCGATCAGATTCAGGCTGTGGGCGGCGCGGTAGAGTTCTATAGCTATCGGGGCGACAACCACAACATCTCAAACAGTTTCTCCTTGGTCATGCGGCGCACGGTGCAGTTCTTTGACCGCTATCTCAAGAATTAGCCGGTTTTGCAAGTTGTTTGATGATTGATGGTGTCGCGGAGTCAGGCATCAACCTGAAACTGGAAACGAAAGGCGCAGCCATTTGGCTGCGCCTTTTTAGTTGCTTTCGCGCTCGGTCATCGTATTGCCTGCTGCCTTTGGCGCGTTTTGCGCCAGGCCAGCAGCCGCAAGCCGTTCAGCGAAACAAGTACGGTGCTGCCCTCGTGCGCTACGACGCCCAGCGGCAGCGGAATCTGCACACCGAGGGCTGCGGCAACCATGATGAGGATCACGGCGCCGGCAAAGGCCAAATTGCGCATCACGGTGCGTTGCGCTTGCCGGCTGAGCGCAATCACGTAAGGAATGTTCGACAGATCGTCGGACATCAGCACGATGTCGGCGGTTTCGAGCGCGACGTCTGTGCCGGCTGCACCCATGGCGATGCCTACGGTGGCAGTTGCCAGCGCCGGCGCATCGTTGATGCCGTCGCCCACCATCGCCACGGCTCCGTCCTGGGCTATGTCTCGCACCAGGCGCACTTTGTCCTCAGGGAGCAATTCGGCATGGAATTCGTCCACGCCGGCTTCGGCGGCGATAGCCTGCGCCACGACCCTGTTGTCGCCGGTGAGCATGACGGTGCGCAAGCCCATTTCGCGCAGTTCGCGCACGACTTGGGCCGCGTCGGGGCGCAGTTTGTCGGCCACGGCGATCACGCCCAGCACCTCGGCCGACCGACGGTCATGTGCGATGCGCGCGACCAGCATCGCGGTTTTGCCTTCGCCTTGCAGGCGCATCACTTCGTGCCCGGCGCTGCTGCATGCCAGGCAATCGAAGGCCTCGAAGTAGCGCGGGCTGCCAATGGCAATGGTTATTCCGTTGATTGTGGCGCTAACGCCCAGGCCGGGCCGGGCGATGAAACCTTCTGACTGGGGCAGTTGGGCTTCCAGCCCGCGCGCTTTGGCTTCGTTAACGATGGCATGCGCGACGGGATGCTCGGACTTGGCTTCGACAGCCGCCGCCAGTGCCAGCAAATCTGATTCGCGGCCGCTCCAGTCGTTGGTCTCTGAAGCGGGGGTCACGATGATATCGGTAACGCGCGGTTTGCCCTCGGTCAATGTGCCGGTCTTGTCGAAAGCGATAGCGCGGATGCCGGCTGCTTGCTCCAGATGAACGCCGCCCTTGAACAAGATGCCTCTGCGCGCGCCGTTGCCGATAGCCGATAAGATAGTGGCCGGTGTGCTGATCACCAGGGCGCACGGCGACGCCACAACCATCACCGTCATAGCGCGGTATAAAGCTGATTCGAATCGCTCGTTGAAGAGCAGCGGTGGCAGGAGGATTAACAACGCTGTCAACGCGAGCACACCCATGGCATACCGCCGCTCGGCCTGTTCCAGAAAGCGCTGTGTGCGCGCTTTCTCGCTCTGCGCTTCTTCCACCAGTTTGATCAGCCGCGAGATAGTCGAGTCGGTTGCCAGGTGAGTCACGCGCACTTCAAGGCTGCCGCGCTGGTTGATTGTGCCGGCGAAGACGCGATCCCCCTGTTTCTTCAGCACCGGCATGGATTCACCGGTGATGGAAGCCTGATCAACCGTGCTTTCTCCCTCGATCACGATGCCATCTAGCGGGATGCGTTCGCCGGGGCGCACGAAGATGCGGTCGCCCACCACGATGCGGTCGATGGGCATCAGCTCCAGCCGGCTTCCCCGACGCGCCAGCGCCCGGGTGGGGCGCAGCTTCACCAACGCGCGGATTGCGTCGCGCGAGCGGCCGATCGCAAACGCCTGCAATACGTTCGATAGCGAGAACAGGAACAGCAGCATGGCGCCCTCGAACGGCGCGCCAACAATGGCAGCGCCGAGGGCGGCCAGCACCATGAGCAGGTCCACGTCGATGACGCGCTCGCGCAGCGCTTCGATGCCGCCCTTCAAGCCGAATGCGCCGCCGGTGATGTAGGCCAGCAGGTAGAGTGCGCCGGCCATTTGCGGCGCCAACAGTGCGCGCTCCGCAAGCAACCCAAGCAACATAGCAATCAGTGTGATGGGAACAAAGAGCGCCTCGATTCTTTGTTCAGTCAGCCATGCCCGCGCGCGCTGAAGCCAGCCTAAACTGGGCGCCGTGTCGCTGCTTGTGGCAGGCATGTCTGGCCGGTCGAAGCAAATATCGTGGGCTGCGCCGTCGATGGCAATTGTGGCGCGCCGAATTGCCTGAGCAGGCTGCATGGGATGGTTGATTGCGGCGGCGCAGGCTGCACAAGCACGACTGGACCTGGCGCTGCACTCGTTCATGGTTTTTTGGATGATAGGTGCTATGCGGCTGAGCAACTCGTCCACGTCGCCCTCTTTCAACCGCGCTGGATCGTAGTCTAGTGTGACGGTCTGTTGGGATGGCTCTAGACTGACACGCAGAATGCCGGGCTGTTGGATGGTCGCTGCCAGGACGCCGGCGCAGCCGGCGCGCACATCAGCGCCGTCGGGCGCATTGGGTTGTCTGTCAACAGTCACAGTCAAATGTTGATTCATCGTCTCATGACCCCTTGTGTCTAAAACCTGCCCGCCGTGTTCGTGCATGCCGTGCGTGTGGCCGGCCTGCCGGGCTAACCCACGCGTCGGCGGGTTTGTCTGGCTCGATCAAAATCACCTCGGCCAACTCAAAGCCGAGTGTTATGCTGTCATGGGGCGTTGATATGGTTACAGCGCCGCCATAAGGCGCAATAGACTTCAGCGTCACGCGCGCATCGGGCATCAACCCGAGCTGGCCGAAGTATTCGAGCCATTCGGCATTGTCGGTGTCGATGCAGCGGATCACCCCCGACGCGCCGACCGGGCAGGAGACCAGTTTGACATCCGGCACGCGTGGCAGCACCCCGTCGCGCGTGGGAATCACATGTCCGTGCGGGCAGCGCGTCGGGTTACCGGTGATCTCTGCGATGCGATCCTCGAACTCCTGGTCGATCACCGTTTCCAGCGCGTGTGCATGTTTGTCCACTTCATGCCACTGGAAGCCCATCACCTGAATGAGAAAGACCTCTAGCAGGCGGTGCCGACGAATGGTGCGCAATGCGATTCTGACACCCTGTGGCGTGAGCGTGGCGCCTTTGTACGGCGTCAGTTGGACGAGCTTGCGATCGGCCAGGCGTTTAAGCATGATGCTTGCGCCAGAGGGCGTCACGCCCAGCTTCCCGGCGATGGTGTTGGTCGTGGCCGGCTGACCATCTTGCGACAATCGGTAAATGGCGTCCAGGTAGTGTAATGTCGCGTCGTTCAGCGACTGAATTTCTGTGTCCATGGTCTGCCCTGTGTGTGCCTTATTTGTATTGTCAAATTTTTAATTTGACAGGTATTGAATTTTAGTTTTTCATGAGAAATTTGTCAAGCGCACGGCAAATGTGCAAATGTGCAAATGCGCAAATGCGCAAAAGTGGCCGGTGCTGTATCGGGGAGCTTGCGCGATGTCGCTGTGGAAAAGTGTCGCGCACAAGCAGGAGTGCGCAAGCAGCGACATTCTGAGCCGGCGCGCGAGCCGGCCTGACACTGTTACGCAGAAGCGCCACCGGATCATTTGACCCGGTGGCGCTTTCTATTGTGGAAATAGGTTGCGCGGGATGTTACAGATCACGCCTGTGCGACGTGACGACCCTGCGCTGCGCCTGTGTGACAGGAGGCAGTACGGAAAACGGGCGTGGATAACGCTCTGTGCGCTCTTCTGCGCGCTCTGAGGGGGGATATGCGCCGATGCTCAGCTTTGAGTGCCGGCAGCCGGCCTATCCTTCGCTTCTTCGATCGCGATTTCGACCCGTTCGCGCGCTTCGTTTGCTATTTCTGCCGCGCGCTCGCGGGCTTCCTCGATAATGCGCTCAGCCCGGCGGCGCGCGTCGGCGATGGTTGCATCCGCGCGCTCGCGCGCGTCTTCCAGAATGTCCTGAGCGCGGTCACGAAGCTCTTCACTCGTGCGGCTGATTTGCTTGCGGGTCTCCTCGCCGGACTGTGGGGCCACCAGCAAAGCCGATGCTGCGCCGACCAGTGCGCCGATCAACACGCCGGCAAAGAATGCTCCAATCTCAGCGCCTGAATCTTGTTGTGTCATTTGATTAAACTCCTTCGTCGCGCGTGCAGGAACTGGCTGTGAACCTGACCCCGCGACCTAATCTTGATGCGCCTGTCCAAGCAGGCAGTGGTTTGTTAGTGTGCCCGATGTCCCGGCTTTACATCATCGAGACTGCTCAGTTCGCAGCATCAGTGCCATCACTTGTTCCACCGGCTGCGCCTGAGCCGTTCGATGATCCGCGACGCCGACGTGATGTTGTGCCGGCTCGCGCGCCAACAGCGTCGGCCACACCTTTTAAGCCCGATAGGAAACTGAATGCCTTGATAGCCGGCCTCGCCAGGTTGTCGCTCATGAATACAGCCGTGCCACGCACAGTGTTCACGGTTTGATTTGCGTTGGTCAGCATCGGCTTGATCTCGTTGCGCAGCAGTGCGATGAGCGATTGTAGTTGCCATACCAGCACAGCCAACAACGCCCCGATGACAACACTTACAAGCGCGAGCGCAATGATAAACATGTCGCGGATGTTTGCAGTGCGCTGCGGGTCGACGGCCAGAAACCAGATGACGAAGATGGTGACGGCGATGAACACGATTCCGCCCACGATCATGCCAATGAGTAGCTTCGTGTTCGGCTTGGTCTCTTCGGGCAAGGCGGGGCCCAGTGTGCTCGATGGACTGGCCGGCGTTTGCTGTGGGGTTGTGCTTGTGTTCATGGCTGGGAACGTCTTGGAAGATTATAGCAGAGGGAGCAGCCAGAACGCGCAATAAAACCCGCCCGACTTATATCGAGCGGGTTTCATAGCAAAAAGGGTCAACCGTCAGGCGATTCACTCTTCGCTACGTCGCATGCCGGTGAGCAATGTCACGTAATACAGCAGGGTCAGGATTGACTGTAGGGCTGCCGCCACATAAGTCCATGCCGCCGCATCGAGCACTTTCTTGGCGCCGTTCAGTTCCTCGCCCACGAGGATGTAGCTGCTCTGCAACATGCGCAGCGCCCGCCGGCTGGCGTCGAACTCCACCGGCAACGTCACCAGCGTGAACGCTGCTGTCAATGCAAACGCGATCACGCCCAGCCAGGCCAGTTGCATGCTTTGAAACAGCAGGCCAACCATGAAGAGCACCGGCCCTACCCACGCGCCGACAGTAACAGCCGGGACGATCGCCCCGCGCAGTTTAAGCGGCGCATAACCCTGGGCGTCTTGCTCGGCGTGGCCCAGTTCGTGGGCTACAATGGCTACAGATGCTACCGAGTTGTGCACCGAGCTGTCCGATAGATAGATCGAGCGCGTGCGTGGGTCGTAGTGGTCGGTCAACTCGCCGGGTGTGCCCTGAATACCAACATGCCCAAGATTGTTGTGACGAATCAGCAGCTTGGCCGCGTCCAGGCCGCTCACGCCGCGCGAGGTGGGCACCTGCGCGTAGCGCGAAAATGCCCCGCGTACTTTAAGCTGCGCCCACATGGCCAGCAACAGGCCGGGCAAGGCAAAAACAAGATAAAGCGGATCAAACAGGAATGGCATGGGTCTTTCCTCTTTTGTCTGGTTGTTTGGCAATGCGCGTTCGTTCACACGCGCGCCTTTGGTGCAGCTTGCGCTGCCTCACTCGTCTCACCGTCGATCAAGATATTTCTAACGATACGGCTGTATCGTAAGTTTACTGCATAGGAATTGTGTGAGAGGGAGGTGTGCGCTGTGTTAGAGCAAGGTGAAGACATGGTGAATGCTCAGAGCGTTACGCAGGCTGCCACAGATCGCTTTGGTTCACGGGGCGAGTGGTGGGTCATCGCACAATTCACGTTGGGGCCGTTGGTGGCGTTGGCGACTTGGTTGACTGGTGGCCAGGGCGGTGTCACGTCCGGTGTCGGCATAGGGGTTGGGTTGGCGCTGGCCGGTGTAGCGGGAGTGTTTGTGCTGGGTGGCGTCATCAGCCTGGGCCGCAACCTGACTGCGTTGCCCAAGCCGATTGACAACGGCGAGATGGTGGCATCCGGCCTGTATCGTGTGGTGCGGCATCCCATCTATGCCGGCATTATTTTAGGCGCGCTGGCCTGGGCGCTGTTGTGCGGCAGTCTGATTGGGCTGGCGCTATCGGTGGGTGTCTTCATCTTCTTTGACCGCAAATCGCGGCGCGAGGAAGCTTGGCTGGTCGAGCGCTACGCCGGCTATCGCGCCTATCAACGCCGCGTGAAGAAACTGCTGCCATTCATCTACTGACCCAGCCTCACCGATAACCGATAATAGGCAGTATGCGTTACTACCATATCGGTTTTGGCCGCGAGGACTTAGGCCCCAATCCACCGACAACGGCGCTCCTTTCCGGCGACCCGGAGCGGGCGCAGGTGATCGCTGAAAGGCATCTGCAAGCGGCGCGCCTGTTGTCTCAACATCGAGGGCTGAACAGCTATGTTGGTTTGCTGCCAAACGGCATGCCAGTCCTATCGGCCACCAGCGGCATGGGGGCGCCCTCGCTCAGCATCGTGGTGAACGAGTTAAGACAGGTAGGCATCCGGCAGATCATCCGCATTGGCACCACCGGCTCGATCCAGCCGCATGTGCTGCCGGGCAGTGTGGTCATTTCGAGTGCGGCGTTGTGCCGGCAGGGCGCGGCCAATGACATTGCGCCGCTTGAATATCCGGCGGCAGCCGACCCATTTCTGACGGTGGCGCTGGCGCAGGCAGCGCAGACCCTTGGCGTGGAGCACTATGTAGGCATCACCGCTTCGGTAGACACGTTCTATGAAGGCCAGGAGCGCACCGAATCGTCGGCCAACCCGAACCTGTTGCGCCGGCTGCAGGGCATTACTGAGGAATACCGCCGCCTCAACGTGCTGAACTACGAGATGGAGTGTGGCACGCTCTTCAAGATGGCCGGTGTCTATGGTTTTGCGGCGGGGTGTGTGTGCGGTGTCATTGCGCAACGCACAACTGGCGAATCGGTGGTGTTGGAGCAGAAGGCCATTGCGGTGGACAATGCAATTCGTGTTGCACTGCTTGCAGCAAGCATACATCCCGGCTAGTCGCTCTCGCTGCAATACGTGGCACACCCAGCGCCGAGTGAGCGCTTGTGAACGGGCGGGCCAGCCGACTTTTCATGCCCCGGCATCATCGCGGTTCGATGATCAGCTTGATGGTGGTGCGCTGTGCGCCATCGATGGTGATCTCCCCGAACGAAGGAATCACAATGATATTGATCCCGTCCAGTAACAGATAACCGCGCGCGATTGTGGCGGCCTTGACCGCTTGATTGACTGCGCCGGCGCCGATTGCCTGTATCTCAGCGCGCCCATGCTCGCGCACAACTCCCGCGATGGCGCCTGCCACGGCGGTTGAGCGAGAGTTGGCCGATACCTTGATTAGCTCCATTGTCAACCTCTGTTGTCAACCTCTGTGTCCACCACAAGCAGTCTGGATGCTGATTTGTTACCATATCTTAGCAGGAGTTGAAATGACTGAACATCCCCCTTCAATTTGTGTCGTTGGCAGCTCGAACATAGACCTGGTTTCTCGCGTGCCCAGGGCGCCCCGGCGCGGTGAGACCATCATCGGCCATTCTTTCAGCACCTTCTACGGCGGCAAGGGCGCCAATCAGGCTGTGACGGCCGCCCGGCTTGGAGCGAATGTCACACTCGTGACCAAACTTGGCCGCGATGCGTTTGGCGAGGAGATTCTGCGCAACTATCGCGCGCAAGGTATCGATGTTGCCCATGTCTTGTTTGACGATGCTGCATTCACGGGGGTGGCAATCGTTCTGGTTGATGACGAGGCCAACAACTATCTGGTAGTGACGCCGGGGGCAAATGGTAGGGTCTCGCCCGACGATGTGCGCGCGGCGCGCAGCGCGATCGAGTCGGCCAGTGCTGTGGTATGCCAGTTAGAGATCCCGCTGGACTCTGTGCTGGAGGCGTTTCGCCTGGCGCGCGGCGCAGGAGTGCGTACCATTTTGAACCCTGCGCCGGCGCCTGCGCAGCCGCTGCCCGATGCGCTGCTGGCTCTGACAGACCTGTGTGTGCCGAATGAGACAGAAGCGGAGTCGCTAACCGGTATGCCGGTGAGCACGATTTCACAGGCCGAGGCTGCCGCCCGCAAGTTGCTTTTGCGCGGCCCACAGGCGGTCATCGTCACGCTGGGCGCGCGCGGCGCGCTGTGCGTCACCGGGGATGCCGCCGAGCATATACCGGCCAGGCGCGTTGAGCCGGTCGATCCCACGGCAGCCGGCGATGCGTTTATCGGCGCGCTGGCGGTGTTCCTGGGTGAAGGCGCCACACTGCATGAAGCGATCGGCAAGGCCAATGTCGTCGCTGCGTTGTCGGTGACGCGCATGGGGGCGCAAAGCTCGCTGCCTTACCGGCCTGAAGTCGAAGCTGCGCTGCAAACATTGCCTGTGGCCGATTCGGCCGCGCTATAATGCCGCCCATGATGTTGCGGCGCTTCAACAGTCCTATCGGTCGCCCAGCCGGCCCCGCTCAGTCGGGCTGCGCCGGCCTGCGACATGCGCCGCAGATTAGCCTGACCTGCCTCTGTAGTTAGCGGGCGGCCTCAAGCCGGCCGTCCGCTCTACAACTCTATCGCCCCGGCGCTTGTTGAAATAGCGCAGCCCAATCACCTGGGCTGTGCGCTCCCAGGGGGCGGAACTGCGACGCGAATTCTCTATTCGTGCCTTCGCGTGGCGCAAGCAAGACCTGCCACAGATTTGCATGCATCGGGTATGTTGGAATTTTTTGGAGGTTACACACATGAAGATCGCGCAGAATGTGACCGAACTGATTGGCAACACGCCGCTGGTGCGCATCCAGCGCCTGGCCCAAGGCAGTGTTGCGCAAGTTGTGGCCAAGCTGGAGTTTTTCAACCCGGCGCATAGTGTCAAAGACCGCATCGGCGCCGCCATGATTGACGCAGCGGAGCGAGCAGGGCTGATCAAGCCCGACACGATCATCCTAGAACCGACCAGCGGCAACACCGGCATCGCGCTGGCTATGGTGTGCGCGGCGCGCGGCTACAAGTGCGCGCTGACCATGCCAGAATCGATGAGCAAAGAGCGGCGCATCCTCCTGCGCGCCTATGGCGCAGAGCTGATCCTGACGCCGGCGGCCGAGGGTATGGCCGGCGCCATTCGTAAAGCCGAAGAACTGGCCCGTTCTGACCCGCGCTATTTCATCCCCCAGCAGTTTCAGAATCCGGCCAACCCAGAGATTCACCGCCGCACCACTGCCGAGGAGATCTGGCGCGACACCGATGGCCAGGCTGATATTCTGGTAGCCGGCGTCGGTACGGGCGGCACGATTACCGGCGTGGGCGAAGTCATCAAGTCGCGCAAACCGTCCTTCAAAGTCATCGCGGTGGAACCGGATGCGTCGCCGGTGCTGTCGGGTGGTCAGAAAGGGCCGCATCCCATTCAGGGCATCGGCGCGGGATTCGTGCCGCAGGTGCTCAACACGGCCATCTATGACGAAGTGGTGCGCGTGAAGAGTGAGGATGCCTTCGAGACGGCCCGGCGTGCGGCGCGCGAAGAGGGACTGTTGGTCGGCATCTCGTCGGGCGCGGCGTTGTGGGCGGCGCTGCAAGTAGCGCGCCGGCCCGAAAACGCCGGCAAGCTCATCGTCGTTATCATCCCGTCTTTCGGCGAGCGCTATCTCAGCACGGCGCTGTACGCCAATCTGGCTGATGCATGACAGACGACGGACGGCACAGTGCAGACGACAGATCACAGACGACAGATCACAGACTGCAGCTTGTCAATCGTCAATTTCGTTAATCTCGTCAATACTCGTTAATCTCGTCAATCCGCAATTGTCAATCGACATGTTTAGCACTCTCCGGCGCGACATTCAGTCCGTATTTGACCGCGATCCGGCTGCGCGCAGTACGCTCGAAGTCTTGCTGTGCTATCCCGGCTTGCATGCGCTGTGGGGTTATCGGATAGCGCACTGGCTTTGGATGCGCCGGCTGCGCTTTCTAGGCCGCTGGGTGTCGCACATCATGCGCGCGCTGACCGGTATCGAGATTCACCCCGGCGCGACGATTGGACCGGGGTTCTTCATCGATCACGGTATGGGTGTGGTGATCGGAGAGACGGCCGAGGTTGGTGCGGATGTCACTCTGTACCACGGTGTGACGCTGGGTGGCGTGAGCCTGGCCAAAGGTAAGCGCCACCCTACGTTGGGCGACCGCGTGGTGGTGGGGGCCGGCGCCAAGATTCTGGGCGCGATCGAGATCGGCAGCGACAGCCGCATCGGCGCGAATGCCGTGGTTGTCAAACCCGTGCCGCCAAACTCGGTGGTGGTGGGCGTCCCCGGCCAGATCGTGACGCGCAGCAAACCGCACCGGCCCACTGACGCCCCCGACCTTGATCACAGCCGACTGCCCGATACGATTGGCGCCACGCTGACGGCGCTGATCGAGCGGGTGGAATTGCTGGAGCAGCGCGTGGCCGGCCACGAGCGGCACCCCCTGCCTCATCGCCCCGAAGAGGGTGTGTGGCGCGGCGAGGACTTCTCGATCTGAGTGCCCGGCATATCTTTTCAGGAAACGAACCACAAAGCAACGAAGCACACAAAGACAAGATGTGTGGGTCTTGATGACCTTTATTGCTTCTATTGCTTCTATTGCTTCGTGCTGAGATCAGGCTGAGAGGGCTAGGGAGACGGGCAGCTATGGCCGGCTGACCAGAGGCATGTAGAGCAGCCGGTACACTTCGATCTCGAAGAGCGCCGGCCAGCGTTTGCCGCTCACGAACAGCCGGCCCCCAACCGCGTCGTAGGCGATGCCGTTGAGCACAGCGTTGGGGTCGCTCAGGCGCGGGTGCGGCGTGATGATGCCCCTCAGGTCGATCCAGCCTGTCACGCGCCCGGTGGCCGGGTCGATGCGCGCGATCCAATCCGTCATCCACACGTTGGCCCACACCTCGCCGTTGATGTATTCCAGCTCGTTAAGCCGGTTAACCGGCAGGCTGCCATCCATGACCTGCACCTGGCCGAGCACAGCGAATGTGGTCGGGTCACGGAACAACAGCGTTGCGCTGCCGTCGCTCATGATGAGGCGCTGGCCGTCATAAGTCAGGCCCCAGCCCTCTGTGGTGTAGCTGAAAACGCCGAGCGGCGTAAAGCTCGTTTTGTCGTAGGTGAATGCGACGCCATTCTGCCACGTGAGCTGATAGATCGTGTCGCTGACGATGGCGATCCCTTCGCCAAAGTATGCGTTGCCAAGGTTGTGTTGCTGTAGCACGCTTCCGCTGTCCAGCTCAACCCGGCGCAGGGATGATGCGCCGTACCAGCCGGTGCCTTCGTACAACACGCCATTGGTGAACACTAGTCCCTGCGTGAAAGCGTTTGTGTCGTGTGGATAGGTGGCGATGACGCGCCATGTGTATATCGGCGTCAGGGTGATGGATGACGCGCCGGCTGGTGTATGGGGCGTCGTGTGGGAGGCGGTTTGCCCCGGCGTGAGGGCCATCCACACCCCTGCAAGCAGCGCCGGCAGGAAAAGCAGCACTTTCTTTAGGGCATGCATCGGGGATGTTCCGCAATCGCTGCGCTCAGCGGCGCGCGGCCGGGTCGAGCGAGCTGAAGTAATCGCGCACATAGTCTCGCAGACCGGGCGGCACTGCGCCGCGCTGCATGGCTTCGTCGGCAGCCTGCGCGTATTCGCGATACACCTGCTGATAGGGCACGGTGGCGGCGCCGCCCACGCCGGGATTGGGACGGCCTGATGGGTTGGGGGCGCTGTCGCCGCCGGCCTGGGGCAGTTGCACCTGCGCGCCCTCGTTTCCGAGGCGTGGGCCAGGCGCCCACACGCTGTTGTCTGAGCCGGTATCTTCGCTGTGGCCGGGGCTGGTCTGTGGTTGAGGCACAGGCCGGCTGCTCTCGCTGGACCCCGGCTGACCGGCCTGTTCACCCTCGGCGGGCTGATTACCCTGTTCACTGTCGGCGGTCTGGTTGGCCGGCCCGGCCTTGGATGGCGGAGCCTGACTGCCCGATTGGTTTCCCTGGGCTTGTTGTGGTTCCTGCCGGCTGGCTTGCGCGATGGCCTGGCGGGCTGCGTCGACTTGCGCCTGGGTGGCATCGAGGCTGCGCGACGCCTCTGCCGCCTGGTTCGCCTCACTGAGCGATTGGGCTACCTGTTCGAGCTGCTCGCGCGCTCCCTCGCTGTTTTGCTCGCGTAGGCTTTGGGCGGCCTGGCGCAGATGTTGGGCCGAGGCAGGGTCGGACTTTTGAATTTCGCGCGCCATCTGATCGAGTTGATCAGCCAATTGTTGCTGCTGCGCCTCGTCAAGCGGCTGGCCGTCGGGAGTCTGGGTGAGAGTGCTCAGTTGCTCGGCGGCCTGGGCGACATCGCCTCTGGACAGCGCGTCGGCCAGCGCATTGGTCAACTCATCGGGCTGCATCGATTGGCCGGCCCGCTGTAGGTCTTCGCGCTGCTGTTGCCAAGCTTCATCGCGCAGCGCTTCGAGCCGGGCTTGTGCGTCGTTGAGGGCGGCCATGGCTTCTTCGGGTGATGTGTTTGGGTCATTGAGCCGGTTTTGCGCCTCGTCCAGCGCCTCTAGTGCTTGCTGTTTCTGTTCGTCGGTCAGATTGGAATCGCGAATGGCTTGCTTGGCTGCTTCGAGCGACTGCGCCTGCTGGGCAAGGGTCTGGCGCGCTGCTTCGCGCGCTGCCAGCATCTCTTCCTGTGGATTGGGCAGCAGGATTACCAGTAGCAAAATGGCCAGTGCAAGCAGAGCAATCAGCGCTTGTCGCCAGGGGAGCTGCCAGGGCAGGGCGGTGTCGATGTTGATGCTGTGGGCGGCGTTCAGCGCGTCGGTCTGTTGAAGTTGGCGCAGGTGGTCATCGCGCGTCTGAATGATGCCTTGTTGCAACTCGAATGCAGTGCTGAGCCGCTCGTCGAGCTGGAATTGTGTGTCGAATTGGCGCGCCCAAACCAGTTTGCTTTGGCCACGTGTGCGAATCCATGGCCACACAAGCGTCGCCAGCAGGCCGGCGCCGGCGCACAGCCCGCCGATTCCCAGCAGGGTGGCCTGGCTTGCTAGCGGTGCCACGCGGGCGATGAGGGCAGGGATGATGGCAACTGCCAGGCCAATGGCGATGCCGATGAACAGCCAGCGCAAGCTCCACTGCGCGCGGGCGCGCACGGCCCATGCGCGCACCAGGGCGTTCAACTCATCCATGCTGTAAGTCTAACACGCGCACCCTGCCATAGCACACCAGGCAGGTACGCCGGCTTGCCTTACATTTTTGCCGGCGCGGCGTGGTTGGCGCGGCGGACTACGTCCACATTGACCAACAAAATGCCCGACACGATCAATCCAAAGCCGGCCACTGCGTAGCCTGTGACTTCTTCGCCCAGAAAGATAGCGCCATACACCAATGCGGTGACCGGCAGCAAATACGTGACCAGCGACATCTGCGAGGCTTTGGCGCGCTGGATGAGCAGATAGTAGATGATGTAAGCCAGGCCGGTGCCCAGCAGGCCAAGTGCGATGACGGCGAGAATGGCGTCGAGCGGAACGGCGTCGAGATGCGCCGTCGCGCCGGTGGCCAATACCAGCGGCGCCAGCCAGACACAAGCTGTGACCAACTGTGCTGCGCCGGTGGCGATAGGGTCTGTGGCGCCGGTCAGTGTCTTCCGCACAAACACGGTGGCAATAGCATAGGCTGCAGAAGCGGCCACGATGGCCAGGCTGCCCGGCAATTCGCCGGACAGATCTGCTGCGCCCGGCGTGATGACGACGGCGACGCCGGCGAAGCCGATCAGCACGCCGATTGCTTTGGCCGGCGTGATGCGGTCATCATGGGTCAGCAAATGGGCGAACAGGACGGTGAACAGTGGCATCGATGAATTGAGCACCGACGCCAGGCCAGAGCTGATGCGCTGCTCGCCCCACGCGATGAGCAGGAAAGGTATGGCGTTGTTCACCAGGCCGATGAGGGCGATTTTGATCCACTGGGCGCGCTCGCGCGGGATGGGTTTTTTGAACGAGGCCGGCGCGAACAGCCGGCGCGCCAGCACCACGCCCCACAACAGCGCAGCCCCAACTGCCAACCGCCCGCCGGCCACCAGCACCGGCGACATGCCGCCGTTCAGGCCGATCTTGATGAACAAAAACGATGAGCCCCAGAGTAGGGCCAGCGCGAGGATGCCGAGGAGGTCCATGTAAGTCCGGCATTATCGCACGCCCGATTGCGCGCTGCTTGCCATATAAATCGCCAAAGTAGAGTGCCAAAGGGTTGAGGAGTCAGGCACAAGGTTGAAACCCAGCCTGGCGCCTGGAGTTGACTCCAGGTCAATGGAGTGTTTGGCTATTCGAGAAATGGATCTGGGCGCATGCCGGGTCTGCGTCTGGCGATCTGCCGGCCCATGTCCGCTAAAATGTGCTGCGTGAAACTGGCCGGCGCGTGCGCAGTAGGAACGGCAATTCTTTGCGCCCTCCTGGCGGCGCTGGTCGGCGCTGCCATCGACCTGCGCGACCGGCTGCTAAATCCAACCGGCCAGGCGCTGGCAGACCTCGACCACATCGAAGCAACCTGGCGCACCCTAGGCCTGGACTATTACCGGGCCACCTTCGAGAGCGACCACATCTCCGGTCGTTGCCGGCAGATCGTGGATGTGCTGCGCGAGCAGATCGTCAGCGTTATTGAGAACGGTTGCGGCATCTCGCTGATGACAGTCACGCAGTTTCTGGAGAAGTTGCGCGCCAGAGTTCAGATCGACACATGTCTGGGTGCATCGTGCGAGTGCATCATGCCCTACACGGTGGTCGCGCGGTTCGATGCAGCCTCTGGGCTGCCAGAGCGGATTGGGTTGTCGCCGCTGAGTCCGACGATGAACCCGGATTCGCCGCTCTACTGGGAAAGCCTGGTCGTCGGTGAACCGCCGACGCGCTGCGCCCGCTCGCTCGTTGTCGCCGCCTCGGGGCGCACCCTGGCCTTGATCGGGGTCAGGCCCCTCTCGCAGGTGAGGGCGCAGGACGTTGGCGCCCGCTAGGGATCAGGAGGGCGAACCTCGATGCGCAGACCTTTGTGTCAAGGTGTGGCCCTGGTCGCGCTTACCCTTGCGCTGGCTTGGGGGGCAGCGGCGCTGGCGCAGAGGGACTACGAAGCGCCTGTGGATCGCTCGCTGCGCAACTGGTCGGCAGCGCGGGCGCGCTGGGATCAGGCCGGCATCAACGATTATCGTGTGTTGGTGCAATGGGCGCACGTCACCGGTCGTTGCTTGCAAGAGATTGATGTGACGGCCGGCGAGATCAGCGCTATTCTCCGCAATGAGTGCGAGGCAGCGCCCATGACGGTGCCGGGCTATTTCGATCACATCCGTCAGCAGATACTCGGCTCGCGGTGTTCTGACACCGAATGCAAGTGTGGCGTGGTCTATCGGGTAGATATGACCTACGCGCCGGGCGGCGACTACCCACGCGCAATCCAGCTCGTGCCAGACAGCTACGAGATTAACCCAGACAGCGACGATTTCTGGCAACGCCAGATACTGGGTCTTGCGCCGCTGGAGTGCACAGCCGCCATGGTCTTTGCCACCAGCCCGGTGACGATTCTGGACATCACGCCGCGACGCCCCTCGCCCTGATCGCGTTGCGCGCGCAGGACTCATATCCTGGCCGGCCTTCACGTGGCGGTTGCTGAGAAACAGCCGGGCTTGTCTTGGGTAAAACAGCCTTTTGAGGCTGTCCAGCCAGCCTGAAAGCCTGTCCCACAAGTATCTGCCCGCTTAGAGTCTGCACGATTTCGCAGATCGGCAAGTACTTTTCCAAAGTTAAGGAAATAGGCCCTGATAAGGCTTGCGATATGAGACAGAAAGTAGTAGTATCTGCACCACAGTGGGGGAAAGTGGGTCGTTGTGGAGTTTTGGCGACACAGGCCCCCGGTAGTCAGAGATAAGGTCACGGCACGATGTTTTTAGGACAGTACAGACATTTGCTCGACGACAAGGCGCGCGTCACGCTGCCGGCGAAATTTCGCCCGCAGTTTGCCGAGGGCCTGGTCATGACTGCCGGAATAGAGCGCTGCATCTGGGTGTATCCGGCCGACGAGTTCGCCAAGCTGGCCGAACGAATCAGTGCGCTGCCGCTCACCGGCCAGGAAGCGGCTGCCTTTCGCCGGCTGATCTACGGCAACGCCTACGATGCCAGCCTGGATAAGCAGGGCCGGGTGGTTGTGCCCGAAAAGCTGCGCCGGCACGCCAGTATTCAAGATGAGGTTGTTGTGACAGGTGTCGGCCGGTTCGTAGAAGTCTGGAGCCCGATCGAATGGGAGCGGGCGCAAGAGGCAATCCAGGCCCGCGGCGCGCCGGAGCGGGTGTGGGCTGAATTGGGAATTTAGGGCAGCCATGGCTCACATACCGGTAATGGTACAGAGGGTCGTGCAGGCGCTTCGCCCACGCCCGGCAGGCCGCTATCTGGACGGCACCGTTGGCGGCGGCGGGCACAGTGAAGCGATTCTTGCAGCCAGTGGGCCAGATGGCCGGCTGCTGGGTACTGATGCCGATCCGAGCGCCATTCAGACTGCTGCAGCTCGGCTTGCTCCTTTTGGAGACCGTGTGGTGCTGCGCCGGTGCTGGCTCGACCAGGCTGCCGATGTGGCCCGGCGTGAAGGATTCGCGCCACTGGACGGAATTGTGATTGATTTGGGACTGTCGTCTAATCAGCTAGACGATCCCCAGCGTGGTTTATCTTTTATGCGTGAAGGGCCGCTGGACATGCGTTTTGATCAGACGCAGGGCGTCACAGCGGCGCAGTGGATCAGTGAGTGTGACGTGGCAGAGTTGGCGCGTATCCTCAAAGAATATGGCGAGGTTCCCCGCGCCTGGCGAGTCGCAGAGGCAATTTGGGCAGCCCGGCCGGTGACAACGACTGCCCAACTCAGGGATGTAGTGGCAGGCGTGGTCGGCTATCGCGGGCGCGCGCGGCGCGCCATCCATCCGGCCACACAGGTTTTTCAGGCGCTGCGTATTGCTGTCAACGATGAGTTGCGTCGGCTCTCTGCCGCATTGCCTCGCTTGATCGACATCCTTGCCCCAGGTGGCCGGCTGGCAGTGATCACTTTCCACTCGTTGGAAGATCGCATCGTCAAAACCACTTTCCGGGCTGCGGCCACGTCTACGGAGACAGGCGATCCTGGCGGGCCGGGGTTAGGCGCCCCCCAGCGTTGCCATGTGCCTCAACTGGCGCAGGTGCGGCTCGTGAACAAGAAGCCGATTGCACCGGGCGATGACGAGGTGGGGCGAAATCCGCGCGCCCGCAGCGCCAGGTTGAGAGTGGTGGAGCGTATCGATGTGGATTAAGCGCATTGGCATGCTGGATGGCGGGCCACGCGCATGGCGGCGCACGCTGGCATTGACACTGGCCAGCGCCGGCCTGTTCACAGTCTTGGTGGTCTTGTGGCTGTCTGTCTCAACGCGCGCGGCGATTCTGAACCAGCAGCTCGACGCACTCGAAGCCCAACGTGCCGCCCTGGAAGGCGAGATCACCGAGATCCAAGAACACATTGGCGACGCGACATCGCCCCAGGTCATCGAGCAGCGCATGCGCGCAGCCGGTTTTGAGGAGCCGGCAGACGTGCGCTTCTTGCTTGCACCGACGCAAGCGGCGACGATGACCACGACAACAACTACGCCGCAAACCACGCCACAGACAGAGCCAGGGCCAGGTGCGGCCGCAGGAGGGGGGCGATGATCTCTCCCCGGCGTGTCGCCGTTTTGGCTGTGGCGTTTGCTGTGGCGGTGTTGGCCGTTGTGGTGCGGACGGCCCAGATTCAGATTCTGGAGTCGTCCACGCTTTCGTCACGCGGCCAGTTTCAGCAAACGGCAACTTACTACAGCCAATCGGCGCGCGGCGCGATCTATGACCGGCACGGCAACATTCTGGCAGCCAGCAAGGCTGCTTATCTGGTGCGCGTCGATCCGCGTTATATCACCGACACCGAGACATGCGCGTTTGTTGTGGCGCAGGCGATGGCCCGGCCGGTTGAGGAGACACGCCAACGCATCACCAGCATCATTGCCGGCAGCAAGACCCCAACGCCGACTTCCACAATTCTGTATTACAACGTGCCCCCCCAGGCAGCTTATTTGCTGACCAGCACGCTGGACAGTCTGGGGCGAGCCGGCATCGTGGTTCAACCTACCTGGGCGCGCGTCTATCCGCAGGGTTTGATCGCCGGCCCGTTGTTGGGTTTTGTTAGCCTGCAGCCGGCCGGCTATGCCGGGGTCGAAGGGTTCTATGACCGCGAATTGAGCGCGCAGGGTGGCATGCGCAAAGAGCGCGCCCGGCTTGACCTGATGGTGATTACGCCTACCCACTCCGGCGCTGACCTGGTCTTGACGCTCGACATGGCCCTGCAATCATACGTGGAGAAACAACTGACGGCAGCGCTGACCGAATACGAGGCTGCAGGCGGCACGATCATTGTCATGGACACGCGCACCGGCGCGGTGCTGGCGGCGGCTTCGGCGCCGGGCTATGACCCCAACTTTGCCATCGACATCGCCAATTCCCCTGATGCCAACCGGCTGATTGACCCGGCGGTAAGTCGACTCTATGAGCCGGGATCGGTCGTCAAAGTGGTGACGATTGCAGCCGCGCTGGATGCCGGCGCCACTACAACCGCCACGTTGTATCAGGATGATGGCCGGTTCGTGGTGGCCGGCAAGACAATCCGCAACAGCGACCGCGCTGCGCACGGCAAGGTTGACATCGAAGACACGCTGGCGCGTTCGCTCAACGTGGTGGCGGCGCAGATCGCCTTTGACCTGGGGCCGGAGAAGTTCTATCACTACTTCAATCTGTTTGGTTTTGGGCGCAAGACCGGCATCGATCTGGCGAACGAGCCGGCCGGCCTGCTGCGCACGCCCAATGATGTGCAATGGTCCAAAGTCGACCTGGCCACCAATAGCTTTGGACAAGGCATGACAGCGTCGCCTTATCAGGTGATCAACGCGCTCAATGCCATCGCCAATGACGGTGTGTTGATGCAGCCCTATGTCGTGCGCCAGTGGCGCAAGCCCGACGGCGCTGTGGTCAGCAAACAGCCCACGCCGATGGCGCGGGTGGTCTCTGAGCAAACGGCGCGCCTGATGCGTGAGCTGATGCAGATTGCCACCCGTAAAAGCACGCCCGATGCGCTGCCTAAGGGCTACACGGTGGCCGGCAAAACCGGCACAGCAGACTGGTACTTGCGCGGTGTAAAGCAGGACACCACCATCGTGACCTTCGTGGGGTTTCTGCCGGCCCAACAGCCCCGGCTGACAATCCTGGTGAAGCTCGACCAACCGAAAAAGAACCGTTGGGCTGCATATACTACCGTGCCGGTTTTTAGGCGTGTTGCAGCGTATGCGGCTTATCTGTTGGGTGTGCCGCCCGACGTCAAGCAGTGATTGCGAGAGCAGATGTGTGCATTGACGTATGAGACGTGTGAATTGATATGTTGACATTAGCAGATGTCGTTGAAGGCCTGGGCGGGCTGCGCCTTGAGGCGCTCGAGCACGTGCCGGTGCCAGAAGTCTCGATTGACTCGCGACAAGCATCGCGCGGTGATTTGTTCATTGCGCTGCGCGGCGAGCGCGTGGACGGCCACGATTTTGTCCGCCATGCGCTGGAGCGGGGCGCGATCGCCGCGCTGGTCGATCGTCCTCTGGACGTTGCCGGCGAGTGGGCGCATGGCTGGATCGATGTCAGCGCGTCACCCGCAAACCCGGCGCCGAAGCCGGCCGGCGGCGACCAATTGCCCTTGCTCATTCGCGTTGATGACACGCTGAAGGGTTTGCAGCGCCTGGCGGCCTGGTGGCGCAGGAAGATCGGCGCCCGCGCCCCCGGCCTGCGCGTGATCGGCATCACCGGCAGCGTGGGCAAAACGACCACCAAGGAAGTGGTGGCGCAGGTGCTGTCTGTACGCTACCGCACGCTCAAATCCGAAGGCAACTACAACAACGAGATTGGCGTGCCGCTGACTTTGCTGAAGTTGAGGCCCGAACATGAGCGCGCCGTGCTGGAAATGGGCATGTACCAGCGCGGCGAGATCGCCGCATATTGCGAATGGGCGCAGCCCCACACAGGCGTGGTCACCATGGTTGCGCCGGTGCACCTGGAACGGCTGGGCACGATCGAAAACATCCAGCTTGCCAAGGCAGAGCTGGTTCAGGCGCTGCCGGCTGCCGGCGAGGGCGGCGTGGCGGTGTTGAACGATGACGATGAGCGGGTACGCGCGATGGCCTCGATGACCCGCGCGCGGGTGGTGACCTATGGCCTGGCGCCCACGGCGGATGTGTGGGCCGACCAGATCGAAAGTCGCGGTTTGGATGGCATTTCACTGGTGTTGCACCACGGCGCAGCGCAACACTTGGCGCGCGTCCCGTTGCTGGGCCGGCACAGTGCGCACACCGTGTTGCGCGCGGCTGCCGTAGGATTGGTCGAAGGCATGGCCTGGGACGAGATCGTGGAAGGCTTGCGGCGCTCTTCGGCCCAGTTGCGCCTGACAGTGCTTGAAGGGCCGCACGGGTCGCTCATTCTCGATGACACCTACAACGCTAGCGAGGAATCGACTCTTGCGGCGTTGAATTTGCTCGCAGAGATTAATGGCAGCCCGCGTGTCGCAGTGCTCGGCGATATGCTGGAATTGGGCGACATGGAAGAACAGGCCCATCGCAATGTCGGGTGTCGGGCGGCAGTGGTCGCGCAGTATGTGGTGTGTGTGGGCCGGCGCGCGCGCTGGATCGCGGAGGAGGCTGCGCGATGCGCGGAAGGGCCATGCGACATACGCACCTGCGACACCAACGCCGAGGCGCTGCATGCGCTGCGCGAGATTGTGCGCCAGAAATGCGTGATCTTGATCAAAGGATCGCGCGGCGTGAAAATGGAGGAAATCGTGGCAGGTCTGAGCGCCGGCGTGACGCAGCAGGCCAAATCTGCGTGACCAACCATGGGCATATCGTTGATCATGGGCAGCCTGTGTTGCCTGATTGCAATTCTATGTGGACGCCCGTTGATTCATTTCCTGAAGCAACACCGAATCGGCAAGCAGATTCGGATCGAAGGGCCGGCTGCGCACCAGGTCAAGACCGGCACACCCACGATGGGCGGCATCCTGATTGTTGCGCCGGTCATCGTGCTGTTGACCGTCATGTACCTGTATTCGCGTATTCCGCCGCGCATCGGCCTGGATTTTGCCGGCGTCGTGCTGGTGGGCCGCTCGCTGGCCATCCCTATGGCCGTCATGATCGGATTCGCCATTCTGGGGGCCATCGACGACTACATGGGCGTGCGCGGCGTGCGACGCGGCGAAGGGATGCGGGGGCGCAGCAAAGCGCTCATTCAGCTCGTCATCGCTGCGACGGCGGCGTTGGTGATGAATCTGGTGTTCGATATTGGCCGGCTCGGTATCCCATTTGTCGCGCAGCCAATCGAGCTGGGCGCGCTATGGATCCCCATCGCCATCTTTATCATTCACGGCTCGGCCAACGCAGTCAATTTCACCGACGGTCTAGATGGGTTGGCGGCTCTGATCAGCCTGGTGGCGTATGTGGCATATGGCGTGATCGCCTATATCCAGGGACAGGTTTTTCTGACCATGTTTTGTATGTTGGTAGCCGGCGCGCTGTTGGGCTTTCTCTGGTTCAACGTGCATCCGGCGGCCTTGTTCATGGGCGACTTGGGCAGCGAGGCCTTGGGAGCCGCCCTCGGCGTGGTGGCGCTCATGACCGGCCAGTGGCTGCTGTTGCCCGTGATCGCCATTATCCCGGTTGCCGAGGCGCTCAGCGTCATCTTTCAATCAGGCTATTTCAAGTACACGCGGCGGCGGTATGGCGAAGGCCGACGACTGTTCAAGATGGCGCCGTTGCACCATCACTTCGAGTTGCTGGGCTGGAGCGAGTCGCAGATCGTGCAACGCTTCTGGCTGATCGGCATTTTCGCGGCTATGCTGGGCGTTGGTCTGGCGGTGGCGGGCAACCCGTAGCCGCTGACGATTGCGGGATTGATGATTGCAGATTGAATGCGCGTCATCCCGGATCACGGGCAAATAGCACGGGCAAATAGCACGGGCAAATAGATAGATGATGGTCAATCGTCAATCGACAATCGACAATCTCAAATCCGTGGTAGTTCTGGGCGCGGCGCGGCAGGGACTGGCCCTGGCGCGATATTTGGCCATGCGCAACGTCCCGGTCGTGCTGAGCGATATGAAGGCGGACGTGGATGTCTCTGTGCTGGCCGGCTTGCCCGGTGTGCGCTACGCACTCGGCGGACATCCGCTCTGGCTGCTGGATGATTGCAGTACGCTGTATTTGAGCGGCGGCGTACCGACTGATCTGCCCATTGTGCTCGAGGCGCGCCGGCGCGGTATCCCGCTTAGCAACGACGCACAGCGCTTCTTCGAGGATTGCCCGGCCCCGATCCTGGGCATCACCGGCTCGGCCGGCAAGACCACCACCACCACCCTGGTCGGTGAAATGTTAAAAGCCCATGTCAGCGCCGGCGCTGCCGGCGCCGCTCGTGTGTGGGTGGGCGGCAACATCGGCAATCCGCTTATCAGCGATGTCGATCACATTCAGCCGGGTGATTACGTTGTGATGGAGCTGTCGTCTTTTCAGTTGGAGCTGATGTCGCGCAGCCCGCACATTGCGTGCATCACCAACATCACGCCCAATCATCTCGACCGCCACGGCACAATGGAAGCCTACATTGCCGCCAAGCGCAATATCGTGGCCTTTCAGTCCGACGCTGATTGGCAGGTGCTCAACGCCGACGACGCCGTAACGCGCGCGTTGAACACGTCCGCACAAACGGTCTGGTTCAGCTTGGAACACGAGCCGCACGGCGATGGGGCATGGCTGGATGATAACGGCGATTTGCGTGTGCGCATCGCAGCGCGCAGCTTGGATCATCGCATTTGTCATCGCCGCGATTTACGGTTGATGGGCCGGCACAACATCGCTAACGCGCTGGCAGCCAGCGCATTGAGCGCGATCGCCGGCGCGTCCGTGCAGGCCATCCAATCTGTGGCCGCGACATTCACCGGTGTGCCGCACCGGCTGCAACAAGTGGCCGAGGTCGGCGGCGTGCGCTACTACGACGATTCGATTGCCACAGCCCCCGAACGACTGATGGCCGCCCTGCGCTGCTTCGAGCAGCCGGTGATTTTGCTGTGTGGCGGGCGCGACAAGCATTTGCCGTGGGCCGAAGCCGTGGCTTTGATGCGACAGCGCTGCAAACACATTGTGTTGTTTGGCGAAATGGCCGACCTGGTGCGCCAAGAGATCAGCCGACAATGGGCCGGCCCAATCGACGGCCCCCCCGTTGTCTTGTGCGCGTCTCTCGAAGAGGCCGTCTACGCCGCTGCAGCCGTGGCGCGTCCCGGCGATGTCGTGTTGTTGTCGCCGGGTGGCACCAGCTATGATGCCTTTAAGGACTTCGCCGAGCGCGGGGACCAATTCGCGCACATCGTGCGCAGTTTGGCGCGCGCCGGGAAAATACGCCAGTCCGTCACGCGGAATGAGATCGGGCCGGCAAGTCTGCAGCAGGAGTAACACAGGCATGGCATCGGTTGTCTCAACACCGCCTACTTCCCGGCGCACAACCCGGCGCACGGCAACCCTGGCCCGGCGATCAACAGTGGCCGTGGCCGGCTCGCCCGGCGTTGACGGCGTGTTCGTCATGGTCATGCTGGCGCTGGTGGTGCTGGGTTTGATCATGACCTACAGCACCACGTACTACTGGTCGTATGTCGTAGAGGGCAGCCCGTTGGCTATATTCGGGCGGCAGGTCCTGTTTGCCGGGCTAGGCTTGGTGTTGTTTGTGGCGCTCAGCCGGCTGGACTACGGGCACCTCAGACGCTGGTCGGTGGTGTTGATGGGCCTGTGCCTGCTCATGCTGTTGCTGGTGGCCCTGGTCGGCGCAGACAAGTTCAATGCGCGCCGTTCGTTCATCGGCGGGTCGATCCAGCCCAGCGAAGCAGCCAAAATTGTCATCTTGGTCTATGCCGCGTCGTGGCTGGCGTCGCGGCGTGATCAGGTGCGGAGCATTGCAAATGGGCTGGTGCCGTTCGGCGTCATCATCGGCATTGGGGCGGGGTTGATCGTCATTCAGCCCGACCTGAGCACCACGCTGGTGATCGTGCTGGCGGCTGCGGCCATGTTCTTTGTCGCTGGGGCGAGTCTGTCGCAGGTAGCGCTGGTCGGCACGGTGGCCGCAGTGATTTTGCTTGGGTTGGTGCGTCTATTCCCACATTCGGCGGCCCGCCTGGATAGTTTTCTGTTGTCGCTGGGCGATCCAGACAGTCAGGCCCATTATCACATCCAGCAAGCCTTGATTGCGTTTGCCGAGGGCGGCGTGCTGGGGCGCGGCATTGGCGCCGGCTATCAGAAATTTGGTTTGTTGCCGACGCCGCACACCGACAGTGTGTTTGCCGTGCTGGCCGAGGAGATGGGCTGGCTGGGCGTAATCGTGACGCTTGGCCTGTTTGTCCTGCTGGCATGGCGAGCAACTCGCATTGCGTACAGGGCCGACACGGCGTTCGGGGCGTTCCTGGGGATTGGCATCATCACCTGGATCATCGGGCAGACGATGATCAATGTGTTGGCGATGACTGCATTGTTTCCGTTGCCCGGCGTGCCGGTGCCGTTTCTCAGCCTGGGCGGGTCATCGCTGGTGTCGGTGATGGCAGCCTGTGGAATCCTGATGAGCATATCGCGTGGAACACAATTGTCTACTGGCGCTAGCGAGGATGCAACCTTGGGCGGCGCCGGAGGGACGAGGAGCTACCGTGCGACTACTGATTTCCGCCGGTGGGACAGCCGGCCACGTGCTGCCGGCGCTTACCGTTCTGAAAAGTCTGCGGGAGATGGCAGCGCAGATCGAATCGGCCGAGATTTCGCCGACCGGTTTGAAGAACAAGCCGGCGCAGAGGCCATCTCAAGAGTCAACCTGGGCCGCGATGCGCGACGATCCACGAACAGGCAACTGCACCGAGCGAATCTGCGACGTGCAGGCGTTGTTCGTTGGCGAATCTGAGGGTATGGAAAGGCAACTGGTGCAGCGTGAAGGGATTGCATTCGCCGCAATTCAGGCCGGCGCCATGCATGGTGTGGGGCTGCTTCGGGCGGCGCGCGGCGCGTTGCGCATTGCGCACGGCGCGTTCAGCGCGCACCGAATCCTCGGCGCGTATAAGCCAGATGTAGTGTTGCTCACAGGCGGGTTTGTCGGCGTGCCGGTGAGTATGGCGGCTTGGCTGCGGCGCGTGCCGAGCATTGTCTATCTGCCAGATATCGAGCCGGGGCTGGCCCTCAAAGCCATGGCTCGCCTGGCAACCAGGGTGGCTACAACCACAGAGGCGTCGGGCGCATTCATTCCGCGCGCCAAAATGGTGGTCACCGGCTATCCGGTGCGCGAGGTGTTTGTGCGCGCCACGCGCGAAGCAGGCCGGGCGCGCTTTGGCCTGCCGGCAGGCGCGACCGTGTTGCTGGTGGTGGGGGGCAGCACCGGCGCGCGCAGCATCAACCGGGCAGTTATCTCGAATATCGACGCGCTGTTGTCTGTGGCCCCCAACCCCAATGCGACCCACATCTTGCATGTGACGGGCAACCGAGACTGGCCAGAGATACAGGCGGCGCGCGAAGCCTTTGCTCCCGATGTTCGCGAACGCTATTTGGCGCTCCCGTATCTGCACGAGGAGATGGCCGATGCCATGGCGGCGGCGGATCTGGTGGTGTGCCGGTCGGGCGCGTCGGCGCTGGGCGAGCTGCCGGCGCTGGGCTTGCCGGCGGTGTTGGTGCCCTATCCGCACGCTTGGAGATATCAGCGCGTCAACGCGCAGTATCTCGTCGATCATGGCGCGGCAGTGCTGCTCGAAGACAGCCAGTTGAATCACCCCGAACAGGGGCTGGTGCGAACGGTGGCGTCGCTGCTCGGCGATCCCGCGCGACTGTCTGCCATGCGCGAGGCGTCGGGCAGACTGGCCGCCGGCGCAAAAGATGGGGCGCGCCGAATTGCGGAAGTCATCTGGCAGATTGGGTCTGCCCAAGCCGGCCGGCGCAGCGCAGGCAATGCGCCGCCTTTGCGTCCGGATTCGATCCGCCCGCACTGAGGTGGCAGCATGGTCAATGCAGATGTCGTGTTTGCTTTCTTCACCGTGATCTTTGGCTTCATTGGGGCCATGCGCGGCTGGGTGCGCGAGATCATTGCCACGGCCAGCCTGATCCTGGCGATCTTCGTGCTGAATCAGTTTGGCGCCATTCTGGACAGTTTTGCGCCGGATTCGTCGCCGGCCGGCGCGACGGCCCGGTTCGCAGTGAAAGCTGTTCCTTTCTTGGTGATTGCGTTTTTCGGCTATCTTGGGCCGGCGGTTGTGCGCAGTCGCTTCTCCAATACTGCGCGTGGGCGAGTCGAGGAGGGCCTGATCTCTTTCCTGTGTGGCAGCCTGAACGGCTTTCTGATATTCAGCACCCTGGCGTACCTGGCCTGGGATGCGAAGATTCTGGGCGCCGGGCCCTTTCCACCCAATGCCAATCCGCCTCTGTTCACACCGCCGACAGAAGGGTGGGAGAACTTCTTCTGGATCAAGAACTCGGCTTTTCTGTTCTTCTCGGGCACAACACTCATCATCGTGCTTGTATTCATCTTTTTATTCCTGATTGTGGTGATCATATGAGGGTGCATATCATGGGCATCGGCGGCGCAGGTATGAGCGCCATTGCGCGCGTGATGAAGGCGCGCGGCTTTGCCGTGTCCGGTGACGATCGCGCCCATTCCCCGCTGCTCGATGCCCTGAACGCGGAAGGTATTTCCACCTTCGTCGGCCACGATCCAGCGCATCTGGATGGCGTCGACGCGCTGGCGCCCTCGTCGGCGATTGCCCGCGATGAGCCGGAGCTTGTCGCGGCCCGCGCGCGGGGCATTCCAGTGTGGCATCGCGGCGACGTGCTGAACATGCTCATGCAGGGGGATAGCGCGCGCAGCGGCCCATCTGGCAACGCGGCGTCGATTGGGATCGCGGTGGCAGGCACGCATGGCAAGAGCACCACGACCGGCATGATTGCCACGATTTTGAATGATGCCGGGTATGACCCATCGTTCATCATCGGCGCGACGCCCGTGCCGCTCGGCGTCAATGCCCGCGCCGGCAACGGCGACGCATTTGTGGTGGAGGCAGATGAATATGATCGCACCTTTCTGCGTCTGCATCCGCGCATCGCGGTGATCACCAACATCGAGTTTGACCATCCCGACACCTATCACGATCTGGACGACACCATCGCTGCGTTTGCGGCGTTTGCGGCCAATGTGCCGGCCAACGGAGCCATCATCGCCTGCGCCGACGATCCGGGCGTGGCGCAGGCGCTGAAGCGAGCCGGACTGAGTCAAGCGCGGCCACTGCCAGCAGATGAGGCAGACCGGCCGACGGTGATCGACTATGGGTTTCAGCGCGGCATGTGGCGCGCCTCGAACGCGCGAGCCAATCCCCTGGGCGGCGTGGACTTTGCCTATAGCGGGCCGGCTGGACACGTCGGCCAGATGTCGCTGCGCCTGCCGGGCGAGCACAATGTGTTGAATGCGTTGGCCGCTCTGGCCGTGGCCGAGGCGGTTGGTGTGCCGGTACAGGAGGCGGTGAAATCGCTGGGCGGCTTTCTGGGTTCGGGCCGCCGGTTTGAATTGCGCGGCGAGCAGCGCGGCATTCGCGTTTTCGATGACTATGCACATCATCCAACCGAGATTCGCGCAACGTTGCGCGCAGCGCGTCAGCGTTTCCCGGTGGCGCGCATCTGGGCGGTTTGGCAGCCGCACACGTACAGCCGCACCATTGCGCTCATGGATGCGTTTGCCGAATCTTTCAGCGACGCTGATCAGGTGATTGTGTTACCCATCTACGCCGCGCGCGAGCGGCCCGAGGATTTTGGCTTTGCAGCCAATGCGTTGAACCCGATTGAGATTTCACGCCGGCTGATCCACCCGCGCGCGCACAATGCGGCGTCGTTTGGCGACGCGCTGGGGATTCTGTTATCGCAGGCGCGCGGCGGCGACGTGGTGATCACGTTGAGCGCCGGCGATGGCAATTTGGTCGGCGAGCGATTGCTGGAGATGTTGCGGTAGGGGCGACCCAGCCCCAGCGACCGGTTGGTCGCCCCAACGGGCAGTCATGGATATTCTGGAGGTGTTGAAGACACGCGCAAAACGCAACGAGCCGATGGCTCGCTACACCACCGCACGTATCGGCGGGCCGGCCGATTTGCTGGTGGATGCGCGCACCACCGATGAGCTGGTCGCGCTGGTCGATCGCGCCGATGCGCTGGGATTACGGTGTGTCGTGATTGGCGGCGGCGCCAACATTCTGGTGAGCGACGCCGGCGTGCGGGGATTGGTTGTTCTGAATCGCACGCGCGAGGTCAAGTTCACAGTAAAAGATATTTCTGCGCGGGTGGAAGCCGATTCGGGTGCTGTGCTGGCAACCCTGGCGCGAGATTGCATCGAGCGGGGTCTGGCCGGCATGGAGTGGGCGGTTGGCGTGCCCGGAACGGTCGGCGGAGCGGTCGTCGGCAATGCCGGGGCGCACGGCACGGAAGTTGGCAGCAATTTGCATTTGGCGCGCATCATGCGCCGGGGTGGGCAACCCGAATACTGGACGCCGCGCCAGCTTGCCTTTGCGTATCGCCAGAGCGCGTTAAAGCAATATCAGCCCGAGGAGCGGCCGGTTGTGCTCAGCGCCTTGTTTGATCTCAAGCGCGACCATCGCGTGAATCTGGAGCGCCGGGCAGCCGAGTTTCAGGCGCGACGGCGGGCCTCTCAACCACCGGGCGCGACGATTGGCAGTATGTTCAAGAATCCTCCTGGCGACTACGCCGGCCGGCTTATCGATGCTTGTGGCCTCAAAGGCGCGCAGCGCGGCGGCGCAATGATCTCGCCGGTGCATGCCAACTTCTTTGTGAATGCCACCGGCCAGGCCACGGCAGCCGATGTCAAGGCGCTCATTGATCTCGCGCGCCGGGCTGTGCTCGAGCGCTTTGATATCTGGCTGGAACTGGAGATCGAACTGATCGGTGAGTGGGAGCGGGCAGAGCTGGGTGCTGGGTGCTGAGTGCTGACAATTCATGGGACAGACTGCAACATCACATTCGAAGATCAAAGTGGCCGTCTTGTACGGCGGGCAGAGCGGCGAGCACGAGGTAAGCCTGATGTCGGCGGCATCGGTCATGGAAGAGTTGGATACAGATCGCTATGACGTGACGCCGGTGTTGATCGGCAAGGACGGACGCTGGCCTGTGCCGCTCGAATCACTGCGCGAATTCGATGTGGTGTTTCCACTGCTGCATGGGCCAAACGGCGAGGATGGCACGGTGCAGGGATTGTTGCGCTTGCTCGGCGTGCCGTTTGTCGGGGCCGGCGTGGTCGGCTCGGCGGTCGGCATGGACAAGGCGATTTTCAAAGATGTCATGCGTGCACATGGCCTGCCGGTGGCCCGCGCAATGGTTGTGCTGGGGCATGAGTGGCGTGCGCGAGCCGAGTCGATTGTGACGCAGGCCGTGATGGCGCTGGGCCTGCCGGTGTTTGTCAAGCCGGCCAACATGGGCAGCAGCGTGGGCATCAGCAAGTGCAAATCGGTCGAAGAGATTGCAGCCGGGGTGCTTGAGGCGCTCAAGTGGGATCGCAAAGTGTTGATCGAAGCAGCCGTGCCACATGCCCGCGAACTCGAAGTGAGCGTGCTGGGCAATGACGACTTGCGCGCTTCAGTTGTCGGCGAGATCAAGCCGCGCCGTGAGTTCTATGACTATGCAGCCAAGTATCTGGCCACGGGTGAAGAACAATCAGAACTGATCATCCCTGCGCCCCTGTCGGACGCGCTGGCGCGCCGTGTGCGCGATATGGCCGTCGAAGTCGCGCGCGCGGTCGATATTCAGGGCATGACGCGCGTTGATTTTTTGATGAATGGCCAGACAGGAGAACTGTTTGTCAATGAAGTCAATACCATCCCCGGCTTTACATCGATCAGTATGTACCCCAAGTTGTGGATGGCAACCGGCATGTCGTATCCGGCGCTCCTGGACTATCTGATTCAGTTGGCGCTGGAACGGGATAGGGTGGAGAGTTGAGAGTGCAGAGTGCAGAGTGGAGAGTGCAGAGTGGAGAGTGCAGAGTGGAGAGTGCAGAGTGCAGAGTGCAGAGTGGAGAGTGCAGAGTGGAGAGTGGAGAGTAATGAGTGTCAGGTGATGCACTCTGTGCTTTGTGTTCTGGCGACTGACTATTGACGACTATTGCCATGTCCGACATGCATTATTACCGACCCCGGCGCAAGCATGCGCGCACAGATGCGCGCACACGCTTTGATGTGGCGCGGTCGGCTGGGCGCCTCAGCCGGCAGCAGGCGCCTGCAACACCCCGTCTCAGCCGGGCAATGCGGCTGCGGATTGCTGTTGCAGTGGCGCTGATTGCAGGGTTGGCGCTTGGTGTGCGCTGGTTCACCGGCGATGCATTCACGATTGCAACCGACTCTATTCGCGTCTATCACAACCAGGGCGTGGCGCCGGCCCAGATCATCGGGGCCAGCGGTCTGGCCGGCGAGCACTTCGCTTTTGTCGATCTGAACGCGGCAGCAAAGCGCATCGATGATTTGCCAGGGGTCGATGCAGCCGAAGTGACGTGCACATGGGAATGGACTGTTGCCTGCACCATCGTGGTGCAGGCGTCGCAGGCGCTGGCGCTGTGGGAGACGCCGCAAGGGCTTGTGTGGATCGATCGCAGTGGCAAGGTGCAACAGGCGCTGGGAGATATGCCGGCCTCGCTGCGGCTGCGCAGCGAGACGCAGGATGCAGCCAGCCCGCAGATTGGTCAGACAATCGAGCCGGCCTTGCTGCGAACCTTGAGCGAGCTGGCCGCCCTCGAGGCAGACGCTCGCCTGTATGTGTACAGCGCCCGCTATGGCATCGCCTATACCGACGCGGATGGGTGGCGCGTGCGGCTGGGATGGTCTGAGCACGAAGGTGACATGAGCGAAAAGGTGACACTGGCGCGGCTCTTGCGTGCACAATTGGCCGGCGACAACCTGTTGCCCGGCGTGATTGACGTTCGATATCCAGAAGCACCGTACTATGTCGGCGGTCAGTAGTCAGACAACAGACGACAGACGGCAGACGGCAAGGAAGCAATGGCAGAACCCAGGATAATCACTGCGGTTGATGTAGGCAGCTCAAAGGTGATCAGCCTGGTGGGCGAAGCGACGGCTGCGCCGGGCGAGTTCAGCGTGATTGGCGTGGGCATGGCGCCGGCGCGCGGCATGAAGCGCGGGCAGATCATCAATGTGGCCGAGGCCACAGCGGCAATCCGCGAGTCGCTGGACGGCGCCGAGCGATCATCGGCGCTTAAGATCAACAGCGCCATCGTCGGCATCTCCGGTAGCCATATTAGCTCGCAGAACAGCCATGGGGCTGTTGCCATCAGTCGAGGCGAGCAGGGGGTCAACCTGAACGACATCAATCACAGCCTGGAGTCGGCCCAGGCCATCAGCGCGCCAAATAACCGTGAAATCATCCACGTAATCCCACGCCATTTTAAGGTTGACGAACAGGACGGCGTGCGCAATCCGATTGGCATGCTGGGCTTCAGGCTGGAGGTGCAGGCGCATATTGTCACCGGTTCCACAACATCGATCCAGAATCTGATCAAATGCGCCAACGCAGCCCAAATCGACGTGAGTGAGTTGGTGCTGACGGCGCTGGCCTCTGCAGAGGCAGTGCTTACCCCCACCGAGCGGGAGATGGGGGTGGTGCTAGTGGATATTGGCAGCGGCACGACCGATATTGCCATTTTCATCGACGGCGCGGTGTGGCACACCTGTGTGCTGGATGTAGGCGGCGCACACTTCACCAGCGATCTGGCGCTGTGCCTGCGGCTGCCGCTGGAGACGGCCGAGCAGATCAAACTCGCCAACGGCCACTGTAACCCGAACGGCTTGCCACTGGACAACCCGCTTATTGTGGCCGGCTTTGGCGATGAAGAGCGCGTGAGTGTGCATCGGCACGAGGTGGCCGAAATTCTGCACGCGCGCGCCGAGGAGTTGTTCGGCATGATCGTGCAGGAGGTCAAGCGGAGTGGCTATGACGGTTTGTTGCCGGCCGGCTTGGTGATCACGGGTGGAGGGGCGTTGTTGCCGGGGCTGCGCGACGTGGCTCGCGACGTGACAAACCTGCCCGTGCGCATCGCGCAACCGACCGGTTTACAAGGGCTGGTGGATACGCTGCACTCGCCCGCCTACTCGACCGTTATCGGGTTACTGAGGTGGGGAATGCACGACATTGTGGCCCGGCCCAGCAAGCGCCGCCGACCCACCCTCAATTTGAACATGAAAGCCTGGTGGGGCAACCTGCTGCCGAAAGGCGAGTAGGGACATTGACTTGAAGGTTGACCGATGAGCGGCAGCATGGAAATATCGCAAGTGGAGATTGGCTCCAGCAAGGTGGTTGACCTAGCCCAGGCGCGCTACCGGGACTGGTGGCTGCATCATCCTGTGCTGGGCGATCCTTCGTGGGATGCGTTCGAGCGCGAGCCGGACAACCCGATCTATTTCGGCGCTGCGCCGCACGAGTGGCCGGTGAATGGCTTTCTGTTTCACGATCCGGTCTCAGGACGCTGGTATGCCTACATCAGTCTGTATCCGAGGGGTTACTGGCCGCCCGGCGGCGTACTGGCGCTGCGTGAGGAAACCGGACGGTGGCAGGCAGCGGGGATCGTGCTTGCTCCCGATGCAAACTCGTTCGAGAGTGACGGGCGGCGTTGCGGCGGCACAGTTGATGTGTCGCTGGTGTATGAGGCCGGGCGATATCACATGGTGTATGGTTGGTGCGATCCAGACAACCGGCGCGGCGGTCTGGCGTATGCCTGGGCTGAGTCGCCAGAAGGGCCATTTCACCGCGCTCCGACCCCGTTGCACGACGACGCGCATCAGCCGGCTTTGCTGGGGCGTTACGTGCGGGCCTATGCGTCCACGCTGGTCCGCCGCGAGTGCGACTGGATGATCCTGCACATGATGAGCACACCGCGCAACGCCGGCGGGACGTGGGCGCTGGCGTGCATGACAGCCGCTCGCCCTGAAGGGCCGTACAGTGCGCCACGTTTGCTGTTGATGCCGCAGTCGGATCGTTTCCATCCGCCGCTGGCCGAGTTTTATCCGCAATTCGTTCATGACGGATATGTGTACGCGCCGGCGACCTCGGTGGCATTGAACCGGTCGTTTCAGGTGATGTATTGGGCGCCGGTCGAGCAAGCGCACCTGCCCGATGTGTGGGAGATCGACCAGTATGGCTCGGTTTGGCACAGCGAGCCGGCCGAGGGACAAGGCCTGTGGGGCCAGACATTTTCGGGACAGATCGGCTCGGATGGCTGGCTGAGGGCGTTCTATCCGTGCAAAACACGCGACGATGTCGGCACGATACATATGGCTCGGCGACCCTGGTCAGAGGCGTATCGAGACGGATTTGTGCTGGCCGCACCCAACGGGCCGGCGCTGGCGATCCTGAAACGCACCGTGGGCGACTTTCAAGCGCGTATTGTGGCGCGAGCCAATGGCGGATGGGCGTTCTGTTGGGGCTGCCACGAGCCGCTGGGGCCAAGTCATCCCTTTGCCGATGCGTCGCTGCATCCCTTGACCCACAGCCGGCGACTAGAGTGGCGGCGCGGGCCGGCAGCGTCGGCTTCATTGGTTGCGCTGGACGAGTATGGCGGCGCGCACTTGCTTGCGAACACGATGACGGACTGGGCGCCGGGGCGAACAGAGCAGATTGAGATCGAGCGAACCGGCGACCTGGTGCACATCGCGCTGGAGGGCAGGCTGATCTGGCAAGGTGTCGCGCCCGCTCAAGCAGGCCGGATCGAGTTGCTGGCCGAGGCCGGCACAACGCTGAACGTCGAGCAGCTTGAGCTGTCTGCGGAGGCGCAGGCGGACCGGCAATGCTGGTTGTCTACCGAGGCGCTGGCCGGCGCGGCAGAGGAGCCGGAGGCATGGACGCTGGTCGAGGATGAACACTTTCGATTTGGGATTGGGCATTTGAGTGCGCGGCCGGGTGCGCGCGCCAAGTGGAATTTCATCGGCAGCCGGGTTTCGCTGTATGCACCCAAAGCGCCGGGCTTTGGCCGGTGTGAGGTGCGCATCAACGGCCAATGGGCTGCCACACTGGATTTCGCGTCTCCAGTGCGCCGGCGTTCGGGCCTGATTTGGTCGTGTGATTTGCCACACGGGTCACATGCGCTGGTCATGCAGGCGCAGGAGGCCAATGTGCCGTGCGAGATGATCGAGGTGGAATCTATGTGAATTCTAATCGTAAACTTAAAATTCAGATGCCTGTGTAGAAGTTGTGGATAAGTGGCTTGACTTTGTGGATTATCAGGCTAGAATCCGTGCACATCCTGGGTGGGGTTGCCTGCCTGGGCGATCCGGCTGGCTTGCTCTTTGGGATGAGGCACAGGCCACTGCAAGCAAAAGGTTTGGCAAACAGGAAGGGGGCCAAATCAAAATGGATACATATTTGGCAACACAATCAGTTCATGCTGAGTCCCCGGCTCAAATTAAGGTCGTGGGTGTTGGCGGTGGCGGCCAGAATGCAGTCAACCGAATGATTGCGGAAGGCTTGGCCGGCGTCGAATTCATTGCTGTGAACACAGATCAACAGGCCTTGATGTTGAGTCATGCGCCGGTGCGGGTGCGCATCGGCGACAAAGTCACACGAGGCCTGGGTGCGGGCGGAAACCCGGAAGCCGGCGAAAAGGCAGCCGAGGAATCGTCGGACGAGTTGTACAGCATTTTGAGGGGCGCCGACATGGTGTTCATCACCTGCGGCATGGGTGGCGGCACCGGCACGGGTGCCGCGCCCGTAATCGCCCGCATCTCGAAGGAGCTGGGGGCGTTGACCATCGGCGTAGTGACCCGCCCGTTCTCATTTGAGGGCACGCCGCGTATGCGCGCCGCAGAAGCCGGCATCGAAAAACTCAAAGAGCACGTTGACACGCTGATCGTTATCCCGAACGACCGGTTGCTCGACATTGTGGATAAGCGGGCCAGCTTGCAACAGTCGTTCCGCACGGCCGACGACGTGCTGCGCCAGGGCATTCAGGGCATCAGCGAGGTGATTACCGTGCCCGGCCTGATCAACCTCGACTTCGCCGACGTGCGGGCGATCATGTCCGAAGGCGGAGCGGCTCTGATGGCTGTTGGCACCTCATCCGGCGAAGGGCGCGCGCGTACGGCAGCCGAACAGGCCATTACCTCCAGCCTGCTGGATGTCACCATAGACGGCGCGCGCGGCATTCTGTTCAATATCACCGGCGGACCAGATATGAGCCTGTTCGAGGTCAACGAGGCAGCTTCGCTGATCAAAGCGGCCGCTCACCCGGATTGCAATGTCATCTTCGGCGCGGTGATCGACGAGTCGATGAAAGAACAGATTCGCATCACAGTCATCGCGACAGGTTTTGACCAGACCGGCGCATCCTCGCGCCGGCTGCCGCGACCAACCAACGCGCAGACATCCACCGCGCGCAACCCAATCCGCACGATGACCGCCTCGTTGCCGACGTCAACGGTACCCGGCGAGCCGGTGGATCGGGCGACGCGCCAGATGCCGATCGACCCCGATAATCTGGAACTGCCGTCGTTCCTGCGCCGGCGCTGAAGCGGCATGAAGCGGCAATTGGACAGGGCGGCAGGGCGTGTTGTTGCCCTGTCCTCGTTGCTATTCTGACACGTCGCATACGGCTCTAACTGGACAGAGACACGGCAGTTTCTTCTCTGCCAGGCAGGCGTTTTGCGCATTGCGCCTGTTGTCCGCGTAATCGCTTCCCTCAAGCGATAGCAATGGTAGTTGGCAGATTTTTAAGGTTCAGTCGTTGACAAAGCGCGACTGAACAGCATACAATCAGGCTCCCACAGGCGCCATATATGGGGCTATGCGAAAAGCTCTACGCCATATATGGCGATTTCTGTCTGGGGGAAGGATGCTGTGCTGAATGAAGTGTCCGACATGCGGATCGAGCAGCACCCATGTGATCGACACGATCCGAGAGCCAAGCGGCGGAATCCGTCGGCGGCGCGAGTGTAAAAACTGCAACAGGCGGTTCAGCACGGTCGAACGCGTGGTGGAATCCACGCCCTTGGTGGTGAAACGCGGGGGACGCCGTGAAGCGTTTAATCGCGACAAGATTCTGGAAGGCATCCGGATTTCATGCGCCAAGCGACCGGTGTCGGCTGAAGCCATCGATAGGCTGGTCGATCAGGTCGAGGCCCAGGTGGTGGCGCTCAACAAATCTGAGGTTGCTGCGCGTGATATCGGGGACATGGTGCTGAATGGGTTGCGCAAGTTGGATGAAGTAGCCTACATCCGCTATGCGATCGTTTATCTCAACTTGAAAGACCTGGAGAGCGTGAAGAAAGAGATCGAGAAGCTGTTGGCCGAGAAGTAGTTGCGCTGGGCCGGCAGGTTTGATAGAGGAGACCATGAAAATCAATAGACTGTTTACTCAGCCCGATCAGAGTCCCTATGCCTCGATTCCGTTCGAGAAACGCAGCTCGGTGATTCGCAATCCCGACGGTTCGACGGTATTCGAGATGCAGGACATTGACGCGCCGGCGCACTGGTCACAAGTGGCGGTGGACATTCTGGCGCAGAAGTATTTCCGCAAGGCCGGCGTGCCAAACCAGACACGGCGCGTGGTCGAAGCCGGCGTCCCAGAGTGGTTACAGGCCTGTGTGCCGGCAGAAGGCGCGACGTGCGGCAGCGAACAAGACGCACGGCAGGTGTTCCATCGTCTGGCCGGCACGTGGACCTACTGGGGTTGGAAATATGGTTACTTCGACACAGAAGCAGACGCGCACACTTTTTATGATGAGATGTGCTACATGCTTGCCATGCAGATGGCCGCGCCCAACAGCCCACAATGGTTCAACACTGGTCTGAACTGGGCGTATGGGATTACCGGGCCGGCGCAGGGGCACTATTACGTCGATGCGCACACCGGCGAAGTCAAACGCTCGGAAGATGCCTACACACACCCACAGCCGCATGCGTGTTTCATCCAGTCCATCGAAGACGATCTGGTGAATGACGGCGGCATCATGGACCTGTGGGTGCGCGAAGCGCGCATCTTTAAGTACGGCAGCGGCACCGGCACCAACTTTTCGCGCCTGCGCGCCGAGAACGAGCCGTTGAGCGGGGGGGGCAAATCGTCGGGCCTGATGAGCTTTCTCAAGATCGGCGACCGCGCCGCCGGCGCGATCAAGAGCGGCGGCACCACGCGCCGCGCCGCCAAGATGGTCATCCTCGACGCCGATCATCCCGACATTGAACAGTTTGTCGATTGGAAGGTCAACGAAGAGCAGAAGGTGGCCGCGCTGGTGGCTGGCAGCAAGTTGAACAACCAACACCTCAACGCGATCATGCGCGCCTGTCATGAGTGGGAAGATGCGGCCACCCGCTTCGACCGCCGGCGCAACGCCAAACTGGCCGCCGCAATTGCCGTTGCGCGCAGCGCATTTATCCCAGAAAATTACATCCAGCGCGTCATTCAGTTTGCTCAACAGGGCTTCACGCACATCGATTTTGCAGAGTACACCGCAGACTGGAACAGCGAAGCCTATGCCACCGTCAGCGGCCAGAATAGCAACAATAGCGTGCGTGTCACAAACGACTTCATGCAGGCTGTGATCGAGGATAAGGATTGGGGGCTGATCTGGCGCACGGAGATCGAGAAAGCCAAACGGGAAGGCCGGACGCCCAAACCCAAGCGCATGATCAAGGCGCGCGCGCTGTGGCAAAAGATCGCCGAGGCAGCCTGGCAGTCCGCCGATCCGGGCTTGCAATATCACACCACCATCAACGAATGGCACACCTGTCCCGCCGACGGTGAGATTCGCGCCAGCAATCCTTGCAGTGAGTATCTTTTCCTGGACGACACCGCGTGCAACCTGGCCTCGCTGAACCTGTTGCGATTCTATGATATGCAGCGCGCAGCGTTCCAGGTCGAGGCGTATCGCCATGCTGTGCGACTGTGGACAATCGTGCTAGAGATCAGCGTGCTGATGGCGCAATTCCCCAGCCGGCGGGTGGCCGAACTGAGCTATGAGTTTCGCACGTTGGGGCTGGGCTACGCAAACCTGGGCGCGCTGTTGATGGTGATGGGCGTGCCCTATGACAGCGAACGCGGCCGCGCTATCGCCGGCGCCTTGACTGCCATCATGCACGCTCATGCTTATGCCACCAGCGCAGAAATGGCTGCTGAGAAAGGGCCGTTCCCCGGCTATGCGCGCAACCGCGCGCACATGCTGCGTGTGATTCGCAATCATCGCCGCGCAGCTTACAACGCGCCGGCTTCCCAATACGAGGGCTTGAGCATCGTGCCGATGGGCATTGACCCAGCACAGTGCCCGCCTGATCTGCTGAGCGCGGCGCGCGCGGATGCCGACCGCATGTTGGCCCTGGGCGAGCAGTATGGTTATCGCAATGCGCAGGTCACGGTGATTGCACCCACCGGCACCATCGGCCTGGTGATGGACTGCGACACTACCGGCGTGGAGCCGGATTTCGCCCTGGTCAAGTTCAAGAAACTGGCCGGCGGCGGCTATTTCAAGATTGTCAACCAGAGTGTGCCGCCGGCGCTCAAACAGCTTGGCTATACCGATGCGCAGATTGACGACATCATCAAGTACGCCGTTGGCCGCGCCACACTGGTGGGCTGTCCGCACATTAACCCCGAATCGTTGAAAGCCAAAGGCTTCACCGATGAACTTATCGCCAAAATAGAAGCCGCCCTGCCGACAGCGTTCGAGATTCAATTCGCTTTCAACAAATGGACACTCGGTGAGGAGTTTTGTCGTGTCACGCTGGGATTCAGCGATGCGCAGTTGAACGACTACCAGTTCAATATGCTGAAGGCGTTGGGCTTCACCGGTGAGCAGATTCAGCAGGCGAATGACTATGTGTGCGGTACGATGACGGTGGAAGGCGCGCCCCATCTCAAGCCAGAGCATTACGCCGTGTTCGACTGTGCTAACAAGTGCGGCAAGTACGGCCGGCGCTTTATCTCGCCGCAGGGGCACATTCTGATGATGGCCGCCGTCCAGCCTTTCATCAGCGGCGCAATCAGCAAGACCATCAACCTGCCCAACGAAGCAACCGTGCAAGATATTGCCGACGCCTATATGCTGAGCTGGAAGGTCGGCGCCAAGGCCAATGCGCTGTATCGAGATGGCAGCAAGCTCAGCCAGCCACTTAACACCACTGCCGAGGATGACGGGCGCGAGGAGCCGGCCGGCGCGCCGGCTGCTACCGCAGCGTCACCAGCCGGCGCGCTGAGCGGCCTGAATGCCGCCCAACAACAGGTGCTAGAGCGGGTGGTGGTGCGCTATCTGGCCCGCCAGCGCCGGCTCCCCAATCGGCGCGGCGGCTATACGCAGAAAGCCAAGATCGCCGGCCACACCGTCTTTCTGCGCACCGGTGAGTACACCGACGGCTCGCTGGGCGAGATCTTCATCGATATGCATCGCGAGGGGGCCGGCTTCCGCAGCCTGCTCAACTGTTTCGCCATTGCTGTCTCGCTGGGGCTGCAATATGGCGTGCCGCTGGAGGAATTTGTCGACTCGTTTGTGTTCACCAAGTTCGAACCCAGCGGCCCGGTGACCGGCAACGACCACATTCGCTTTGCCTCTAGCGTGATCGATTACATCTTCCGCGAGCTGGCCATTACCTATCTCGGGCGCACCGATCTGGCCCACGAATTACCTGCGCCCCAGCCGGACGCCGAGCCAGATTTTAGCAGTGAGGAAGTCGTGTCGGAGCAGTCAGTCAGCGCGGCGCAGTTGCGCCTGCCGGCCCGCGAGTTCAACGAGCCGCCGGCAGCCCTGTCGACAACCCATCCCGCTACGGATAACATGTCGTCGCCTGTGCCGTCTGCGCTGCGCAATGGCAACGGCTCTCATCCGCACGTCAGCGCCTCGCTGGATGTTCGAACGGTGAAAGTGGCCAACGACACAGCCGGCGAGAAGCGCCGGCAGGCGCGTTTGAAGGGATACACGGGAGACCCTTGCCCTGAATGTGGCTCGTTCACCCTGGTGCGCAACGGCACGTGCTTGAAGTGCGACACCTGCGGCGCAACGACCGGTTGCTCATAGCCCGCAGCGAGTCAACTTGCCCCGTACACCACTGCGCGTTGCAAACTGCCAGGCCGGCGCAAAGGGTATTTGCCTGCCCGCCGGCCTGGTCGGGGGGGCGCCGTCCAAACAGCGCCTTTTCCCGTGAATATGTCTGATCTCTTCGGCTGTGGCGCAAGGGTCTGTAGCATCTGAGCAACGATTGGTCTGATGCCATACACAGCTTAGGCGGCAGCCTCTCGGACAGCCTCTCGGACAGGCAGGATAGCTCATCGGTAGAGCGGCCCGGCGCGAGCCTGGGCGTCAATATGGCGCGGAAAGCGTCTGAGCAGGTTCGACTCCTGCTCCTGCCATAGGTGGCCTTCTCTCGAGATTGTTCCACCCATCGTTGATTGCCGCCACGCAATCGTCCGGATTTGGCATGCTGGCCGACAGGTTCGGGCGCGACAAGGTGGCCGAGGCCGACCGCTGCCCCAGCATGGCAGTCGGCTTAGCCGTTTGCGCCGGGCAAATCGAACGCTGATGGCGCACATGTGTGCATGCCGGTATGATCGGGCGGATGAACTGGCATAGAACACTCCCTGTTGTTGCGTCGATTCTCATCATTCTGGCGGTCGCCGTGTTGCGCGACCGCTCCAAGCTGCTGGCAACCCTGTTCGCCACCATGCCCATCAATATGCCGTTGGCATTGTGGGTACTGGCCAGCAGTTCTGATGCGACCAGCACAGCGCTGGCTGAGTACGCCCGGCTGTTCTTTATCAGCTTGATTCCGGGGTTGATCTGGCTGGGCGTGGTATATGTGGCGCTGCGCGCTGGGTGGACATTGCCCGCTGCCTTGCTGGCGGGGTATGCGGTGTGGGGGGCGATCATCGGCGTGTTGTATGCGCTGGGCGTGCTGGCGACACCCGCGTAATTCCCAGCGGGCGCAACCAAAAAGACCCTGCCGCATCTAAGTGACAGGCCATCCAGCCCATGGCTGGACGGTAGAATATGCAACTATGAGATTCGACAAGTGGATAGATCGATTTGTGGAAGCCGCAGCCGCGCCGGTCGGCGCGCTTGCAGAGAAAAGCGCGGCCGGCGTAGCATGGGACCTGAGCGCGTTTTTCAGCAGGCCGGATGACCCGGCGATTGAGCGCGCCTTGCAGCAGGTGGCAGCGCAGGCTGAGGCTTTTGCAGCCCGATATCGCGGCACGATCAACGCGCCCGGCGGCGCGACCGCCGGCCATCTCTTGACAGCCCTGCAGGAAGCCGAAGCCCTGCAAGAAGAGATGGTCAAAATCAGCGCCTATGCGTCATTGTTGTTTGCCGCCGACACCAGCCAGGAAGCGCACCGCACATTGATGCAGCGGGTCGAAGAGCACATGACCGCCCTGCGCAACCAGCTTCTGTTTTTCGACCTGGAATGGCTGGATGTGCCGGAGGAACATGCCCGTGGACTGATCGATGATCCCGTCCTGGCGCCATACCGCCACTATCTGAGCAGCGAGCGCCGCTTCAAGCCCCACACCCTCAGCGAGCCGGAAGAGCGCTTGATGAACGACAAGGACTTGACGGGCATCAACGCCTGGCGGCGCTTCTTCACTGAGTTCAACGCCGCACAGCGCTTCAAGGTGCAGACCAACGGCCAGACGCGCGAGTTGAACCAGAGCGAGGTGCTGACGCTGTTGCGCGACCCAGATCGCGGCGTGCGACAGGCCGCCTTCGAGTCGTTCTACAGCACGTTGGAATCACAAGGGCAAGTGCTGGCTTTTGTATACGACACGCGTTTTCAGGATCACCTGGTGACCAACCGGCTGCGCAAGTATGACGACCCCATGGCGCCGCGACACCTGGCGAACGAGATCGACGCCGGCGCGGTTCAGACAATGATGGACGTGGTGGAGCGCAATTACCCCCTGGCGCACCGCTACTTTGCGCTGAAGGCCGGACTGCTGGGCCTGCCGAAGCTGGAGCTATATGACCAGTATGCGCCGTTGCTGAGCGTCAAAGAACGGGTGACGTTCGGCGAGGCGCGCGAAGTTATCCTGAGGGCGCTAGGGCGCTTTGCGCCGGCCTTTGCAGACATCGCCCAGCAGTTCTTCGAAGCGCGCTGGATTGACGCCGACCCGCGCAACGGCAAACGCGGCGGAGCGTTCTGCGCCGGCGTGTCCCCCTCGGCGCACCCCTACATCTTGTGCAATTACACCGACGACCTGCGCGACGTGATGACGGTGGCGCATGAGCTTGGCCACGGCATTCACTTCTACCTCAGCCGCAAGCAGACGCTGTTCAACTACTACATGAGCCTGCCGGTGGCCGAAACGGCCAGCGTCTTCGCCGAGATGCTGGTGTTCGAGGAGTTGCTGGCCGGGCTGAGCGATCCGCACAAGCGCCTGGCGCTGATTGCCAGCAAGCTGGAAGACAGCTTTGCCACGCTGTTCCGGCAGACAGTATTGACTCGCTTCGAGCAACTGGTGTATGCCGCGCGGGCAAAAGGCCGGCTGAGCGGCGCTCAGATCGGCGCCCTGTGGTTGCAGGCCAATGCGCCCTACTACGGCGATGTAGTTTCGTTAACCAGAGGATATGAATGGGGATGGTCGTACATTTCACACTTCATCAATACCCCGTTCTACTGTTACGCCTACTCATTTGGCGAGTTGTTGGTGCTGGCGCTGTACGGCAAATACCGCCGCGAAGGCGCTTCGTTCGTGCCGCGCTACACCGCGCTGTTGGAATCGGGGGGCAGTTTGTCGCCGGCCGAGCAACTGGCCTTGGTGGGCGTGGATATCCACGACGCCGGATTCTGGCAAGTCGGCTTCGACGAACTACAGCGCTTGATGGAGGAAGCAGAGCGACTGGCGACCGCGACGCGCGCGCAGGCCGCGCCGCAGGCGTGACCTACCCGCGCGGCCTCAATCTTGACGAAATACTACGGTGCCGTTATCCTCCTGCATTCTGTCTGGGCGCGATGTGCGCCGAGAGCCAGGCATGTGCCGGTGGGTTGAGATTCTGTAAGCAGATTGCACAAGCTATTGCACAAACTAAGGAGAGAACACACAGCATGGCTAACACAATGGTAGTGACGGATGGCGACTTCGAGGCCAAGGTGGAAAAGGCGCAGGGTGTCATACTGATTGATTTTTGGGCTGAGTGGTGCGGCCCCTGCAAAATGATCGCTCCAATCGTGGAGCAGATTGCCGCCGAGCACAGTGGCAAGCTGACGGTCGGCAAGCTGGATGTTGATTCCAACACGCACACGGCGATGAAGTATGGGGTCATGAGCATTCCCACGCTTATCTTGTTCAAGGACGGCCAGCCGGTCGAGCGCCTGGTCGGCTATATGCCCAAAGAGCGCCTGTTGGCAAAGATCAAGCCACATCTGAACTGACGCAGCCCTACGATGCCCAGCGGCTGCATACCCAGCCGCTGGGCTATTGTCCTCGCCAAGCCCGCCAGGCGCTATCCTTGACAATATGCCCTGGTTAACGATAATTGCGGTAATAGTGCTCTTGAATCTACGTGTGGCGGGCTGTGAGCAGCGGTATCCCAAGTTCAAGGATGTCTCGGCTTCACTGCCCGTCTTTTCGTGATTGTCTTTTGTCTACTGTCTTTTGTCTAAGGAGGTGATGCCGCGCTCCACAAATTGAATCGTTGTCCCATGATTCTCCAGGTTATCTAAGTTTTAGTCGAACGTTACACAATCACTCACTATTCAAGGAGGAGAGATTTACATGATCACCCGAAAACTGCCTGCTGTTTTGGGCTTGACTGCTGCGACCAGCATGATCCTGGCCGCTTGCGCTGCCCCTGCAGGCACGCCCATTGTGCAGACCGTCGTTGTCAAAGAGACAGCCGTCGTCGTCGAGACGAAGGAAGTGGAAAAGGTTGTCGAAAAGGTTGTTGAAGTCACGGCAGCCGCCCCTGCTGAGTGGACGACCCCGCATCCGATTCTGAGCGATATTCGTGTGCGCCAGGCGATTGCGCACTGCACAGACCGCAGCGCCCTGATCGGCTCGGTATACGGATATCTGCCGGATGAACAACGCAGCAAGCTGTTCATGGATACCTTCATCCCGAAGGATTCTGTGTGGTATGCCAAGAACGTCGATCCAAACGCCAATATCGTGGACTATCCATATGATCCGGAGAAGGGTGGCCAGTTGCTGGATGAAGCCGGCTGGACGCTGCCCGAAGGCGCGGCCATTCGTGTGAATGCCAATCGCGAACCCTTGGCCTTGCGCTTCACCACGACCAACGCGCCGTTCCGCCAGACATGGGGCGCCGTGTTTGTCAGCTCGCTGCAGAAGTGCGGTATCCAGCTCCTGCCGTCGTACATCCCCGGCTCGATCTGGTTCGGCGGCAACTCTGGTTTGCGCCGGCGCGACTTTGACATCGGCGCGTTTGCCTGGGTTGGCGAGACAGAACCGCCCGGTGTGACCCTGTACGCCTGCGACCAGATCCCGACGCCGGCCAACAATTGGAACGGCCAGAACTACATGGGCTGGTGCAACGAGAAGGCCAGCCAGGCCATCAAGCAGGCCAACAACACCCTCAACGATGCTGAACGCAAGCGCCTGTACACCATCGTTCAGGAAGAGTTCAGCAAGGACATGATCTCGCTCCCGCTCTTCCAGCGCCTCGAGGCCACCGGCCACAACAAAGAGCTGAAGGGTCTGATTGCTGACCCAACGGAATATTTCTCTGCCAGCGCAGCCGACTGGGAGTTGCCCGGCAAAGATACAGTGGTGATTGCGCTGGGTCAGGAACCGGCCTCGCTGTTCCTGCTGCAAGAAAGCGCGGCGGTGGCCGTCGTAGTGGGTCAACTGGTCTTTGGCACGTTCAGCACCCAATACAGCTACGGTTTCCAGCCGGTGATGTATGAAGGCGATCAGTTCCCTACCATCGAGAATGGCGGTGCAGTCAATGCAGAAGTTGAGATCAAAGATGGGGATACGGTCGTGAACGGCGATGGCGACGTTGGTACGCTGAAAGACGGCAAGCTCGTCGACATGGAAGGCAAAGAGCTGGCTCTGACCGGCAAAGACGTTAACGGCAACGATGTTGAAATCAAGGCCGGCGCCAAGTTGCCCCAGTTGACCGTCACCTACAAGTTCAAGCCACACAAATGGAGCGATGGCGAGCCGGTCAAGAAAGCTGACTGGGAGTTGGGTCACAAAGTGGCCTGCGACCGCGAGTCCGGCGCAGTCAACTTCTTGACCTGCGACCGTGTAATCTCGTTTGAGGTGTTGGATGACAACAGCTACAAGGTCGTCTATGCAGCCGGCTACCAGCCGCCCACCTACTATCTCGCCCCGTTTGGCTACTATCCGTCTCACCAGAAGCTGGCCGATGGCCGCACGCTGGGCGAAGTTGAACCGAAGGAGTTCAAGGATCTGCCAGAAGTGACCGATACCCCGCTCGGCACCGGCCCCTATGTGATCAAGAGCTGGGAGCGCGGCCAGAAAATCACCCTGGAAGCCAACCCCAACTACTGGAAGGGTGAGCCGAAGGTCAAGAACATCGTCGTTCAAATCTTCGACGCTAACCCGGCCGGCGCAGTGGCTGCTCTGTTGCAGGGCACCGTCGACGTGGTCGGTAAGGAAACTCTGGGCGCTGGTCAGGAGCTCCAGACCGTGATCGAAGAGAACGCCAAAGGCAACATCGTCGCTGAGCCTGTCGGTAGCCAGACTTGGGAGCACGCCGATTTCAACCTGAACATCCGCTAGTTCAGACACGCGACATGCCTTCCTGAGCATCCAGGCGAGTAGCTCGTGCCAGCGCGAGCTACTCGCCCCGCTATAAGCAGAGAGTCGTATGCTCAACTATTTGATCCGCCGGTTTGTGGTGATCGTCATCATGGCGTTCATCATCTCTTTTGCCTCGTTCGTGCTGCTGTATTCAGCTCCCGGCGGCCCGCTTGAACAATTGGCCTCCCTACAGAGCACCACACGCAGACCCGACCCCGACGAAGTCGAGCGCATCATGAAGCGTTATGACCTCGACCTGGATATTGGCGTTCGCTTTTTGCGCTGGCTGATCGGCCATCCGCGTGGGGCGATCATGATCAACGGCCAGGAGATTGCACAAAATTTTCAAGTCGGATGTCTTAAGCCCGGCAAAGCACAACTGGTCTATCCAGATGGGCGGGTCGAAGAGATCAATTGTGCCAAACCGGTCTATTTGCGCGATCTGGACGGACGTCCGGTGAGTAACGGCGTGATCGCGCTGGATTTTGGGCGTTCGCAGCAACTGGCGCGCGAGCGGCCCGTATCACAACTTATCAACACGCGCTTGGGTCCAACCCTGCTGTTGATGGGGGTATCTACCTTCCTGGCTATCGCCATTGCGATCCCCATTGGCGTCTACTCCGCAGTGAGGCAGTATTCTCGATTTGACTATTTCTTTACCACCCTGGCTTTCTTTGGCTCTGGCATGCCCACCTTGTTTACAGGGGTGATGGGCATCCTCATCTTCGCACTGATCTTTAAAGACCTTGGGCTGCCTTATTTGCCGGCCGGGTTAGCCACATCGAACCGGGACGTTGTGATTCCGTTGTTTGGCCAGATAGAATCCGGCTCTGTGGCTGACCGTATCTGGCATCTGATCTTGCCGGTGGGTGTATTGACCTTTTTCAGCCTGGCCGGCTGGACGCGCTTCATCCGCTCGTCTATGCTGGAAGTCCTGCGCCAGGATTACGTGCGCACAGCGCGCGCCAAAGGGTTGATCGAGCGCGTGGTGATCATGAAACATGCCTTGCGCAATGCGCTGATCCCCTTTGTCACCCTGCTGGCCGGCGTGTTGCCCACCCTGTTCGGCGGTGCCATTATTACCGAAAGCGTCTTTAGTTGGCCGGGCATCGGCAAGCTGTTTATCAACTCGCTCACCGCAAGCGACTATCCAGTTGCGATTGCGTATCTGTTGATTTCGACCTTTTTGACACTGGTCGGCTTCCTGGTGTCCGACGTGCTGTACACAATCGTCGATCCACGCATTCGGATGAGTTAGCGCCGGCGGTGTAATTCGAGTGACAAGGTGAGAAAGCTCAATGGCTAGCACCACAGCAGACCTGCCCGCCGCCTCGCGCGGCATCGCTTTGCGCAAATCCGAAGGACAGTGGACGATAGTCCTGCGCCGTTTCCGCCGGCACCGTTTGGCGATGATTTCGTTGTTCGTTCTGGTGCTGATCTTCGTTGCTTCCCTGATGGCGCCGATTCTAGCGCCATTCCCTCGCGATGCGACCGGTCTGGCGCCGCGCTTTTCTCCGCCACTAACCACTAATCCACAGACCGGCACGCTTCACATCCTGGGCACCGACCATGTCGGGCGCGACTTCTTCACCCGCCTGCTCTATGCTGCACGCATCACGCTCAGTGTAGCCTTCTCTGTGGCCACTGCGGCCACGTTGATCGGTATGACCCTTGGCGCGTTGGCCGGCTACTTTCGGGGTATCGTGGACAGCATCGTCATGCGCGTCCTCGAATTCATGGCCTCTATTCCCGACTTCCCCATTCTGCTCATCATCGCCTCTATTCTCATCACCGACCCCAAGCTGTTGCCCTATCCGCCGTTCGTGCTGGATTTGATCGGCAACCTGATGCTGCTCAACTCGGTGGGCACCGAACGCGCGCAAGTGTTGACCATGATCGTTGTGCTCACCCTGTTTGGTTGGACCGGCGCAGCGCGTTTGATGCGCGGCATGGTGCTCTCGGTGCGTGAGCGCGACTTCATCGAGTCTGCGCGATCCCTGGGCGCAAACAATGTAAGAATCATTCTGCGACACGTGGTGCCGAATGCATTTCCCCCGCTCGTCGTAGCGTACACGCTCAGCCTGGCCGGCGCGCTGACTGCCGAAACGGCGTTGAGCTTCCTCGGCGTCGGCATCACCGATCCGACCCCGACCTGGGGCAACATGCTCCAGTTCGCCACCAACTTCATGTTGACCAATCCCTGGGTTCCGCTCATCCCCGGCATCCCGGTCGTCCTGTGCTCGCTCGGTTTCAACTTCATTGGCGACGGGCTGCGCGACGCGCTGGACCCGCGGCTTAAGATGTAATCCAAGACCGGCAAACTCTTTTCCGGGTAAACTCTCACCCACTTATTTTGTGAAGATAAGGAGCGATCGGAGGATACATGAGTTCTGTAGCACCTGCCGCTGCTAAAGGCGCGCGGGTAGCCGGCAAGGCCAACGCCGGCTCGGACCGCAGCGACCTGATGTTAGACGTTCAGGGTCTCAAGACCTATTTCTATACCGAAGACGGCGTCGTCAAGGCTGTCGATGGTGTTGATCTGAAGGTCAAACGCGGCGAGACTGTCGGGATTGTTGGTGAATCGGGCTGTGGCAAGAGCGTGACCTCGCTGTCCATCATGCGACTTGTCGGCGCCCCCGGCAAAATTGTCGAGGGCCGGATCATTTTCGACGGCACGAATTTGCTGGAGTTGCCTGAGAAAGAAATGACCCAGATCCGCGGCAACCGTATCTCGATGGTCTTTCAACAGCCTACTACCTGTTTGAATCCGGTCTTCAAGATTGGCGATCAGATCGCCGAAGTGTTGAATATTCACCAAAGCCTGGGCAAGGAGGCCGGCTGGAAGCGCGCGATCGAACTGCTGCGCATGGTTGGCATCCCAGAGCCGCAGAAGCGCGTGCATGCTTATCCCCACGAGATTTCAGGCGGCCAGGCCCAGCGCGTCATGATTGCCATGGCGTTGGCTTGCGCGCCAGAATTGCTGATCGCCGACGAGCCAACCACCGCCCTCGATGTGACCATTCAGGCCCAAATTCTCGACCTGATGCGCGATCTGCGCGATAAGACCGGCACGTCCATTATGCTGATCACGCACGACCTCGGTGTGATCGCCGAAATGTGCGAGCGCGTGGTGGTGATGTATGCCGGCCAGGTCGTTGAAGAGGCCGACGTGTACACCTTGTTCGCCAGGCCGCTGCACCCATACACACAGGGTCTCATCGGCTCAATTCCTGTGCTGGGCAAGGTGCGAGAGCACCTTGACGTTATTCCGGGCACAGTGCCCAACCTGCTCAACCCCCCCCCGGGCTGCCGGTTTGAGCCGCGTTGCCAGGCGTGTCAGGGCGCAGCCCGCGAGCGCTGCAAAGTCGAGACGCCGCCGTTGCGTGAAGTTGAGCCCAATCACTGGGTGCGCTGCTGGATGTATGAAAAGTAGCGCCAGCGCGCCAGACACTTATCCATGCAATATCCGTCAGGCATTCACTCCGCACATCCAGTTTTCTAGTGTGCGACTGGTCAGGTAGCATGAATTCATCAACAACCACTCGGACGCCATCGACGGTATCCACGCCAGCGAACGGCAAGGCGCTGGGCGGTGAACCAGACATGGTCCAGGTGAAAAGCCTGGTGAAGTATTTCCCGATCCGCGGCGGCATTCTGCAGCGCACTGTTGCTCAGGTCAAAGCGGTCGACGACGTGTCATTCAATATCAAGCGCGGCGAGACGCTGGGTTTGGTGGGTGAGTCGGGGTGCGGCAAAACCACTGTCGGCCGCACCTTGTTGCGGCTGATCCCGGCCACCAGCGGCAAGGTTATTTTTGAAGGCCGTGACGTTTTCAGTCTGACCGGCCCAGACCTGAAAGCCATCCGTCGCGACATGCAGATCATCTTTCAGGATCCCTATTCATCGCTCGACCCTCGTATGCCGATCGGCGAGAGCGTCGGCGAAGGCCTGCTGGTGCACGGCATGCGTGACAGCAAGAAGCGCAATGACATCGTCATGGAGATGCTCAAGCGCGTTGGTCTCGAAGACTATCATGCCCGGCGCTACCCACACGAGTTCTCCGGCGGTCAGCGCCAGCGCATCGGCATTGCGCGCGCGCTCGCCTTGCGGCCCAAGTTCATCGTGTGCGACGAGCCGGTGTCAGCCCTCGATGTGTCCATTCAGTCGCAGGTCCTCAACCTGCTGAAGGACTTGCAGCGCGAATTCGGCCTGACCTACCTCTTCATCGCTCATAACCTCAGTGTCGTCGAGCACATCAGCGACCGCGTTGGCGTCATGTATCTCGGCAAAATGGTCGAGCTGACCGACCGCGAGACATTGTTCCGCGACCCGTTGCACCCGTACACCAAAGCGCTCTTGTCGGCCATCCCGATTCCCGACCCAACTATCAAGCGCGAGCGCATCATTTTGCAGGGTGAGGTGCCAAGCCCCATCAACCCGCCCAGTGGGTGCCGCTTCCACCCGCGCTGCCCGGTGGCGATCGATCGTTGCAAAGTTGACGATCCGCCGTTCGAGGAGCTTAAGCCCGGCCACCTGGTGGCCTGCCATGTCGCCAAACAGCAGGTCGAGGAAGAAAAGCGGTTGATGGCGTAGGCGGAGACGGCAGACAACAGATCGCAGAGAACAAAAGGGGCGAGTCTGAAACTCGCCCCTTGTTGGTTTGGTTCTACTGGCATTCGCACAATAGCCGGATGCCGGCTTCGATCCCCTTCTGATAGCACGTCAGCGCAAATCGCTCATTTGGCGCGTGCAGCCGATCCCCTTCCAATCCGAATCCAAGCAGGATCACGGGCTTGCCCAGCACAGACTGGAAGTCATTCACCACGGGCAGCGATCCGCCTTCCAACATCCACACCGGTTCGTAGCCATAGGTGGCCTTTGCCGCGCGGGCGGCAGCCTGCATGTATGGCGAATCGCGCGCGATGAGCGTGGCACGGCTGCCGCCCTGCAACGCGCGAAAAGCCAGCGTGGTTGCCGGCGGCGCAACCTGCCGCATATAGTCTGTGACAGCCCTTACCACCTTTTCCGGCTCCTGGTATGGCACCAGCCGGCAACTGATCTTGGCGTAGGCAGTTGCGGGCAGCACCGTCTTGGCCCCCGGCCTGGTGTACCCGCCCCATAGCCCGTTGATCTCCAGCGTCGGGCGCGCGCCCATGCGCTCGGCGATTGAGAAGCCGGCCTCGCCGAAAATGGCGCTGGCCCCGGTTTGGGCGAGGATGCCGGCCTCGCTCAACGGCGCGCGGGCCAATGCCTCGCGCTCGGCGGCATCCAGTGTGCGCACGTCGTCGTAAAAGCCCGGCACCAGCACGCGCCCCTGCGCATCCTTCAATCGCGCCAGAATCTGTGCCAGCGCCATAAGCGGATTTTGCACATTGCCGCCGTAGGTCCCGGAGTGCAGATCATGCGATGCGCAGCGCGCTTCAACTTCGAAGTACACCAGCCCGCGCAGTCCATACACCAACGCCGGCTGGGTCGGCGAGATGAGCGACGAATCGCTGATCACGATCGCGTCGCAGGCCAGCAACTCAGCGTGGCCGGCGATGAATGGGCCAAGGTGAGTGCCGCCGATCTCCTCTTCGCCTTCGATCAGGAATTTAACATTCACCGGCAAAGTGCCGGCTGTCTTCAGCAGCGATTCGACAGCTTTGATATGTGCCATGTGCTGGCCTTTGTTGTCGCTGGCCCCGCGCGCGTAGATATAGCCGTCGCGGATTGCCGGCTCGAACGGCCCGCTCTCCCATTCTTCGATCGGGTCTGCCGGTTGAACGTCGTAATGGCCATAGATCAGCAGGGTGGGCCGATGGGGGTCTGTGTGTTGCCATTCGGCAAACACTACCGGGTGGCCGGGATCATCTTCGCTGCCGGTCTCGTAAATCTCGGCGCGCAGTCCCAGCTCGCGCAGATGATCGGCCAACCATAGCGCCGCGTATTTGATATCCCGGCTGTGTTGTGGCTGGGCGCTGACGCTCGGAATGGACAAATACTCTGACAACTGAGCCACGAACAGGTCACGGCGCGCTTCGGCGTATTGGAGTGCATCATGCAGTATATGGGTCATGAGTCGCCTCATCTTGATATTCTGGTGCTGATCTTTGTGTCGTCTGGCAAGCAGCAGATCGTAGTCCACCAACCAGTGCTGAATGGTAATGTCGACCAGTCCAAGCCGGCTGAGCAGCGCTGCAAACTCGGCAGATGGCATCGCCCGGCCCGGCAGTTTCCACGCATCAGGACCGACCCGGTTGCTGACCATGAGCAAGCCGCCCGGCTTTAACACCCGCGCCAGTTCCGCCACAGCCTCGAACGGACGCGGGAAGAACTCAATCGCTTCCAGGCACGTAACCACATCAAAGCTGGCATCTTGGAATGGCAAGTGTTGCGCGTCCTGACGCATCCATTCCACGCGACCTGCGTAGCTGCTCAGTTTGGCTTGCGCCTGTTCTAGCATTTTCGGCGAGATGTCCAGCGCCACAATGCGCCCGCGAAATGCCGACTGGCCCAGCAGAACCGCCGGCAGCCGGCCGGTGCCGGTGGCAACATCCAGCACGCGCACCTCTGCCTGCCGGTTGCCCATTGTGGCCAAATGTTCCAGGATTGGCATGGCCAGCATCACAGCATCGTTGGCTGGATGGAATTGCTTGACCTGATCGTAGCGGCCCGCGTAGCGATCGTACAGGAACGCCACAACGCGGCGTCCCAGATACGCGCCTTCGGCCACAGCGAGTTGCCACCAGGCAATTAGCCCGGCCAGCCCAATAACCATCACCCCGAAGACGATTAGAACAATGCCGATCACCCCGCCATATTACCAGCCTCGGCGAGTACGGTAGAATCATCGATAATAGTAGAGGTAGAGCCTTGTTAGAACCACTCATCTATGAGCTGTCGTCGCCCGGCCGCGCCGGTGTGACGATGCCCGAATCTGATGTTCCCCGCTTTGATTTTCCGACTGACCTGTTGCGTGATGACCTGCCGCTGCCGGAAATCAGCCAGATCGATGTGACGCGCCACTTTACGCGGTTGTCGCGGCTCAACATGGCTATCGACACGACCATGTACCCGCTGGGCAGTTGCACCATGAAGTACAACCCGCGCATCAATGAAGATGTGGCGCGCATGGCCGGCTTTGCGCAGGTTCATCCACTACAAGACCCTGTTACCGCCCAGGGCGCGCTGTATCTGATGTATCAGTTGCAGGAGTTTCTGAAAGAGATCGCCGGCTTTGCCGGCGTGTCGCTGCAACCGGCTGCCGGCGCTCAGGGCGAATTTACCGGTATTCTCATCATGCGCGCCTATCACCGCGAGCGCGGCGATCACAAGCGCATCAAGATGCTCATCCCCGATTCCGCCCACGGCACCAATCCGGCCTCGTCGGCGATGGCCGGCCTGAAGGTGGTGGAATTGCCTTCCGATCCACGCGGCAACGTCGATCTCGAGGCGCTGAAGGCCAATCTCGACGACACCGTGTGCGGGCTGATGATCACCAACCCTAATACGCTGGGGATGTTCGAGGAGCACATCGAAGAAGTTGTCAAGGCCGTGCACGCAGCCGGCGGGCTGGTGTATGGCGACGGCGCCAATATGAACGCACTGCTGGGAATTGCAAAGCCCGGCAAGATCGGCTTCGATGTCATGCACTACAACCTACACAAGACTTTCAGCACGCCCCATGGCGGGGGCGGGCCAGGGTCCGGGCCGGTGGCCGTGGCTCGGCATCTGGTTGATTTCTTGCCCGGCCCCATCGTGCGCCCCAAGCCCGGCAGTGAAAAGGATGCCGAGGGTGTTCCCTTGTATGAATGGTTTACCCCGCCCAAGAGTATCGGGCGCATGCGGGCCTTCTGGGGCAACTTCGGCATGTTGGTGCGCGCGTACACCTATATTCGTGTCCACGGCGAAGATGGCCTGCGCGCTGTCAGCCAGCACGCCGTGCTGAATGCCAACTACGTGCAAGCGCGCATCAAGAATGTCTACCCCGTGCCTCAGGGCGAACGGCACTGCATGCACGAGGTGATCGCGCAAGGCAAACTGGCCGGCGCCCCCGATGTGCGCGCGCTAGACATCGCCAAACGGCTGATGGACTATGGCTTCCATCCACCGACTAACTACTTCCCGCTCATTGTTCCTGAGGCATTGATGATCGAGCCAACCGAGACCGAGTCCAAGCAGACGCTGGATCAGTTTGTTGATGCGCTGTTGGCCATTGCCGAGGAAGCCAGGCGTTCGCCCGAATTGCTGAAGAACGCCCCGCACTCGGCTCCCTTGAAGCGCCTCGACGAAGTCAAGGCAGCTAAGGACCTCGTCCTGTGCTGTCGTGTTGGTTGATCTGTCATCGCAAAGCGACGCGCGCTGCACACGGCGATGTGCCCTTGCAAGTTGGCTGTGGCCACATTTCGATCTTGAGCTATGACCAAACCAGAAAAGAACGTGTGGATTGTTATCGCCGGCCTCCTCGGCGTGACAGTGATACTTATCCTCATGGCCACCATTCCAGGGCGTGGCGGCAGCCCGGTTGTGGCCGCGCCACAGCAACAGGCGCCACCGCCGGCCCAGCCCAACCAGGCTATGCCCCAACAGCCTGCCGGCGCTGTCGTTCGCACTGCCTCTGGCCTGGAGTACATCGATGAAGTGGTTGGCACTGGCGCGCAGCCTCAGCCCGGCCAAAACGTCGTGGTGCACTACACCGGCTATCTGGATGACGGCACGATCTTCGATAGCTCGGTACAACGCGGCCAGCCGGCCGAGTTCCCGGTTGATCAAGTGATTCCCGGCTTTCGCGAGGGTGTCCTGGGTATGAAGGTTGGCGGCAAACGTCGCTTAATCATTCCCCCAGAGCTGGGCTATGGTGCGCAGGGACAGGGGCCAATCCCCCCCAACGCGCGACTCACCTTCGAGGTTGAGCTGCTGCAAGTGAAGTAACCAACTTCCTTTCACTCACACCAAAATCACTCATACCAAAAGCGCGGAGGGACATCACTGCCCCTCCGCGCTGCATTTGGGTATCTGTGATTTGTAGTCTGCGCTCAACGCCGCGCAATCTCGATCTTTGGCTTGGGCGGTTCTGGCGGTGGCGGCGTGGCGCCAGCGGCTGATTCGCGCTGCACATCTTTGCTGGGGTCGTACTTCGGCAGGATGCTGCGCGCCTGCACCATGATCTGGGTCAGTTTGGCTGCCAGGTCTGTGCGGTCTTCTTTGGCCAGTTGCTCTGCGAACTGACCCATCACCAGCACCAATCGGTCATCCACCTGATCCTTGATGTCGTTGAGCAGCTTTGCAGTTTCTTCTGGATACTTCATTGACATCAGCGCATTGATGATCTGCACTTCGGGGGGCTGGCGTTCGGCCATGATTTGCAACGCGATCTGATAAACCGCGCTTAGCGCGCGGCTCAGTTCCTGGTCGTTGCGCTGTTGGGCCTGTTCGAGATTGGCCTGCAGCAAGCTCATGAACATTTCGTCAATTTCGGTTGCATTCTCGCGCGCCACTTCAAGCGGTTTGTCGCTGCCCAGAATTTTGTTGATCAGCTCGGCCTTGCGCTGCATGACGGCGCGCGAGGCGGCGTCCAGACGGTCGCGGATGTCCTGAATCTCCTTGCGCAGGGCGATCAAGTGATCCTTCTCTTCACCACTTGCTTTGTCAATTCTGCCGGTGAGGGTCTGGAAGAACAGGTAATCGATGAGCTGGCGCCCGATCGCCACCAGGCTTTCGCGGGTCTCGCTATCGGGCGCGGCAATCAACTGCTCGATCAAGGTGTCCCGCGTGGGGGACTTTTGGAATGCCTGCAATGTGGCCAGTCTTGCACCGATCTTTTTGCCGTAGGTCGTTTCTTCGATGAGCACCTGCTGCAAGCCGGCCAGTTGTTGTGCAGCCTGCTCTCGCCCGGCCTCTAGATTTGCCTCGACACTGGCGCTCAGCAATTCGAACATCAGGCTGTCGATCTGGGCGTCGTTGGCGCGCACCTTGCTGCGCAGCTCTTCTTCGCTCGTGCTGCGCATCAAGTCGCGCAGCAGATCAGCCTTGGCCTGCTGTTCCTTGATCATGTCTGGAGTGATGCCGTCTTTTTCCAGAATAGCTTCGACCAGCGACTGAAACGTGAAGAACGTTCTCGGCTGCAACAGATAGGCGCGCGGCGCATCTTGAGGCAGGCTGCGCATCACAGACTGGGTCATCTGGCCGATGATGCGCTGCTGTTCCATATCGGTCATGCCCAGTTCCATCGGCATGAGCACAAAGGCGATTTGTTTGTCGGGATCGTGGTACAGGAACGGTGCGGTGAGGTTAGTCAGCCGGCCGGACAACAACGCCGGCTTCAACGCGGGGTCGCGGCCCACATCGACCACCTGAATGGTCAGTGGTTGCTGGCGGGCCGCCCCGCGTGCGCCGCCGGGCGTGACAAGTTGAGGCATGTAAAACTCCTTGGATTTGCGGACTATCGCATTCGCAAGGCCGAATTATACGGCCAGACGCGGGCTAGGCGCGCGGCAAGCTGAAGCTGAACCGCGCGCCGTGCTTGCCATCGCTCTCCACCCAGATGCGCCCGCCATGCGCCTCGATAATCGCCTTCGATAAATACAGCCCCAGCCCGGCCCCCTGCGTCTTGCGCGTCAGCGCATTGTTGGCGCGAAAGAAGCGTGTGAACAGTTGTTTTTGGTCTTCGGCCGAGATGCCATTCCCCTGGTCGCTAACCGAGATGATGACTTCTTTCGGCGTCACGGCGCTGCTCACGCGGATTTCGCCGCCTTCTGGTGAATACTTGATTGCATTCGACAGCAGGTTGTTCAGCACCTGCGTGATGCGCGCCTCGTCGGCGTGCACAATCGGCAAATTGCTTGGCACGTCGGCAATCAGAGTGTGCCGGCTGGTCTGTGACTGAAACTTGCGCGTCACGTTGCGCACCAAATCGTCCAGATCTACCTCTACCGGCGTCAGCCGGAAATTGCCTGTCTGCACTCGCGTGGCGTCGAGCAAGTCGTCGATCAACCGCGCCAGTCGGTCGCTCTCTTCCTCGATCACCTGAAGACTCTCGCGTACGGTGGCTTCGTCCCATTGCGCGTCTTGCCGGCGCAGTGTGCTGGCATAGCCCTTGATCAACGCCACAGGCGTCTTCAACTCATGCGACACGATCGAAATGAACGTCGATTTCATCTCATCTGCTTCGCGGAAGCGCGTGATGTCGCGCACGTTGGCGATGATGTTTACCAGGCGCTTATCGCGATCGAATAACGGCGAGAAGTTGATCTCTACGCTGACGCGCTTCCCGTTCGGCTGCACCAGGTCGCCTTCCAGGAACAGGGGTTCGCCAGAGCCGACCAGCGGCCAGCCGTTGGCTTCGGCCTCGCTCAGCGTGCGGCCGGCCCGTTGATCGACGACGCGCACCACGTCTTCAAACCGCCGCCCAATCGCAGATGCCGGCGCGATGCCTGTCATTTTTGACAATGCCCGATTGAAGCGGTTGATGCTGTGCGCGCCGTCCAGGATGGCCACCCCATCGCCGCTGAATTCGAGAATGGCGTCCAGTCGGCGTTTCTCTTGCGCCACTGCCTGATACAGTCGGGCGTTATTCACCGCCACCGCCGCCTGATCGGCAAAGCTTTGCAAGATTTGCCGGTCATTGGCCGAAAAGCCACCGCTCCCGATTCGGAAGATGTAAATCGCGCCTAGAAAGTCATCGCCGGCCTGCAAGGGCAGTGACACCACCTGCCAGAAACCTATCCCGAACCGGTTTGCCAGCGAAACCAGGCTATGCTCTAGCACCTGCGCTGCTTCACGCGTGTCCTTGGCGCTTTCCATGATCGGCTTCAGCTCATCCAGAATCGGTTTGGCTACGCCGTACGCCTGGCGAATGCGATACGCGCCTTCTGGCTCCACCAGCGCCACAATGCCGGCTTGGCCGTTCAGCATGTCCACCGCCGACTGCAAGATCAGCCGCAGCACCTGGTCGATCTCCAACTGCGATGTGATGGCCCGGCTGATCTGGAGCAGATAATCGCGCTGTCGCACACGGTAATCGGGAAGCATGGCGACATTGTAGTGGATTGAGCCATTGAGTAAATGAGTGAATGAGTGAATGAGTGAGTGAGTGGGCGAGTGAATGAGTGAGTGAGTGGGCGAGTGAGTGGGCGAGTGAGTGATTTGCTCGACTGCTCCATACCCCGATACTCCGATGACCCGATGATTCGATTGCTACAATGGGCGTATGGCCAACACAATCCGCGCGTTCACCGGCCCGTCCCTCCACGAGGTCGCTATGCCGATTGGCGGTATTGGCACCGGCACAATCTCGATTGGCGGGCGCGGCCAACTGACTGACGTCGAGATCTATAACCGCCCCTGGAAAGGTAATGCCCCGCGCAACACTTTTTTTGCGTTGTGGGTCAAGTCACGCGGCAAGCCGGCTGTGACCCGATTGCTCGAACGCGAGTATCTGCCGCCCTTCACCGATCGTGGGGGGGGCGGATTTGACAACGGCCGCGCCGCCGGCGCCCCCCGTATGCGCGAAGCTGTCTTTCGTGGCGCGTACCCGTTTGCCACGCTTGAACTGAGCGATCCGGATGTCCCCTTGCAGGTCGAGCTAGAAGTCTTCAACCCGTTCATTCCGTTGAACGCCGATGACTCCAGCATTCCCTGCGCGGTGTTTGTGTGGCGCTTCACCAATCCCACCCGGCAGCCCATCGAGGCGTCTCTGCTGTCTGCGTTCTGCAATCCCGTCAACCGGCTCAAGCTGGGCCGCGATGGCTGGGACGCCGAGGTGCATGGCTACGATCCTGGCGGCAGTATGAATGAAGCGCGCACTGGCGATGCCCTGTCCGGCATCTACATGAGCAATCCCAGCATCGAGCCGGCCAGCGAATTCTTCGGCTCGGCGGCGTTGGCGTTTGTGGGGGCGACCGCCGGCCTGTCGCATACTCTGCAAACGCACTGGTATCAGGGCGGCTGGTGGGATGGCCTGCAAATGTTGTGGAACGACTTCAGCGCCGATGGCCGCATCGAGCCGGTGATGGAACCTTTCAGCGCAGCAGCCGGCCGTTTCCTCGAATGTTCGTTGTGCGCGCCGTTCACGCTCAAGCCGGGTGAATCGCGCGCCTTCACGCTTGTGCTGACCTGGCATTTCCCGAACCTGCGCAATTACTGGAATCCTGGCGAGGGCGAGGGTGTGTCGAACGCCATGTTGCGCACCTGGAGCGGCGCGCGCTGGCGCGACGCCTGGGATGTGGCTGAATATGTGGCCGGCAACTTCGAGCGCCTGGAGCGCGAAACACGCTTGTGGCGCAATACCTTGTTTGCCAGTACTTTGCCGGCTGCAGTGCTCGATGCCGCTTCCAGTCAGGCCAGCATCCTGCGCACCACCACCGTGCTGCGGCTTGCGGACGGGCGCGTCCACGCCTTCGAGGGTTGCCACGCCGGCGGCGGCTGCTGCCCGATGAACTGCACGCACGTTTGGAATTATGAGCAGGCGCTGGCTTTCCTGTTTCCTGCTCTCGAACGCACCATGCGCCTGACCGATTTCACACACAACACAGACGCCGACGGCAAGATGAGCTTCCGCACCTTGCTGCCCTTGTCATCCGGTCGCTTCTGGAACTTTGTCGCTGCCGCCGATGGACAAATGGGCACTGTGCTCAAGGCTTATCGCGAGTGGCAGCTTAGCGGCGACGACGACTTCCTGCGCGCCATTTGGCCGGGGGTCAAACGCGCGGTTGAATATGCCTGGAGCGAAGCCAACCCGCACGCCTGGGACCGTGACAAGGACGGTGTGATGGAGGGCCGGCAGCACAATACCTATGACATCGAGTACTTTGGCCCGAACACGATGATGGGCGCGCTGTACCTGGGCGCGTTGCGCGCCGCTGCGCAGATGGCCGCCTATCTGGGCGAGCCGGACAAAGCGGCCGAATATCAATCGCTCTACGAAAGCGGCCGCCGCAATATCGAACAATGGCTGTGGAACGGCGAATACTATCAGCAGAAGATTGAGGTCTCGCCGCTGTTGCTTGTGCCGGCCGATCTGCAATCGCCTCATGATCCGTTTCCCAAATATCAGTATGGCAAGGGCTGTTTGTCCGATCAATTGCTCGGCCAGTGGCTGAGCCATGTGGTCGGCCTCGGCTATGTGCTGGACCCAAAGCGGGTGCGCAAGGCCATGCGCAGCATTTTCAAGTACAACTGGCGCACAGCCATGCGCAGTGTGCCCAACATGCAGCGTGTGTATGCGCTGAACGATGAAGCCGGCCTGGCGATTTGCACGTGGCCCAAAGGCGGCCGGCCCGAGTTGCCCACCGTCTATGGCGACGAAGCCTGGACCGGCATCGAGTATCAGGTGGCGGCTGGCCTGATCTATGAGGGCGAGGTGGATGCCGGCCTGCGCATCGTGGAGGGCGTCCGCGCGCGCCACGACGGCATCCGTCGCAATCCCTGGAATGAGTTCGAGTGTGGCAACCACTATGCGCGTGCCATGTCGAGCTGGTCGCTGGTTCTGGCGCTGAGTGGGTATCAGTACAGCGCGCCGGCGCAATCCATGTCTTTCGCCCCGCGCGTCAACGCTGCCAACTTCCGCTGTGTGTGGACGGCCGGCTCCGGCTGGGGCGCATATCAGCAGCGCGTGACGCCATCAGGCGCAAGCGCGACTGTGCGCGTGGACTATGGCACGCTCACCCTGCGCGAGTTGAACCTGGGCGGCCTCAAACTTGGTAAGAAGGCCAGTTTGCCGTCCGGCGCGACTGCTCGCCGCGAGAGATCCGGTGTGAAGGTGATGTTCGATCCGCCGCTGATCCTACAGGCCGGCGAAGGTGTGACATTGAAACTGTAGCGTACCGCCGGGGCGCGCTACTGAAGCGAGCGCAGCACTTTCAGCGCTTCGTCGATGTGTCTGGTCGCGTTCAGTTGCGATTCAAAGCTGTGACGAATGACGCCGGCTTTGTCGATCACAAAGGTGATGCGCTTGCGCCACAGCCCGAACAGGCCGTTGACCTGATACAGTTTGCTCACTGTGCCGTCGGTGTCGGCCAGCAGCACAAATGGCAGACGATGATCGACAGCGAAACGCCGGTGCGACTCGGCTGTGTCCATGCTCACGCCGATTACCTCTGCGTCGGTCTCTTTGAACACCTCGTAGCTATCGCGGAAGGCGCACGCTTCTGCGGTGCAGCCGGGTGTGTAGTCTTTGGGGTAGAAATACAGCACGACGTTTTTGACGCCGCGATAGTCGCTCAGTCGCACAAGCCGGCTGGCCTGATCGGGCAGCGAGAAATCTGGCGCAACTTGCCCCACGCGCGGCGCGCTGCCTTCATGAATCATTTGTGTCATTGCTCTTCCACACCCCTTTTGCGCAAGCTTGATCTGCCGCTTATTGACGAATGCAAGTGTGACATGCTTTCCTGAGCGCATCACCCCATACGGGTGAGATGGTTGTGAGAACGGCGCCCGTTATCAGCCGGTTTCCGTTCCCGGCTCATGTTGCTCTCAGCCCTCCATACCACCCTACACAAACGAATCACTCAAAACAAAATCCTATACGCGACATGCAATAAACCGGGAGTCAGATAACGATGACACAACCTACACAACGGCCCATGCAGGGCAAAGTTTGCCTGGTGACCGGCGCCACAGCCGGCATTGGCGAAGTAACAGCGCGCGAGCTGGCCCGCATGGGCGCCGCCGTTGTCGGTGTGGGGCGCAATGCCGAGCGCTGCGCCGATTCGGCCCGCCGCATTCGAGAGGCGACCGGCAACCTCAACGTCGAATACCTGGTCGCCGATCTGTCTTCTCAGGCGCAGATTCATCGTCTGGCCGATGCGTTCAAGCGCAAATACAACCAGTTAGATGTGCTGGTCAACAACGCCGGCGCGTACTTCAACGCGCGCCAGGTCAGCGCCGATGGCATCGAGATGACCATGGCGCTCAATCACTTGAACTATTTCCTGCTCACCCATCTGCTGGCCGATGCGCTGAGAGCCGGCAACCATGCGCGGATTGTCAACGTGTCGTCTGACGCGCACCGCACAGCCACGATCGATTTCGATGACATCGAGGCTCAGCGTCGCTATAGCGGCTGGCGCATGTACGGCCAATCCAAGCTGGCGAACATTTTGTTCACCCGTGAACTGGCGCGCCGGCTGCGCGACACAGGCATGACGACCAATGCCCTGCATCCCGGCTTTGTGGCGACCCGCTTCGGCCACAACAACGGTGGGCTGATGGGGGCGATGATGAAGGCATTGCAAAAAGTAGCCGCGATATCTCCCGAACAGGGCGCCCAGACTTCGCTCTACCTGGCCACATCGCCGGACGTGGCCGGCCTGAACGGGCAGTATTTCACCAATCGGCGCGCGGTGTCGCCCTCGGCTGCCGCGCAGGACGATCAGGCTGCCGCGCGTCTGTGGGCCTGGAGCGAAGCGAAAACCGGTCTCTCACAACAGGCAACCACGTGGCAAAGTGGATCAAGTGAATCCTCGTTGGTCTCGGCGCGTTTGTCGGCGCTGTAATCGTCGCGCTGAGCGCCGGCGACGGGCTGTTGGGTCAGGGCCGGCTTAACACACTGACAAACACGCGCATCCCTGCATCGGCTGGTCAAGCCGGCCTATCTGCACATGTTCGGCTATCAACGTGCAAGGCAGCACGGCGCCGTTTACCGTGCTCATCGCGCTCGACCCAACGGACAAGATGTTGTTGTCCGGCATGACCGGGCAGGTGGACATCCAGATCGAATGACGCGTGGTGTCACAGCCGGCTGCGGTCAAACTGTCTGCGTTTGCGGCGGTCTTCCACAGCGCCCCCCAGCATCAGCAGCACCAGCGTGTCCACCCAGCCCAGGCCGGCCATGACCAGCAAGGCCACCACTGTGCCTTCGGCAGACGGACAGTTCGCGCCGGCGCACAATCCTTGCGCCTCGAAATAGGCGCCTAGCTGCCGCCAGATCAGCAGCACAATGGTCAGACCAATAGCAGTCGAGCCGGCAATGTTGCCCGCTGTCGTGCGCCCTTTCAGCCAGAAAGGCAGCGCCACGAGCGCGCCCAGGACGCAGGGCAGGGCCACCACAAATAAGGCCCAGATGGCGATGACCAGAAGCGTTGACATGGCACGCAAAGGATAAGCCGCAGGTTATCCGCTGTCACGCCGATTACCGGCCCGGTTCGTGTTGTCTTGTGGCCGGCCCGACGACGGCCCGCGCTCGTCTTTCTCCACCACGCGCGCCCGGCCTTCGATGATCTGCGGGTCGCCTCGCTCGACCCGCCGCTGCTCTATCGCTTGCGCGATGCGCGCACGAAGGATTGCGATCAGTCCGATAGCCACCAGGATCAGCCCGAGCGCCACGACGATCAAGATCACTGTTCGCATTGCCGGTATCCCGTTTCACCTTCTGCGACAGCATGGGCCATCGCATCGTTGTAGTGATTGTATCCGGGCTGGGCCAGAAACCCGCTGCAGCGTGAATCGTGTACAAAGCAATCTGCGCGCAGAGGTAGGGCAAACCGCCGGCTTGCCCTACAGGTGCAATTCAGCGCCAAGACAGCCTCCCCCACGACGGGGTGTGGCCCACAAGCAGCCGGTACAACTCGACTTGCCGTTGCATGGCTGCTTGGTAAATGGTGTCGCGGGTTGTGTCTGGCTCGTGTAGCCGTCCCAGGCGCGCCGGCAGGGCAGCCAGATCGGGCAACACCCCCGACTGATGCAATGCCAACAGCGCAGCTCCCCGGCTGGTGGCTTCTGGCTCCTCGCACACTTGCACGGGGACGCCGGTGACATCTGCGATGATCTGCCGCCATGTCGGCGACGCGAGCAGCGCGCCGCCGCTGGCGATGAGCGCGCTCTGGCCCGTAGTTTGGCGCACCTCGCGCAGCGCGTCGTGAATTAGGGCGAGCCGGAAGGCAATGCTCTCCATGCACGCCCGCGCGATAGCAGCCGGCGTGGTGTCGAAACTCAGCCCGTGCAGCGTGGCGCGCGCGTCGTCTGAGAAGCCGGGACTGCGCTCGCCGCCAAACATGGGCAACACCGTCAGCCCATGACCATCCGGGCGCATGGCGCTCAACTCAGCTTCCAGCGCGTTGCTATCCGGCAGCTTCAGTGTGGCGTGCAGCCAGGCAAACACATTGCCGCCTTCGGTGGTCGCTCCGCCGATCAGGTCGCGCGTATGGTCGACGCGGTACAACCACAGCGCCGGGGGGATTTCCACCCCCCGCATCTCATGCGCTGGATTGCGTGTCGCGTATTGTGTATTCTGTGCTCTGTCTTCTGTGTTCTGACTACTGGCAACCGACGACCGACGACCGATAACGACGCGAATCGCAGCGGTGCTGCCAATGGTGATCGCAATGCGCGAGTCGTCCACGCAGCCGCTGCCGAGATTGGCTGCAGCGCCGTCGCCCAACGGCGGGTAATACGCTGCCTCGCGCAGGGCCGGCCAGCGCCTGGCATACCGGCCGGCCAACCCGCGCAACGTCTCGCCATCTTGCGCAACAGGCGGCAATTGATCGCGCGCGATGCCCAGGTGCGTGAGCCATGTCTCGTCCCAATCGCCGGTCTGCCGGTCGAGCATCCCGCTCCACGAGGAGGTTGAAATGCCGGCGCGCAATCGGCCGAACAGTTTCAGACCAAGGTAGTCGGCTAGCGAGACGAACCAGCGCGTCCGGCTGAACACAGCCGGCTGCGTGCGTTTGAGCCAGGCCAGGCGCGCCGGCCAGTAATTGGCGCGAATCCTGCAGCCGGTGCGTTGAAGCGCCGCGATCTCATCCAGCTCATGCCGCAGCGCCCGCGCATCCTCTGCGGCGCGCGTGTCTGCGTAGGTGAACACAGGGGTGAGTGGATTGCCGCGCTCATCCAGGCATAGCAAGCTGCATGCGTACGCCGAGATGCCGATCGCCCTGATGGGTGACTGTCCAATCTGTGCGCCGGAGAGCGCCCCGTCGATGACGGCTTCGACGCGCGTCAGGGCGGCATCTGGATCGTCTTCGCTGCGGCCATCTGCCCCGGCGCGAAACTCGAAGGGTTGGCGAGCAATCGTGTTGCTTTGCAATTGCGCCTGTTCATCGTAGAGCAGGGCGCGGGTCGCCGAACTGCCCAGGTCGAGCACCAGAACCATCGTCGTGTTTATCGGCCCCGCTCCAACTCGGCTGCCGGCAACACCGATTGCAGCGACTGGCCGCCTTCAACCATCAGCGTCGCGCCCGTGACGCCAGATGCAGCCGGCGAGACGAGGTACATCAGTGCTGCTGCTGAATCCTCCGGGCGCATCGCCCGGCCAATCGGCAGCAAGCTGGCCCAATGTTCCTCATACTGAGGATCGTCGCGCAGATTGCGGGTATTGGTGGTTGGCCCAATGCCGAGTGCATTCACAGTGATGCCATAAGGCCCCAGCTCGACGGCCAGTGTTTTTGCCAGATGGTTGAGGCCGGCTTTACTCGCGCCATAAGCGGCCAGGCCCGGAATAGCCACACTCCCGGCGACGGAAGAGCTGAACACGATCCGTCCGCCGTAAGTGTCTTCTGGGTGTTGGCGTCGCTGCGCGATCATGTGTCGGGCCGCAGCTTGCGCGCCGAAGAAGCTGCCCTTCAAGTTCAAGTCGAGCACGCTATCGTAGTCTGCCTCGGTGTAAGAGAGGAATGCGCCAAAGCGAGTGATGCCGGCGTTGGCGACAAAGATATCCAGCCGGCCAAAAGCATCAATGGCAGCCTGGGCCAAAGCCATGTTATCAGACACGCGGCTACAATCGCAGCCAAACAGAATCGCACGTCCCCCCTCTGCCACAATGCGATTTACAACAGCCTGGGCCGGCGCCGAATCTGTTGCATAGTGCGCCACAACTGCTGCGCCTTCACGCGCCAGCGCCACAGCCATAGCTGCGCCAATCTCCTTGCTCGCGCCTGTGACAATCGCTACTCGATTTTGCAGATACATGGTGCTCTGTTCTCCAATTTTTGTTGGCTCACGCCACTGGTCTATCAACTATAACTGGATTGACTGTGGAAGGGATGCTGGTTGTGGCATACTGTTGCCATGCCTGAAAATCTGTGGAAATTGCGCAAGATGAAAGGTTTGACGCTTGAGCAGCTAGGCGTGCGAACCGGTATTCCTGTTCCCGTGCTGCGGCAATACGAAGGAGGGCGGGCATTGCGCCCTCAGGATCATGTGAAACTGGCGCGCGCGTTATATGTCGGGGTGGATGTTCTAAAAGTGCGATCGGATCCGCCGCCGGTGTTACCGCGATCACCAGAGCGGGGCAGGGGAAATCCCCCTGCGCGGGGACGCCCGGCAAATCGTCCTGCGTCTCGCCCGGCTGCGCGCCCGCCGGCGCAGCCCAAACCAGCCTCAGCGCCCGCTTCTGCTGCGCCCGCTTCTGCAGCGCCTGCTTCTGCTGCGCTCGCTTCTGCTACGCTCGCTTCTGCTGCGCTCGCTTCTGCTGCGCCTGCGCCAAAAGAACCTGCGCCGGTCAGCCAGGCTCAACTCAAAGCCATTGACGCGCTAGCCAAACGCCTGGGCTTGTTGCCCGAGGAGCTGGTGGCAGATTTGGGCAAGCCGGTGCAGCAGCTTACTGCGCGTGAGGCGCGCGCCTGGCTGCGTGAGCAATACGAGCGCCTGAGCAGTCAGTCGTTTGGCAACAAGATGCCAGGCCAATCCAAACGGGCGATATTGCCCGAGGCGGTGGATGCCTTTGAGATGAAATATCTCACCAACGCCCAACACGCCGGCGCGCGTCTGAGCGTGAAACTGTTCAATAAAGAGACATTCAGCGGCCATCTGATTGGGTTCAGTCCGTATGCTTTGACGTTGCGCCTGGAAGATGGGCGCGAGACCACCCTGCAAAAGCTGGCCATTGCCTATTACACGCGCGAAGCAGAGGTGACAGCATGAGCCTGGGCGATCACCTGCGCTTTTTGCGCGCGATGCGCGGCGGACCGCCGATTAGCGTGATCACCGCGCAGCTAGATGAGGCCGATCGGCGCAAGGTGCGTCACATCGAGCTGCGCTACCGCGACACCAGCGATGAAGATATAGTGCGTAGTCTGGCCGGCTGCTACGGTGTGCCGGTCGAGGAACTGATGTGGCATCGCGCCCGATCGCGCCGTAGTCTGTCCGATTATTTGTTGGCTGTCAGCAGTGAAAGCCGCCCGGCAGAGCTGAGACTGCGCTCTGGCGAAGTGCTGGTGGGCAATGTGGTGTGGTGGGATCTGGCTGCAATTGGGCTGCAGCCCGCCGATGGTCATCCCTTGATCGTTGTGCAACGGCATGCTGTGGTGGATTGGCCTCTGGCCGGCTGACTTGCCCGTGTTTTAGAATGACCCCATGAAATCCACCAGTCTCAATCCCTTTTCGGCTGTCCGCGCCACGGTTGATGCGGGCAGCGGCAACGTGACGTACTACTCGCTGGCGGCGTTTGCGCGCGAAGTTGGAGCGCCTATCGACCGATTGCCCTTCTCGATGAAGGTAATGCTCGAGGCGGCGCTGCGCCAATGCGACGGATTCGAGATTACCCGCGATGATGTGTTGAATATTGCACGCTGGGATGCCAAAAATGTTCAGCCGGTCGAGCACCCCTTCAAGCCGGCGCGTGTGGTCTTGCAGGACTACAGCGGCGTGCCATGTCTGGTTGATCTGGCGGCCATGCGTTCCGCTTTTGCGCGCATGAAAGGTGACCCGAAGCGTATTAACCCAATTGTGCCGGTGGACATGGTGATCGACCACTCGGTGCAGGTAGACTACTATGGCACACCCGATGCGCTGCGGCTGAACATTAGCAGGGAATTCGAGCGCAACCTAGAGCGATACCAGTTTTCGCGCTGGGGGCAGAATGCCTTCCGGAATTTCCGTGTTGTCCCTCCCGGCTCTGGTATTGTGCATCAGGTCAATCTCGAATACCTGGCGACCGTCGTCATGACGAAAGATGGCGTGGCGTATCCCGACACAGTGGTCGGCACCGACTCGCACACCACCATGATTAACGGCCTGGGCGTGGTAGGCTGGGGCGTGGGCGGCATCGAGGCCGAGGCGGTCATGCTGGGCCAGCCTCTGTACATCGTGATGCCAGAGGTGATCGGCTTCAAGTTGTACGGTGCGTTGCGTGAGGGCGTGACGGCGACCGACCTGACCCTGACCGTTGTGCAAATGCTGCGCAAGAAAGGCGTTGTCGAAAAGTTTGTCGAGTTTTATGGCGCCGGCCTCAGCAGCATGTCGTTGCCCGATCGCGCCACGATCGCCAACATGGCCCCCGAATACGGCGCGACCATGGGTTACTTCCCCATCGATGACGAGACGCTGCGCTACCTGCGCCAGTCTGGCCGCAGCGCCGAGCTGGTTAGCCTGGTCGAGCGCTATGCTAAGGAGCAGGGCCTGTTCCGCACGGACGCGACGCCCGACCCGATCTTCACCGACACGCTGGAGTTGGATCTCGGCGCCGTCGAGCCAAGCGTTGCCGGTCCAAAACGCCCGCAGGATCGTGTGCCGCTCAGCCAGATGAAGCCGGCTTTCCAGAAGGCTCTGGTGGCGCCGGTCAAAGAGCGCGGTTTCGGCTTGCGCGAGGAGGACCTGGCGTGCACGGCGACTATCAAGGCGGCTGCCCTTGGCCGGAACGGGCATGCTGATGAATACACGCTGAAGCACGGCGCAGTCGTCATTGCTGCCATCACTTCGTGCACCAACACGTCGAACCCCAGTGTGATGCTGGGGGCCGGCCTGCTGGCGAAAAAGGCAGTCGCCAGGGGATTGAAAGTGCCCGGCTACGTCAAGACCAGCCTGGCTCCCGGATCGCGGGTGGTGACCGAGTACCTGCGCGCAGCCGGCGTGCTTGATGATCTTGAGGCTTTGGGCTTTCATGTCGTGGGGTATGGTTGCACGACGTGTATCGGCAACAGCGGCCCCCTGCCACAGATTGTGGCCGATGCCGTGCAGAGCCACAATCTGGTTGCGGCGGCGGTGCTCAGCGGCAACCGCAACTTCGAGGGGCGCATCAATCCATTGGTCAAGGCAAACTATCTGGCGTCGCCGCCGTTGGTGGTTGCCTACGCGCTGGCCGGCACCACCGACATCGACCTCACCCAAGATCCTTTGGGGACGGGCAGCGATGGCGCGCCGGTCTACCTGCGTGATATCTGGCCAACCCAGCAAGAGATTCAGGATGCAATCGCGCGCGCGGTCAGGCCGGAGATGTATCAGCAAGAGTACGCCAAAGTTACCCAAGGCAGTGAACAGTGGCAGGCCATCACCGGTGTGACAGGTGACCTGTATGCCTGGGATCCCAAATCGACATACATCCAGGAGCCGCCCTATTTTGAGGGGTTCACGCTGCAACCGCAGCCCATCAAGCCGATTGTAGCGGCGCGTGTGCTGGGCTTGTTCGGCGACTCGATCACCACCGATCACATCTCGCCGGCCGGCGATATTGCGTTGGACAGTCCTGCCGGACGCTACTTGATCGAACAGGGCGTGCCAAGAGAGGAGTTCAATCAGTATGGCACGCGCCGTGGCAACGACCGCGTGATGACCCGCGGCACCTTTGCCAATATTCGCCTGAAGAATCTGCTCGTGCCGGGTGTGGAAGGCGGCGTCACCCGCTACTTCGGTCCGGCGGCTTCACATGCCGATAAGCCTGCCAATGCGGCCGGCCTTCACGAAGCCCCCATCATGCCGATCTACGATGCAGCCATGCAATATAAGGCGGCCGGCGTGCCGTTGATCGTGATTGCCGGCAAGGAATACGGCACCGGCTCATCGCGCGATTGGGCGGCCAAAGGGAGCGCCTTGCTGGGCGTGCGCGCCGTCATTGCCGAAAGCTACGAGCGTATCCATCGCAACAATCTGGTGGGCATGGGCGTATTGCCGTTGCAGTTTGTGGACGGCCAAAACGCCGAAACGCTGGGCCTGACCGGCGCCGAGACGTTCACGATCGATGTCAGTTCAGATATCCAACCACGTCAACGCCTGACGGTGCAAGTGCGCCGCCCCGACGGCGCAACTTTTAGCTTTGAAGTGGTTGCGCGGCTCGATACGCCGGTGGAGGTCAACTATTACCGCAACGGCGGTATTCTGCCGACTGTGCTGCGGCAGATGGCCGGCGCGTAGGGTGCGGCAGCCAACAAAACAAGCGGCTTTTATATCCTGCGTATGGTTGAGGCGTGGGATGGGATGACCGACGGTTAGCCGATCCCGCGCCGACGCGCCATCTTGTGCAGGGCTTGCCGCTCTTCTTCCGTCAGATCAGTGGGCACAGTGATCATCACGCGTAGGTAAAGGTCGCCGTGCTCGCCCCTGGCTGCCAGGCGTGGCATGCCTTTGCCGCGCAGGCGGATTCGGCTGCCCGATGACGTGCCGGCCGGAACTTTGACCATCACATCGCCGCCGAGGGTTGGCACTTTCACTTCGCCGCCCAGCATAGCGGTGAAGGCGTCTATCTTGACATCGCGGTACAGGTCATCGTCCCGGCGTTCGTAAGTTGCATCGGGCGCGACCTCGACGATCAGGTACAGATCGCCGGCCTCGCCTCTGTTGTTGCGTAGGCCTTGGCCACGCACGCGCACTTTCGAGCCGGTTTTGACGCCGGCCGGAATTTTCACTTCGATCTCCTCGCCATCTTTGCTCAGAATGCGCGTCGTACCGTGGTAGGCCTCGGCCAGGGTAATGGTGACAGGCTGCTCCAGGTCGCGCGGCCGGCTGCGTGTGCGCTGGAAGCCGCCGGTTTCGCCAAAGAATTGGGCAAACAAATCGCCCAGGTCCAGGTCTTCGATGCGCACGTTCCCGCCGGCTTGCCCTTGGCCGGCCTGGTTGAACCATTGCGCCCAGTTGTATGCGCGCGGGTCGCCGCCGGCCTGCTGGTAGCGTTGATAATCGCTGCCCAGCCGGTCGTACATCTTGCGCTTCTCCTGATCGCCCAGGACTTCGTATGCCTCATTGATCTCCTTGAAGCGCTCTTCTGCCTTTTTGTCGCCCTTGTTGACGTCGGGGTGGAACTGGCGCGCCAGTTTACGATACGCCTTCTTGATGGTTTCCTCATCGGCGTTCCGCTCAACGCCAAGCGTCTTGTAATAGTCTTTGTACTCCATACCGCGTCACAAGATTAAAACCCAGAGTGCCATGGAATTGTACTCCTCTACATCGCTATCCTTAGAGCAACGCTTGAGAAATGCTGGAGAATGATTCAGGGCCGGGGATTGACGTTTCCCTTCGCCCTAGCATGGCCGCGACTACAATACCGGCCATGTACAAAAATCTCAACGTCGGCGCCCTGGGCCATGCGCTGCCCTTCGACGGGGCCTGTGCCCTGGCCTGGCAATACAACTTTGCCGGGATCGACCTGGATACTGCTTTCCTGCTTGACATGGCGCGGTCGCAATCACTCCAGGCAGCCCTGCCATGGTTTGCTGCAACCGGCCTCAAGCCATCCAGCTTCGGTCTGAGCGTTGCGTGGCGCGACTGGGATAGCGAACAAAAGTACGTGGAGAGCCTGCCGCGCTTTATAGACGAAGCCAAACTGGCCGCCGCATTCGGTGTGACCCGTCGCCCGACTTGGATCATGCCCTGCTCCAACGAGTTGCCGTTTCATGAGCATTTTGCTTTGGTTGCACGCGGGCTGCGGTCTGTGGCCGACATGCTCAAAGCCTATGGCATCTGGCTGGCTCTGCAGTTTGTCGGCCCGCGCACCTTGCGCGCCGGCCGCAAGTACGACTTCATCCATACGATGGATGGCATGCGCGCGCTTGGCGCAGCCATCGCAAGCGGCAATATTGGGTTCTTTTGGTTGCACTCATGACAGATGGGCAGCACCCTGCAATCTCAATGTCATTGCTGACGCACTATTTCGGTGTGTCAGCCTTTCGCCCCGGTCAATACGCGGCCATCAGCCATATTCTCAATCGGCGCAACACGCTGGTTGTGATGCCCACCGGCAGCGGCAAGTCGCTCATTTACCAGTTCTCGGCGCTGTCTCTGCCTGGCACTGCGCTGGTGATCTCGCCGCTGATTGCATTGATGAAGGATCAAGTCGATCACCTGAGCGAGCGCGGCATCGCGGCCACTTACATCAACAGCGCGTTGTCGTCAGATGAGCAGGCCCGCCGCATTCGGCAGATGGAGGATGGAGACTGGCGACTGGTATATGTTGCTCCTGAAAGGCTGCGCAATCCTGCGTTTCTGGCGGCGCTGAAGAAGGTCAGCGTGTCGCTGCTTGCCGTTGACGAGGCGCATTGCATCTCGCAGTGGGGGCACGACTTTCGGCCCGACTATCTGCACCTGGGCGCAGTGCGTAAATTGCTTAATGAGCCGGTGACGGTGGCGCTCACCGCCACGGCCACGCCAGAAGTGCAGGACGACATCATCCGTCAACTGGGCCTGGTGTCTGTCGAACGCATTGTGACTGGCTTTGCCCGTCCTAACCTGGTCTTTCACGTGCACCACACGCCCGACCTGCGCGCCAAGTTGCGGGCATTGCGCAAATTGCTGGGCGTCGTAAAAGGGGCCGGCATCATCTATGTGGGCACCCGCCGCGAGGCCAACGAACTGGCGCTGACGCTGGAGGCTGACTATCAGATTCCCACATTTGTCTATCACGGCGGCATGGAGCGCCGCGAACGAACAGCCGCTCAGGACACTTATCTCAACACGCCCAACGCGGTCATGATCGCCACCAATGCCTTTGGCATGGGGGTCGATCGGACCGACGTGCGCTTTGTGGCTCACTTTCACATCCCTGGCACCCTGGAGGCCTATTACCAGGAAGCCGGGCGCGCCGGCCGGGATGGCAAGCTGGCGCAGTGCGTGCTGCTGTATGCGCCGCAGGATCGCAGGTTGCAGGAATGGTTCATCGAGAACGATGCCCCCTCGCGCAATGAGCTGGCAGCCTTGCACAGAGCAATCGTCTCTCGCGCGCGCAATGGCGTGGCGCGCGTGTCCCTCGAAGAGCTAGCACGCGTGACCCGCTTGTTTGAAGTCAAGCTCAGGGTCGGCATGCTCCACCTTGAACAAGCCGGCGCTTTGGAGCGCCTGGACGATGAGGGATATGGCGTGTCATTCCGCGTTCACGCATTGACAGACGCAGCGCTGCAGGCCACAGCGGCAGAGGTTCAAGAGCGCCGCGCACACAAGCGCACCCAACTTGCCAAGATGATCGCCTATGCCGAGTCCACCACACAATGCCGGCAGGAAATGCTGTTGCGGCATTTCGGCGATACCAGCGAACCGCGCGCCAAACCTTGCTGCGATTACCACATTCGCCTGGCGCGCGGCCTGCCACACGTGACGCCGGCTGCCGGCCGGCACACAACAGCGGCGGACGCAGGCGCCCAGGACGATAACGGGCCGGCTTCGACACTTGAGGCGACCGGCATTCTGTTTGCCCAGGGCATGTCCGTGCGCGAAGTGGCTGCTAAACGCGGATTATCGATCACCACGATCTACCATCATGCTGCGCAATTGATCGCTCGCGATCAAATCCCGTTGCGTCAGCTTGTGAGTCAACAAGTCGAGATGCAGGTGCGCCGCGCCATCGAGCAGGTTGGTGCAACCGACAAACTTGCGCCGATCAAGTATCTATTGCCCGATTCAATCGACTATGGCGAGATACGCTGTGTGATTGCCGCAGTGACGCGCGAGCGCACGTCATCGACGCCGCCTGGCGCATAGCACATAGCATATGGGGCGTGCTGCCTGCGGGTTTGCCGCGCTCAGCATCTGGCGTCGGTATAGATCCTGCCATCGGGCATTGTCGTCTCGACCAGCACGATATAGGGCCAGGCCGCCTCTGGCAGGTCCGAGTCGCGCAGCGAGGCCTGCGTGAAGTTGGTGTCGCGCAAAATGGCCGGCCCAAATTGCGCCCCGCGCAGCGTGGCGCGACTGCAATCGGCGCTGGTGAGATTGGCGCGCAGCAAGATGGCTTCGCTCAAGTTGGCATCGCGCATGTTTGCCCAGGTGAGATTGGCTTCGAGCAGGCTGGCGCGTTGCATGAAAACATGGCTTAAGTCGGCGCGGCTGAAGTCGGCCAGATCGGCGTTGGCATCAGACAGGTCGGCATATGTGGCAACGGCATCGACGAGATCGGCCCCGCTCAGGTGCGCTCTGGAGGCCCGGGCGCGGACGAGCCGGGCTTGACTCAAGTCGGCGCTGCTGAAGTCGGCAGTGATCAGGCGGGCTTCGGTCAAGTCGGCCTGCCGACACTCAGCACCGACTGCATCAACAGCGTGGAGGATTGCCTCTGTCAACGAGGCGCGCACCAGGATTGCGTCATTTAGTGTGGCATTTGTCAGGTCGGCGCGGGTCAGGTCGGCTGCGCTGAGATCGGCATGGTTGAGATCAGCGCCGACCAGGCAAGTCTGGCGTAGATTGGCCCATGCCAGTGTGGCGCCGGCCAGCTTGGCCCGCCGCAGATCGGCATTCTGGAAGTTCAGCCCGCGCAGGTCCAGTCCGCTCAGATCCACGCCAGACAGCCGCGCGCCGGCATCTGGCCCGCCTACCACCGCCAGTAATTCGATGACCTCTTTGCGCGTGAGTTCGGCCATAAGCGCGCCAGAGCTTGGGCAGCCAAACCGGTCAGGCTCTGGCAAGACTCAATGCAGCTCAATGCAGCTCAATGCAGCTCAATTTGGCTGTAGTCGCCCAGCGTCAACTTGTAGGCGCGGGGCTTGTGAGACGACTTCCCCACGCTCACATTGCGCCCGATCAGGCTGTCCTGGAGGCGCGCCGGAAGATCGCTGATATGACAGTTCTCCAGCACGATGCAACGCTCGATCTCAGCGTTCTCGATCACGCAATCGTGATAGATGCTGGTGAATGGGCCAACGTAGCTGTTGATGATGTGCGTGTTCTCGCCAATGATCGTCGGCCCGCGCACGACGCTGTTGATGATCTGAGCGCCGGCGCCGACAGTCACACGTGAATCCACCGACGAGTCGCTATCGACTGACCCTTCGATATGGGGCGTCAATTCGCTCAGCACAAGGCTGTTCGCTTCGAGCATGTCCACCGCTTTGCCGGTGTCTACCCACCATCCCTTGTGGACATACGGGTATACGCTGAACCCGTTGCTGACAAGCCACTGGATGGCATCGGTGATTTCGAGTTCGTTGCGCCAGGAGGGCTTGATGGCTTCTACGGCATCGAATATGTGCCGGTCGAACATATAGATGCCCACCAGCGCCAAATTGCTCGGTGGGTCTTTTGGCTTTTCGATCAGCCGCGCAATGCGCCCCTGCTCGTCGAGCACGGCGACCCCATACTGGCGCGGATCGGCTACCTCGGTCAACACGATTTGGCTGTTGTACGTTGAACTTGCAAACTGACGGATGAGCGAGTGAATGCCGCCCTGAATGACGTTGTCGCCTAGAAACATGACGAATCGCTCATCACCCAGGTAATCGCGGCTGATCTTGACGGCGTGCGCCAGGCCGAGCGGAGCGGGCTGCGGAATGTAAGTCAGGTGAACGCCCCAGCGTGAGCCGTCCCCTGCGGCAGCCTTGATTTCCTCGCCGGTGTCGCCGATCACTACGCCGATTTCGCTGATACCGGCGTCGCGGATGGCCTGAATCACGCGAAAGAGCACCGGAGTGTTGGCAACCGGCAACAGTTGCTTGGCGCTAGTAAAGGTGAGGGGACGCAGGCGTGTGCCTTTGCCGCCGCTGAGTATCAATCCTTTCATAGGCACATCTCATGGGCGCACCCGTGCGCCTCAGCGCCCGAACATGCTCTGGAAGCGCATCATTAGGCCAAGGTCGCCCTTGATCCGCAGTTTGCCGCTCATGAAGGCCCGGGTGGGATCGAGTTTCCCGCTCAAGATGTCGATCCAATCCTGAGCGGCTACGTCAATCGCAACGGTCGGATTGGGTGCAGCGCCCTCAACCAGCTCGCACTGATTGTCGGCGATTTTGACATGATAAGCCCCACCACCTTCGCCGCTGGCGTTGAGTTGAACCACAGCGTTGATGCCTTTGGCTTTAGCCGGGTTGAAGGTGGCAATCATTCCTTGAAGGGCTTCTGCAAGAGTCATTCTGATTTTGCTCCTCTGGTTGCTGTTTATTTGGTGTTTTGTCTGGCAGACGTCGGGCGCGTAATCTTTAGCCCGGCGCAGATTGTTGAGGTCTTGCCATGCGCACCTTATCGCCGGTGGATGCGAGGTGCGCTTGCGCGCAGGGCAGTATAGCGGGCTGATCCGGCTTGTCAAGGCAAACTTACGTTATACTCGCTTCGGTTTCTCGCATGCACAGTTGCACGGAGATCCCGGATCGATGAGACGACGCGCCTCCCCGAGATCAATGTTCAAAATCGGCGCTATGGTTGCTGCTGCTGTGCTCGCCTTGGTGCTGCTGAGCAATCTAATCGCTTTTGCCACCGGTCGGGATCGCCTTCCGCGCGAAACTTACCTGGCAGATATTGATCTGAGCGGCGCCACAATCAGCGAAGCAATCAGTCGGGTGCAACGCGCGCTTCAGGCGCCGGTCTCGCTGCGTTATCAGACGGTGTCGCTGGTATTATCGCCGGCCCAAATTGACTTTAAGCTGAATGAGACGGTCGCCCGCCTGTTGCTGGAGGGAGTACTCAAGCGCAACCAGGGCTTTGATCAGTTCATCCCATTCGTGCTGCGACAAGCCGCACCGACGCGCCTGCCGCCGCCCTACCAGTACTCTGAATCAAAGCTGCAAGAGTACTTGCTTGGGGTGGCGGCGCAATATGACCGGCCGCCCACACCTCCTACTGCTGACCCCGGCACGCTCAATCTCAGGCCGGGCGCCGACGGGTTTGCCCTCAATCTCGCCGATGCGCGTGACCGGCTTCTGGCTGCCCTGTCTTCCGGCGTCTCGCGGGTGGTTGATCTGCCGGTGGATGTGGTTCCGATGACACAGGCCGGCATGCAAGCTTTGGGCGATTTGATCTCGGCGCGCGTGTCCGGCTTTGCAGCCGGCGGAAATCTGGCCGGCGTGTTTGTCAAAGATCTCAACTCTGGACGGGAGTTTTTGCTGAATGGCGATGTTGCTTTCTCGGCGGCCGGCTGGTTGAAGCTTGCGCTGGTGCTCGAGGCGTATCGCGTGGCCGCCGAAATATCGCCTCAACTTGAGGAGAGGCTGGCGAGCATTGTTGTCGAGGGGAGCAGCTTGAACGCAAATGAGGTCTTGCGCGAGCTGGGGCAGGGAGATGCTAATCAGGGCGTGGCCGCGCTGAACGCGCTGTTGAAAAAGCTAGGGCTGGTCAACACGTTTCTCGCCCAGCCTTTTGACCAGCAGACAATTCCGCCCACCATCGTCACGCCGGCCAACGCAAGGGCTGACGTGACCGCCTCGCCTAACCCGGCCGCGCAATCGACGCCGGTCGACGCCGGCCTGTTGCTCGAGATGCTCGAGCAGTGCCGCGCCAATTCCAGCGGGTTGCTGCTGGCCTTTCCGCAGCAGTTCACAGCCCGCAAGTGTGAGCAGGCGCTGGCCTTGTTGGGGCGCAATAGGTTGAACGGGTTGTTAGAGGCCGGCAGCGCAGGCAGCCCAGTTATCAGCCGACAGTCGTGGGATGCCAATAACCATGGCGTAGTCGGCCTGGTGCGTTCGCCCGGAGGCGACTACATCGTGGCCGTGATGTTGCACAGCAAAAGCCCACTCAACTGGGCGGACACATCGTTGATCATTGCTGATATTGCCCGTGCTGCGTACAGCTTCTTCAACAACGGGCAAGCGCCGCCCGCTGCCCAACCTCTAGCTGTTCCGCCGCCCCCCTGACGATTTTGAATCTTGGATTGGGGATTGACCATTGAGCGACAAAGCTTCTCGTCCGTGATCCCTTGCGTGTTGCGCGCCGCGTGCCGCGCCCGCACTTGTCACTCACCACTCACCACTCAGCACTCAGCACTCAGCACTCAGCACTCACCACTCACCACTCACCACTCACTCACCATGACTCTCGCGCTTGAGCACTATGATTGTTTCGTCGTCAAACGCGCCTTCGCAGCAAGCAAACTGTTCGACAGCGCGCATGATGGCCTTGACGATGTCGCGCGCAGGAAGATGACGCGCCGCGTTCAGGGTGTGGCTCAGGCGTTCCATGCCGAACGCTTCGTCCTGGTCGTTCAGGGCATCGATCACACCATCGGTGTACAGCAGCAGCGTATCGCCCGGCGCCATGATAATCGAGCGCGCTTCGAGATGGATGGGTTCGACGACGCCCAGGGCCATGCCCCGCCCGGAGAGCAACTCCAGCGCGCCACCCGCGCGGATCAGTATGGGGGGATTGTGGCCGGCGTTGGAATACGCCACCTCGCCTGTGACCGGATTCCAGATGGCATAGAACACCGTGACGAACAGATCGGAGCGCGCGTCGGACAAAATGAGCTGATTGACGCGCCTGAGCGCTTCGGAGGGCGTTCGGCCGGTGAACGCCACAGCCCGCATGAGCGTGCGCGACAAGGCCATGAACAAGGCTGCCGGCACACCCTTGTCGGCCACATCGGCAATTACCAGGCCATAGCGGCCATCTGGCAACGGCACGAAGTCGTAAAAATCACCGCCAACCTGGCGGGCGGCCTGCCAGTCTGCAGCCAGTCCCCATCCGGGAACGTCTGGCGCTTCTCTGGGCAGAAAGCTAGTCTGGATTTCGCGTGCCAGAGACAGTTCCTGCTCCAGCCGTTGGCGTTCCAGCGACTCGCGGTACAGCCTGGCGTTGTCGATTGCCAACGCGGTTTGTTGCGCAATACCGGTCAGAATATTCAAGGCACGCCCGACCGGAAGCCGTTCAGGGGTGTTAACGCCGATGACCATTGTGCCGACAGGATCCCCTTTGGCAATTAACGGCAGCGCAGCGCAGGTTTTCAGGCCCATGCGCTCGGCGATGATCTCTGGCGCCGGGTACAGCACCTGGCTTGCTGCGCCGTTGGCCTGTTTGTCCAACTGGGCGCCAATGTGCTGGAACCACTCGCGCCAGGCAGCCATCGGAAACGCATCCCGATTGAATTGCTGCTGGGCTTCGGGCGACAGGCCATAGGCCTGGGCAGCACGCAGGTTGATGTCATTGCCCTCACGCACAAAGATAGCGCACGCATCGACGCTGACCAGCAGCGGTGTCAGTCGGACAACCGAGGCCGCGATGTCGTTCAGGTCGGCTTGTTCGCTCACCGTCTGGGCCACCTGGAGCAGCGCTGCCGTCACCCACGACTCTTCCTGTTGCGCGATGTTGGCCCATACCGCGTCGATAACCAGCGCGGCCTGGTTGGCCAGGCCGGCCAGCAACTCGCGCCGCTGCCGGGGAATTGCGCCGCCATCCCTTTGCCCAACCAGCATTGCGCCGAGCAGTTGATCCTGCGCGATCAGCGGCAGCGCCAGCACAGGCACAGCCAGCCGGCCGCGCTGGGTGCCCATGACTGGTTGGCGCGAGGTGAGCATCTCTTCAAGCGCGGGAACGTCGCCCGGTAGCAACACGTCGCCAATCACAAAGTCCTCGTTGTGTGACAGTGTGCCATATAGTGCCGAGATCTGAAATGAATCGGTTGCCAGCTCGTAAGTCAGCAGCGCGCAGCAGTCTACGCCGGTCAGCATGGGCGCCAGCCGCGCCACAGCGGTCAGCGCGTCTTCGAGAGATTCGGCGCTGCGCGCTACTTCGGCCACTTGCAGCAAGGCTGTCGACATCCAGGTTTGCTCGCGTTCGGCTTCATACAGCCGGGCGTCTTCAACGGCCACGGCAACCTGCGAAGCCAGAATCTCGATATAGCGCTGGTCGTCTTCAGTGAAATCAGCCGGCCGATTCGACTGCAGATCGAGCGCACCGATCACGCAATTCTCGATGAGCAATGGGGCAGCGATCTCGCTGCGGGTTTCCGGCAGCGCATTCATCCAGATGTAGCGTGGATCGGTTAACACATCGGCCACCGCGATCATGCGGCGCTCTTGGACGCTGGCGCCTACCAGCCCCTGGCCGATTTTCAGCCGGCTGCCGACCACGTTTGGATGTGTGGCAGAGCGGAAGACTAGCTCGCCGCTTTCTTCGTCGAAAAGCGCCAGGCCGACGAAGTAGTAGCCAAACGTGTCACGGATGGTCTGGGTCAAGCGTGGCAGCAGCTCTTCGGTCTCCAGGATGGTGGCAGTCTGGCGGGCCACTTCGGCCACCAGTTCCAGTTGCCGCGCGCGCGCTTTCTCCCGCGCCAGCGCGCGCGCATTTTGAATGGCCGAGGCGGCCTGGTTGGCGACAATGCTCAGTATCCGCAAGTGCGATTCGGTGTAAGCGCCCGGTATGTCCGATTGAATCGACATGGCCCCGATGACAGCCTTCGAAGTGACCATCGGCACAAACACTGCCGAGCGCGGCGGGTGCTCGCTGATGTAGCGCGGCCTGGCCGGCAGGGTGTGCAACTCGGTTTGAAAGTCGCGCACCAGCAGCGACTGGCCGGTGTCGCGCATCCACCCCACGATGCCTTTGGCTTCACCCAGGTGAAAGCGCGCAGGCGCCCTCAGGATGCCTCGGTCGTAGCGCACTTTGATGACGTAGTCGTCGTCTTCAAACAGGCCAAGTTGGAAGCTGCTGACGTCGACCAGCTCGGCAGCGCAGTCGTACACCAACTGGCATAGCGCGTCTTCATCCAGCGACGCCGACGCAATGCGATTGACCGCATTGCTTAGTACCTGCAATTCTGCGACGCGCTGTTCGAGCGCGCGCCGTGATGCGCGACGACGCCGGTAGACATAGCCGGTGATGACCAGCAAGGCCAGGAATGCAGCCAGCATCAGGCCAATCAGGCTGATGATCATGATTACCGGGACTTCAATGGACATGATGCAAGGTGAGCATACCATGAGCGAAGCTGCAAAGGGTGTTGTTAGAATGCAATCCATGAGAGTGGTCCGGCGTGTGATACTGGCCGTAGTAACTGTTGCGACGCTGGTTGCATCCACCCCACCCCAGAGCATCGCCCAGCAGCAGGAGGAGCAGATTGCGCCGCAGCTCAGCGCCGAGGCCGGCTTCAATGGCTACGCCAAAGTGGACACCTGGCTGCCCATTCACGTTGCGTTGAGCAGCAGTGTGGCTGTTGAAGGCGAGATAGTCGTTGTGCCCGAGGACGCAACGGATATGCGCTATGCCACGTTGGTTACGTTGATGCCGGGCGTCCGCCGCGAATTCACCCTCTACGCGCCGCCCGGCAGCAATATGGTCAGGGTCGATTTTGTCAGCGCGGATCGCGTGCTGGCCAGCGTGCGGCCGGCGTTGCGCTTTTTGTCGCGGCAGGATCGGCTTGTGGCAGTGCTTGGTGACCCGCCCGACACTTTCAACTTTCTGACGGCGCTCTCGACGCCCTTCAATGGCCGGACTTACGTGGCGCAGATTGCGCTCGACCGGTTCCCCGATCGCTCGGCTGCCCTGGCAGCCCTTGACGTGCTGGTGTTGAGCAATGCCGATACCACTGCGTTCGGCGCTGCGCAACACGCGGCGCTGCGCGCCTGGCTTGTGGATGGCGGTCATCTCATCATCAACGGCGGGCCGGGTGCGGTGCTTGTGTTGAGCGGGCTGAGTGACGTGGCCCCCGCCCGCGTCAGCAGCGCGTTGGTCGCCACAACCCTGGACGGGTTGCTGGATTTTGCGCGCCCTGATGTTTTGTTCGCGTTGACAGATAACGATTCTGCTGATTTGCAGGCGCAGGCCGTAACCCTCAGCCCGGTTGTGCCTGACGCACAGACTCTGGCGGCCTCGCGCGACACGCCGCTGATCATCCGCCGCGAGTTGGGCCGGGGACTGGTGGACCAGCTTGCCTTCGATGCCACGCTGGCGCCGGCACGCGACTGGGCCGGCAAGACAGCGTTGTTTGCTGCGATTGTGGGCGGTCGTGTAGACCTGCCCAATGCGCTGGGCGCGATCCGGCGCGATCCACGCCGTGATTGGCGCGATGATTACCCGGCGCTGGTGGCGGCGCGGGCATTGCCCAACGCGGCGCTGCCGGCTTTTTGGGGTGTGGCTGCTTTTCTGCTGTTGTATGTGTTGTGTCTTGGCCCACTCAATTTCATGCTGTTGCGCCGTTTGCGCAAGCCTGAGCTGGCCTGGATATCGATTCCTGTTGTCGTCGTTGCGTTCACCGTGTTGGGTTTGGCAACCGGGTTTCGTTTGCGCGGCAACGAGCCGCAAATCCACCGGCTGAGCGTGGTGCTGGGAGATGCCCGATTGGATGATGCCGCAACCGCGCATGCCGTGATCGGCCTGTATGCCCCAAGACGCATGATTCTCGACGTGAAGTTGGGTCGCGGCCTGGCACGCGAGGTCGGCCCTGCTTCGGACACAGGCGCTCCGTCTGCCCGCCGTCTCGCCCTGGTATATGGCGACCCGGATCACCTGCGCAACGTGGAGATCGGCAATACAGATGTGCGTGCGTTCTATACGCGCGGCGAAGCCGGCTTGCCGAACGTAGAGGCGGATTTGAGGTTTGTCTCTGGTCGTTCGGCGTCCGATCCGGCGCGCATCACCGGCGACATCCTGAATGCCAGCGACGTGCCCTTGTCAGGCTGTGTGCTGGTGGTCGGGCGCGACTATGCGGCGATTGGCGATATTGGCCCAAATCAGCGTGTGCCCGCCGAGGTGCGGCTGTACCTGAATCGGCCGCAGTCGGTGATGCGCCTAACCCAGACGCAAATCAGTGCAAGCTATGCCACACTCGCCGGCATGCGACGCGCATCTCCGGCGGCAAGCCGCGCACCGGCGGCCTATCGCGATCCATTCGACATGGGCGGGGCGAAGGTCATTGATATGTTGATCGGCTGGCGCGACTATGGCCAGGATACCATGCGCGCTGCTGCAGAAGCCAATCTCGTGTTTGCCCTCTTTGGTCAGCCGGCGGACCGACTAGGGCAGGGTGTGAATCTGGCCTGCTGGGATGGACTGGATCGCTCTGGCGCTGGGGTCGAAGGCGCCAGCTACACCGATCGCGGCCTGCGGGTGTGGCGGCTGCCGGTGCAGCCCTATCTGATCGATGTGAGGGCAACTGGCGCGCCAGAGGTAGCAGCGCCGCCCGATGTGTTTACCTGGCAGATTCGGGCCACCTCATCGAGCGCACGCCTGACGGAAGCCGGGTTGAATCTTGCGCCCGGGCGGCATGTGTTGGGCTTTTCGCCATGGTTGGGACTGCGCATGACTGGCCCCATAACCGTTGTGTTTCAGTATGAGTTTAGCGGTTCAACCCGCCTGTCGGATTTGCGTGAGACGACTTTCTGGGTCTACGACTGGCAGGCGGGCGCGTATACCCAGTTTGTCTCCGGGGTGAATTCGCCTAGCGGACAAGCTGCTGTGCACGGCCCCTATGTGTCGCCGGCGGGCGAGGTGCGTGTGCGGGTGGATAACGAAAGCGGCCTGCTGACGTTGAGCAATGCGCAGATCAGTCTGCGCGCGAAGTAAGCCGGCCTGCGCGCTGCGCCTCGATCCGGCCTCTCCGGCCTGTACGCGCAATCACCGCGCGTTGGCCAGTTCGCGCAGCCGCTGTTCGACCCGTGCGTTGACTGTTCCCTCAGGAAACCGCCCGTTGCTCAGGCGCTCGCCGGCGGGCACTCCCGTCAACAACTCGATGCCTTCGTCGATTGTCTCGACCGCCCAGATGTGGAATTGTCCGTTGCCCACTGCCTCCACAACATCCTCCCGCAGCATCAGGTCGCGCACGTTGCTGGCCGGAATCATCACGCCCTGCTCTCCGGTAAGCCCCATGCTTTTACACACATCGAAGAAGCCTTCGATCTTGGCGTTGACGCCGCCGATAGCCTGCACCCGGCCAAGCTGATCGACCGAGCCGGTCACAGCGATGCTTTGCTTCAGCGGATACTGTGACAAAGCCGATAAGATGGCGTACATCTCGGTGCTGCTGGCGCTGTCGCCGTCCACGATCGTGTAGCTTTGTTCGAAAACCAGCCGGGCTGACAGGCTAATGCTGCGCTCGGGCAGGTACTTCTGCCGCAAGTAGCCTTGCAGAATCAACACACCTTTAGAGTGGATGGGACCACTCAGTGCCACCTCACGCTCGATATCGACGATGCCTTCGTGTCCCGGCCCAACGCTGACGGTGATGCGCCCCGGCTCGCCGAATTGGTAGTCGCCCAGGTCGATCACCGACAGGCCGTTCACCTGTCCGACGCGCGCGCCCGTGGTGTCGATCAGAATCGTCCCCTGGGTGATCATCTCCTGAATGCGTTGCTGCACCAGGTTCGAGCGGAACACCTTTTCGTCCAGCGCCCGCCGGATATGCTCGGCGGTGATCTGGGATGAATTGGTTTGTTGCGACCAGTAATGCGCCTCGCGCACCACATTGGCTATGGCGCCGAAGTGGGTCGATAGTTTCTCCTGGTCGTCGGCCAGCCGCGAGGCGTGCTCGAGCAACCTGGCCATGGCGCCGCTGTCGAGGTGGTTCAGGTTTTCATTGGCGCATAGACGGCATACCACGCTGAGAAAATCGCGCGCATTTTCGTCGGTGCGCGGCATGCTCGTGTCGAAGTCTGCCTTGACCCGGAACAACTCAGGGAAATCGCTGTCGTAGGCGTGTAGCAGATAGTACAACCGCGGCGGCCCAATCAGAATCACCTTGATGTCAAGCGGGATGGGTTGCGGGCGCAGCGTTTTGGCTGTGACGTAGCCGATCAACTCGCCCGGCTCTTCGATCTCGATCTGCCGGCTGCGCAGGGCGCGCTTCAGGCTCTGCCAACTGAACGGCGCGCTGAGCAAGTCCTCGATGGGGATGACCAGGTAACCACCGTTGGCCTGATGCAGCGCGCCGGCCTTCACCATGGTGAAGTCGGTATACAGCGCGCCGTACTGGCTTTCTTTTTCGATCCGACCAAACAGATTGTTGTAGATTGGGTTGAGCAGCACAACCAGTGGTGCGCCATCTTTTTTGCTGTGATCGACGATAACGTTGACTTCGTACTTGCGGAATGGCAATCCACGCTGCCAGGCCGGCGTCGGCTGCTGACCCTCTTCTGCTGTTTGACCGGTCCTGAACAGGTCGATGTTCTGGACGATATCCTGGCGGACGGCGTTCAAATAGGCGGTGATGTCGGGCTGACCCTCGTATTTCTCAATCAGATCATCGATGGACTCGCCGACTGCGTACATTGCAGCTTGCCGGTCCAACTCGGCCAGTTGTTCTTGCGTCTGTCGCTCCAGGGCGCGGCCCTGTTTCATGGTGGCCTTCAATTGCTCTTGAATAGTTTCGCGCCGGCGCTGGAAGTCTTCGCGCGCAGCCGGCGGCAAGGCTTGAAACTCTGCGTCGGTCAGCGGGCGCCCCCCCAGCACGGGAATGATGGCGATGCCCATCTGGGTGGCTTGAATGGTAAAGCCGGCTTGCGTCGCCTTTTCGTTCAGTTCCTGGAACAGCGCCTCGCGTTGTTGTTCCAGGGCCTTGATGATGGCGTCGCGCTTAGCGCTGTATTCCTCGCTCTCGAACGTTTTCGGGATGCCCCGGCGCACTTGCTCGATCAGCGTCTTCACGTCGTGCTGGAGTTGACGGCCGACGCCGGGCGGCAGGCGGATGGCTTTGGGCTGGTAGGGGTCGTCGAAGTTGTTGATGTAACACCAGTCGGGCGGCGTCTCCTGGCTGCGGGCCAGTTGATCCAGAAAGTTGCGGATCGCGCTCATCTTGCCCATTCCCGGAGGCCCGGCCACGTAGATGTGATAGCCGACCTGCCGGATGCCCAGGCCGAATTGCAGCGCCCGCACGGCGCGGTTCTGTCCGATGATGGTGGTGCTTGGCTCGATGCATTCAGTCGTGTCGACTCCCAGCGAGGCAGGATCGACGATGCGCCGCAGTTGCTCTGGTTTTAGTTTCTGGATCATGATGGATTGTCTGCAACTAGACCCTGCCTAGCGCGGCATGTTTTGCACGCCTTGGGCAATGGTGTCGAGCAGCGGCGTTGGCAGGAGGCCGATGAGGATTGTCAACAATGAAGCGACTGCAATTGCCGCACTACGGGCCGGCCCGGTTACACTCAGCAGCGGCTTTTGTGCGCCTGGTTCGCGCATGAACATCACCACGACCACCCGCAAATAGTAGCCCGCTGAAACCACGCTGGTCAGCGCGCCAATCACGGCCAACCAGACCAGGCCGGATTCGACGGCCGAGCGGAACAGGAAATACTTGCCGGCAAATCCGGCCAGCGGCGGAATGCCGGTGAGCGACAGCATGGCGATGGCCAATGTGACCGCCAGGAATGGCCGGCGCTGAATTAGGCCGGTGTACGAGTCGGTGGATTGATCTTCGCCCTCTGGCGCGCTCATCACGGTCATCACGGCGAAGGCAGCCAGAATTGTTGCGGCGTAGCCGGCCAGGTAGAACAGCACGCTGGAGGCGCCGGTCTGCCCGCCGGCAGCGATGCCCACCAGCGCGTAGCCGGCGTGCGCGATGCTCGAATAGGCCAGCATCCGCTTCAGATTGGTCTGGGCCAGCGCAGCCAGATTGCCCACAATCATGGTCAGTGCGGCCAGAACAGATACAACCGGCTGCCATAGCGCGATCAAATCACCCATGCCAAACACGAATACGCGCGCCACTGCCGCGAAGCCGGCGGCTTTGGTTGCGGCGGCCATGAAGCCGGTGACGCTGGTTGGCGCGCCTTCGTACACGTCGGGCGCCCACATGTGGAATGGCACGGCCGCCACCTTGAATCCCAGCCCGGCCAGAATCAGGCCCGCTCCGGCATACAGCACAAGCGCGTCGGTGTATTGCCCGGCTGCGATGATCCGCGCCATCGCGTTCAGGTTGAATGTGCCGGTCGCGCCATACACCAGGGCGATGCCATATGCTACAAAGCCCGATGCAAACGCGCCGAGCAAGAAATATTTGAGGGCCGATTCCTGGCTTTGCACACTGCGCCGGGCGATGCCGCACAGAATATACAGCGGTATCGAGAGCAGTTCGAGCGCGACAAAAACGATCAGCAGGTTTGTCGCATGACCCATCAGCATCATGCCGCTCGCGGCGAACAAAAGCAACGGGTAAAACTCGCCGCGCTGGATGCTGCGCGACTCGTTGTAGCGCAGGGCAAATGCCAGCGTCGTGATGCCCGCGCCGGCGAAAATGGCGTCGAGGAACAGCGCGTATCCGTCCAGACTGGCCATGCTGTTGAACGCCGCGCCGGTTTGTCCCCACAGCGCGAAGACGGCCAGCAGCGCCAGAACAAATGGCGCGAAGGACACCCAGCCCGTGACGGCTTTTCGATTGGCCGGGACCAACAGATCGGCCAATAGAATCACCATGCCACCGACAATCAAAATAAATGGGGGGAGCACTGCAACGAGGTCATTCCAGGTCATGAGTTCATTACCACCGTCTCTCATCAACGTTAAGGTTGTCTTCACTGTGCGTTGATCGCGGCCAGTCGAAACCTGCTGCCATCGGCTGCTGCATAATCGTAGACCACGCCGTCTTGATCACACCACAGCCGCCCGCGCATCACTGTCCCGACCAGGCTAAATTCATAGTGCGCGAGGCTCAGGCGGCCGAATGGCGTGTCTAGCGTCTCGAATCCTCGATGCGACCAAATCTGCTGCGTCACCTGAGGCTCAAAGGTCACGGCGTCTGTGTCGATCATGGTGATGAGTTGCGATTCGCCTGGCCGTAACCGGCCTCGCCACACAGCCGCTGTGCGAAACAAGGCCGAATTGTAGCCGATTTCACAATCTGTTCGCCAGACATACTGGCGCTGCCAGTGCTGTTTGTGGCGTCGCCAGCAGAATCGGGCACATCCTTGGCCGGCCTGATCGATCTCAAAGCCCACCCCGGCTTCCATCGCGCCGTCACGGGTATGGATGGAGAATGTCTGCCAGGCGATTGGGCCACACTCCAGACTGCCATCTGGGCCAGGGCGCGCCCCAACGAGCTGCGCTGCCAGCGACTCGATACGCGGATAAGGGAAGGGGGGGATGCGGGTCACCTCCGCTTCGATCTGCCAGATGGCGTTGCTGGCGCCAGGGGCATCTGGCAAGGCCATCTGCCAACGCTCGTCTGAAATCACGTTACCGGCGGCGTCCAATGCCTGGTAGATGCCTTTGCGTTTTCTCATCAATGGCTGGTGGTGATCAATCCGCTAGAATGATTGCATGGTCAGAGACGTGCCAAAGCCGGATTTTGACAATGCGTCGAGGCGCAGGCCGACGGGCAATTATAACGCTCGCCACGCGCCTGGTGGTGGCTGATGGACAGCGCGAGTGTGGCTGCTGGCATTGCCAGCCTCTTTATTCTCATCGCCATCAACGCCTTCTTTGTGTTTGCCGAGTACAGCCTGGTGGTCTCGCGCAAGACGCGCATTGCCGAGCTGGCCGAGCAAGGCGACGCCGGCGCGCAGGTGGTGCTGCGCGTGATGGAGGACCCTGATCGCTTCTTCGCCGCCACCCAGATCGGGGTCACCCTCACCTCGGTGGCGGTGGGCGTCGTCAGCGAGCCGGCCTTCACTCAGGTGTTCACCCATCTCCTGGGCGGCATTGTGCCACCGTGGTTGCCCGGACTGGCGGCAGTCATGGGTGGCCTGGTCGGCCTGTTCATCGCCTCGTTCTTCCAGATTGTGTTGGCCGAGTTGGTGCCGCGCTCGATTACTTTGCGATCAGCGGAGCGAATTGCGCTGATCGTGGTTGCGCCCATGAACACGCTGGCCGGCTTGTTGCGCCCGGCCATCTGGCTGCTGAAAAGCGCCTCGCGCCTCGTGCTGCGGTTGCTGGGCTATAGCCCGGACATGGGCGACGAACGACTGTACTCAGTCGATGAGTTGCGCATGTTGGTGGCTGCCAGTCAAAAGGGCGGCCTGATCGAGTCGGAGCAGCGCGACATGCTGGACGCGGTGTTCTCGTTTGGTGATCTCCCGGTGCGCGAGGTGATGGTGCCGCGCACCGAAATGGTCTGTGTCGATGTGGAGTCGTCGCTGGAAGACGTGGTGCGTCTGCTATCCGAGCATCCCCTCAATCAGTTGCCGGTGTATCAGGAATCCCTGGACAACATCGTGGGGGTGTTGCGCAGCAAGGACATGATGCGGGCGTTGCTGCGCGGCGCGCGTCCGATGACGGTGCGCGAATTGATGCGCCCGGCCTTCTTTGTGCCGGATTCCCAGCGCGCCGATGAATTGCTGCAGCAGTTCCGCCGGCACCGCCAGTCGATGGCGATTGTGCTCGATGAGTACGGCGGCACTGCCGGCCTGGTCACGTTGAGCGATCTGCTGGCCGAGATTGTTGGAGAGGTGGGTGAATCGCCGGCCGATCGTGTGCCGGACATTCAAATGGCGCCCGATGGCAGCGCGCTGATCAACGGCCTGGCCAGTCTCAACGATGTGAACGAGGCGCTGGGTCTGCAATTGCGCGACGAGCATTTTGAGACGGTGGGCGGCTACATCATGTCGCGCCTAGGCCGCATTCCTCGACCAGGCGACGAGGTGCAGGCCGAAGGCGATCGGGCTTGGTTGCGCGTCGAGGAAATGGATAAGTTGCGTGTGGCCCGCGTGCGCTTTGTGCGCGCCCCAGCGGACGAGCAGCCTTAGGCGGGCGATTAAAGCGCGCCGCTCACAGATAGCGTAGATCGTGCGCTGCGCGCTCCAACCCCTCGCGAAAGGCCGGATGGGCAATCTCCACCAGCGCGCGGGCGCGTTGCCGGATGGTCTTGCCGTACAGGTCGGCCACGCCATACTCGGTGACGATGTAATGCACGTCGTTGCGCGTTGTTGTGACGCCGGCCCCCGGCTTTAAGGTTGCCACGATCTTGCTCACCACCGAACCGTCTTTGAGGGCTGTGGTGCTAGGCAGAGCGATGATCGGTTTGCCGCCCCTGCTGTGCGCCGCCCCGCGTATGAAATCCAGTTGACCGCCCACGCCGCTATACAACCGGGTGCCGATGCTATCGGCGCACACCTGGCCGGTGAGATCAACTTCAATGGCGGAGTTGATGGCTACCATGTGATCGTTCTGCGCGATGAGAAACGGATCGTTCACATATTCAGTTGGCCTGAACTCGATGAACGGGTTGTTGTCGATGAACTCATACAGGCGCCGGCTGCCCAGACAGAAGCCGGCGATGATCTTGCCGGGGTGCAGATTCTTGCGCGCGCCGGTGATCACGCCGCTTTGAACCAACTCGATGATGCCGTCGGAGAACATCTCGGTGTGGATGCCCAGATCCTTGCGATGCTTCAGGTACGACAGCACACCGTTCGGGATGGCGCCGATGCCGAGCTGCAAGCAGTCGCCGTCGTCGATCATGTTGGCGATGTGAAAGCCAATCTGCTGATAGAGCGGGCTGGTCTCGCCGGCGCTGAATTCGGGCAGCTCATAGTCCACAGGCACGCAGTAGTCGATCTTCGAGATGTGAATGAAGCTGTCGCCCAGCGTGCGGGGCATGTGCGGGTTAATTTCGGCGATCACCAGCCGGGCCGATTCGGCGGCGGCCTTGGTCACCCCGACCTCGACGCCGTATGAGCAGTAGCCGTGCTCGTCCGGCGGCGACACGTGGATGAAAGCTGCGTCGAGCGGCAGCACGCCGCGTTTCCATAGCAGTGGAATCTCGCTGAGCCGGCAGGGCGTGAAGTCGGCCCGCCCATCGTTGACGGCGGCGCGCACGTTCTCGCTGATGAACAGTGTATTCACCCGCAGGTGGCGTTGCAGGCCGGGCGCCACATAGTCGGCGTTGCCGACCGTCAACACTTGCACAATTTCGACGTTCTCTAGCTGCGGCGCGCGGCGCACCAGCGCTGCCATCAGTTCGCGTGGAAAGCTGCAATTGCCGGTTAGAAAAACGCGCATGCCGCTCTCGATGTGCGATATGGCTTCGTCGGCCGAGACCGACGCTGTGGTTGCCGGTGATGTAATCTGGTTCATGGAATCTCAAAGGTGTTGAGCATCAGGCTGTCGCCGGCGGCGTCGTTCAGTGCGTCCTGGATGTGGTGTCGCTCGCCGGTACCTGTGTTGTACACGCCAAGTAAGCTCATGTGCACGTGGCAATTCTAGCTCTTGGCTCAATCCTGATCCACTAGATAGCGCAAATAATCGCGGATGCCCTTATGCGCTCATCCGAAAAACAAAGGTTGTACGACGACCTTCTGCTTATAATTCAGCCTATCTAAATTCCCAAGTTCATGTCTTGGAAGGAGAAAAGGCGATGTCTGATCCGACGACTGTTGCTGCCCCTGAATCGATAGCCAGAAACGCCGCCGAAATGTACTACCCCTCCACCGATGTGATTGCCCGCGCGCATGTCAAAGACTGGGATGCGCTGGCTGAATACGCCGCCAAACATCCCGAGCGCTTCTGGGCCGAACGGGCTGACGAACTGGGCTGGTATCAGCGCTGGCACACGGTGCTCGATGATTCCAACAAGCCGTTCTACAAATGGTTTGTTGGCGGCAAGATCAACATCGTCCACAACGCTATTGATCGGCATCTGCACACGCATCGCAAGAACAAGCTGGCATACATCTGGCAGGGTGAAGATGGCAGCGAACACAGCATCTCCTATTTTGCGCTCAACCGCGAGGTGAGCAAGTTTGCTAATGTGCTCAAGGCGCTCGGCGTCAAAAAAGGGGACCGGGTCACCATCTACATGGGCCGGGTGCTCGAACTGCCGATCGCGATGTTGGCTTGCGCCAAAATTGGCGCGGTGCACTCGGTGGTGTATGGCGGTTTCTCGGTTGAGGCGCTGCATGGTCGCATCGAAGATTCGCAGAGCCGCGTGCTGATCACCTGCGATGGCGCCTTCCTCAACGGCAAAGTCGTCGATCTGAAGGGCATCGTGGATGAGGCGCTCAAGCGCACCGCCGCCGTTGAAACTGTCGTGGTCTATAAGCGCACCGGCAAGCCGGTGAACATGGAGGACGGCCGTGACTACTGGTGGCACGAACTGATGAGTCTGCCGGTAGCCAGCCCGAAGTGCGAAACCGAGCCAATGGATGCCGAGGATATGCTGTTTTTGCTGTATACCTCCGGCACGACCGGCAAGCCCAAGGCCATCGTGCATACGCATGGCGGCTACAGCGTCGGCGTGTACACCACGCTCAAGTATGTCTTCGACATCACCGACGAAGATCGTTACTGGTGCGCCGCTGATCCCGGCTGGATCACCGGCCATTCGTATATCGTCTATGGGCCGCTCATGCTGGGCGCGACCAGCATCATCTACGAAGGCGCGCCCACCTATCCTTATCCAGACCGCTGGTGGAGCATCGTCGAGAAGTACGGCGTCAACATTCTCTACACTGCGCCGACGGCCATTCGCGGCCTGATGCGTTTTGGCGAAGCCTGGCCTAACCGGCGCGATCTGTCCTCGTTGCGATTGCTGGGCAGCGTCGGCGAGCCGATCAACCCCGAAGCCTGGCGCTGGTACTACAAGAACATTGGCAAAGAGCGCTGCCCGATTATGGACACCTGGTGGCAGACCGAGACCGGCGCCTTCATGATTACGCCCACGCCGGTGGTGCCCCTTAAACCTGGCAGCGGCACGCGACCTTTCTTTGGTATCAAGGCCGAAGTGCTCGATGACCACGGCAACCCTGTCAAGCCCAATGAAGAGGGATATCTGGTGATCACCACCCCCTGGCCGTCGATGATGCGCACAATCTACAAAGACCCCGATCGCTATGTCAATACCTACTGGTCGAAGTACCCCGGCAAGTATTTCACCGGCGACTCTGCCCGCGTGGACGAAGACGGCTATTTCTGGATCATCGGCCGCGTCGATGATGTGATCAAGGTGAGCGGCTACCGGCTGGGCACGGCCGAGATCGAGAGCGCACTCGTGTCGCATCCTGCGGTGGCGGAAGCGGCTGCGATCGGCCTGCCGCATGAGATCAAAGGCAACGCGATTCACGCTTTTGTGATTTTGCGCGCCGGCTACGAACCCTCGGAGAAGTTGGCCGAAGAGTTGCGTCAGCACGTGGGCCGCGAGCTAGGCCCAATCGCCAAACCCGAACATATCGAGTTCACCCCCAAGCTGCCCAAGACGCGCAGCGGCAAGATTATGCGCCGTGTCCTGAAAGCGCGCGCGCAAGGTTTGCCCGAAGGCGACCTCTCGACACTTGAGGAATAGCGGTCTCCCACAGGCCACATCCGACTCTCGTTTGCCTGCGCAATGGCCATCGGCCAATTTGGCATACAATCCTCCTGAAATTCCGTCAGGAGGATTATTTAAATTATGGGCCTGATCAATGTAACCGTGTGGGGCGAATATCGCCACGAAAAGACACACAAAGCCGTGTCCGATGTGTATCCCAAAGGCATGCATGTGACGATTGCCGAGGGATTACAGGCTTATCCTGACTTTGCCGTTCGCATGGCCACGCTCGACGAGCCGGAGCATGGCCTGACCGACGCCGTGCTCAACAGCACGGACGTGCTAACCTGGTGGGGCCATATGGCTCACGGCGATGTGCGCGATGACATCGTTGAAAAGGTCATCAAGCGTGTGTGGGAGGGCATGGGCCTGATCGTGCTGCATTCCGGCCACTTCTCCAAGCCGTTCAAGCGGCTGATGGGCACAGACTGCTCGCTGCGCTGGCGCGAGGCGCATGACAAAGAGCGCTTGTGGGTGGTCAACCCCGGTCATCCCATTGCCCAGGGCTTGCCCGACTTTTTCGAGCTGCCCGAAGAAGAGATGTACGGCGAGTACTTTGGCATTCCGCAGCCGGATGAGCTTGTGTTCGTGAGCTGGTTCACCGGCGGCGAAGTGTTCCGTAGCGGTTGTTGTTGGCATCGTGGCATGGGCAAGGTGTTCTACTTCCGCCCCGGCCACGAGACCTATCCCACCTATTACGACGAGAACGTGCGCAAGGTGATCGCTAATGCCGCACGCTGGGCCGCGCCCACGCGCGTGTCACAATTCACCCGTTCGGTCAATGGCCCAACCGCCCCCCTCGAGAAGATGGAAGGTGGGCTGGTCAAGGATGCCAGCCTGCACGGCCTGAAAACGTGACCGGTTGACCGGCTTACATTCCCGGAACCTTCAAGGTTCCGGGAATGTAAACAGAGGAATGTGAAGCAAGGTTAGCGCCGCTGCCCGAAAATGCGCAGCAGCCGGATGAAGAGGTTGATGAAATCGAGATAGAGCGCCAGAGCGCCAATGATGGCCGCCTTGCGTTGGATTTCCCCGTCTTCGCCGATGCCGTGCGCCATGCGCTTGATGCGCTGCGTGTCGTAGGCGATGAGGCCCACGAATACCAGCACCCCGATGTAGGTGAGCGCCCACATCACGCCCTCGCTCTGCAAGAACAGGTTGACTACCGATCCAAGAATGATGCCAATCAACCCCATGAAGGCCAGGCTGCCCAGGCTGGTCAGATCGCGCCGGGTGATGTAGCCGTATGCGCTGACCAGTGCAAACGTGCCGGCGGTGATGAAGAACACCTGCCCGATCGACTCGGCAGTGTAGACGTAGAACAGAAACGAGAAGGTGATGCCCACTGTGATGGAATAGATAAGGAACAGCACGGTGGCCATCGCCGCGCTCAGCCGGCGAATGAGCGCGCTCAGCACAAGCACCAGGCCCAACTGCCCGAAGATCAAAATGAGCAGGCCAGGCCCGGAGAGCAGCGGTTCCAGCCAGGTCGGGTTCTGCGCGGTGGCGGTGGCGACCAGGCCGGTGATCGAGAGCGCCAGCGCCATCCAGCCATAGACCTTCATGATGAAGCTGCGCTCAGCAGCCTGATCGATGGCGATCGATGATGTTGAGCCGACAGGTCGGTTCATGTCAAACTGGTTCATGTGATTGCTCCTTCAGCCGAGGCACAAAAGCCGGCTGCCAGGTGAACATTGTACCGCGCCCGGCAGGTGGATCGTGACGCCGGCCTGACGAAGCGCCCCTGGTTGGGTCAGGGGGTGTTCGCGCTATCGCACGCGCAGCCGGGTTAGCGTGATCTGGTCGCCGGCCGCCTGGCCATTGACCCCGTAAGCGACTATGCGCGAGAAATCGGCCGGCGTGTACCACACCAGCAGCAACCGATAGATTCCCGGTGATGCGCCGGCATCCACAACCAGCGCGTGTGTGATTTGGATCGTCTCGCCCGGCGCCCACTGGGTGAGGGGTTGACCGATATCTTGCTGAGCGGCTTTGTTTGCCAGATCGTCCAGCAGTTGCAGCGATACGCTCAACTCTTTCTCAAGTGGACGACTTGCGCGCCAGCGTGTGGTCACTGTCAGCGTGTCGCCCGGCGACACGGCTGACGCGCCCAGGGTATAGCCGAGCAACTCCAATCCGTTCTCGTAGTGCAACAGGGCGCTGTCTGCGCGGGTAGGGCGTTCGTTCAGCGTAAGCGCGCCGAAGATGACTCGATCTGCTCCATCCGGCAACTGCAAGCGCCGACCGGTGCTAAAGTCATACACGCCCACGGCCCAACGCAGGACGCGGGGCGCATACGCCAGCGCGGGAATGCGCAGCGTGTAAAAATCGCTCCACAGCCGGCCGGCCGGCTCCTCGCTCAGCGCCAATCGCCCCTGGCCGGGGTGCATGTCGCGCTGCGCCACGATCACATCATGCTCGTCGATCAGGTGCACAAACACGCTGTAGTTGGCCGGCGCCGGCGCAGTTAGTTTCCAGTTGAGGTGAAGTGTCACGTCATCCCCCGGCGTTGCCTCCGCCGCCGAGGAGCGTCCTTCTTCGAGGCGCACGATGCCGCCAAAATCGGCGCCGATGGACAAAGGCAGCCGTTCTAACCAGGCCTTGGGTGGCGGCGTGTAGGCTGGCGCAATCACGGTAAACGGCACGCTCACGGCTACTGCTGCCAGCAGCGCCATGCCGGCCCACAATGCGGCGCGATGGATGCGGAACAGCCCATAGCTCAGGCCGGCGGCGATCACGGCGATGCATGGAAACATCAGCCGGCCCTGCGAGGCGGGTGTGAGCGAGGTCCAGCGCAGCAGCGCCACAAAGATCAACCCCACCCAGAAACTGCTCAGGATGGCCGGCGCATCTCGCGAGATCAGTGTTGCCAGATGGTGCCATGAGAGTGTGGGGCGTGCGATGACGGCTGGCGCATCCTTCGGGGCTGGCTGAACAGTGTTGCGGCGAATCAATCCCCAGGCCAGGCCGGCCAGCGCCGCGAGCGCCAGGCTGTTGAGGACATCGTAGAGCATCGACGGCATAATGATGTTCATCGTTCCGAACACGCCCCAATAAGCCCGGACAAAGCCTTCGCGCTCGCTCCACAACTGGCCCGGCGACGCCGGCGGCGATCTCCGGCCTACCACATCCAGAAAAGCGTTCCAGCCCAGCAGATCGCCGTACAGAATTTGGTTGCGGACGAACCACCAGCCGGCGCACACCATCACCACCGCCAGCAGGATTGACCCGAAAATAACCACGTCGCGAATGAGCCGCCGCAGAGGAGGATGCGCATTGCCGGCCAGGTAGCTGATAGCGACCAGCAGAGCTGCCAACCCGAACAGACCCAGCAGCCCCAGTGCGCTGGATTTGCTGAGCGCCCCGGCGCTGGTAATCAGACCGGCGATCAGCGCAGCGCGCGGCGAAAAGTCGCGCCCGCGCACAATACGCAATGCCCACCAGATTCCCATTGTGCTGAATAACACCGCTGCGTTGTCGTTGTTGATCGAGCCGCTGATGAAAGCGAACATCGGCACGCACGCAGTGAACACCATTGCGCCGATGCGCAGCCAGAATGTGCGATCGAGCCGGCCGGTATTTGGACCTGCCGGCGGGAAAAGTTCACGCCCGACCAGCCAGGCAAACCACACCGTCAATGTTGAGAGGACAATCGATAGCAGCCGGGCCAATCGTGCCGCCAGCGCAGCCCCCGTCCACGGGTAGCGTTCGGCCGGCGCATGCAAGATAGCGTTGACATTGCCGTCTGGCGTGGCGATGCCCAAGTCGCTGTGTGGGTTCAGGCGCCGTATCTGGCGCCAGTTTGTGTCATCGATTGGCGCCGTAACCAGTGCGGCAAGCGCGTAGTAAAGAGGCGGTTGGCTGCCTTCCTGACGCCACGGCGCGTCGGCGTCGGTTTGATCTGCGCGTTGGACCGGCAAGCTGCCCCCATTGGCCAGATGTTGCACGAACGGATAGTGCCACAACTCATCAGAAGCTTCGAAAAGCGGCGTGGCCAGACTGTACAGATTAAAGAGGGCAAACGAAGCCGCAAGAATCAGCGCGACGAAGCGCTTCTCGGTGGGGTGGATCGGCGCAATCAAGCAGCCTTCTCAGCCTCGGTTTGCGCTGTCTCGGGTTCGCGCAAGTTGCCCTGCGCTTGCTTTTGTCGCTCGGCGCATTCGCGTTCGAGCTTGGCGATCCCATTGCTCACAACCGTAATGATGTGTTCCATTTCTTCGCGCAAGCGCAGCAGGGTGTCGAGGGCATAGGTGTCGGCTTCGGCGCGCAAACGCTCTGCTTCGCGCCGGGCGCGTTCCTCAACCGCCTCGGCGCGATTTTGTGCGATGGTCATGATAGTGGTGTCGTCTGCCAGTTGCGCTGCATCTTCACGCGCCATTTCGCGGATGCGTTCTGCCTCTTCATGAGCCTGGGCAATGATGCGATCATGTTCCTGCTCGACCTTCTGCGCTTTCTTGATTTCCTCTGGAATGGCAAGCACCATCTGATCGATCAACTGAAAGCATCGATCAGCGTCGACCAGGCGCATTTTTGTTCCAGGGACGCGCCGGCTTTCCAACAAGATGGCTTCAAGTCGCCCTAAGAGATGTTGAATATCCATATGTGTCCCCAGTCTAAGTTGTCACAGCGCGGCGTGACGTAATTCTACACGCAATGGTTAGAAGCGTAAGCTTGCGATTGCGCGCGCAACGCACTCCGGCACCAGCCGCGATACATCGCCACCCAGCGATGCGACTTCACGCACCAGCGACGCGCTGAGAAAGGCGAAAGGTTCATTGGCAAACAGGCACATAACCTCTATATCTTCGGCCAGGAAATGATTGGTTTGCGCCATCTGCCATTCGTAGTCGAAATCGACGCTGTTACGTAAGCCCCGCACGATGACAGTGGCGCCCTGTGCGCGGGCAAAGTTGATCGTGAGTGTGTCGTACCCACACACCGTGACCCGTCCGCCATGATCGAGGGTTGCCATGGCTTCGCTAGCCAGCCGGATGCGTTCGGCCTGTGAAAATAGCGCCTGCTTGCGGGGCGATGAATACACACCTACGATCAGGTGATCGACCAGAGACAGTACGCGTTGTGCGATGTTCAAATGCCCGTTGTGAAATGGATCGAAGGTGCCAGGGTATAGAGCGATCGTCATGGTCATGCTATCAGCCGGCCAGGCCGGCTCTCCTCACATGTGAATTGCCCTTTGGCGAATGGTCGATATCGCCTGTTGCGCGTCATTGACCTCTGCGGGTAGCTTTGTAGCGCAGCGCTTTCCGATGCGAGAATGGCCTGTTCAAGCGCCTGGGGATCTGTCTGGTTGTACGCGTGAGTGTCGATCACCAGCACGAACTCGGTATTCACGGGCTTGGCCGAGAAGCGCTGCGAACTGACGCGATAGCGTTTATAGTTGCGCATGACAATAGAAACTCGCCCGCGTTCAACGCTGGCTGCGATTAGCTCGGTCAGCGGGATGATGCCCTCTGTGCTGTAGCTGGTCAGGATATGGCGGGCTTGAATGGCGCTCAACAGGGCGCGATAGGCGCTGGCAGCCTGGCGTCGATAGTTGTATGGGCTGCGCCGCGCCGTTCGCCAGTCGGTGCGAATGGCGGATTTGGTTCGCTCATCAATCTGCGGACTTAGCGCCGGCTTGTCCCACAGCATGATGCTGTTCAGCACATGGTAGTTGCTGGCATAGGGATGCTGATTGTAGGGTGGGTCGAGGTAAGCGATGTCGATTGTCCTGCCCGACTGGGCCAGTTCTTCGGCCAAGGTTTGCGCCTCCATGCAGGTCACGTGATTGTCCAAGCCGTTGTCGAAGAATACTGCCGGCCGGAGCGTCAGGTCGCTGGCGATGCGATACAGGGCGGCGCCGGTTTGTCCCCCCCAGCCGTTGTGAAACCCTTTGAACACGCCGCTGGTGTTGCTGGTGTAGCACGCCTGGTAGAGCAAGGGGGCCAGCAGACAGGCTGCCTCGCGGTTGTCGATCTGTCCGTCGTGTTGCCATTGCTGAATCTGGCAGCGCATGGCATCGATGCGCATGCCGTTCTTGCGCATGTAGAACATGCGATCGCGCGTCACATCGTAAGACACGTCATCTTTGGGGCACAGATGTTGTGTGACCCAATCGACGCGCGGCGGGAGTTGGTTTAGCAGGGCGATAGCTTGCTCATAACCGCCCAGCCTGGTGAATGCCGGCGCTGTGTTGCAGCCGATTGCGCATTCGTTGAGGGGCTGTGTGTATGGCTCCCAGTCGTTAGCGATGACACGATAGCCCAGCTTTTTGGCCAGCCTGGACACAATGCCGCTGCCGGCGAAGAAATCGACGAATGTCGCCCCGGCCGGCGCGCCCGTTTGCGCAATGGCCTGGCCGATCAAGTCAATGAGCTTGCGTTTGTTGCCGATGTAGGGGATGAGCTGGCTGAACAGATACTCGTCTGTTCGCGCGGCAGTGTGCTTGCTGCGCTGATAGGCATAGTTGGCGGTCTGCGCGGTGATCAACTTGCGTCTCCCTGCGTTTGTCGCGCAGCGTGGAATGCGGCCACGCGCTCTGCCAGAACCTGATGCTCGGGTGCGCGCAACTCTGGATCAGCGCCCAGCAGCTTCTCGGCCTGCTCGCGCGCAATCATCAACAGGTCGCGGTCGTTCACGTTCACCAGCTTAAGCTCTGGTTCGCCGCTCTGGCGCGCGCCGAAGAACTCGCCCGGCCCGCGTATCTCTAGATCTTTCTCGGCCAGCTTGAAGCCATCTTGGGTGGAGACAATCGCCTGCAACCGCTCATCGCTCACAGCCGCGCTGCTGTCGGCGATCAGCAGGCAGTAAGATTGATGTTGTCCGCGGCCCACGCGCCCGCGAAACTGGTGCAACTGCGACAGCCCGAAGCGGTCGGCGCCCTCGATCATCATCACGGTGGCATTCGGTACATCGATGCCCACTTCGACCACCGACGTGGAAACCAGGATGTTCAGTTCGCCGCGCGCGAAGGCGGCCATCACGGCCTCTTTTTCGGCCGGCTTCATACGCCCGTGCAACAGCCCCAGCCGGAACTGCGGGAAGACTTCGGTTTGTAGGCGGGCGTGTTCTTCCACCGCCGCTTTGGCCTCGATTTTGTCCGATTCCTCGACCAGCGGACAGATGATAAAGGCCTGGCGCCCGGCGCGAATCTGGCTGTGCACAAACGAGTAGGCGCGTTCGCGCTCGGCCGGCGCAAACCAATGCGTCTCGACCGGCTGGCGGCCGGGTGGCATTTCGTCCAGCACGGTGTTGTCCAGGTCTCCATACAGCGTCAGCGCCAGTGTGCGCGGAATTGGCGTGGCCGTCATCACCAGCGTGTGCGGGTTGGATGTGCGCCCCTTTTGCCGCAGCGCCTTGCGCTGCGCCACGCCAAAACGGTGCTGCTCGTCCACGACGACGAACCCGAGATTGTGGAATGCCACGCCCTCTTGGATGAGCGCGTGTGTTCCGATGACGACCTGCGCCGCGCCGCTTGCCAGGTCGGCGTAAATGGCGCGCTTGTCGCTTGCCCGCACGCTGCCGGTGAGCAGCCGCATTTCGATGGGAGCGATTGCGCCGCTCTCTGCCATGCCGGCGAAAAGCTTTTTAAGATTGTTAAAGTGCTGCTCGGCCAGAATCTCGGTGGGCGCCATCAGCGCAGACTGAGCGCCGGCTGACGCCGCCATCGCCATGGCCAGCGCCGCCACAACAGTTTTGCCAGACCCCACATCGCCTTGCAACAATCGATGCATAGCGACTGGCTGGCGCAGGTCGTGCAAAATCGCCGCGATGGCGCGTTGTTGCGCGCCGGTCAGCTTGTAGGGCAGGGCGGCAGTCAACCGTGTTAGCGTTGTCTCATCAAAGACTAGTGGTTGGGCCGGCTCGCTGCGCCACACATAGCGCTGTCGCAGCACGGCCAACTGCAGTTCAAACAACTCGTCGAACGCCAGCCGGCGGCGCGCAGCTTCCCGCGTGCGCATGTCCCTCGGCCAGTGAATCTCGCGCAGGGCGTCGCTGATCGGCATCAGCCCAACTTCCTGGCGCACCGAGTCTGGCAGGCTTTCTGGCACGCGCTGTGGCCAATAATCGATCACCCGCTTCATGGTGCGGCGCACCAGCAGCGGCGCAAGCCCTTCGGTCAGCCGGTATACCGGCACGATGTTGCCGCCGGTGATCCACTCCTTTTCTGCTGGCTCATGCGAGGGATTCTGGAACGTCAGTTTGCCCAGATATTCGGTCACTTTGCCGCTGATGACGATCTCGCGCCCTGGCTGGAATTGACGCGCCATGCTGTCGATGTAGCGCTGTGAGGTGAACCACGTGCATTCGATGGCGCCGGAAGCATCCTCGACCACCACGCGCAGGATATGCAAGCCAGTTTTCGTGACCTGTTTGCGAACGCCGGCCACCCGCCCAACGAGGGTGACCTGCTCGCCATACTCGAGGCGGTCGATGGTTTTCAGCGCGCTGTAGTCGTCGTAGCGGGTTGGGAAGAAATACAGCAAATCGCGGATGGTCTTCACGCCCAACCGGGCGAACTTCTCGGCGTTAAAAGAGCCAATGCCGGTGATGTGGGTGAGTGGCGCATCAAGGCCCAGGGTAGTGTATTTGCGTGCGGTCACACCGGAGAGATTGTGTTGCCGCGGCTGCTGGGGTTGTGCCTGACGCGGCTCAGATGCCGGTTTGGATGTTGGCTGTGTGATGCTTGTCTCGCCGGGCGCTGTGGCGGGAGACTGTTGTGGCTCTGGCGGCTTGCGTTCGCCCCACTGGACTTCGCCGTCCTGGCCAGCCTGTGTCGATGGACTTGACTCTGATGGCTGTGTCGAGGGCTGCCGCAAGGCCGGCGCTGTTACAGCCGGCGCATTCGCCGGCCCGCTTGCGTCTGCAAAGCTGGTGGCTGCGTGCGATCTGGCGCCGGGTGTTTCTGCTGCGGGCGCCGGTCGTGCGCTGCCGGTGACTTGCGGCGTTTGCAACCGCTGCATCAAGGCGTTCAGAGCAGCCCGCCGCAACTGCGTGTCGGTCATGGCGCTATAGGTGCGCATGTCCTCGGCGACCGTCTTTGCCCAGGCCGGGTCAATGTTGGCTTTGGCTGCGTCGGCCAGCCAGGCTTTGGTGAATGAGGCCAGGCCGCGCGTGACTGCTTTGTCCTGGCACCCGGTTTGACTCTCGAGCTTGAGAATCTTCAGGAGCTTTTCGGTGGCGCTGTTTGGCATATCGCTTATCGATGATGGATGAAGGACGAACGACGGAAGACGAAGCAAGAAGCTGTTCGTCCTGTGTCGTTCGTCCTTCGCTGGAAGATTATACGCGCGTCAAGAGCGCCACGCCGATCCCCATCGGGCCGAAGTGCGCGCCGATGACGGGGGTAATCAACATCATTTCCTGTTGCGTCACCGGCAACAGGTTGGTCATGCTGTCTTGTACCTTTCGCACGTCGTTCATCACATTTCCGCCGCTGTGCAACACTGCCAATCGTTCTACACCCTGGCGTGCCAGCGCCAGGTCCTGCGCTGCGTTGATCAAGCGTTCAACCCCCCGGCTGCGCGTCCGCACACGATCCAGTTGATTGATCTCCCCGTTGCGGACATCGACCAGCAGCTTGATATCTAGCAGATCGCCAATGCCGGCGGTGAACGCGCTCACCCTTCCGCTGCGGCGCAGGTATTTCAGCGTATCGGCCATGGCGTAGATGACACTGCGCGGGCGTATTGCGTCAATCGCTTGTCGAATGGCCGACATCTCTGCGCCCTGTTCAGCCAGCTTTCCGGCAGCTATGGCCATCCAGCCCAAGCAGATGGCGAGCGTGCCCGAGTCGATCACGTGCACAGGCGTCCCACGCCCAGTCATCTCCTGCGCTGCGACCATCGCCGAGTCGCACAGGGCGCTATAGCGCCGGCTGAGATGGATCGAGAGGATTTCGGTCGCTCCGCGCTCAATTTGCCGTTCATACGCGGCGATGAAGTCGGTCGTTGGCGGGGCAGCCGTCTTGCAATTGCGGTAAGTCGGCAGTTCGGCAAAGAACTGCTCGCGCAGCAGGTCAACTCCGTCACGGCGGATCACACCATCGGCTTCCACGAGGATCGGCACGACCTCGATGCCGAGTTGCTGTGCGATGTGCACAGGCAAGTCGGCCGTTGAATCGGTCACAATTCTGATCATGTGGCTATCTCAGCGGCGCATGATGGCTGTGCCTGGCCGGCGAACGTGTCGATCATCAGCTTGACATCGCCCAGCGGGTAAAGGATGGGGCAGGTGCAGCCGTTAGCGCGATACTCATCCACTTTGCGGCGGGCTTCGTCAGGAGTTCCGCTGGCGGTGATGAGCTGCACCACATCGTCCGGCACAAGTTCCATAGCGCGCTCGATTTGCTCTTCGGTAGCCGGCCAGGTCAGCACTTTGCCGATGGCTTCGAGCAGGTCGCCGCTCACGCCGCTAGCCTTCATGATGTGCGGCTGCTGGCCCAGGTATTGCGTGACGAGCTTGCGCGCGCTGTCGAGTGCCTTCTTACGGTCATGATCGACGCTGCACACTACCAGTTGGGGCCGGTCTATGGTGTCGAGTGTGCGTCCGGCTTTCTTTGCGCCGGCCTCCAGCAGCGTCAGCGCCTTCTCGTTATAGCGCGGCGCCACCAGATAGTTCAGCACGACGCCATCGGCGATCTCGCCGGTCAACTCCATCATCTGGTCGCCGGTGGCGCCGATGTAAATCGACACGTTGCGTGGCTCGCGCCGGCCATGCACGATATCCAGCTCTACCCCTTCCAGATGCACGAACTCGCCATGAAAAGTCACACGCTTCATAGCCAGCAGGTCGCGCACCACGGTGACGACCTCGCGCATCGCGCGCAATGGTTTCGAGCGTGTGATGCCTACGTTGTGGGCCAGCGGATCCCACCATGCGCCGATGCCGCAGATGATTCTGTCCGGCGCAAGATCATCCAGGGTCAGAAAGGTTGCCGCGATGAGCGCGGCATTGCGAGTCCAGTTGTTGATGACGCCGCTGCCTACCTTGATACGGTCGGTCACTGCGGCAAAGGCTGCCATCGGCACGATGGCGTCGCGCACCAGGCGTGACTCTGCCTGCCACACCGCTTCGAACCCGCGCTGCTCGGCGTACTGCGCATACGCCATACCGTCGCGCAGGGGATGGGCGTCCTGTAAATACAGCGCCACGCGCGCAGAGGGGGATTGGGTCATGCTTGCCTCCGAAATTGAACTGTTTTTGTGCGTTTTGCGTTGACGCTGATTTTACAGTTGTCTATAATGCCGAGCGTGAATCGCCAGCGTGTCACAGCACGTATTGTGCTCAAACGCTCAATAGAAAGGAATTATGGCAAACAAGCAGAAAGATACCTATAAACAGAAAGAAGGCGTGATTGAAGTCGAAGGTGAGGTGATCGAGGCGTTGCCGGGGACAATGTTCAAGGTCAGGATTGACGGCGGACATGAGGTGCTGGCAACGCTGGCCGGCAAGATGCGCAAGTTCTACATTCGCATTTTGCTCGGCGATCGCGTCAAGATGGAGTTGTCACCCTACGATCTGACGCGCGGTCGCATCACCTATCGCTTGAATGCCCGCCGCCAGTCTGATCCGAATTCATACTAGCACGCTGAACCACACGGCACAAAGGACACGAAGTCAATTTCCTGCGGCTCCGTGATCTTTGTGGCTTGTGGTTGGCTGCGGTTCGCACACCAAGCAAATCCAGTCTGCGCGTTGCTTTTGATCGACCACACGCAAGCTGGCCTGATCCAGGGCTACTTTCACCGCTTCGGCTTGCGTGTCCAGGATGCCGGAAAAGATGAACGCATGGCCCACCGCAGCCAGACCTTCTTGAAGCAGGCGGGTAATCACACCGGCCAGAATGTTGGCAATTACGACATCGTAGACGCCGGCTGCCTGTTCCCATGATCCCAAAGCCACGCTGACGCACGTGTTGGCGTTGTTGCGCGCCACATTGTCGCGCGCGGCCCGCACGGCCTCCTCATCGATATCGACCCCCAGCACCGACTCTGCCCCCAGCCTGGCTGCTAGGACAGACAAAATCCCCGAGCCGGTTCCCACGTCTAGCACGCGCATCCCCGGCCGGATGCGCTCTTCAAGCGCCTCTGCGCAGAGTTGTGTGGTGGGGTGCAGGCCGGTGCCAAAGGCCAGGCCGGGATCGAGTCTCAGCACAATGTCGCCGGGTTGGGCCTCTGCCTCGATCCACGAAGGGCAGATCAGAATACGCCGGCCCAGCCGCACCGGCTTGAAGGCGACTTTCCACGCCTCGGCCCAGTCTGTCTGCGCCACCTCGCGCCAGGCCGGCTGTGGAATCGGACGGATCAGGTTGAGGCAGCTTAATGCACGTTCGACGCTGGCGCGACGTTCTTCGAGCGTCGCATCGCGCGGCAGGTAGGCGCGCACCACGACTGGGCCGGTGGCTGTTTCGTCTTCCCAGCGGTCAGCGATGCGGTCGTTGTAGTTGATCTGCTCCAACGCCACGCCGCCTTCGACATAGGGGTAAATTGCTTCGCTGATCGCTTCGGCCAGCTCGTTGTCGGTTTCGATGGAGAGTTCGACCCAGTGCTGAGTGGAATCAGTCATCGCCGGTGTATTCTACTCTGGTAAGATAATGCGCACCTGGCCAGTTTCAATCGCTGCGGCGGTCGCCGGGGCGGATTTGGCCGAAAGCCCAGCTATGGATAACCCATTTCCGCCATCGAGCTACATCAATCGCGAGTTGAGCTGGATCGAGTTCAACCGACGCGTGTTGCAGGAGGCTCAGGACCCTCAACAGCCATTGCTTGAGCGAGCCAAGTTCCTATCGATCTTTACCACCAACCTCGACGAGTTTTTCATGATCCGGGTGTCGGGGGTGAAAAAACAGATTGCCGCCGGGGTGGAGGAACTATCGCCAGATGGATTGACTCCCAGCGCTACGCTCGACAGTATCGTTTCCGCGCTGACGCCGCTCATCGAGGAACACTCGCGGACGTGGCAAGAGATGGTCAGGCCGGCGCTGGATGCGCAGGGCGTTCGTGTGCTGGACTTTGCAGACCTGACGCCCGAACAGCGCGCCCGAGCAACCGACTATTTCAACCGCGAAGTCTATCCTGTGTTGACGCCGCTCGCATTTGACCCCGGCCACCCGTTCCCGCACATCAGCAACCTGAGTTTGAGTCTGGCGGTGGTGGTGCGCACACGCAGTGGCCGCGAGCGCTTTGCGCGCGTGAAAGTGCCGCCGGTGTTGCCCCGGCTGGTCCCTGTCTCGGACAATATCGAAGGGGATGGCACTCCTTACTGTTTTGTCTGGCTCGATCAACTGATCGCCGCCAATATTCACAAGCTGTTTGCCGGCCTGGAGATCCTGCGCGTCCACACTTTTCGCGTCACCCGAGACACCGATCTGGAGATTCAAGTGGACGAGGCCGATGACCTGCTCTCGACGATCGAGCGCGTGATGCAGGATCGCCGCTTTGGCTCGGCGGTGCGCCTTGAGATTGCCCACGACATGCCGGACGAAGATCGCGACATCCTTGTGGAGAACCTGGGGCTTGAGCAGCGCGACGTGTATCGCGTGTGCGGGCCGCTCGATTTGAGCGCGCTGATGGAGCTGCACCGGCTGCCTCTGCCCCGGCTGAAAGATGCCCCGCATCAGCCGCATTTGCCCGGCCTGCTGCGTTCGATGAACATCGCTAACAATCCCGACGACCTGTTCACCATCATCCGCAGCGGCGACCAGTTGGTGCATCATCCTTACGACTCGTTTGTGCCGGTGATCGACTTCATTCGGGGCGCGGCGCGCGACCCGAACGTGCTGGCGATCAAAATGACGCTGTACCGCGTCGGCCAAAATGCGCCGGTGGTGCAGGCGCTCATCGACGCCATCCAAGCCGGCAAGCAAGTGGCTGTGCTGGTGGAGCTGAAGGCGCGCTTCGACGAGCAGAACAACATCCAGTGGGCGCGGGCGCTGGAAGATGAGGGCGTCCATGTTGTGTATGGCCTGCCGCGCCTGAAAGTTCACTGCAAAGTCGCGCTCGTGGTGCGCCGCGAAGCCGATCGTATCCGGCGCTATGTGCACCTGGGCACCGGCAACTACAACGCTACCACTGCCCGCATCTACACCGACATCGGCCTCTTCACCTGCCGTGAGGAGATCGGCGAAGATGCCACCGACCTGTTCAACTATCTGACCGGCTACTCCTATCAGGATCAATACCGTCAGCTTTTGGTCGCGCCGGTCAATCTGCGGCAGAATCTGCTGGCGCTGATCGAACGCGAGATCGCCGCTCACCGCGAGCATGGCAATGGCCGGCTGATCTTCAAGATGAACGCGCTGGTCGATCCGCAACTGATCAACGCGCTGTATCGAGCGTCGCAGGCCGGCGTGCGCATCGACCTGATTGTGCGCGGCATGTGTTGTTTGCGCCCCGGCGTGCCCGGCATTAGTGACACCATTCGCGTTGTCAGCATCGTGGGGCGTTTCCTTGAGCACAGCCGTGTTTACTATTTCCACAACAACGGCCAGCCTGATATCTATGTCGGCAGCGCCGACATCATGCAGCGCAACCTCGACCGGCGCGTGGAGACGCTGTTCCCCATTCTCGATCCGGCCTTGAAGCAGCGTGTGCTGCATGACATTCTGGAACTCCAACTGCGCGATAACGTCAAGGCGCGCGAGCTGTTGCCCGATGGTTGCTATCGGCGCGTTCAACGCCGGCCAGATGATCCCCCCATCGACAGCCAGCTTGTGTCTTTGTCGATGCACTGACCTCGCCTGAGAGCACAGAATACAGAAGTCAGAACTCAGAATCTAGAACACGCAATACGCACCACGGAAATCCAAAATCTCCAATCCAAAATCCCCCATGGAGACCATTCTTGCATTTGACATCGGCGGCACCAAAATTGCCATTTTGGAGGGCGGCTACCACGCCACCGTGCTGCAACGCCGTGAGATTGCAACCCGCGCGCAAGACCCTTTTGAGACTACCTTTGAACGCATGTGCGCGCAGGCCGACGCAGTGCTGGCCGAGGCGCGCAACGCGGGGCGAACGCCGGGCGCCATCAGTGTGTCGATCGGCGGGCCGTTGCAAATCGAACCCGGCATCATCCTCGCTCCACCACACCTGCCCACTTGGGACAATGTGCCGCTTAAGCGCCTGTTGAGCGAACGCTATCATCTGCCGGCTTTCGTCGAGCACGACGGCAACGCCGGCGCGTTGGCCGAGCATCGCTTTGGGGCAGGGCGCGGCGCGCGCCACATGATCTTTCTCACCGCCGGCACGGGTTTTGGGGGAGGCATCCTCATCGACGGGCGCATTCATCGCGGCGCCAGCGACACTGCCGGCGAAGTGGGGCATATCCGGCTGGCCGATTATGGCCCCCGCGAATTCGGCAAGGTTGGCTCCTGGGAGGCCTTTTGCAGCGGCGCCGGCATGGTCAAGTGGGCGCATTGGCAGATGCCCACCCGCTGGCCGGACACGTTGACCATCCGCGAGTTCGTCACCCAGGCCCTGGCCGGCGCACCCGACGCACAGCGCATTGTGCGCGAATGTGGCCGTTGGTTGGGCCGCGGCCTGGCAATCCTCATCGACACGCTCAATCCAGATGTGATCGTGCTGGGCAGCCTGGCCGTCGCGCTGGGTGATCTGCTGCTGCAGCCGGCGCGTGAGGTGATCTGGCGCGAGTGCTTGCCTCAGGCAGCCGCAGCATGCCGGGTTGTGCCGGCGCAACTGGGCACACGGCTGGGCGACGTGGCCGCCTTGATGGCCGCTATCAACGCCCACCAGGCTCAACCCTTTGCGCAGCGTGCCAGCCTGTTTCAGCGCACGCTGCAAGATAGTGTGAATACCCTTGCCCGCCTGGATCAGATTGCACACATGATCGAGCAAACGGCGACGGCGATCTGTGATGCGTTGCTGGCCGGCCACAAGGTGATTGTGTTCGGCAATGGCGGTAGCGCGGCGCAGGCACAGCATCTGGCCGCTGAGTTAGCGGGCAAATACGGGCCGGCGCGCCGCCCTTTCCCGTGCATTGCGCTGACGGCCGACAGCAGCGTTGTTACCTGCATCGCCAACGATTTCGGCTATGACAACCTGTTCTCGCGGCAGGTGCAAGCCTTCACGCAGGCCGGCGACATCGTCATCGGCATCACAACCAGCGGCAAGTCGCCAAACGTGATCAAGGCGCTTGACATTGCGAACGATCTAGGCGCGCTGACGATTGCCATGACCGGCTCGGCGGGGCTGGTGGGAGGCCGGGCTGCCCACGTGCTTGCTGTGCCCGGCGACAGCACCGCCCGTATCCAGGAAGCGCATGCCTTCATCATGCATTACTGGTGCGATCGTCTTGAGGAAAGGATCGCGGACGACGGATAAAAAGGACGCGGGGAAGCAAGAAGGAGGGCGCGCGTGGGTGCAGTTCACGCGTCTCTTCCTTGCTGAAGAGTGGGGCGGGTGGGACTCGAACCCACACGCTGGGGTTTCCAGCAAGAGATTTTAAGTCTCCGGCGTCTGCCAGTTCCGCCACCGCCCCGGCGCAGGAAAACTGCGCAACGATTCTAGCATGAGCCGCACGCTGCATTTGCTCTGCGCTTGACGCGCGATCGCGCGACAGGTTAGAATAGCCTGCTTCTGCCCGCTTGTTTGGGGCGGGTCGAGTCACTATGTTTGAGAACCTGAGCGACAAACTGCAAGCTGTCTTTGACCGGCTGAACAAACGCGGCATTCTTACCGAGGGCGATGTCGACGTTGCCCTGCGCGAGGTGCGCGTGGCGCTGCTCGAAGCCGATGTGAACTTCAAGGTGGTCAAGGATTTCCTCGCCCGCGTGCGCGAGCGAGCTGTTGGCGCCGAGGTGCACAAAAGCCTGACACCCGGCCAGGCCGTAGTCAAGATCGTGCATCAGGAATTGCTGGCTACCCTGGGCGAAGGCGGCAAGCTCGACCTGGGCGGGCCGGCTCCGCGCGTCATCATGCTGGTCGGCCTGCAAGGCTCTGGCAAGACCACCACCGCAGCCAAACTGGCGCTGCGCTTGCGCAACAATGGTGCGCGCCCCATGCTGGTTGCCGCCGACACCTACCGGCCGGCAGCCATTACTCAGCTCGAGCAACTCGGCAAGCAACTCGGCATCCCGGTTTATTCCGAGGGCGCCAAAGCAACGCCCCCCCAGATCTGCAAAAATGCCCTGGCAAAGGCAGTCCAATCGGCCCATGATGTGGTCATCCTTGACACTGCCGGTCGCTTGCAGATCGACGACGCCATGATGGCCGAAGTCGAGCAGGTGAAGACACTCACCAAGCCGCGCGAAGTGCTTTTGGTCGCCGATGCCATGACCGGCCAGGAAGCCGTCAACATCGCCGATGCTTTCAATAAGCGACTCGGTCTGACCGGCCTGATCTTGACCAAAGTCGACGGCGATGCGCGCGGCGGCGCGGCCATCAGTATGCGCGCGGTTACCGGTGTGCCCATCAAGTTCTTGGGCACCGGCGAAAAGCCCGACGCCTTCGAGCCATTCCACCCCGACCGGCTGGCGTCGCGCATTCTGGGCATGGGCGATGTGCTGACTCTCATCGAGAAGGCGCAAGCCAACTTCGATGAAGCCGAGGCTGCCAAAGCCGCCGAAAAAATGCTCAGCGCCAAGTTTGACCTGGAAGACTTTCTAGCCCAGATCAAGCAAATCAAAAAAATGGGGCCGCTGAACGATCTGCTCGCCATGATTCCCGGCTTCAAACAAATCAGCAGGGAGCTGACGCCGGAAATGACCGAGCGACAGATGAAACGCGTCGAGGCCATCATCAACTCCATGACGCGCGAGGAACGCCGTCACCCCGACTTGCTGAATGCGTCTCGCAAGCGCCGCATTGCCAAGGGCAGCGGCACCGAAGTGCAAGAGGTCAATCAGCTTCTGAAACAATTCCGCGATGCCCAGACATTGATGAAGCAGCTTTCCAGCAACCCACGCATGCGTGGGCTGGGAGGATTATTGGGTCGGCGCTGAGCACGGCGCTTGTCAGGGGTAGTAGATTAGGGTTTCAATTTTGGCTGCCGCCGGGCAAGGTTTTCAGTACAATTGTCCCGCGCAAATCACACATACAAGTTTGACAATTTGTCTTTCTCAATTACGGGAGATTAGAACTACATGGTACGAATTCGACTTCGCAGAATGGGTTCCAGGCATCAACCGAGCTACCGCATCGTCGTCGCAGACAAGGAAGCTCCGCGCGATGGGGCGTTCATCGAGATTATCGGCACGTACAACCCGCGCACCAACCCAGAAACGATCAAAGTGGCCGAAGATCGCGCGTTGTACTGGATGAAAGTGGGCGCTCAACCCAGCGATGCGGTGGCCCAGTTATTCCGCAAGACCGGCACGACTGCCCGCTACGAGCGGCTGATGAAAGGCGAAGCCCCCGATGTGTTGCTGGCTGAAGCGACTGCGCAGGCCGCAGCAACTCCCGAACCCAGCCCGCGCACGCGCATCGGCATGGTGCCCGGCTCCAAAGCCGCCCGGCCCGAATGATAGCGGCCTGCCCGTCGCCAGAGCGATGACAGGCGACCGACTCTGGCGGACGCCTTGGGGGAGTTGTCCTGGGGACTTGTGCTACCGGTGAGCATTTGGCTGCATGAACCGAGCAAGCTGAAAGTTTGAGGCCCTATATGCAGGATCTGATTGAGTATGTCGCCCGGTCGCTGGTGGACGACGTCGATGCCGTGCGCGTCACCGTGTCGCGCGATCGCAGCATGAAGATCTACAAGCTCGCCGTGGCGCCCGGCGAGACGGGACGCGTCATCGGCAAGGACGGCAAGATCGCCAACGCCCTGCGCGTTCTGATTCGCGTCGCGGCTGCCCGCGCGGGCGAGCAGGCCACCCTCAAAATCATGTAGGGCGAGTTGTTCGCTCGCCCTGCATCACCCATGCCCCGCACACGCGCGCCGGCTTACAAAGTCACTGCCGATGGCCTGCTCGAGATCGGGTTGGTGACTCGTCCGCATGGCATCGCCGGCGAAATTCGCGTGCAGATTCCCCCAGAGTACATCACAGCCCTGCTGTCGATCCGGCGGGTCTACCTGTCCGTCGCAGGTCAGCCGGCCCTGCGTACTTGCAAGGTCGAGGCGCGCCGCACACATCAAGATGTGATGCTTTACAAGCTTGAAGGGATCGCCACCCGCAACGATGCCGAGGCATTGCGCGGTGCGATTCTGTTGGTTCGCGCCAAAGATTTGCCGGCGCTGGAGCCGGGACGTTACTATCCGCATGAGTTGATCGGCCTGCACGTGGTTACGACGGATGGCGTGGCACTGGGCCAGATCTATGAAGTGCTGGTCACCGGCGCCAACGATGTGTATGTGATCAAAGAGACGCCGAACTCCAAAGAGGTTCTATTGCCGGCTATCGATGGGGTTGTTTTGAGCGTCGATTTGCTCAACCGCATGGTGACCGTCACCGTCCCGCCGGGGCTGTGAGGCATCGCTCGGCGCGCATGGTGCAGGCGTCTAGCATGGCTGAGTTTGCTAACGACAAGCCGTTCTATCTCGCCTTCAGTCGGGTCAAAGGGATTGGGCCGGTGCGCTTGCGCATGTTGCTCTCGCGCTTCGGCTCGCTGGCCGACGCCTGGCAGGCCAACGAGTTGCAGCTTGTCGGCGCCGGCCTCGACCAGAAGTCGATCGATGCGCTGATGGCCGCGCGCAAGACCATCGTCCCCGAGCGCGAGCTTGAGGCGGTCGAACGGGCCGGCATCGTGGCCTTGACCTGGGTTGACGAGGCCTATCCGCATTTGCTGCGCCAGATCGACGATCCACCGCCGGTGTTGTATGTGCGCGGCGCCATCCTTGATGCGGACGCATGGGCTGTGGCCATTGTGGGCACGCGCCGCGCCACGGTGTATGGCCGCGAGGTGGCCGAGATGTTGGCCGGCGAGTTGGTGCGCAATCACATCACCATTGTCAGCGGCCTGGCTCGCGGCATCGACGCTGTGGCGCACCAGGCCGCGCTCGATGCCGGTGGGCGCACTATCGCCGTGTTGGGGTCCGGCGTTGATGTGATCTATCCGCCCGATCATCGCAAACTGGCTGCCCAGATTGTTGCGCATGGCGCACTGGTGAGCGACTATCCGCCCGGCACTCAGCCCGATGCCGGCAACTTCCCGCCACGTAATCGCATCATCAGCGGCCTCAGCCTGGGCACAATTGTGGTTGAGGCAGACGAACAAAGCGGCGCGCTGATCACGGCCAACTTTGCCGTCGAGCAAGGCCGCGAAGTCTTTGCAGTGCCGGGTAACATCCTGAACCGCTCCAGTCGCGGCGCGAATCGTTTGATTCAAAAAGGCGCCAAGCTGATTATTGAGCCCCGCGATATTTTGGAGGAGCTGAACCTGAGCGCCGTTGCCGAGCATGTTGAGGCGCAGGCCGTCTTGCCGCAAGATGACACTGAGCGGGCCTTGCTGGCCCGCTTGTCGCACGAGCCGGTGCAGGCCGATGAGCTGGTGCGCGAGTTGGCGCTGCCGGCTGAAGTGGTGACCGCTACCCTGGCGATGATGGAACTAAAAGGTATGGTGCGGCAGGCTGGCCGCGCCAGCTTCGTGCTCGCGCGCGAGCAGCGCGCGCCGTACAGGGTAGACTAGGGCCGGTGAATAGATTGCGATGTTGCATGCACTAATCATGGCCGGCGGAAGCGGCACGCGCCTGTGGCCGCTCAGCCGCAAGACCAGCCCGAAACAGTCCTTGCCGCTCATCGGCGACCGATCTACTTTTCAGATCACGGTAGAGCGTGTGCTGCCGCTGATTGCGCACGAACGCATCCATGTTGTCACAAACGCACAGATGGCCGCCCTATGTCAGCAGCAGGTGCCGGGCATTCCCCTGGAAAACTACGTGATCGAGCCGGGGCCAAAGGATAGCGGGCCGGCGGTTGGGCTGGGACTGGCTCACATCAGCCGGCGCGATCCACAGGCCACGCTGGCCGTTTTGTCGGCCGATCACTACATTGGCCGGGTGGATGAATTCCGTCGCGCGATCGAGACCGCCGAGGACATCGCGCGCGATGGCGCGATTGTTACCCTGGGCGTCAAACCGACCTATCCCGCGACCGGCTACGGCTACATCGAGCGCGGCGAGTCACTCGGCATCCGCCGGCATCACGAGGCTTTTCGCGCTTTGAGATTTTGCGAGAAGCCAGATCGCGCAACGGCCGAAGCTTGGTTGCGCGATGGCCGTTTCGCGTGGAACAGCGGCATGTTCATCATGACATGCCAGACAGCTTGGCGCGAGTTCGAGCGCCAGATGCCAGAATTTGATGCCGGCCTGCGCGAGCTGGTTCAAGCTATTGGCACCGCTCACTACAGCGCGGCGCTGGCCAATGTCTGGCGAGCAGTCCCCCGCATCTCGCTGGACTATGCACTGATGGAAGGTGCGCAGAATCTTGCCGTTGTGCCGGTCGATATGGAGTGGACAGATATCGGGAGCTGGGCGTCGCTGATGGCCGTGCTGTCCCACGACGCCGAAGGCAACATCATCATGGGCGATCACGTCGGCCTGGACACGCGCGGTGCGCTGGTGCGCGGGGCCGGCCGGCTGATTGCAACCATCGGCCTGCGCGATATGGCCATCATTGACACGCCAGATGCGCTATTGATCTGTCCGCTGGATCGTGCGCAGGATGTCAAGGCAATCGTGGACATGCTCAAACAGGCTGGACGTGAGGATGTGCTGTGATGCGGCTGATTGATTACGCGCGCGTGCTGCGTAGGTGGTGGTGGCTGGCGCTACTGCCGGTCGTTGTGGCGGCCGGCTTCAGCGTTATCACCTATCACCCGCCGGCTGTTTCCTATCAGGTGGTCATGCGCTTTTCGACCGGTCTGCTGCCCCAACGCGCTCCCGGCGTGTACACGTATGACCGCTACTACGAATGGTTGACATCCGAATATCTGACCAACGGCTTAAAGGATGTGGTGCGCACCGGCGTCTTTGCCGAGGCAGTTGCGGCGCGCATGGCCGCCGCCGGCCAGAGCATTCCCGCCGCCCAGATTCAGGGCGCGATTGCCTCCGACCACGCGCAGAGCATCTTTGTGGTGTATCTGAGCTGGCCCGACCCTGCCCAGGCAGTTGAGTTGGCCGGGGCAATTGTCGCTGAGTTGAGCGAGAACAGCGCAGCCTACTGGCCGCAACTGGCTGAAACGCCCGGCTCGCCGGTCAGGCTGCTTGATCGGCCAACGCCCATGCCGCTTGCACCCCCGTTGCGCGACCGGCTCGATCTGGTTGCACGAATGGCCGTCGCCCTGGCGGTGGGCGTGGGGCTGGCCTTTGCCGCTCATTTTCTCGACCCGATGCTGCGCGATCGGCGCGATGTGGAGCGGGCCGGCCTGACGGTGGTTGGCCAGATCCCGTCACACCGACCGCAGATCGCAGACGACAGGTGACAGACGACAGATGACAGATCACAGATCACAGATCACAGATGACAGACCACAGTTAACAGATCGCAGTGCGATGTCTTCTGACTACTGACTACTGACTACTGGCTACTCCAATGGACTTGCAAGACTATTTGCGCATTGCGCGCCGGCGCGGTTGGATCGTGCTGCTAGTGGCAATCGTTGCCGCATTGAGTGCGTTTACATTCAGCCGGTTGCAGGCGCCGATTTACAAATCGACGATGGAATTGATCATCCAGCCGGCGCGGCCCGATTTCGGCTTGAGCCAGTCGGCCAAGCAGTTGATCGACTCGTACATCGGCATCATCTTTACACGGCGCTACGCCGACGTCGTGCGCGAGCAACTCCAACTGGACTATCCGCCAGAGCGTATCTTTGGCAGCACGCGAGTTGCCAGCGATGGCGCGCGCTACGCTGTGACAATCGAGGTGCGCGACTACGACGGTGACACTGCGAATCGCATTGCAAAGGCGTGGGCGCAATTGTTTGTGGATTGGCGCAACCGCGAGAATGCCAAGCTGCGTCGCGAAGATCGCGTCGATGCCATCCTGGGCGATGACCCGGAATATCACCAGGACACGCCGCGCACCAGCGTGAATGTAATCGCCGGCGCTTTGCTCGGTGGCCTGGTTGGGCTGCTCATCGTTGCTACACTGGAGTGGTCGCAGGCAACGGTCTTGCGCACCCAATCCGACGCCGAGCGCAGGCTGGGCTTGCCCGTGATCGGCGCTATTCCAAGTGAGACATGACCATTCATACCCTCATCACCCTGAGCCGGCCGCAGTCGCCGGCCGCCGAAGCCTATCGCACCTTGCGCGCAAATCTGCACTTTGCAGCACTGGATGCCCCCCTGCGTTCGCTGGTGATCACATCCCCTTCTTCTCAAGAGGACAAAACCACAGCCGCCGCCAACCTGGGGGTGGTGCTGGCGCAGGCCGAGAAGCGCGTGATCCTGGTCGATGCTGACTTGAGACAGCCACGCCTGCACGCCCTGTTTGGGCTTGACAACGCGGCCGGCCTGCTCGACGCGCTGAGCGATGCTCAGATCCAACACCTTTTGCAGCCGACTGGTGTCAGCGGCTTGTCTGTCTTGACCAGCGGCAAGCTGCCAGTCGTGCCTTCCGACGCGCTGAGTTCCGGCCGCATGACTCGGCTGATTCGGCAACTCGAGACGCTCGCCGATATGGTGATTTTCGACACCCCGCCCGCTCTGTCGGTAAGCGATGCGGCGTTGCTTGCATCGCAGGCCGGCGCGGCTCTGCTTGTGATCGAAGCCGGCAAGACCCGCCGCGAGCAGGCGCAGGCTGCAAAAGATGTGCTGGAGCGCGCGCGCGCCCGGCTGCTTGGCGCTATCATGCTCAACGCGCCGGTCGATCGCGGAGCAAATTCACAATGACCAGATCGCTCAGGTATAATCCATCCGCTAAATTGCTGGAAAGGTTCTGGTGCTTGTGATCCATCGACAGACTCAGAAGCCAGAATACTGGTCCGCGTTCCAACTTACCCCTGGCGACGTGGATTATCTGTCAAACCTTTTGCTCGAGGTGGCTGCTCCTAAGCCGACGAGCGAGTTGGCACTGGCTGTTATTCGGCATCGCGTAGAGGCCGAGAATGCCGCGTTGCGTCGCAGCCTGGCAGAACGAACGATTTACCAACCCAAGAAAAAATATGCCATCGGCGAAGAGTTGAGTTTCCCGGCCCTGGGATTCGAGACCGGGCGTGTCATTGCCTCGCGGCCCGGATACAATCCGGATGCCAAAGGGTTTGATGTCATCTTGGTCGAAATGGCCGGCGGCGCCCGGCGCGAGTTTGCGTCCAATTACCCGTTGCCGCATCGGCTCAACGATGACGCCGTTGTACTGTCCTTCAGCAACGAACAAGACGCGCTTTCCCCCGAACAGCTCTACGAACTGTATGGGGACAAAGTGATTGCCGCTATCAATGCGGCCCTGGAGCAACATCCCGACTTCCTGCGCATCACCGACGAGTGGTTCCTGCGCGCGCTTATGGCCGAGGTCAACATCGGGCATCTCAATTTGGCCGAAGCGGTGCTGGATGTGGCCAATGGCGGCCCGCTCACGGCCTCGGTTATCCTGGGCGAGCTGGGCCTCCCACCAGATATCGCCGGCAATTTGCAGGAAATCTCGCTCAACACAGCCCTGGCGCGCGACGAGCGGTTTGATGACGTCAGTTTGACCGACGAACCGAGCTGGTTCCTGCGCCGGTTGGAACCACCCGAAGTGCGCGCCATGCCGCCGGCGCTCCGCGCAGCAACCTTTTCCGGCGGGCCGGTTGCTGTCAGCGATGATCTGAAGGCGTTGGCCCTGGCGTTGGATGACGAGTTGGAGTTCGAAATGCCATACCAGCCGGACACAGCACACGGCCAGGATGCGCTCACCGCGGCCCAGGTTGTGCTCACCTTCTCCCATCGCCTGGCCGGCACACTGGGATGGTCGCGCCGGCTGGCGGCCGTCTTACCAAAAGTAAACAAGCCACGCGTGCCTGTCACCTTTCGCGATCGCGCCAATGGCCGCGAGTTTCTGGTCTGGCTGGTGAAAGAGGGGCGCTACATTTTCGGGCTGCGCGATTGGTACGAGGCGAACGACCTGCCGGCCGGCGCCTATATCGAAATCTCGCGCGGACCGGCCAACAACGTGTTCATCATCGATTGCAAGCGGCGCCGGCCCAAGCGCGAATGGGTGCGCTTTGCCACCAATCGTGACGGTCACCTGCGACTCGAAACAGCCCAGCGCCCGGTTGGTTGCGAGTTCGACGATCTCATGTCGGTCTTCTGCGACAACGTCGCCGCGCTGTCAGGCTTGCGCGGCGAGCATCCCCGCGATGTGGCACAGGCCGCTCGCGAAGCGTTCCCAGAGATTGCCAAGCTCAGTCCGCAGGGCAATGTGCATGCCAGCACCCTGTACGCAGTGGTCAACGTCATCACCCGGGCGTCGCCCATGGCTGTGTTCTCCGCGATCTCATCCAGCCCGGCATATCAGTCTGTGGGCGATAACTACTGGCATTTGAGTGAAACGCGATGAAGCTCTTCCGACCGACCGAAAGCACCCGATTTCACATCGACTATTCCTGGTTTGAGCAAAATGGCCAGGATGTGCGTGTGCTTGTATACAAGTGTCTGACGCCGGAGCAGCAAGATAGGCTGGGCGACAATACATCTGAGACATTTGACTATGTGGACGAGACGACCGGCGAAGTGGAGCGCATCGACCGCATGTTGCATATGCTGCAAACTGAGAGCGCCTCTGACCCTAACTTTGTCACGCCGCGCACCCCCGTTTTCGAGGCTGCCTTTCGCATCTTTCTGCTCAATCGCAATCGTCCAATGACTGCTGTTGAACTGGCTCAACGAATGGGCCGCAAGCCTGCCGAAGTGCTGGCGCAACTGAGCGGTCGCGCCGTGTACAATGGCATTCGGCCAGTTGCTGACTGAGCAATGGCCCCCATAGCTCAAGTGGATAGAGCGACGGACTTCTAATCCGCAGGCTGGGGGTTCGAGTCCCTCTGGGGGCACTCAATCAGCCGGGCAAGAGTAGATACTCTTGCCCGGCTTTTCGTATCCTGAGCTATGGCAGATATCCGCGCTGTCGCAACTGCGCGCAGAACTCGGCGTAGCGCGTGTCGTAGGCCTGCTTGAGATGACGATCCGGCTCCACGACCACCTCCGGCCTGACCATCTCCCGCGCAGCCGCGCTCAGGCTGCCATGCCAGGCTCCGGCCGCAGCCAGCAACGCAACGCCCATGGCGGCGTCGCTCACGACCGGACGAATCAGCGCGCGGTCGAGTGCGCTGGCGCGCACCTTCAGCCAGGCCATTGACTTGCTCCCCCCGCCGGTGGTGTGAATGCGTGGCCCTACCGGTGCGCCGATCTGCTGCAGCGTGTCGTATGCCAGGCGTTCGAGCAGCGCCGTTCCCTCCAGCCCGGCGGCGAATCGATCGATCTCGTCCGCGCTGCCGGCCTCGGCGGCCAAAAAGCCGGTCGCGCGCGGCTGCACAAAGGGGAACCGTTCCCCGACGCGCACCAGCGGATAGCGAATCAGCGCCGTGGGCAGGCGCTTTTCGGCGGCTGCGTCAAGCGCCTTCAGGTCGCGGCCGGCATACTCACGCACGATCCACTCTGTGCCGGTGTTGCTGGCGCCGCCCGGCATCCACCATCCTTCAGGATGTCGATGTGAATAGATGCGGCCCAGCGGATCGATCAGCAATTGCTCGCTGATGCCCTTGACCACCAGCGTCGTGCCAAGCGATGTGTTCCATGCGCCCGGCTCGACTGCGCCAGAAGCGATTTGCGCAGCCGTGCCGTCGGTGGCGCCGCTGAACACCGGCGTGCCGGGCGGCAGGCCGGTCGCTTCTGCCGCAGCCGGCGTCACTGTCCCAATGGCTGCTCCTGGCGGCGTGACGCGCGGCAAGCGCGATATCGGCAGGCCCAGCTCGCGTTCGATGAACGCCGGCCATTCCTGCGCGATCAAGTCGTAGCCGCTCTTCAGCGCATCGCTGAAGTTGGTCACGCCATAGTCGCCCGTCAATCGCCCGACGATGAAATCCGTGGCGTGAATAAATTTGCTGACCCGCGCAGCCACATCCGGTTTCTCGCGCATCAGCCACACCATCTTGGGCAGCCCGAACGACGCACCGAATGCATAACCCAGCTTTGCTTCGATGTGCCGGCCGGCCTGGCGCACTTCTGCCACACAGGGCTGGCTGCGCGTGTCGTTGTACATCAGCGCAGGATGGAGCGGCGTCCCGCCCGCGTCCACCGGCACAATCGTCCCGGAGGTCGAATCGACGGCGAGTCCGGCTATGTGAGCGCCGGCCGGCAACGCTGCGCTGATCTGTCGCAAACAAGCCGACACCGCGCGCCACCAGTCCAGCGCGTGCTGCTCGAACCAGCCGGCCGGCAGCTCGTGCGTGGCCAGTGCGAACTTCTGCTCGGCAGACGCTGCCACTGTGCCATTTGGGGTCACAGCCAGCACACGCGCGCCCTGTGTCCCCACATCGATGCCGATGACGACGGCGATCATGTTTCGGCCCGTTGGGTCAGATGACCGGCCAGCTCAGGCGCAGCCGCTTCGAAGCGCGCCATGATCTGACGCAGAGCGCTCTCGGTCTTGCCCTCGAAGCGCAGCGTGAGCGCCGGCTCGGTGACCGATTGCCGCGCGAGGCCCCAGGCGTCCGGGTATTCCACGCGCAAGCCGTCGGTCATGCTAAGCGTTGCCTCGCGCGCCAAACTGCCGGCCAGCATTTCGATCACCCGGCTCACGCCGGCAGCGTCCATCTTCAGGCGAATCTCTGGCGTGATGGGGTAGGTTGGAATGGCGTCTGCCAGCGCAGCCAGTCCTTGCCCCGACCGGCGCACGAGGTCTGCCATGTACAGCGACGCGATCAAGCCGTCGTCGCCGCCAATTTCGCGGAAGAAGTGGTGGCCGCTGATCTCGCCGGCATAGGGCGCGCCCAGGCGCAGGAAGGTGGTTTTGATAAAGGTGTGACCGGATTTCTCCATGACCGGCCGGCCGCCGCGCGCACGGATGGCTTCGGCGACGAGCAGCGAGCATTTCTGGTCATAGACGATGGGAGCCGGCCCATCGGCCAGCGCGCGCACCACAAACAGCGCAATGGCTTTATCGGCCGCCAGCGGCCGGCCTCTCTCGTCCACGAAGACAGCGCGGTCGCCGTCGCCATCGTAGCCCACGCCCAGATCAGCCCGTTGCTCGATGACTGCCCGGCGCAACGATTTAAGATTCTTAAAGACAGAAGGATCAGGTGGGTGGTTGGGGAATGCGCCATCGACCGTGTCGTAGAGAAAAGACACCTCTGCTCCGCTGGCTTGCCATACAGCGCGGGCGGTCAGCGCGCACATGCCATTGGCGCAGTCGGCCACCACGCGCAGGCCGGCCAGATCAGGTGCATGGGCGCGGGCGTGAGCGATGTAATCCGGCAGAACATCGACGGCGCGCAACGCGCCGGGCTGTTGCGCCGGCCTCAAGTCGCCCGATTGCATGCGCGCCGCCAGCCTCTGAATGTCGTCGGGGGTGACGGGCAGTTCATCCAACGTAACCTTAAATCCGTTGTCCTGCGCGGGGTTGTGCGACGCCGTCACCATGACGCCGGGCAGAATGCCGAGATGATGGCGCGCGAAATAGAAGGCAGGAGTGGGGACCATGCCGATATCGACTACGTTGCAGCCGCCCTGAAGCAGTCCTTTCACCAGCTCATGCTTGAGCGCCGGCGTGGACAGTCGCCCGTCGCCGGCCACGATCACTTCGGCCGGCGCAAGCTGCTCGGCCAAAGCCAATCCCAGGCGCGCGCCGTCGGCGTCGAACAACTCGCTGCCGTAACGGCCTCGGATATCACAGGCTTTGAAAATGCTCACGGCGCAGTGTCTCCAATCGGGGCAATCTCGATTTGTGGCAGGATTGCCTCGTAGTCGGCGGGCGCAAAGCTGCCCGGGTCCATGGAGAGCACGCTGGACACGGCCACCGCGCAGGCTTGCCGCAACAGTTCAGCCGGCGGCAGCGCGCGCCCCCAGCCGTTCAGCAGGCCGGCCAGCAGCGCGTCGCCGGCGCCCACCGGGTTCTGCGCCACCTGGCGCGGCGTTGTGGCCTGCCACACGCCGGCCGCAGTGGCCAGGATGACGCGATCGGCGCGCGTCACGACGGCGATCTCCGTCCCGCCGGCAATCCATTCACGCAGCAGCGCAATGGCGCGCTCTTGAGTCACGGCATGTTCTTCGACCTGTTGGGACAACTCGAACCAGTTCACTTTGACCAGCCAGGGGTGTTCGGCCAGGCCAAGCCGCAGTCGCTCACCGCTGGCGTCGAGGGCGGCCGGCACGCCGGCCTGTTTGGCCTGCCGAATCCAGCGCGCGTAGATGTCGCTCGGCGCGCCCGGCGGCAGGCTGCCGGTGAACGCAATCGCGCGCGCGCGGGGCAGGGCAGCCTGGATGTTGGACGCCACGGCGGCAAGCTCTTCGGGCGTCACGCGCGCCCCGCGCATGTTGAACTCGGTGTCCTGGCCGGTGTCGCTGTCGATGATTTTCACGTTGATGCGTGTGGGCGCGTCCAGTATGGTGAATTGCTGATGGGCGCCGCTGCTCTCGACGGTGGTGATGAAGTGTTGCGCCTCGTCGCGCCCGATGAAGCCCAACAGCAACGTCTCATTGCCCAGTTGCGCCAGGTAGCGCGCCAGGTTCATCGCTTTGCCGGAGGCAAAGGCCGCCGACTTGTCGGCGATGTTGAGCTGGCCGAACGCCGGCCCGCGCACGCGCATGACGACATCCAGCGTCGGGTTCAGGCCGACAACCACAAAAAGGGTGTGTGATGCATGTGACATGGCGAATGACGCACGGATTATAGGCGAGCGCGAACTCCGGCCGCGCGGAGCTTTTTTTGATTCGGGTAAAATGAGAATGTTTCTCAATAATGGATAGGTCGGCGCGAACACAATGGCCGGCCTGTCCGTCAATTTTCTTGGAGGTGCATCTGATGAAACATATACGCGCACAACTCAGGAGTGTCGGTGGCGCGCTGAGTGGCGCGCTGTTGTTGACGGCGGCCTGCGCCGCGCCGCCGCCTCCAGCGCCCGCCCCGGCGACACAGCCGGCAGCGCCTGCCCCGGCGACGGCTGTGGCCACGCTTGCGCCGCAGGCCACACAATCCCCTGCCCCCGCCACGCGTGTCGTGGTGCTGGAGAATTTTCTCGCCGACATTGTTCAAAACGTGGCCGGTGATCGTCTCATCGTCAAACCGCTCATCCCGCCCGGCGTGGATCCGCACGGCTATCAGCCGACGCCCGGCGATGTGGCCGCCGTGGTGGATAGCGATCTGCTGATTGTCAATGGCGCTGATCTGACGCCTGGGCTGGAGGATTTGTTGAAGAGCGCCGGCGGCGAACGTGTGGTGGTGGAAGCGTCGGCCGGCCTGACCAGCCGCGAGGCGCGCGAAGGCGAAGAAGCGGTCCTGTCGCCCGAAGAGCGCGCCGAGGCGTTTTGCGTTCAGGCGCCCGATCATGCTCACATGGACGCCGTCGCAGCCGTCGCCGATATTGCCGCTGCGCCGTTGCTCGGCGAGGCGCACGCTCATGAACACGACAAACACGACAAGGAAGCCGCAGCAGAACATGAACACAGTCTGGAGCGCTTTGAGGTGACTCTGCCGGCGCAGGGCGCGACGTTTGGAGGCTTTGTGCGGCTGGAAGTCGCCGAGGCGGGCGATTACTTGCTCGCTTTGCCACAGGGCCAGTTTGCCATGACGCCGGCCGGCCAGAGTGAACCGGTTGAAGTCGAAGAGACCTTTGCAGTGGATTGTGTGGGCCTGAAACAGGCAGCCCAAATGGAATTGCAGGCCGGCGAGTATGTGCTGGCGCTCTCGGAATGGCCGCAGGCCGAAGCGTTTGTGGTGTTTGGGCCGGCCGGGGCGCATCATCACCATGATCATGGCGACCCGCATTTCTGGCTTGACCCAAACCTGGTTGTGAAGTATGTTGAAAATACCCGCGACGCGCTGAGCAAAGCTGATCCGGCCGGCGCTGCGGTTTACGCCGCAAACGCAGAGGCGTACATCGCCCGCTTGAAGGAGCTGGACGCCTGGATTGCCGAGCAAGTGGCGCAAATCCCGCCCGATCAGCGCAAGCTGGTCACCAATCACGAGAGCTTTGGCTATTTCGCCGACCGCTATGGTTTTGAGGTGATCGGAACAGTGGTTCCGAATGTCAGTCCGATGGCGCAACCTTCGGCTCAGCAATTGGCGCGGTTGGCCGATCGCGTCAAGCAGGCCGGCGTGAAAGCCATCTTCTTGGAGACCGGTAGCAATGCGAAGCTGGCCGAGCAACTGGCCGCAGAGACGGGCATTCGTGTGGTGACGGAACTGTACAGTCACTCGACCACCGAACCCGGCGGCCCGGCCTCGACCTATCTTGACATGATGCGTTACAACACACGCGCCATTGTGGAGGCGCTGAAGCCTTAAAATCGTTGTGGCCTTAAAAATAAGGAGCTTGTATGAGAGAGCAGGACGGCGCGCCGGCTGACGTGGCGCTGGAGCATGTCACTGTGTGCTATGACCGGCGCGCCGCGCCTGCGTTGGACGATATCAGTGTGCACATTGCCGGCGGCGCGCATGTGGCGGTGGTTGGCCCAAACGGCGCCGGCAAGTCCACCTTGTTCAAGGCGTTGGTGGGGCTGTTGCCGGTCTCGCAAGGCCGGGCGCGGGTGCATGGCGCATCGCCGGGCGCGAACACGGTGTGTGTGGCCTACGTGCCGCAGCGCGAGGAAGTGGATTGGCATTTCCCGGTGACAGTCTTCGACGTGGTGATGATGGGGCGGTATGGCCGGCTGGGCTGGTTGAAGCCGGCCGGCCACGCCGACCGCGAGATTGTCTGGCGCAGTCTGGAGCAGGTGGGCATGGCCGGCCTGGCCCGCCGTTCCATCGGCGATCTGTCGGGCGGCCAGCAGCAGCGCGTCTTTCTGGCCCGCGCGCTGGCCCAGCAGCCGCATCTGCTGATCATGGATGAGCCGTTCACCGGCGTGGATGCGACAACACAACAGGTCATTCTTGACCTGCTGCACCATTTGAAGCAGACCGGCATGACGGCGCTGATCTCGACACACGACTTGCGCCTGGCAGCCACGCGCTTTGAGCGTGTGATGCTGCTGAACAGGCGGCTGGTTGCCTATGGCGCGCCGGCCGAGGTGTTTACCCCGGCCGCATTAGCCGACGCTTTTGGCGGTCAGATGTTGATGACGCCCGACGGGGCGTGGGTGGTGGATCAGTGCTGTCCGGCGCCGGCCCATCGTTTGGTCGAGGAGGTGTGAATGGCCGGCCTGGGTGGATTGTTGGAGCCGCTGCGCTATGAGTTCATGCTGCGCGGCATGGCCGCTGCTGTGCTGGTGGGCGTGGTATGCGCGGTGATTGGCTCGTATGTGGTGCTGCGCTCGATGGCGTTCATGGGCGACGCGCTGGCGCACGCCATTTTGCCGGGCGTGGCGGTGGCTTATCTGGTGCGGGGCGACTTGTTGGTCGGCGCGTTGGTCGCTGCGGTATTGGTCGCGCTGGGCATCGGCGCCATCTCGCAGCGCGGCCTGATCAAAGAGGACACTGCAATCGGCATCTTTTTTGCCGCTGCGCTGGCGCTGGGCGTCTTTCTCATGAGCACCGCGCGCACGTTTGCGGTGGATCTGACGCACATTTTGTTTGGCGATGTGCTGGGTGTTGGCATGGCTGATTTGTTGCTGATGGCCGGCCTGGGCGTCGGGGTGTTGGCGGCGATTGCGCTCTTGTACAGGCCGTTTCTGCTGATCTCGTTTGACACGGTGCTGGCCACAACGCTGCGCTGGCCGGTGGGGCTGTTGCGCGCGGCCATGCTGGTGTTGTTGGCGCTGACCATCGTGGTGTCGCTGCAGACGGTGGGGGTGGGGCTGGTGGCGGCGATGTTGGTGACGCCCGCTGCGACGGCGCAGTTGTTGACGCGCCGCTTGCCCGCCATGATGTTGACGGCGGCTTTGATTGGCGCGTTTTCGGGATTGGCCGGTTTGTATCTCAGCTATTATCTGAACGTGGCGTCGGGCGCGGCCATTGTGCTGGTGGCCACGCTGTTGTTTGCGCTGGCCTATCTGTTTGCGCCCCGGCGCGGCGTGTTGTGGCGCCGGGCAATTCGGACATGACATGCGCATGGATCTGAATGTGGATTGCGGCGAGAGCTTTGGCGCGTGGACGCTGGGCGATGACGCGACCGTTTTGCGGCATGTCACTTCGGCCAACATTGCCTGCGGCGGGCATGCCGGCGACCCAAATGTCATGCGCTGCACACTGCGCCTGTGCCGCGATCTGGGCGTGAGCGCCGGCGCGCATCCCGGTTATCCCGATTTGCAGGGGTTTGGCCGGCGCGCGCTGCCGCTCGCTCCCGATGAGATTGCTAACAGTGTGCTGGTGCAACTGGGCGCGCTGGAGGCGTTGGCGCGCGCCGAGGGCGTGAAACTGGCGCATGTCAAACCGCACGGCGCGCTGTATACCCGCGCCGCCGCCGACCGTGAGATTGCGGATGCGATTGCCGGCGCGGTGGCTGTGTTTGATCGCCGGCTGATTCTGGTTGGTTTGGCAGGATCGCAGCTCATCGAGGCCGGCCGGGCAGCCGGCCTGCACGTGGCGCGCGAGGCGTTTGTCGATCGCGCCTACGAAGTGGATGGCTCGTTGCGGGCGCGCCATTTGCCCGGCGCGCTGATCGACGATGTGGCGCGCGGGGTGGCCCAGGCGCTGAGCATTGCACTGCGCGGCGAGGTGTTGAGCTGGGACGGGGCGCGCGTTCGCCTGCAGGCTGACACGCTGTGCATTCACGGCGACACGCCGGGCGCGGCGGCGCGTGCCGCGCAGTTGCGCCGGGCGTTGGAAGAGGCTGGGGTGGGGGTCAGTCCGCTGCCGGCTTTGTATGTCTGAGCTGTGGCGCTTTGCGCCGCTGGGCGAGGCGGCGCTGTTGGCGCAATCCCTTGCGCCAGATGTGGACCTGGCCAATCGCTATGCGCTGGCGCTGAGTCGGATGATTGAGGCGCAGGGCAGGCCGGGGATTCAGGGCGTCACACTCGGCATCGATTCGGTGCTGGTGCGCTTTGATCCGCTGGTCATTGCGCGGCGCGAGGCGCAGGCGTGTGTTGCGGCGCTGGCGCGCGGTTTGTTGCCTGTGGCCGGCGATCTCGACACGGTGATCGATATACCGGTTGCGTTTGGGGGCGAGGCGGGGCCGGACCTGGAGGACGTTGCGCGCCGGCTGGGGCTTGCGCCGTCTGAGGTGGTTGGGCAGTTGTGCGCGCGGCCCTGGCGGGTGATGATGGTGGGCTTTGCGCATGGCTTTCCCTACATCGGGCCGCTGCCGGCGGCGTTGCAGGTGGCGCGCCGCGACACGCCGCGCGGACGTGTGCCGGCGGGGTCGGTGGCGATTGCGGCCGGGATGGCCGGCATCTATCCGGTTGCCCTGCCGGGGGGCTGGCACATTATCGGGCGCACGGCGCTGCGGGTGTTTGACCCGCTGAACGACAGCCGGCCGGCGTTGTTGCAGGCCGGCGATGGGGTGCGCTTTGTGAGTCAGCCGGGCTTGCTCAGTTGAAAACCTGTCGATACAGGTCGTCTTGCCATACTTGTGGGCGCGGCGCTTCAGCGTGGACAGATGCGGCGCGTGGTGGCTCAGCCCGATGCCATGCGCCACCGCCAGGATCATCTGGCTGCTGACGCCGACGGCATACGCGCCTTTCAGCCGGCGTTTGAACGGCTTGCCGCGGCGGGTCTGAAAGTAGGCGCTGGCATGGGTCGGGCGAAAGAGGGTCGAGTCGAGCCTGATCGCGTCTTCCTGAGCCAAACCACCGTTATCCAGGGTGCTCAGCAGCGCCTCGTTCATCTTGTCCAAGTGACCGGCTCGAAAGCGGTGATACATCCGGTTGAGCGTGCTGTAGTCCGGCGCGCCGGTCAGCTCCAAGGCGTCGCGGAGTTCCCGGCTCATCAACAGCAACGCTTCAAAGTCGCGGTAGCTCATCTTGAAGTAGAAGCTCAGCAGCACGCACGCCGCCAACTGCGGCAGGGTGAACTTCTTCGGGCTGAACCGATGGCTGTA
>JAEANN010000005.1 GCA_016841965.1 Candidatus Roseilinea mizusawaensis | reverse complement strand
GGTGGGAACGGCGGCATGCTGCGGCCATGCTCGCCGCCTTGTGTGAACTGCACAGCAATCGGCTAGACGCCGCAATCCGTCAGTGCCGCCGGCGGTGACTGTCACAAATCTGCGCTACACCCGCGGCCTTGTGCGCACTGGTCTAAAAGCAACTGGATGCGTTGTGTGCTGAAGCCCCGAAGCCCGGATGACGCGCAGTTCGCTCTATAATCCTTGAGTCAGCAAGAGGCGGCTTTTCGGTGGATGTTAATGTGCACGATCACCGTTTCGCGGCAGATGGGCAGCCTAGGGCGTGAAGTGGCGGATGCGGTTGGCGCCCGGCTGGGTTATCGTGTCGTGTGTCGTGAGCTGATCAATGAGGCGGCATCGCGCGCCGGTCAACCCGAAGTCGCCCTGGCTGCAATTGATGAGTTGGGATTGCTGGGTATCAGCCCGTCGTCGGCGGCGGTCGAAGCTTACAATCGGGCTGTGCAGGCGGTGATGGACGAGCTGGCTGCCGCCGGCAACGTGGTCATTGTCGGGCGTGCAGGCCAGGTTATCCTGCGCGGCCGGCCCAACGTGTTACATGTCAGGGTTGTCGCGCCAGAGCATGTGCGCGCCGCGCGTGCTGCCCGGCAACAGGGCATCGCGCTGGATACGGCGCTGGCACAGGTCAAGGCCAGCGATCGCAACAGGCGCGACTATCTGAAGCGCTTCCATCACGCGCACTGGGATGATCCTGATCTATACGATCTGATTATCAACACAGCGCAAATCACGGTGGAAGCCGCCGCAGATATCGTCTGCGCGGCTGTTGCACGCGGCATGCCATTCAGCACAGACTCAAACCCAGGAGATGACACGACTCTGTGAGCAACCCAGAGCGCCGCACCCCTGCATTCGCCCATCCGGCCGAGGAGATGTTTGCGCGCATTCTCGACTTCTATGGCATTGCCTGGGAATACGAGCCGACAACTTTTCCTCTCGCGTGGGACGAGCAGGGCAATGTCACCGAAGCGTTCTCGCCTGACTTCTATTTGCCCGAACAGGATTTGTATGTGGAATTGACGACACTGCGGCCGCAACTGGCTTCGTACAAAAATCGCCGGCTGCGCCGCATGAAAGAGCTGTATCCTCACATCAATGTGAAGTTGTTTAAGCGGCGCGAGTTGCGCAACCTGATGCTGAAGTACGGCCTGCTCCAAGAGGCCGGGCGCATTCAGGGCACGGCCGCTCAGCCGCAGCCGAAAGACCATGGCCCAGAAACTGCCTGAAGCTTATGCCTGGCTGTCCGACGACATCAAAGACGTGCTGTTTTCTGCTGACGCGATCCAACAGCGCGTGAATGAACTGGGCGCGGCCATCTCGCGCGACTACGCCGGCCGCAATCCGCTGCTGGTGGGTGTGCTGAAGGGTGTGGTGTTTTTCATGGCCGACTTGTTGCGCGCCATCAGCGTGCCGGTGGAGGTTGATTTTATTGCCGTGTCGAGCTACACGCCCGAAGCGCGCGCGCAGGGCATTGTCAAATTGGCAAAAGATTTGGAAACGCCGTTGGCCGGTCGGCATGTGCTGTTTGTCGAGGACGTGATCGACACCGGCCTGACCTTGAGCTACCTGCTGCGCAATTTGCGCGCGCGCCAGCCGGCCAGCCTGGAGGTGTGCGCGCTGTTCGACAAACCCGCTCACCGGTTGATCAACATCCCCGTCAAATACAAAGGTTTTGACCTGCCCGATCACTTCGTGGTCGGCTATGGGTTGGATTACCAAGAGCGATACCGCAACCTGCCGTTTGTCGGCGTGTTGCGGGCACAGGCGCTGACCTAGGTCTTTTCTTCCCAGACCTCTGCGTACATCACGCTCACCAGCGGTTGGGCGAAGCTCAGCAACAACCCGCCGGCGCTGCGCCCCTCGTTAGAGTTCAGCGCCTGGGTCAACTCGGTCAGGCTATCGAAGTACAACTCGTGAATGAGGTAGTACGGCGGCTCGCCGCTCGGCGCGCCGGCCGCCCGGCTGACCGTCGTTCGCTTGACGTTTGGGATGGCGTTGATGGCCGGCACGTAGTGCTGTGAGAAGAAGGTCTCGAACGCGGTCACATCTGCCGGCCGGCGAAAGAAAGTGATCAGCTTTATCATGATGCCAATTTGCAGGTGATTCTAGCTTGATCTTGACCGCGACAACTGATCGAACAGCACTGCATTCTCGACAAACGCAATGGTTTTTTGCTCCACATTGCGGACTGCTGTGTCGATCACCTCAAGCTCCTTGGCGCGCGCGCGGGCTTCCGCGTAACGATCGCTGAATCGATTGGATCGCTGGACGCGGTTCAAGTCTCTCTGCAAGCCTGCAATGAGCGACTGCGTCGCAGCCCAGATCAGTTCTGGCGGTAGCTTCAACTGCACGACCAGGATCTCTCGAATCTGAAATCGATTCTTCGCCACTTCAGACCAGTTGGCGCTGCGCACCACTTCCCGCAACAGCGGCGCCAGATTGGCCCGAATCTCTGCCAAAGATCGCTTGCCGAGCGCACAGGTGAGTTGAGATTGGACATGCCGAGAGACGCTGTCGGTGAATCGTGTGTTGTTGTCCAACGTGGCCAGCAGGCTGTCTGGGTGAACCTCCCATTCGATCTGCGCGGTGATGCGGATGGTCACCGGGTCGCCGGTGTCGAAGTCAGCAGAGAAATCGAGCGGCTTTTGGGACAGTGTGTAGATCTGTCCTTTTTCGAGCAACAGATTGAGTTTGATTTTGGCTGGCCCTGCTGTCAAGCGCTGCAAGCCGCCCAGCCTCGTGATGACAGCGACCGAGCCTGCCGGAACCTCCATCACTCTTTTCAGGTTGAACAGACCCCAGCCCAGCAAGATGAATAGCAACACAATCAGCGCCACTGCAGCGACAGACCCCCGATCTTTCGGCGCAAGCAACAACAAAGAGAGCGTTAACAAAGCCCAAGAACTGAGCAGTATGCCCAGAACAATGCGCCCTGGCGTGAGCTTCATCGTAATCCCCTCCATTCTGACCGACCTCGAGTGAGGCTTTTATCCCCGCCTGACCTGCCTGACCTGATTGTAGCGGATTTAGTCCACTGCGTGTCTGCGTGCCGCCGTGCCGCTGGTACTGTCTCTAAAATTATAGGAACACAACCGCGAGACAGGTGAAGAACGATGCGCAACGTGATCCTTCGCTTTCCCGAAGTTGGGCAAGCGCCAACAGCACGTCCATCGGCGTGTCCACGGTGCAGATGCACTGCCCTACAAGGCTGGGGCGCCGTCAAAAAGACGGTCATAGACACGCAGGGGCGTCGCACAGTCACAGCGCGTCGCTACTTCTACACGGGATGCCAGCGCACCTTTCAGGTTTACCCGGAAGGGGTGACCCGCCGGCAGCGCAGCGAGCGACTGTTGCAGCGATGCGGGCTATTGTGGGGGTTAGGCGTGTCGGTACGGGGGATCGTGACGCTGCTGAAGCAATTCGGGATCGTGGTGGCGCGGATGAGCGCCTGGTGCGATATGCGCGCCCTGGGGGAGCGCGTCAAGCAGATGGGGGTTGGGCAGCAGGTGCGCGTCCTGGGCGTGGACGGCTTTAGCGCGCGTGTCAGAGGCCAAGCGCGCGGGATGGTGGTGGCAGTGGACGTGGGCGAGGGATTTTGCCGCTTGACGCGAGCTGGGATTGTCAGGTAAAATCTCACTTCGCGTGCCGGCGTCGGCGTGCCGATGTAGCTCAATGGCAGAGCAATCGATTTGTAATCGATAGGTTACGGGTTCAACTCCCGTCGTCGGCTACAATATGAGCGCCGAGCGTTGAGCATCGAGCGCTCAAAATTGAATACGGGTCGATGTCCCGAGCGGCAAAGGGGGCGGACTGTAAATCCGCTGGCAGTAGCCTTCGCAGGTTCGAGTCCTGCTCGGCCCACTCAAAGTGCTCGCATCGTGCGCCCACATAGCTCAGTCGGTAGAGCACACCCTTGGTAAGGGTGAGGTCACCGGTTCAATCCCGGTTGTGGGCTTTGCGTAAAGCGTGATGCGTAATCCGTAAGGGCGGTATCTACCGCAGCGTCACGCTGAGCAAGTTTACGAATTTACGCATTACGCAATACGGAGAACACATGGCAAAGGAAAAGTACGTTAGGACAAAGCCGCACGTGAACGTGGGCACGATGGGGCATGTGGATCACGGCAAGACGACGCTCACCGCAGCAATCACGAAGGTGCTGGCGATGCGCGGCAGGGCGCAGTTCATGGCCTATGACCAGATCGACAAGGCGCCGGAAGAGCGCGAGCGCGGGATCACGATCTCGATTGCGCACGTGGAGTACGAGACAGACAAGCGGCACTATGCGCACGTGGACATGCCGGGACACCGCGACTATATCAAGAACATGATCACCGGCGCGGCGCAGGTGGACGGGGCGATTCTGGTGGTGGCAGCGCCCGATGGGCCGATGCCGCAGACGCGCGAGCACGTGTTGCTGGCGCACCAGGTGGAAGTGCCGTCGATCGTGGTGTTTCTGAACAAAGTGGACATGATGGACGACCCGGAGCTGCTGGAGCTGGTGGAGCTGGAGCTGCGGGAGTTGATCACGGGATACGGATACCCTGGGGACACAGTGCCGATCATTCGTGGGAGCGCGAAGGCGGCGCTGGAGTCGACGTCGCAGGATCCAAACGCGCCGGAGTATAAGTGCATCTGGGAGTTGATGGATGCAGTAGACAACTACATTCCGACGCCGGTGCGAGAGGTGGACAAGCCGTTCATGATGCCGATCGAGGATGTGTTCTCGATCAAGGGACGCGGGACGGTGGTGACAGGGCGCGTGGAGCGCGGGATGGTGAAAGTGGGGGACACGGTAGAGATCGTGGGGCTGCGCGAGACGCGGAGCACAGTGGTGACGGGGCTGGAGATGTTCCACAAGACGCTGGACGACGCGGAAGCTGGGGACAACTGCGGGGTGTTGCTGCGCGGGGTGGAGCGCGACGATGTAGAACGCGGGATGGTGCTGGCGAAGCCGGGATCGATCAAGCCGCATGACGAGTTCGAGGCGCAAGTGTACGTGCTGAGGAAGGATGAAGGCGGGCGGCATAAGTCGTTCTTCAACGGGTATCGGCCACAGTTCTACATCCGGACGATGGACGTGACGGGCGAGATCAAGCTGCCAGAAGGGGTGGAGATGGTGATGCCGGGAGACAACGTGACCATGCGGGTGAAGCTGATCACGCCGGTGGCGCTGGAGCAAGGGTCGCGCTTTGCCATCCGCGAGGGCGGCCTGACGGTGGGCGCCGGCACCATCACCAAGGTG
>JAEANN010000003.1 GCA_016841965.1 Candidatus Roseilinea mizusawaensis | reverse complement strand
CCCCTTACACGCTGGATACCGGTCAGCCGGTCTACTTGAAGGGCTACATCTTTGCCAAAACAGGCTGTACGCTGGATTGGCAATCGGCGCTCGAACGCCTACACATCGGCGGCGAGCGCGGGTATGGGTGGGGAGCCACCAAATTAGAACAAATTTCTCCGTGTGAGGACGGTCAACTTTTTGGCGGTGTCGCAAAGTTTCAGCAAGGTAATAACAGTTTCACGATTTCCTTACCAAAAGACGGGCGTTTGCTCGCGCATACCAAAGCTGACAACGCAGCCATTATTGGCAACCTCGAACCGTTGGTCGGGCGCGAATGGCGGTCTAATGGTGGCGCCGGTCAGCACATCGCATTCACCGGTGTCTGCTTTAGCCCCGGCAGCGTGGTCACCGAAGCACGGTGCTTTACGGTGCAGGAGTTTGGGGTGTGGGTAGCCGCTCAGCCGACAAACGTTTAATGTTCACATCCCGGCCGGCCACCAACAAAGCCGCAGCCTTTGGGCATCCTGCGCCGCCCCCTCATCCTTCCGCGCTCAGCGCGCTCAGCGCATAGACGCGCCGCGGGTCGAACGTCCAGCGCACCGAGTCGCCAACCTGAAAGAGACGTGTCCACACGCTATCGTGGTCGGCGATGTTAATGGTTTGATCGCGGCTCAGCACGGTGTACTCGACTGTACTGCCCACGTAGGTGGCCGATTGCACCACACCGACAAAAGCCGGCTGCTCGTCCTCAGCCTGGCATAGTCGCGCGCACTCCGGGCGCACCATCAACAGGGCCGGCCCGTCGCGCAGCGCAGGATGCGCCGGCACGACGACTGACTGATCCCAACAGACTACGCGCGCCTGGCCCTCGGCGACGTGCGTTGCCGTGACCGGCAAGAAGTTGGCCTGACCGATGAAATCGGCCACAAAGCGGCTGGCCGGGCGGCGATACACCTCGGCCGGCGCGCCGACCTGTTCCACCCGCCCCCCGTTCATCACCACAACGCGATCCGACAAGCTCATCGCCTCGGCCTGATCGTGCGTGACATACAGGCTGGTGATGCCCAGTCGTTGCTGCAACTGACGAATCTCCGAGCGCAGCGCGACGCGCAGCTTGGCGTCCAGGTTGGAAAGCGGCTCGTCGAACAGCAGCACCTTGGGGCGGATGGCCAGGGCGCGGGCCAGCGCCACGCGCTGTTGCTGGCCGCCGGAGAGAGCCGCCGGCCGGCGTTGCTCCAGCCCGCTCAGATTCACCAGCGCCATGGTCTCATCCACGATGCGGGTGACGTCGGCCGCACTCATCCGTCGCAGGCGCAGCCCGTAGGCGATGTTCTCAAAAACGGTCAGGTGCGGGAAGAGCGCGTAGGACTGGAATACCATGCCCATCTCGCGCTTGTTGGGCGGCGTGTTGGCGATGTCTTTGCCGTCCAGCAAGATGCGGCCCGAGGTGGGAAACTCGAAGCCGGCGATCATGCGCAGGGTGGTGGTCTTGCCGCAGCCAGACGGCCCCAGCAAGGTGACGAACTCACCTTGCGCGATCTGCAGCGAGATGCCATCGGCGGCCGTGACCGTGCGGCCCTCCGGGGTTTGGAACACTTTAGTGACGTCTTGCAGGATGAGCGAGTGCGCTTCGGTCATGGGGTTTGGACGGCCTCCCGCTCGGCGCCGGTGCTGAGGCCGATCAAGAGGCTCAACAGGCCGATGACGACCAACACAATCGCGATCAACACGACCACGTAAGCAAAGGCGTTGCCAAAACGCCCGGCCTCGGTCTCGTTCAGAATCTGCTGGGTCATGATGCGCGTTTCGGGCGTGGTGAGGAACAAAATCGCGCTCACCGTGGTCATCGAGCGCGCAAAGGCATAGATCAAGCCGGAGAAGAACGCCGGGCGAATCAAGGGCAGCGTGACCTTGCGAAAGGTGAGGGCCTGATCGGCGCCCAGCGAAACCGAAGCCTCTTCGATGGCGGGGTCAATCTGTTGCAGCGCGGCGACGCCGGCGCGCAGGCCGGCCGGCGTCGAGCGAATGACATACACCATCACAATCGCCAGCGCCCCGCCCAGCACAGCCGCCCCGCCGGTGAGCTTGGGGATGAGCGTCACGCCGCCCAGCGTAGTGGGATTGTTAAACGCCAGCAGATAGCCGATGCCGAAGATCGTGCCGGGCACGGCAATACCGAGCATCGTCCCCAGGTCGAGCGCGCTGCGCCCCAAAAAGCGCCCGCGCACCACCAAGAAGGCGATCACCATGCCCAACACGCCGGCCAGCGGCGTGGCGATGGCCGACATGAACGACGTGTCTATCATGGCCTCTGCGCCATATCCCAGCAGCACAAACTCAAAGTTCTTTAACGTGAACGTGTTGTTCACCCCCAGCGACATCACAAACGCGCCCACCAGTAGCGTGCCGTAGATCAGCACGATGAAGAGCGCGATGGCCGTGGCGGCGCCCACCAGCGGGATGACCGCGCGCTTGTCGGTGATGAGCAAGACTCGGCCGGTCGGCTTGCCGGTGATGGTGACTACCGAGGCGCGCGTGGCCAAACGCCACTGCAAAAAATACAACAGCACCGAGGGAATGAGCAGCACCACAGACAGCACCGACCCGCTGGTGAGGTCGTACTCGCCGACGATGGCCAGATAGAGCCGGGTGGCCAGAACGGTGAAGTTGCCGCCCAGCACCAGCGGGTTGCCCAGGTCGGCCACCGCCTCGACGAACAGCAACAAGAATGAGCTGCCCAGGCCCGGCAACAACATCGGCAGGGTGACGGTGCGGAATTGATGCCAGCGGCTTGCCCCCAGGTTGGTGGCGGCTTCATCCATGGCCGGGTCGAGGCCGCGCAGCAGGCCGCTCAGGCTCAGGTAGGCCACGGTGAAGAACGAGAGGGTCATCACGATGGTCAGGCCAGGCAGGCCGTAGATGTCGGTGCGCGCGCCGAACACACCATAGGTGATCAGGCCGCTGCGGCCGAACAGCACAATCGTGGCCACCGCCACCGCGAACGGCGGGCTGACCACCGGCACCAGTGCGGTGAGGTGAATGAAACGCTTCAGCCAGGCCGGCGCGGCCACGCGCACCTGCACAAAGGCCAGCAGAAATCCCACGCCGGTGCCCACGCCGGCGACCAACAGCCCCATCACCAGGGTGTTGAGGATGATGCGGTGATACACCGGCCGGCGTAAGACATCGCCTAAGACGCGGGCGCCTTCCGATGAAGCGGCCTGGCCGAGCGTGGCAATCAGCGGATACAGGATGGCGGCGAGCACAAACAGCGCCGCCGCCACCAGCGCGATCAGATAGAGCGGGTCGCGGGCCAGCGCGCGATACTCGCGCCATACACGACGCCAGCCGATGGTAGGGGCCAGAGGCCGAGAAAGACGCATCGGTGAGAGCGTGGAGAGATATAGAGAAGGGGCGCAGCCCCGCTGAATCAGCGGAGCTGCGCGCAGATACATCACGGTTCAGCGGGTTATTGCGGCGCGACGGTGATTTCGTCCTCGAAGCGCTGCGTAATCGCCTTGCGGTTCTTGCCGGCTTCGTCAAAGTTGTAGTCCACCAACTTGACCTCGGACAGCTTGACCGAACGTTCCGACACTTTGGCGTTGGGGTTGGTCGGCAACTGATACGACTTGACGGTGGGGCCGATCTCTTGCGCCTGGGCCGTCAACACCCAGTCAATCCACATCTTGGCGGCCTCAGGTTCGGGGGCGTTCTTGATCAGCGCCACGCCGCCGATCTCGTAACCCGTGCCCTCTTCGGGGAACGACACTTCAAGCGCGGTCATGCCTTCGTCGGCGAACTTGACGCAGTCGTGCGAAAAGATCACGGCGACGGCGACTTCGCCGCGGCCGGCCATTTGACCCGGCGCTGAACCGCTCTTGGTGTACTGCAAGACGTTCTGGTGCAGTTGCTTCAGATACTCAAAGGCCTGATCAATGCCGCCCAGGCGGGTGACTTGCGTCCACACCGCGGTGTAGGCCGTGCCAGAGCTGGCCGGGTGCGCGATGGCCACTTGTCCCTTCAGCTTGGGATCGAGCAGATCATCCCACGAGTTGGGCTTCTCCACGCCGAGCTGGGCCAGCACATCTTTATTCGAGCAGAAGCCCAACGCGCCCACATACACGCCGGTCCAGATGCCGTTGGGGTCTTTCTGAGCAGCCGGGATGTCGGCGGCGTTTGGCGACACGTATGGTTCCAGCAGGTCTTCGGCAGCGGCGGCCACGAAGCCATCGGCCGGCCCACCCCACCACACACTGAACTCAGGATTATCTTTCGTGGCGCGCAGCTTGGCCAGCGATTCGCCGCTGGAGAGCCGCACATAGCTGGTCTTGATGCCGGTCTGCTCCTCGAAGGCTTTGGTCATGGCTTGACACCAGTCTTCCTGTGGCGTGCAAAGCACCGTCAGCTTCTCGGGTTTCGGCGCGGCAGTTGGCTCAGCGGCAGCAGGCGCGGCAGTCGGCTGTGCGACGGGCGCGGCGGTGGGCGCAGGCGCCGGCGCGCAGGCAGCCAACATCAACAAAGCCGGCACAACAAACGGGGCAATCAAGATTTTCAGAGATTTCATGGGCACCTCAAAATCGAAGTTGTGAACAGACTGATTGGGTTTGCTTCAGCGATACAGGGGCGATTATAAAAGTGAGAATTAAGAACAGGCTAACCGGCTACAGCACGCGATACTTTTCATACACCTCGCGCAACGACTTGCCGGCCAGAAGTTCATTGCGCGTCAGCGACTCCTTGCCGGCTTTCTCCTGCGCCAGCGCCAACACGTGCTGCTCGACTTCGCGCGGAATGACAACGATACCGTCATAGTCAGCAAAGACGATCTCACCCGGCCGCACCAGCACCTCGCCGCAGCGGATGGGCACGTCGATTGCCATGACGCGCGCCCGGCCCTTCGAGTCGAGTGGGCAAATGCCGGCGTAATACACCGGGAATCCCATCTCGATGATGCGCACGCAGTCGCGGATCTGGCTATCGCACACGCAACCCACGCATCCATTGCGCTTGGCGATGGTGGACATCAGCTCGCCCCAGGGCGCATTGGTGCCGGCGTAGTCGGTCGAGTGCACAATCACATCGCCGGGCCTGAGCGAATCGACAATGTCAATCTCCAGTCCGTAGGGATCATCCTCGACGATGTAATCGATCTCCATCCAGCGCACGGTGCGCGCCCGGCCCACAAACCCGCACGCGCGCATATCCGGCAGCAAGGGACGCAAGCGCCGGTGCATGGCCTGATTGCGATATCCCAATCCGTCCAGAATGTCGCACACCACAGGCACGTAGAGATTCGTCTTGATGAACTCGGAAGTCGATTGGTCGTTGGTCATGGCAGAAGAGAGATGACGGCGTGCAGATGACAGATGACAGATCACAGATCACAGATCACAGATCACAGATCACAGATGACAAACTCAGGATGAAATGCCCAACAGGGCGAATGCGTCGCGGTGGAGGATGCCTTCGACAGTGGCATCGGTGATATACGGCAGGCCGCTGTTGCCAACAACACGATTGGCCTGGCGCAGTCCTTCGATAGACTCCTGTGCTGTGGCAAATGGGTAGTCGGTGCCAAAGAGCAACTTGTGCGTCACCTTGTATTCCTGCGCAGCGACCAGCATGTTGTAGAACTGCCAGGGGCGATAGAACAACGCCGAGATGTCGGCGTACACATGCGGGTGCTTGCGAATGACAACCAGGCACTCTTCGCAGAATGGATGCCCCACATGGGCCAGCACCATGCGCAATTCTGGATAGCGAATGGCCACGTCGTCCCACAACCAGGGCCGGCTGAAAGCGAGCGGGGCCTGCCGGTTGAAGGTCGTGCCGGTGTGAAAGAGGATGGGCAGACCGCGCGACTGGCAGTAAGCGTACACCGGGTCGCAGCGCGGATCGCGCGGATCAAAGCCGGCGTACATGGGCATCATCTTCACGCCAGACAGGCGCAAATCTTCGGCAGCGCGGCGCAGCTCGTCGAGGTAGCCGGACTGAGTTGGGTCGCAGCCGGCGAACCCATATAACTTGCCCGGCGCCTGCGCCACGAACGCAGCCAGATAATCATCGGGAACCCAGATACCGTTCAGACGCGCCTTTGCGCCCAACACCACCACCCGCTCAAAGCACGCGTTGTCGGACATGAAATCGGCATAGCGCACCGTCATATCGAGCGGATAGCCGCGCGATAGTTCGGCCTCCTTGACAAAGAACGGCGCAAGGTGCAGATGCTCTTCCCAGACATGCGTGTGCACGTTTTGCATGTTCGATCGGGACCTCCGCGAGTCATGGCAACATGCGATATCATCACCTGGCCGGCGCGCCGAACACCTGTTTTGCCGGCCAGATCACCCGCGCGCACATTTCACAGCCGTGCGGGAGGATGATAATTGCCGACCCAGAGTGTAATCCAGTCCCAGAGGAAAGACGATGTGTGCTGATCCATTATCAATACCGCCGGCTGCGCTGCGCGAGATTGCGCCGCACATTGCGCGCTGGCTGTTCGATCCCAGCGCGGCTCAACCCGAAATCCTGCTGCGCGCCGGCCTATCGAATGATCGCGCACAGGTTGCGCTGGCGCTGTGCGAACGCCTGTTCCTCAAAGCGCCACCGCTTGCGCTGAGCCAGGCCGCCGTGAGCGCGTTCGAGCAGTTGATGGAACGATATTTCGATGCGCCGGCCGGCCGGCAGATGACATACAGCCTGCCCTACCCGAAACATGAATTCCTGCGTTACTTGACCGAACACAAGCATTACCTGCTTCACGGCTCCAGCAATCCTGACATTGACCGTCTGCAACCACGCCCGCAGTCCGACTGGGTCGGCCGGCCGGTGAATGCAGTGTTTGCAGCCGGCGACGGCATCTGGCCATTGTTTTTCGCCTGTATTTCGCAAGCAGGATGGGCAGGCAGTCTGCGCAATGCCTGCCTGGTGGTTGACACACCCGACGGCAAGCGCGCGCGTTTCTATTTGTTCTCAATCAACGAGCAGGTGTTGCCACATGCCAACTGGGTGAACGGCATGATCTACATCCTGCGCGCCGAGGGATTCAGGCCGACCGCCGAAGGGCCGGCGCGCTTCGATGAATGGATCAGCGAGCGCGAAGCGCCGATCGTAGCCCGACTGCCGGTGTCGCCGGCTGACTTTCCATTCTTGCACAGCGTGACCGGTCACCCTGAAGATGAGCCTGTTTTCGAGACCTGGTTGCACTACAAGACACGCCTGGCCGCCGCCCTGAGTTGACACTGCGCGCAAGCCGGCATACATTCTGGCGCGATTCGCCGCATCACACCAGAGAACTGGAGAGAAAGATGGCAGATGTCATTTGCATGGGGGAAGTGCTGGTCGAATTTGTGTCCACGCAGGCGAACACGCCGCTGACGCGCGCGCCGGGCTTCATCAAAGCACCGGGGGGCGCGCCGGCCAATGTCGCGGTGGCGCTGCAACGCCTGGGCACGCCGGCGGCCTTCGTCAGCAAAGTGGGCGACGATCCATTTGGCGTGTATCTGCGCGACAGTCTGGCCGCAGACGGCATTGACACGCGCTATTTGTTTGTCGATCCACAGGCGCGCACAACTGCCGTGTTCGTAGCGGTGTGGGACGATGGACGCAAAGACTTGTGCTTCTATCGCAACCCCGGCGCCGACATGATGCTGCGCGAGGATGAGATCGATGCGCGACTGTTCGACGGCGCGCGCTGCTTTCATTTCGGCTCGATCACGTTCATCCACGAGCCGGCCGCCAGCGCGCAACACAAGGCGCTGCGCATGGCCCAGGAACGGGGATTGATGATTACCTACGATCCGAATTACCGCCCCACCCTGTGGCCGGATGTCGAAACGGCGCAGCGCGTGATTCGCGATTCATTTCGCCAGTGCCACCTCGCCAAGATCAGCGAAGAAGAGTGGGAAGTCGCCACCGGCCACACCGATCTGGAGAGTGGTATCCGGGCAGTGCTGGATCGGGGCGTCGAGCTGCTGGTGATCAGCCGGGGAGCAAACGGTGCGATTGCGACCAACGGCGTCTATCAGATTGATCTGCCGGCCGTACCTGTGAATGTCGTCGAGACAACCGGGGCCGGAGACGGGTTCATGGCTGCCATGATCAGCCGGCTGCTGCCCGAACGCGAGCGGCTCGGCTCTTTGAGACTTGTGGCCGAGTCGGTCGTGCGTGACGCGCTCGCCTATGCCATCGTGGTAGGCGGGTTGGCCTGCACCAGACCGGGCGCGATCCCGGCGCTACCCACCCGGGCGGAAGTGGAAGCGTTCATGCAAGCGCGGAGGATGCAATGAGCAGTGCTGTGACCGGCGCCGGCCTTACAGGCAGCCGGCTGACACCCCAGGCTCTGGCCCGGATGATCGATCACACGTTTCTGAAACCGTTCGGGACGCCGTTCGGCCCATTCACTGTCGGTCAGCAGGCCGGGCTTTAGCAGCACCTGGTCAGAGATGGCCATCTTGCCTAGGGCCATCTTCACCTTTACCGTGTCCAATATCGCGCCGGTTTTGGTCAGCACGCCGGTCGTCGCTGCGATGCAGAATGCGCCCTACACAGCAACGGCGAGGGGAAGATAACGGCAACGGCACAGCCACCGTCTCCGCACGCCGTCCAACGTGGACGTGAGCAAGCATCCCGTGGTGCTGCCGGTCACAGACAGCGGCCATCCTGATCGTGACCCATCACCTGGGCCAGGTTGCGCGCCGGCTGAACGACATTGCGCGCGCCAGCGAGCTTTACACAGAGAGCCTGCGCATGGCGCGCGAGTTCAGTAATCAGCACATGGTGGCGCGTTGTCTGGCCGGGCTGGCCGGCGTGGCGCTGATGCAATCGCAAGCGCACCGGGCAGCCGGCCTGCTCGGCGCTGCGTTCCGGCTGTTCGACACGCTGCCGCCGTTCCTGGCGCCCGGCGATCGGGCCGAGTACGAGCAGTTCGTCTGTCAAGCATGGTTTTCTGCGCGCTGAACAGGCGCGGGGTGGAACGTCAATCTCCCCCAACGCAGCGGGCATTTGAGGAGCAGTGTGGCCGGCCCAGACTCATTCCCTGTTTTTAATACAAAAACAGTGAACTGCATTCCCTTGTTTTTGACAAAATATTGCCCGTAATGTAGACTGTTCGCATGTTCCAGCGCGCTTATGAACCTTTGGATGCCTTCCTGAAGCCCAACAAGGTTTTGGTCATTTACGGGCCGCGCCGGGTGGGCAAAACCACGTTGCTACACCGATTCCTAGACCAAACATCTTTGAAGTACAAACTGGACTCGGGGGACAATATCCGCACGCAACAGGTGCTGAGTTCGCAGGATTTCGCGCAAATCCTGGCGTATGTCGAGGGATACCAACTGCTCGCTATTGACGAAGCGCAAAATATCCCGAATATCGGCATGGGTCTCAAGATCATTGTCGACCAGACGCCCGGCATTTACGTCATTGCCACCGGGTCTTCGTCCTTTGAACTGGCCGGGCAAGTAGGCGAACCGTTGACCGGGCGCAAGCTCACCTTGAGTTTATTTCCGCTGGCCCAGATGGAGTTGCGCTCCACCTACAATCGCTTTGAACTACGCGAAAAACTCGAGGATTTCCTCATCTTCGGCGCCTATCCCGAAGTCCTGCTTGCGCCTAGCCGACGCGAGCGCATCGCAATCCTGACCGAAATCGCCGATGCCTACCTGCTGAAGGATATTCTTGCCCTGGACCGCATCAAGCGCTCTCGCACGCTGTTCGATTTGTTGAAGCTACTGGCGCTGCAAGTCGGGAGTGAAGTGTCCATCAGCGAGTTGGCGACGCAGTTGGGGATAGATGTTAAAACGGTCAAGCGTTACCTCGACCTGCTCGAAAAGGCCTTTGTTATCCATCGTCTGAGCGGGTTCAGCCGCAACCTGCGCCAGGAAGTTGTGAACAAGTCGAAGTACTACTTTCTAGATAACGGCATCCGCAACGCCATCCTGGCGCAGTTCAACCGCCTCGACCAACGCAGCGACGTTGGGGCATTGTGGGAGAATTTCATGCTGATGGAGCGGCTGAAGTATCGCACCTATGCCCTGCTACCGGCGAATAGTTACTTCTGGCGCACCTATCAACAACGCGAAATTGATTTGGTCGAAGAGCGGGAGGGGAAATTGTACGGGTATGAGTTCAAATGGCAGGCGAACAAACCCATCGTTCCCCCAAAAGGTTGGCGCGAGACATACGAAAATTCAGAATTCAGGGCGGTTGATCCGGGGAATTACCTGGATTTCGTCTTGCCGTAGTCTTTACCCCTGCGCCGGACTTCTCGTCTTCGCGCAGCGCGAAAGCGTTTAGCGCGCCCTGGCACCTGTTACTTCCACGCGACCACAAACCATTCTGGTCAGAGATAGCGCAATAGGTGTGACGGTGATTGCGCGGATTGTCACTTCTCCTCAAACGCACACAAACTTGAACTTAACAAACGCTCCCGGCGCGTCCATCGATTCGCCGGCCTGAGTGCGCTCATCTGTCGCTCAGCCGGCTGTGTTATTCATCTCTGCCTGAAGTACTGTACTCGCCGCTCCCGCGCAAGCGTGGGGCGCAGAATCAGGGTCGAGACAAGCACAAGGAGTTGATGAATCCATGAACAACAGCAGCGGGATATGGCGTCGCGCGTTGCGCGGGGTGCCGCGCCTGAGCGCGCAAGAATGGGGCCGACTGGATGCGCTGGCCAAATGGCTGATCGCCACGCGGTCGGCCGTGCTCATCATGACCTTCATCTCGGCGGCCATCGCCGGCATCTTTGCCATTCGCGCCGGCAAGTTCGACTTTGGACTGTGGGCCGTGATGACGATCGGACTGGTCATGGCGCATGCCACCAACAACCTGCTGAACGACATGACCGACTACGCGCGCGGCGTGGACAAGGGCAACTATTACCGCGCGCAGTATGGTGTGCAACCGCTCGAAGCCGGCTTCTGGACGATGAAAGACGCCTGGCGCTATGCCATCGTCACCGGCGGCATCGCGCTGGCCTGCGGCATCATCCTCGTGCTGGCGCGTGGCGGGCTGACCCTGCCGCTGTTGATCGCCGGGGCGTTTTTCGTGCTGGCGTACACCTGGCCGCTGAAGTATGTCGGGCTGGGCGAGGTGGCCGTCCTGCTGGTATGGGGGCCGTTGATGATCGGCGGCGGCTACTATGTGGTGGCCGGCGAGTGGGACTGGAACGTGGTGCTGGGCGGGTTGCCCTACGCGCTGGGCACAACCATGGTGATCTTCGGCAAGCACATCGACAAGCGCGCCGCCGACCGCGAAAAAGGCATCTTCACCCTGCCGGTAATCCTGGGCGACAATCTGGCGCGCTGGGTCGCCATCGGCTGCATGGTGATGCAATACGTGCTGGTGGCGGCGCTGGTGATCGCCGGCTTCTTCTCGCCGGTTATGCTGATCGTGGCGCTGGCGATCCGCCAGTTGGCGCTGGCGTTTAAGATGTTTCGGCTGCCCAAGCCGGCCGAGAAACCCGACTGGTTCCCCGCAGACGCCTGGCCGACCTGGCTGGCAGCGTTTGCATTTGTGCACAATCGCGCCTTCGGGTTGTTGTTCCTGCTGGCGCTGGTGATCGAAACAGGCGTGCGGCTGCTGGCCGGCTGAGAGGCAATCCAAGACATCCTCGCCGCGCCGCCCCATACGCGCCCCACATACGCCGGCCACCTAACCCTTCTGCTACACTTTAACGCCGGCGGCGTATGACGTGGGCAGATGCGGCGGCAAGTAATGCAATAGCAACGGCAATGGCGCTGGCTCAGGCGCTTGTACCTTTGCACGTGCTAGGGGCAATTGGGCTGGGCGCGTTGATCTTCCGGCTTGCGCCACCGGCCACACGCCGGCCCACGCTCGTCCTGATCAGCCTGGTCATCGTCCTGTTCGCGTATCAGCGCCCCCTGCTGCTGGTAGCCGGCGTGCTCAGCGTGGCGCTTGGCGTGTACCTGGCGTCGCGCTTGGGCCTGGCTTCATCGCACATCGTGGCCGGCCTGGTCGTGCTGTATGCCGCGCTGCACGGCCTGCTCGGCCTGCTGACCTTCACGCCGGCGCTGGACTGGAGCGGCCTGACCACAGCCACTGCCCTGCCCACGCTCGGCTTGCCGGTCGCGTTCACCTTTCTGCGGCTGACGCACTTCGCCGTCGATTTCGGCGATGCGCGCCGGCAAGCAGAGCAGCCGGCGCTGTTTGCCTATCTGGCGTGGTGTGTGTTCTTCCCCACCTTTGTGCATTTGCCGCTCATTCGCTTTGTGGCATGGAATGCGCAATTCACCCAGCTAGAGGCCGGCTGGCGCGCGGCGCAGGTCTGGCGCGACACACAGGCCGGCCTGCTGCGCATCGCGCAGGCGCTGGCGAAAGGGGCGCTGGCCGGCGTGCTGCTGACGGCGCTCAACCCCGGCGCGGCGGTGCTGCGCTTCCCTCACACGCCACCGATTGAATTCGCGCTGGCTGCCGTGCTGTTGGGAGCAACGTATTACCTCGGCTTCTCCGGTTACACCGATTTGGGCATCGGCGCGGCGCGCCTGTATGGCATCACCCTGCCGGAAAACTTCGCTCCTGTCGGCCTGTTGCTGCACACGCACCGCATGCGCGACTTCTGGCGGCGCTGGAACATCACCATGACCCGCTGGATGAACGATTACATCTTTCAAGCGCTGGGCGGGTCGGGACGCCATCCATTGCGCAACGTCATGGCAACCATGATCGGCTGTGGGTTGTGGCATTCGGTCAGCCTGTTCGGGATAATCTGGGGCGCAGGGCTGGGTGGGCTGTTGTTGATCGAACATGCCTGGAATCGCGTCCGCCTGCGGCGCCAGTGGCCCGATCTGCCGGCTTGGGTGCGCCAACCGGCTCTGCTGCTCGGCCTGTGCCTGATCAACCTGGCATTGACGCCTTACGCCTATGACGCCTACTTCGGGCGTTACCTGTATCCGCTTTTCTGGCTGGAGCAGATCGTTCGAGGCAGTGCGTGACGCTGCCGACATGGATCACCTATGGCCGAGACCTGTGATGTGATTGTGGTGGGGGCCGGCTATATCGGCTGCGCGGTGGGCTGCCATCTGGCAATGGCCGGCCTGCGCACTGCACTGATCGAGCGCGGCGAGATTGCGGCCGGCGCGTCGCGCGCCAACTACGGCAATGTGCAGGCCCAAGACGCCGAGCTGGCATACAGCCTGCCGTTGACGCTGGCCGGCCTGGCGCGCTTTCCAGAGCTGCAGGCGCAGCTTGGTGCGCCGATCGGCTATCGCCGGCTGGGCAGTCTGTTGTTGATCGAGACCGAAGCGCAATGGCGCACGATGCAAGCCCGCGTGCCGGTCTTGCGCGCCGCCGGCATCGCCGCCGAAATCGTGCCGGCTGACCACCTGGGCGAAATCGAACCCCTGCTGGATCGGCGTGTTGTGCTGGGCGCGTGCTACCACCCCCACGAAGGCCAGATCAACCCGTTTGGCTTGTTATGGGCCTATGTCCAGCGCGGGCGCGCGCACGGCCTGCGTGTGCACACTCAGACGCCTGTGCTGGGCTTGCGCGTTGAACACGGGCGGGTCACAGGCGTGCAGACCGCGCGCGGTGTGTGGAGCGCCGGGGCCGTCGTGCTCACCACCGGCGCCTGGACCAATCTGCTGGGCCAGCAGATCGGGCGCACGTGGCCGATCCAACATGTGCGCGGGCAGGCGCTGGTCACCGAAGCCAGCGCACTGCGTCTCAACAATCACATCGCTTCGGCGGCCTTTTTCGAGGACATCGAAAACAGCGCCGGCGAGGCTGTGCTGGCCATCTCTCAAACTGCGCACGGTCATTTTTTGCTGGGCGAGGCCGCCCGACCCGATCCGGCGCTGGGGCACGATGCGCCGCCGGCAGACCTGCGCGCCATCGCGCGGGTCGCCACGCGCTTCTTCCCGGCGCTGCGCCCGCTGTGCGCTTTACGGACATGGGCCGCACCGGTCGCCTCCACACCCGACGGCCTGCCCTGCCTGGGGCCGGTTGCAGATTTACCCGGCCTGTTCATCGCCACAGCGTTCAAGTCCACGGTCATCGTCACACCCATTGTCGGCGAGCTGATGACGGACTTGATTCTGGGTCGCCCTACTGCCATCGATGTATCGGCGTTCCGACCCGATCGAAAGGTGAATCACCATGCGCATCCCGCCTGACACGCCGCTGGCCCCGCAACGACGCGGCGCAGCACTCACCATTTGGATCGACGATCAACCGGTCGTCGCATACGCAGGCGAAACGCTGGCCACTGTGTTGCTGGCAGCCGGCCGGCGCGCCCTCTATCGCCCCGGCGCAGATCATCCCATGCGCGCCCGCGGGCTATATTGCGGTATGGGCGTGTGCTTCGAGTGCCTGGTGTGGGTCGCCCCGGCCACAGCGCCGGGCGCGCTGCGCAGCGTGCGCGCATGTCTGACGCCGGCAGAAGATGGGATGCGCGTGCACACCGGCGCCCAACCACCACAACAACAAACGTGTGAACCGGCATGAGCGAGCAAACTGCATTCCACAAGCCCGACACGCGCGTTGATCTGGCCATCATCGGCGCGGGGCCGGCCGGCCTGTCGGCGTTGGTGGCGGCTGCACAAGCTAGCGGCCGGCGCATGTGCATTGCCATCATCGACAATCACCCTCAGCCCGGCGGGCAGTATTACCTGCAAGCGCCACCCACCCTTCAGCCGGCGCGCTCAAGGTTCGATCACCGCGCCGAGGCGCAGGCGTTGTTTGCCCAAGCCGAGGCAAGCGGGGCACAGCGCTGGCTGAATAGCGCCGTGTGGAGCATCACACGCGCTGAAAGTGCTTCGGGCTGGCGGCTTGATGTGCACACCCCCGATGGCCTGCGCGTCCTGGAAACGCGCGCCGTCATTCTGGCCGTGGGCGCATACGATCGGCCGGTGCCCTTCCCTGGCTGGACGCTGCCGGGGGTGTGGACGGCCGGCGCGGCGCAGAACCTGCTCAAAAGTCAGGGCGTATTGCCGGGGCGGCGCGTTGTGGTGTCGGGCAGCGGGCCGCTGGCACTGGCTGTGGCGGCAAATCTGACACAGGCCGGGGCGCAAGTGTTGGCGCTTGCCCACGCCAGCCCGCGTCTGATCCGGCGCGGGCTGCGGCGCGGGCTGCGGCGCGGGCTGCGGCGTCTGCCGGCGCTCTGGGGGCAGTGGGCGCGCTTGCGCGAGGGGTATCACTACTGGCATATCCTGCGCCACGCCGGGACGCCAATCTGGTCGGGCTGGGCAGCCATTGCAGCGCACGGCGCAGACACAGTGCAGGCGGTCGAAGTGGCGCGCCTGGGGCAAGACTGGCGTCCGCTATCTGGAGCAGCAAACCGGCGCACACTGGAGGCAGACGCGCTGGTAGTAGGCTATGGGTTTACGCCGGCCATTCAGCTCAGCCGGCTGATGGGCTGCCAACACGTCTTCGATGCGCACGCCGGCTGCACAACGCCTGTGCGTGGGCCTGATCTGGCTGCCTCACAGCCGGGCGTGTGGATTGCAGGCGACGGGGCCAGGCCGGGCGGGGCCGTGCTGGCGCAACTGGAGGGCCAGATAGCCGGTCTGGCTGCGGCGCGCGATTTGGGCTATCTTGATCCGGCGGCAGCCGAAACACATCTGGGCCGGCTGCGCAGAGGACTGCGCCGCGAGCAACACTTTGCCGACTTGCTGAACGCGCTGTTCACGCCGGGGGATGGCTTTTATACGCTGGCGCAGGCGGGCACAATCTTGTGCCGGTGCGAAGATGTTCGGCTGGACGAGATTGTCGGCGCTGTGCAAGCCGGCGCGCGCACGGTGAACGAAGTCAAAGGGTTGACGCGGGCCGGGATGGGATTTTGCCAGGGCCGCATGTGCGGCGACGCGGTTGCGCGCGCGATTGAGGCAGCCCGCCGCGCAATCGACCCGGCGGACTGCGAGCCGGTGCAGCCGGCGACGCCGCGCGCCCCATTGTGGCCGTTGCCGCTGGACGCGCTGAGCGCGACGCAGGAAGTCGCATCGCCGGCCGATCAAGCCTGAAAAAGCTGGCCTTACCGGCGCGCCGACCAGCAGCCGGTTGGCCCGACCCAAGCACACAGGCTGCTGCTCAAAGCTGAGTTATATTCGCATTTATGAGCGATGCACAAAGACGCTGGGAGTCGCTGATCCATTCGCCCGGCTGCCTGATCGCCGCCGGCCTGGCCGTCGTCGCAGTAGTGGTGGGATTCGGGCTGCTGGTACGCGCACTTCTCACGCCGCAGGGTGCGTCCGCAACAGCAGCGCCGATTGCCGCCACGTCCACGCCGATCTACGTGGTGGTGCAGGTGACGCCGGCCCCGGTCACACCGGCCCCGGTCACACCGGCGCCTTCGCCACAGCCACCCACGCACACGCCCATTCCTGCCTCGCCCTCGCCCACCGCGCTGCCTACCGAGATTCCATCGCCCACTCCCACATCCACCGCAACGCCGCTGCCCACCCCTACCCCCACGCCGACGCCCATCCCCATGCCGGTGTGGCGCAACATCGGCGAACTGGCGATGGTCGAATACACGCTGGCGACCGAAGCTGAAGCCAAAGTGGAGCGCGAAGGATTGCTGCAAATCTTCGGCACAGACAAGGTGATCCTGTACGCAGTCGGGCGGATCAAGGTCGGCGTCGATCTCACCCGGCTGGATGCGCGCAACATCCAGCCCAACGGGGCGGCCATCACGCTGACGCTGCCGGCGGTGTCGGTGCTGAGCGTGGAAATGTTGCCGGAGGAATCGCGCATCCGCGTCTCCGAGCGCAGTTGGATCTATTCAGAATACGAAGGGCTGGAGCTGGAGGCGCTGGCCCGCGCTCGGCAACAACTGGCCGACCTGGTGGCCAATAACCCCAGCATGATGAGCCTGGCGCAAGAATTGGCCGAGTTACGGCTGACCGAGCATTTGCGCAGCTTGGGATTCAGCCAGATCAAAATCTCTTTCGAGCCCAGTCGCCCACGAGAGTAATCCCGTGATGAGGAGAGTCACTTCATGATCGAACCTGTTCAGGTTGCGCGCGCGCAGGAAATCCTGCCATTCCTGAGACAAGCCGATGCACTGGCGCGCGACTTTTGCGATCACGCCTTCGTCCAACGTGTGCCGGCCAGGACTACCGTGTTTGTCGAAGGTGACGAGTGCAGCGCCATCGCTATTCTGATCAGCGGCTGCGTGCGCGTGTACAAGATGAGCGAGACCGGCCGCGAGATCACCCTATACCGCTTCGAGCGCGGCCAGAGCTGCATCCTGACCGCCAACTGCATCCTCAGCCGGCATCAGTTCCCGGCCATCGCCGTCGTTGAGCGTGATGCCGAAGCCGTTTTCATCCCCGCGCCCATCTTCCGCGACTGGATTGAGCGTTATCCTGCCTGGCGTGACTATGTGTTCGACCTGCTGGCCCATCGCCTATCGGTGTTGATGGCCGTCGTCAACGAAGTGGCCTTCCGACGCATGGACGCGCGTGTGGCCGATTTTCTGGTCAGCCGGCGCGACCCGGCGCACCCCACCCTCAAACTCACCCATCAACAGATCGCCGATGAACTGGGCACGTCGCGCGAGGTGGTCAGCCGAATTCTGGAAGATTTCGCCGGCAATGGGTGGATCGAGACAGGGCGCGGCACAGTCACTGTTCTCGATGTGTCTGGGCTGGCTGCAAAGGCGCGCGCCTGAGTTAGGCCAGGTTGTGTGACTTTGTCACTGACAGACAAACGACTGACGGATAAGATACGCGAAACCATAAACCTGATGGACGTTTGGAGGCAGAAAATGAAACAAAATGTAGGAACAGTGGATCGCGTCGTGCGAATTGTGATCGCGCTAGCCCTTGGCGTGCTGGTGCTCACCGGTCAGGTGAGCGGGGTATTGGCGATCATTCTCGGCGTGGCAGCGGTGGTGTTGCTGGCGACAGGTGTTATTGGCTTCTGCGGCCTGTACACGGTGCTGGGTATTTCCACCTGCCCGCGCAAAGCGCAATAGACCAGGCAAATAATAAAATACCCGCGAGGCCTTTTGAGGCCTCGCGGGTTTGTGGCCTGGATTACCAGAGTCGGTGCCGGCCAGCGCCCGGATGTCTCGGACAACACTCCGCGCGCGCGGGCAAGGCACACCCTCCCCCCTTACCTGAAAGGCGCCGGACTATTTGCCCTCTCGCTTGAAGTAAACATCCAACAGCACAGCGGCCACCAGAACAATTCCTTTGACTACATAGGTCGTGGCGGGCGGCGCATTGAGCATTTGCAGGCCCGTGCTGAGGCTGGCCATAATCAGGCCGCCAATCATAGCGCCGGGGATGGTGCCCACACCGCCTAAAGTCGACGTGCCGCCGAGGATGGCGCTGGCAATCACATCAAGCTCGTAGCCGGCTCCCGCGCCGATGGTGCCATAACCGACATAGGAGGCGAGCACGATGCCGGCCAAGCCCGATAGGAAACCCATCAACACAAAAATCAAGAAGATATTGCGGCGAATGTTGATGCCGGATAATCGTGCAGCTTCGCGGTTGCCGCCAATCGCATAAGCATGCCGGCCAAAGCGCGTGTTGGTCGAGATATAGGTCATGATGACAGCCACGATCGCCAACAAGAGCACCGGATACGGAATGCCCGGCGCGACCTGATAGAGGTTGACAGCGTAGACATACAGCACCAGCAGGCCGGCATAAAACACGTTCTTGACAATGTCCAGCCACAGTGGCGACAACGGGAAGCCATACTTCTGTTTGTTAACCCGGTCTCGAAACATGAACAGGAACATCAAAGCAATAACCACTACGGCCAGAATCCAACTCAATTCTGATTGCAAGTAGCCTTGGCCTATTTCCGAGAAGACCGGCTGATTAGCGGGAATGGTTTTGCCTTCGGTCTGCAACAATATCAGCCCCTGCAAAATGAACATGCTGCCCAATGTGACGATGAAGGCCGGCACGCGCAGGTAAGCCACGATATATCCCTGAGCGATGCCCCACGCAGCACCTACAGCCAACCCTACGCTCACAGATAACACAGCAGATAGCGCAGGCTGATTAGGAATGATCTGATACCAGGTATTAGCCTGAAGATAAGCCACCACCACCGATACAAAACCTGCCAGCCGGCCCACTGACAAGTCGATGCCGCCTGTGACGATGACCAGCACCATGCCGGCGGCCATCAGCGATGTGACGGACATCTGGCGAAACAAATTGGAGATATTTTGGGGCGACAGATAGCCCCCGCCCGTGGCGATAGTGAACACCAGCCAGATCAGAATCAAAGCGATGATGATCGTGTACGTCTGGACGTTCCGGCGGAACAACTGCAGCAGAGGCGAGGCAGTTGAGCTTTGCTCGCGGCCGGGCTGCGCAACAGTCATATCAGCCATTCAGACACCTCGTTCTTGGATTTGCGGATGTGTCACGTGTGATCACATCAGGCCAGCAGCCCGATGCATGATGCTTTCCTGCGTCGCTTCCTGGATCGGCAGCAAGCCATTGGATTTCCCTTGCCACATGACCAGCACCCGATCGCTCATTCCCAACACTTCTTCGAGCTCGCTGGAAATCATAATAATTGCGATTCCATTTTCAGCCAGATCGTTCATGAGCTTGTAAATTTCATACTTGGCGCCCACGTCCACGCCGCGTGTCGGGTCATCCATGATTAGGATTTTAGGTTTGGACATCAGCCATTTAGCAATGACCACCTTTTGCTGATTGCCACCGGATAGCGACTCGGCCGGCACATACAGATTGGGCGCCTTAATTGCCAGCTCTTTCATCATGCGGAGGCTCTCTTTAACTTCAGCGTTCCGGTTGATGCGCATAAAACCTGCAAACCGATCCAAGTTGGGCAATGAGATATTGTTCAGGATAGACTGCCCCAACACCAGCCCGTGACGCTTGCGGTCTTCGGGCACCAGACTGATGCCATGTTCCATGGCGCTGTGACTATCAGTAATTCTGACCTCGCGACCTTCCACGAGCACGCTGCCGCGCGTGATGCGCGCAAACTCACCAAAGAGGGTCATCACCAGTTCAGTGCGGCCTGACCCCATCAATCCAGCGATGCCCAGAATCTCACCGCGCCGCAGATCGAACGAAACGCCCTTCAAGACCTCCCGCTCTCCACGGACAGCGTGTAGATCTTTGACTTCGAGGATCACCTCGCCGGGCCGGCGGTTGCTTTTAGGAAAACGTTCTTTCATTTCCCGGCCTACCATATAGCTCACCAGCTTTTCAGGGGTGATATCTTTGGTCGGCTGGGTGGTCACCACTTTACCATCTCGCAGCACTGTGATCGTGTCGGTGATCTCGAAAAATTCGCTCATCTTGTGCGTGATGTAGATACACGTCATGCCCAGGCTCTTGAGAGTGCGCAAGATATCCATGAGCTTGTTAATCTCGATCTCCGACAAAGCGCTCGTGGGTTCATCTAGAATCAACACTTTAGCGTCTTCCGAAAGCGCTTTAGCGATCTCTGTCATTTGCATCTTGCCGACGCCTAAATCCTTGACAACATCTTGCGGGTGCAAGTCTAGGCCGTAGCGCTTAAGAATCAACTGGGTATCTGAATACAAGCGGTCCCAGTTGATGGCCCCCCGTTCAACCGGCTCACGCCCCAAAAAGACATTCTCACCGACTGTCATGTTGGGGATCAGCGTCAGTTCTTGATACACAATGGCGATACCTTGCTCGGCAGCTTGCCGAATGGCGCCACCATGTAGCTTAAGCTCTTGCCCGTTGTAAATAATCCGGCCGTCATAAGTTCCGTGAGGATAGACGCCCGACAAAATCTTCATCAGTGTGGACTTACCAGCGCCGTTCTCTCCGCATAGCCCATGAATGGTGCCGCGCTGAATGCGGAAACTGACATCGCTCAGCGCCTTGACCCCCGGAAAGACTTTGCTGACATTCTGAAATTCAAGGATGGTGTCATCGTTCATCGGCTGTCGCACCAGAGAGTATCCGCGCCCAGCAGAGTAGGCTGGGCGCGGATAAAGGACTATCCTGTAAAGATCTATCGTTAGTTACGGCTTGGGCGGGCGCTCTGATTCTGGAACATCGCGGTATACCGCATCATACGGCTGGAAGCCGCTCTTCACTACCAGATCAAAGACGTTGCTCTTGTCGACCTGGAACACAGGCAGGAAATAGGCCATGACCTCGCCCTGGTACTTAGAGTCATTGGTTAACTGAGCCAATGTAAACGACTTCAGGTTGGGATCCGACTGGCCCTTTAACAGCTCGTCCATCAGATTGGCAGCGATGGGGGCCAACTCGCGAATGTCCTTGAGTATCGAGACGGTGAGTTCGCCCTTGACAATGCTGTTGCAGCCGTCGGCGGTGGCATCCTGGCCAGAGATCGGCACCTTACCGGCCAAGCCTTGCGCCTTCAACGCTTGCAACGCACCCAGTGCGGTGCCATCATTAGAGGCGACCACAGCATCAATCTGGTTGCCCTGCGCCGTCAAGATGTTCTCCATCAGCTTCAGCGCGTTGGCCGGGTCCCAGTTGTCCACCCACTGGTCCGCGACGACTTTAATCACACCCTTATCCACATAGGGCTGCAAAATCTCATCTTGCCCTTTGCGGAACAGGATGGCGTTGTTGTCGGTGGGGCTACCTCCCAGCTTGACCAGTTTTAATGGGTTATCCTTGGTCCACTTGCCCCCGTCAATGTCCACTGCCTTCATCACGCCCAGGGCCTGCTGCCGGCCTACTTCCTCGTTGTTAAACGACAGATACGCCGCGATGGCCGGCGTCTTGATCAAGCGATCATAGGCGATGACCTTTACGCCGGCTTTGGCAGCCTTGTCCACCGCCGTAGCCGCTGCGTCGCTGTCTTCAGCAACAATGATCAGGCCCTTAACGCCCTGCGCAACCATGTTGTCAATCTGGTCATTTTGCAGCTTCACATCGTGATTGGCTTCCTGCACCAGAACCTCATATCCCTTCTCCTCGAGCAGCTTCTTCATCATGTCTGCTTCCGGCTTCCATCGCTCAGTCGCAAAGTCAGACATGGATATGCCAATTTTGACTTTGCTCTGTGCGGGCTGGGCGGGCTGGGCGGGCTGGGCGGGCTGGGCGGCAGGCGCGCAAGCTGTCAGAATCAGACCAAATGCTGCGCCAATGGCAATCCCTGCGAGCAAGTTATTGATTCTACGATTCATGATGTTCCTCCTAACCGGATTTCTGATTGTCTGAAATAGACGTCGGGTTATCAGGTAAAAAGAATAGATGTGGATAGGTTGACAGCGTTGAGATCACCTCCTCTTCTTTTACAGCAAATGATGGATAGATGTGAATAGCCTCAGGCGTCTAACAATTCATAGACAGACAGATAAGAAGCCACAACGGGCATATAGCACATCAAAATCATAGCCAAAAGCCTTGTGTTTGTCAAAAGACAGTACGCATTGCGGGAGTCATCCACACGCAACCGGTGACAGCCAAGCAAACTGCCGACCGGTTATCGGGATCGTGCGTCCATGCTCAGTCCAGGGAGTAGGCCCTGCGGCCTGTTCGAATTTACCGATCTGAGCTTAGAGATTAACAGGGGGTACCCTACTTGACTGCGCCAAAGGTCAAGCCGCGCACGAGGTTGCGCTGCACCATGAACACAAAAGCAATAGCCGGGATCATCATGACGGTCGCCATCGCAGCCATGCCACGCCAGTCAATGGTGAACTGGCCGGTGAAATCGAACAGCCCCACCGGCGCAGTCTTGGAATTAACAGTGCGGGTCAGTACGCCGGCAATCTGAAATTCATTCCACGCAGCCAGAAAGGCAAAAATGGCGCTGGCGGCCAACCCAGGCAAGGCCAGCGGCAGGTTGACGCGCACGAATGTTTGCCACTCGGTACACCCATCAAGCTGAGCTGCTTCACTCAGTTCGGTGGGAATCTCGCGAAAGAAGCCATCCATCAACCAGATCGTAAAAGGTACATTGACCGCGGTATAGACGATGATGAGGCCGAGCTGCGTATCAATCAGTTTCAGTGGCCCGGCCTGGCTGATGCGCGCGAACAAGAGGAACAAGGGCAAACTGAGGGCGATGCCCGGCACAGCGCGCGAGAGCATAATGCCCAGAAAAAGAGCGTTTTTGCTCCGAAAACGATAGCGGGCGAACACGTAGCCGGCCATCGTGCCCAGGGCAACGGCAATCACTGTGCTGAACAGAGCAACCAACGTCGAATTGAAGAAGTAGCGGTCAAATGGAATAGCGCCCGTCGCCTCGGTGGACTGGCCGAAGAGCGGTTTAAAGCCATCGAGGGTGAGCTGGCGCGGAACCCACACCGGCGGCTTGGCGTTGACCTCCACCGGGTTGCGCACCGATGTGAACACCAGCCACAGCGCCGGCACGAGCATGGCAATTAGGACAACCCACACAAGGAGATCGAGCAACGCACTTGACAAACGACGGCGAGACGAATAGCGCATCAGAGAATCCTCGATTTCAGCAATTGACGGAACAGGTATAGGGTAAACGCAACAGTGACGATGACGGTGACGAATGACATGGCTGCGCCCAGGCCGAATTTGGATTCCTGGATTGCTACGCGGGGGACGTAAGTCCACAACAGCTCGGTGCGATGGGCCGGCCCGCCGCCGGTCATGATCGAGACGATGTCGTAGCCGCGGGCGACATCCAGCGAAAGGATAGTCAGCGCAATAGTGATAAACGGCCCAAGCAATGGATAGGTGATCGCGCGGAACTTCTGCCAACTGTTTGCGCCGTCGACGTCAGCCGCCTCGTACAATTCCGGTGAGATGGACAGTGTGCCGGCCAGTAGAATGATAGCAACCACCGGCGTATTCATCCACACGGTTGCCGCACCAATAGAGAACATAGCCAGCCAGCGATCCACCAGCCAGGGAATCGAGCCGTTGAGCAACCCCAATGACGTCAGCACGTTGTTCACTAGTCCCACCTGATCGTTGAAAAACCAGCGGAACTGAAAGCCCACCATCACCGGCGCAAACATCATCGGCACCATGAGCAGAGTGCGCAACAGCGACTGGCCGCGAATCGTGCGCGCAACGGCCTGGGAAAGAAACAACCCCATTAGAAAAGCGGCGTTGACGGTGACGAACATGAACAAGAGCGTGTTGATGAAGGCCTGGCCAAAGATGGGGTCTTGTAGCAAGCGCTGGTAATTTGCAAAATTATTCCAGGCAGGGACTGGTTTGAGCAGGGTATATGAGGTAAAAGACAGGTAGAACGAATAGATAAGCGGAAAGACGACGACGAAAGCAATGATGACTACCGACGGCGCCAGCATCACAAAGACGAATCTGGATGTGCCAGAAGATCGGGTCGACGCGAAACGCTGCTCGACGACGGATGCTTGCGTAAGTTGCGCCATGCTTGTAAACCAGCCTCAGCTCCGAGGCTTGCGATATGTCTCGGAGCTGAGGATTCTGCCGACTGACGAGCTTGCTACTTACTTGTTGTAGTAGCCGGCCTCCGCCATCATTTTCTCTACTTCAGCCGCCGCCTCATCCAAGCCCTGCTTGGGATCAACATCGCCGAGCATGATCGCCTGCAGCTTGGGCGTCAAGATGTTCGTCAGCGGGATCCATTCCGCGATCAATGGCGGCGCGAAGAAGTCATTGCTGATCGCGACCTGGGCAATCTCCAGGCGCTTCTTGTCCAGCGGGTTGTCGCTGTTGGACGCTTCGGCAATCATACGCGCCCAGACACTGTCGCGCACCGGCAGGAAGCCAAGCTTGGCTTCTTCGTACATGATCTTCTCCGAGGTCAGGAACTTGATCAGGGCCGCTGCGGCTTCTTTGTTCTTACTGCTGGCCGGGATGCTGAAGGCGTGCGCGCCGGCCCAACCGCTGCGGATGCCGCCTTCACCTACCGGCTGGCGGATCAGGTCGAACTTGCCGGCGACTTTACAGTTCTTCGGGTCCTGGAAGTAGGAGTACCAGCCGAACCATTCGTTGTGCACGGCAATATTGCCCTGGCAGAAGTTGTTGGCCACGCCATCCCACAGCAGGCTGGTCATGTCGGCTGGCACCAGTTTGCGCGCATAGAGTTCGCGGAAGAATTGGGCCGTCTTCACGCCGGCTTCGCTGTTGAAGGCCGGTTTGAAGTTCTCGTCGAGTAACTTGCCGCCGTTGGCCACCAGGATTTCGTAGAAGCGGCCGCTGAGCGCCTCTTCTTTGCCGGCGAAGTTGGTGCCAAGCAGGCCGGGTTCTTTGCCGGCGAAGAACTCGGCATGATCGAAGAACTGATTCCACGTTTCCGGCGGCGCCAGATCGTAGCCATACTTGGCTTTGAACTCGGCCTTGTACTGCTCATTGCCATATAGGTCTGTGCGATAGTGAACGACGCTAATATCGGCATGGCGCGGGATCAGCCACAGATGCCCATCGCGCGTCGCGCTCTTGAGAATCGCTTGCGAGAAGTCCTTCAGTTCCTCTTGGCTGAAATAGTTCTCCAATGGCTCTAGGAAGGGGATGTATTGTGAGAAGAACGAGGTGTGATCCCAAACCACATCGTAGTCGCCGGTGCCGGCAGCGAAGTCGGTCTTTAGCTTTTTGTCGATCTCGAAGCCATCGCCCTTGTAGACAATCTCGACCTTTGCCCCGGTCGCCGCTTCCCAGTCTTTGATAGATTCATACATCTTTTCGTATTGGCCGCCGCCGATGAACGCAGCGCGCAACGTGACACCGTCGAAGCGGCGATCCACGCCGGCTACCTGTGGGCCATCGCCAGCAGATTGCGCCGGCGCAGCCTGAGTGGGGGCGGCAGCCGGCTGCTGCGGCGCTTGGGGGGCAGGCGCAGCCGGCGCTGCGCACGCGGCAAGCGTGGCGCCGGCGACAACAAGTAGAGCAGACATTCGATGCTTGGACATGTTTCAAACCTCCTAGTCTTTTGAAGACACAAAACAATCCTGCGCGTAAGACTTTGCCCTGCACGCCTGCGCGCAACAATCCAAACAGATCAACATCTATCAATCGGTGTGGAAGACCTCTTCCATCGTGTGCCAATGCTCGCCGGGCTTGCGGCCCTCAACGGGCACTTGCATCGGCATACAGATGGCCCACCACTCTTGTGTCATGGGGTCGGCAGCCATCTTGGCCATATCGGCTTCGAAGTCGTCCCCGACATACTCGAAATAGGCGAACAGCAGGTTGTCATGCAGATAAATCGAGTAATTGCGGATGTTGCATTCCTTGATCTTGCTCAGCACAGCCGGCCACACTGCAGCATGCAACTGCTTGTACACCTCGATACGATCCGGTTTTATGCCGATCACCTGTCCAAAGCGTTTCATACAGCTCCCTTAATAAATTAGTGTCGGTTTCCTCTAGTTGATATCGCCGGCGTCGTTTGTGTCGAGCAACACCGGTGTCGAGGCAGACCGATGACACGACTGACCCCAACCGCATTCGCGACACTACTCGACTTGATAGACCTTCTGCGCCGTGCCGCCCAGCACCGCATCAATTTCAGCTTGGCTGCGCCCTTTGAGCGCCTCGTTTGTTTCGCGCCACACCTTCGCATAGTCGCCCGCCAAGATCGCTACCGGCCAGTCGCTGCCGAACATGCAGCGATGTGCGCCAAATAACTCGATGGCCGCATCAATATAGGGCTTCAAATCGGCAGCCGACCAGTTATTCCAATCGGCGGCAGTGTTCAGGCCGGAGACCTTGGCATAGACGTTCGGATACTGCGCGCAACGCGCCATGGCCGCGCGCCACTCGTCTATCTTCTGCTCTTTGATCGGTGGCTTGGCGAGATGGTCAATGATGATCTTCAGGGCAGGTGCGTGCTCGGCCAAGGTGGGCACATGGCCGATGTGCTTGGGAAAGATAGCGACGACGTCGAATGTCATGTCGCGCTCCTCAAGCAACTTCAAGCCATGTAATACATCGGGGCGAACCAGCCAATCCGGATCTGGCTCTTCGTGATTGAGATGGCGCACGCCACGCCATTTTGGATGCTTGCCATACCGATCCAGTAGCTTAGTCGCTTCGTGATGATCGTAGAGTGGCACCCAGCCCACTACCGCGCCGATCCACTCGTAGCATTCGGCCTGGGTGAGCATCGAGACGGTGTCCTCGTTGTTGTTGGCGCTTTGCACAAGCACCGTGCGGTCAATGCCGGCGGCCTTCAGTTGCGGCTCCAGGTCTTGCGGGGCGAAGTTGGCGTAGATCGGCCCATAGGCCGGCACCAGCCATGGGTATTCGACCTTGGCCAGATTCCAGAAGTGTTGGTGTGTGTCTATCCTCATTGCGGTCATGCTGCCTCCATTTCAATACGGAATTGATGATGGGGGGTCATCCTCTTTCTGGTTTAACAAGTCCGGTGCGTGGGTAGTGATAGGCGCGCGTCTGGCTTTCGTCCTTGTAGACATACCAAACGCATGGGGCTTGATGATCCAGCGTATGATCGAGCGGGCGCAAGGGATGACCGCGCCGGCGTCCAGGCAGCCATTCCATCGCGATGGCACAGTGGCTGCAGTACCAGTGTACGCCGACCTTACCCCACGTCCAATCGTGCGGCTCGCGATTCAAGCCGTCGGTGCGATAGGCGGGGCGGCCGGTCTCTGGATCGCCGCGCCGCAACACGCCGCCTGTGCCGCAGGGGTCGAAGGCGATGACAAAGCGATCTTCTTCCTCGCGCACGATCACGTCGCCTTTGCGAGAGGCGCCGCTGAGGTGGCCGCGCATCCCCTCCACGGTCAGCGCCACTTTCTCCCAGGGCGTCATCTGATCCCACGTCGCATAGCGGTCGCCCCAGATGCTCTGATGCGTCTCCAGGATCGAATCCAGCACATGCTGCTCGGTGGTCTTGGACAGGGAATTCAGCATCTCGTTGATCCACGCCACGAGCACATCGTGGGGGATTTTGAACTCCAGCCACAAACGCTCCAAGGCAGCCGAAGCGCGCGCATGGTCGCCGTCACGAATGGCTGCTTGTAATCGCCGCAGCGGGGCGACGCCGAACTCGAAGTCACGCCAGGCTTTGCAGATTGCGCTGGAGAGCGCTTGCGCCACGGGCTGCGCTGCGTGAGCATCGCGCGCGATCATGAAGCGGATGATGTCCTGCGCCCAGGTCATCAGAATATCGTGCATGATGCGCAGCTCTCTGAGGTAGTAATCGGACAAGGCCAGCGCTTCGTCGGTGCATCTGCTGGCAACCGCATCCTCCAACATAGCATAGGTCGAACGCCCGATGGTGTCCATGTCATCCATGCGGATGACACGACCGAGCTTGTCGTTGTATTCGAGCTTCAACATCGTTTTCAACCGCGAGGGAAGGTTCACGCGGGGCTGTTTTCACCGGTCAACTCTCGGCGCACGATGGCCGCGCCCTTGACCATGGCCTTCATCTTTTCGACGGCCAGCCAGCGCGCCGTTTGGCTGAAGCCACAATCAGACGAGACCCACAGCTTCTCCGGCTTGACGTAGCGCAAGAGCAACCGGATGCGCTCGGCCACCAATTCTGGCGTCTCGAGCGAACGCCCCTTCACGTCAACCACGCCGGCGCACAGAATCTTGTCGCCGCCATATTTCGCCCATAACTCGGCTTCCCACATGCAACGGTTGGCGAACTCCATGTGCACCACATCCACGTTCATCTGTTCCAAGTAAGGGGCGATGTGCTTGTAAGTGCGGTCTGATGTAGCCGGCCGGCCACGGAAGTTGCCGAAGCACAGGTGCACGCCGATGGTGGCGTTTACGTCCTCGACGCAGGCGTTGTACATCTTCACGAACTCAGGCAAGCCGCCAGGCATCGTCCAGAATGCCGGCTCGTCGAACTGGATGTGGCGCGCGCCGGCGGCCACGGCGTCTTTCAACTCCTTATTGATGAACGGCACCAATGCCCAGGCCACTTCACCTTTGTTTTTGTAGATTTTGCCGGGGTCAATACGAAAGGCCTGTGTGAGCGGGCTTTGCAGCGCAGTGATGAACGGTTTATCGGTGCGCGTCTTGATATAGCGCACTTCGTTTACCAGCCCATAGCCGTCTGGCACGCTGAGTGGTTCGACGGCGCGAAAGGCGTCCAACTGGTCCGGGCCAGGATAGCCCAGCCGGCGCTCGAAGGGAATCTTCTCCAGGCCGGCGATGCGCTCATGGAAATTCCACGTGAAGTCAGCGCGAAAGAACTCGCCGTCGGAGATGATGTCCACACCTGCCTCGGTTGCGTCCTGAAGCGCGATGTTGACGGCATCCATCAACGTCTCACGGATGTCCTCCGGCCCAACCTTGCCTTCGGCGACTGCATCACGGAAGACCCACATCCAGCTCGGCACGCCGGCGCTGCCGATGAGCTGAGTAGGCAAAAGTGGAAGATCGGTATAAGTAAGCATGACATCTACCAAGCTAATCCATCTCCAACCCGCCATCTACGTTGAGGGCCTGGCCGGTGATGTAATCTGAATCTGGCGAACACAAAAAAGCCACTGCAGCAGCGATATCTTCCGATTGGGCGACACGCTTGAGCGGCACGGTCTCAATGGAGCGACGAATCCACTCGCCGGGTTCTAGCCCGCGCATGACCTGGTTGGCCTGGTCTATCTCTTGCCACATCGCAGTGAGCACGATGCCGGGACAGACGGCGTTGACGTTGATGTTGTAGCGCGCCAGCGCCAGCGCCGCCGAGCGCGTGATGCTGATGACGGCGGCCTTGGTCGCGGCGTAGTGAGTGGAATTGGGCCGGCCGCTGCGGCCGGCCACCGACGAGAAGTTGACGATCTTCCCGAAGCTGTGCGGCGCGCGATCACTGTTGCGAATCTCTTCGGGAATTTGGGCGATCATCTGATGGGCCACAGCTTGCAGGCAGAAGAACAGGCCCCGTTGATTGACGTTGACGACGCGATCCCAGTCCTCTTCTGTGAGATCGAGCATCGGCTTGGTCTGCACACGACCGGCGTTGTTGACCAGAATGTCTATGCGCCCAAAGGCGTGCACCACTGCATCCACCATCGGCTGAATCTGTGATACGTCAGACAGATCAATCCGGTACGGCATGGCCAAGACGCCCAACGCCTGCACCTCCTGGGCCGTCTGTTGAGCCGTGTCAGGGTCATATTCGGCGATCACAATGTGCGCGCCCTCGCGGGCCAACCGCAAGGCCACACCCTTGCCGATGCCGCGCCCGGCGCCGGTGACGATGGCGATCTTGTCTTTCAGCCGCTGTTCCATTTCTCTGCGTTTAGATCTCCGCCGGACTGACCGAGCGATTCTCTGTCACCGAGCGATAGGCTGCTTCGACAAGACGCAGGGTATTCAAATTATCCGTTACATCGGTCGCGGGTATCCCATCGGTCTGGATCGCTTGCATGAGCGAGGCCATGGGACCAATAAACGCGTCCGGCACCCACATCCCTTGCAAGGGCAACACATGCCAATCGTCAGGCTTGTCGGCATGCAGATGAACCTCGAACGTGTCGGGACGACCATGAGGATAGTTGTACATCAAGCCGATAGTGCCTTTGATCAGGCCCTCCGTGCCGAGGAAACGAAAGATCGCGTAGCCGTCGGGGCTTTCATCGTGATGATTGACGGCCACCATCGCCTGCAACCCGTCGGCGTAGTCCAGGATGGTGATGGTCTTGGTCTCGGCCTTGGCGCCTTGCTTGGGATACTTGGCATGACGGCTGGTCACCCACGCCGGATCGCCAAACAGGAAGCGCATCGCGTCGAGGTAGTGGATGCTGTGATAGAGCACCTCGAGCCGAGGCGACTCGGCCAACCACGGCCACATGTGCCAGGGCGTACTCGTGCTCACCTGAATCTGCGCGTCGGTGGGCTGGCCAATCACGCCCTTGGCGATCAGATCGCGCGCAGCGGCGATGCCGGCATCCCAGCGCATCTGCTGATTGACCGCGACCTTTCGATCGGCGCGCCGGCCGGCCTCGGCAATGGCCACAGCATCCCCGAAAGTATCCGAAAGTGGTTTCTGGCAAAGTAGATGTTTGCCGGCGGCCAACGCGCGTTCGGCGATTGCGCGCTGGTGCCATGGCTGTACCGCGATGTCCACGATCTCGACCGCTGGGTCGGCCAGCAAATCATCAAGTTGTAGATACACCTTCGGGATGCCGTGCGTCTCAGCCGTCTTTCGCGCAGCCTCTGGGTTGACGTCGTAACAAGCAACAACGTTCAGACCATTGTTCTTGTAAGCGACCAGGTGGGCATAGTTGACGATGCCACCGCAGCCGACGATGCCAATGCCATAGTCTGTCTTGGGGGGGAGTTTAGGTTTGTAGTCAGGGTCGATCGTTCGCGTCATGGCGTCTCCATCCACGCTAATGAGTCAGCAAAGGCTTTCTCTTATCAGCAAGCCGGGCAGACAATGCGACCGCACAGATTAGGTGTGTGGCGCACTCACCCTTGGCCCACCCTTGGCCCAGTGGGTTGTACGCTATATGCCAATTTGCTAATGTCCGGATTCTTTGCAAATAGTCATGAGGCTGCTAGATAGGAACAAACGCAGATGGATCAACCCCTTCTAGACCGGCTCATCTCCAGCACCCACGACCTCAGCGATACCACAAACAGCACACGACGGAGCCTAGCAAACAGAGAGCAAGCGCCGATACTATAGCCAAGAGTGTTTTGTTTGTCAAAGAATAGTTTGACAGACTTTGACCGATTGGCCGGGGCAATCGGCTGTTGAATTTTGTGCAAGTCGCCGGCGATGCGCGCGCCGGCGAAAGGCCCGGCGCAGCTTTGCCGGCGCTCGCAACCTTAAATCTGACGCGCGATTTGCCCGTTCCATTGACAGCAGCCCGCGGGCGCGCTATAAGCGCACATCGTATTACTAAATTAGCACGTTGCGCCAAAATCGCAGCCTGCCAACAGGAGGCTCACCCCATGTCAACGCCGGCTCGCAAACCGATCAGCGGCATGACTGCGTTCATCGTCGTGTGGATCGGCCAGATTGTGTCGATCCTGGCTACTCAGATGACGCAATTCGCCATCACCATCTGGGCCTTCCAGGAAACCGGCAGCGCCACCGCACTCGGACTGGTGCAGGTGTTTTTCATCACGCCCTTTTTGCTCATCTCACCGCTGGCCGGCGTGCTGATCGACCGCCACAACCGCAAACTGATGATGATGCTGAGCGATCTCGGCGCCGGCGCCGCCACCATTCTGCTGCTCGCGCTCCAGGCGGCCGGCGCGCTGTCGATCTGGCATCTCTACCTGGCCTCGGCCATCATGGGCCTCTTCAACGCCTTCCAATGGCCGGCCTACTCGGCCAGCATCAGCCTGATGGTGCCCAAAGAGCAGCTTGGGCGCGCCAATGGCCTGATGTCGTTGATGGAAATGGGGCCGGGCGTGCTGGCGCCGTTGCTGGCCGGCGCGCTGCTGCCGGTCATCGGGCTGCTCGGCATCCTGACCATCGACGTCATCACATTCGTGTTTGCCGTCCTGGCATTGGCGATCGTGTTCGTGCCGCAACCCCCTGTCACCGAGGCCGGGCGTGAAGGGCGCGGCAGCATGTTAAAAGAAGCCGCCTATGGCTTCCGTTACATCTTCGCTCGGCCCAGCCTGCTCGGCCTGCAACTCGTGTTCCTGTTCGGCAACCTGTTCGCCGGCCTTGCCATCACCGTCACAGCGCCCATGATTCTGTCGCGCACCGGCAACAGCGAGATCGCTTTCGGCGCCGTGCAGACCGTGGGCGCCATTGGCGGCATCGTGGGCGGCGTGCTGCTGAGCGTGTGGGGCGGATTCAAGCGGCGCGTGCACGGCGTGTTGCTCGGCCACGTGTTGACCGGCCTGATGGGCACCCTGCTGATGGGACTGGGCCAGGGCGTCGTCGTCTGGGCGGCAGCTTCGTTCCTCGGCGCGCTGTTGATCCCAACCATCAACGGCTCCAATCAGGCGATCTGGCAATCCAAAGTGGCGCCAGACGTGCAAGGACGCGTGTTCGCGGCCCGGCGTCTGATTGCCTGGGCGACGCAGCCGATCACGCCGGTGATTGCCGGCCTGTTGGCTGATCAGATGCTCGAGCCGGCCATGCGCGCCGACATCTGGTTGTCGCAGACGTTCGGCGGTCTGATCGGCGCAGGCCCCGGCGCCGGCATGGCGTTGTTGATGGTCATAGCCGGCGCAGCGATCTCGGCCGTCGGCGCGCTGGGATATCTGATCCGGCCAGTGCGCGACGCCGAAGATATTCTGCCGGATCACACAACTTCGATGCACGCACCTCAAGCAACGCCGGCCATCGCCGCCGCAGGCAGCGCAGCAACAGATTGAAATCGAGATAGACTTTCGTTCAACCAGGCGGATTGCACCCGCCGAGTGAATCTTGCACAACGAGGCCTATCCAGATCATGCCGCGTCAGAATCCGCAGCGCGCCAGGAGCAAATCGGCCGCAGGGGATAGCGCGCTGCCAGCCCTGCCCCATGACGTTCCGGTCGAGATGCCCGACTTGCCCAAGTCGCTGGCCATCACCACGCTGGAGCAATTCAAAGCCATCAGCGATCCGGTGCGCTCGCGCATCCTGGCGGTCATCCGCGCGCAGCCGGCCACAGCCAAGCAAATTGCCGACCGGTTGAAGGCGTCGCCCGGCGCCATCGGCTATCACTTGCGTGTGCTCGAAGCGGCCGGGCTGGTGCAGGTGGTGGCCCGGCGGGTGACCAACGGCATCATCGCCAAGTATTACACGCGCACCGCACGCATCTTTCAGTTCGACCTCCCGCCAGAACTGGTGGACAAAGGCGCCGTGCCGATGGAAATCATGACGACGGCGCGCGGTGAGTTGGCCGACGCGCTGGCCGACGCGCGCGGCGAAGCCATCACAATCATCGGCTTCCCGCATGCGCGCTTGTCCGACGCGCGCGCCCGCCTGTATGCAGCGCGCGTAGAGCAACTGCAAGAAGACTTGCTGAACGAACCGGCCGACCCCAACGGCCGGGTATACGGGCTGTGCGTGGCATGGTTTCTGTCGCCGGCCTACATGCAGAGCGAGGCAGCGCCGGCTGAGAATCGGCCCACTGACTCCGCGCCGGCCAAACGCCGCCGTGGCAAACGCACCTCCCCGCCGCGTTGATCGTCGCGCTCAAGCAAGGGCGATCCTGACTTGGCTGGCAGTTTGCACACAACAGCTCAAGCGCCGCCAGCGCGGCGCATCGTCTTGCGCGTGGGTGTGGCATTCCAGGGATCATCGGGCCAGGCGTGTTTCGGATATCGGCCACGCAACTCTTTGCGAATCAGGGGATAGGTGTTGCGCCAGAAGCTGCGCAGATCCTGCGTGACCTGAATCGGGCGTTGGGCCGGCGACAACAAATGCATCAGCACCTTCACGCGGCCCTCGTTGATGGTCGGCGTGTCCTCCAGCCCGAACAGCTCCTGAATCTTCACCGCCAGCACCGGCGGGCTGCCGTCCGGCGCGTAACGCAGACGAATGTGAGCGCCACTGGGTACGGTCAGCCGCTCTGGAGCAAGCACATCAAGTTGCGCTCGCAGCGGGCCGGGCATCCAGCGTTGCAACATCACCAGCACATTCAGACGCGCGAAATCGGCGCGCTTTGTCACGCCATCCAGACACGGCCCCAGCCACGCCTCGGCATTGGCCAGCAAGGCCGCGTCACAGACATCGGGCCAGGGATCGCCGCGCCACAGATGCACGCTCTGCGCGCGCGCCTGCCACTGGCGGGCAGCCTCCGTCCATGCCAGCACGTCCAGCCCTTCCCGGCGGATCACATCGCACAACACGGCGATGCGCCGGGCAGGGGCCGGCTGCGGCAAAGGGCGCGTCGCCAGCGTCAATTCGCCCACGCGCCATTCACGCTGCGCAATCAGGGCGCCCTGTCGCGCATCCCATCCCACTACATCGCGCTCGGCAACATAGGGCTGCAGATCTTCGGGATGCAGCGGCGCAGCCAGATGGATCAATCCCTCGGCCTGCTGGCCGGCATCGACATGGGCCACAGCCAGCCACTCGTGCGCGGCCAGGGAATCATGCTCGGGCAGGCGCACCCCGCGCCCCAGCGCCAGCTTGTAACGGCCTGCTCCCTCATTGCGCCGGCGAGCCACCCGATCGGGGTAGGCCAGCGCAATCCATCGCCCCACTTCGTAGGGATCAAGCGGAGCATTGTCGAGGCGCATGGCATCGGCCGGCATTTGCATCATCGTGCGCCACTGGGCAGCCAATCGCTCGACGCGTGCCAGGGCGCGCCCATCGTCCTTAGCCGGCGATCCGCTGGGTGAACGCGACCTGCGCCAACGCCGCAGCGCCTCGATCCGCAGGGTCATATCGGCGCTCGTTTCATGGGACAAGGGATCGCGTTCTTCGATCAGGGCGGCAACATCAGCCGCCAAAGCAGCTTGCGCAGCGCCGGCCTGTTGCGCTTCGGCCAGCAGGTGCGCCACGCGCGGATGGGCGCCCCAGTCCAACAACTTTCGGCCACGGGCAGTGATACGGCCCGGATCGTCTGGATCGAGCGCCCCCAAAAGCTGAAGCAGGCCGGTTGCCTGCGCCAGCGCGCCGGCCGGCGGCGGGGTGACCCAGGACAGCGCGTCAGCCGTTCGCGCCCCCCATGCAGCCATCTCCAACCGCAACGCAGCCAGGTCGGCGTCTAGAATTTCGGGGACGCGCGCAGGGCTGAGCTGGCGATGCGTCTGGTGCGTCCACAGGCGATAGCACAGCCCCGGCCCAAGCCGGCCGGCCCGACCCGCGCGCTGATCGGCTGAATCGAGCGTGACGCGAACAGTGTCGAGTCGGGTCAGGCCGGTGCGCGCATCGAAGCGTGGCACACGGGCGAAGCCAGCGTCAATCACTGCGCGCACCCCTTCGATCGTCAAAGAAGTCTCGGCGATTGATGTAGCCAGCACCACTTTTCTGCGGCCGGCCGGATCGGGCGTGATAGCGGCCTGCTGGGCATCGAGGGGCAAGTCGCCATACAGCGGGCAGATCATCACGTCAGGGTGCTGATGAGCAATGACTGCCTGCGCGCGCCGGATTTCACGCGCGCCGGGCAGGAAGACGAGCACATCCCCCGGCTGGTCACGCAACGCGCGTGACACAGCCTGCGCCACTGGCTCTGCAAGCGGGGCGGGCAAATCGCGCGTGGCATATCGAACGGTGACGGGGAACGACCGGCCGGCGAGACGCACCAGCGGCGCGTCGCCGAGGGTTGCACGCAGGGCCGGCTCGTCGAGCGTGGCCGACATGATGAGCAGGCGTAAATCGGGCCGTAACACGGATTGCGCGTCGCGGCACAACGCCAACGCCAGATCTGAATGCAGGTTGCGCTCGTGAAACTCATCGAAGATGACCAGCCCCACCCCCTCTAGCGCGGGATCGTGTTGCAGCCGGCGTGTCAGGATGCCTTCGGTCAACACTTCCAGACGCGTGCGCGTAGTGACGCGGTTTTCAAAGCGCACGCGATAACCGACGGTCTGGCCGGGGGCTTCGCCGAGCAGGTGGGCCATACGGGCGGCAATGGCGCGCGCGGCCAGCCGACGCGGTTCGAGCATCAGGATGCGCCGGCCCTGCAACCAGTCTTCTGTGAGCAGAGCCAGTGGGACGCCGGTGCTCTTGCCGGCGCCGGGCGGCGCGCAGAGCAACACAATTGGGCGCTCGCGCAGCGCCGCGCTCAGTTCGGGCAGGGCCTGTTGGATCAACATCATGCAAAGAACGATTATCCACCGGGCAGGCGCGGCGAACGCATTCTCCACGCACTCAGCGACTGCGAACGCTGTCTGCGCGTGCGGTTTGCAACCGCCGCGCCGCCGCCGCCGCGCCGCCGCCCCGCCGCGGGTGTAGCGCAGATTTGTGACAGTCACCGCCGGCGGCACTGACGGATTGCGGCGTCTAGCCGATTGCTGTGCAGTTCACACAAGGCGGCGAGCATGGCCGCAGCATGCCGCCGTTCCCACC
>JAEANN010000024.1 GCA_016841965.1 Candidatus Roseilinea mizusawaensis | reverse complement strand
GGCAGAAGCCGCTGACCCCAAGGCCAGTAAGAGGAGCAGAGTGAGCCCAACGGGCACAAATGGGGCACGCTTTCTCATGCTCGCCTCCTTCGCTCCCGCCTATGTGTTTGGCGGCCCAACGGCCTGCGTTTCACCTGCGGCGAGCCGCGCAGCGGCGAAGCCGTCAGGTGGAAGCGCGTGTTAGGCGGCCATATCTATTACAGCATACATAGCCAACGAGAAACTGATGCAATTTGGTTCGGATCGTTCAAATTGGCAGCGTTTGTGAGCACTCCCTTTTCCAATTGATCCCAAATCTCAGTGGCCATTCTCTTCTCAATCGCCGCGCCTATAAAAAAGAGATACGGGGAATGGCTCACATTGGCAAACGCTTCACGGATACGGTCAAGTGCCGCTCGCGCAGTTTTCCAATGCTCATCTGCGCCTGCGGGGTCTATTCCGCCTTTGAGTTCGCCAAGAGCAATATAAGACCGGGCTGATTTATACCTGGTGGCTTGCAATTCGTTAGGACCGAGATTGAACAAACACATATCTATATTGTTCTTAACCAAAGGCACGTTCAAGTTGTAAATCAAGGTGCGCGGCTTACCTCCGCTTTCCCAACTCAATCCCCGTAGAGAAAACTCAATTTCCGAGTCATCATCGGTCATATCAACCCACTGTCTGGTTTTGGCATGTTGCCATCGGTATCGAATACCGGCAATTGTCAGGGTGGAAACGATGGCGCGAGTAAGTTTTCTCTGTGCCAAGACGCCGCCAATGTTACGCATTGAACCGCCAAGCGCGTCGCCGCGCGTCAATAAAAACCTGAACACCAGCTCCTCAACGAACTTTTCTCCTGCCGGTTCGAGGAAGTTCTTGATAAGATTCGTGATGGCTTCCCTTTTATCTTCTGGGTGCAAATGAACGAGAGCTTTATCGGACAATCCTGCCGCTGTGAGGAGGCCCGATTCTATGCCCTTGATGCTCAGCAAGTCAGCAGGAGTTCTGGCCTTTGATGCGGCTTCTTGTAATGCTCTCGCTTCAGCAACGTAAGGCGTAGCGCGACGATTCTTTTCAAGCGCGAGTGCGACAAAGCCCGCACGCGTGGCTTCGTAAGTCGTTACGAGGTCATTGCCAGAGCGAAGATGGTTTTGGTAAGGGCGCGAGGGCGTCATAATTTTCTCCAGACGTAAACGCATTTGCGCAAGGCTTTTCGCCCATGCTCGCCCATCTGCTGACTGCTGTTGCCTTTGCCGTCTGGTAAAACAAGAATGCTTTCAACGCGAAAACCCAATTTTTCAGCAATATCAGAGAGTATCATATCCACCGAAATACTTGCGCCCGCATAGCGCACATTGTCGTTCACCATAAATAGCAGCGCATTCGGTTTCAAGACGCGCGCACACTCTGAAATGACACAAGCCATCTCATAAAAATAGCCCCTCACCATCCTGGGAATGCCGTTGTTGTTCAAAACGCCTTGGGCTTTCTGGTCTTCCAGGTATTTCAGGATTGCCTGTAACAGCGTCTGCTCATCCGTAGCAGCCAATGCACGGGTCCACTGCGGATTGATGCTCAACAGATCTTTAGCGCGGTTTTCCACCGTGCAACTGAGCATCTCCTGGCGGAGTTTCACCAACCCTTGTTCATCCGTCCCCAGTAATGCCAGCTCCAACGCATACGTGCGGGTGTAATCATAGCGGTTGCAGTAAGGCGGAGAGGTCATGATGGCATCATATATCCTATCAGGCAACGTAGGTAATATGTGAAGGCATGAGCCATCGTACAAACGAATTTCGCCCTGAAGTTTTTCCGCAGGGAATAAATTGGCTCGGTGAGTGGGCGATATATCGGCTAGAATTTCGTTGATTTTCTCGCAAATGGCTTGTTCGAAGCTGGGAATGTCCCCCTTGTCAAAAATCTTTTTGCCATGTGTGCGCCCCGACCGATAGTCCCACCGAAGATATTGGCCGTCTTTGCGGGTAAAACTGATAGACTCCAAGACACAGAGTAAAGCAAAGCGCAAGACGATCCGAACTCTGCTATTCTCTTGTTGGCATGCACCCAAATATTTCTCAATGGCTTCCTTTGTTCTGTCAGGGTAAGCCCCTTTTGTGATCCGCAGTTCTGGCAAGGGAAGGCGCGTTTCTGACTGCTCCCAAACCCGCATTTCTGCCCATTGGCGTAATCTTTCAAAATCCTCCGGTGTGAACTCTGCATCCAGAATTTGTTTGGCTGTAATGATCTCGTGACCAATCGGTAACAGCTCTATGCCATCTGCGTTTATGCCCATCGCGCTTGCTGCGAACAAAGCCGTTCCGCTTCCTGCGAAAGGATCCAGGATTCTGCCCGCGGTAATTCCGCATTTGTGAAATAGATGTTCCACTAAAGAAGCAGAGAATGCTTCTTTGAACTTGTACCAGCGATAAATGGGTCTGGTCTTATTGGCCTGAAAACTGACCAGAAGACGAGAGAGTGAGGGCTGGATGACGAACCTGCTTTTGAACCGCTGAAAGAGCTGCTCGTCGAGGTGATCTATCTCGTTGAGGGATATGTTCTGTTGGGTATCCAGAACATTCGAGACTTGGACTGGATTTAGCATCACTTTACACTCCAAATTCGTAGCAGTTGCAACAAGTATACAACCTTTTGGCAATGCAGTCTAAGCCGCCTAACGGATCGCGTTTCAGCCGCCCGCGTAGCGGAGCGAAGCGAAGCGGGTCGGCTGGAAACGCTTGTTAGCCCGCCGCTTTGTTTAGCACAGACTTTCCATCACTGACGCGATCATACTCCCAAATCGCTAGATCAACTTCTTGCACAGGCCACCCCAACTCACCTGCGAGCCGTTTTACTTCCCGAAGATACCGTTTGTAATCAGAAATTGAGAACGTCGTTCTCTCTTCGCCGAATATCTGTCTCCACCCACGAAAATCAATCACGGCATATCTTTCAGGAAACGCCAGAGCAAGAATCGCCGACGCTACAGGTACACCTACCCCACGAAGACAACACAGAATACCAAGTCGCAACTCTGTTTCATAATCTTCGTCAGGATGAGTTATAGAAAGTGCAGCCCCCGTAATTGTTTGAATAACGTCTTCTGTGTTTGCTTTCCGCCTTTCTTTCTGTCTCCCGTATTGACCGCGCAGTTTCCAATGTAGAATCTCGTCAAGCTCTTCAGATGTCAAATATAGCGGGTGACGTTCTCTTCTCAAGCGTGTAAATTCGGCCTTGAGACGCTCGGTAAGGCCATAGTCGTCGCTCGATCTCCTGTATGGAATGAGTTGAGTTGCTCTAATCATTTCGTTGAGCCCAATCGCATGCGGATAGGCGGGCTAACGGCCTGCGGTTCAGCCGCACGCGGAGCGTGTCGGCTGGAACCGCTTGTTATGCCGCCTGACAGGTTAGTGAACTTCAATTTGTAATGACAAATCGGTTTCAACTTCTGACAATCGCTTGTTGTATATCTCTATAATTTCTTTCAAGACAGCGAAAAAATCTTTGCTTTCATCTGTAGCAAGTTCAATGATGTTCAGGGCTACGAAATCCTCAATTGAGATTATGGTCAATTCCTTGTCAATGCCTTCATCTTGTGCAAGGACGCGGGCTTTGCTCTCTTGTTCCCGTGGAACCAACAAAACAGGGTACAAACCAACCCTGATGTTACTTGCGCACTTCTGCAAAACATTCCTTGATGGCGCAGATGTAACATGATAAACCATTTTTGAAATCTCGAAATCGCCAGCGCGCTCTGTTTGGCTATCCCCTGCATGGGCGGGATAATTCGGGATGCTCAAGTTCCTAAAACGTCTTGCCAGCTTTGCGCCAACAAGGTGTTGCTCCACAATTCCGCCCGAATGTCCTTTGGAATTCTCGATAATAACGTTGACCCAGGTTGTTGGGGCTTGCCGTCGGTCCACATCAATCTTCAAACTTTGGCGTTTTAGCCATTCGCTGGCTAATTTCTTCAAATCCTCAATACACTTCAATAGGAAATGCTCCCTTTCTTCGGCTGGTATCTTTGCAAGATTCTTGCCCCATTCGAGTTGCTCAAGAAGCCTTTGTCCATCTTGATGACCTTGCCGTGTGGTTACTTCCTTCAGGTAACTGCTTGGGATTCCGTACTCTCCAAGAATTTTCCCCAGCCCTGACCGAGCGCCGCTTACTTCCCCGCCCTGAGAGATAACTTCATCACGCGATGCAGGGCAAGAGCGCCTGAGATGATCAAACACGACAATACCTATCGCGATTGTGTTTCGAGAAATTTTGCCCCGTCGGGTGCATGACGCAAGCCAGTCTTTTAGAATTTGACGGCTTTCCTGCTTGATTTTTTCGGTCTGTACATTGCTCACAGAATCACTCCATGTCGCTAAGAAGATTACGAATCCTTGCCCTCACCTTTTCGATGTCAGCCATTTCATGTTCCCATATTCTGATTACTATCCAACCTTCTCGCTGCAATTGTTCATCATGCAATCTGGCTAGTTCTATGTTGCGATTGATCTTCCTTTCCCAATACTCACGGTTTGTCTTGGGCAGTTTTCTCTTACAGTAAGGACAACCATGCCAAAAACAGCCGTCAATAAATATAGCAATACGCTGGTTCAAAAAAGCAACATCGGGTTTGCCCACTATATTGTCGGCGTTCTTCTTCCATCCCTTCAACCCTAGTCCTGCAAGCATGGCCCATAGACGTTTTTCGAGTCTTGTGCCTTTGCCTTTAACGGCTTGCATAGTTTTATGGCGATCTTGAGGGCTGAGGTTGTCGCTCATTTGTCAAACAAAAACATCTGCGCTGTAGGCAACTGCCACCGATATAGCGGCCTACCGTTTTCGGCCAAAGGGTTTAAAACATGCTCAGCAATCCAGGATATAACTGGAACGCAAACTGCGTCGCCGAATCCTGTGAGAGCTTGTACGCCGTTTACGGTGATAGGATATTCATCAGGGACGCCTTGCAAACGTGCGTATTCTCTCGGCGTCATAGCGCGCATTCGTATAGAACCTTTCCCCGCCCTTATCAAAAACTGCTTGCCGCTGCCGCCTATGGCAGTACGTAGACAACCAGACAAATCGTCGTCTCTCACTTCTGCGCGTTGCTGACCATCGCGCCGTCTGCGAAAGAAAGTTCGGTATGCAAACTGCTGGCCTTGCGCCAGTTGTTCAACTCTCTGGCGATGGGTTTCTTTCATCATAGCCAAGTGACGCTTCACCTCAGCGTCGGGCCACCAGCGGTCATCAGAGTCTTCTAGTGTTTCAACTATCTCGGACAAACCGGAGGTTCTAAGAGGAGGAGGCTCTGGTATTTCATTATAAAACCATCGTAAATCTTTGTTGGCAATTATATTCTTTTTGAGTTGATCGGGGAGTAAAGATTTCGGGCGCGTTAGTATTAGTTCGATGGTGGTGTAACTGACCGGCAGTCTAGTCCCAACAAGGAATATCCGCAGCCTACTTTGTGGCGTAAAGCGCAAAGCATCAACTGCAAACACATCGCATGCATAGCCCAGTTCATTGAGAGCCTGAACGGTTATTCTGAAATCCATTCCTTTATTTGAGTACAACCAGCCTGGTACATTTTCAACAAGAACAAGCGGCGGCGCAGAGTCTCCTTGTTGTTTTAGTATTTTTATGAATCCCCAAAATGCACTCGAATGATTGCCGTTTATCATTCCATGCATGTTTCCGGCCAGCGAAAGGTCAATGCAAGGGAAAGAACAAGTTGCCAGGGTTGTGAGGGGAACCACAGTGGGGTCAATGTCAAAAATGTCAGCTATCACATAATGAGCTTCTGCGTCGGGGAAAAACGCTTTGTACATCTCGAATTTCTTTTTAGAGATGTCGTTAGCGAAAATGACTTTCCAACCATAGGATTGTAGGCCCATCCTGACCAGGCCTATGCCTGCAAAATATTCGGCTACTGTAAGAGGAAAACTGGAATATTCCACTTTTTCAATCCTATCTATAGAACGTTTGCTCTATTAACATTATATCCCACTTTTAGGACAAATCAAGAACGACCATGGATTGGGATTGTTGAAGGGTTAGGCGGCATAACTAGTAGTTATACGGACATCCGTCTAATTCCTTTTAGACTACTCCCTCCGCCTAATCCCCCAAGTCATTTGGGATTTTAGACAGAATGAGTTAAGATTGGGTGAGCGCATTATAAATACCCCTCTCCCAAAGTCAATCTATATGCAACCACCGTACTGTCTCTCTCAATGTAGGCGAGTTTGAACAAACGCCTCCCTAAGGGGCACAAGGCGGTACCTAGGCCGGTTGCACAAACGACAACCCCATCGCCCGCTCCGGTCCCGCCACGCGCTTTACCCTGCGCATCCCCATCAGGCGCTGCCGAATCCGCCCAATTATCCGCTCAACACGATTGTTCGTCGCCGGCGCCTCCGCCCGCCTCCGAATCCAGCACATACTGCTCCCGCTCCAGGGCTGCCAGCGCCCGCCTCACCCACCGCACCTTGTGAAAGGCGCACCCGACACTTCAAAACACATGCTCATCACTCACCCCTCAGCACTCATCACTCACCACTCATCACTCACCCCTCAGCACTCATCACTCACCACTCACCACTCACCCCTCAGCACTCATCACTCACCACTCAGCACTGACCCCTCACCCCTCACCACTCACCCCTCATCACTCATCACCCATCACTCATCGAAGGATCGCGTTGCGCTCGGTTTTGCTGCGCCTGCCCGGCAAGCCTGAGGGCTGTTTCGAGCAGGCGCTGCCCCTCGGAGGATTGGGGGGCGTACTTGCCTGCGCTCACATAGATATCGGCGCCATGCGTGAAGGCCTGCGCGCCGAGTTGTCGGTTGAGCGCATCGGCCTGGGCGCCGGTTGTGCGCTGATCGACAACGCCCCCTGGCGCACCAACAAGTGACACGAGCGAAGCTTCGCGGGTCCGCTTGACCGCTTGACCGGCGAGGCTCTTTCTCCCGCCGACGCGATGCCACGCATCGTCTGCTCCGCGTTCTTTGCAGTTCGAGACACATCAGCGGGTGAGGTCATGCACGGCGAAGCCGGCCCGCAGGCCGGCTTCGGCTTGATTGGCTCACGATTGAGCAGACGGTATAGCATCCACGCGGATGCCGGCTCAACAGCGCAAATTCACGGGCGCAACGCGGCCGGCAAAAACGCCGCCGGCGCAATAGCGCGGCTGCTGAGGCTGAGCTGGGCCGGCGCGCCGCTGCCCTGCGCCTGAATCAGCGCCACATCCACTTCACCCACACCGGCGCCCAGCGGGACGGTAATACTGACCACGGCGTTGCGCGCGCCACCGGCTGCAACAAACTGGCTGGCCGGCGCGATGACTGTGGGCCAACCACTGTTGACGCGCGTGAGCGTGATCGTGTCGGCCGCATTGCTCGTGTTGGTGTAACGCACGGTGTACGTCAACACCTGGCCGACCCGCCCAACGCGCGCCGTCAGGCCGGCAGTCAACGTGACACTATAGTACGGCGTGGCAGTCGTGGTCACCCATGCTGTGGCCGAAGCCGGCGGCGTGCGCGGATCGGCGGAAGCCTGAGCGTGCACCTGGCCGGCGCTCTGGCTGCCGCCCGGCGCGCCCGGCGGGATGCTGACCACCACGTGCACCCACTGCCCTTGCCCCGGCGCCAACGCCACCGTGGCGGGGGTCAGCGTGGTTGGCCAGACATGTCCGAACAGGGACAGGGCGAAAGTGTCGCTGAGTGTACCGCTGTTGCTGAGATACAGGCTGTGGGTCACGACAGCGCCGGCAGGCGCGCTCACGGCGCTGGTGATGGGTTGCCAGCTCGCTGCGTAGTGATCCACCATCAGCATGCGCGAGAAAGACGCCGTTGCGCAGGCGTGCGTGGCGGTGAGCGTCACCGTATAGGCGCCGGGGCTGGCGTAGGGGTGTGATGGGGCGCCGGCCGTCGTCGTGACGCCGTCGCCAAAGTCCCACAGGTAGCTCAGCGCGTTCTGGCTGAGGTTGGTGAAGTAAACCGGCCACTGCGCCAGAACAGGCGTGGTGTGGGTAAAGTCGGCGCTTACCGCCAGCTCACTCAGCGCACTAGAAACGGGTTGCCCGACGGTGGGCGTGCTCCAACCCTCTGCGGTGACGGTGTAGGCATCGTTAACAATCAACGTACCAGAGGGCACGCACGCGGGCAACACGGTCAAGGTCACGCTGAAGTGGGCATTGGCGGGGATGCTCAGCCCGCTCCACACGACCTGACCGCCCTGCACAGCGCCGCCGTGCGAAGCTGTGATAAAGGCAGTGTTAGCGGGCAGCACATCGGTCAACACCACGCCAGATGCCGGCCCGCCGCTGTTAGAGATAACAAGGGTATAGGTGGCCGGGAGACCGGCGTACAGCGCGCCGACCGTCTTGGAGAGCGCCCCCAGCACCGGCGGCGGCGAGAGCACGGTCATCGTCACGGGGTAAAAGCGCGCCGGCTGCGCAGCCGGATCGTTGTTTAGCACGGTGACCCAGCCGGTGTAAACGCCGGTGGTTGTGACAACCGAAGCGTCGAAGCCGGCTGCAACGCTGACCTGATTGCCGGCTGCAATGGTTGTGGAGACCGGTGTTAAGGTCAGCCAGGGGATGTCTTGCGGGTCGCAGTCGGGCGAGCCGGGGTAGCGGAAGCAGATCGCCAGCCCATCGCTCAGGACCGCCTGGTTATAAGAGTACTGAAGGTAGTTGGCGCTGTTCTGACGTATGCCAACGGTGGCGCTTGCCCCGTTATCGAAAGCTGCGTTGCCAAATATCACATCCTGATACTGGAACTTGATGTTGTGAGTGCCTTCGTAAAGCACCATCTGCGCCGTCATCGCCCCGACGTTGTTGAAATGCGGGCGATTGTGCCATTGCACCACAAAGCGGCGGTTGGGCGCAACGCCAACCGTCTTGTAGTACACCGCGCCGGTCTCATCATCCAGGTCATCCCAGAACAATGCAATCAGGTCGTTGACAGACGCGCCGGCCAGTGATGTGTTGCTGAAAGGCACATCGCCGCCGGTAGTGTTAAACAAGGCTGCGCCGTTGTTGCCAATGCGCAGAGCAGTCGCGCTGACACCGTAAAACGTGAAGGGGAACGGCAGAGTGACGTTCGCCTCTGCGTCATCGGCCAACGCAAGCGCTGTGCCGTCTGTAGCGTCAATCCACTGATACTGCACGCCGCCGCTCAGGCTGTCGGCGTAGACATAGCCAAAAGCATCTGGACCGCCGCCGGCGGCGCCCTGGCCCTCCAGCAGCGCGGCCTGCAGCGCACCCGTGCCGGCGTTGCTGATGGTCAAGGTATGCGTCGCTTGTTGGCCCAAGTACAAGGTGGCGCTCAAGCCGGCGGTGGGGATCAAGGTCATGCTGGCCGAGCCAAGGGCAAGGTCTTGGCGGGTGAGGTTGCTTTGCAGGACGACGACGGGCGCCGAGGCCGGGCTGTGCAGCGGGGCAGAGGCGGTTACGACATATGCGCCGGCTGGCAACTGCATTTCGTAGTACCCGTCGCCGGCGCTCAAGGTGCTGGTCAATCCGGGCGCAACCTGCACCAGCGCCCCGCCAACCGGACTGCCATCGGCCAGGCGTGTGACGTAGCCCCACAGCAGGCCGTTGAGGGTGAGGGGCGTCAGAGCAAAATCTTGGGTCTGGTCGGCGATCAGGTTCACCAACGCCGAGCCGGGTTGGTGCAACAGGGCCTGCGCGGTTACGGTATAAGCGCCGGCCGGCAGCGTCAGGGTGTACCAGCCGCCAGGCAGCGTGGTAGTCGTTTGCGTCAGCCAGGCGCCAGATGGGCCATATACCTGAACCGTGGCCGACAGGGGCGCGTTAGTGTTGGCATCGGTAACTTGGCCGGTAAGGGTATAGAACGCCACTTGTGTGAGGGTGAAGGCCAGCGTTGTGGTCGTGTCGGTGATGATGGGCACGGCTGACTGGGTTTGCAGGGTATAGCCATATTTCCAGGCGTTGACGGTGTAATTGCCGGGCGGCAATGTCGCCGTAAAGTAGCCGGCGGCGTCGGTGGTGAGAGATGGGCCGCCGTTTACCCACACCGTCGCGCCGGACAGCGGTGCGCTGAGCGTGCCATCATGCACCACGCCGTCGAGATAGCCGCGCGCCTGGACGGCGTTATAGACAAGCAGCGCAAAGTCTTGATCGGTTGGATCGCCGTTGCCGGGCACGCCATCGCCGGCGATGTTGGTGGCGGTGATGATGACGGTGAACGGCCCGCTCACGCCGGCCGGCAGAAAGACGCTCTCCACGTTGTTGCGCGGGTCGGCGCTGCCGCCGGTGACCGATGTTGCGCCGGAGAACACGTTGCCGCGATAGGTCTGCCCGCCGATCACCACGGCCAGATCAAGATTGTTGACATAGCTGTTGCCAACGGTAGGGCCGGGCGCATCGCTCCAGACCAGGCTGACGCGAAAGGGGCGGGTGACATCCGCCACGGCGCCTTGTAGCTGAAAGACCTGTCCGGTGGCGCTGAAGAGATGCGATTGATCGACGCGCAGGCGTGGGCTGTCATCGAAGGCCATGCCAAGATGAATGGCGCCGTAGCCTTGATTGTTGGAGGGCAGCGCGCCGCTCGCCCCGGCGCCGGTCATGTAGCGCGTGGCCTGGATCAGCCAGGCTTTGGTCATAGCCGGGCTGGGTGGCTGGCCGCCAAATTGGGCGCGATACCAATAGTCCACCAGCGAGGCTGCGCCGGCGGCAGCCGGCGTGGAATGGCTAGTGCCCGACGAAGCCGCATACAGTGTTTGGCCGATGGGCATGTATTGGTCACACACGCCGTCGCCGGTGTAACCGCTGGCCTGCGAGGCTGCGCCCTGAATGTGTGTGCCGGGCGCAACCAAGTCGGGCTTCACGCGCTGGTCGTCGGTCGGCCCACGGCTAGAGAAGGTGGCCATGTCCTGAGCGTTATCGCTGCCGGTCGGCCCGATGCCACAACCGTCGGTCCAGGTAGGGCGCACGTTCTCTGCTGCGCCAACGGTGATGACATTCTTGGCGTTGCCGGGCGAGCCGACGGTGTTGCTTGCGCTGCCGGCGTTGCCGGCGGCAAAGAGAATGGTGATCTCCTGGTTGCCGGCAAAAGCGCCGCCGCCCGGCTGGGCGTCGCGCACCAGGGCGTCATACGCTTGATCATCGGTGGTGTATGCGCCGCCCGTGTTCGCGCCCCACGAGTTGGAGCTAATGCGCCCACCCAGGGCATACGTGCGGCTGATGAGGGCGGTGAAATTGTCGCCGGGCAAATCCCAATTGCCGGCGTTGTTAAACACCTTGGAGCCGGCGACGCGTCCAAATGGGTTCACCCCCAGGCCATAGTTGTAGCCGGCGCTGTCTTCGTAGGGAAACCCTGTGCGATTGTTGTAGCCGGCGACAATCGAGGCGTTGATATTGCCGTGGCCGGCCTGTCCATCGGCGCTGGGATCACCGGTCCAGTTGACGTTGTAGATCAGGCGATCAGTTTGGGTGATCTGGCCAAAGCGGTAGAAATCTGCATGAATCGGTGTGGCCGTACCGTTATCGATGCCGTCGTCGGTCACATCCACAATGGCGTAGTCATCGGGCACGATGGAGAAGCCCAGTGACTGCAACCAGGCCAGGTAGCCAGGGCCGGTGGGCTGGGCGCCGGCAGGGTTGAGCGCGCCGGCCATGATCTGGCCTTGCACCTCATCACGCTTGTGGAAGACCGGGCGCGGCTCGATGTTGACGATGTCGGGGCGGGCGACGATCTCGCCGAGCGCTGCGGCAGGCATGCGCACCGCCAGATTGCGATAGACCAGCAGGTCATAAGGTGGACGTAACACCGCAGAGGCGCGCTTGAGGATAAGGTCAAGCGTCTGATCAGCTTGGGGGTGATTGAAGACCTGAATCACCACATCCACCTCGTCCTTCTCGGACAGATTGGGACGGGCCAGCAGGCCGGCTAAATCGGGGTGGAGCGCATTCGCCGACTGAAAGATGCCGCGCCAGCGCAAAGGGGTTTTGGCAGCCAGGCGGGCGGTTGCCGTCTCTTGACCCCACACCAGGTAAGCGCCATCCGGCACATAGGTCACGACATTCAGGCCGGCCTCGAGCATGGCCTGATACCAATCGTCTTGAATCGGGCCGTCGAACTGCACCAGCCACAAGCCGGGCTGGCCGCCAGCCAGCGCGCGGGCCGGCAGATTGGGCAGCGGCGGCGGTGTTTCCAACAACGGATCAAATGCCCCGCTGCGCAGATGAATGCGCCAGGGAGCAGGCAACTGCGCCGGGCTAGGGCCGGCGACGACCGGGGCGGAGGGCAAGCCCAGAGCAGATAGCACACATGCCACAATGACAAGCCAGCGAAACATAGATCACCTCGTTTATCGTGCTTCAAACAAGCCAAGGACACACATCCAGTCCGCAGAACCCATGGGCGCCTGAACGGGCGGCGGCCATCTGCATTTGTGCAGATGGCCGCCGCTTTGCAGTATCAGACGTAGAACATCACGGACGTTGAGCTACCGGCACATAGACCCGCCGCGGCGCCAGCACCAGCGTGCTGGCCGAGCGCGTCAGGACGTTACTGCCCCACACCAGGGTCACTGTGTTTGTGAGGGTGGTGTTCCACAGCGTCACTGTGTTGGGCACTTGCACGGTGAACTGGAAAGTGCGCGTCTGGGCCGGACCCAGATTGCCCGTCCATTCCACGCGGTTCAGACCACTGTTGTAGCTGAAAGTTTGGTTGGGCGGGTCGTTGTCCAGGCTGACGAAGGTGACGCCGGCCGGCAGCGGGTCTTCGAGGGTCAGGTTGACCAGTTGTGAGCCGCTGTTGACAACCTGAATGGTGTAGGTCAGCAGGCTGCCGGCCAGGACGGTGGCCGGGGCAGACTTGCTCGAACCGCTCAGGTCAGCAGCGCCGATGGCGGTGACTGCGCTGGCCTGCTGGGGCGGCTCCACCTCCAGCCCTTGCGGGCGCGCATGGGTGGCCGTCAGCGTGGCCGTGTTGGTGATCAGCCCGCTGGCCGTGTCGGTGATCTGGACGGTGACCGTGATCAAGCGCGACGGCAATGGCGCCGGCGTGCCGGGCAGGAAGATGTCATCCAGACCCACGTCTGCCCCGTCATCGCCGAAGTATTGGAAGCCGATGCGCAATGTGCCGGCAGGCAAGCTAACCGGCAGGGTGTACAGACTCCGTGTCCAGGTAAAGTTAGCCGTCCACTCGTTATCGGGCTGGCCCAGTAACACATCATCGCCGCCGCCGATGGCGTTGGCCACCAACCATACCCGCAGATCGCAGTTGTCATTCGGTGTCCGGCACCAGTACACGCTGCCCTGAGACCACAGGCTCACCGTCATGCCGCTGCTGAGGCCGAGCAATGGCGGGCTGAGCAACCACTCGTTCTGCGAGTAATTCCAGGGCACATACGCCCCGTAGGCGCCGGTGCGCTTGTACGCGGTGGACACAGACCAGTTGTTGGAAGCGTTTTGCACCTGCTCGCTCCAACCGGCCGGCGGCACCACGCCGCCTTCAAATCCCTCGGCCTTGGGAGGCACAACGCCCAACGGCAATGTGCCGCTGTACACCACGGCGTTATCGAGGCTGTCGTAGCTCGCGTTGGTCACCGTGACGAAGGTCGTCTGCGCGGGGATCGGGTCGCGCAAGTGGAAGGTAGCCGAAACGTCGTTCAGGTTGTACAGCCGGATCACGTATTCCAAGGTGTCGCCGGGGAAGGCCACAGCGTAATTAACCGATTTCTCGATCTTGGCGCTGCTGCCCATGCGGTAAATGGTGACCGGCAGTTGCACCAGGCGCGGCGCCTCTGGTGGGCCGACGAACACCAGGCCTTCATACACGCTGCCGGGTTGCATCGAATGGCTGTAGTGAACGGTAAACGTGATGGGGGCATTGGCCGGCACGCTGCCGCTCGGGGCGCCGGAGAAGCTAATCCCGCCCACGTTGTACTTCACCTGTTTGGTCAGGTTGAACGTTCCGGCCGGGCCGGCGTAGTTGTTGATGCCGATCAGCCATGTGCCATCGGGCGGATTGTTGAGTGTGATGTTCTCGGCCGATGTCGGGCCATACGAAGCGGCCACCTGCTGCCAGGCCGAGCCGGTCCAGCGGAACAGATACAGGTCGATGTCCGACAGCGCCGAGCTGGTGTTGAGTTGCAGGTTATAGGCGCCGGAGAGGTTGAACACATGTGTCCATTCAATCGTGCTGGAGCCGGCAAAGCCGATCGGCTCGTTGGTCCAGGTCTGGACTGTGGGGCTGATCAGGAAGCCGGTATGCGTGATGCTGTTCAGCGCCAGGCCGGCTGTCAGGCTGGCCACGCCGACGATGCCGCTATCCACAAAGGTAGTGATGACGAACGCAGCCGGCGCAGATTGCAATGTGCCAATCGTCTTGGTGAATACCACGTCGTGTTGCGCGCCCTCGAACAAGACGTTGTGCTGCAAGAAGGCGTGCAAGCCATCGCGATCGGGTCGCCAGTCTGGGAAAGGCGCCACCACCCAATCTTCATTCGCGCCGCTGCTGGTGTTGAAGCGCCACACGCCGGCGCCGGTGTTTTGGTTGGGGCTTTTCGCCACGGTGTCCAGCACATACGGGCCGTAGAACGCCGGTTCGGGGGCACCGTACCCGCCGCTGCCCAACGAGGTGGGGCGTGGACCGAGCACGATGGTGTCGATGTCTGTGCGCGGGGCCGGCCCCTGCCACTCATCCTTCACCAGCATCTTCATCCCGACCGGGTAGGCGCAACTGCTATCCACGATGCTGAGATTGTCCAGGTGGATGTCATTGCCATAGCCGCTGATACCGAGCACGCCGATGTGGACACTAGGTTGGCCGGCAAAAGCCGCCAGCGAGACGGTGTGCTGCTTCCAGCCGGTCGAACCATCGTAACGCGGCACCGGCGCGCCCACATTTTGCCAGGTCGCGCCGCCGTCTGTGGAGACCTGCACCTGCACACGGTCATTGGACCCCGCGAAGCCGGTATCGTGATACATCTGGAAACGCAGCTCAGGCGCAACGGCTGCACTTAGATCGATGGAGCTGGTGCGATACAGGCGCGCAGCGTTACCCGAGCTTACGGTCCACGAGTTGAAGTAGACCAGGTTCGGCGTGCTGACCGGCGGTTGACCGGACGGATGCACAGTCGCCGTGCTGGTGCGCCACTGGCCGGCCGTGGTGACGACCTGCGTGGCCCAGGTGGCAGGCAACCCTGGCGCAGTCACCGAATCGAAGGCTTCGGCAAGAAGCTGGGTCACGGTGCAATTCTGCAGGTCAGAGAAGAAGAAGCGCCAATCGCCCGACTCGGCGCGCCATGTCCAGTCGAAGAGGCCGCGCACTGCGCCGTTGTTGTAGGGTCGGTTGGCGTCGTGGGCATAGCTGGCCTGACCGCCGAGCGTCAGGCCGTTGGCGAAGGGCGCCGCGACGTTCAACACCACCGGCGCCACGGAGACGTGCGCGCCATCGTCGAAGTAGAGGCCGGCCTGATACACGCCGGGGGGAATGTTGCTCGGCACACTGGCTGTCGCCAGAACGGTCGCCGTCAGGCCGGCAGGGACATTAAGCGGCGCAGCAGCCACACTCAGCCAAGGCACGTCGCTCTTCTTGTAAAACTCAATGCGATAGGACAGCGTAGTGGTCAAGCCGGCTGCCGACGAGTTGAACAAGTGACGGATGCCGATAAATATGCCGTCCTGCATCCGACTAAGCGGGTTTTGAATCCACACTTCGTTACGGTTGCCGCCGGGGCGATGATAAGCGAAGCGCACAAACTCCCAGCGATCCAGCTCGGTGCGTGGGTCATCCCAGTCCAACTCCTCGCCGCCGTCAATCTGGCTGATCACGCCGGAGTTGATGAAGTTCACCACGCCGTTGCCGTCCCTGTCTTCCCACAGATCGCCATCGTTGTTCACATCTTTCCAGTTGTAGACGTTCAGCACAAAGCGCTGGTCCCACTGATAATCGCCATTGACATCGAAGCGATCGAAGGGGAACGTTTGACGAATGATCATCAGGTCGGTATCGGGCGGGATGGGGACGTTGTACCACTGAGGCAGAAAGCCGAGACCGGCCGTGATGGGGATGAAGAAGTTGAACGCCTTGTAGAAGTTGTCGCGGTTGGCCGCGCCATAGGCGCTTTCGGCAGCGATCATGGCCGGCGTGACGGTGTAACTCATGGTGTGGCTGCCGATCAAGGTCAGCTCAGCATCAGCGGCGCTGACACTGACCGTAGCCGTGGTGGGATTGTTCACAGTGATGGGCAGCGTGAAAACGTTGCCGGGATAGACCACGTGGGCAAAGCCGGGCCAGTCTTGACCACGATAGGCGCCGGGCGTCCACTCATCAGGCGTGACGAAAAAGCCCTCTAGGCCGGCTGCGACAGCAGTGCCGCGATCGGCGTTGACCGAGCCGGCGCCCTGGGTGAAGGTGTCATATTCCAGATCGGTAGCAGAGGACTTGAGCAGGGCGCGCGCCACATCCCAAGTAGGCCAATCGCCGGTGCGGTCGCGGTAGGCCTGATAAATCAAGGCCAGCACGCCGCCTGCCACCGGAGCCGAGCGACTGGTTCCGCCCCACGACGCCCACGAGAGATTGCCGTTGGGGGCGCCCCAGGTCGAGATGCTGTAGTAGTTTAGCTCTTCGGCGCCGGCAGCAAATGCCCCGCCCGCCACCACGTCCACGCCGTTTGTGCCGCGCGCGCCGGGGCCGCGGTTGGAGAACGGGGTCACATCGCTATGAACAATCTGCGTGGTGTTGGTGATCGAATCCCAGCCGGTGGAGCCGAACTGGGTGGATGCTCCGACGCCTATACCCGTGGCCGGCGAAGGCGGCGCGACGGTGCCGTAGGCCGATGCGCCGTTACCCGTGCTGAACAACATCTGCAAGTTCGGCCCGTACAGCCGCTGCACCTGTGAGGCAACCTGACCGGCATATTCCCAGCCGTCATTGTCCACATCGCTCTCGCCATAAGAGTTGGTGCTGATCTGAATGGCGTCGGAATCACTGGGGTCGGTCTGATCCAGACCATCGTAGCCGACAGCAGTGAAAAGATAGGCGTCCAAGATGGACGAATCAAAGTTGTAGTAAATATCGGAGACGTTGACGACTTTGGCGTCGGGGGCCATGCCGAACACAGCGCCGGACGGCTTGCCCGTGCCCGGCAGATTGTTGAAGGTAGGCAGCAGGCCGTTCGAGACGCCCTGGCCCACGATATTCGATGCACACTGAGTGCCATGGCTATAGCTGCGGTCAAACGTGCTACCGGAAAAGGCCACTAGGTCGGCATTACCCGGTGTCAGGCCACCGTACATCCAGTCTGAAACAGGGATGGGCGTGACACCGTCGGCAATGAAATACACCATGCCGCCCGAAATATCAGCTAGCCCATCATTGTTCAAGTCACGATAGGCGATCATGTCATTGTAGGTAGCCGGGTTGTTGACATCGGCGCGGCGCAGAGGCTTTTCATCGCGGAAGTCGTAGTCGTCATCCAGGTCCACATAGACGGTGTCATACACGCCGGCCGTGTTAGGGTCAGTCAGCAACACGGCAACCTTTTCGCCCCATACGAAATCGCGCAAGTCGTTATCCGGGTGCGTGCCCACGCGCACCACGCCGCTCTTGGTCATCGCGCCGGAGATGACGTAGGTGTAGCCGCCAGAGGGGGCATAGGGGTTCGGCGTGCCGTAATCGATCAGGGGGGTGTACTGGAAGCAACGGATGCCCGTTCCGCAAGGCGTGGCAGTACGGCCGGTGCGCGTGTCTACATAGTGCGCACCGGGAAAACCATTGGCAATATAGCTTGTGCCATTATTCACATCATCGGCATATAACAGCATAGAGAATGGGCTGAACACGTAGGGCCAGCCGTTGTACTGCGGCGCCTCGGTGCTGGAGTAAATCTTCTGGGTGCCCAGCAGGTCAGGATGAGCAGGGTCAATACCGTCATCGAGCACGGCAACAGTTACGCCCTCGCCGGTATACCCACGCGCCCAGGCAGCTTCGGCCTTATGCGGGCCGGCCGGCGTGACTTCAAACCAGTCCTGGGGACGGAAGCCGGTACGGCCATCGCCAAACGCGCGCGATTGCTGCCATGGCAGACTGCCGGCGCGCACCGCCGCGGCATTCGCGCGCAACCTGGCCCAGTCTTCAGGGCCCGGCTTGGGCGCAGCCGGGCGGGTGTCATCAGCCGGGTATGGCTCCGGCTCATTGGTGCGCTCAAAGAGGATGGGAATAATTGCTTGAACTGCCGGCTGAGATGCCAGCTTCATCAACGCCCAGGGATAAGCATAGCCAAAGAAAATCTGATGACGTGTCGCGCCCTTACCAAACGGCGGGCGAGCCAACACTTTGCCATTCTCGAAGTAAGCGCTGAGGTCTGCGCCCTCTCGCGCGATGACTTGAATCCGAATGGGTTGATCTGAGGACGTTGCAACTGCACCATAGCGGCTGGGCAGCGCTGGCGCAGCGTTGCGGGCGACCTCACGCAGTCGCGGGTGAATCTTCTGCAAAACATCTTCTGTGCTGATGGCCGGGGGCTGCGCGGCCACCAGTGGCATGCTTTTCTCTGTGCCGGGTGGCGGGGGCGATTTGGCCGGCGTTGTCACCTGGGCAGGGTCACGCGGCGAATCAGCAAGCACCGGCGCACGCACACCGCTCAATGCCAAGGTGAGCGCTGTCAAAACAGCTATGGGACGAAGTCTATGTGCTTTCATAACCTCTCCTGTTTGGCAATATAGCCCTATTCTGCTTTCGACAAGTCAGGTGACAGGGCAACGGATAGCGGGTAGCATTATAACGCCAGTTCTGCACAAAGATACTGCTTTCAGCTACGCCCGTCATGCGTGTAGCCATACATGCTGCCGGCTTCATTTGCCCACCACAGCCATTAGCCACGCCACCCCGCCCAGCGCCAGACCAATCAGCACACCATACGGCAGCGTGATGCGCAACACTTCACCATCACGCCCGGCCAGCCCGACCGTGCTGCACCCCACGATGAGCTTGGCCGGCGCGATCATGCTGCCCAGCGAGCCGCCGGTCGTCTGCGCCGCCAACAGCACCGCCGGCGCGATATGCAACAGCCCAGCAACGCTCTTCTGCATCGGCCCAAACAACACGTTCGAGTTGATATTGCTGCCGGTGGCAAACGCGCCCAGAATGCCGACCAGCGGCGAGGCCAGCGCAAACGCCCCGGCCATCAGCGCGCTCAGGCCCTGCGCCAGCAACAACGTCATACCGCAGTGCTCCATCAAGGCCGACAGACCAACCATGCTGAGAATGCCCACGCTGGCCGGCGCGGCCGCGCGCCATGTCGCGCGCAATGCTTCGCCCCAGCCGGCCAGGTTGCCGAGACCAACCCAACGATAGAACAGCGCGCTCAACATGGCTGCCAGCAGAATAGACGCGCCGGGATGCGTGAAGATGCGAAATGCCTGCCCGAAGCCGGCCGGCGTCACAAACCCGTTCAACGTGCTGACTTGCGGGAATGCGGCGCGCCACACCACAGAGTCCAGCGCCGCTTTCACCGGCGGCACACCGATCAACACCGTCATCAACACACCCAACCCGCCATATACTGCCAACGTCGGCCACAAGGCAGCCGACTGCGAATCTATGGCGCCCGATTGCGCAGCCTGGTCAGCCTCAGGATCACGCGCACGTCCCAGCCACACAGCGGCTGCAATGCCGGCCAGCCCCGCACCCAGCGCCGCCAGCGGTGTCAGGCCGATTAGCGCCAGCAACGCCTGCACGCCCGCCATCACGCCCGCTATCATCGCTACAACCGGCCACGCCACGTTGTGCCGCAGAATGCGCGCAGCCGCCAGTCCGCAGAGCAAACAGGCCATCCCAAGCATGAGCGCAGCCGCCGGCGCCAGTGTTGCCGGCTCGATGCCGGTGACGGCCACCAACGATTGCCAAATCACCCCCATATCGCCGAAGGTGACCGCCCAGGCATGACCCACCGCGACAGCGGCAACCGCCGTCACCGGCATGACCCCCAGACCCACCAGCATGGGCGCAACGATGGCTATCGGAATGCCAAAACCGGCCAGTCCTTCCAGCGCGCCGCTGAAGGCCCACGCCACCACAAGCAGCAATACGCTGCGCTTGCGAATCGCGCGTTGCAACGCCCCGGCCAGGGCGTCGATACCCCCCGCCTGCCGCACAATGTTGTACAACAACAGCGCCGGCCACAACACCACCAGCACATAGAGCGCCAGCAATATGCCTTTAGCCTGCGACACCCACAGCACTTCGGGCGTCAGACCAAACGCCAGTGCGGCCACGACGATACCGGCCAGCCAACCAACCGGGCCGGCGCGCTGTCCGCCCCAACGCCCCAACAGCATCAGCGCAATCACAATCAGGATCGGCGAGGCAGCCAGCAGATAATGCATGACAGCGATTGTGACACAAGCACCGCTCAAACGGGAATCGGTTCAATCACACCACAAAGAAACAAAGATCACGAGGCCGGCTTGACCAACTTCCCCTTTGTGTGCTTCGTTGCTTCGTGGTTTATTCTCCCCTTCGCGTGCTTCGTTGCTTCGTGGTTTATTCTCCCCTTCGCGTGCTTCGTTGCTTCGTGGTTTATTCTCCTCTTCGCGTGCTTCGTTGCCTCGTGGTTTATTCTCCCCTTCGCGTGCTTCGTTGCTTCGTGGTTTATTCTCCCCTTCGTGTCCTTCGTTGCTTCGTGGTTTATTCTCCCCTTCGTGTGCTTCGTTTCTTTGTGGTTCATCCCCAGCGCTATGGTCATGCGATGGGCACCGGCTGCCTGCGCTCGGCCGATTCGAGCAGCGCCACCAGCGCGGCAACATTCGCCCGGCTATCGGCCAGGCTGATGCGCGGCGGTCTGCCGAGCAGCACTGCATCGGCCATGTCCTCCACCTCGCCCAGGTACAACTCCTGGCCCTGAATCGCAATGCGCTCGCTGTCGTCGCCGCGCGTGATGAAGATCTGCTCTTCCAGGCCGGGCTTAAAGGGGTGCGGAATACTGATCGCGCCCTCACTGCCCACGATCTCGACATGTGTGCGGAAGGTGGCGCGGAAGCTACAGTCAATCTGGGCGTGCACGTTGTCCGGGAAGCGCAGATTGCCGGTGAACGTCTCGTCCACACCGCTCCGGCCCACCACTTTGCGCCCAAACACTTCGACCGGCTCTTTGCCCAGCACAAAGCGCGCATAGCTGACCGGATAGCAGCCCACATCCCACAGGCTGCCGCCGCCCAGGAGCGGATCGAGTCGCACATCGCCCTCGCGGGTCAGGTTAAAGCTGAACGATCCGCGCACCAGACGCACCTGCCCGATAGCGCCGGCATCGACCAGCTCCTTTACCTTCAATGTCTGCGGATGATGCCGGTACATGAACGCCTCGGTCACGACCACGCCAGCCTGTTCGGCCACGGCGCGAATCGCGTCCACCTCGGCCACACTGATTGCCAGCGGCTTCTCACACAAGACATGCTTGCCGGCTTTGGCGGCCTCGATTGTCCAGTGCTCGTGCATACTGTTTGGCAACGGCACATACACCACGTCGATATCGGGGTCAGCCAGCAACGCCTCATAGGAGCCATAGGCTTTTGGAATCTGCCATTCACGGGCATAGGCGTCGGCCTTTTCCTGCGTCCGGCTTGCCACTGCGACCAGCTCGTTGCGCGGCGACATGCGCAACGGGGGAATCAGCGCCCGGTTAATGCGGGCCGTGCTCAACAAGCCCCAGCGAAGTTTGCGATCAGACATGATTTCCTCCATCCACATTCGATTGCACACAAGTCTACGCGCCGATTGTATCCCGCGCTGGGATGCGGCTCATCGCGTACTCGGCCAGCGCCGTGATCGTCAGGCTGGGATTGATGCCGGGATTGGCCGGCACAATCGAGCCATCCACGACATACAGTCCCGGATACCCATGCGCCTGGCAATTCACATCCACCACGCCGGCCTGCGCATCTCGCCCCATCGGGCAGCCGCCCAGAACATGGGCCGTGATAGGCAGGTTCAGCAATGACTCGGCCACCGAATCAGCCGGCATACCGTTCACAGCCTGGGCAAATGCGCGCGTCACATGGTGGCCAATTTCAATGCGCGCCGGCACACCCGCGCCATCCGGCGCGCACACCAGATCACGCCGGCCCAACGTGAAAAGGTTGCGCCCCAGCCGCAAGCGCATGCGATTGTCTTCCGTTTGCATCACCAGCAAGATGGTAGTGCGATTCGCCCAGCCGGGCCGCAGATAAGCCTCATAGAACTGCCGCGGATGACGCGCCCAGTAGCCGGCTGCTTTGAACCAGCGCAGCCAGACGGGGGACTGACCGTCCATCAACGGGGCAGCCAGCAAACGCATTAACGACGAGCCGGCCGGGAAACGCACCGGCTCCACACGCGTCACTGCATCGGCCTGAAAGACCGAACTGATGGCGACGCCGGCGGAATAGTCCACATCGTCATTGCGGGCGATGCTGCCCATCAGCGCTTCGCTGTTGGTGCGCACATTGTCACCCAGGCGAGGCGATAAGTGCGGCAGTGTGCGCGTCACATCGCGGCAGCGCAACAACAGGCGCAGCGTGCCCAGCACGCCGGCTGCCACCACCACATTGCGCGCCCGCAGCGCGCGGCTGGTGGCCGGCCAGCGCGTGGACGAGCGAGACGCCACTTCATAGCGCGAGCCGTCGGGCTGGCCGGCCGGCAGCGGGCAAATATCCGTCACTTCTGTTTCCGGTGCAATGTGTGCGCCCAGCCGTTCGGCCAGGTAGAGATAGTTTTTCACCAACGTGTTTTTGGCGTTATAGCGACAGCCAACCATGCAACCGCCGCACGCGCGGCAGCCGCGCCGGGCCGGGCCGGCCCCGCCAAAATAAGGGTCTGGCGTGTCCCGGTCGGGATCGCCGAAGAACACACCCACATCCGCCGGCGCCAGCGCATCAGAACGCCCCATCTCATCAGCCACGCGCTGCATAGCCCGATCGGCCGGCGTCCAGCCCGGATAGGTCGCCACACCCAACATGCGCCGGGCGGTCTCGTAATGCGGCTTGAGGATGGCGCGCCAGTCGGCCAGGTCACGCCAGCCGGGCGCGTCAAACAGCGCATCATCCGGCGTCATCAGCACATTGGCATAGCCCAGGCTGCCGCCCCCCACCCCGCTGCCGTGCAGAATCATCACGCCGTTCAACAGGCTGATTTGCAAAATGCCAAAGCAGCGCGCCGCCGGCAACCACAGATATTTGTGAACCTCCCAGTTGCTGCGCGCAAAGTCGGCATCCTCAAACCGTTTGCCGCGCTCCAGCACCAGCACGCGGTAGCCCTTTTCGGCCAGGCGCAACGCCGAGACACTGCCGCCAAACCCCGATCCGATCACTACGAAATCCCATGTTTCATTCAGACTGCCGACACTCATGCCGGCCGATTGTAGCGGCTTGCCTCATGTGAGTCGGGCGAGATAATCTGTGGCAGGTATGCCACGTTTGCGCGTGCGCTTCTACGCCGAGTTAAACGACTTCCTGACGCCAAAGCGACGCCAGGTAGCGTTTGACCTGTCCTGCGCAGCCGGCGCGACCATCAAGGACGTGATCGCATCCTGCAATGTGCCGCACACCGAGGTCGATCTCATCTTGGTCAACGGGCGATCAGTTAACTTCGACTACACGCCGCAGGATGGCGACCAGGTGAGCGTGTATCCGGTATTCGAGTCGTTCGACATCACGCCGGCGCTGCATTTGCGCCCTGCGCCGCTGCGTGAGACGCGCTTCGTGCTGGATGTTCATCTGGGCAAGCTGGCCGGCCTGCTGCGCTTGCTCGGCTTCGACACACTGTATCGCAACGACTACGACGACGCCGAACTGGCGCGCCTCTCGCGCGAGGAGCGACGCATCTTGCTCACCCGCGATCGTGGCGTGTTAAAAAGAAGCCGCGTGACACACGGCTACTACGTGCGCGAAGATACACCACGCCGGCAAGCTATCGAGGTCGTGCGCCGGTTCGATCTGCGCCGGCAAATCAAGCCTTACACACGCTGTATGCGCTGCAACGGCCTGTTGCACCCTGTCGCCAAAGCCGATGTGCTCGACCGGCTACAACCGCTCACCCGCCTGTACTACGATGAGTTTCATCAGTGCGCTGCCTGCGGGCAGGTGTACTGGCAGGGATCGCACTTCGAGCCGCTGCGCCGGTTTGTGTACGCGATATCACACAGCGCAGACACAGAGACACCCGACACTTTGACACCTAACACTTCGACACCTTAAAAACCATGACACCCTCCCAACCCATCACCATCACCATCGCCCTGTCCGGCCTGGGCGGATACGGGCAGGAATATCTGAACGAACTGCTGAACCCGCGCTACGCCGGCCGGCTGACACTGGTCGGCGGCATCGACCCACACCCCGAACACTGCGCGCGGCTGGCCGAGCTGCGCGCGCGGGGCGTCCCCATCTACAACACGCCGGCCGATTTCTATCGTGAGCGCAGCGCCGACCTGTTGATTGTGTCGGCGCCGATCCACGAGCACGCGCCACAGACTTGCCTGGGGCTGCAACACGGCAGCCATGTGCTGTGCGAAAAGCCGCTGGGCGCGACGGTGCAAGAAGCCGACGCCATGATCGCGGCGCGAGACAAGGCCGGCCGGCAGGTCGGCATCGGCTACCAGTGGAGCTTCGAGCCGACCATCCTCAGCCTGAAGCGCGACATCATGGCCGGCCGATTTGGCCGGCCCCAGCGGCTGACCACGCTGGCGTTGTGGCCGCGCAGCCAAGCCTACTATGCGCGCAACACCTGGGCCGGCAAACAGAAAACCGCCGGCGGCGCGTGGGTGCTCGACAGCCCGGTCAACAACGCTGTCGCGCACTATCTGCACAATATGCTTTTCCTGCTGGGTGCGCAGCTTGACCGCAGCGCAGTCCCCGTGAGTATCCAGGCCGAGTTGTACCGCGCCAATGCAATTGAGAACTACGACACAGCCGCCCTGCGCGTCATTGTCGAAGGCGGGGCGGAAATCCTGTTCTACGCTTCGCACGCCGTGAGCGAGCGGGTCGGGCCGGTGCTGCGCGCCGGCTTCGCGCACGGCGTAGTGCACATGGATGGCCTGAGCGAGCGCCTGATCGCCCAGACAGATGACGGCGCGCAAATCGACTACGGCATCCCCGACAACGGCGTGCGCGGCAAACTGGAAGCCATGCTGAATGCCGTCGAACACGGCGCGCCGGTGACCTGTGGGATCGAGACAGCGCGCTCACATACTCTGTGCGTCAACGGTGCACAAGAGTGCGCACCCATCACACCCTTCCCCGCCGCGCACATTCATGAGATCGACAGCGCCGAGGGCCGCCTGACCTGTGTGGCCGAACTTGGCGCGGCGCTACAGGCATGCGCGCAGGCCGGCCGGTTGCCCTCGGAAATGGGAGTGGCCTGGGCGCGCGCCGGCAGCGTCATCGATTTGCGCGGCTATGCGCAGTTCCCCAGCCGGCCCAGACCGGGCACAACAGATTAAGAGATCACAACACGTTGCTGGGCAGATTGGGCGCCTGGCTCTCATGATTTTCTAACATTAGCGGATTATGAATCCGCCTTGTTTTGACGCATTGACGCAGCATTGACGCTCACGCATAAGGAGACACCATGATCCATGTCAAGCAAGTCACAAAGGCGTATGGAGATGTGCAGGCGCTGCGTGGTGTGAGCTTTGATGTGGCCGCCGGCGAAATCGTCGGCCTGCTCGGCCCCAACGGCGCCGGCAAAACCACGCTGATCAAAATCCTCACTGGCTATCTGCAACCCGATGACGGCGAAGCCAGCATCGACGGCCTCGATGTGTTGACGCAAACCCGCGCAGCGCAGGCCCGCATTGGCTATCTGCCAGAGAACGCCCCGCTGTACCCTGAACTGAGCGTGCAAACCTATCTGCGCATGATGGCCGATCTGCGCAACATTCCGCCCGATCAACAGCCGGCCCGCATCTCGGCTGCCGTGCGCGCCACTGCCCTGGGCGATTATCTGACACGCCCCATCGGCGCCTTGAGCAAAGGGCTGCGCCAGCGTGTTGGGCTGGCCCAGGCCATCTTGCATCAACCGCGCCTGCTGATTCTGGACGAGCCAACCGTTGGACTGGACCCGACGCAGATTGTCGAAATTCGCCACCTGATCCGGCGACTTTCACAGCACAGCACGATTTTGTTCTCCAGCCACATCTTGTCCGAAGTGGAGGCGGTGTGCGATCGCGTCATCATCCTGATGAACGGCCAGATTCGCGCCGATGCCCGCCTGTCCGAACTGGGGACCACTCACAACGCCATCGTGGTGCTGCAACATCCGGTCAACGGTGTAGCCGAGGCGCTGCGCGGGCTGAAAGGTGTGCGGCAGGTCGAATTGTTGGACGGCGACAGCCGTCGCGTGACCTACCGTCTGCACGGGGCCGATAACGCCGACCTGTGCCCGCTGGTGTTCGAGGCGGCGCGCACGATGAACTGGCCGCTGCGCGAGCTGCGCCCAGACGCGCGCACGCTCGAAAGTGTGTTCAACGAGCTGGCCACCCACAGCGCCTGAACACGCCGGCAGGGTTGCCGGCAGGGTTGCCGGCCTATCTGCCGGCCTCTCCACGCAACGGAGCAACGCGACTATGAAGACAATTCTGGCGATCACTCGCAAAGAACTCAGCATCTATTTCGGCTCGCCGATGGCGCTGATCTTCATCGGCGCTTTTCTGGCCGCCGGCCTGTTCGCCTTTTTCTGGGTAGACGCTTTCTTCGCGCGCGGCATCGCAGACATGCGGCCGCTGTTTCGTTGGATGCCGGTGTTGCTCATCTTCCTGGTAGCAACGCTGACCATGCGCCAGTGGAGCGAAGAACAGCGCTCGGGCACACTGGAACTGTTGCTCACGCTGCCGGCGCAACTCAGCCGGCTGGTGCTGGGCAAATTCCTGGCCGTGCTGGCGCTCGTGGCGGTGGCGCTGGCGCTTACGCTGCCGCTGGCCATCAGCGTTTCCATGCTGGGAAATCTAGACTGGGGGCCGGTCATCGGCGGCTATCTGGCTGCGCTGTTGCTGGCTGCGGCCTACACCGCGATCGGGCTGTTCGCTTCCGCGCGCACCGATAACCAGGTCGTGGCCCTCATCGTCACTGCCTTGATCGGCGGGGTGTTGTACCTGCTCGGATCGGGCGGCGTGACCGACTTTGTGGGCGGCAACGTCGCCGAAGTCCTGCGCGGCATCGGCACCGGCAGCCGTTTCGAGAGCATCGAGCGCGGCGTGATCGATCTGCGCGACCTGATCTACTACGGCGCGCTGACAGCCCTGTTCCTCACGCTGACCACGCTCTCACTCGACCGCAAACGCTGGAGCGCCGGCCCGCGCGCCGCCACCTATCGGCGCAACATGAGCCTGACCGGCGCGCTGGTCGCCGCCAACCTGATCGCGCTCAACATTTGGGTAGCCCCGCTGCAAACGCTGCGCCTCGATCTGACCGAGCAGCAGGAGTTCAGCCTGTCACAAACCACGCGCGACTTGCTCGGCACCTTGCAAGAGCCTTTGCTCATCCGCGCGTATCTGAGCGAGAAAACCCACCCGCTGCTCGCGCCGCTCATTCCGCGCATCCGAGACCTGCTCACCGAATATCGCATTGCCGGCAACGGGCGCGTGATCGCAGAAGTGGTTGACCCGGCCCGCGACCCCGAACTCGAAGCCGAGGCCGGGCGGGTGTACGGCATCCAACCGACCCCCCTGCAAGTATCGGGGCGCTATGAGGCGTCGGTGATCAACGCCTACTTCGACATTTTGGTGCGCTATGGCGACCAGAACACGGTGTTGAGCTTCCGCGATCTGATCGAAGTGGAAGGCCGGCGCGATGGCAGCGTCGATGTGCGATTGCGCAATCTCGAATACGACCTGACCCGCGCCGTCAAGAAGGTGGCGTTTGGTTTTCAGAGCATCGACGCAGTGTTCGCGGCGTTGAAGGAGCCGGCCAGCCTGATGGTGATCGTAACGCCCAAGACCCTGCCGGCAGCCTACGCCGAAGCGCCCGCTGTCATCGAGAAAGTGGCGGCCGATCTGCAAGCCCGCTCTGGCGGCAAGTTCACCTATCAGGTCATCGATCCCGACGCGCCGAACAGCCCACTGACGCGCTCGGCGTTGCAAACGCGCTACCAAGTGCAACCCACGCCGGTCTCGTTCTTCTCCAGCGAGTCGTTTTATCTCAACCTGCTGCTGACACTGGAGGGCCAGACACAACCGCTGTTCCCCGCCGGCGACTTCAATGAAAACAGCGTGCGCACGGCCATCGAGTCGGCCCTCAAGCGATCGGCCGGCGGCTTCCTGAAAGTGGTGGGGCTGTGGACGCCGGCCCCTGCGCCCGATCCGTTGGGGCAACCCACCCAGCCGGCCACGCAGTTGATCTCGGAACAACTGCGCCGCGAGTACACCGTGCGCACTGTCGATCTCACATCCGGCCAGGTGCCCCCGGACATTGACGTATTGATGTTGATCGGGCCGCGCAACCTGAGCGAGAACGAACGCTATGCCATCGATCAATACTTGATGCGCGGCGGTTCGATCGTGGCAACAGCCGGCAGCTACATCTTGCAAGCGCAAGGCTTTGGCGGGCCGATGTTGATGCCGGCCGAGAACGGCATCGACCCATTGTTGCAACATTACGGTGTGACGGTGACGAATGGCCTGGTGATGGACCCGCAAAATGAGCCTTTCCCCAGCGAGGTGACGCGCGACGTGAACGGACTGTTGGTGCGCGAAATCCAGGCCGTGCCTTACCCGTTCTTTGTGGATGTGCGCGCCAACGGCATGGATCGGACAAACCCAATCGTGGCGCAACTGCCGGCTGTCACTTTGCAATGGGCTTCACCCATCGAGATCGACCCGGCCAAAAACAGCAAGCGCAACGTGTCCGCTTTGTTGCGCTCTACAGACCAGGCTTGGCTGCGCACCGATCCGAACATTCAGCCGAACTTCACTGCGCATCCCGATTACGGCTTTGCGGTCGAAGGTGAGCGCCGGCCTTTCACCATCGCCGTCGCCATTCAAGGCGTGTTCGAGAGTTTCTACAAGGGTAAGCCGTCGCCATTGCTGACGCCGCAAGCCACACCGGCTGCCTCGCCCGATGCTGCTGCATCGCCCGATGCAGCCACCATGCCCACGCCACAGCCGGTGCGCCCATCCAGCACGCTCGAAACCTCCCCCGACACGGCCCGGCTGGTCGTGATCGGCAGCAACGAGTTTGTCAACGATCTGATCCTGCAACTCTCTTCGCGCCTGAGTCCTGAGCGCTATCTGAACAACCTGCAATTCGCGCAAAACACAGTGGACTGGTCGGTGGAAGACCTTGACCTGTTGAGCATTCGCGCGCGCGGCACAGCCAGCCGGCTCTTGCAACCCCTCAGCGAAACCCAGCGCACCGGCTGGGAAGTGGGCAACTATGTGGTGGCATTGCTCGCGCTGGCCGGCGTGGGGATTGTCTGGCGCACGCGCCAGCGCAACGAAACGCCCATGCAACTTGTCGAGTGACCTCTGTCGTGTGTCATTTGTCGTCTGTACGCTGCCATCTGAGCACATACCATGTGAGCACACACCATGAGCCGACGCAATTTGATTTTGACCCTTGCGCTGATCGCGCAAGTGATGCTGATTTTGCTGATCACGACGCTGCGCGCGCCCAGCTCGAGCGCGGGCGCCGGCCCGCTGTTGGGCGAGACGAAGACCGCCGACATCACGCGCCTGGTCATCCAGGACAAAGAGGGCAAGCGCATCGAACTGGCCCGACAGGGAGAGAGCTGGATACTTCCTCAGTACGATGACTTTCCGGCCGACGCCGGGCGCATCACACCGTTTCTGGACAAGTTGATCGGGGTGCGCACCAGCCGGCTGATCGCGCGCACGCCGGCCAGCCACGAGCGCTTGCAGGTATCCGCCGGCAACTATGTCCGACGCATCGAGATCGCCCGCGCCGGCGGCGTGACGCAAACGGTGTGGATGGGCGCATCAGCGGGCGGCAGCGCCACGTATGTCCGCCTGGACGGGAGTGATGAGGTGTACCTGGCCGATGGGCTGAGCAGCTTCGATGCCGGCATCGAAGCGACGAGCTGGATCAACACCACCTACCTGCAAGTAGCGCAGGATCAGGTCAACCGGCTGACACTGTCCAACGCCAACGGCGTGTTCGAGTTCGAGAAAGATGCTTCTGGCGGGTGGACGATGAAAGGCATAAACGGCGGCGAGACGCTAGATGCTGCCAAAGTGACCGAGCTGCTCTCGCGCCTGTCTTTTCTGAACGTGGCGCGTCCGCTCGGCAAAACCGCCAAGCCTGAATACGGGCTTGACGCGCCGGCTGCAACCGTCACCGTGACCTTGAAGCAAGACAACGCCAGCCCAAAGCCGATCATCCTGCGCATCGGCGCGCAAGACCCATCCGATAACACCTATGCCGTCAGCTCGTCCGAATCGCCCTATATCGTGCGGGTGAGCAGTTTCAGCGTCGAGTCGTTTGTGACGCGCGGGCGACAGGATTTTCTGGCGCTGCCGGCAACGCCGACGGGGACGCCGGGCGAAGCGCCGGGCGAAGCGCCGGGCGAAGCGCCGGGCCAAGCGCCCACAGCCACGCCTACCCCGATCCCGTAAGCAAGGCAGAGATTGCATCGCTGAGGGCCGGCCGATCACAACGCCAGCTCGACAAAGGGCGTGACGTGGGGCGCGCCGGCAGCATAACGCACGCGGCGCGTGGACAACTCGCCGACCCACGACCACAAAGTGGTCAGGGCGCCGCCCACGCCGCACACCGGCGCGCTGCGGTCGGCCATCATCATTTGCGCGATATCGAGCATCTCGTCCACGCTGCCGGCGTCTTCCAGCCAGCGCGCCGGCTGGATGGACAGAAACTCGGCGCGACAGGCCGAGTTGCGGGTGATGCGTCGGCCCTGCAACGGACGCATATCGGGATGCTGAAAATGATTGGTGGCAGCCAATACGCCATGCGGCGCTTCGCTGCGCACACGAACCTGTCGCGGGTCAGCCTCCACCACAAACGCCTCGCGCGGGTCTGCGAGCAGATAATTTAAGGAACTTAAATGCGGAATGTGCGTCAGCAGATCGGCAGCCTGGCGCGCGGTCTGGCACAACTCCAGAGCCAGCCGGCCCACCAGATGAAACGGCACCCCAGGGCGAATATGGGCGGGCGTGTCGGTCATGACCACGTGCAGCGAGACAAACAGGCCGGCTTGATTGAAACCATCGTAGCGACCACACGGGGCGCCGCCACGCGCGCCGAGAGTGGCTTGCAGAGAATCGGAGACATTCGCATGCGATGGCGTGAAACGAATACGCTGCCGGCGCGCTTGCATCGGCCAGTAGTCATAGTTACGCCCCACCACTGCGCGCCCATGCCCATGCCAAGCAAATGAAGAACAGCCTTCCGGACCAAGACGAAAGCGGGCTTTCAGATCAACGCGGCAGCATTGTTGCCAGAGCGCATCTGCATCGACATGCTGCGCAGCCGCGTAAGCGTTAAATTCGTCCATCAGCGGCGGGTGAATCTGGCGCACCACCGCCGCGCAGGCGCGGGTGAATGGTACAGCAGCCGGGGGCGCCCACCACGGCTGCATCGTGAAAGGCGGATCGCTGCGGCCTAACAGATGGCCCAGGTCAGTGTGTAGGCCGGTCAGATCGAAGAAGCGATAGTCAGGCGCTTCCATCGCCCAGCGTTGATTCGTCATGCCTCACTTTTTCGGTCGCGCATTCAGGACGCGGCTGGCGTCAAACACGTTGCGCACCTGCTCCAGTTTGTTCAAAATACGGGAGACAGCGTCGGTGTGAGGCACCTCGACCTTGAACCAGATGGTGGACTCGCCAAGCTTCAAATCGCGGCGCACCACGCGGCAGTCCACGATATTGACGCCCATCGAGGCGAGCACGCCGGTCAGGTCGTGCAGCAAGCCTTGTCGTTCGGCGGCAGTTACAAGGAATTGCACAGGATAGGCGCGCTGAGGCTGGCCCTCATAGGTCACTGCGATAAGTCGCTCTGGCTCTGCGTTCAAGATATTCTTGCAATCGCGGTGGTGAACTTTGACGCCTTGACCACGGGTCACATAGCCGATGACCGGGTCGCCGGGAAGCGGGGTGCAACAAGGGGCCGGGGTTCCGTAAATGCCCTGCACACCGGTGATCAACCAGCCACCCTTGCCCGGAGCAGCAGCAGGCTGTGGTCTCAAGAGCGGCGCAACAAATCCGTATAACCCTTCCTGACGATCTTTCTCGCGCCGGCGTTCCTCTTCCAGGATGCGGGCTGAGACGCTGGCAATCGAAATCTGCCCATAGCCGACTTTCTCCAAAAAGTCCTCTACTTTGTCTTTCTGGGATTTATCAACCTTGAAGAGGTCGTACACATCATCCAGAGTCATCCAGCTTGAAACGGCCAGGCGCTTCATCTCGCGTTCAAGTCGCTCGCGGCCGGCGGCGATGTTCTGCTCGCGGTCCTGTTTGCGGAACCACTGGCGAATCTTGGTGCGGGCATTGGCCGTGACGACGTAATCATCGCCTTCCAGCCAGTCGCGGCTGGGCACGGCGTTGGGGCGCGTAATCACTTCGACCTGATCGCCGTTCTTGAGCTTATAGGTCAATGGCTCAAACACGCCATTGACGCGCCCACCCCGGCAATGGTTGCCGATGTCGGTGTGAATGCGATAGGCGAAATCGAGCACCGTCGAGCCGGCGGGCAATTCGATCAGCTTGCCTTTCGGCGTGAAGCAAAACACCGTGTCTTTAAAGTGATCGGCTTTCAGGGCATCAACAAAAGAGGTGGCATCTTCGCCGGCGCTGCTAATCGAGCGAATGGCATCGCGCAGTGCGTCTAGCCGGCGCTGATAATCCTCATTCAGCATGGCCGACTCTTTGTACAGCCAGTGCGCTGCGACGCCAAACTCGGCAGCCTTGTGCATTGAACGGGTGCGAATCTGAATCTCCAGGGTTTTGCCATCGTCAGCAATCACTGCCGTATGCAGGCTCTGATAGTGATTGTCTTTCGGCATGGCGATGTAGTCGTCGAACTCACCTGGGATTGGCGGCCACAGGCGATGCACCACGCCCAACACAACATAGCACAGTTGCACGGCTGGATCAGCAAAGCGGTCCACTCTGCCGTTAGCATTCAACGCTCTCGTCGGCGCCGACTCACCAGAAGAGACGGCCTGGGCATGAACGGCAGCGTCGGCTGCGCCATCTCCGCCCTCTTGCGAGTCTTGCGCGTCTGACCCATCTTCGATGATGACACGGATGGCGTGTAGATCCTTGATCTGGTCAAAGGAGCGATTTTTGTTCTGCATCTTGCGCCAGATGCTGTAGATTTGCTTGACGCGGCCCGTGATTTGTGCGTTGGGAATGCCGGCTTCGGCCAGGGCCTGGCGCAATTTGGCGATATAGCCGGCCACAGATGCCTCGCGCTCGTGCGCGCCGGCCTCCAGCTTTTGGCTGATGGAGGCATACACTTCCGGCTCTGCGTAACGAAAGCCCAGATCTTCGAGCTGCTGCTTCCATTCCCAGATACCAAGGCGGTTGGCCAGAGGCGCGTAGATTTCAAGGGTTTCACGGGCGATTTTGCGCTGGCGCTCTGGCGAGAGCGCGTCCAGGGTGCTCATGTTGTGCAGCCGATCGGCCAGCTTAATGAGCACAGCACGCACATCCTTGACCATGCCCAGTATCATCTTGCGGATAGACTCGGCCTCGCGGTCAGTGCGATAACGCATCGTTTCCGAGTCCGCCCCACCCGCCGGCGCGCGCACGCCGGCCCCTTCCCCGGCCGCCACAGGTTGCGCCTCGAACTCCTTCTTGATGCCCTCGCGCTGGCTGAGCTTGGTGACTGCATCAACCATGTTGGCGATCTCGTCACCGAACTGCTCGCGGATGTCGTCCAGCGCCACCGAGGTGTCCTCGACCACGTCGTGCAGCAAGGCCGCCGCAATGGTGGGGGCATCAAGATTGTGGCAGGCCAGAATGCCGGCCACAGCCAGTGGATGCGTGATATAGGGGTCGCCGGTAGAGCGCTTCTGCAGCGCGTGCGCGGCTTCGGCCACCCGGTAAGCGCGTGAGACTAGCTCCAGCCCGGCCATGTCGCCGCGCGGCAACATGATTTCCAGCAGATCGCTCAACGTCCTTACAGAACAACTACCCGGCTCATAGCTCATGCTTCACTTACCCCCACACTGACAAACAAAAGGGTGCATCTAATTGTAGCCGACTGACGCCGGCCAGCGCCCAACACAGCAACTGCCCCCAAAACATGACTAGGAGCGTATTCGCGGCGCCGCGCAGCGCACGGGCAATCCTCATATCGAGGGAGTAAGATAGAGCAATCTGTGTCGAGATGTTCTGGAGGTGTATATGCGCGTCGCGAAAGTCGTTTTGGGAATGTGTATGGCAGCGGCGACCCTGATCGCCGTCGAGATTGCAACCGGCCAGGTTACCCTGCCCGGCGTGTTCAGCCGCGAGCAGCAGGGCGAGAGCGTGCGCGAGATCACTGGTGATTCGCCGGCCGGCTCGCCCGACAAGGCAGCGCCGAATGCGCCAGCCATCGGCTTTATTGACTCGCCCAGCGCAACCTGCTATCAACCAAATCCGAATCAAGACATCTGCTACATCAACTGGTACTACCTTTCGGTGAGCGCGGGGCCGAACTACATGATCACGATGACGGTGGCGCTCAACCAGTATGGCACGCTGGCAAATGTGAATGGGTTCTTCCAGACGTCTATGTACATCCCATACAATATGCTGGGACAGGGGTTTCGCGTGCCGTGTGGCAGTCTGGGGGCCGGCGGCAACCCACAACTCGGCAATGCCTATGCGTACACCATTCGGGCACGCGACTCTTCCAGCCTCAGCTCCGCCAACTACGGCTCCGTGTATTGCCCGGCCTATATCCCGTAACAGGAGGCCATCCTATGCGTGATCGATGGCGCTCCACAGCGTGGATTGCCGCGCTGACACTGTGCGTGAGTGTGACGGCCGGCACACTGGTCGCGCGCGCAGCCGGCTGGGATATCGCAGCCGTAGTCGACGATCTGTTCGGCGCACGGCGTGAGAAAAAAGTCGCCGGTCCGCAAGCTCCTGCGATCTCTTTCATCGACAGCCCATCGCCGACCTGCTATCAGCCGATTGGCAGTGCGGACACATGCTACATCACCTGGAGTTACCTGCAGGTATCGGCCGGCAGTTCGAATTACGTGGTCAGCATGACCGTCAGCATCGATGGCCGGCTGCGGGCGTATCACAGCGGCTTCTTTCAGACCAGCATGATGATCCCAGGCGACATGTACGGGCCGGGCTTCCGGGTTGCCTGTGGGCTGCGCAATGCCGCCGGCATGGGAAAGACCTACGCCTACATCATTCACGCGCGCGAGTCAAGCGGCCAGAGCGCAGCTAACTTCGGCTCGGTGACATGCCCCGGCGTGTGGCTGGCCTTCGCGCCACTCGCGCGGCGATGATGCGGCTAGAGAGGAATTCGCGCATACCACGCGGGAAGGCCGGCGCAGACCGACTGTGTTGCGCGGTTGCGCGCGCCCAAAATGCCCCTCTCCCATATTGGGAGAGGGGCCGGGGTTGAGGGGCGAATCTTGCTACTTGGGTTTCTTCGGGAAGCGCGTCAACACGGTGGCCGGCTCTGGCACAAGCGTGCGGCTGCCCAGCGGCGCATGAGAAGTCAGCGGCGCGGGCGGGCGTTCGGGCAGGGCCAGCACGCCGATCGGCATGCCCTCTTTGGCGTTGAGCGCCGCGTCGAGCATGGCCATGCCCAGCAGATAGCCCTCGCTATCCAGCGCGCATGAGGTGACCGCGCCGATCACGCGTCCGCGCGCATCCACGACGGGATCGCCTTGTTTCGGCGGACGCACACCCTTCTCGTTCATGCGGAAGCGCGACAGTCTGGTATTGGCTTGCGCGGCGCGCTGGTAATAGGCATGCTTGCCGACGAAGAAGGGCTTATAGGCTTTCACGTAACCCCCGAAACCGATGTGGAAGGGGGCCAGATTGAGCGGGCCGGCCAGCTCATGTCCATACAACGGCAAGCCGGCTTCGGTGCGCGTGCTATCGCGCGCCGCCAAACCGGCTGGCTTGACCCCAAACGGTTCGCCCGCTTTCAAGATTGCCTGCCACAATGCAACCGAGCGTTCGGGATGGACAAAGATTTCGTAGGCGATTGATTCGCCGGTGTAACCGGTGCGCGAGATAAATACATCCAGGCCGGCCAGCGTGGCGGGCATCACGCCGGTGCGGGGCAGCGCACGCAGCGCGTGGCGCGCCTCATCCCCATCGAGTAATGCCAGCAAGGTGGGCAATGAAGCCGGCCCCTGCAGGGCGAGGTCTACGCGCCGGTCTTCGCCGCTGGCCGGGTCGCGCAAGTCGCGCAATACACAGGAGGGGACGCGCGCGCTTGGGGTGGCGGGATCGATTACCACGCGGCCCGTGTTGACTGCTGTCAACCACGCCCAGTCTTTGTCATTGTTGGCGGCGTTGACCACGATCAGGTAGCGCTGCGGCTCGATGCGATAGATCATGATGTCGTCGATCACGTTGCCGGCGGCGTCGAGCAGGTATGAATACTGTGAGCCGCCGACTTTTAGATCAAGCACATCGTTGGTGGAAACCGCATCCAGGAAAGCAGCGGCATTTGGGCCGCGGGCATCAAGCACGCCCATGTGACTGACATCGAACAGGCCGGCCGTCTTGCGCACCGCCTGATGCTCTTCGCTGGCCGAGGTGTACCACACGGGCATGTCCCATCCCCCAAACGGCACCATGCGCGCGCCCATCGCCTTGTGCGTCTCATACAACGCCGTGCGGCGCAGCGCTCCGCTCTCTGTTGTCATCTGCGTTCTGTTGTCTGTCGTCTGTGTTGTGTGCTCTGTGTTGTGTTGTACGCCGTCTGCGCCTTGTCGTTTGCCGATGAAGTAGGGCTTGTGAGCAGCGACGCTGGCAGCGTCTAGCTCGGTGGGGAGGTAGCGCACATCAAAGCCGGCAGCGCTGGTCACTTTGACAATGACAGGCCCGGGCAGCTTGGCATACACATCGTGCGCGTCGAACTGCACATAGCCATCGGACAACGCGCGCAGCCAGCGCGCCACACGCTCGATCTTGTCTGCCGGAACAGCCAAGCGATAGGTTGCGCCGGCGTTCAACACAATGGCCGGCGCCATGGGCCGTCCATCGCGCTCCAACACCCAGGCCGGCTGCGTTTCTTCGGGGGCGAGTGCGCTTACATCGCTGGTGAGCGCCAGTTGCAAAAACGCGCCGGCGTGTTCGCCGCTGATCTGCAACGCGCGCAGTCCAGAAGGTGGCAACGGCTCGACCGGCATGACGCTGGTCCACACATGTGGGTAGTCATCGCGCGGGGCCTCGGCGTCTGCGCCGGCTTTTTCACACAGGCGGCTGATACGGGCTGCGCCATCGAGCAGAACATCGAAATCGACTTTGGCGCGGTACGTGGTGGCGCGGGCGCTGGTCAGCGTAAACGGCTTGGCCGTCTTCAGAATCTGCGCCACCACAGCGGCGATCTCGCGCATATCGTCTTCTTTCAAGCCGCGCTGAGTGACCCAGGGCGTGCCAAAGCGCAGCGCGCTGGGCCGGGTGGCGTCACGATCGCCGGGGATGGTGTTGCGATTGCACACGATATTGGCCAGGTCGAGGATGCGCGCGGCAGCGTCGCCCATCAGCGCCACCCCATTCAGTTTTGGCGCGGCCGTTCTGCAATCGATCAGCACCATGTGCGTGTCGGTGCCGCCGTGCACCACGCGCAAGCCGTTGTCGGCGAAGCCCTGCGCCAGCGCCTTGGCATTCGCCACGGTCTGTTGTTGCAGCCGGCGGAACGATTCGCTGCGCGCCAGCTTGAACGCAACGGCAATGCCGGCGATCTTGTTCATGTGGGGGCCGCCTTGCTCGCCGGGGAATACGGCGCGGTCGATCTTGCGCGCCAGTTCGGGATCGGTCGTGACAATGACCGCGCCGCGCGGGCCAAGCAGTGTTTTGTGCGTGGTAAAGGTGGTGACATGCGCGACGCCGACAGGGTTGGGATATACGCCGGCGACAGCCAGGCCGGCCACATGCGAGATGTCGGCCATCAGATATGCGCCGCATTCGTCGGCAATCTGGCGGAATTTGTGGAAGTCCGGCGCCCAGGGGTAAGAGGTATAGCCGGCGATGATCATCTTCGGCTTTTCGCGCAGCGCAATCTCGCGGATGCGGTCGTAGTCGAGCAGTTCGGTCTTCTCGTCCACTTCGTAGAAGACCATGCGATGATGCCTGCCGCTGTGGTTGACGGGGCTGCCGTGCGACAGGTGGCCGCCGTGCAGCAAGTTCAACCCCATCACAACATCGCCCTCGTTCACCAACGCCTCGTAGACGGCAGTGTTGGCTACTGCGCCGGCCAGCGGCTGCACGTTGAGATAGAGTTGTTCGGGCGACAGGCCGGGCGGGCAAATAGCCTCGGCGCCGCGCCGTTTGCACAACTCCTCGATCAGGTTACAGTACTCGACGCCTTTGTAGTAACGCCGGTCGGCGTAGCGGCGATACAACGCCAGTTGCAGGTCATAATCCAGAATCTCGGCTTCGGACAAGCCGTGCATGTCTGGATGGGCATAGCCTTCGGCATACAGATTTTGCAGCACCGATCCTTCGGCCTCGCGCACGGCTGCCGGCGCGCTGGACTCGCTAGGAATCATGATGAGTTTGGCAAACTGGCGGGCGTGTTCGTGCCGGATCAGTTCGGCCACTTCAGGATCGACGCTTGCCAGATCGCCACGGGTGAGGTAATCGGTCACGGGTTGATACTCCTGGCTGGGTTCAAGGTTCGTCTCAATCGCGCCGGATTCTAGCACCCGAAGCCAAATGCACACGGCCAAAATCAACCGTAGAGCACAACGGTGGGGCAGGCGATTGGATTGAAGCGCCCGTTCAGCGCGTTTGGTTGCCTGGGGGGTTACACACCGGCCCGAAGATGTTTGACCGCGCGATGCTCGATAGAGAAATGCAGGAAGTCGATGGTCGCGCCGGGGCCGGTCGGGCACTGCGCCACCAAGCCCACTTTCACCGTGTGCGGCACCGGCAGCGCAAACAAGCGCACCATGCGCCAATGTTTGCCGTCCAGCGCATAGTGCAGCGCAAACACGTTCCCCACCCTCGCGATCTGCAACCACACATCGGACACGGTCAGGTCAACGCCATTTGCGTCATCTGAGACGCCATTGGTGACCACGCTGACAATAGCGGTGCTGGGCAAGTCGGTGTTCTCGAAACAAATTTTGGCCCAGTGCTGCTGGTCGTAGCGCACCATCAGTGCGCCGGCATCCCACGTAGTGGTGAACGCAGGACGCACGTGCGCTCGCGCTACAAAATCACCCTGCACAGGCATCCACAAAAAGGGGGCAGAGTCTTTGGTGTGCTGGCCGAGCGGATCTTGAAAGTAATCGACCTGCGCCGGCGTGAGGACCTGCATACCGCCATCGGGCATAGCATGCCACTGCACCGGTTCGTTCTGCCAGGTTAGCCCAAGATCTTCGAGCCGATTGGGCGAGATGCTGTGAAGCAGATTCACGGTATGCCTCCTGTGTCATAGGCGCGCAACTTAAAGCGCATATTACGCGACTTTACACCGCTGTCAATCGAGATGACAAAGCGCACACAACAAAATGCAACAGGAGGCATCCGACGCTGTGGAGCTGCGGGTGTGTTTGGCCCGCTTACGGGCTATTTGTCGGTAGACACTTTCGGCAGCTCAAAAGCAGCCCACAGAAGAAGCACAAGGCTCACATAGTTGATCGGTGTGCGAATCGCGTTCAGGTTATTCCAGGCGCTGCGGGCCGCCTCCCAGTCTGCCGGCGGAGCTGCCGGATCCCAGGTCAGCACAGCGTTGTTGATGGGCACATTTAGCGCAATCGTGAACACACCAACGCCGAAGAAGAAAATCAGCCAACCCAGCCCCAGCAACCGCCAGTAAGCGGTATTGCGCTGCTTGCGGAGACGGATCAGCGGATACAGCGGCAAGAGCATCGCCAGATTGGCGACGACGATCACACCGGTGGGAAAGGCGTCTAGATTCCGGATCAGGGCCTGCTCCACTTTGGCATACTCAAGGGCATTCAACGTGTTGAGGGTCGGGATAACGCCCTGTTGAAAGGTATAGAGCAACCCGGCAAACAGAGCGACACAAAATGTAACCACCACATGGACAATACGGATACTGCGCATTAGGAACTCCTTTAATGAGCTTGATCGGCTCAATTGACAACTCAACTGTCAGGACAAACCGGAATGGCACGTCACCACAAAGGCGGTTCGAAAATCTTCAGGGCAACAATGATCACCACCAGGATTCCCATCGCTGCGCCGATTTGATTGGAGCGACGCGCCAAGGCTTGATAGTCTGGATGGTCAGGGCCAAGCGCATCGAGTGTCTTGATCTGACGGCTGAGCAAGGGTGTATAGACGCCATAGGCAATCGCCATTGCCAGCACATACAATCCGATCGCCACCCATAGGAATGCGGCGACTGGTTTACCCATCAAGATCATCAAGAGGCCGGTCAGCCCCCCCAGCAGATAACAAGGGTTGGCCACGTAATCATCGATAAATTTGACGCCACGCAGCGCAAAGGATAAGCTGGCAGGGTTTTTGACGCCGCGCATGATCCATATCACATAGCTGGCATTCAGGCCGGCGGCGACCATAGTCACAAAGATATGCACAAACACGAGCAGGGTATAGAGAATAGGGCTGACGCCCGGTGGGGCTGGATGCATCTGTCACACTCCTTGACTGTTCATTGCACAACCACAAATTACGCGACGAGGTCACTATAATGGCCCACAGTCGAATAATCTACGATTGCCCATCCGGTTTTTTTTGCTAATCGTCCAAAATCATGGATATGCTCACCCAGGTGCTCGGCACCCTGCATTTGAAGAGCAGTGTGTACTGCCGTTCTGAATTGGGGTCGCCATGGGGATTGCATTTTGCGCCGCGCACCTGCGCGGTGTTTCATGTGCTGCATCGCGGCGCCGGCTACTTGCAAGTGGCTGGCGAGCAAGGCTGGATGGCGCTGCAAGCGGGCGACGTTATTCTGCTGCCGGTAGGGGATGAACATATTTTGCTAGAAAAACCGGACGCGCCGGCATTCCAGAATCTAGAGCTAGACCAGTGGGGTGAATGCGTGGTGATGCGCTGGAGCGAACAGCCAAGCGCCGTACTGCTGTGTGGCACATTTGAGTTTGAGCATTTCGAGACGGCCTCGTTCTTAAAACATTTGCCGCGCGTCGTGCGCATTCAACGGGAAGGGAATAGCGCCCTGCACAATGTGCTAGAGCTGATGGCAGCCGAAGCGCAGGCCGAACGGCCGGCAAAACAAGCTGTGCTGCGCCGGCTGGCCGATATCCTCTTCATTCAAATTGTTCAACACTGGATCGAAACCCGCGGCGTGGAACAGGCCGGCTGGCTGGGCGCCTTGCAAGACCGCGCCATCGGCGAATCGCTGGCGCTGATACACAATCAACCAGATCGGAACTGGAGCGTCATCGAGCTGGCTAAGGCCGTCAAATACTCGCGTTCTTCGTTTGCGGCGCGCTTCACTGCCTTAGTTGGCGAACCGCCAATGGAATATCTGACCCGCTGGCGCTTGCAACTGGCCATCCGCCTGCTCAGGGAAAATCCGCACATGTCGGTCGGCGAAATTGCTAACACAGTGGGGTACTTGTCAGAGGCAGCCTTCAGCCGGGTTTTCAAACAGAAGCTTGGAGTTACGCCCACACGCTATCGCCGGCAAACAGAGAAGTGATCAGCGCCGCATTCGACAGTCGCCACACGCACGCTGTGAGCGACTGATTCTCACAAAAATCGAACCCGATGGGGGGAATTAGCGCACTCAAGATTATGAAGACCGATCAGATCTTTGAAGCGTTTGTGTCTCGCTACCCTACCTATTGCGACACCCACATCCTGGATACGCTGCGCGCCACGGAGTACAGCCGGCTCGACGCCGGCCGGCACGTCTACCTCGACTATACCGGCGGCAGCTTGTACGCCGATTCGCAACTGCGCGCGCACATGGCCCTGTTACAGGCCGGGGTGTTCGGCAACCCCCACTCGTCCAACCCTACCTCACGCGCAATGACGGAGCTGGATGAGCGAGCGCGACAACACGTGCTGCGCTACTTCAACGCTTCGCCAGACGAGTACGTCGCCATTTTCACCCCCAACGCCAGCGGCGCGCTCAAGCTGGTCGGCGAATCTTATCCTTTCCGCGCCGGCGGCAACTTCCTGCTCACCTTCGACAACCACAACTCGGTCAACGGCATCCGCGAGTTTGCGCGCGCCAAAGGCGCCCGCATCACTTACTTGCCCGTTGGCCTGCCCGACATGCGCGCCGACGACGAAAGCGTGCTCGATGCGCTGGAGCGCTTGCCGGCCGGCGCAGACAATCTGTTCGCCTACCCGGCGCAGTCCAACTTCTCTGGCGTGCAACATCCGCTGGCATGGATCGAACAAGCCCACGCGCGCGGCTGGGATGTGTTGCTCGACGCAGCGGCGTTCACGCCCACCAACCGACTCGATCTGAGTCGGTTTCACCCCGATTTTGTGTCGCTGTCGTTCTACAAAATCTTCGGCTATCCTACCGGCGTAGGCTGCCTGCTGGCGCGGCGCGCGGCGCTGAATAAGCTGCGCCGGCCCTGGTTTGCCGGCGGCACAATCACCATCGCCTCGGTGCAGGGCGATAAGTATTACCTGGGCGAAGGGGAGATGGCATTCGAGGATGGCACGCTGAACTATCTGACATTGCCGGCAGTCGAGATCGGGCTGAAGCATATCGAGTCCATCGGCATCGACATCATCCACGAGCGGGTGCGCTGCCTGACCGGCTGGCTGATCGACAACCTGCTGGCATTGCGGCATGCCAACGGCAGGCCGGTGGCGCGACTATATGGGCCGGCCAACACCGAGCGGCGCGGCGGCACAATCACGGTCAACTTTTACACGCCGGAAGGCCGAGCAGTCGATCATCGCATCGTCGAGCAGAAGGCCAACGCGGCCAACATCTCATTGCGCACCGGCTGCTTTTGCAACCCCGGCGGCGGCGAAATTGCGCTGGGCATCGAAGCGCGCGAGTTGTCGGCCTGCTTCCGGCAGCCCGGCCACGAACAACGCATGACGATCGACGACTTTCGCTTGTGCATCGACGGCAAGAGTTCAGGAGCCGTGCGCGTGTCGCTGGGCATCGTCAGCAACTTCGAAGACGTCCAGCATTTCTTGCGCTTTGCGGAGGGCATGCGCGATGGTTGACGCACTGTCGTCCGTTACAACAACAGGAGAGCAATCCGTGAACGCTATCGACACCATCATCCGGCAAATGACGCTGGAAGAGAAGGCCGCCCTGTGCACCGGCGAGAGCATGTGGACGACCACGCCGGTCGAGCGCTTGGGCGTGCCCCGACTGACCCTGTCCGACGGGCCGCACGGCGTGCGCCGCGTTCCCGATGCCAGCGCCATCAACGCGCCCAGCCTGCCGGCCACGTGCTTCCCCACTGCCTCGTGCATGGCCGCCACGTGGGATGTGGATCTGATCCAGGCCGTGGGGCAGGCGTTGGGCGAAGAAGCCGCTGCGCTGGGCGTGGATGTGCTGCTTGGCCCCGGCGTCAACATGAAGCGCACCCCATTGTGCGGGCGCAACTTCGAGTACTACTCAGAAGACCCCTGGCTGGCCGGCACAATGGCCGTCGCTTTCATCACCGGGGTGCAGAGCACAGGCGTGGGCACATCGCTGAAACATTTCGCTGCCAACAACCAGGAGCACCAGCGCTTCAGCATCAATGCAATGGTGGACGAGCGCGCGCTGCGCGAGATTTATCTGCCGGCCTTCGAGATGGCCGTCACCCAGGCGCGCCCCTGGACGGTGATGTGCGCCTACAACAAACTGAACGGAACCTACTGCTCGGAGCACCATGAATTGCTGGTAGACATCCTCAAGCATGAATGGGGATTTGAAGGGCTGGTGGTGTCGGACTGGGGCGCGGTGCATGATCGCGTGAAGGCGCTGCAGGGCGGATTGGATCTGGAAATGCCCGGCCCACAGCCACATCGCACACAGGCCGTCATCGAGGCGGTGCGCGCCGGCGCACTGGACGAAGCCGTGCTAGACGAGGCTACGCGCCGCATCCTGGCAATCGTATTCAAAGCAGCCCAATTCCCCAAAGGCGGCGCATTCGACGCAGCAGCCCATCATGCGCTGGCGCGTCGTGTGGCCGGCGAAGGCATGGTGCTGTTGAAGAACGCCGGCGTGTTACCGTTGCAACATCCAGGCCGGATTGCAATAATCGGCCGGGCGGCAAAGGAACCACACTTTCAGGGCGGGGGCAGCTCGCACATCAACCCGACACAGGTCGATATTCCACTCGAAGAGCTGAAGAAGATGGCCGGCGACGCGCGCCTGATCTATTGCGAGGGTTACCCGGCCACGCCGGCCTTCGAGCAGGCCCTGATCGACGAGGCCGTGCGCGCAGCGCAAGCCGCAGATGTGGCGCTGATTTTCGCCGCCCTGCCCGGCTTCAAGGAGTCCGAAGGCTACGACCGGCCCGATCTCGACCTCACACCACACCAAGTCGCGCTTATCAAAGCGGTCAGCGCCGTCCAACCCCGCACGGTAGTGATCCTGAACAACGGCTCAGCGGTGACCATGAGCGATTGGATCGATGGTGTCGCAGCGGTGCTGGAAGCCTGGATGATGGGACAGGCCGGCGGCGGCGCAATTGCCGATGTGCTGTTCGGCGTCGTCAATCCGTCCGGCAAGCTGGCCGAGACATTCCCGCTTAAGCTGGCCGACACGCCGGCCCATATCAATTTCCCCGGCGAGATCGGCGCCGTGCGCTATGGCGAGGGGCTGTTCATCGGCTATCGCTACTACGACGCGAAAGAGATGCCGGTGCTGTTCCCGTTTGGCCACGGACTGAGCTACACCACATTCGCCTACAGCAACCTGCGCCTCTCGGCCAGCGAGATCACCGATAGGGACAGCCTGACGGTCTCGGTGGATGTGACCAACACCGGCCCTGTGGCCGGCAAAGAAGTTGTGCAAGTGTATGTGCACGATCGGCAGTCCAGTCTGAAGCGGCCTTACAAAGAGCTGAAAGGATTCGCCAAAGTCGCGCTGCAACCCGGCGAGACGAAGACGGTCACGATCAGGCTGGAGTTTCGCGCATTCGCCTTCTATCACCCCGGCTACAAACAGTGGGTCGCCGAAGACGGCGCATTCGACATCCTGATCGGCGCTTCGGCGGCGGACATTCGCCTGACCCAGACAGTGACCTTGCGCGCGACACGCGACCTGCCCTGCCTGCTGAACCGCGAGTCGACCGTGCGCGACTGGTTGAACGACCGCCGGGGCCGGCCTGTGTTCGAGCCGGTGTTTCAGTCCATGCGCGCGCGCATGGCAGCCACGTTTGGGGCCAACGATGACCCCGAACACATCGGCATGGACATGATGGACTTCATGATGGAGATGCCGCTCTTGAGCCTGCTGCACTTTCAACAAAAGGACTTGCCCAGGCCGGCAGATGAGCTGGTGGACGATCTGCTGCGGCAGGCACACGGCCGGTAGCATGACAACACTCCCGGAGTCACTCCCGGAGTCACTCCCGGAGTCACTCCCGGAATCTTAAAGATTCTTGCTCATCATAAGTTCGTCTTCGACATACCCCAGGGCGCGATAGAACGCTTGCGCCCCGCCATTGTCTAGGCCGGTGAGCAGGATCAGGCGAGTTGCGCCGGCCTCGCGCGCCAGTTTCTCCGCGCAGACAACCAGCGCCCGCCCGATGCCGCGCCGGCGGAACGTCTCCTCGACATACAACTCGGTCAGTTCGGCATGCGGATCAGGGTACAAGACACACGGCACAATCCGCACACAGGCAAAGCCGGCCACACGGATGCCGTCTGGCTCTTCACTGACTTCAGCCAGAATGGGGGTCTCGACCCGGCGCGGATCCGCCAAACGCCTTGCCAGCAATTCCGGCGGCTCGGAAACCTCATTGAAAGCCTGATTGAGGGAGGCAATAGCAGGGGCATCCTCAACTGTGGCGAGACGGGTGGTGATGACGGAATGATCTGGCATGAGTGATGTTAGCCCCGCCGATGTCGCGCGGCCCACACGGCAATGCGCTCGGCAATGGCCGCCACAATATCCTCCGGCACGCCGTTCGGCACAGCGGTCGACTTCACCCGGTAGTCACACGGTTCATTGACGTAGTCCACCACCTGCCAGATATGCCGCGCGTCAAGACTGATCTCGGTAGAGAAGAGATTGAGTCCGCACAAGCCGGCGATCTGCTGCGCCATGCCACGCAAGATATCCAGGCCCCAGCGCATTTCTTCGGCCGGCGTCACGGGGGTTTGTTCGTGCGTGAGATCGTCGGACCAGCACGGGAAAGCAGCGCCGCAGGCATAGAAGACACGGAACCACGCTCGGCGCCCGCCGAGGCAGGCCGGCTCGACCCAGGCGGTCAGCACAGTTTCATCGTTCGGCCACTCATGGCGCAGGCGCAACACCTCTTCCCACGAGGAAGCCGGCTGCAAAACACCGCTGCCGCCAGAGTGAGCGCCCTTGACTGAGAAGCGCAGACCGAGGGGGGTGAGGTCAGGCTGCGCGATATCCGGCGCAGCGGCAAAGGACGGCAATACGATCATGTGCGGGGCGCGCAGTCCATGCGCGATGCAGGCATAGTGCATGGCCGGCTTGCTCCAGGCGCGCGCCACCAGGTCATAATCGTTGAGCACGACAGGGATATTGCGACGGACAGCGTCCACATGCCGGGCGTATTCGCCGCCCCAGTCCCACACACGGTCGATCACCAAGCCGGCGCGCAACTCGCCGCTATCGAGCCGGGCCGGCAGGTCGCGCCACTCATCGTAGTGCAGCGCCAGGCTGGGCAGGCCACGCCGGGCAAATGTCTCGTGCAGCCGGGCGACCCAATCGGCATCGTGCTCCCAGGCCCACAGAATCAGGGCATCTGTTGCAACCATGCCTACGGCGCTCACACCACGAGCAGGTCGCGGGTAAAGGTGGTCAGGCTTTCGCCGCCGTCTTTGGTGACGAGCACATCATCTTCGATGCGAACGCCGCCCTTGCCCTCGATGTAGATGCCCGGCTCGATGGTGAAGATCATGCCGGGCTGCAACACCGTCTTATTGCCCTTGACGATGTAGGGCGGCTCGTGCCCCTCCAGGCCGAGGCCGTGGCCGGTGCGATGGATAAAGTATTTGCCATAGCCGGCTTTCTCGATCACCGCGCGGGCAGCATGGTCGATGTCTTCGCATGTGACACCGGGCCGGACGGCGGCGCGGCCGGCCTCGTTGGCCTCGCGCACCAGGTGGTAAATGTGCTTCATCTCGTCGGATGGCTCGCCCACTGCAATGGTGCGCGTGATGTCGGAGCCATAGTCATCGACAACCGCGCCAAAGTCGATCACGATCAGGTCGCCTTTTTGCACGGTGCGGCCGCCGGCGAAAGCATGTGGAAAAGCCGCACTGAGGCCGGTCTGAACGAGCGGAAAGGACGCCATTTCGCGCATGTTTTGATTGAGGGATACGCGCATCATCAGGCCGGCCACTTCGAGTTCGGTCATGCCGGGCTTGATCTGCGGCACAGCCTCGGCCAGAACCCGCTCCGGCACGCTCACAGCGCGGCGTATACGAGCCACTTCGTCGGCGTCCTTGATCATGCGCAACTCAGCCACCAGATGGTCAGCCGGGACAAGCCGGGCGTTCGGCGCGGCGCGGGTCAGCAAAGATGCTTCGAGCATGCGCATCTGGTTTGGCTCCATGCCGATGGTCTTGCCATCCAGACCCAACTCGCGCGCAGCGCGGGCAAACAACTCGGCCAGGTCTGCGCCATCGGGGTAGGCGTATATCTGCCAATCGATCGGCACCGGTCCTGTCTTGCATTTGCCGACTTCGAATTCCGGGGCAAACAGCACCGGCTTCAGCGCGCGATCGGCCGGGAAGAGGGCCAAGATGGGGCGTTCGCTCAGGTGAACGTGAATGCCGGTGAAATAGATTAGATTTGCGCCGGGCATAATGGCAACATAATCCATACCGGCCGCATGTTGAAGCTCGCGGAATCTGCTCAAACGATAGATGCTCATCGAATAACTCTCCTCTTAATCCTCAGTGGGTGTGCCCGTGCCTGTATGCCATGCTGTGTATGCCCCGCTGTGGAGCAGGCAGGTTTGAGCGCCACGGAAGGCGTTAGCGGCCGCTGCGCTCGAAATGTCGACTGTGCCTGAATATAATCTGACTCAATTGATTCACACACCAGTCGAGTGGCTCCTTTCAGCCGAAACTGGATAGCACGCAAGGCGTCACTCCGGCGCGACGCTGATTCTAGTGCATCTTGTCGCCACAAAGCCGGCGCGACGCAGAGGGAAGAAACCATGAGCGGGAACAAATTCTTGAGCTTTCTGAGTGGCATTCTGGTTGGCGGGTTGATCGGTGCAGCAGCCAGCCTGCTTTTGGCAGCCAAGCCGGGCAAAGAAACCCAGGCCGAGATCAAACATGAGATCGAAAGTGTGCTGGAAGAGGGCCGGCGCGCTGCAGCAGCCCGACGCGCAGAACTCGAGCGTCAACTCTCTGAAATGCGCGGCAATCTGCCGCTCAACCCGTGAGTGTGGGTTGGAGTCCTGAGCAAATTCTGCTGGGCGCAGCAGCACTGCTGATCGTCAGCGTCATCGCCAGCAAGGCCTCTGGGCAACTGGGGGTGCCGGCATTGGTGCTGTTTCTGGTCATTGGCATGCTGGCCGGCTCTGAGGGCGTGGGGGGGATTTACTTTGACAATGCCCAGATTGCACAGACCATTGGGGTTGTTGCGCTGGCGTTCATTCTCTTTTCGGGCGGGCTGGATACCCACTGGCAGGCTGTGCGGTCGGTGCTGTGGCCTGGGCTGGCGCTCTCGACGGTCGGCGTCGCGCTGACAGCGGGAGTTGTGGGCCTGTTCGCCACGCTCGTGCTGGGGATGACGCCGGCCGAGGGACTGCTGCTGGGCGCAATTGTTTCTTCGACCGACGCAGCGGCTGTGTTTGCCGTCCTGCGGGCCAGGGGGGTGCATCTAAGATGGCCGCTCGAACCATTGCTGGAACTGGAAAGCGGCAGCAATGACCCGATGGCTGTTTTGTTGACGTTGGGATTGACACGCCTGTTGACGGCCCCGCAAACATCGCTGCTAGACCTGGGGATCTTCTTTGCCCAACAGGCCATTTTGGGTTTGCTGTTCGGCTATGTGATTGCGCGCCTGGCCGTCATCATTATCAACCGGATTTGCCTCGGTTACGACGGCCTGTATTCTGTATTGAGCATCGCCGTCGTGCTAGTAAGCTACGCTGCGCCGGCTGCGCTGGGCGGGAGCGGCTTCCTGTCAACCTACGTGGCCGGCCTGGTGATGGGGCGCTGCGATTTTGTGCACAAACGCAGCCTGGCGCGTTTTCATGACGGCCTGGCCTGGCTGATGCAGATCGCCATGTTCCTGACGCTGGGCCTGCTGGTATTTCCCTCGCAACTGATTCCCATGACCGGCATCGCGCTGCTCACGGCGGCAGTTTTGACCCTGTTGGCGCGGCCAATCGCCGTTTTCGTCACGCTGCTGCCGTTTCGGTTGGACACGCGGACCAAGCTATTGGTGTCATGGGTGGGCCTGCGCGGCGCAACGCCGATCGTGCTGGCGACGTTTCCATTGCTGGCCGGCGTACCCAATGCCAACGCCCTGTTCAATCTGGTGTTCTTCGTCGTCATCACGTCGGTGCTGGTGCAGGGGACAACCATTCCATTCCTCAGCCGGCTGCTCAAGCTGAATGCGCCGGCCCCACCTGGCCCCGAGGACCCACGCGAGACATGGATCAGTGACCTGACAGCGCAACTGAACGAGGTGCAGATCGGCGAGCAGTCGCCGGCCGCCGGCCGGCCGATTGTGGCCCTGGAATTGCCCGCGAATGCGCTGGTAGTGCTAATCCGGCGCGGCGAAGGTCAGATCATCCCTACCGGCAGTTCGGTGCTCCAAGCCGGCGATCGTCTGATGGTGCTCGCCAACGATCAGGATTTGGCGGAAACGCGCCGCATCATCGACGGCCCGCAAGCATGACTAGTCGCTGCGGCTGAGCGACAGGCTGTACTGGGCCGGCTCGGTAGTGATGGGCGTGACGCCGGAGATGGCGATCACCGCGCGGCGCGCGGCAGCACTGCGACCCAACTCCAGACGAATGGAGGCTTTGTTCTCGGCAGACAGCGTCACGCGCTCCAGACGAACCCGCCCATCGTTCTGGAAGGTGATGACCTGCACGCGCCAGAGTTGGGGCAAATCGGGCGTGCCATCCACCACATCGCGGATATGCGCAAAGCCCTCTGCGCGCCAGCCATTCGGGCTTGAGGCGTCATCGCGCAATCCAATCTGAGGAATGCGGATGTTGTCGATCGCCAGACCTTCGCGGTTGACGCCGGCGTCGGTGACCAGCTCGAAGCGCAGTTTGATTTTTTGGCCGGCGTAACGGCTCAAATCAACGGTCTCCTCGACCCACTCCGGCATATCAGCCTGCCCAGAGACGCCGGTGTAACCGCATCCTAGATTCGCCCCGTTCGGATTCGAGCGCGTGCACGAGGTGGTCGTTTGGACGGCCCAGGTCTTGCCACCATCGCTAGACACGCTGACGTAGGCATAGTCGTAGTCGCGCTCGATACGATACCAGGCCCGAAAGCTCAGCGTGGCATCCTTCACGCCGGTCAGGTCAACGTCGCGGGTCAAGCGTGGATTGCTGGCATCGGCCCGATTCGACCACCAGAATGCGCCCTGGGCGTTGCGCGTTGGCAAGAGCGGCACGAAGCTCGATCCACTGAACTGAACCTGTACCGGCGTGTTGCTGCGCAATTCGTAGTAATGCGTCCCGAACTGATTGACCGCGGCGTTTCGCTCATAGGGAAGGTCGGCGCGATTCAGGTCGGCCTGAATGGACATGGGCGGGACATCGGTGTCGGCGTAGTTGAAGCGATTTGTGCTATTCCCGTTGGCCTGTTGCCGGCCCAGATAGTTGGCAACCACAAAATCGGCAAACAGATCGGCGAAGTCATAGGGCTTGCCGGTGTCGGGGTTGACGATGCCCTGCTCGGCCAGCGCGCGCATGATGCCGGGGATGCTACGCTCTGGGGCACGCGCCAGGCCGCGCGTCACCGTCTCGCCGAAGCGGTCATACAGATACGCCCAGAAGAGATAGGCCCCGCCATAGTGGGCGCTATTCTCGCCGGCGCTGGTCTCTGACCACGTGTTGAGCTGGGTTTCCGGACTGTTCGCAAAGGAATAGACCGTTGCCACCTCGTCAGCATAGCCGTTCAGCCGCTCGGCCAGTTGCGATGCGCCTTCTTCCAGCCACAGCTCCGGGGCGTGAACCTGATTGTGGCTGATCATGTGCTGCAATTCATGGGCCAGGGTGCTCATGTAGCTGCGGCTGCCGGGGTTGGCCCCGTTGTAGCCCGGCTCGGCATTGACGACGAACATCTCGGCCTCATTCGAGTCCAGTCGCACGGCGCGGGGATAACCATCGGGCGATGAGAAGTAGCCGCCCACCGTGCTGCCGATGTCGGTGGCGTGCAGAATATAAAGCCGCGGGTCACAGTCCACGCCGGGGCGGGCTTCATCCCCGAAGAAGGCGCGCATCCTGGCCAGGATACGGCTATCAAAGGCATCGGCAGCCCAGCGCAGATCGTTCTGGTTGATGCGCGGGGTGTTGGGCGACACCTCGACCCACATGTACACGTTGTCGGTCTTGTAGCGCAACTCGGCTTCGATCTCGAACTGGCTGTTGTTGTCCTGGTTGCTGAGGGTGAACGAGCGCCGGTCGCCGACTTCAAACCCCTTTGCCGGCGTCTTGCAAACCACCCGCGCCTGATCCGCAGAAATGCCCCGGAACCGCACGGCCAGATCGGCCAGGTCCTCTTGGGGTAGCACAATGCTCTGAAGCGCCTCGAGCTGCGCGATCTGGGAGGGGCTGGGTGTGGCGCGAACAGACATGCCCTGGTCGGCGGTCTGAGTTGGGCCGGCATTGCGCCGGTCGGGACGCTCGGCAGCATAGGCCGTCACCGTGGGCGCCGCCGGCCCCTCATCCATCGCCGACGGGCGCGGCGCAGCCAACGGCGCGCCGGAATCGGACGCCAGCCGGGTCAACGCCAGAGTGAACACATACACGCTGCTGCACGAGAACGCGCACACACAGGCGATTGTCAGGCCGGCCACGAATGCGATCCAGCCCTTGTGGGATTGAGTGGTCATCAGGTGTCAGGTGTCAGAGTACACAGTGCCGAGTGGTGAGTGGTGAGTGGTGAGTGATGAGTGGTGAGTGATGAGTACGGAATACGCAATACGCATCACGCAACACAGCCGGCGCTCAACGGCGCACCACACCCCCGATCTGCCCTTCCAGGCTGCGGATGATCTTGTTGCGCACTTTTTCAGCTTCTTTATCTGTGAGGGTTCGGTCATCGGCGCGGTAAGTCAGCGCATAGGCCAGGCTCTTTTTGCCGGCGCCGATCTGTTCGCCACGAAAAACATCGAACAGACGAATCTCGCCCAGCAGACTGCCGCCGGCAGCCCGGATGGCGCGCGCCACAGCCTCGGCCGGCAGCGCCTCGTCCACAATCACAGCCAGGTCTTCGTGAATAGCCGGGAAGCGCGGCACATCGGCCACCAGCATCGTTTTGTCCTCGGCAATCGCGCGCAGAGCTGCCAGGTCGATATCGGCCAGCAGCACAGGCGCCGGCGTGGCAAAGCCCCAGGCTTCGCGCACACGCGGGTGAATCTCGCCCAACACCCCGATGTGCTGATTGTCAACAACGATAGCCGCCGTGCGGCCCGGTCGGTAAGTCGGATGTTCGGCCGGCTCGTAGCGCACCTCACGAATATGCAACCCGCTGAGAAGTGCGTGCACGATGCCCTTCAGATCAAAGAAGTCGAACATGCCCGACGCAGTTTGCCAGGGCAGATCGGCAGTGGCGCGCGCACCGCTGATGCCAATCGCGAGGCGCGGCAGTTCATCTGGCAGGATGCCATTTTCAGAGGGCAGATACACAGCGCCCAGTTCGAACAAAGCAGCCCGCTCATGGTGGCGCAGGTTTGACATCAGCGCCTCCGCGATGTTGGCTGTGAGGGTGTGACGCATGACAACCCGTTCGGGATTGATAGGATTTTGGAGGGTGACATAGGGCCGGTCGTCTGGGGACGCGCCCGGCTCAAACATGCGCGCTTCCGCTTCACGGGTGGTCAAGCGGTAGCTCACGATCTCTTGCAAACCCAAACCGGCCAGCAAGTCGCGCACGCGCTCTTCAAACACCATGTCCGGCGCGCCATGCGCTGGGGGAATGGCGTCGTTCATCAGTGTCGCCGGAACCCGATCGTAACCGTAGATGCGGGCGACTTCCTCAATCAGATCATGGGGGCCTTCGATATCCAGACGGTGCTGGGGCGCAGTGACGCGCAAACGCCCCTCGGCAACGCTCTCAACCTGGAACTCCAGACTGCGCAGAATGCGCGTGATGTCCTCTGTCGGGACTGCGATGCCCAGGAAGCGGGCGACCTCGGCTGGGGCCAAATCGATGACCACCGGTGAGAGCGGCTGAGGATAGCCATCGAGAATGCCACAGGCAATGAGGCCGCCGGCGTATTGCTGCAAGAGCGACAAGCCGCGTTTTTGGGCCAGCATAGCCAACTCAGGGTGCACACCGCGCGCAAAGCGATAGGAGGCTTCGCTGTGCAGATTGTGATGGCGGGCGGTGCGACGAATGCTGACCCAGTTCCACGACGCCACCTCGAAAAGCAGGTTGCGTGTGGCGTCGGTCACTTCGCTGTCGGCGCCGCCCATCACGCCGGCGATGCTCAGCGCGCGCGCCGGATCGGCCACCACGATATCAGTTGGCAACAACCGGCGTTCCACGCCATCGAGCGTCCTGAGTTTTTCGCCCGGCTCGGCCAGGCGGGTGATGATGGTCTTGCGGCCGGCGTCATTGGCGGCGATGGCGTCGAAGTCAAAGGCATGGGTGGGCTGTCCCAGTTCCAACATCACATAGTTCGACACATCGACGATATTGTTGATGGGGCGCATGCCGGCCAGGATCAGCCGGCGCTGCATCCAGAATGGCGATGGTTTGAGCGTAACTCCCTGAATCACACCGATCGTGAAGCGCGGGTTCAGGCGCGGATCGCGGATATCGAGAGCAGCCAAGTGTTCAACCGGCGGGCCATCTGCCTTGAAATCCATGCGCGGGTAGCGCACGGTTTGGCCGGTCAGGGCTGCCACTTCACGAGCCACGCCAATCATGGACGCACAGCGCGCGATGTTGGGCAAGATGTTAATCGTCAACACGACATCGCCCAAATAATCGGCCAGAGGCGCGCCAACCGGGGCGTCATCGGGCAGCAAGAGAATGCCTTCGTGCTCGTCGCTCAGGCCCAGTTCTTTCTCGCTGCACACCATCGAGTCGTTCTTGATGCCGCGCAGCGTGGCCTCTTTCAGCGTCATCACAACGCGGCCTTCTTTGTGACCGTCGTATAACTTCGCGCCTTTCAGCGCCACCACAACTTTGTGGCCGGCGTCGCCCGGCCGGATGTTGGGCGCGCCGGTGACAACGACAATCGGCTGCGCAGCGCCATAGTCAACCGTCGCCAGCAACAACTTGTCTGCATTGGGGTGGCGCTCGACTTTGAGCAATTGGCCGACAAATATCTTGTCCCGATCCCAGACCAGCTCCGCGCCGGGCAGGCCGATGTAGTCAATGTGTTCGACTTCCAGGCCGGCCAGGGTTAGCCGTTCGGCCAATTCTTCGACAGGCAGCGTGATGTCAACGTAGTCCTTAAGCCACGATATTGGGACTTGCATAGAGCGTGAGTATACCGAAACTACTCATCCCACATGTGGGCAAAGCGCGGGGCTGTGGCATGATAATCGTCGCTGGCTGCCCGCAACAGCGCGCGATCTTCGTCGTCCATCTCCCAGGCGACTGCGGCGGCATTCTGCGTAACCTGTTCAAGAGACGAACTGCCAACGATGGTGCTGGTGATGTGCGGCTGGCGCGCCACCCAGTTGATGGCAACCTGCGCCGGCGTCACGCCGTGCTTCTCAGCCACTTGACGGACTGCCGCCGTCACCTTTAGCGCGCGCGGCATGACCTGCGGGCGGAAAAAGACGCAGTGGTTGCGCACATCGCCCGGCGGGAAGGTGGTCGTCTCGTCGTAACGCCCGGTCAGAATGCCCTCGCCCAGCGGGCTATAGGCCAACACGCTCACGTTGTTGCGGCCACAAAACTCGAACAGTGGCTCGTCATAACGCCACACCAGCGCATAGGGCAATTGATTGCTGGCGATGGGACACACACACAGCGCCTCTTCGGTCTGGGCGATGTTGAAGTTGGAGACGCCGGCGGCGCGCACCTTGCCCTCTTTGATCAGCATCGCAATCGTGGCCACCGTCATGTAGTTCTCCTCTTTGTCTGATGGCCAGTGCACTTGCAGCAGATCGATGTAGTCGGTATCCAGCCGGCGCAGGCTCTCTTCACAAGAACGCCGCACCATCTCCGGGGAGGTATGTCCGTAGGTGATCTTTGTCGCCAACACAACGCGCTCGCGCCGGCCTTTCAACGCTCTGCCCACCATCGTTTCAGAGTAACCGTCGCCATAGCTCGGTGCGGTGTCCCACAATGTGATGCCGCACGCCAACGCATGGTGCATGATGGCAATCATGTCGGCTTCGGTCTTGCGCGTCTTGGTGAATTGGTCGCTGAATTGTGCGCAGCCCAGGGCAATTTCGGAAACAACCAGAGAAGACGACCCCAAAGTGTTGTAGCGCATCGATGACCCACTTGAATTTAAGAGTCCCGGCCAGCCGAGCCGGGCCGGGCCGGGCATGGATTATAGTTTGAGCGAACGATGTCCAGAACGACAATTCCAACCAGCGCAGAATTCACACAACACATCCGCTTCGCGTTGCTGCACTTGTACGAGATCAACGTGCTCGAACAAGGGCCGGCGCGCGCGTTGGCCGGCTGGCTGGCGCAGGCCAACGAGACGCCGGCTGACACGTCGGCAGGACAGCGCCTGCACACCCTGCTCGTGCAAGCCATCGAGCGCATGAAGCCACTGGGCGCGCCGGATGTCAGTCTGCCCGCTCACCGCAATTACTTGATCCTGAGACGCCGTTACATTGACCGCATTCCCTTACCCCAACTGCAGGTCGAGTTCAGCAGCAGCAGTCGCCAGTTCCGACGCGACACCCATCGCGCCATCGACGAGCTGGTGCTGACGCTGGGGCAGTTCAGCACAGCGCGTCAGACTGCACAGACGCCGCAATCACCTTCGACCTCGGACGCACCTGCGCCGTTCTTGCGCAATATCGAGCCGCTGGATGTATGGAGCATCGTCACCGACGCTTCAAAGACACTCGCAGCAGTAACCAGCAGCGCCCACATCACCATTCGCACCAACATTCAGCCTGATCTGCCCGCAGCCAACGCCGACCGCGCCGCATTGCGTCTGGCCCTGATCAAAGCCCTGTGGCTGGCAATCGCCCACTGCCGGGGCGGCACACTGATGCTGGGCCTCTCGGCCGGCGAAGATCAAGTGATCTTAAAACTGTCAGGTCTGAGTGATATGCCATGCGATGACGCAACCTGGCGCGAAGCGGACCGACTGATGGACCTGGCCGGGGGGGAACTACGGCTGCTACCCACCAACGATGGCGCCCGGCAAATTCAGATCAGCCTGCCGCGCCATCGCCGGCCGGTGGTGATGGTGATCGACGACGACCCGGCCATGCCGCGCATCATCGAACGCTATCTGGCATTGCAGCCGGTGCAGGTGATCGGCTGCAAGTCCACCGACGACGTGATGGGCCAGGCCCGCAGGTACAAGCCGGCTATGATCCTGCTGGACATTCTGATGCCACACCGCGACGGCTGGGAGGTGCTGCAGGAGCTAAAGGCTGACCCAGAGACCTATCACCTCAACCTGGCCGTGTGCTCAATCTGGGATGAGCGCGATCTTGCGCTCACCCTGGGCGCCGATGCCTTCTTCCAAAAACCCATCGACCGGGCTGCCCTGCTGGAATATATCGAGCCTTTGATGAACATGGGGGTGGTGCAGTCAAGCTACAGCCCGCCGGCCACTTTCTCCTGACCCTCCCCCACTCTCCCGCGCGCTCATCGCCAGTACGCTGTAACAGCGAGAAACTCGTCGGGCCGGTTCAGCAGTCCCTCATACATGTCGCGCAAGTCTCGGCCGTGGACATGATGTGTGATCAGATCGTCAAGCACAAGCCGGCGCGTCTCCAGCAAAGACACCAGCAGGCGCATGGCGCGCTCCAGCGCAAACGGGAATTTGTCGCGCGGCGTAACCCCAATCGCCGAGCCATGCGCGCCGACCAGCGTGATCGAGCGACCGTGCAGATCCCAGTAAAAATCCACGTCGCCGGCGATGCCGCGCGGACTGCCCACCATCACGACCCTGCCGCCGTCGGCCACAACACGCATGGCTGTCTTGACAGTGTTGGGAACGCCGGTGGCATCGACAACAATATCGGGCAACTGACCGTGGTTGGCCTGACGCAGTGCTGCGCGCAGATCGGACGCAGCCGGGTCGAGCGCGATCACGCCCGGCGTGTGTTCGGCAATCGCGCGGCGTCGCGCCACTGGGTCAAGACCAATCAATGGGAACGCGGCAGCCGCGGCAAACAAGCGCAGCGCGATTTGGCCGATTGTTCCCAGTCCAAATACCGCCACTGCCTGGCCCAGTGTGACGCCGGCTTGCACCAGCGCAGAGAGGGGAAAGCGGGCCAGCGTCGCCAGGGCCGCAGCCGAGCCGGGCAAGGCGTCGCCAATGACGCGCACCAGCGGATTGTCGTCCGTCACATTGACGAGGGCGTGGCTTTCGTGACGCCCCGGCCAGATGACACGATCTCCCACGTGGAAGGTCGTGACGCCGACGCCAACGGCCAGCACCCGCCCCACTGCGCTATAGCCGGGGACAAATGGGAACTTCGGCCAGGCGCGGGCCGGATCAGTTAGCCATTGGTGGACGCCGGTATACACCGCCAGCTCGGTGCCAGGGCTGAGCGCGCTGGCTTCGGTCTCGATAAGAATTTGCCCCGGCTCTGGCTGCGCAATCTCAAACGTTTCGACACTCACCTCGCGCGGACGAGGCATGACCACACGGGCGCCGGTCGTCGGGGTGACAGAGCTATGCATGGCTGAGGATTGTAGCGCCGCACCTGTCCATCGCGCCCGGTTATCCGCTCACGCCAACACCGCCTCGAGCACATTTTGCAGGCACAGCACTGTTTCGCGCTGACCGAAGGTTGAAAGGCGGGTCACGCCGATCGCGCGCGACTGGAGCGCCGGCAAGCCAAAGCGATCCATAGCCGTCACCACAATGACCGGCAACTCGCGGCTGGGCCAGCGTTTGCGGATAGCGGCCAGCACATCCCATCCCGACGCATCGCCCAGGTTGAGGTCGAGTAACACGACATCGGGCAGACGCTCGTTGAGAACGGGCAGCACATCGGCAGCCCGACTGACATTGAGCACGCGCGGCGAGTTGGGCAGTCGCTGGTCGCGCGCCAGCGCCACCTCGTAGAAGCGCGACATCTGCGCATCGTCTTCGATAGACAGCACCAGGCGGGCATTGGGCGCAGCCGATAACAATGCAGAGATCAAATCATCGCGCGTGATGGGCTTGACCAGCCAGCCGTTGATGGCGTCGGCGTCAGCCAAATCGAGGCGCTTCAAGCCGGCCGACACATCTAACTCACACGTCACCACCGGCGCTCTCCAGCGCCGAAGCGCGTCGATCACGTCATGCTGAAGGGCGCGACCTTCGGCCAGCACTACAACTGCGTCCGGCTCGTGCTGATGCAGCATCTGGGGCGCGCCGGCCACGGAACTGGTCACAATCCGACCTTGATTGGCGAACAAGCGCGCCGCCACTTGAACGGTGGTCGGGTCATCGGCGGCAACCAGCACCACGCGCTCCGCTCGCGCCTGGTCGTAACGGGACTGCCAGTACTCCGTGTCACGCCCGGCGTCACGCGGCTCGCTGAGCGCCGCCGCCGCACTGAGAGGCAATGTGAAGAACACCGTTGTGCCGAGGCCGGGCACGCCGGCGCTCTCGGCCCACATGCGCCCACCGTGCAACTGGATAAACAGGCGGCTGATTGCCAGGCCCAGACCCGAGCCGGCCATTGCATCGACAGATTCGGCAAAGCGGGTGAACTCATCGAACAGATGCTGCAAGTTCTCGCGCGAGATGCCTGTGCCGGTGTCGCGCACACTCACGACGACTTCATCTGCCAACCGCTCGACGCGCACCGTCACGCCACCTTGGGCCGTGTAGTGCCGCGCATTGCTGAGCAGGTTCAACAACACCTGACGGATGCGCACGCGGTCAATGAGCATGTCGGGAATGTCGCCGGCCACTTGCAGGTCGAGCGACAGGCCGGCATGATCGAACCAGCCGCGCGTCAGGGCAATGGCTTGCTCGACGACCTCGAGCAACGGCACACGCTCGCGCTTGAGGATCACGCGATTGGCTTCGACCTGAGCGAGTTCGAGCACGTCGTTGATCAGTCCAAGCAGATGTTTGCCGGCGCGGTAGATTTCGTTCACATCGGCGCGCAGACTGGCCGGCCACTCGCGCAAGCCATAGCTCTCTGGCGCATTGGCCATCACTTCGCTGAAGCTGATAATGATGTTGAGCGGCGTGCGAATCTCGTGGCTGATCATGTTGGCGAAGCGCACCTTCAACTGGCGGGCTTCCTCGGCCTGCTGGCGAGCCAGAATGAGCGACGTGCTGAGCCGGCTTTGGCGATACAGCGCCTCGTCGAGCATCTTGACGGTCTGCGCAAGTTGCTGGCGCTGCTCGCGCAACTCATCGCGGGCGCGAATGGCGTCGCTGGCGCTGTATAGGGCCATGCTGAGGCTGTCGAAAATCGGGCGCGAGGCGATCCACGCGACAGCGGTGGCGGCAAGCAGCGACACGCCCGCCGGCAGCATGACCGCCGGTGGATCGGGCAAACGTCCGGCCAGGGCCGTGATGAGCGCGACGCACACGGCGCTGGCAGCAAGCAGCACACCGGTCGGCGCGACGGCAGCAACCAGCACAGTCCAGGGCGCAAACAACAGCAGGGGTAACAGGCCGGGGTTGAACCAGCCTTCCAGAGCAATCGCAAGCAGCAAACCGACCAGAGATGTTGTCATGGCCGGGCGTGTCTGGCGGCGCAACCCCCAGCTCAAGCCCAACGCAGCCAGCAATGCCACCAGCGTCGGCCAGTGCGAGGCTGAGCCACCGGGGGTGCTGTTCAGCAAGGTCCAGCGCAAGGCTGCGCCCCACACCAGCACAAGCAACAGAACCAGCAGATAGCGTTGATAGCGCTCCTGCACATCACCCTGTTCGGCCTCCAACAGGCGCTCAAAAGTCACGCCAGATGCGGCCTGCTGCGACTGACGCTCGATCATGTTCGACTCGACCATTCGGACATCCTCGGGTTGCATGGACTGAGACGCGCCCATCGTACCCTATGACGATGGCCGAAAACAAAAGCCCCCACTCCTGGATGGAACGGGGGCCGTTGCGCTGACGGTTCGCCGGCGATCATCCCTTAATCGCGCCAGACATGATGCCCTGGATGATCTTGCGCTGGAACACGAAGAAGATCAGCAACAAGGGGATGGTGGCCATGACACTGCCGGCGAACATCAGGTCGTACATGGGCGCGCGAATGCTGGTGCCCTTGAAGTTGGCCAGCGCCACTTGCACGGTGCGAATATCGTTGTCTTTCAAAATGAGCGAGGACAGCACAAACTCGTTGTACACGCTGACGAAACCGAGAATTCCCAACACCACCATACCGCCGGCCATGATGGGCATGACGATGCGCGTGACGATCATGATCTGCGAGGCGCCGTCGATGGTGGCCGAGTCAATCAACTCATCGGGAATAGTGGACACGATGAACTGGCGCATCATGAAAATGCCAAACGCGCTGGCTGCGCCGGGGATCCAGAACGGCAGATAGGTGTTCATCCAGCCCAGCCGGCCAATCAAAATGTAGAACGGCACAAAGTTGATCGCCGTCGGCATCAGCATGGTCAGCAGGATGAACGCGAACAACTGGTTCTTGAAGGGGAACTGGCGCTTGGCAAACACATAGCCGGCCAGAGTATTGAAGAAAACCTGCAACAAGACGGCCACCGTCGCCAACAGCAACGAGTTGAAGATATAGCGCAGGATGTGAAAGCGCTCTAGGTTCTGGATGGTGGTGGTCACGTCAATTTTGAGCAGCAGCCGGTACGCGGTCAGCGTCGGCCCATCGGGGGGCCACAATACCGGGTAGAGCCGGAACAATTCGTCTTTGGGCATCATTGAACCGATGACCATCGAATAGAACGGAAACAAAAAGATGATCGACAGGGCGATCAGGAACGCATACAGCAGGCCATAGCGGATGACCTGGCGCGCGTTGACACTGCGCCGGGTCTTAACGGCCGGCCTGGTGGGAACTGGCACTGTCGCTGCAGAAGACATCTGTGTTGCCATGCAAACCTCCTGGCGCCAGAGCGCGCTACTGCTTCAGATTGCCCTCCACGGTCCACCAGCCGCTCAGGAATTTCATCTGGAGCAGCGTGATGAGGAGCACAATGCCGCCCATGATGAAACCAAAGCCGGCCCCCTCGCCGTAACGCACCGATGTCATCAGGTCGATCATGCGCATGAACAGCGTCAGGGTGGTGCCTTCCGGCCCGCCGTTGGTGAGCAGTTTCACCGGCGCGTACAGGTTAATCAGGCCGATGGTAGCCGTAATGACCATGAAGAGCATCACCGGCCGGATGAGCGGAAAGGTGACATTGAAGAATTGCTGTGTACTGGTCGCGCCATCGATCTCGGCAGCTTCATACAGCTCGCGGTCGATGGATTGCAGCGCGCCGAGGAAGATCAACACATTGGTGCCGATGCCCATCCAGTGCAACAACAGGGTGATGGAGATCTGCGCAGGGATGGTTTCTGTCAACCAGGGAACCGGCCCAAGCCCGATTTTGCCCAGCAGCAAGTTGACCCAGCCATAGTTCTTGTCAAGCAACTGCTGGAAGACAATGGCAACAATGACCTGCGAGGTGACGAAGGGCAGGAAGAAGATGGTGCGAAAGAACCCCCGGCCGGCCAGCCGCCGGGCGTTCAGCATGACGGCCAGAATCAGCGCGCCGCCCAGGCCGGTCGGCAGAATCCATAGCAGCATGGCCAGCGTGTTCAACAACGCCCGGCCCAACTCCGGATCGGTGAAAATCAGGGTTTGGTAGTTCTGCAAACCGACCCATGTCATGTCCCGACCAGGCTGCCAGCGCGACAGGCTGAGCTGGATGCCGAAGAGCAACGGGTAAATGCCAAAGACGGCGAACAGGATGTAGAACGGCGAGATGAATAAATAGTCCGTGCGATGCTTCCACATCTCGCGCAACACGCTGCGCGCATCGGGCCGGCGATGGGCGCCTACGCTCGACCGACTCACAGGCAGGGGAGGAGCCTTTGCTGCCATAGATACCTCTCAATACGTCTCTCGAACGCGAATCGTCACACGTCATCCTTTGCAGGCTTTGCACGCTTTGCAGGGGAAGGATAACGCAACCGCCAGGAGCGGCGAGCCGCAACGAGCCGGCCTGGCACTCCTGGCGGTTGGCATCACGAAACGGACACTGCCGACAGTGGGGCCACGCTGCGCACCATCTGGCGCAGCCTGGCCGCAGAGCGGCGGGGGTGTTTACTTGAGCGACTCGAGCAGCTTGGCGTTCTCGCTGCGCACATAGTCGCCATATTCCTTCATGCCGTCTTTGATCGACTTCTCGCCGCGCAGCATGGCCGGCACGAACTTGCCCAACGCGCCGTAGGCGATGCCATAGCCCGGCATGCGGTAAAAGTCGTTGCGCATTTGATTCATGGCCTTGACGACTTCACCTGTCCAATCCCAGCCGGCCTCGAACAGCGTCTGTTTGGCGTTCTTGAACTCAGACTTGAGCCAGGGGATATAGGGCGGGATGATGCCCCAATCGCCCGTGACCTGCGCGCCTTCCATCGTGCAGAAGGTGAATTCCATGAATGCCTTGACCAGATCGGGCTGTGGGTTTGTGGAGAAGGAGACCAGCGTCGCGCCACCCCACACGTTGGTGCGCGCCACTGCGCCGGGGTAGACGGGCACGAGCTGGTTGCGCCACTTGCCTTGCCCCTGTTCCGGCGTTGTCACTTCGGTCTGGAAGAAACCGCGCATCCAGGGCGGCGAGTAGGTGCCGGCCAGCTTGTTTTCCTTGATGGCGCCCCAATACGGCGGCGAGAACCAGCCGGCGTTCAGGCCGGCGCCGGTGTCCCAGGCCTGCTTGGCGTACTCCATCGCCTGCATCCCAATCTCGTTGTCCAGCAGCACCTGTTCGCCCGTCTCGTCGGTGAAGTTGCCGCCCAGCGCATAGAACGGCACGGCGAACATCAGCGTGCCCTGACCGTCAAAAGTCTCTTCCATCACAAACAGGCTGGCATCGGTTTTGGCCTTGACCTCTTTGGCCATCTGCAAGAATTCATCGTACTTGATGTCTTCGGTGATCGGGCCAACGCCGGCCTTCTCGACCAGATCAGGCCGCCACCACAGATTGTTAGGTGTGATGTCGCCGGGCATCCCCCAGTACTTGCCCTGATACAGCGCCTCGGACAGCTTTGCCGGCGCCAGCTCTGCCTCGTGCTTCTTCACCACGTCGGTCACATCCAGCAGAATGCCACGCCGCGCGTCGCGTTGCACGTTGGTGGCCTCGTGCCAGACCATGTCGGGCAGACCGCTGCCGGCGGCCAGCGCTGATTCAACGGCCTTATCCCATTCGGCCATTTCTGGCTGTTCGAACACCACCTTCGGGTACTTTTTCATGAAGGCCTGGCCGGCGCTGTAGATTGGGTGATCCTGATGGCCCCAGAACACCAGTTTGCCTTCCAACTCGCCGGACGACACGGCCGCCGGCGCTTCTTTCACCTCGCCGGCCGCCGGCTCAGCCGGGTTGGGTGCCGGCGCAGCAGACGGCGCGCAGGCAGCCAGCGCAGTTGCAGCCGCGCCAAGACCAGCCACCTTCAGAAATTCACGTCGCGAAACGGGTTTCATGTTACCTCTCCTCGCTAGATCTGGAACAGATTATTCACGGGCAGGAAGTCCTCACTCTCTCCTGAAGAGCAGCGGACGATGCCTGACTACCTTCATATTAATCAGCGCGCATCGGTGTGCACGCCAATCACGGCCAAATATCGGCCATATATCGGCCAGCACACTCAACCCAGCGCCGGCAGGCTGGCCGCTGCAACTGATTGATCAACGCGCCGGCTGCGGACATCTGTCTCTGTCACCGCGGGCCAGCTACGCGGATCGCGTGATCAAATGGCTGGAAAGCTGCGACCGGTCCAGAGGATCAGGCACACCCGCCATGCGATGATGAATTTTAGATTTTAGAATTAAGCCATGAATAGAACGATGATTGCTTTGGATGGGCTGTGGGATTTCGTGGCCGATCTCGACCCCAAATATCACGCGATCCACGGCGGATATCAGCAGCCGGATATCAGCCGGCGACACTGGTTGAAAGCGCCCGTGCCCGGCGTGTGGCAAAAGCTGGCCGAACGCTACGACATTTTCGAGGGCGTGTGCTGGTACGCCCGCGAGTTCGACGCGCCCGAGTTGCCGCCCGGCGCGACGGCCCGGCTGCGCTTTGGCGGGGTGAACTATCTGTGCCGGGTATATCTCAACGGCCAGTTCATCGGCGCGCACGAAGGCGGCTACACCGCGTTCGAGCTGGATTGCGCAGCAGCGCTGAAGCCGGGGCGCAATCATATCGCGGTGCAGGTGGACAACCGCGCCACCACGATCAAGTGGCCGCCCTGTCTGGGTTACTTCAATTACGGCGGCATCCATCGCAGCGTGACGCTGGAGATCTGCGCCGGCCCCGTGTTGTGCGATCTGCGCTTGCAGGCGATCCCTGCCCACGACAATAGCGAATTGATCGCGCAGGGCTACGTGCGCGAGATGCGCCCCGGCCTGATCGTGCGCGCGCGCAGCAAAGGTCTATCGTGGGAAGACTTGATTGACGCCGACGGCTTCTTTGAACTGCGCGTGCCGTTCTTCGACACGCCGGCTTGGTCGCCGGAGGAGCCACATCTGGAGCCGGTGACGATTGAATTGCTCGACGAAACGCGCGCAGTGGTGGACGGCCACGACTTTGAATGCGGCTTTCGCACCATCGAGATGAAAGCCGGCGCGGACGGCATTCGCCGCATTCATCTCAACGGCGAATCCATCACGCTCAAAGGCATCTGCTACGTGTACGACTCGCCCATCACCGGCCTGGTGATGACGCCGGAGCAGGTGGAAGCCGATTTGCGCCTGATGAAGCAGATGGGCTGTAACGCGGTGCGCTGTCACTATCCGATGGACGAATGTTTCTACGCCGCAGCCGACCGGCTTGGTCTGCTGGTGTGGATCGAGCCACCCACCTACTGTTATCACCCCGGCGACGAGGAAACCCACACCTGCTTCGTCGATCCGGCCTGGCGCGATCTGGCGCAGCAAATGGCGCGCGAGATGGTTGCTGCAGCGCGCAATCACGCCTGCGTCGCCATCTATGGCATCGGCAATGAGTGCAACACGCACAACCCCGAAGCTGCGCCGTTCTTCCGCGCGCTGGCCGATGTGATCCGCGCCGAAGACCCCACCCGCCTGATCTCGTATGCGGCGCTCTATGGCATCGTCGGCTCGGTTGCCGATATGGTGGACGTGCTGGGCGTCAATTCGTACTGGGGCTGGTATGACCAGATCGATGCGCCGGCTGCGTCTGAGGCGACGACGGGCGACGCAACACCGCGCCCCATCGACCTGTCGCCCATGCGCCAGATGCTGGATGAGGTGTTGGCCCGACAGCAGAACCTGGCTCTATTGCTGACCGAGTTCGGCGCGGACTCGGTCGCCGGCTTCCACTCCCACAGCCGCGATCTGTGGTCAGAGAACTATCATGCCGACTTGTTGCGCGCCATCTTCGCGCTGGCCGAAACGTATCCCCAGATTGTGGGCACCTTCCCCTTCTGCTTCAGCGACTATCGAGACCCCTCGAAAGTGCACAATGGCTACTGGAACGAGTTGAACCTGAAAGGGATGGTCGATTACGCGCGCCGGCCCAAGCTGGCATGTGCGGCGCTGGCAGATCTCTATCGCAAGGAGAACATCCCATGAGCAAACATTTGGTCAGTGAGCATGGCATCGTATGCCGGCTGCCCGGTGAGCGGCTGGGCTACTTTGGCTGGCCGGCACTACACACCACAACTACGACACAACTTTTACCTCGAACGTGGGCGGATGTTCGAGGTGCTTCTTGACCTTGCACTGGTCAGCAGCCTTGATGAGGGCCGGCTTGTACTTGTCCGGGAAGTCAGGCGGCACTTCGATATCGAGCGTGATGTGTGTGACCATGCCGGTGGCCGGATCGGCCTGCGTGCGCTGAACGATGCGGATGCCGGCGGTGTCCAGGCCGCGTTGCTGACAGAAGCCAAGCACATAGATGCCGGCGCACGTGCCGATGGAGGCCAGAAACGTGGCGAACGGCGAAGGTGCAGAATTGGCGCCGGCCGGCGGGGGCTGATCGGTGGGCACAGTGAAGCCGCCAAAGTGAGCGTCCACGCGCGCACCGCCGGGGAAGTCAACGATCATTTCCATGTATGTCACCTGTGAGTTTTGAAGTTCAAAGCGATTAGATGGGGTTCGGCCGGAAAGGTGGCATCCAGATCGACTGCGGTAGCCACAGGGCGCGTCTGCTACACTCCGTGCCATCTTTGTTGTTACGATTCAAGAGAACGTTACATGACTGCGCCTCAAGTTATCGTTGCCGGAATCATCACCATTCCGCTGATATTCATGACCGTCAATCGGTTGCGCGCGGATATTGGCGCTTTGATTATCGCCGCGGGACTGGGGATTGCGCAATATGTGGGCCTGGGTGTCCTGGGACAGCCCAACACGCCGGCTGACGCAGTGAAGGCCATCTCCGGTCTGGGCCAGCCGGTTGTGGTGACGCTGTTTAGCTTGTTTCTCATCACACGCTGCCTTGAGAGAACAGGCATAGCGAGAGTGATTGCCAAGCGCTTGCTGGCTATCGGGGGCAACTCCGAGGCGCGCCTCATTTTCCTGTTTACATTGACAACCGCGCTCATGTCGCTCGTCATGAATAACCTGGCGGCCGGCGCACTCCTGCTGCCCAGCGCAATCGGCGCAGCGCATCGCGCCGGCATCAAGCCGAGCAAGCTGCTCATTCCAGTCGCATACGGCAGTTTGCTGGGCGGGTCAGCCACCTATTTCACAACAGCCAACATTATCGTCAGCAATCTGCTGCTGACTGCCCACCCGCCACAGGCGCCGCTCCACATTCTGGACTTCACACCCACTGGAGGACTGATTGCAGTAGCAGGCATTGTCTTTCTGGCATGGGCTGGCAAACGACTGCTGCCAGATCGCGAGCCTTCTCTGGAACATCTGGTTGTCAGACACACGGGCAGTGAAATGGAGGACTCCTATCAATTAGGAGAGAGGCTATGGGAAGTGCAGGTTGGGAACATGTCCAGGCTGGCAGGCCAGACGGTCGAGCAAACAAAGATCGGAGAGCAACTGGGGTTGGCCGTTGTGGCCATCTGGCGTGGCCGGCACGCCATCTTTGCGCCGGGGCCGAACCAGCAAATTCTGGCCGGCGACGTTCTGCTGGCTGTGGGCCGAGCAGATCGCGTGGCTCAGTTGGTTGACGAAGGAGTCCAAATCAACCGCGAAGAGCACGACACGCACATCACCACACGCGGCGTCTCCCTGGTTGAGGTGATTCTGGCCCCTCATTCACAGGCAGAAGGTCAGACCCTGCGCGACTTGGACTTTCGCAGAAAGCATGGGTTCACGGCTGTGGCGCTGTTGCGAGGCCAGCGCAGTTACCGCACCGACGTGGGCAGGTTCAAACTCATGCCAGGGGATTCGCTATTGATGGTTGGCCCACCCGACCGCCTCAAAGCGTTGCGCCACAACCGCGAGTTTATCGTGCTCGAACCCGACACAAGCGATCAACCAATCCAGAAGTCGCGCGCCATAGCGGCAAGCGCCATTCTGGCCGGCGTGATCGGTGCGTCCATTGTGGGCTTTCCCACCTATCTGGCAACCCTGATAGGCGCCATCGTCATTGTGGTCACAGGATTGCTGAGCATCGATGATGCATACCAAAGCATGGAGTGGCGCGCCATTTTCCTGGTTGCCGGCATGTATTCAGTCAGCATCGCCATGACACAGACGGGGCTGGCGCAGCTCATCGGCGCAGCCATCGTCAACCTGGCTCAACCCTTCGGTCCACTGGGCCTCGCTGCCGGCGCTTATCTGCTGACCGCGGCGCTGACCCAAATCATGGGCGGCCAGGTTACAGTGTTGGTGACCGGCCCTGTTGTTATCAGCACTGCCCTGAATATGCATACCAACCCGCAGGCAATCGCTGTCGCGGCGGCCATTGGCTGCTCGGCGTCATTCCTTACGCCGATTGCGCATCCGGTAAACATGCTGATGATCGGGCCGGGCAACTACCGCTTCAGCGACTTCTTCCGCGCAGGCTGGCCTCTGACGGTTATCGGTTTCGTTGCGCTCGTCCTCGGCATGGCGCTATTCTGGAATTTGTGAGCGCCGGTCCGAGGAATAGCGGGCCGAGTCATTGGGATCAGAGGGCCGCCACATGTCTTCCCAGTCAGCTCGGCTTTTCCATCAGACACTTGGTCTAGCGCCAGGTAACAAAGTCAACAGATCAATCCGGCCTCTGGCCAAACGGGGGGATCAGGTGCGCGTTGCGCCAGTCGCCCGGCGTCAGGCCGGTGGCCTTGCGGAAGGCTTTGCAGAACTGCTGCAACGTGCCAAACCCGGTGGCGTGCGCCACATCACTCACAGTGCGTTCGCTGTGCAGCAACAGATACTTGCTGTATTGAAGCCTGAGCATCAACAGGTAGCGCTTGGGACTTAAGCCGGTATAGCGCTCGAAGATGCGCCGGAAATACGGCGCCGAGATTCCGACGCGCGCCGCCACAGCGCTAATGCGCAAGTCTTCGTCATTGACGTGCTCTTGCATCCATACAAGCGCCGCCTCTACAGTGCGATGCTGCTGAGCAGTCAGTCTGGCCGACAGACGCGCCTCCTTGCTACGCAGCAGGATGACAATCACCTGCTGGATCAGGGCGCGTAATTGCAGATCGGAATAGGGTTGCCCACCCACTGACTCGCGCTGAAGCTGATAGCACAGATCGACAAACCGGCTCTGATCCAGCTCGCTCAGGCGAAAAAAATAAATGCCCCCATTGTTAGAAAAAAGCGCCCTGAGATCATCGTCCAGATTGCGGAAGTGAATCACGGCAAACTCGACACCGCCGGGCGCATCAGCGATGAAATCGTGGGGCACACCGCCGCTGATGAAGAAGACATCTCCGCGATGCAGCCGCCGGCTGGCACTGTCAAACATCATCTGACACGACCCTTGACGCACCAAAGAAATTTCATGCTGCGAGTGACGATGCGGTTCCATCCACCAACCCTGGGGATGAGCAGCCTTGAAGTAGATCAAATATTCACCCATGTCACTCGTGACGATTTGTTGAGCGAATGCCATAAGTTACACCTGAAGGCTTTGCAGAATCCTCACAGCGCCCTGCGCGCAGTCTCTATTGATGAGGATACCATGTGAGCAAATCTACAGGGTCGTTTTTGACACACCGAAAAGCGAAATTTTCTTGACGCGCCAATGCGGTATGGCTATCCTCTTGCCATTGGAATTGGAACTTGCAGCGAGTTGATAGCGACGCAAACCATCCAGCTTGCGCGATACATACTCGGTGCAAGCCAAGGAGAAGCAAACGAGAAGGAATAGAGAGTGAGGAGTTAAGAGTGAGGAGTTAAGAGTGAGGAGGTAGAAGCTAACTTGGACTGAACCGTATACGCAAGGACAAACTGAGATCACAACAGTGATCGACTATGGCCCGTTCATCAATTTGATTTGATCTGATTGATCTAACTTACCAGGAGAACCCATGAGTATCAGGAATTTGTCTCGTCGCAACTTCTTGAAAGTCGCCGCACTGAGCGGTGCCGGCGCGGCGCTGGCCGCGTGCGCGCCACGGGCAGCCGCGCCGGCCGGCGAGCAACCTCAGGCAGCGCCGGCCTCGCAAGCGCAAGCCGAAACCATCAAACTGACCTACTGGCACAGTTGGACAGAGCAGTGGGAAGAGATGACTCAGGCGGTATGCAACGGCTTCAACGCCAAGAACCCCGGCATCGAAGCCAGCCAAACCGTGATCCCCGGCGGCGAACTGATCACCAAACTGCTCAGTTCTGTTGCCGCCGGGAGCCCGCCGGACATGATCACGATCTATTCGGCAATCAACATCCCCAGCCTAGTCGAGCAAAAGGCGCTGGTTGAAATGAATGACGCCGACCTCACAGCGGCCAAGGACTGGTTCCATCCGGCTGTGCTAGACATGGGCACTTACAACGGCAAGGTATGGGGCCTGTCTTACTGGCAGCAGACGTCGTGCATCGGCTGGAACAAGCGCGCCTTCGCCGAGGTCGGCCTCGACCCCGAAAAGCCTCCCACCAGCATCGATGAGCTGGACGCCATGGCCGAAAAGCTGACCCAGCAGGAAGGCAATCAGATCACACGCATGGGGCACATGCCATCCTACCACTGGATGTGGGCAGCGGTATGGGACGCCAAACTGTACGACGAAGCCAATCGCAAGGTCACAGCCAATGACCCGAAGATGATCGACATGTTCAAGTGGATGGCCTCGTACTCAAAGAAGTACGATGTAACAAAAGTGACAGCGTTCCAGCAGGGCCTGGCCAGCGAGCGCGCGGGCACACTCGATCCCTTCCTGTCTGGACGCATCGCCATCCACGAAATCGGCGGCGCCTGGAAATTGGGCGACTTCCGCAAGTACGCCACGGACCAAGGATTCGAGTTTGGCATCATCCCGGCTCCCAATCCTGCCGGCATGACGGGCGTCGCCACCTACAGTTACGGCGACTTCACAGTCGTGCCTGTTGGAACCAAACACCCCGATGCGGCGTGGAAGTTCGTCAAGTACACAGGCGGCCTGGGCAGCACCCTCGAGGATTACTTCACCGTGTTGACCTGGGGCAACCGGCCCATCAATGTGCCGGTCACCACCAAGATCCTGGACTTCGAGCCATTCAAGAAACTGGTGGCCGACTATCCTGGCTTCCAGGAGATGATCAACTTGTTCTTGAAGGGTGATCGTGTGCTGCTGCCGCCCAAGATGCCGGTGGGCACCTTCTACAGCACGCGACTTAACGCTGCCCGCGACCGCATCCGCCTGCTCGAACAGGAGCCGGAAGCGGCGATGAACCAGGTGGTGGAAGAAGTGCAGAAGGAACTGGACGACTTCTACAAGAAGCAGGGTTAGGCGCATAAGCCTGATCGGCTTGCTCGATGCGCAACGCAACGAACGGGTTCCCTTGTGGGAACCCGTTCGCATAATGATCTGGCCGGCAATACAATAGCTGTGTTTCAGCCAGGAGCGCTAGAACGCGCTTGTCAAGCCGACCAGAAGGAGATATGTGATGGTCAGTAGCCCGCTGAACTCTGCCGGACACCTCGGAAGAGGAGCGCCATCCCAGACACGCAAACAGACATTGCATTCCCGATCAGCTATCGCCAAACGCTGGTTGACCACTCTATCCAAACACGCTGTGCTGATCTTCTTTGGCGTGTTCTTCGTCCTTCCACTGGTGTGGATGCTTACAACAGCACTCAAGACAGATCCCGAGGTACTGCGTTACCCACCCACCCTGCTGCCGGCAACACCCATCTGGCAAAACTTCCCCGATGCGTTCAACTTTGTCCCGTTCGGGACTTACGTCAGAAATAGCCTGTGGGTCTCTTTCACATCGGTGGTTGGCACTCTGCTATCCTGCACGCTCGCGGCATATGGCTTCTCGCGGTTGGAATGGAAAGGGCGCGACGTACTGTTCATCCTGGTCCTCAGCACTCTGATGCTGCCCTATCAGGTGACAATGGTTCCGTTGTACGTGTTGTTCAACAGCTTTGGCTGGGTCAATACATTCAACCCGTTGATCATCCCGCACTTCTTCGGCAATGCCTTTTTCATCTTTCTATTGCGCCAGTTCTTCCTGGGTATCCCAAAAGATCTGTCTGACGCAGCAGTGATGGACGGCTGCTCGGACTTGCGCGTCTTGTGGAGTGTGATTCTGCCGTTGGCGCGGCCAGCGTTGATGGTAGTGACCCTGTTCCAGTTCTTGAGTAGCTGGAACGAATTTCTGACGCCGCTGATCTATCTAAATGACAAAGAGCTGTTTACCATCTCGCTCGGACTGGCGACCATGCGCAGCGCCTATGGTCTTAGCCGCTTCTCGCTCATCATGGCCGCAACATCGCTCTTTGTCGTGCCGGTCATCATCCTTTTCTTTTTTGCCCAGAAGACGTTTATCCAGGGCATCACCTTCACCGGGATGAAAGGATGACAGGTTGCGGACTGTGCGCCTTCAGGCGCAACAGCCTGCTTACAAGCTACGAGGAAACAGATGCAAGCAGTCAATCAGCCTCTGAAGTTCCATTCGCGGCGCAGCAAGGAAATCAAAAAGACACTCAAAGGCCTGGCCTTCATCTCGCCCTGGCTGATCGGCTTTGTGGCGTTTGGGGTGCTGCCGATTCTGGCATCGTTCTACTTCAGCCTGACCACATACAGCGTCCTTCAGGCGCCGCGCTGGACCGGCTTGGACAACTATGTCCAGTTGCTCACCGACGACCAGCTCTTCCGTGTCTCGCTGGGCAATACGCTGTATTACACCTTCTTCTCGAATCTGATTGGCGGCATTGTGGCACTTTCTCTGGCAATGCTGCTAAACATGAATGTGCGCTTTCTGTCGTTCTACCGGACGGTATTCTATGTTCCGGTGGTGGTGCCAACGGTGGCTTCTGCCATCATCTGGCTCTGGCTGTTTAACCCGCAATACGGGATCTTCAATTTCATTCTCAACGCAGTCGGTGCAACGCCGATTCCATGGCTGACCAGCCCACAGTGGTCCAAACCGTCGCTGATCCTGATGAGCTTGTGGTCGGTGGGAAACGCAATTGTCATTTTCCTGGCGGCATTGCAAGATATCCCCAAGGAGCTGATGGAAGCTGCGGAACTGGACGGCGCATCTGCCTGGCAGAAAGTGTGGCGTATCCAGATTCCCATGATCAGCTCTGTGGTGTTCTTCAACCTGGTGATTGGGTTGATCGGCTCATTCCAGGTCTTCAGCCAGGCCTACGTGATGACAAGCGGCGGGCCGGCTGACTCGACACTCTTTTACGCGCTTTATCTGTATCAAAACGCCTTCGAGTTCTTCAAAATGGGTTATGCCTCAGCACAGGCATGGATCCTTTTCGTCATCATTCTGGCGGTATCTTTGCTGGTGTTCAAAAGCTCAAACCGCTGGGTGTATTATGCCGGGCGATAGAACGTCGCCAGCCACAAGAGTCCACAGGCTATGACCGACCAATGGCCGGCGCAGGTCTATCGTCACTACTCGGTCGATATTCACATCCCAGACTAGCACCCGGCGTTGCTGTCCAACTTCGACGCGACGCAATCGTCGGGGCCATCGCCTGCGGCGCGCAATCCCATTTGCAGTACACCCACTCGCACGTGGGCCTGTGCTTGTCGGACACGCGCATCGGCCTGCTGACCCAACTCACCTTACCGCGACTATGTGCTGGCCTGTGTGCGCGAGATCGTCGCAGGCTACCACATCGACGGTATGTTCTTCGACATGACCTTCTGGCCGGAAATATCTGGAGATGACCGACGCCTGCGACTACGTGGGTGGCGACTTCTACAGCGGGCCGGCTCAGCACTCTCCGGCCTGCAAAGTGTACGACGGCATCACCTGCAGCAAGCCCTTCGAGTTTTACGTCTCGCGCACCCGGCTTTTCACCGATCATGTCACGATGAAGCCGATGGAAGAGATTCGCGCCGAGGCATTGCCGTCGCGCTACCAAACGCGCTGTAGTTCACGCTCGATCAGGCCGAGGTGTTCCGGCGCTATGTGGCCGGCGGCGGCGCGCTATATGCCAGCGGCCCATCGTCGCTCGACCGTGCCGGCGCTCCCCTTCTGTTAGAGGATGTACTGGGCGTGCGCTACCTGGGCACAGTGGAAGTGTTTTCATGGCGCATCCAGCATACCCGATTCTGCCGGTCTGTCTTACACTATGGCAGACAAGCCAGCCTACCTGCTTGCCTGTCCACAAAATTGCGCGCCACATATCCACAGGTAAACCATGACCACACCCAAGACCATCACGCCGTGCCGGCCCAAATGGAAGGGCACACTCACCGACCGCGAGCGATTCGTCCGCCAAATGCACTATGCCCCCATCGACCGCTGCTTCAATATGGAGTTTGGCTACTGGGACGAGAACTTCAAAGAATGGCCGATCTTCTATGAGAATGGCATCACCAACAACGCCGAGGCGGACATCTTTTTCAACTTCGACCGCACCGCGACCATCAGCGGCAACATCTGGCTGAATCCAACCTTTGAAAACACGCTGGTCGAAGAGCGCGAGACCACCAAAATCATCATGAACGCCGACGGCCTGCTGGCCGAGGTGCCCAAGGATGGCCACGACACCATCCCACACTACATCAAGTCATCCATCGTCACACCAGATGACTGGGCCAGAGTGAAAGCGGAGCGTTTCCGGCGCGACGACCCGGCCCGCATCGTGGACATCGCGGCCCTGAAAGCGCAGCACCCTGCCAACCGCGACTACCCGCTTGGCATCTGGTGCGGCTCGATGATCGGCAAGATCCGCGACATGCTCACCTTCGAGGGCCTAGCCTACGCCATCAGCGATTACCCGGAGATGGTGGAAGACATGGTCGAAACAGCCTGCCTGCTGGTCGAGGATGCGCTGGATCAAATCCTGCCGCACTTCGACTTTGAGTTTGCCGCCGGCTGGGAAGATATCTGCTTCAAGAACGGCCCGATCGTCTCGCCGCGCTTCTTCCGCAATGTCATCACGCCACGCTACAAGCGCATCCACAACAAGCTGATCGCGCACGGCATCGATTTGTGGTGGATCGACTGCGACGGCGATGTGCGGCCCATCCTGCCGGCCATGATGGCGGGCGGCGTCAACTGCCTGTTCCCCTTCGAGGTCAACGGCTGCGCCCACCCCGGCGAATTGCTCAAACAATACGGCAAAGACCTGCGCATCATGGGCGGCTTCGACAAGATCGAACTGGGCAAGGGGCGCGCAGCAATCGACGCCTACATGAAGACGCTCATCCCGCTCGTCGAGCGCGGCGGCTACATCCCTTTCTGCGACCATCGCTGCCCGCCCAACGTCGATCCCGACGACTACCTGTACTATCTCGACCTGAAAGAAGCCACCTTCGGAATGAAGCCCTGACACCCACCCAACACGCAACACGCACCCGACGCGAGGTTCCCTTATGCATACTGGGCGTTCGACATCCAGCCGGCCTATAGCGGCGGCCCGTTCTCACCCGCGCAGGCCAACAACTTCCACAACGCCATGCGCCGCTATTACCGCGCCCTCACCCGTGCCGGCCTGAACGTGGATATGATCTCCCCTGATGCCGACCTCTCCGTCTATCAGGTCATCTTTGCGCCACATCTGTACATCCTGCCGGATACACTGGCGCAACGACTCAACGACTTTGTGCAGGCCGGCGGCATCCTCATCGCCGACGGACGCACCGGCGTCAAGGACGAGTTCAGCCGTTGCCACAACCGTACCTTGCCCGGCCTGCTCGGCGACGCATTGGGCATCGCCATCGAGGAGTACGAGGCGCTGACGCAGGAGATGCGGTATCCCGTGATCGGCAAGGGCGAGATGGCCGGCGCGTACACAGCCGTCGAATGGGTCGATTGGGTGACACCGCTCACAGCCGAGCCGCTGGCCGGCTTCGACCTGTGGCACATGGCATCCTTTGCTGCGCTGACCCGCAACCGTTTTGGCCGCGGAGTGGGCTACTACGTCGGCGCAAACATGGCCGAAGACGCCTTCTACGACGCGCTGATCGCCGAGATCATGCGACAGGCCGGCATCGCCCCGGCAGTCAAGCCGCCCGCCGGCATCGAAGCATGTGTGCGCGAGGGCAACGGCAAACGCCTGCTCTTCCTCATCAACCACACCGAGGCTGTGCAGACCGTGACTGTGCCGGCCGGCCGGCAGGAGTTGCTCACCGGCGCGACCACAGCAGCTACACTCGAACTGGGCCGCTACGGTGTGGCCGTTATTCAGCTTTGAAACATCATGTCCGAGATCACCGGCTTGCTCTACTCTCAAATCGGCTATGACCTGGGCGACCCCATGCGCGCCCTCGTACGCGCGCCGGCGCGCGCGCCAGTGCGCGCGCTAATGCGCGCGCTAGTGCGCAGCACCGACCCGGCCCACGTGCCGTCCGACGCCACATTCGAGATTCAGGACGCCAAGGCCGGCGCCGTGATGCTGGCCGGTCCCCTGACACGCTGGGGCGAACTGTGGCAAAGCGTATGGTGGGTTGCCGACTTTTCATCCCTGCGCGACCCCGGCGACTACCGCATCCTCATCCGCGCCGGCGACACAGTTCTGTTCGCCAGCGACCCTTTTAAGGTTACTACGACCTGCTGTGGCGCGAGACAATCGTGCCGGTTGCGCTTGATCAACTGGAGGAACGCGCCCGCCTGGCCCGCTATCACAAGGGCTGGAAAGATTGCGGCTGGGACTGGCGCGAGGTGAACAGCCACGCTACTATGCTGATCGGCCTGTGCGACCTGCTCAACGCCGGCTACGAACATCTCTCCGACCACGACCTCGACCGGCTGATCGCCCAAATCATTCAAGGCTGCGACTATCTCACTGCGTGCCAGGATCACGCAGGGGTTGTCGGTTTCCCCACAGGCGCCATCGTCCACGAGTTGCCGCATCACATGCTGGTCATCCCCGGCGATGTCGCCCAGAGCGCAGTAGCCCTGGCGCGCGCATCGCGTCTGCTGGCCGACCTGCGCCCAGACAAAAGCGCCGACTATCTGGCGCGCGCCATCCGCGCGCTGGACTATCTGCTCACTCGGGCGCGTCCGTTCGGCGGGGCCGGCTTCTCACACAGCAATCACGGCGCGCCGCCCGACTTCGTTGTGCCCGATCAATTCATGACCCGTGACCTGTTCATGATGATGTGGGCCGCCGTGGAGTTGTGGGCCGCCGGCCAGTTGCGCTATCAGCACGACGCCGCGCGCCTGGCGCGACAGGTTGCCCAGCGACAGGTGTCCGCCGACTCGCCCGAAGGCCCGTTCTTCGGCCACTTCCGCACATTCGACGGCAGCCCTTTCACCGAAAAGGCCAATATCCATCACCATGTCGGCCATGACAGCGGCGGCTCGTTCCCCCACTACATTCTGCCACTCATCGACATGCAGCGCCGCTGGTACGACCACCCAGACGTTGGGCTTTGGCGCGAGATGCTGCACCGCTTCGCCTATGGCTACTTCCTGCCGGCCTGCCACATGAACCCGTTCTACCTGTTGCCGGAGGGTTACTTCACCGGCGAGGGGCTGCTGACGTTCTGCGGGCCGTGGCACGGCATCAACACGTCATACGGTTTCGCCTCGGCGCTGGCGACCTGGTTCGAGCAATATTTTGGCGATCGCGCGTTCCGCGATATCGCCACTGGCAACCTGCAATGGATCGCCGGGTTGAACGCCGGCATCACGCGCGAGTCGTTTGCCGGCTGCCTGAAGTATCACGAAGATCTGCCCGAAGGCGTGGCCGAACCGCGCAGCCAGATCGTCGGGATTGGCCGGCGCACGGTGGGCAACTGGACCGGCATTCGCGGCACGATCCCCAACGGCTTCAGCGCCAACCCGCAATTCCAGTTGGTCGTGCCCCCCACAGCGGCCAATGACGGCCCGTGGCACTACTGCGACGAGGATTGGATTCCGCACGCCGCCGGCTGGATCAGCGCGCTATCAGCACAGCGAGAGCGCCGGTTCTTCCGGCCCTGAAAAGTCGTTCTGTGTTTTGTCGCGCATCAAGACGTACTCGTAGCACAGGATTAATCCTGTGCTACGGTGAAAAGTCGTTCTGTGTTTTGTCGCGCATCAAGACCGCTTGTGGCGCGCGGTGGTGCGCTTGCGGGGTCGCGCAGCCGGTCGCGCTGGGGCCATCGCCGGCAGGCCCATGGCCACCGGCAATGCCAGCGCCTTGGACGCCGGCAGCGTGAGGAAGGCGTCGCGCACAGCGCGGATCAGGCCGGCGTAAAAGTCAGCCTGGCCGGGGCCGTTGTAGCCTTTGGCAAATGTGGCAAAGTCGCCCTGCTGCAACGCCGCCGGCAGCGTCGGGTTGGCGACGATGAACGCGAACATGCCCAGCAGTTGCCAACGCTCGTCGGCGCTGAAGGCGTCAAACATCGCTTCCACCGTGTCATAGCCGATGCGCTTGTGATTGAAGCCCATGATCTGCGGCAGGCCCATGCTGATCGAGCGTTTGGCGGCGTTGGCGTCGAGCGCAGCAGCCACATGAAAGGCATCCCATTCGCTCGACTGGGTACCGGTGTGCACATCCTGCCAAGGGGCATTCGCATTGGCGCGGAACTTGTGGCCCTGCCAGGTCAGACCAGGGTTGAAGGCAAACAAGGCATTGAACGCATTCGGATTGTTGCGGCCCCACAGGCTCCAGAACACATGATTCTCGAAGCGAATAATCATGCGCCCATCCGCGCCAAATCCGCGCCCGCCCGATTCGACGGCCACGACAGCGACAGCCACCGCCGGCTCGATGCCGATGCTGGTTGCCAGCGGTTCCAACAAACCGCCGTACTGGTTCCAGATGCGCGCGGCGCGAATCTGGTTCTGATTCAATCCCGGCGGCACTTCGCGCAGTTGGGCCGGCGCGAGCGGCAGCGCGCGCACTTGATCCGGTGTGAGCAGGCCAGAGGGGGTGACCGGCTTGGGCGGTTTCGGTTCGCTGCCGCTATCCACGACCACGTCGCTGAACAGAGTCGACACATACGCGCGTGCCAGCAGCCAATCGCCCACCCACTGAATCAGCTCCAAGCGCTGGCCGGCATTCAGATCGCCCACATCGGTCGTGTCGCTCAGCACCGGCGCCGAGCGCACGTTCACACTGATCGCGCCGGGCCGCAGTGTAACGAAGGCATCGCCGATCGCCTCGGCGAACTGCGTCGAAACATACACGCGGCCGGCGTGCCAGTCTGTGCCGGCCTCCTCCAACACCAGCCGCGCGCCTTCGGGCAAAAAACCGATGCGCGTGGTCGGATCGATGAAGGGTTGGCTGCGCAGATTCACGCCGCCCGAGCCAGCCTTCGGGGTCACGTATGCATTTGTGTCGCTCGCCATCATGTGCCTCCAGTTTTCATCACCGGTGAGAAGACTGCACCGGCATATCGCCGCCCCAGTTGGGCCGGCGGGTATAACGATAATCGATTTTGAATTCTTGTACGCGTGTGGCACAAAGAACGCACGGCGCGGTATCGCAACCGGCGTGTCGATCGGTCTGGCGCGCTGCACCACACACTCAACTAAACGATAGGCGCGTATATGATTGCCGGCAAACTCATCCCATCTGGAGCATTGCTATGAGCGAACCCGCACTCGGAACGAATCTTGTCACCCAGGTCGGCATTGTCGTGCACGACATTGAAACAAAGGCCAGGGCCTGGTCGCGCATCCTCGGCCTGCCCATGCCGGACATCATCATCACCGACGAATACGACAAGGCCCGCACGGAATACAACGGCCAGCCCACCCCGGCCCGCGCGAAACTGGCGTTCTTCAATATGGGGCAGGTAGCGGTGGAACTGATCGAGCCAATGGATGGACCGAGCACGTGGAAAGATCAGCTCGACGCGCGCGGCGATAGCATCCATCACATCGCTTTTGTCGTTAAAGGGATGACGGACAAGATCGCTTATCTGTCCAGCAATGGCGTGCCGTTGGTTCAGCGTGGCGAGTACACCGGCGGACGTTACGCCTACATGGACGGGGTAACGCAGTTGGGGGCGGTGCTGGAACTGTTGGAAAACGATTGACAGGAGATGGATTCCGCGCCCGAAGCTCACAGCATCTTCGGGCGCGGCGCAGCGAGCATCTGCGGCGCAGCGAGCATCTGCGGCGCAGCGCCAGAGCCAGGCCGGCGCGCCGATAACTGGCCGGCAAAGCCGGCGCCGGACGGTTTGACACCAACTTTCAACCGCGTATAATCTGCGCGCTGTTTCTTTGGCTCGTCATCTAAACGTCGCAGCCCAGGTCACAGACATCGGCGGCGCACAGCCGCTATCACTCGCCCGCAGGAAGTCGCACTGGCGCGCTATGCGCCACCGACGCGCCGAGGGGCGTCCAAGAGGTGAATCATCTATGTTTGCAGTAGTCAAGGTGGGCGGCCGGCAATATCGCGTGTCGCCCGGCGACGATTTCGTCGTTGAAAAGTTGAACGCAGAACCCGGCAGCTCATTACAGTTGCCGGTCCTGCTGTGGTCGGACGAATCTGGCGTCAAAGTCGGGCGCCCTCTGGTTGAGGGCGTAACCATGCCGGCTCAGGTAGTGGGCGACGTGAAGGGCGACAAGATCGACGTCTTCCGCTATCAACCCAAGAAGCGCTATCGCAAGAAGACCGGCCATCGCCAGACCTACACCCGCATCAAAATTATGGGCAACGGCGAAGCAACTTCATCCGTCGCCACAGCCGTCGCCACAGCCGCAACCACGGCTGAAACAGCCCAGACGGCTGAGAACCAGGCCCAGAACGAGGAGTGATCGAGACATGGCACACAAGAAAGGCGGCAGCTCCAGCAGCAATGGCCGCGACAGCAATGCCCAGCGACTGGGCGTGAAAATCTACGGCGGCCAGGCGGTGCGGGCCGGGAACATCATCGTGCGCCAGCGTGGCACCAAAATTAAGCCCGGCCAGAACGTGCGCGCGGGCAAAGACTACACCCTTTTTGCTACCGCAGACGGCGTGGTACGGTTCGAGACTTTGCCCACCGGCCGCAAGCTGGTGCGGGTCGAGGCACTGTCTGGGTTGAAGTCGCAACCCGAAGCGGCGCCGGCTGCAACCGAAACGGCGTAGCGCCCACGGCGTAGCGCCCACGGCGTAGCGCCCCAGGAGGCAAGCACATCATGAAGAAAGACATTCATCCCAAGTACTATCCCGATGCCAAGGTGTATGTCGGCGGCGAGCTTGTCGGCACGGTCGGGTCGACCAAGCCCGAATTGCACCTGGACGTGTGGTCGGGCACACACCCGTTCTACACCGGCCAGCAACGCATCATCGACACTGAAGGACAGGTAGATCGCTTCCAGCGCCGGCTCGAACGGCGTTCTGAAGAGGTGATCGCCAAAGCCGAGAAACAGCGCCGGCGTCGCGCCAAGCGCCAGATCGCCGAGATCGTACAAGATTCAGAGACCCCGGCAGACGCCGAAGCTGAAGTTCAAGAATAGGAATCAAGTCGTCGCAGCTTTTGGCTGCCGTGCACGTCGGTCGCAGCGCGCGAGTTGCGGCCCATACCTCCCGGTGAGGCCCACCCACACGGTGGGTTTCACTGTTTTTCTGCCGGCGGTCATGCGGGTGCAGGTGTGTTCTGGGCTATACTGATTTTCAATGCACGATCCCAGCCTGATTGCGCTTGCGCTGATTGGCGCAGTGATCGGCGCGGTTCTCGCCTTGGCGCCCGGCCTGCACATCTACAACGTGGCCGGGCTGGCGTTCCTCTTGGCCGCGCAACGGGCGCTTCCATTTAGCGGCCAGCAGATGGCCATGCTCATGATCGGTCTGGTTGTGGGATGGTCGGTTGTGAATGTCATCCCCTCGGTCTTTCTGTTTGCGCCCGACGACGCCAGCGCATTCATCGTACTGCCTGCAACCAAAATGCTGCTGCGTGGACGCGGACTCGACGCAGTCATGCTGGTGGGCGCCGGCAGCCTGGGGGCGCTGCTGGCGCTCGTGCTAGCCGCTCCGCTGCTCGATGAAGTGCTGCGTCCCGTGCGGCAGATCATCGCGCCGCACATGGCCTGGATGTTGACAGCCATCATCGCATTTCTGGTGATTGGCGAATGGCCGCGCCATGACGCGCTGGCGCCAACGCCATTGCGCCGCCTACTATCGGCATGGGCTTACCTCGGCGCAGGATTGCTGACGTTCCTCCTCAGCGGCATCCTGGGGTTTGTGCTGTTGTACCGCAGCCCGGTGCCCATCGAGGCATCCTTTCAGAATTTGCTGCCCGCATTCGTCGGTCTATTTGCAGTGCCGGGGTTGCTGCAAATGCTGATCTTCGGCGTGCGACCGCCTCAACAAGATACGGCGCTGCGCCTCGAAGTCACGCCGTATCAGCTTGTGCGCGGCACACTCACCGGCGTAGCCGGCGGCCTGTTCGCCGGTGTGTTGCCAGTTATCAGCGGCGGCATTGGCGGGCTGTTGGCCGGCCACGCAACCGCGCAGCGCGATGACCGCATCTTCCTGGTTTCACAAGGCGCGTCGAAGATTGCCTATTACGCCGGCGGCTTGCTGCTGCTGTTCGTGCCCGGCCTGGGACTGACGCGCGGCGGGATGGCCTGGATGATCAGCGCCATCTATGTGCCCTATGGCTGGCAATCATATTGGCTGGCCGTGGCCGCAGTAGCGCTGGCCGGCGCCCTGTCTTTTGCGCTGCTGGTGGCGCTGGCGCGCGGCGCAGCCGCATTGACCGGCCGCTTCAACCCAAAGCTGATTTCGGCGCCCGCGCTGGCAATCTCGATCGCGATCACCGTCGGCTTCACCGGCCTGGGTGGACTGGGCGTAATGGCCGTTGCCACATGCATCGGATTGATCCCTGTGCTGGTAGGCGGCCGACGCATGAACTGCCTGGGGGTACTACTGGCGCCAATCACACTAAACGTGATCGGCATTGGGCCAGACGTAGCGCGCGCGCTGGGCTTGTTGTAAGCCGGGCGGCTTGACCCACATACCGACAGCGCTTTGCGACTTGCTTTGCGTTACTATTGGGCCACACGATGAACAAGGCATTGTTTGAGGGGCTGGTCTCTGATGAACACGGCAACGCGCTGCCGGTGGCATACGTGGGCGAGGAGCCAACATACGTGTATACCGAGCAAGGCTTCAAGTACCATGTAGACGCTCGACACGTAGATCAGCAAGTCATCGACGCGCTCGTCCAACAAATCAGCCAAAGCAAAGAGCTTGTGTCACAAGGCATACTGAAATTTCTGGGCAAGGACGACTTGTTCACCAAAGCGGCGGTCGATACCTCTATCCGCAACATTGACAAGAATCTGCCCGTGTTGTTCGAACAGGGTCTTCCAGAACAAACCCGCGCCTACTTGGGCATGCTGGGCTTCCGCATCGTCATCAACCGGCAGGGGGATGTGATCGACCTCGATATGCCGGCAGCAGCCATCGATGACGAAGCGTAACGCGCTGGGCATTTCGTCCGCTTGGCTTGCCTGTGCAAGCCCTTGATTGATTGACCCAGCCTGACCAGAGCAGAACCGAGGCGCACTAAACTTGAATTTCCTCGGCTTCGGCCACCAGATCGCGTTGGCGCTGAGCCTGTAGACGCTCCACGTGTGTGCGATAGCGGCGGTGGGCATAGATGCCGATGAGCAGCGCGCTGGGCAAACACACCACGAAAGCGAGATAGGGGCCGGCTGCAATGAGCGGCGTGTCCTGCGCGCGATCGAGGTTGAGCAGCGTCAGCGTGAGCGCCAGCCAGACCGTGACAACATTGGGGATAGTATCGCCAGAGTGCAGCAACTTCAGGCCATTGGTGCGCGCCCGTGATAGCGGCGCAAACAAGTTAGACCCCATGAAGCCTAACTGATCCTCGAAGATGTGGATGGAATAGCCCAATGCCGCTACTATGCCGGCGCGCGGCTCAATCAGCAGACCCAAGAGCAGCCCAAGCCCCAGGGCAATCAGCAGCGAGTGCGACCATTCGCGATGCCAGGGCAGAAATTCGATGCGCACGCCACTGTCGGTTGGAATCAACTTCAGCGAAGGCCCACCCAGCTCCTCGATGTGCAACGGACCATCGTAGGTGTAATCCAGAGCGCCCGCGTGCGCCCGATGCTCCACCCCATCGCAATCCAGCGACACCACAACGTCCCCGCGCGCCACGTCGAACCGCACGGTATATAGCACCCACTCGGCCACCGTCAGCCTGAGCGGGTGGAGTTGCACAATGCGTGAGCGGCCCTCGTGCGCAGCCAGCCAAATTTGCATGGCCAGATCGTCGGCGAGGCGCTGAGCGTCCAGATCGTCTCGTCGGGGTATCACATCGGCATCGCGCTTTTCGAGAAACTTGGCCAGCTTGAAGTCAAGCGTATCCGGCAACATGGCGCAAGCGCCACCCAACGCAATCAGCAACGATCCTCTGGCAGCTTCTTCAACTACCCCCGGCACGAACGTGGCGAGACACAGCCCACTCGCAAAATGAGATATCCCTTTCATCGCTTGTCAGCGCACCAGCATTGTACAGTGTCCCCATGCTCCGAAAACAGACAGTCACTCCTGTATCAATCCCCGGGACGCCAGACTGTTGATGCCCCCAGTGCAATCTGAAGACAGTGCCTGTAAAGTCGTGCTTTAAGCAAAGCTTACATATCGCTTACATCAGACAGAAGACAGACCATCAATCAACATGATCCACCTTGCCGATCAAGCGTATGCCAACCGGCCTCGCTATGCAATCAGACATCGGCCGGCTGAAGCTCTTTCGGTGCGCAGATTGGCCTACATGAACCGGCTGCTGAGCGGCCTGACCGTCGCTATCGTGTTGGCGGTGGTCATGACACAGCGCTCAGCCGACGCAGCCACAATCACTGTGCAATCATTGTCAGGGGGAAGCGACGCCACTCAATGCACACTGCGAGACGCGATTAGAGCTGCCAACCTCGACCAGCCGGTCGGGACATGCAGCGCCGGCAACAGGGATGACACGATTGTCCTGGCGATCACAGGCACACTCGTCCTTACCCAGACACTGCCGGTCATCACCACCACTCTGTCGATTGTGGGGCCTGGCCCGGCTTCGCTTGGCCTGTGGCGCGATCCAGCAGGCCCCCGGTTTCGTTTCTTCGACATTACGACGACGGCGAGCATGACGCCCTCTGTGGTGATTTCCGGCCTGCGTATGGTCAACGGCGCAGCCGGTAGCGGCAACGGCGGCGCGATACAAACGCGCAATTTCGCGCGGCTGACCGTTGTCAATGTGGCCTTTGAGGGCAATACGGCTGCCAATGGCGGCGCCATCCACATTCGCGGCCCGCTCACCATCGCCCACAGCGTATTTACAAACAATGTGGCAAGCAATGCCGGCGGCGCGATCTTCTCAGATCTGGACAGCGTGATTACTGCCAGCACCTTTATCAGCAATGCGGCGCTGGGCGCCGGCAGCCCCAGCCTGGGCGGAGGCGGCGCAGTGCGGCTCAACATCGGGCCGAACCAGGTGGTGAATTCGGTGTTCGTCCGCAACTGGATTCCGCAGCACGCGCCCGGCGGGGCTGTGTTTCGCATCTCGTCGCTGAACGACACGTATATCTTCCACTGCACGATCGTGGGCGAAGATAGCGTGACGCCCAACTCGGCCATTTACACCACCAGTGGCGGTGGCATCTACAGCACACAGGTGCGCAACACAATCATTACCAGCCACACGATCGCGTTGCACCGCGGCGGCACAATCTCGATGACCGAGGACTACAACCTGTTCTACGGAAATATCGCCAACACGCTCGGCGGGAGCTTCGGGCCGGTAGCCAGTGGCGGAAACAGCATCACCGCCGCGCCACGCTTTCTCGACGCCGGCCAGAATAACTTTCGGCTGCTGGGTGACAGCCCGGCCATCAACGCAGCCAATGACATCGGCATTCGCGTCGATATGGACGGCTTCACACGCCCGCTGGGCTTGCAGCCCGACATTGGCGCGTTCGAGCACAGCGTTGATCTCAAGCTGCGCAAGATGATTGTGCCCGGCATGCAACGCCCCGGTGCAAACGTCAGCTTCACTCTGTCATTCAGCAACGCCGGCGCGCACGGCGCGTCGGGTGTGGTCATTGGCGATGTGCTGCCGCCTGGCCTGATTAACATCACCACCGGCGCCACACTGCCGATCACGGCGACGCCCGGCCCAATCTACCAGTTCTATCTTTCAGACCCCTTGATACCCGGCGCAGCCGGCATCATCACACTGAGCGGCATTCTGTCTCCCGACCTGCCACCCGGCCCTGTCACGAACACCGCGACGATCGGCAGCCAGAACTGGGAGATAAACACCCTCGACAACACTGGCACCGCAGTGGTCATGGTCAGCGACGGCGAGCGCATCTCAAAGTGGGCGCGCCCACTCCAACAAATCCTGCTGCCCGGCCAGCGCATCACGTACACGATGGTGGTATCAGCTCCAGAGGCGAGCGCCATGGGGTACCTGACCCTCACCGACTCCATTCCCGACAATACACGCCTGGTGACTGACAGCCTGGCCGGCACCGGCGCGGTGGCAGTCGGGACAGCGATTGTGATGACCCAGAGCAACATTGCAGCCGGCGAGACGGCCATGCTGACATTCGCCGTAGAGATCAACCCAGTTCTGGCATCCAGCGCCATCGTGACCAATGTGGCCGGGCTTCAGTCTGAAGCTGTTGCACAAATGAGCAGCAATGTCGTCACACACGAAGTGCGCGTGCCGGCCAGCATCGCGCTGGCAATCAGCGCTGCAACGCTGCCGGCCGACAACATCTCTAGCGCGCAAGTGACGGTGACAGTCGCCGACGCCCAGGCGCGCCCTGTGCCCGGCCTGGCGATCGTTGGTCAGATTGTTCCTGGAGGCAGGGGCGGCCTGTCTGTATTTGATCCGACGAATGCAGCCGGAGAAACCTTTGCCACGTGGCATGCCGGCCCGCGCGCCGGGCCGGCCGCCATCACTGTATCAGCAGGCTTGCTGACTGCTTCTATGCAGATCACATTGACGCCAGGCGCGCCTTACACCGTCTCCGCCAGCGCATCGCCCGACCTGATTCTCGCCAATGGCATCAGCACCAGCCAAATCACGCTGACGGTGGTCGATCCATTTGGGAACGCCAAGCCAAGTGAACCGGTGACCCTGAGCACATCGCTCGGCCAGTTACAAGACATAGCCGGCACGACCGATCTGGATGGGCGCTTCACCACCGTGCTCACGTCGAGCGTCAGCGCGGGCCTGGCAACTGTCAGTGGGCAAACGAACAATGGTCGAGCCGGCGCAGCCGTGCTGAGATTCGAGCCAGTGACGGTGAAAGCTTTTCTGCCGATTAGCTACAGGTAGTGATCAGCCGGCATGCCGGCTGCGCATTTGCGAGGGAAATATGGCCAGAGTATTGACAGGTGAATTCGCGAGCGCGTATCCAGCCCAGATGACATCCCATCCTGAAAGCGAGTGCTGGGTTGCGACACCCGTTATTGCGGCAGCGCCGGCGCAACACTTTGCCAAGTGCGTTGTCCTGGCAGTGATAGCCTGCGTATTGGCGGCGCAAGCATTGCCACCATCGGCGGCTCGCGCCGGCGGTTACATTGTCGTGCAGTCGCTGTCAGGCTGGAGCGACCCCACAGCCTGTTCGCTGCGAGACGGCATTCTGGCGGCCAATCTCGACACGCCGGCAGGCGCATGCCCGGCCGGAAACGGCGACGACACAATCCTCATCAACGTGGCCGGCACGATCAACCTGACAACAACGCTGCCAACCATCATTCAGCCGCTTGCAATCCGAGGCCCCGGACCGAACGCATTGACGATCCAACACGATCCGGGCGCGCCGCCCGGCCGGCTGATTGAGATTAGCGGCACAAACGGTTCGCCGTTCAGCGTCACCATCACCGGTCTGCGACTCAGCGATGGGTATGTGCCTGGCTTGAATGGCGGGGCCGTGCTGGTCAACGATTACAGCGCGCTGACTGTTAAGAACGTGGCGTTCGAGAACAATCTCGCCGCCAACGGCGGCGCAATCTTTGCTCAGGGGCCGCTGGAGGTGACACACAGCATCTTTCGCAACAATGTAGCCCAAGCCGGCGGCGGGGCTGCCTACACCACCGGCGGTGCAGTCATCAGCGCCAGTTTGTTCATCAGCAACACTGCCACAGGCGGCACCATCATCTCTCCGAGTCTCGGCGGCGGCGGCGCGATCCGGCTGAACACTGCGCCCGACAGCCCGCGTCTGAACTGGGTAGTGAACAGCGTGTTCGCGGGCAACACCATCGCCGAGTCTGCGGTCGGCGGCGCAGCCATCCGCATTTCCTCGGCATACGCATCACACCTGGTGCACAACACGATCGTTGGCGGCGACACGCTCAACCCACAGTCAGCCATCTACGCCAGCGGAGCCGGCGATACGGTTGCCTATATCACCAACACCATCGTCACCAGCCACACAATCGGCATTCATCGTGGCACGCAGGTGTCGGTCACACAAGACTTCAACCTGTTCTATGGCGTGATCACGCATGTGGTCGGTCAAGTGGCCGGCGGCGCAAACACCCGCGCCGGCGCGCCATCGTTTGTCGATCCAACGACAGACAACTATCGTTTGCAGACAGGCAGCTCGGCCGTAGACGCCGCCGCCAGCACAGACATTGGTGATGATTACGATGGTCAGTTGCGGCCGCTTGGATTTGGGCCTGACATCGGGGCGTTTGAATTCAACCCCGGCTGGGCACTGCGCCGGGTATACCTGCCAGTTTCCCAGCGCTGACCGAAAGAACCGACTCAGCGGTAGACTGGCAGCATCCAGCGCCGATGCGCATAAACAAACGTAGCGACAGGAGCGGCCTCGACGCGGCGCAGCATCGTCAGGCCGGCGTAACTTGCACCGCTGCGTGCAAGGGCAACTTGTGGGTGGGTTAGGCTGACCACGAGCGTGTACGACAGACTGGTGTGAGGCGGCAGAGCGCCGATTGACCACGTTACTGTGTCGCCGGCAACCAGCGGCGCGCCAGACGCCCACACGAATGACGCAGAAAGCGGCAAAGCGGCCGTCAAGACCACGCCCGAGCGCGTCAGCGCCGTCTGATTGGTGATCCAGACGGTGTAGGTCAACGGCTGCAACACAAACTGCATGGCCGGCGCGGCCATGCTCGTTGTCACAGCGTGCGCTTCGCTCACCGCCGCCCGCGCGTCGATCAATCCATAGCCATAGGTGTTGTTGGGCACAGCGCCCGGCAACAGTCCACCGCAAGTCTGGCTGGTAGTTAGGGGTTGAGCCGTGCTGCGCAGGATCGCCTCGGTCTCATCGATCTGGCCGCGCAACCAGGGGGCCGCCGACCACAACAACGCCACCACCCCGGCCACATGTGGCGTAGCCATGCTGGTGCCGTTCAAACTTGCATAGTTGCTGACTGGGTATGCCGAGCGCACGCCGACCCCCGGCGCCACCACGTCTGGCTTCAGATGGCCGGTGAAGGTGGACGGCCCACGACTACTGAAGCCGGCGATTGTGTTGCTGCTGTTTGTCGCGCCCACGCTGAACGCCTGGTCGAGCGTGCCGGGCGCATGCATCACCGTAGCGCATAGGGCGCCTTGGTTGCCGGCAGCAGCCACCGTCATGATGCCGGCGTCGCGCAGCACCTGCGTCACCGTCACCAGCGCCGAGGGCACATCACAACCGATCTCACCATAGCCGGGGTCGCACCCCCACGAATTGCTGGTGATGTCAGCGGCTTTGGACGGATCAGGGTTATTGCCGTTCAGGTCAGTGGGCGCCAGTGAAAACTGAAAGCACAACGTATAGCGCGCCACGCTGCCAATACCAAAGCGCATGTTGCGGCAGGCAATCCACTGCGCACCCGGCGCGACGCCGATCTGATTGCCCAGTCCGTCATCGCCGATGATTGTGCCGGTGGTGTGGGTGCCGTGGCCGTTGTCATCGGCTGGGGCCGGCGCGCGCACATCCCCCACCTGATCGTAGGCGGCGTCATACCAGTTGTAATTGTGATCGGCGCTGCTGCCGTTCCAGCCGCGGTACGCGCCGATCAACGCAGGATGATTCCACTGCACCCCCGTATCGAGATCGGCGACAACGATGCCCTGGCCGGTGAACCCCAGCGTCCACACTTCAGGCGCGCGCACACGCGACACGCCCCATTCGATGGATTGGGGATTTTGGATTTTGGATTCTGAGAGCCGAGTGCTGAGTGTTGAGTGCTGAGTGTTGAGTGTTGAGTGCTGGATTCTGGACTCTGGATTCTGAACTCTGGATTCCGGCCTGCACGCCGCGCATTTGAACATCGAGATCGACGCTTACGACATCGGGCCGTGCACTCAGCCAGTGCAAGGTATCACGGTCGGCGGCCGGAATAAACAAACTGTTGTTGATCCACAAGACCTGATAGGGCACGCCACGCGCGTCCAGGTCGCGGCGCAAACCAGCTTGCGCCTTTTGGGCATGGCGCAAGAGCGTCTCCACCACAAAGCGCGTTTTGGCCGCTTTGGTGGGCAAAGCGCGGGCTGCAGAGAGATCAGGGAAGCCGGCCATTGCCACAATCACGCCGGCTTGCTGCGCGCTGCCGGTCGCTGCCCATGCGCGCCGGCTCACGCGAGCCGGGGGGCTGTCGGGATCAGGGGGCGCAGATGGGGCGGGCAACGGCCCACCCAGTGTAGCAACCAGTGCAATCGCCACAATCGCGATGCGATGCCAGTTTGTCATGAGCAGATTGTAATCGCGTGCTTGTCCGGTGCACCCAATCGCCGGGCGGCTGGAGAAACGATTGATCTTGCGCCACTTTTACACAAACCACTTCGTGGCATACTCGGCAATCGAGAACAATCCTACAGTAGCGGCTGTAGCATGTCTATAGATCAAATCCTGCGCGACTACGTGTTTAATCCCGACACACTGGCCGGCGCGGTGATATACGCGGCGCTGACTTTGGGGCTGGGCTGGTTCACAAGCCGGCTGCTGCGCCGCGTGACACATCGCCTGCTCGAACGCGAAACGCGACTGGTCAACCGCACCACGCTACGCTTCAGCGCCCAGCTAGGTCAAGTGGTGATTATTGTGCTGGCCATTGTGCTGTATGCCAATCTGATCCCTTCACTGCGCGCGATTGGCACGGCGCTGTTGGCCAGCGTCAGCATTGTGTCGCTGGTGATCGGCCTGGCCGCGCAGAACACGCTGGGCAACCTGATCGCCGGCATTTCACTCGCGCTCTACCGGCCATTTGAGTTGGGCGATCTGGTGCAGGTGAACGCACCTGGCAGCCCGGAAATCGGCTACATCGAAAGTCTGACGTTGGGATACACCGTCCTGCGCACCTACGACAACCGGCGCATCATCATCCCCAACAGCGTGATGGGAACGCAGGTCACCATCAACCTGACCACACGCGACCCGCGCAAGCTGGCCGTGATTCCGTTCAAGATCGGGGCCGGCGCCGATGTCGATCAGGCGCGCGCCATCGTGCTCGAAAAGGCGCGCACGCATCCGCTGGCCGGCGAGGTAATGGGTTGCCCGGTGGTCAGTCTGGCCGGCGGCGGCGTCGTCCTGTCGTTGCGCGTGTGGTGCGCAGACTATGGCGCGGCGCAGAAACTTGAATTCTATCTATACGAGACGGTGAAGAAAGCGTTTGACGCCGCGGGCATCCCGCTGGCGTGACCTGTGCAGCATCGCCGGCTTCTTAACGCACACTTCACATACATCCAGCACACTTCAAGCCATTGCTTTAATCGGAGAACATGCTTGGCAGCACTCACTCGTGAACACCCCGCAGACTCAGTCCGCGTAAACGACCGGCGCGAAATTCTCGGCTGGGCCATGTACGACTGGGCCAACAGCGCCTTCAGCACGACGGTGGGCACCGTCTTCCTGGGGCCGTATCTGGCGACATTGGTCGAAAGTGCCGCCACAGCCAGCCCCGACGGTTTGGCGCGCTTTTTTGGCCTGCCGGTAGCGCCGGAATCTTTCCTACCCTATTGCATCGCCTTCTCGGTCGTCTTTCAAGCCGGCTTCCTGCCCATCCTCGGCGCGATTGCCGACTATTCCCATCGCCGCAAGCAGATGTTGCAACTGTTCGCAGGCATCGGCGGCTTGGCGACCACTGCGCTTTTCTTCGTGCAGGGCCAGTTGTGGTGGCTGGGAGGCGTGTTGTATATCATCGCCAATCTGGCGTTTGGGGCCGCCATCGTGTTCTACAACGCTTATTTGCCCGACATTGCCAGCGAAGACCAGCGCGATCGCGTGTCCTCCTTCGGATGGGCGATGGGCTATCTGGGGGGCGGGTTGTTGCTGGTGTTCAACCTGGCGCTCTTCCTCATGCGCGACCGACTGGGGCTGGATAGCGGGCTGGCCGTGCGCCTCAATCTGGCCTCGGCCGGCCTGTGGTGGCTGGGCTGGTCGATCTGGACCTGGCTGACCTTGCGCCCGCGTCACACCGCCCGCGCACTGCCGCAGGGCAAGAACATCGTCGGCGTTGCCTTCAAGCAACTGAGCGAAACGATGGAAACGCCGGCCCCGACCGTAGCCCGGCTGTTGCTCTCGCCGCTCATCGTGCTGATTCTCTTCCCAGTCGTATCATTCCTGCAACTGCCGCTGGAGATCATCTTCCTCGCCGTGGTGGGGCCGCTGGTCATGATCGCGATCTTCATCCGGCGCAAGTGGCGCACCTCGCCCGAAACTGCCCGCTTCCTGTTGGCCTATCTGATCTACAACGACGGCATTCAGACCGTGATCGGGGTGTCTGCCATCTTCGCGGCGGCGCCGGTGTTGCGCGGCGGGCTGGCGATTCCCACCGAGCGTCTGACGCTGCTCATCCTATTCATCCAGTTCGTGGCATTCATCGGGGCGCTGTCGTTTGGCCGGCTGGCCGGCTGGCTGGGCGCCAAGCGCGCGCTGGTGGTCAGCCTGTTCATCTGGTCAGGCGTGGTGATCTATGCCTTCCTCGGCATGCGCGACTACGGCCCGTCGGCGCTGGGCATCCCGCAGGCCGAGCTGGAGTTCTGGGTGCTGGGCGCGTGTATTGCACTGGTGCTGGGCGGCAGCCAGGCGCTTAGCCGCAGCCTGTTCGCGCAGATGATCCCGCAGAACAAAGAAGCGGAGTTCTTCTCGATCTATGAGATCAGTGAGCGCGGCACATCGTGGATGGGGCCGTTCCTGTTTGGGTTTGTCAATCAGGCCGTGGGCAACCTGAGGCCGGCCATCCTTTCGGTGGTGATCTTCTTTGTGGTGGGACTGATCATCCTGCTGGGTGTGAACATGACGCGTGCGATGCGCGAGTCGGGGCGGCGACAAGACACGCCCACGCCGGCATAACACAACCTGCCGGCGTGAAAGCGGATATCCACCATGCCGGACTTTGCGCGTTATATCGGGGTCGATTATTCGGGCGCAGAGACAGCCGAAAGCAGTTTGCCGGGCCTGCGCGTCTATCTGGCCGTCTATCTGGCCGGCAGCGCGAACGGCCTGCCAGAGCCGGTCGAAATACCGCCCCCACCCAGCGCACGTAAATACTGGACACGCCGTAGCTTGGCCGAGTGGCTGGCCGAGACCTTGCTCGACAGTCCGCCAACGCTTGTGGGCATCGACCACGGTTTCTCTTTCCCGCTGGCCTACTTTGAACATTACCGGCTGGCGCTCGACTGGCCGGCTTTTCTGGACGACTTTCAACGCCACTGGCCGACCGACGCGCCCAACACCTATATTGACTTCATCCGCGATGGCATTTTGGGGAACGGAGCAGCGCGCAGCGGCAACCCACGCTGGCGGCGGCTGACCGAGATACGCGCCGGCACGGCCAAGTCTGTGTTTCACTTCGATGTGCAGGGCACGGTGGCCAAATCCACCCACGCTGGCCTGCCCTGGCTGCGTTTTCTGCGGCAGCGGTTGGGCGCAAGGGTTCACTTCTGGCCGTTCGATGGCTGGCAGCCAGCAGCCGAGCGCACAGTGATCGCCGAGGTGTACCCGCGCCTGTGGAACAAACGCTACCCCGCAGAGAATCGCTCGCCGCACCAGCACGACGCCTACGCTGTGGCGCGCTGGATGCAAGAAACCGACAGCAGCGGCGACTTACGCCGGCACTTGCAGCCGGCCCTCACACCCATCGAGCGGTGTACCGCTGAGATCGAAGGGTGGATTTTGGGCGTCGGCGCGTCAAGCGAGTAATCAACCTGCAAACACCACGCACACCGGGCTGGGCACAGACAGCACATGACCGGTGGGTGTCAGCGCGCCGCTGGCTGCATCCACTCGAAAGAGCACGATCGAATCACTGCGCTCGTTGGCCACGTAGCAGAAACGGCCGGCCGGGTCGAGCGCAAAGCCGCGCGGCCACTTGCCCAGCGTCGCGGCATGGCCAGCCGGCGTCAGCATCCCGCTCGCCGCGTCCACCGCAAAAACAGCAATGCTGTCGTGACCGCGATTGGAGCCGTACACAAACCGGCCTGAAGGATGGACGCAGATCTCGGCGCAGTAGCTCTCGCCCGTCCAGCCGGCCGGCAAGGTACTCACCGTCTGCAACACCTCAAACGCGCCGCGCGCCGCATCGTAGGCCAGCGCGATGACCGTGTTCGCCAGCTCTGTGATGACATATGCAAAACGGCCAGTGGGGTGAAAAGCCAGGTGGCGCGGGCCACAGCCGGGTTGCAATGCTACAAACGGCGGATCGTGGGGCGTAAGCACGGCGACGCTTGGATCAAGCCGGTACAACATCAGTTTGTCCAGACCCAAATCGGCCGCCACAGCCAGCGCGTTGTCTGGCGTCACATCCGCCGAATGCGCGTGCGGGCCTTCTTGTCGCTCAGCATTCGGGCCGGCGCCGGCATGTTGGCGCACGCTGCCGGCCGGCGACACTCCTCCGTCGGCGCGAATCGCAAAAGCCGCTACATTGCCCGTTCCGTAATTCGCCACAACCACACAGCGGCCGCTGCGATCCACGCTGAGATGGCACGGCGCTGTGCCCAGCGCAGACTGCTGATTGATGAACGACAGGCGGCCGGTGCTCGCATCTATTGCAAACGCGCTGACCGCGCCCATCGCGCCGGCATCGCCCATTTCATTGACGGCATACAGATAATGCCCGCCCGGATGCACAGCCAGGAACGAAGGGTGTTCGACGAAGGTTGCATCCACGATGCGCAGCTCGCCGCTGTCCGCATCCTGCTCGCACACATAGATGCCTTTGCTGTTGCCACGGGTGTAGGTGCCGATATAGGCGCGCATGGTCATTCTCCTTTTTTGAGTCAAACGTGGAGGTATTGTAGTGGCCGGCGCAGACGGCATCAGTACAATCACGCCATGCTCAACGCGGGATCACTCGAAGCCGTAGCAGCGACGACATTTACGCCTCACTTCATCCGGCCTCTGTACGACAGCTACAACTTCTATCGCCTGCCCCACACCATGCTGCCGGCACATCGCACAGATCAGCAGGCAGCGCATTGTGCGCCGGCTTCAACGGCGTGATTGAGACGTGCCCCTGCTCAATCGCCCAAGCGTCGCTCCACAGTGCATGGCCGGCCGGCGCGCAATCTTCCACACGCCGGATGAGCACCTGATTGGGTTGATTTGGGGCCTGCTCGAAACGGCTGGCCGGCAGAAAGGAGTGCCCGCTCAGTCCGGCCACACGCAGGCCACGCAAGTCCCCCACAACGCGATTCGGCACGTTGACGTTATAGAACACCTCGCGATAGCCGCGCTGCTGGTCTTCGCGCCACAGCGCAACGACCTCACGGACAGCCTGGCGAGCAGAATCCCAGTGCGCCGCCTGCCCCGGCTGCACTGCCAGCGAGATGGCGATGGCCGGCCGGCCCAGAAAATGCGCTGTCAGCGCGGCCCCAACCGTGCCGGAGTAGAACACATCGCGCCCTATGTTCGCGCCCTCATTCACGCCACTAACAACAAGGTCGAAGTCCTGCATGCCAAAGACGCCGCTGAGACCCACATGCGCGCAGGTAGCCGGCGTGGCGCTCAGCCCATAGGCTGTCACGCCGGCCGGATGATTGCTGCCGTTGCGATAGGGAAACCAAGACAAGACTTGCCCCGGCGGATAGGCCGGCCCATACCCACTGCAATTGCCCGACGGCGCAACGATTAACACCTGGCCCACCTCGGCCAGGGCGCTTGCTGCGGCCCACAAGCCCGGCGCGGTCACACCATCGTCGTTGGTCAATAGAAATTTCACTCGTGACATCCTCACATTGAACTGGCGCGCGCGAGCCTGCGCTGCCGGAAGCCGGGATGATTGTGAGACAGGCGCGTTAACACCTGTTTATCGTCGCTTTAAGGTTGCGTCAGGACGCCGGACAGATGCGGTCCGGCGAGAAGTGGGTGAATCACATGCGCATGCGCAGCAGCCGGCGCGTTCTGTCGTTAACCAGCCGTTAAGCCCCCGACAACATGGGCTTATTGGGCGCCGCATACCCTGCTGTGTGAAAGCCGGCTCCCGCGCCAAACACGCAGGGAGGTGAACACTTGTGGACATTCATGATATCAGCATCGTCGTGCCGACTTGCAATGAGGCGGGCAATATTCCCTTCTTTCTGGCTTCCCTACCCGATGCGATTCAACTCATCATCGTCGATTCGAGTGAGGATGACACCCCCGACATTGCGCGCCGGTTGCGGCCGGCCAACACATACATTGTGCAGCGCGCGTGCAACATCGCCCAGGCCCGCCAGATCGGCGCGGACGTGGCGCGCACACACTGGCTGCTCTTCACCGACGCCGACATTCTGTTTGCCCAAGACTACTTCGAACGTATCCGTGACATCTCACAGGGTGATGTGGTCTACGGGCCAAAACTTTCCGTCACCGGCTTTGCCAACTACTATCGCTGGTTTGCGCGCGCGCAGGGATGGTGTCATGCGTTGGGAGTCGCTGCTGCGTCCGGCTCGAACCTGCTGATGCGCCGGCTTGCGCTGAAGGCCGTCGGCGGTTTTGACCCGCAGCTCACCTGCAACGAGGATTCGGAAGTCGTGTGGCGCATCCAGCGCCATGGCTACCGCGTCCGATTCGACCCGGGCCTGATCGTGTACGAGCGCGACCACCGCCGGCTGGAGCGCGGCGCGCTTGCCAAAACAGTCCACTCGGCCGCGCGTTGCGCCCTGCTGTACTTCAACCTGATTCCCGCGCGCTGGCGGGGACGCGACTGGGGCTACTGGTCTCACAGTCATCGACCCAGCGCAAAAAGCATCCACAACCGGAGATCACGCGCATGCAATTGACAGCCGATCGCGCCCAGACACGCCCGACAACACCCTTCGCCCGCTTCATCCGACCGGCGCAACGCCAGCAATGGGCCGGCCGCGTGTCGCTGGTGTTCAGCCCGCCGGTGGCCGGCGCAGCCGGCCTGGTAGTTATTGCAGCGCGGATCGATACGCCCATCACCTGGCTCTGGGCGCTGACCGACATTGCGCTGGTGGTGGCATTGCCGCTGTTATTCGTGGTGTGGCTGGTTCAAACAGGCCGGGTAAGCAGCATCGACTTGCCACAGCGCCACGAACGCGCCCGGCCCTACTGTGTGGCAATCTTAAGCGCCATACTCGCCGCCGGCTTGTCATTTGCATTCGACGCGCCACGCGCGCTGACGGTGCTGCTTGGCGCGCTGGCGATTCAAACACTCATCCTGTCCGTTGTGACCACGTGGTGGAAGATCAGCTTGCACACAGCAGCGATGGCAGGGGCCGCTGCAATTGGCTGGCACGTGGCCGGGCCGGCAACGCTGGTGATCGCGGCGCTGATTCCACTGGTGGCCTGGGCGCGCATTGCGCTGGGCCGGCACACCCTGGCTCAGACCATCGCCGGCACACTGGTTGGCGGCGTGATCTACACCGGCGCATTGCTATTTATGCCGGCGGTCTGATATGCGAATCGCGCTGATCAGTGAGACATTCCTGCCCAAGATCGATGGCATTGTCAACACGTTGTGCCATCTGTTGCAACATCTGGCGCGTCGGGGACACACCAGCCTGTTGCTGGCGCCCAACGGCGGCCCGGCGCAATATGCCAGCACACAGGTAATCGGCTTTCCAACAGTTCCGTTTCCGCTTTACCCAGAATTGCGCCTGGTGACGGGCATTCCGGCTGCAATCGCGCACTTGAAGCGCTTTGCGCCAGACATTGTGCACGTCATCAATCCGGTATGGCTGGGCGTGGCCGGCCTGTGGCGCGCGCGCAGCCTCGGCCTGCCAACTGTGGCTTCCTATCACACCGACGTGCCCGGCTTCGCTGCGCGCTGGGGACTGCGCATCGCCGTTGAACCACTGCGCAGCTACCTGCGCTGGATTCACAATCAGGCTGATTTGAATCTGTGTCCGTCGCACGCCACGCAACTCGATCTGCAAGCGCACGGTTTCGAGCGGGTCAAAGTGTGGAGCCGGGGCGTTGATGCAGAGCGGTTTCACCCGCAGCAACACAGCGCAGCATGGCGACACAAACTGACCGACGGGCATCCGGATGCGCCCTTGCTGTTGTTTGCCGGCCGGCTTGCGCCGGAGAAACGCATCGAATGGTTGCGCGCGGCACTCGACGCCCTTCCACAGGCGCGCCTTGCAATCGTGGGCGATGGCCCCAGCCGGCCCGCGCTGGAACGGGTATTCAGCGATGGACGAACTGTCTTCACCGGCTATCTGCGTGGAGACGATCTGGCGCGCGCCTATGCCGCCGCGGATGTCTTCATTTTCCCCGGCGCCAACGAGACATTTGGCAATGTCGTGCTGGAAGCCATGGCTTCGGGACTGCCGGTGGTAGCCGCGCGTTCGGGCGGTGTGCTGGATTTTGTCAGCGATGGCGTCTCCGGGTTGCTGTTCGACCCCGAAGATATAGCGTCACTGGTCGCGGCCACGCGCAGAATTGTGGCAGATAGAGATCTGGCCCGCCGGCTGTCGAGAGAAGCGCGCGCAATCGCCGAAAGCCGGCGCTGGGAAGCTGTGCTGGATGGCTTGTTGGACGACTATGCGCATGTGATCGCAAAGGCCGGCGTGCGCGCCGGGCGCGCGCCGGCGCTGGCCGGCCGGCAAATGGCAGGATCAGGCTAACAACAACGCAGCCAGCCGGCGCACAAACAGGCTGCGCGTCCAGTTGCGCAATGCCAGCGCCCCAGCCAACGGAAAAACAACAGCCATCACCCATTGCCAGGCGGTCAGCGGCGCAGCATCCAGGAACGCCGGCAACAATGGCACGCCGGCCACTCCCACCCCCAGCAACGCCAACCCAAACACAAAGACGCGCCACCGTTTGCGCAAACTGTTCGGGTTGAACACCGAGACGCCCAAGGCGTCCCACACCAGGTGCGCCGAGATGTGCATGGCCGACACGATGAACACTGTGCGCGCTGCACGCACATCTGGCATGACCGCATAGCTGAGCAAATACGGCAGGGTGGCCGCCAAGGCGGCGATCAGGCCGCCCACAAGCGCCCGCCACAGCACCCCGCGCACAAAAGAGCGGGTGTACATCGGGCGAATAAAATTGAATGCCAGCGCAGTGCAAGGAATGCCAACGATGAGTGTGGTCAACCAGCTCATCTGCCTCGGCTCGATAGGGAATGGCAGGCCGGCCAGTGCAGCAAACAGAATCGCCAGCACCGTGGCAGCGTTCTTCGCCATGTAGATACGACATGCGGCATAGACGCGCTGCGTGATGCGCTGCCCCTCTTCCAACGCGCGCGGCAATGTGGACAGTGCATTGTCGAGCAACACCAGATCCGACACATCTCTGGCGATTTGCGCGCCATCGTTCATGGCAATGCCAAGACGAGCTTCTTTCAGAGCGGGCACGTCGTTGACCCCATCGCCCACCATACCCACATAGTCCCCACGCCGGCGCAAGGACGCCACAATCGAGCGTTTGATATCGGGCGTGACGCGCGCAAACAGATCGACCCGCCTCACCAGCGCGTCGAATTCGGGCTGGCTCATGCCGGCCAATGCCGGCCCGTTGACCACAGCCTGCACCGGCAAGCCGGCGCGGGCTGCCACGGCGCGCACCGTCGCTTCATGATCGCCGGAGATAATGACAATGCGCACGCCCAGCCGTTGAAAGGCTGCTATCGTGTCGGCAATATCTGGGCGGGGGCGATCCTCGATTGTCAGCAAAGCCAGCCCTTGGCGGTCGGGCGCCACAGCATCCAACACCAGTGAGGCGTCAGCCGTTGATGTGCCGTTCAACTGCAAGGGCGCCGGCGCGACAGCAAGCGCCATGACACGCAAGCCCTCGCCGGCCAGTTGCGCGATGCGCTGCCGGTCAGCAGAGTCGCGCGGAAGCACCACCTCTGGCGCGCCGACAATCACAGTGGTGGGCGCATCGTGTACAGCGCTGCTTGCCAGAGAAACCGCGCCCCATTTGCGGGTTGAATTGAACGGCACTTCGGCCAGCACGGCGCGCAGCGCCGACGACGGGCCGGCAAACTGCGCCAGAGCCGCCGCAGTGTTATTTTGTGAAGACGCATGAAACGCATAGTCGGCCAGACATTGGCGCACCCTCTCTGCCGATGCGCCGTTGAGCGGCAGCGCAGCGCGCACAGCCAGACGATTCTCGGTGAGCGTGCCGGTTTTATCGACACACAACACGGTGAGATGGCCCATGCTTTCGATGGCGTTGATGCGCTGAACCAGCGTGTTGAGCCGGCTGATGCGCAGCGCCCCAACGCTGAGGGACACCGAGACGGCCAAAATCAGACCAGAGGGCACAAAACTGGTGACGATAACGGTCACCTGGCGCATGGTTTGCAGCGCCGATAGACCTCCGAACGATGCAGCAGCCAGTTGCAGCGCTGTGATGAGCAGCATGAGCGCCACCAGCAATTCGATGATGAGCTTGAGCGCGTGTTGCAGAGGGGTGAGATTGTCTTTGTGCCGGCGCGCCGTTGCCGCCAGACGATTGGCATAGCTGGCCGCGCCGACGCGCTCGGCGCGCATCACACCACAGCCAGCCACACAGAACGAACCGCTGAGCAGCATCTCGCCGGGGGCGCGCGGCACGCTCTCGGATTCGCCGGTCAGCAGTGATTCATTCACCTCAAGGGCGCGCGCTTCGATTAACGGGCCATCAACCGGCACGCGATCGCCGGCTTGCAATTGAATCTCGTCGCCGACAACAATGTGGTCGAAGGGAACCGCGCGCAACCGGCCATCGCGATACACACGAGCTGTTCCGGCGTGCAACACGGCCAGCCGGTCGAGCTTGCGTTTGGCATACAGCTCCTGGATCAGCCCGATCAGCATGTTCAGCCAGACCGTGCCACCGGAAGTGACAGCATCGGCAATGACCATGTGGCGCGTCTGCGGCGAGGCCAAACCCAACGCCAGCAAAGCGACCAGCGTCACAAACAGCACAATGTTAAAGACGGTGAAGACGTTGTCGCGAATGATCTCCCAGACGCTGCGCCCCCCGCCGGCGATGGAGCCGTTGTGTTCGCCACGCCGGGCGCGCGCCTGGGCCTCAGCTTCTGTCAATCCACGCCGGCCCCAGTCTGGTTGCAGTGCTGTCACGCCGGTGAGTGTACGCAGCCGCGTTTAACGCCGAATTAACCCGGCCACCCATAGCGGTTAACACGGCAGAACCAAAGCGACGCCGATGATCGTGCGCTATCTGGCGCAGTGACAGGCGCGCTCAAAGCGCACTCAAAGCGCGCTGAAAGCGCGCTGAAAGCGCACTCACTTGAGCACGATTTCGTCGAGGGGGATGTAGAGGTCGCCGGATTCCGAGGGGATGGGGCCGGCTGCTAACGCAGCAAAGGCGGCCAGGAGCCGCCGGTGATAGGCAGCCATGCCGCCGGCGCAACGAGACCCCACATGGCGCAGGGCGCGGCTCAGTCGGTAGATCAGATTTGAACTGTTCAAGCACAAAGACCATACCGGCCATCATTTAAGAATGAGTTAAACGCAAATCATCTTGCGCGCAAAGGCAATCGTCGATTTGTCCTACCCCGCGGCGCGTGATACAGTGCGCTCGCACGTAGTGCGCTCGCACGTAGTGCGCTCGCATTACGCTGACAGGAGAATCGATCCATGCTCAACAAACAGGATGTGGCCATTATTCGAGAGCTGGCCGCTCAGGTTGCCGAAATTGCCGCCCTGCCCGTGCAGGAAGAAAAGCGCCCCCTGTGGCGCAAGCTGAATGCGCGCCGGCCCGAACGGGCTATGGTAATGATCGACCGGGCCACACCCGAAAGACACAAGCCGCACGTATAATCGTTGCGATAGTCAGGCGCATGTGTCTGTGTGGAGCAGCAGGCATTGGACGACGTCCTGGCGGACAATTGTTCAGTTAAGTTATTACCTGCACATCCTGCGCATAAGCCCCAGAGCACAACATATCAGCGAGGAGGATGATCCATGTTGCGTATCGGTCTGAATCCCTACGGCCTGACCTACACACTCGGCCTGCAAGGGGCCGGCACATCGCGCGCCAATCTTGCCCCCATCAACCTGAACGGCTACCTGAGCCTTGCCGAGGAACTGGGCGTCCGCGCAGTTGAACTCGATTTCGGGATAGCGCGCGCGCTCGACGCAGACGGCATCGCAGCATTACGTGACCGACTGCAGGCACAGGACATCACGCCCATCATCAGCGCCGGCCTGGCGGCTGTCAGGGATGCCATCGCGTTTGCGCCTCGTGTCGGCGCAACGGTGGTGCGGCTGGGATTGACGCCGGTGCTGTGTGGAGATCGCGCCGAGCTGGGCGATGGCTGGCAGGAGATGGTGTCGAATGTGCGTCGCTCGCTGGCAACAGCAGCGCCAATCGCCGTTCAGCATGGCCTATCGCTCGCTATCGAAGATCACCAGGACTTCACCAGCACCGAACTAATTGAGTTGTGTGAGACCTGCGGGCCAGGCATTGGCATTTGCCTGGACACAGCCAACCCGCTTTCAGTAGGCGAGGAGCCGGTTGCGTTCGCCGCCGCTGTGGCGCCCTATCTGCGCCACGTGCATTTGAAGGACTACTGGGTGCAGTGGACAGACGAAGGCTATCGGTTGATCCGCTGTCCGGTCGGCGACGGCGTGATTCCGTTCGAAAAAATCCTGCCCATTCTGACAACGCACCAATCCGAGCTGACCGCCTGCATCGAGATCGGCGCGCTGCATGCGCGGCACATCCGGCTGCTGACGCCGGCCTGGTGGCAGGGCTACGCAGAACGGCCCGCGCGCGAGCTGGCTGCTGCGCTGGGCGCTGCGCGCGTGGGGCGTATGCCCGAAAGCGCCGAATGGCGCACACCATGGGAACTGGAAGCCGATGGACAAACCGTGATCGACTACGAGATCGGCCAGGTTCGCAAGAGCGCGGCCAACCTGCGCGCACTCGGCTGGTTGTGATGCCATCATACCCAGAGGCACAAATTTGTTCAGCGCCCCGCGAACGGGGCGCATGAACTTTACAGGATGGGAACATGGACAAGCAGTTGTCGTTGACCGTGAATGCGCTGGATCTGTTTCGCCTGGAGGGCCGGCGTGCTGTGGTCACCGGCGGCGGGCGCGGGTTGGGCGAAGTGATGGCCACCGCGCTGGCGCAGGCCGGCGCCGATGTGGCCGTCGTCAGTCGCACACTCGATGATTGCCGAGCAACAGCCGAGGCAATTGCCGGGCAAACCGGGCGGCGCGCCATGGCCGTCGCCGCCGATGTGACACGCGCCGACGAGGTGGAGCGCATGGCCAGCGAAGTGGAGCAGACACTGGGGCCGGTTGACATTCTGATCAACAGCGCCGGCGTGAACGTGCGCGGCGCCGCGCACGAACTAGCCGAGTCCGATTGGGACCTGGTTGTAAACGTAAACTTGAAAGCACCGTTTCTGTGCGCCCGGCGTTTCGGCCCGCGCATGTGCGAACGCGGCTGGGGCCGCATCATCAACATGGGGTCGATCCTGTCTGTGATCGCCATGCCGGGGCGTGCGCCCTATGCCTCGGCCAAGGCCGGTGTGGTTAATCTCACACGTGTGCTGGCGCTGGAATGGGCAAACTCTGGCGTCACCGTCAACGCAATCTGCCCCGGCCCGTTCGCCACCGAGATCAATCGCCCTATCCTGAACGACCCGGCAAAGTACAAAGCGTTTGTCGAAAAGCTGCCGATTGGCCGGTGGGGGGAGCTGCACGAAATCGCCGGGCCGGCGCTTTTCCTGGCCTCTGACGCAGCTTCATTTATCACCGGCAGCACACTATTCGTGGACGGCGGCTGGACAGCGCAGTGAGGGGCGCGGATCGCAGCGCGCCGCGAGAGCACACTGCCAATGCTCGCCGGCCTCGTCCTCGAGGCCGGTGACCAGGCTGACCAGGCGTAGTGGAGATCTGTCAGGCGGCTAGATTGCAGACCGCAGATTGCAGACGCAATACGCGACATACACGAGATTATTGGACGAGGTTATTGCAATGAGCAGCATGGATCGACTTCCAGCAGATAGTGTGGCACTGGTGACCGGTTCGGGGCGCGGACTAGGATACAGCATTGCCAGGCGGTTGGCCGAACTGGGCGCGGCGGTCGCCATTCATGACATCGACGAAAGCGCGCCGGCAGCCTTCGGCGAGGCAGCCAATCTGACCGAAGCGGCGACCCGTCTGCGCGAACTGGGGGCCAAAGTCACAGCCGTGACCGGCAACGTGGGCGACGAACACGCCGTCCAGGCAATGGTCGATCACACCACAACCGAACTTGGGCCGATCACCATTCTGGTCAATTGCGCCGGCGGGGACATCGCTGCCAAAGGCAACCTGAAGCCACAACCCAACGACGCCTTGCACATCCCAATTGAAGATCTGCGCGCCATCATGGATCGCAATCTGATCGGCACAATGTTAGTATGCCGGGCCGTGTGCCCCGGCATGATCGAGCGACAACGCGGTGCGGTTATCAACATCGCATCGGCGGCGGCGCATGTAGGCATCACCAACGAAGTCACCTACGCGGTGGCCAAGGCCGGCATTGTGCACTACACGCGCTGCCTGGCTGCCACCTTGCGGCCGGCAGGCGCGCGCGCCAACGTCGTTAGCCCTGGCCCAACCATGACGGCACGCTTCCTGGCCACGCGCAAAACAGACCCAACATGGATGGATAACACCTCGCCCTCCTTGGAACGTTACGGCAAGCCTGACGAAGTGGCGGATGTGGTGGCTTTTCTGGCCGGCGATGGCGCCCGCTTTGTCACCGGACAAGTGATTCGGGTGGACGGTGGAATGTCACTATACGCAGCCTAGATGCACGGGCGCAAAAACAGTACATACATCACACAACCCAGACACCAGCTCAAACGGGTTCAAACTCAAGTATCATTCGTCTATGCCAAGCACTCACCTGTGTCCCTCTAGATGCGCGTCTGTTTTGGTGGTGTTGATGGCGACCGCAGCACTGACGGCCGGCTGCAGCGAACCAACACCCATCCCCCCCACCCCAACCACAACACCGATGCCGGCGCCTACGGCAACAGCAACGCCCACCGCCACACTGCAGCCGACAGCCACACCAGAGGCAACCCCTGAACCAACGGTCGAGTCGGTTGAAGAGGCTGTGGTGCCGCGCGATGCGCTGGCCGGCACAAGCTGGTCAGTGCGCACATTCGGCCCGCTGCGCCTGCAAACCCGACTGGTGCGCGGCACAAGCCTGACGCTGCAATTCGGCAATGCAGGCGAGGTCAGCGGTTCAGCCGGCTGCAACACATTCACCAGCAGCTACACGATCGAAGGCAACACGATCGACATCCAGCCGCCGGCGCGCACACGCAAATCGTGCGGGCTACTCACCATGCGCCAGGAGTACTACTATCTGGAAGCACTGGAGCAAGCCATTCGCTTCACCCTCAACGGCGACCAGTTACAGCTCATCTACAACCGCGGGCGGGGTGCAATCAACCTGACGCTGGTCGAGGAATACGATGAGGCAAATGACGCCAACGCACCTATGGGCGCCTACCAGACCACGATTTTCGTCGGGCCACAACGCATAGACTGCGATGGGGCCGGACAGACCTGCCTGGCGATCCGCGTGCAAGGCGAAGGTCGCTACTTGCCCTACAACGGAACCATCGTCGGCTTTGACTATGTCGAAGGCTATCAGTACGAGCTAAAGGTAGAGGCTCGACCGGTCCCCAATCCTGAACCCGGAGCACCCGCGATTGAATATAGCTTGATCGAGGTATTGCACCAAGAAGCGATGCAGACTGCGCCGGCGTCGGCAGATATGGCAAAAACTAATCCGCTGGAGAACACCGGCTGGCAGTTGCGCACAGTCGAGACTGCCGGTGTAGAGACGCCTGCCATCGAGGGCGTGGCAGTCACCCTGCTGTTTGGCGAGGGCGATGCGGTGGGTGGCTCGGCCGGCTGCAACACCTACATCAGCCGGTATAGCGTGGGTGGCGGGACGATCGCCTTCAGCCGGATTGTGACGACGCTGAAATCATGCGGCGACGCGGCCGTGATGGCGCAGGAACAGGCCTATCTCAAAGCGCTTGAGGGGGCGCAAACTATCTCGGTGTTCGAAGGCCAGTTGACCCTGACATTCGACAACGGCAACGGCGTGCTGCGGTTTATGGCTATCCGTTGAGTCAATCGTCACTTACGAATGGCCACCCGCGCTGATTTCGCCGCCAAGCCGGCGCGTTCGGCGAATCACTGACCTTCGCGGGTCAAGTCGGTCATCATGACAGACAGGCTACGTGGCACATTGTTTCGTACGATTTCGAGCTATTCTGTGCGATGTGTGGTCGTGCACCGGAAGGCAAACATGAACTTGATTCACAGGCACGTTGTTCTGCTCGCCATTGCGCTCGTTTGCGTCTCGGCTGTCGGGACTGACAGGCGCGCCGCTGCGCAAACCGCTGTCACACCCCTTTCTGCCGATCCAATCACCGTGATGGCAACACGCGGGGCGATCGAAACGCGCACGTTGTTGTTGCGCGCCGGCCAACCTATCAGCGGCGTGCAAATCGTAACGCTCGATCTGCCCAGCATCGACGGCTCGACAGTGCTGCCGGCCGGCGTCATCCAGGTCTCGCTGCCAAGCGACGCGATCGACCACAGCGGTCTGCTGGCTGTACCGCTGCGGTTCGATCTGAGCAGCGCCCCGAGCGGCGAGTTCAAGGGCGCGCTAATTGTCAGCGCGCCGGGCAGCACCGTCAGTGTGCCGGTATCGGTCACCGTCAAAGATCAGCCAATCCTGCCGTTTGTGGTATTGCTGGCCGGCGTAGCGCTGGGCTGGGGTGTGTCGTGGTATCGCTCGCGTGGCAGGCCGCGCGACAACGCGCTGGTCAAGATCGGGCGGTTCCGTGCCCGTGCACAAACCGAGAGCGATCTCGGCGCGCCATTCCGCAAACGGGTCGACAGCCTGCTCATCGACGCCGAAGCGCTGTTGCGCGCTGAAAAGTGGGATGCAGCCGGCGCGCTCATTGACGATGCTGAAATGTTGCTCGATAAGTGGCGCAAGGGCCGCGACGACTGGCAGACTCAACTCGCCTACCACGAACAACTGACGCGCAAGATCGGCAATGTGTCCGATGCGGAGAGCGCCTATATTCGTGCAATCAAAGCCGCCCTGGATCAGGCGGTTCAGGAAGCGCCTGATCTGAGCGGGCCGGATGAATTGCGTCGCAAGCTTGACCCGTTGGCGCAACAGATCAACGATTACCTCGCGCTGGCCGGCTTATTTGCGCGCATCGACGAACTGCTGGCGCCGTTGCGGAACACTGCTGGCGGGCCGGCAACACAGCAAAAAGTCGACGCGTTGATCGAGCAATTGCACTCCCTTGTGCCGGGCGACAAAGCCGGCTACGATGCTGTGCGCGCCGAGGCCGAAGCCATCATCGCAGACCTGACGCAGCGCCAGCCCGCTCGCAGCCGGGAGGGTGATGCAGTGTCCAAGAGCATCCTCTCCGGCAACGCATTTGCCCTGGTCAGCCCGCCACCCCTTGCGCGCGCACTGACATCCGAGCAGGCCACCGATCGCGCGGAATGGCGTCTGCGATTCTTCACCCTTGGCAGCATGGCCATCGCACTGGTGTTGGTGGCCGGCGCCGGCTTCATCGAGCTGTATGCGAACAAGCCGGCGTTCGGCGCCAACGTCTGGGGCGACTACTTCACGCTGCTGGCATGGGGCTTTGGCAGCGAAGCAACCCGCGCCGCTGTCAGCGATCTCGTGCGCAGTTGGAACCTGCCGGGAGCAAGCACGGGAGCAGGGGCATAGCCAGGCGCACAAAATGAGCGACGCTGACGCTGCATTCCAGCAACTGGTTGCCGAAGCCTGGGACAATCTGCCGTCGGACTTTCGCGAGTTCGCCGACAACGTAGAGGTGGTGGTCGAGCCGTGGGCCGATGAACATGTGATGCGGCTGGCCGGCGTCAAGCATCCAGAACAGTTGCTGGGCTTTTATCACGGCGTGCCGCTCACGCGCCGCACGCGCAGCTACCAGCTTGTGCCGCCCGACAAAATCAGCCTCTATCAGAACGCCATTCTGATGCACTGCCGCACCATCGACGAGGCGCGGGCAATGGTGCGACGCGTGTTGTTACACGAAATCGCACATCACTTCGGCATCAGCGACGACCGGCTGCGTGCGCTAGGAGCATATTGATGGCCCGAACTGCTACATGCTGGCCGGGCAGCCTCACCTGCCCGGCCCACACTGTCAAGCAATCAAGCAGAAGCTGGCTTGCGCCAGCTCTGCACACAACCTAGCTCGGATTTCCTTTGGCACAGCGCCCCGCCCCGCCAAGAGAGCCGGGCATCTGCGCCCCGATCATTTGCCAAGCAGCAGCAGCACACCGGCAGCAATCGCCAGCACTGCCATGATGAGCGGCAGACCGGTAAAACTTAAACCAACAATCGAGATCACCCCATTTGCAATCAACCAGATCGCCAGCAACACAACGCCAATGCCTTTCTTGAGCTTCATGCCTTGAATTCCTCCAAAAATATCAGATGCGCCCGAATGCGCTTGTAGGTTAGTCGCACCTGGCGCGTATACTTGCACACATGGACACCACCATCCACGAACTGACCCAATACGTCGGCCAAATCGTCACCATCAAAGGCTGGCTCTACAACCGCACCGACAAAGGCAAGCTCGTATTCATGCAGGTGCGCGATGGCACAGGTATCTGCCAGGCCGTTGTCTTCAAGCGCGACGTGGATGAGGCCACGTTCGAGACTGCGCTGCGTCTGCCGCAGGAATCGTCGCTGATCGTCACCGGCGACGTGCGGGCCGACCCACGCGCGCCGGGTGTGCCGGGGGGCTACGAGATCGGCGTCAAGTCGCTGCAAGTCGTGCAGCGCGCCGAGGAGTACCCCATCACGCCCAAAGAGCATGGCGTCGAATTCCTGATGGACAACCGGCACTTGTGGATTCGCTCGACAAAGCAGTGGGCGCTATTGCGCGTGCGCGCCACTGTCATGCGCGCCATCCGGGGCTGGCTCGACAGCAATGGCTACGTGGAGATGAGCACGCCCATTTTGACCCCATCCGCAGCCGAGGGCACCACCAACTTGTTCGAGGTCGGTTACTTCGACGACAAGGCGTACCTGGCGCAAACCGGCCAGCTCTACAACGAGGCCAACATCTTCGCGTTCGGCAAAGTGTATTGCTTCGGGCCGACCTTCCGCGCCGAGAAAAGCAAGACCCGCCGGCACCTCACCGAGTTCTGGATGGTCGAGCCGGAGATCGCCTTCTGCGACCTGGATCAACTGCTGGAGATCGAAGAGCAGATGGTCAGCCACATCGTACAGACCGTATTGGCGGAGAACCAGAATGAATTGAAAGTGTTGGGGCGCGACCCGGCTAAACTGGCGCACATCGCCCCGCCGTTCCCGCGCATCACCTACGACGACGCCGTTGCCAAACTCAAGGCGTTGCAGGCACAGACGGCAGACCCAGAGCAAAAGCAACTTTTGGACATCACGTGGGGTATGGACTTCGGCGCGCCGCACGAAACAGCATTGACGCAGTTGTATGACAAGCCGGTATTCGTCACCGGCTTTCCATCCGCCGTGAAAGCGTTCTACATGGAGCCTTACCCAGACCGGCCCGAGGTGTGCAAGAGCGCCGACCTGTTGGCGCCCGAAGGCTACGGCGAAATCATCGGCGGCAGCGAGCGCATCAGCGACCCCGACCTGCTGCTCAAACGCATCCACGACCAGGGGCTGCCAGAACAAGCCTACCAGTGGTACATTGAATTGCGCAAGTTTGGCAGCGTGCCTCACAGCGGGTTTGGACTCGGCGTCGAACGCACAGTGACATGGATCTGCGGCACCGAGCACATCCGCGAGGCGATTCCATTCCCACGCACAATCTATCGGCTGTATCCGTAGGTCAGCAGTCAGTGGCCGTTGGTATAGATAGCCTTAAGCCCTTCGACGAAATAGTCAACGCACTCGCGTCTGGCGTAGACAAGGTTGAAGAGGTCAGCAGGTTTCCTGACGGATAGCCTCGATCAGCCGCTCGATATCGGCCTGGCCCAGGTAAGCCTGCACCGAGATGCGAATGGCTTTGTGGCCGTTCCAGCTCCACATGACTGCTTCGATGCGATGGCGTTCGTACAGCCGGCTGCTCAACTGACCGAGGTCTGTGTCAGGCAGCGGGGCAAGGCACATCTGAGAGAACCAGCTTGTGTCATCAATCGGATGAAGCGGAGGCCGGCCGGCCATCTCGCACAGCCGGCGTTGCGCTTGAGCAGCAAGTTCATGGCATTCGGCGCGTACTTGGTCCCAGTTGTGTTCGCGCATGAAACGCAGCGCCTGGGGAATAGCCAGAAAGCTGCACACGTCGCGCGTGCCCAACCCTTCCACATAGTCCAGGAAGTGCTTGGCATCGGGCGGCTCGTCGCGCCAAGGCCAACCGATGATGAGCGGATCAATCAAATGCTGCACTTCGGGCCGGGCATAGAGAATGGCCGTGCCTTTGGGCGAGCACGCCCACTTGTGCAAGTTGCCGACATAGAAATCCGCGCCGATCTCGTCGAGCTTTAATGGGATCTGGCCGGGGGCGTGCGCGCCATCAACAATGGTCAGGATGCCTTCGCGCCGTGCACGGGCGCACACCAAGTCGACCGGCCAGATCAACGCCGTCGGCGACGTGATATGGCTGAGGAAGATCACCTTTGTGCGCGGCGTAACCCCTTCCCACAGGTTATCGACAAACGCCTCGCGCGTAGACATCGGCACGCGAATCGGATGGTTGATGTATGTGAAGCCGCGCTGCTTCGCCATGTAGCGCCAGGCATTGTTGAGCGCGCCGTATTCCTGATCGGTGGACAGCACTTCGTCGCCGGGGCCGAGTTGCAAGCTGCGGATGGGATAGTTCAGACCCATAGTCGTGTTGACCACAAAAGAGAGATTGGCAGGCGTCGCGCCGAGGAATTCGGCCACCTGCTGGCGCACTTCGGTCATGCGTGGACCGATCAGTCGAAAGAACTTGCCGGGGTGGAACTCCATCTCCTGCTCGAGACGGATCAGCGCTTCGAGTACGGGGCGCGGCACGGTGCCGACAGAGCCATTGTTGAACAGCGTAAACGTTGGGTCGATCAGGTAAAGATCACGCAAAGATGACATGGTGTCGCCTGAGTTAAAGGACGGGATGGTATAGAGCAAACGGGCGGTATTCTACTCCTGTGCCGATAGGTAGCGCAAGTTGCCGGCGCACACAGCAAGATATTTGCGTCTGCGCCGGCCCGGCGCATTGCGCCCACGCTCACGCCGATGTCTCGGTCATGACTCGTGTTGCGACAGTGCGCGGTGCAGATTCAGGCTATACTCACATCGGATGATGTTTAAGCATCTTAAAGCCTGTTCAAACTGGGGGGTGCAATCGCAAGCAGCATGATACTAAAAAGAGCGCGCACCAACCTTATGCCCCGGCTAGCCGGTGCAATGGGCATGACAATCATCGTGACGCTTGTATTAGGGCGCGCGCCGAGCACAGTTGCTGCCCAGGCGCCCCAACAGGATCAGTTGCCGCCGACGCCAATACCGACCCAGCCACCTCCTCCGCCCCCGCTGCCAGTTATCAAGCTGCCTGAAGGCACAATCAACATTGCCCTGCTTGGCGTCGACAAGCGTCCCACACGCAGCTTTGCCAACACAGACGTGATCATCATCGCGAGCATCAATCCCGACGTGCCTTCAGTGGTCATGTTGTCCATCCCGCGCGACACGCCGGCCTATATGCCCGGCTTCGGTACTTCCAAGATCAACACAGCGTTTGCGCGCGGCGGGCCAACCCTGTTCAAGGAAACCATTCTGTACAACTTTGGCATCCAGATTGACTACTTCGCCATGGTCAATTTTGAAGGCGTCGTGCGTGGCGTAGACACGCTGGGCGGCGTGGACATTGTGGCGACCTGCCCCATCCATCATGTTTTTCCACGCGACCCATACTACATGGGCGGCGCTTACGTGGCGCAGGATTACGTGGACACGTTCACCGGCGAGGTCTGGAAACGTGGCACCAAAGCGCCGACGCTGGAGATCAACATCCCCAAAGCCGGCGTATACACCTTCAACGGCCTGCAAGCACTGGCCTATGTGCGCGCCCGTTACGGCATCCCCGGCGGCGACATTGACCGCGGCCGGCGCGAGCAACGCCTGGTACGCGCTCTGTTCGCCAAAGCCAAACAGATCAACATCCTGCCCAAAATCCCCAGCCTGCTCGACCAGTATCAAAAGCACATCCAGACCGACATGGCGCTGGAGACAATCCTGTATTTCGCGTCAATCGCCCACCGCTTCAACAACGCCATCATCCGCAGTCGGTTCCTAGACTGGGGCGGCGCGAACGGGGCTGTGGGCGCAGACGGGTTGGTGGCGCTGCCCAGCCCCAGCGATCGCTATCGCTATCTGCAAAAGACACTCACGATCGCGCTGAATCAACGGCCCAACGATGGTATCCCGATCGAGATATGGAACGGCACCAGCGATCCCGGCTTCGGCGCAGCAGCGGCAGACCGGCTGGCCGAGCTAGGCTTCCGGATCGTCGACCTGCGCGCAGCCGACCGGCTGTATGACAAGACGATCATCTACGACCGCACCATCTCAAGCAAGGGCAGCGCCGTGCCGCTTCTACTGCGCACATTCAACCTGACTAAAGGCAACGTGGTGGCCGATCCCACTCCAGACGGCCCGCGCTATCGCATCATTATTGGCCCCGACTTCAACCCCTGCTACTACGCGCGCTCGGCCGAGGCGGCAGGCAATCGCCAGATCGGGGCAGAGCGTCCCGAAGCATCCAATGCGCCGGCTGAACCGATCGTTGTGGCCGAAAAACCCCTCACGCCCACCGAAACACTCGCGCCGGCTGTGGCTTTGCCCACCGAGATCGTGGTGCTGGCCGGCAACGTGATCAACGTGCGCAGCGGCCCTGGCCGGCAATACCAGGTGCTGGGACGACTGGCCGGCGGCAACACCGCGCCGGTGCTTGGCAAAAGCCTAGATGATCAGTGGTGGCACATTCGCTTCAGGGGGAAGCTGGGATGGGTTCACGGGGACTACGTTGCGCCAGTACAGGCAACCAGCGACGGTCAAGCTGCGACAAATACCACCCCGCTGGCAGATCTGCCCACTCTGCCAACCATCGTGATTCCGGCTGGCGACATCGTCAATCTGCGTGCGGGGCCGGGCGCTGAACACCCTTTACTGGGCAGGCTGGTTGGCGGGCAGCGCGCGGAGATCACCGGCAAGAACGCCGATCAGACTTGGTGGCAAATTCGGTATGGCAGCGGCGCCGCCTGGATCTCTGCGCGCTTCGTGCGCACAGAGGGCAACCTATCGGCCATTCCGATCCGCGACTCGTAACTTACAACATCCAGACATGCAAGAGGCCGGTCGTGGACCGGCCTCTGTGCAAGCTGCCTTCGGGAGTTGAACCCGAAACCTATCACTTACGAAGCGATTGCTCTGCCGATTGAGCTAAGGCAGCTTGTGAATAGCGAGGGTATGATACCCAAAGTGCATGAGAACGTCAACTGGCCCACGCCGCACACCGCGCCGCCGCACAAACACACGCCGCAAGTCTGCCCTGGCCGCCGCAGCGGCGGCAACGGCGCCCTTGCAATCGGCATTGCTCAAGTGGTTCGCCACGCACCGGCGCGATCTCCCCTGGCGCACCGAGCCGCGCGACCCCTATCGGGTGTGGCTGTCCGAGATCATGCTGCAACAGACGCAAGTCACAACCGTCATACCCTATTTCAAACGCTGGCTCGACCGATTCCCAACCTTAAAAGACCTAGCCGCGGCGCCCGTCGACGACGTGTTGAAGCTATGGGAGGGTCTGGGCTACTATGCGCGCGCGCGCAACTTCCATCGGGCCGCGCAGATAGTCATGCGCGATTACGAGGGCCGCATTCCAGACACAGTCGAGGGCCTGCAAAAGCTGCCCGGCGTGGGTCGCTACACCGCCGGCGCAATCGCCAGTCTGGCCTTTGGGCGTGATGCGCCGGCGCTGGACGGCAACGTGCGGCGCGTGCTATCACGCCTGTACGCGCTGACAGACGCACAGTCGCCGAACGCAGTAAAACGGCTGTGGCAACTGAGCGAATCGCTGTTGCCGGCAGGGCGCGCCGGCCCGTTCAACGAGGCACTGATGGAACTGGGTGCAACAATCTGCACCCCACGCGCGCCCGAATGCCCGCGCTGCCCAATCCGCGCCACATGCCGCGCATTTGCCGCCGGCCGGCCAGAAGCCTACCCCGCCCGTACAGCCCGCCCACCATTGCCTCATCGATTCGCCGTCAGCGCCATTATCGAAGATGCCAATGGGCGCATGCTCATGGCGCAACGCGCGCCGCATGGACTGCTGGGCGGTCTGTGGGAATTTCCCGGCGGCGAGCTGCAACGCACAGATGGCGCAGATAAGGTTGACTACGCGCGCCGGCTGGCACAACTCGTCCAGGAGCGCGCGGGCATCTCGATTGACGTCACGCCGGATGATCTCATCGGGGTTGTGCGACACACCTTCACCCATTTCCGGCTGACGCGCTGGGTGGCGCGCGTTCGGCTGACGCAGACAAGCCCGGCGCCCCAGTGCGGCAACGGCTACATCGCCGTGCGCTGGGTCCACCCCCAAGAGGTGTCGCACTTGGCGCTCACACGCAGCGATCAGAAAATCTGGGCGCTGGCGTTTGGGCGTGCATCTCACACACCACGCTTGCTTTAGCAGGCGAGATCGCGTCGGCCAAATAAAGACGAAACAACACGCGCTGCACACGTGAACTGCACGCGCGCACTCCACGCACTCACTCCTGCCGCACGGCTGCGGCAATTTCGATACGCCGCATACGCAGCATGGGGTAAATGGCCGCCAACAACGCCGAAGCCAGCGCCACCAACATCGCCTGCGCAAAGGTTGTCCACTCCAGCTCGAGGCGGATGGTCCAGCCGAATGAGCGCAGATTGATGATGTAGACCAGGATGAGAGCGAGCAGGAAGCCGGTGGGGAAAGACAACAGGCCGGCTGTGCCGCCCATCAGCCCTGTTTCCAGCAGCGTCATGCGCCACATCTGGCGCAGGGTCATGCCATTGGCGCGCAGCACACCCAGCTCGCGCGTGCGCTCGATCTGCAATGCCATCAGCGCGCTGAGCACGCCGATAAAAGCCACCAGCGTCGCCAGCAGGTTCAGCGCACTGGTGATGGCAAATGTGCGGTCGAAAACTTCAAGGGCATTGGCGCGCAACTCGCGGTTGGCAGAAATGACCAGCTCGCGCCCGGCAAAGCGCGTCCGCAAGTCGCGCACAAAGTCGGCCACCTGAGGCTGGGCCGGCGGGGCCAGATGCAGCGCCAACGATGAGATGCCGCCATCACGCCAATAGCGATCGTACAGATCGCGGCGCATCAGAATCACCCCTTGATCCGAGCCGTAGTCGTAGTACACACCCACCACCCGAAAGGTGCGCGGCCCTGCGTCGGTGCGCAACGTGATGAAGCTGTTCGGGCCATCCGGCGTGATGCCGTGCCGATTGGCAAACGGCTCCGACACCTGCACTTCATCCCGGCCCTGCATCTCTACCCACAAGCGAGACGGATCACGCAAGGCCCAGACAAAGATGGCGGCCTGGCGTTCCAGGGAGGAATCGATCGCCAGCAATGACGCAGAGCGCCAGCTTGCCTGATCGGTTGCGCCGGCCTGCGCGCCCGGCACAAATTCGGCGGGCACGCGCCGCAGAGTGACCACCTCGGCGACGCCCGGCACAGCAGCAAACTTGGCGGCCAGACCGGGATCAATCGTGCTGGTCGCGTTGAACGCCCCGCTGCCATTCGAAGGCGGCGACACATACACATCGGCAATCAGCGACGCATCCAGCCATGTTTCGACTGTGACACGGAAGCTGCCGATCATGCTTTGCAAACCGATGATGACCGAAACGGCAATCATCAGCGAGGCAATGGCAATGGCCGTGCGCGAGATGGCGTTGGAGACGGCGCGCGGAGCCATCCTGCCGATCACGCCAAACAGGCGGCCCAGCGGGCCTGGTAACACGACCATGAGCGCGATGGTTAGGGCCGGCGACATCAAGGCGATGCCCACCACTACCCCGAAAATGCCGGCCAGGTTGACCACAAGCGACTTGGTGAGCAACAACATGGCTGCACCGATCAGCGCAAGCAACAAACCGCCGGCCGTGACAAAAGGCAACAACCGGCGCACACGCTGCTCGATATTCGACCGCTTCATGACGCCCACCGGCTCGATGCTGGTCGCCTCGTAGGCCGGGGCCAGCGCCGCCAGCAACGCCGCGCCCACACCGAGGACAAATCCTTTCGCCAGAATCAGCGGGTCAAGCGCCACCGAGCGCACCGTCACCACGTAGTAGAGGTCGTTGATGGTCTGGGTTACCAGGCCGACCGCCCCCCGCCCCAGCAGCACACCCAGGACAAGCCCAATCGAAGCGCCAATCGCGCCAAGCAGGGCAGACTCGGCCAGCACCAGGCCGAACACCTCGCGGCGGGTGACGCCCAGACAGCGCAAGGTGCCGATAATGGGCCGGCGCTGGACAATCGAAAACGTGATGGTGTTGTAAATCAGAAACATGCCCACCACCAGCGCAAGCAGGCTGAGCGCGGTCAGGTTGAGCTGGAACGCCTCGGTCAGGCTTTCCACACTTTGGCTGCGCGCAGCCGGCTTGACAATCTGCGCGCCCGGCGGCAACACGCCGCGCACCCGTTCCAGCAGCGCCGCTCCTGCTGGAGCGCGTTCATCGGCGATCAGGTCGATGTGCGAAAGCCGCCCGACTTTGCCGAACAGTTCCTGCGCAGCGCTGATATCCATCAAGGCCAGACCATCGAGCGCAGCGCGGCTGTCGTTGTCGGCCGGACGCAAAATGCCGACAATGCGATACACGCCGCGCCAATCGGCAACCCGCAGCGAAAGGGTGTCGCCGGCTTTTAACCCATATCGCTCGGCCATTGTCCCGCCCAGCAACACGGCGTCGGGCGCGGTCAACAGGTCGCCGAGGATAGACAGGTCAATCACATCATCGCCGCCGAGATAGTTGCGGAAAGGCCGCTCGGCAAAGATATCCACGCCCAAAATGCGCAGGGGCTGCTGATCGAGTTCGAGCGCAGTGGCGTAGCCCTCGACAACGGGGGCAGCTTGCTCGATGCCCAACTCGACCTTGATGCGGCGATAAACATCCTGATCGAGGCCGGCCGGCCCGCCGATCACCTGATGGGTGGCGCGCCCGGTCACCGTCTCGGTGCTGAGGATGAAAGCGCGTGAGGCGCTGCCGTTGGCCAAGTCGATGGCGACGACCACCGCCACGCCCAGCGCCACGCCCAAAATGCACAATGCCGCCTGCAAAGGCCGGCGCAGCAAATAGCGAAGACTGGTCTTGAAAATCACGAGGAGAGCTTAGCGCGCCGAGATGAGAAGAGGTTTAGGTCAGGCCGCAAGCTTGCCTCAATCGATTACAAGACTTCAGTTCACCAGGCGCGCAAAATCGCGCAGCGAGCCGCCCCCGTGCACACGCACGCGCGGCCAGGTCATGGCAGTGTCGAGCGTCTGCCGCCGGCCCGGATTGGTGGTCACTGCGGCCCAGGTCTCGACCGACTCTAGCACGGCGATCACGTCGCGGTCGTATTTGCCGGCAGGGTAACAGAAGAAATGCGGGCGTCGACCGGTATGATGGGTGATTGCCTCAATCGGCCCCAGAATCTCCCAGACCAGGAACTGAAACGAGCGACCGCGCAGGTCGGGGTGCGTGCGGCTATGCGATTCAATGCTCATGCCGGCCTCGGCCATCTCGCGCACCATGTCCCACGTCATGTATTCGGGCCGACCGGCGTTGATAAAGTCACTGACGACGAAGAACGTGCCGATGAAACCATATTTCTTCAGTAGGGGAAAGGCATTCTCGTAGTTGTCCCGGTAGCCATCGTCGAAAGTCAAGACCACCGGCCGGGGTGGCAGTGGCGCGCCGATGCTAAGGTGTTCAAGCAGCGCGTACAAGCTGACCGTCGAAAATCCATTCTCGGCCAGATAAGCCAACTGCTGGTCGAACATGTCAGGCGAAACAGACAAATCAACACGATACTTGTCTGCATCGGGCGGCGGTACCGAGATGTAGTGATACATCAAGATGGGCACGGTCAACACACGCCGAGGCGCGTCTACATCGGGAGCGGGGCGCCCGGCAGGCGGGTTAACCGGCAACGGGGCCGGCGTTGACATTGGCAAAGCGGTCGAGGTGGGAATGGGTGCGCCGGAGGCCGGGGGCGCGGTAGGCGGCAACGCAGCCGGCGCTATGACAGTGGCAGGTGGGCGAGGCGTCGCTGTGTTGGCCGGGACAAGCCCAATGTCGCCGGCCTGAGGCAGAAGAGTGGTGCGCATGCTTGCGCCACCCACAGCCCCATCGCCCTGCACTAGAATAGCCCCCGCAGCGAGCAAACAACCTGCCCACACAACCCAACGATCAACAGCCATGCTCGCCGATTATAGAAGACCGCGCACAGCGGTTGGGAATCGCGCGTGGGACACAGTTACAATCGCAGCATGCACAAGCAAAATCCGGCCCGGCTAGGGGCGCCGACGCTGGCAGTAATCGCCATGCTGTTTCTTACAGCATGCGGTCAGGCTGCACCCCCCATGTCACCGCTCCCCTATGCCGATGACTTCAGCAATCCGCAATCCGGCTGGCAAACGCTTTCGGACGTGTCAGCCGAAGTAAAGTATGACAATGGCAGGTTGCGCTTCACGATCCAGCAGGAAAATCTCACCCAGTGGAGCGTGGCCGGCCGGCAATTTGCCGATGGCGATTTTCAAGTTGACGCGCAGGCCACTAGCGGCCCCACCGACAACGGCTTTGGCGTGATCTTCCGCTTCCAAGACCGCAAGAACTTCTATCATTTCGAGATCTCGTCGGACGGCTACTGGCGGGCCGGCATCGTGAAAGATGGCGCATGGGAAAACTGGGGCGATTGGGCCGCCCATCCGGCCATTCAAACCGGCAGTGCGATCAACCGCATTCGCGTCATCATGAAAGGCGATCAATTCGTCTTCATGGTCAATGACCAGCAGATCGCACAGCGTCAGGACACCTCATTCGCATCCGGCGATATCGGGCTGTTTGCGCTGACATTGATCGACGCCCCCGGCACCGACGTGGCTTTCGACAACGTGTCGGTGACGGCGGTCAGCGGACAGTAGTCAGTCGTCACCACTCGTCACTCAGCACTTACCACTCACCACTCGTCACTCAGCACTCAGCACTCACTATTAGACCTTCCGATGCCAACCGAAACCATATTCACCCGAATTGTGCGCGGCGAGGCGCCGGCGCGGATCGTGTATCGAGATGACGAAGTCACCGCCTTTCACGACATCAGCCCCGCTGCGCCCACACACATTCTGATCGTGCCAAACAAAACGCTGCGCACGCTGAATGACGCCGGCCCAGATGACCAGGCATTGCTGGGCAAGCTGTTGCTGACAGCTCAGCGCATCGCTGCCGAGATGGGCATTGCCGAGCAGGGTTATCGCATCGTGATCAACTGTAACAGCCAGGGCGGTCAATCGGTCTATCACTTGCACCTACACCTGCTGGGAGGCCGGCACATGACCTGGCCGCCCGGCTGACTCCACACGCTCGATCACGATCCCAACTTCATGTTGTGCGTTCGATCTCGCTATCTGCAATCTGCAATCTGCAATCTGTCATCTAGCCACTAACTATTCTCATGAAAGTACTCATCACCGGTGGCGCCGGTTTTCTGGGCACTGCCCTGGCCAACACACTCGTTCGCGCCGGGGCAGTCGTGCGCGTGATAGATAACCTGAGCAGCGGGGACCCTGGTCACCTCGATCCGGCAGTACATTTCACGCGCGGCGATGTGGCCGACGTGCCCAAGCTGTGGTCGGTGTTGCAAGGGGTGGACTGCGTGTATCACCTGGCGGCCCGCGTATCGGTGCCCGAGTCGGTGCTGTACCCCAAAGACTACAACGACACAAATGTAGGCGGCACGGTGGCGTTGATGCAGGCCATGCGCGACGCCGGCGTGCGGCGGGTCGTTCTCGCGTCGTCGGGGGCTGTGTACGGCGAGCAGGCCGAGCAACCCGTGCGCGAAACATGCATCCCCAGCCCGGCTTCACCCTACGCGGTGAGCAAGCTGGCTGCCGAATACTACGTGCACACAATCGGCGCCCTGTGGGGCATGGAGACAGTCGCCCTGCGCATCTTCAACGCTTATGGGCCGGGCCAACCATTTCGCGCCTCGCATCCGCCGGTGATCCCGGCTATCGTGCGCCAGGCGCTCAGCGGCGGCTCGATCATCGTACACGGCAGCGGCAAGCAAACTCGCGACTTCGTCTATGTGGACGATGTGGTGAGCGCGCTGGTCAGCGCCGCCGGCGCTCCCAACGTCAACCGGCTAACCATCAACGTCGGCAGCGGCATCGGCACCAGTATCAATACAGTCGTAGAAACCGTGGGCCGCGTGCTGGGCAAGTCGCTGACTGCGCTGCATGTCACCGCCGAAAGCGGGGGGGTGTCGCGCATGAGCGCCGACCTGTCACGCGCACAGGAACGCCTGAACTATCAGCCACGCACATCGCTGGAAGATGGCCTGCGGCAGGTGGTGCGGGCCTTTCAACAGGCCGGCTGATCCTCACAAACATGATCGAGACCAGGGAGCTGACCAGAGTTTTTGGGAAGACGACGGCAGTAGATCGGCTGTCGATCCAGATCGAGGCCGGCTCGATCTTCGGCATTGTTGGCCCACGCGGGGCCGGCAAAACTACACTGATGCGCATGCTGGCCACGTTACTGCCGCCTAGCCGTGGGGACGCGCTGGTGGGCGGGGCATCCATCCGCCGTCGCACTGTGTACGTTCGTCGGCTGGTTGGCTACTTGCCGGATGTCAGCGGCGTGTACCCAGATATGACAGTCGGCGAATACATGGCCTTTTTCGCCGCATGCTATGGCGTGCCGGCCAACGATCGCACTGCGCTGACCAACGACTTGCTGGCCTTAGTCGATTTGTCGCATCGCGCCAATGAGTCTGTGGACAAATTGTCGCGCGGCATGCGCCAACGACTTGCGCTGGCCCGCGCGCTGGTGCATGATCCACAGGTCTTGTTGCTCGACGACGCCGCCGCCGGCCTGGATCCTCGCGCGCGAGTCGAACTGCGCGAGTTGCTCAAAGAGTTGCGCAGCATGAACAAGACGATCGTGGTCACTTCGCGCAGCCTGGCCGAGCTGGAAGACCTGTGCACACATATCGGCATCATGGAGAGCGGCCACATGCTCGCCGCCGGCGAGAGTGCGCTCATCCGCGCTCGCCTGCACCCCCATCGCATCATCGGCGTCAAGTTCTTCGGCGACGCTGATATGGCAATCAACCACGCGCGCACCGGCCAGGGCGTTGTAGACGTGCGCCTGGCCGCGTCACACAGCGCGGGCAAGGGTGATGCAGACAACACCCCGGCGGGAATTGGGAATCCTGAAGACGAGGCAGTTGTAGCTGCGCTGCATGCACTGAAAGAAATGCACATCGTGTTTGCAGGCGATTACAGAGACGCCACAGAGTTGTTGCGTCATCTGATGCGTGCCGGCGTGCAGGTGGTGTCATTCAGCGAACAAACCGATTCGCTGGAACAGATCCTGACCGGCCTGAATGAGCCAGACCACATGAACGCCAAGTGATAGAATCGCAGCGCGCATGGCAAAGCCAATCCTGGGGATCAATCCGTTGATGGTGAAGGAATTGCGCGGCTACATGCGTGGGACGCGCGCTTATGCCGTGCTGACCGTGTATATGGGCATCATCAGCGGCATCACGATCTTGTTGTACACGGGCGTGTCCTTGGCCAACCCTGCTTCGGGCGTAAGCAACTCCAGCCAGGTAGGATCGGCTTTGTTCTACGTGATGGTCGGGCTGCAAATCGTCCTGGTCAGTTTTGTGGCGCCCGCGTTCACCGTGGGCGCCATCAGCAGCGAACGGGAACGGCATACGTTCGGTCTGCTGAAAGTCACCCTGCTCAGCCCAGGCCAGATTGTATGGGGCAAGCTGATCCCTGTCCTGGGCTACGTGCTGCTGCTGGGGCTGGCCACCACGCCGCTGTTCAGCCTGGCATTTATTCTGGGCGGCGTAGAGCCGGCCCAATTCGCAGTCGCGCTGTGCGTCATTCTGGCATCGGCGGCGCTCTTCACAACCCTGGGCGTGTTTGTGTCAAGCCGCGCGCACGACACACTCAGTGCGACCGTCATCACTTATGCGATTGTTGTGGGCATCGTCGTCGGCCTGGCAGTGCTGACCGTGCTGGGGTTGCCCGCGCTGACCGAGCTGACAGGACGGGCCGGCGCTTCTGGCGCAGTGCCGGCATTAACCGCCTTGTTCGTCGCGCTCATCAGCCTCAGTCCGGTTGGGGCGCTGGTCACATCAGAGTTGAACTTTGCAAACAGTGGCCACTTGCTCACCCTGACAATCGGGCCGTTTGCCGCATCACCCACGCCAATTGTCCTGCCGGCACCGTTTGTGATCCTGACCGTGTGCTATCTGACTGCAAGCGCCATTCTGATCTGGCTGGCCACGCGCGCCGTGCGCGATGATGTGTGACCACAGGTAAGCGAACAACAAGAGGCCGGCTAATTCCAGCGCGCCAGCCGGCCGCTCAGGGCCACAATGTAGCTGCGAATGGTCGCCGCGTCAGAGGCGGCAGGGCGCAATTCCAGGTAGCGCGTCAAAGCTGCTAATGCCTGCCGGGTGTGCCCCAAGCCGGCGTGAAGCAACCCCAAGTTGCGCGTCTCCTCTGCATCGCTGGGGTTCAACACCAGCAAACGCTCGACCACGCGCAGGGCGCGTTCAAGATCGTGCCGGCCGGCATAGGCATTCTTAAGATTGTTCAGCATACGGTTGAGGATATAGCGCGCGCCGACAGGAGACAGAAAAGCCGGGTCGAACGGCAGCTTGCCGCCGGTGATGGCACGCACCCGCTCGGCGCAATCCTCTTCCTCCATCAAAGCCCCGCCATGAAACGGATCGAGGTAGATCACTTCGTCTGTGTCAGCAGCCTCGGTCGCGTGATCGGGCAGGGCGTCAGCGGGGCGGACACGCGAACGCACGATGAAATGGCCGGGCAGTCCCACCCCTTCGGCATCGATCCCCACACGCCGGGCCACTTCGAGATATACCAGCGACAGGGTAATCGGAATCCCAAGCCGACGGTCGAGCACCTGGTTCAAAAAGCTATTGCGCGGATCGAGATAGTCATCTTGATTGCCGGTGAACCCAGCGCGTTTGAACAGATATTGAGCAAGCGCCAAGGCAGGCAAATCAGCAGCCGAGAGAGCCGATTCGGCTGCGGCAGCTAGCTCGTCGAGACGGCTGAGATACTGCTCGACGACAAGATGCGGGTACTCGAAAGCACCCATCACCAGCGCGGCCCGGGCCAGGTCAACTTCGCGATCTGGCCGGCTGACTTCAGCGGCAAACGCTTCCAACGCGGCGCTGTCAGACATGACTGCAAACCTCCTATCCACTCCGCCCTGCCGGCCTGACGCGCAACCGGCAGAACGCACAACACCGGTTGATGTTAAAGCGCAAATGATAGCAGAGTCTGCCGGCGGCCACAGCCGATTTCTTTCATCGACTACTCTTTGATCGACTACAATACACCCCACCTCTTGAAGGAGCAGCAACACCAATGACTCATGACATGCCCACGCCCGGGGCCGGCCTGATCGGGAAACGGGTAAACGTGCTGGATAAGGGCTGGATTGAATTGCAAGACCTGATGGGCAACGATCTGGCCATTGTCAACGCCGCGCGCACCTCGTTCCTGGGCGAGAGCAAAGGCACAGACAAAGACAAGAAACTGCTGTTTTACCTGATGGAGCATCGCCACACCAGCCCTTTCGAGCAGGTGGAGTTCAAGTTTCGCGTGCGGGCGCCGGTAGTCACCTGGTGGCAGTGGGTGCGGCATCGCACCTGGAATTTCAACGCCCAGTCGGGCCGCTATGTCGCCTTCGAGGAGGACGATTTCTATGTGCCGGCTGTGTGGCGCAAACAGTCGCCCTCAAACAAGCAGGCCAGCCTGGGCCAACTGAGCGAGTCGGAGGGTCAACTGCTGTTCGACGCATTGGGCGAGCACTACGCGCGTGGATACGCTCTGTACAAACAGGCTCTGGAGGCTGGCGTTGCGCGCGAACTAGCGCGTGTTTTTCTACCCGGCTTCGCAGTGTATTACACCTGGGTTGCTAAAGTGGATGCTCACAACCTGATGCACTTCTTGCACCTGCGGATGGCCCAAGAGGCGCAATACGAAATTCGCGTCTACGCCGAGGTGATCTACGAGCATTTCTTCAAGCCGGCCCTTCCCTGGACTGCCGAAGCCTTCGAGCGATTCGTGCTCGGCGACGTGCGCTGAGCAGCACGCCAGGTCGCTCCCCTGAAGCATGGCAGTCCCCACATACAACCCGGCGCCTGCGCTCGTCAAGCAGATGCGCCACAACGAGCGGCTGTTCATCATCCAGGCGATGTGGGTGATGCCGTTTGTGGTCATCCAGCAGCAATACGTGCCGGTGCTGGCCACACGGCTAGGCGCCTCGCCACTGTTGCTGGGGGTGCTGACCTCAGGCTCGGCGCTGGTGTTAACGGCCGCCAGCGTGCTGGCGCGCTGGTACCTGCAGCACGCGCCAAACGCGATGCGCACACTCATCGCGCCGGTTTTTGTGTCGCGCCTGTCGCTGCTGCTGATCCCATTGGTGTTGCTTTTGCCGGATCAACAAGCCGAGGCGCTGGTGGCTGCCGCGCTGGCAATCAATGTTGTCCTCGGCATCGTGCAGGTCACCTTCTTTGCATTCCTGCCGAAAATCACATCGGCCGAGCGCATCGCCGTACTGATGGGAGGGCGCTGGACAGTGCTGGGGCTGGCTATGGCCATTGGCACGCCGGCCATGGCCGTCATCCTCGACCGCCTGAATATGCCGCTCAACTATTTTGTGGCCTGTGGAGTGGTCATCGCCGCCGGGATTGTCGAGATATTCATCTTTGGCGCAGTGAAGCCACTGCCGGCGCCGGCTAAAGCGCCTACCCGGCAGTCAGCAGCCAAAGATCTGGGCGATATCTTGAAACATGGGCCGGCTGCGCGCTACCTGATTGTGACACTGGCCTCCCAACTGGCGCTCAACGCCTCCGCGCCACTCATCCCGCTGAAGTTGGTGCGCGAACTGGGCGCCAGCGACACAGCCTATGGCTGGTACATCACCGTGTACTGGCTGGCTTTGGCCGCAATGGGTGCGCTCATGCCGCGCCTGGTGCATCGGTTCGGCAACCAACGCATGTTTGCGTTGGGCGGCGCCGGCATCGGCGCGCAAATGATCGTGCTGGCGCTGGCGCAGAGCCTGCCCACCACCTGGGTGGCCGGAGTAATCGGCGGCCTGGCAAGCGGATTGTTCCAGGTCACCGCCTTTGGGCTAGTCGTAGAGAACGCCCCTCCTGAACGCTACGAGAGTTTTGTCAGCATCCAACTCAGCGTGTCGAACTTTGCAATCTTTGCTGGGCCACTGCTAATGTCTGGTCTGCTGAGTACAGGGCTGAGCATAGGGGTAGGATTGCTGGTGTGTGCCGGGGGCAATGTGCTGGCCAGCACACTCTCGCTGAGAAGACAGGACACGCAAGAGCGCACATAGAAAGCGCGCCGGGATCCGGGATGCACGAATGCATCCCGGCATCGTGTCAGTAATACAAGCCCCAGTTCGCCGCCGCCTGATCTTCCATCATCGACGGCTCCCACATTTCCAGTCCCATCGTCACAACAGCCGTTCGCTGGGCAACTTCCTGCACTTTCTGGCGCACCTGCTCGATCAGCGCCGGGCCATAGGGACAAAACGGCGTCGTCAGAATCATCGTCACTTCCACTTTATCCGGCTGCCAGTCAAACTTGCGAATCAGACCCAGCTCCATCACACTCATGCCCAATTCAGGGTCGTACACTTCGCGCAACGCCTGACGAACCTGATTCTCCAGTTCGACAATGTTAGACCCTGCCTGATGCGTTACATCTTGTCTTACGTCTGCCATCATCTATCATCTCCATACGCGCGCACCACGTGATCGTGCAACCGCGCCCAAACGGCAACATTATACAGGGGCGGGGTAGTATAATCTGCGCTTGCGCTGTCCTGGCCATACCTGTTTGGCGCCTGGAGGCCATGGGCGAATTCTGCGCAACTCGGTTCAATGAACGAAGGTACCCTTGCATGCGTGAACGCAACCTCATCAAGTTAGTTATCATCGTCGCGCTCGGACTGTTCGCCGCATTCATCGTTTCGCCCATCCCCAAACCTGAATTCCTGAAGAATCTCATCTTTTGGCAAGACCCACGCGGGCGCGATTTGCAGATTAAACAAGGCCTCGACTTGCAAGGCGGCTTGCAAGTGCTGCTGGCCCCGGCCATCCAAAGCAGTGAATTGGTCACCGGCTCTCTGGAATCGGCGCGCCAGATTATCGAAAGTCGTGTGAACGGGCTGGGGGTGAACGAAGCCACTGTGCAAATTCAAGGCAGCGACCGCATCTTGGTCGAACTACCCGGCATTACAGACCCACAACTGGCCATTGACCTGATCCAGAAGACCGGCCAGCTCGAGTTTGTCAATGGCACGCGCAACCCGCCTCAGGCCGGCCAGCTCATCTCGACCACGTTTGGACTCTATCAGGGGCTGCTCTACCCGGCCACGTCGCAAATTGGCCGGCCCATCACCGCCACCGAGATTCCCACCAACGTGATTGTGTACGAAACCGCCTTCACCGGCGAAATTCTCGAGAGCAACGCCCGACCCGACGCCAGCACCGGCCAGATCGTCGTGTTGTTCCAGGTCAAGCCCCAAGCGCAGGCATCCTTCCGTGAGTTCACGTCCAGGCATGTCCAGCAACCGTTGTGCATCGTGCTAGACAGCATCGTGCAGTCGTGCCCCATCATCCAGGATGTATTGACCGAGGGCGGCAGCATTCGTGGCAACTACACCATCGACGAAGCGCGCCAGGTCGCCACCCTGTTGAACTACGGGTCGCTGCCGGTGCCGCTGAAAATCGAGAGCATCCGCGATGTGGGTGCGACGCTGGGTGCGGATTCGGTGCGCCGCAGCTTCATCGCCGGCCTGATCGGCTTGCTGGCCCTGATTATCTTCATGATCTTGTACTACCGCGTCATCGGGGCCATCAGCGTGATCGGACTGATCTTCTTCGGCCTAAGCTCGATGGCCATCTTCATCCTGCTGCCGGTCACATTAACGCTGCCGGGGATTGTTGGGTTTCTATCTTCGGTGGCATCAGCTGTAGATGCCAACGTGCTGGTCATCGAACGCTTCAAGGAAGAAGTGCGCAATGGGCGCACAATTCGGGGCGCAGTTGAAACGGCCTATCAGCGCGCCTGGTTGTCGATCCGCGACTCAAATTTGAGCACGCTGATTGTTTGCGCCATTCTGTTCTTGTTTGGCAACACATTCGGTGCAAGCGCCGTCAAAGGCTTTGCCATTACGTTGTCGTTGGGCATCCTGATTAGCCTTTTCTCTGCAATGGTGGTCACGCGCACCATCATGCGCGAGGTGCTCTACCAGCAAAGCGAAACATTTGAACAGCGCAAGGTGCTGCTGGGCATTTGACTGCGCGCGGTCGGGCACACAAACCCTGATTTCAGGTGAAGTCCATGTTGTTTACAATCGTCCAAAATCGCCGCTACTACTTTGCTTTCTCGCTGGTTGTGATCGTGGCCGGCCTGGTCGCCATGCTCTACAACGTCATCACGCTGCCAACCAACACTCCGTGGCGACTGGGTGTCGATTTCCGCGAGGGCAGCCGCTTTGTGCTGAAGTTCAACCAGCCGGTAACCGAAGAGGCGCTGCGCAGCGCATTCACAGCTTTCGGATTGAATAACCCGGCGGTGTCGCGGCTGGGCCAGCCGCAAGACAATCTATGGCAGGTGCGCACCACCTTCCTGGCCGGCGAGCAAAACGAGGCCCTGTTCAGCCGCGTGACCGAAACCGTCGGGCCGCTGGATCGCGCGCAATCGAGCGTCGATTCTGTCAGCCCACAAGTAGCACGCGAAGTGGCCAGCGCCGCTGTGCTGGCTGTGCTGGCTGCTGTGGGGGCCATTCTCTTCTTCATCTGGTATTCATTCCGCAAGATGCCCCACCCGATCCGCTACAGCCTGTGTGCCATTATTGCGCTCATCCACGACATCCTGGTTACCGGCGGGGCCATGGCGCTGTTCAGCGCGATTCTGGGCTGGGAAGCCGATGTGCTTTTCCTTACTGCCATGCTCACTGTGGTGGGCTTCTCCATTCAGGACACGATTGTGGTGTTCGACCGCATCCGCGAGAATCTGCCCCGTTATCGCGGCGAATCGTTCGATCAAGTGGTGTCGCGCAGTTTGGTGCAAACCGTGCATCGCTCGATCGTGACCTCGCTGACAAACGTCTTTGTGACAGTGGCCTTGCTGCTGTTTGGCGGAGGCAGCATTCGTCAATTTGTGGCAATACTGCTCGTCGGTCTGATCGCCGGCACATATTCATCTATCTTTATCGCCGTACCGACGCTGGCAGCCTGGGAAGAACGCAGTTTGTTGGGCAAACAACAGAAAGCTCCGCACGCTATGCCGGCAAAATAGCCGTTGCGACACAAAAGATTCTCACAACGCACGCGCCAGCGCCGCCGGCAAGCTTGCTTCACAAGATCAGCCGGCAGCGCTTCGAATTGGACGCCCGGCGCCCCTTCTGCTGTATCATGAGAGTATGAAGCAGCCTGCTCGAATTGAACGCCAATCTGCCGCCAGAATTAGGTTGAACCTCGACTATGTGCGCCAGGTGAAGACCCGGCATGAAGCTGCGCTACTCCGCAAAGCCAATGTCATCAGCGTAGGGATCGGCCTGGCTCCGGTCGCGCCACCCGCCGGCTCATCGGCCGAGTTATCCACCGCACCACATCCCAGCCCTACTACAGCCGACCAGGAGACCGCGCGCTGCCCCGTGTTGATGATCGGTGTGCGGAAGGCAGTGGCGCTTGACCCGAATGCCAACCCAGATAGCGCCGAAGACGGCATCCCGGATGAGATCGAAGGCGTGCCCGTCAGGGTGTACGTGGCCGGCGACATGCAAGCGCTATGAGCAAGCATGGCCGGCGCAAGTGATGCCATCCGCCAGCGGGTGTGGCTGCGAGTGCAACGCGCCTTCCATGATGCCCGCACCCATCCTGCAGCGCCGACCTGTTTTCACCGCCATCCTGCCCCCATCGTGCTAGCTGTCTCGGGCGGTCCAGATTCGCTGTGTCTGGCCGATGCCATTCTGGTGCAGGCCGGCGCACTGGGCTTGACGCCGGCGATTGCCCACCTGGACCACAGCTTGCGCGGCGAAGCCGGCCACGCCGACGCCGAGTTCACCCGCGCATTCGCCGGCGCGCGCGGGGCGCCCTTCTACCATGAGCAGGCCGATGTAGCCGGCCTCGCATCTGCGACCCGCACCTCGATCGAGGTCGCCGCGCGGCGCGCCCGCTACGACTTCCTGGCGCGCACTGCGCAGGCATTCGGCGCATCCTTGATTGCTGTGGCCCATCAGGCCGACGATCAGGCTGAGACAGTGCTATTGCGCCTGATTCGCGGCGCCGGCATCACCGGCCTGCGCGGCATGCAGCCACTCAGTCGCCACCCATTCGCACCTGGGCTGTATCTGATCCGCCCGTTGCTGCAGGTAACGCGGGCCGAAGTGTTGGCATACTGCACCGCGCGACAGCTTCAACCGCGCTTCGACGAGAGCAATAACCGCGCAGACTATCTGCGCAATCGCATCCGGCGCGAGTTACTGCCCCTGCTGGAACAATACAACCCCGGCATTCGCGCTGTGCTGGCGCGCCTGGCCGACACCGCCGCCACCGACGCCGAGGTGATCGACTACGCCGCCCAACAGGCGCTTGCAGAAGTGCTCATGCGCAACATGAACCTGCCCGGCAACAATCGATTAACGTTCGACCGCCGGGCATGGCAAAAGCTGCCGGCGGGCCTGCAACGCACCACCCTGCGGCGCGCCATTCACAACCTGCGTGGCAATCTCACCAATCTCAAGCTGGCAGCCATCGACGAGGCGCGCGACGTGCTGAACAGCGATGCGTGTAACGGCGTCGTCGCATTGCGCCCCGACGTGCGCATTGAAGTCTCGCCAACTTCTTTTACCTGCGTAATAGACAACCGGCCACAAGAAGAGGCTTGCGACAACTTGTAGAGCGCGATCGATATGCGCGCTCGATATAATGCCTCGCATGGCAGAAGCGGGTGAACCCCTGACCGAACGCGAGCTTGAAGTCGTTCGGCTGCTATCGACTGGCGCGGGCAACAAGGAGATCGCAGCGCAGCTTTACCTCAGCCCCAATACGGTGAAGGTGCATCTGCGCAATATCTTCACCAAGCTCCAAGCGCAATCGCGCGTAGAAGTGACCATGATCGCCGTGCGCAACGGTTGGGTTGTGCCGGCGGGTGAGCTGGCGGCAAATGCGCCGGCGGGCGAACCGGCGGGTGAGCCGGCCACTGGGCCGACGCAGGCAAAGCCGGGCGATGCGGCTTCTCAGAGCGCGCCAACCACAACAGCGGTCGAGATTACCGACTTGGCGGCACAGAGCCAGCCTGCACAACCCGCAGCCCCCCCCGCCGAGGCGCCGGCCGCTGCAGCGCCGGCTACTGCACAAAGCGTGCAGGCCGTTGGGCGCGCAACGGTTCCGGTGCCGGTTGCGCCAAATCCTCAGCCATTGCCGGCTCTGCCAATGTGGCGGCGCGTGCTGGTTGTCGCCACGGTGCTGTTTATCGTGCTGGGCAGCCTTGCATCGCTGCCGGCGCTGGGACGCAACGCCGGCGGCCCTGGCGACGACGGCACCGATCTGATCGACGCCAACACGTTCACCGGTGACTTGCTGGCCCCGGGCGAAGCTACCCGCTGGCACCTGCGCGACGCGCTGCCGGCTGCGCGCGCGCGCAGCGCAGCCGCTTCCGTGGGCGGCCTGGTGTATCTAATCGGCGGCGAGACCAATCAAACTGCATCGGGCGATGTGCTGGTGTTCGACCCCCGCAATAACACCTGGACGCCACTAGATGCGCCCAAACCCACCCCGGCCTGGAACAGCGCGGCAGCCGCGGTGGGTCAGTTGATCTATGTGGCCGGCGGCACAACCGCCAAGGGCATCGCAACAAACAAACTGGAAGTGTTCGATACCGCCGCCAATGTGTGGCGATCCCTGAAACCATTGCCCATCCCGATGACCGGCCACAGCATGGCCGCTCTCAACGGCAAACTGTATGTGTTCGGAGATAAGTCAAGCAATCCTGGCACCGTCGATAGCTTCGCATACGATATCGCCGGCGACACATGGCGCCCCATCGCGCCAATGCCCACGCCGCGCAGCCTCAGCGGGGCCGTCGCGTTCGACGACAGGATCTACGTCATCGGCGGGTACGACGAAGGCCGCGAGTTCGCCACCTGCGAGGTGTACTGGCCGGCGCGCGATGCCTGGGATACTTGCGCCCCTATGCAAATCGCACGGGGCGCGCCAGGCGTTGCGCGTGTCGGCAATAGCGTGTACGCAGTGGGCGGCGGGTGGGCCGGCTTTGTCGGGTTCAACGAACGCTACGATCCACAAAACAACCGTTGGACATCCATCGAGACGCCATTGATCGGCGACTGGCGCGGTGTCGCCGTTGCGGCACAACCCACCGAGTTTTACGCCATCGGCGGATACAGCAATGGCCGCCGGCTGGCGTTCACCTACGTGTACGAAGTTTTCACCAACCGCACGTTCCTGCCGGCGTTCCAGGCGCCTGGGGGCAAGCCATGAACGCTGGGGCGCACTATACAGCGCCAAGACACGCTCAATTTGTTCAGGAGAGGCTTAACATGAAGCTCGTCATGGTCATTGTGCAAGCAGAAGACGCCGCCGGTATCAGCGACGCATTAGTGGAGGCCGGCCTGCGTGTGACGCGCATCTCGACCGAGGGCGGTTGGCTGCGCCAGAAGAACGTGACACTGCTGCTCGGCGTAGAAGACGCATACATACCGCGCGCACTATCCATTCTCAAACGCACGGCGCAGCGTCGCAAAGTACTCATGCCTGTGCCGATTCATTTGTCCATGCCGCTGGGCCAGACAACCATGACGACCGGCCAAGAAACCGAAGTGGAGATTGGCGGCGCCACCGTGTTCGTGCTCAACATGGAACGACTCGAACAATACTGATACACGCCCGACACGGCTATCGTTGCTCTGGCCGGTTGCCCAGAGATCTGGGCGGCATGTTGTCCAGCAACATCGGCGTATTCACCTACCTGCACAAAGTGATCGCCCCGCGTCGCGCAGCAGCAAAAACAATAGCAGCAGTCTCTATCGCTCCCAAGATCGAGAGGTTGATGCCAAAGAGTCAGGGGAAAGAGTCAGGCCTATGACCATGACATCCATCGCGCCGGGCGTGTATGCCATCCCGGTCGGTATCGTCAATGTGTTTGTGATCGACGCCGGCGATCTGACCGTGATTGACACCGGCACGCCGGGCAGCGCCAAACACATTCTGGCAGCGGCGCATCAACTTGGCCGGCCGCCTGCCGACATCCGCCACATTCTGCTCACCCACATGCACGCCGACCACACCGGCAGCCTGAAGGCATTGAAAGAAGCCACCGGCGCGACGGCGCACATGCACCCGGCCGATGCGGCGCTGACACAGCGCGGCGAGGTCATGCGGCCTGCCAGGCCGGGGCCGGGCATCCTGCGCCGGCTGCTGTTCCACCTGTCGGGCCTGGGCATGTTTCCGACCCGTGTTGAAGCTGCCACCGTTGAGCACGAATTGCAAGATGGACAGGTGTTGCCGTTTGCCGGCGATTTGCAAGTCATTTACACACCCGGCCACAGCCAGGGGCATGTGGCATTCCTGTGGCCACATGAGGGCGGCGTGCTGTTCGCCGGCGACAGCGCCAGCAACATAGGCCGGCTGGGGCCAAGCATCCTGTATGAGGACTATGCCGAAGGCATGCTCAGCCTGGCGCGTGTGAGCCGGCTGAGTTTCGACGCGGCCTGTTTCGGTCACGGGCCGGCCATCATCGGGAACGCAAACGCGCGCTTCCGACAGCAGTGGGGACAATAACCCAACAACGCTACCCGTTAACAGCAACAGCAGTCATGGCCGACAGTTGTCCAGGATTCGCCCTGGCCGCACTACACAGCCCGTTGGTAGACACGGTGCGTCTTGTAAAAAACGATGCCCAGGTCGCGCATTTCACGCTGCATCCTCTCGTTCTCCACGCCAATTTGCACGATGTCGGCATGCTCGAAACCACCTTCCACGATGCTCTTGTGCATTTCACTAAACAGCAGGGCTGTTCCTCCCAAACCGCGATACTTCTCGACAATCGCTGCGCCATTGATGTTGACCCACCGGGTGCGTTTGAGTTCCCGCAGCAGGTGCAGCCAGCCAAACGGCAGCAGCCGGCCCCGCGTGCGTTGCAACGCCGCGCTCACATCCGGGTAGGCGAACAGAAAGCCGACCAGCTCATCCCGCCTGGTCACGATCTTGATCAGGCGTGGATCGGCAAACCACTTCAGCTGGTTGGCCATCATGGCAACCTCGTCGTCAGTCAGTGGCGTGTTGCCGGTGGTGCCCGGCAGCGCCGCGTTGTATAGCTCGCGCAGGCGCGGCGCAAACGCCATCAGCTCGCGGCGCGTGGTAAAGCGCGCCACCTCAAATCCTCGCTTCTGCTTGACCAGCGCAGCAATCTGATCAATCTTTTCCGGCCATGGGGTGCGCGGGCTGAGATAGCCGGAGACCAGTTCCCCCTGTACAGCAAAACCGCTGGCTTCAATCAGCGCAGGATAGTAGGGCAGATTGTAGGCAATGCCGAAGGCCGGGCGATGCTCGAAGCCCTTGACCAGCAGGCCGATGCCGTCCAAGGTAGTGAAGCCTTTCGGCCCGATGATCTTGTTTAGCCCGCGCGTCGCCGCCCAGGCAAAAGCTGCGTCGAACAGTGCGCGCGACGCCTGCACATCATCTTCGCACTCGAACAGGTTGAAGAAAGCTGTGCACTCGTGGTTGAAGGCGTTGTAGTGGCGGTTGTCAATCACGGCCAGCCGGCCCACTGCAACACCATTGCGCCGGGCCAGGAAAAACGCTGCATCCGAGTGGCGATAGAAGGGATGCTTGTGCCGGTCAAGCGGCCGGCGAGCATCCATCGCCAGCGGCGGAACCCACTGTGGCACATTGCGGTAAAGTCGAAAGGGCAGGGCAAGGAATTGCCTGACCTGCGCGCGGTCAGTGGTGTCGATCTCGGTAATCGTGATAGACATCGGGTGTGGGCAAGCGCGAGTGTGAAACGATCCTGGGCCGGCAACCCGGCAGACAGACAACAGGATGAAACAGCGCGAATAGTATCATGCTGGCGCTCCGGCAGTCGGGCCGGCTGCGCGAAAGTGTGAGGGATTGTAACCCTAAAGTTTAACTTGCGACCACCCGTGCATGACACATATGGTGCCTGGGCAGGTATAATGCGAAGACGTTGCCAGTTTCAAGCGTCAATCGGAGAGAAAAAAACGAGAGATCATGCAACACAATGGATGAAGGAGACAAATCAATGAACAGCACGATCAACAAACGATTCATCGTTCTCGTTACGATTCCTGTACTGCTGGCGGCATGCGCGCAAGCGCCCGCAGCAGCACCTGCCGCGCCCGTGGAAGTCACCCGCGAGGTGACGCGTGAGGTCGAGGTCACGCGCATCGTCGAGGTGACGGCCGCGCCGGCCGCTGGATCGGCAGCCCCAACTCCCGCGCCGGCCGCGCCCGCTGCGCCGAGCGGCTTTGGCGAGACGCTCAAGGCCATCAAGGCGCGCGGCAAGCTGATCTGCGGCGTCAATAATCAGGTGCCGGGCTTCGGCTTTGTGGACTCTGCTGGCGCCTTCAGCGGCTTCGATATTGATTTCTGCAAGGCGTTGGCGGCGGCTATCTTCAACGACGTGAATAAGGTCGAGTATCGCCCCTTGACCGCCGAACAACGCTTCGCAGCACTGCAGAGCGGCGAGATTGACGTGCTCATCCGCAACACCACCTGGACACTCACGCGCGATACCGACAACGGCGCCAACTTCGTCGCCACCACCTTCTATGATGGCCAGGGCATCATGGTGCCCAAGGATGCGGGCATCACCAAGCTGGAGGACCTGAACGGCGCGACCATCTGCGTGCAAAAGGGCACTACCACCGAGCTGAACCTGGCCGACCAAATGGCCGCCCGCAACGTGCAATACACGCCAGCGGTGTTTGAGGATGCCAACGGCACGTTTGGCGCGTATGCCGAGGGACGATGCGACGCCGTGACTACCGACAAGTCCGGCCTGGTGTCGCGCCGCTCGGTCTTGCCCAACCCCGACGACCATGTGATCTTGGACGTGACCCTCTCCAAGGAGCCGCTTGGCCCGATGGTGCGCCATGGCGACGATCAGTGGTTCGACATCGTGCAGTGGACAGTGTTTGCCACCTTTGCAGCCGAGGAGTTTGGCATCAGCTCCGAGAACGTAGATAACGCCGTTGCCAACGACACGCGCCCAGAAGCGCGGCGTCTGCTGGGCGCTGACGAGAAGGTAGACCTGGGCGCCAAGCTCGGCCTCAGCAAGGATTGGGCGGTCAACCTGATCAAGGCGGTGGGCAACTACGGCGAAATCTACGACCGCAACCTCGGCCCAAACACCAAGACGGCCATCCCGCGCGGCATCAACAACCTGTACACGCAGGGGGGCCTGCTCTACGCCCCGCCGTTCCGATAGATCGCACCAGACAAGCCAGCACGTGCAATAAACCCGAAGGGTTTGCCAAAACCCTTCGGGTTTATCACAATGTCTCCCCGCTGAGCCGAATTGCTGCGCAGAGTGAGGAACTATGGCGAATGTCCCTGTGCCGCCAGATGCACCGATGCCCAACCGGCGCGCATTCTGGCGGGATGACCGCTTCATCCAAGTTGTCGCTCAGTTGTTGGTCTTGGCCTTGGTCGCCGGCCTGCTGTTAGTGCTCGGGCAAAACATGGCCGCCTCGTTGCAGCGGCAAGGCATCACACTAGGCTTTGGTTTTCTGGACAACGCTGCCGGCTTCGACATCGGCGAGTCGCTGATCGGCTACACCAACAGCGACACGTTTGCCCGCGCGCTGCTGGTCGGCCTGCTCAACACGCTGCTGGTCAGCATCTTGGGCATCGTCCTGGCGACTGCACTTGGGATTCTGGTGGGCATCGCCCGCTTATCGGGCAACTGGCTGGTCAATCGGCTGGCATGGTTGTTCATCGAGCTGATGCGCAACGTGCCGTTGCTAGTGCTGCTGGTTTTCATCTACACCGCCTTCTTCCTCAAGTTGCCGCGCGCGCGCCAAGCTATCGCATTCGGGCCGATCTACCTGAGCAACCGCGGCGTGGCCATGCCCTGGGCCGAGCCGACAGCGAGTTGGCCGGCGTATCAGTATGTGCTGGTGGCTGCGGTGGGCGTGGCCGTCCTCGCCGCGGTTGGGTTGCGCGCGTGGCAGGAGCGCAGCAGCCGGCCGAAGCCGATCATGCTGCCGACCCTGCTGGCCGGCCTGGCGGTGGCGCTGGCCGGATGGTGGATCCTGCCCCAGCCGCCGCTGACCCTCAGCATGCCGGAAATTGCCGCGTTTAACTTTCGCGGAGGGCGTGTGTTGACGCCGGAGTTCATGGCGTTGTTGCTGGGGCTGGTGATTTACACCGCAGCGTTCATCGGCGAAGTGGTGCGCGCCGGCATCCAGTCCGTGCCCAAAGGACAGGTGGAAGCAGCGCGCGCGCTGGGGCTGAACGGGCGACGCACGCTGCACCTGGTGGTGTTTCCCCAGGCCCTGCGGGTCATCATCCCACCGCTCACCAGCCAGTACCTCAACCTCACCAAGAACTCCTCGCTGGCAGTGGCCATCGGCTATCCCGATCTCTTTGCCGTGTCGGGCACCATCATCAACCAGACCGGCCGCGCGGTGGAGATGATCGCGGTGGTGATGGGCGTGTATCTATTGGTCAGCTTACTCACGTCAGTGTTGATGAATTGGTACAACCGCCGCGTGCGGCTCGTGGAGCGATGAAATGAGCGCTAGACCTGCTTCTTTGCCGGCGCACGCCGAAGTGCTGCCGCCGCCGACCGAGCGCTACACCGTGCTGGGGTGGCTGCGCAAGAATCTGTTCAGCACATGGTACAACGCCCTGCTCACGGTGATCTCCATCGTGCTGCTCGCGTTAGCCCTGCGCAGCCTGCTGGACTGGACGCTGGGACAAGCACGTTGGGAGGTCATCACCACCAACCTGCGGCTGTTCCTGGTCGGTCAATACCCCGTCGCAGCCACGTGGCGGGTGTGGGCCTGCGTGGCGCTGCTGTCGCTGTTGATCGGACTATCGTGGAGCATTTGGGGGCGCGGGCGGCGCGCCGGGGCGCTGGCGTCCGGCGCGCTGCCTTTTGCGCTGGCCATCCTCGCCGAGGACGAGACGCGGCTGGCGTTGGGCATTACCGGCGCGATGGGAGTGCTCGGTTTTGTGATCGGCCGGCTGGGCGGCGCTCGGCTTCGGCGCCTCGCCCTGATCGGGTGGGTGGCATACTTCCCGCTGGTGATTGTGCTGGTCAGTGGCTGGAGTGATGCCGCCGGCGCTTTGCCGTTGGTGACCACCAACCTGTGGGGCGGGTTGTTGCTCACCCTGTTGTTGACGGTGGTAGGAATTGTGTTCTCCTTCCCGTTGGGGGTGTTGCTGGCGCTGGGGCGGCAGTACGGCTTGCCGGTCGCGCGGGGACTGTGCGTGATGTACATCGAGCTGATCCGTGGCGTGCCGCTCGTCACGGTGTTGTTCATGGCCCAGCTCATGTTGCCCCTCTTCTTGCCCGGCGTGACCATTGACCGCGTAGTGCGGGCGATGGCCGGCATTGTGCTGTTCAGCGCGGCCTACTTGGCCGAGAACGTGCGCGGCGGCTTGCAAGCTATCCCGCGCGGACAATACGAAGCGGCGCGCGCGCTCGGCCTGAACACCTGGAAGATGATGCTGCTCATCGTCCTGCCGCAGGCGCTCAAGGCGGTCATCCCCATCTTGGTAGGCCAGTTCATCGCGCTGTTCAAAGATACTTCGCTGGTCGTCATCGTCGGCCTGCTTGACTTGATGGGCATCGCCAAGACCGTGCTGGCCCAGCCCGATTTTCTGGGCCTACAGGCAGAGGTCTATGTGTTCGTCGCCTTGGTGTACGGCATATTCTGTTATCTGATGTCGGCATTCAGCCAACGGGTAGAGGCACGGCTCAGCGCAGCGCGATAAGCGGCGCGATGTCGGGCCTTGTATGACGCATGAGGAAGCCATGACCGAACAGGAGAACACCCACTCACCGATGATCATTTGCCGTGACGTACACAAATGGTATGGCCACTACCACGCCCTGCGCGGCATCACCATGCAGGTGCGCAAGGGCGAAGTGGTGGTAATCTTTGGGCCGTCCGGCTCCGGCAAGTCCACCTTCATCCGCACCATCAATCGGCTGGAGGAGCACCAGCGCGGCGAGATCATCGTAGACGGCATTCCGCTCACCCACGACGTGCGCGACATCGAGCGCATCCGCATGGAGACCGGCATGGTGTTCCAGCAATTCAACCTTTTCCCGCACCTCACGGTGCTGGAAAACATCACGCTGGCGCCGATCTGGGTGCGCAAGTGGTCACGGGCACAGTCCGAAGAAGTGGCCATGCAGTTGCTCAAGCGCGTCGGCATTCCCGATCAAGCGCGCAAGTATCCCGGCCAACTTTCCGGCGGCCAGCAACAGCGCGTGGCCATTGCGCGCGCCCTGGCCATGCAACCGAAGATCATGCTCTTTGACGAGCCGACCAGCGCGCTTGATCCGGAGATGATCAAAGAGGTGCTGGACGTGATGATTGAGCTGGCTGAAAGCGGCATGACCATGCTGGTGGTGACCCATGAGATGGGCTTCGCCCGCGCTGTGGCCGACACCATGTACTTCTTCGATCAGGGGCAAATCGTGGAAAGCGGCCCGCCCAACCAGATCTTCGGCAATCCCAAAGAAGATCGCACCAAGCTCTTCCTGTCGCAAATTCTCTCGCACTGATCAGCGGTCGGCCACACGGCTGCTCCGAGCAGGCAGTGTCTTGGCAGTGTCTTGATAGTTTCAGCATACGCCCCACGGGCGTAAGCGCGTGATTCAATCACGACACGCCAGATAGCCGCACGTTGCGGTTATACTCGGCTGTGACAAACCGAGTGCAGGAGCGCAGATGCTAGCCAGATAGGGCGCCGGAGCAAGCCCATGTGATGAGCGCACACACAAGTGAGAATCTCGAACAACTGCCGGCGCAAATTCGACAAGCCAAACTCGAATGGGAGACGACTGTAGACGCATTGCCACAAGTCGTGTGTCTGCTGGATGAAGGCGGCCATGTCTTGCGCGCTAATCGCGCAGTGGAACGCTGGGGGTATGGGCGCGTGCAGGATGCTAAAGGGCAAGAGCTGCACGAACTGATACATCCAGACTGCCACGACGCTGACTGTGCATTTAAGAAATTCTGGTGCGCTGCCTGGGACAAAGCGGCGATGGGCCAGGTCACCGATGCGGAAATCGATGACCTGCGCGCCATGCGCTACCTGCATGTGCAAGTCAACCCGCTTAAACATGCACGGCAACAAGAACAGAACGGATCGGGCAATTTTGCGGCAGTCATCATCCACGACATCACAGAACGCAAGCGCGCTGAACAAGAACGGGAGCGGTTGCTGGCACAGGTGCGCGCCGGCCGCGAACAGCTTCAGTCACTGTCTCGTCGCATGCTAGAGGTGCAGGAGAATGAGCGCCGACACATCGCGCGCGAATTACACGATGACATCGGTCAAGACCTGACCGCGGCCAAAATCAATCTGCAAGCCCTGCAGCGAGTATCCGAAACCGCCTTGCCACACGTAGAGGACAGTATCGCCATTGTTGAACGGGCGCTGCAACAGGTGCGCAATCTGTCGCTGGAGCTGCGGCCCTCGATGTTGGATGACCTCGGGCTGATTCCGGCGCTGCGCTGGTACATCGGGCGCACCGCCCAGCGGGCCGGCTTGGAGGCGGAATTCTCCAATCAACTGGGCAACGCACGCCTGCCGCCAGAAATCGAGACAACCTGTTTCCGAATCACCCAGGCGGCGCTGATGAACACAGTCAAACACGCGCATGCAGATCGTGTGTCGGTGCGCCTGGGCATCAAGAATAGCGAACTTTACCTGACTATCCGTGACAACGGGATTGGTTTCGATGTCGATGCTGCGCGACGCCAGGCAATCGAAGGCAATAGCCTGGGCATTCTGAGCATGGAAGAACGGGTCTTTCTTGCCGGTGGCCGCATAGAGATCGAGTCGGCGCTCGGACACGGCACTGAAATCCGCGTCTCATTTCCATATACCGAAGGGTCAACATGACAGTTGCACCTGTGCGGATTTTGTTGGCCGAGGATCATAGACTGGTGCGCGCCGGCATTCGCGCGCTGCTCCAAAGTCTGTCCGGCGTGGAGGTTGTTGCCGAGGCCAGTGACGGGCGCGAGGCGCTTCGGCTGGCAGAAATGCACCATCCAGACATCGTATTCATGGACATTGCCATGTCGAGCATGAACGGGCTGGAAGCCACCACCCGCATTGCGCGCGATTTACCCCATGTGCGTGTCATCATTCTGTCTATGCACGCCAACGAGGAATATGTGTTGCAGGCGTTGCGCGCCGGCGCATCCGGATATCTGCTCAAAGACGCCGGCACCGCCGAGTTGGAAATTGCGGTAACAGCCGTCGCTCGCGGCGAGACCTACCTAAGCCCGGCCATCTCAAAGCATGTCATCGACGAATACATGCGCCGGGTCAACAAGGGACAATCCAGCGCCCAGAACGATGACGATCCGTTCGACAAACTCACCCCCCGCCAGCGCGAGACATTGCAATTGATCGCCGAAGGGCATACCATGCAGGATATTGCGCGGATTCTCAATATCAGCTTAAAAACAGTTGAAACACATCGCGCGCAGCTCATGGAGCGCCTCAACATTTATGACGTGCCCGGCCTGGTGCGCTACGCCATACGGATCGGGCTAGTGTCTTCAGAAAGCTGAGCCAGAGTCATGCCGGGATCAACCAGATTCATGTACCCGCCCGCGCACCTTCTTGCCTGTGCATACCTGGCATATCAGGAATTTCCCGATTGCTCAAGTATCCATTGCTCAGTAAGCTGCTATTCGCATGGCGCCCATTCGCATACTTCTAGTCGACGATAACACGACTATTCTGAATTGTGTCGAGAACTACGTCAGCAGGCTGCCAAATGTCGAGGTAGTGGGTCGCGCCCAATCAGCCCGCCAGGCTATTCAGCTTATCCCCCAGCTCTGCCCCGACCTCGTGCTGATGGACATCACCATGCCCGACATGAATGGACTGGAGGCAACCCGGCAAATCAAGCGCCTGACCGTCTCGCCACGGGTTATCATGCTCAGCATTCACGATCAGGCAGAGTACCGCGATGCGGCCGATGCCGTCCACGCCGATGCCTACGTCTGCAAAAGCGAGCTTTTCCCTCAGTTGTCGCTGACAATACAAAAGCTGTTTCGAACACACGGCATCCTCTCTGCCGATCGACCCAGGCACCGGCAGCACCAACCATGACGCAACGGTCGACCGGGCGTCTGGCCTCCGCAGCGCCGAAAGGGGAGCCATTAGGTGATGCATGTCTTCATGCGCACAGGCCATCCACGGGGCCACAAGATGATCCTTGCGCCCATCGAAAACGTGACGCGCATTAACCAGCGATTGGTTCACCCGAAGCCGAGCAAACGCCAGATCGACGTACTGTCCCATACATACGCACTGACTCTGCCTGCCACGACTTGCGCGCGCACCACACTTGGGCTATGGTTGATCGAGATTGCAGAAGCCGGCTGCTCTCGGACGACACAGCTTAAAGATCGCGCGAATCGGCCCCGGCATTCGACAGACATTTAGGAGAATCAGCATGATCATCGATCAATTGAGCAATGCCGCATTCTATTTCGGCCTCAGCGACCGCCTGGCCACAGCCCTGCGCTTCCTGCAGGAAACCGATCCCTTCACCCTTGAGCCGGGCCGTCACGAAGTGCAAGGCGCCGACGTGTATGCGCTGGTACAGCACTACGAATCCCGGCCGCTCGAAAAGGGCAAATGGGAGGCCCACCGGCGCTATATCGACATTCAGTATGTGTTCGAAGGCGAAGAGTACATGGGCTATGCTAACATCGAGCGCGCGCAACTGGGCGACTATGACGAAGTGAAAGACTTCCAGGCGCTGCACGTCGCAGATGGTGGCGAGTTCTTCACGGTGCGCGCCGGCGCGTTTGCCATCTTTGCGCCACAGGATGCCCACATGCCCAACATCGCCGTGGCCGAACCGCGCGCCAACAAGAAGATTGTCATGAAAGTGCGGGTGTAGCCCAATGCGTGTCACCGCCCACCCCAGCCCGGACGCATTTCTGGCCGTCACGCGCCCGACGCTGGAGGAAAACGAAGCGGCCAATAACCTCATGCTCGGCGTGTGCCTCCGCTTGCAGCAATACCCTGAGCGCATCAAGCAGCAACCCTTTCTGGCGACAGTCGGCGACGAGACGGGCCTGATCCTGGCCGCCATGATGACTCCGCCGCACAAGCTGGTGTTGTATGCGCGCCGATCTGAATGCGCCGAAGCCCTGAATGCGCTGGCGCATCACCTGCTTGCAGGTGGATGGACGCCGCCGGGCGTGCATGCCGCGCCCGACGTGGCCGAGGCATTTGCGCAGTGCTGGGCGCGCCATGCCAACGTCAGCTTCACACATGGCATGCGCGAGCGCATTTACGAACTGCGGCAGGTTATCTCCCCGCCGCTTGCGCCGGGCGCATTGCGGCTCGCCACAGCCGGCGACGCGGCGCTGGCCACGCAGTGGATGCGCGCCTTCACCGCCGAGGCGCTGCCCGATGAAACACCGTCGCTAGATGAGGCGCGCGAACTGATCGACACACACTTGCGCGATCAGACCCTGTATCTATGGCAAAACGACGGACAAGCTGTGTCGATGGCCGGAGTCAGCCGGCCCACCCGACGTGGCATCACCATCAGCCTGGTGTACACGCCGCCGGCCTTCCGCAAGCGTGGCTACGCCAGCGCCTGCGTCGCAGCCATCAGCCAGCGCATGCTCGACGCCGGCTTCGCTTTTTGCACGCTGTACACCGACCTGAGCAACCCGACCTCTAACCACATCTATCAGGCCATCGGCTACCGGCCGGTGTGCGACATCACCGAGATTGTGTTCAACGCCACGCAACAGAACCAATAGAAGAAAGCCATCATGCAATCCTGGAAGACCCTCGCACGAACACCTGCGCTGCAGCGCGGCAAGTACCTCACCGTCGAAGATCACACCATTCAGTTGCCCGATGGGCGCACCATTGAGCAATGGCCGTGGCTGATTACGCCGGACTATGTGAACATGGCTGTCGTCACGACCGACAACCAATTTCTCTGTTTTCGTCAGACCAAATACGCCGTGCCCGGCATCTCTCTGGCTGTGGTAGGTGGATATCTGGAGCCGGGCGAGAACCCTCTGCAGGCTGCCCAACGCGAACTGCTGGAAGAAACCGGCTACGCAGCCGACACCTGGACTGCGCTGGGCCGCTATGCTGTGGATGGCAATCGCGGGGCCGGCGTCGCGCACTTGTTCATCGCCCAACAGGCGCGCCGGGTTGCCGACATCCACGCCGACGACCTGGAAGAACAAGAGCTGTTGCTGCTGTCGGCGGCGCAAGTGCGGGTCGCATTGGAAGCCGGTGAGTTCAAGTGCCTGCCGTGGGCGGCCGTCATGTCGCTGGCGCTGCTGCGCCTCGGTGGATAAGCCATGCGTTGCGCAGCATTGAACTGGCAGACGACAGATGGCGCCGAGTTATTCGCCCGTTGCTGGCGCCCACAAACAGACGTGGCCGGCGCCATTTGTCTCATTCATGGGCTGGGCGAACACAGCGGCCGCTACCACGAAGTTGCCGCGCGCTATACACAGGCTGGGTATGGCCTGCTCGCTTTCGACCTGCGCGGGCATGGCCAATCCAGCGGCCCACGTGGACATTACCCCTCGTTTGATGCCGCCCTGGATGACATTGGCTTGCTGCTGCAACAGGCCGGCCAGATGTGGCCGGGTCGCCCGCGCGTCCTATACGGGCACAGCCTGGGCGGCAACCTGGCGCTGAACTATGTCCTGCGGCGTGGGGCAGACGGGCTGTCATGTGTCATCGCCACATCGCCGGGTCTGCGGCCGGCATTCGCCGTGCCGGCCTGGAAAACGACGCTGGGCCAGGCGCTGTACGCCGTCTGGCCGACATTTTCGATGCCCAACAGACTGGAACGCGCCGGCCTGTCACGCCGGCCCGAAGTTGTCCAAGCCTACGCCGCCGACCCGCTCGTACACGACCGCGTCAGCGCGCGATTCGGCCTGGATTTTCTGCGCGCCGGCGAGTGGGCCATCGCACACGCCGAGAATTTTCCGCTGCCGGTGTTGTTGATGGCCGGCAGCGCCGACCGGCTGGTTTCCCCTGCGGCCATCACAGCATTCGCCACGAAAGCCGGCCCGCGCTGCACCTTGAAAATCTGGGATGGGCTGTATCATGAAACGCACAACGAGCCGGAGCGCGAGCAGGTGATTGACTTCGCGCTGGCGTGGCTGGCGCAAAATATCCTTGTTCACGCTTGAGCGCCCGCAGCGGACAGTCTTGTGCGGGAGTTGGACATTCAACAGGCTGAACTTACCGGCCCACCGTTCATCGAACGGCCTTACCGCCCCGAGGGATGAGCCATTCCACCTGCACCGTACCCTGCACGGACTCGAATTCCGGATCGCCTGTGAGAATCACTGCCGATTCGCGCCGGGCAAGCGCCGCCACAAATGCATCGGCATACGAGATGGGATGATGAGCCTTGAAATGCGCAGCCTCCAGAATCAGAACTCGGTCGGGAAGGATTTCCTCTACAGGCAGACTTTCGATGAGCGCCTGGGCACGCTGGGCGCTGATGAGTCCACGCTGCCGCTCGACGATGTAGAGAATTTCGCCCAGGTTGATCATGCATAGCAACGCCCGCACCTGCCCCTTCCGCGCCAGACGCAAAATCTGCATCACACGGGTGTGACCCGGCTCACCGTTCAGGTACGTCAACAGGGCAAAACTATCCAGCGCGAAGACGGACTTCGTCACGGGCGCGCTCCTGACGATGTTCTTCCACAACCCCCTGCGCCAATGAATCCGCGCCGCGCAACAACCCGGCTCCTGCCCGGATCGGATCGCGATGAAGCGGCACAAGCGACAAGACGCCGCCGTAATCCACCACTTGCACTTCAACGCCAGGCTTCAGGTTGTACTTCTTGCGCAGCGCTGCCGGGATAACCACCCAGCCCTTCTGAGAAAGCCGCACATTCATGGTTGCCTCACATTGTTATACTTTTTTCTTCTAAAGTATAACGCCATCTCCGCAAAATCACCACCCCCTGTTTCTGCGTCTCCTCAGTTCTCTACCAGTTCGTGTATGACCCGTCGCGCCGATGCAGGTGCGGCGCTTCCCAGAACTTCAGCGTGTGCTGTTTGGCCAGCGCCTCGTTGAACTCCACGCCCAGACCTGGCCCGGTTGGAACCGCGAAGCGGTTGCCGTCCAGCTTGACCTGCGCCGGGAACCATTCGGAATCGTCGAAGCCAAGGTTCTCGGTGGGAGACACACGCACTTCGAGCCAAGCAAAGTTGGCGACCGCCGCCGCCAGATGCACCGTGGCCGCCGTGCAAACCGGCCCCAGCGGGTTATGCGGCATCAGGTCGATGTAGTGCGCCTCAGCCCAGCCGGCCACCTTCATCGCCTCGGTGAACCCACCCACATTGCAGATGTCGATGCGCGCGAAGTTGGTGATGCCGCGCTCGATGTACGGCAAAAACTGCCACTTGCTGGAAAACTCTTCGCCGATGGCAAACGGCACGCCGGTCATCTTGCGCAGCGCCTCATACGCCTCTGGCGTTTCATCGCGGATCGGCTCCTCCAGAAAGTCGAGCGTGCCATCTGGCATGCGCTGGCAGAACGAGGCAGCCTCGGCCACGCTCAGCCGATGGTGATAGTCGATGCCCAGCACCGGCTCTGGGCCTACCGCCTCGCGCAGTTTGGTCAGCCATTTGGCGGTCAGGCCAATCGATTCGCGCGGCTCGAACAGATTCCGATCGCCGCCGGTATCGGGATGCCCCGGCACCGTGCGAATGACATTCCAGCCATGCGTGATGAGCAGTTGCGTCTCTTCGATCAGTTGCGGTCCCATCGGCGCGCCGGTGGTGGCAAAACACGGCACAAAGTCGCGCTGCTTGCCGCCCAGCAATTCGTATACGGGCACACCCAGCGCCTTGCCGGCGATGTCGTACAACGCGATATCAATTGCCGAGATGGCTGCCGTCAACACACGTCCGCCTTCAAAATACTGGCTGCGATACATCTCCTGCCACAACGCCCCGCGCCGCAGCGGGTCGCGGCCGATCAGAAATTCGCGGTAGTGCTTGATCGCGCCCGCCACCGCCAGTTCGCGGCCCGACAAGCCCGCCTCTCCCCAGCCATACAGGCCCTCATCCGTCTCGACCTTGACAATGCACTGATTGCGACTCCCGACCCAAACCGGGTACACCTTTATATCTGTGATCTTCATCGGGGATAATGCCTCCTGATGCAACCCATCATACTCACGATCCCGATTGCGATATCGGCCGCCGTGACGATCAGGGCGGACTATCAGAACAGCCGGCGCGTCGTCTACGTTTTCAAACCGCTCACCACGCTGCTCATTCTGCTGCTCGCTCTGTTGGCCCCGGCCCCGATCGACCCGTTGTATCAGGGGCTGATCGTGGCCGGCCTGATCTTTTCGCTCGCCGGCGACGTATTCCTGATGCTGCCTGGGAACACGTTCGTGCCGGGCCTGCTCAGCTTTTTGGTGGCGCACCTGTGCTACATCGGCGCATTCGTCAGCGGGGCCGGCCTGCGCGTTACGCTCTGGTTGGTGCCGTGCGCCGCTTTCTTCGTCATCTTCATGCGGTTGCTGTGGCCGCACACCGGCGCGCTGCGCGTTCCTGTCGTGGCATATGGGACAGTCATTAGCGTCATGATGTGGCAGGCGGTCGAACGCGCCGCAGTCGGGGCCGCAGTCGGGGCCGTAGCCGGGGCCGCAGTCGGGGCCGCAGTCGGGGCTGTGTTGTTCGTTTTGTCCGACTCGGCGCTGGCCTGGAATCGCTTTGTCAAACCTCTCCGTGCAGCGCAGGCGCTGGTGCTGGGTACGTACTGGGCCGGCCAACTGCTGATCGCACTGTCCGTCTCTGTGTGACGATTGAACAACATGACTCTATCTGCCATTTGTGTGTATTGCGGCTCCAACTCTGGCGCGTTGCCCGCATATACAGACGCTGCGGCGCGCCTGGGACAGACCCTCGCCCGGCGCGGCATCGCGCTGGTGTATGGCGGCGGCAAAGTCGGTCTGATGGGCACATTGGCCGATGCGGCGCTGCGCGCTGGTGGTCAGGTGATCGGCGTTATCCCACGCGGCCTGGCCGCGCGCGAGGTGGCCCACGCCGGCCTGACCGAGCTGCGCGTGGTTGAGTCGATGCACACGCGCAAAGCGTTGATGGTCGACCTGGCCGACGGCTTCATCGTGTTGCCGGGGGGCGCCGGCACCATGGACGAGTTCTTTGAACTCTGGACATGGGGACAACTGGGCCTGCATGTCAAGCCGTTCGGTTTGCTGAACGTGGCCGGCTATTTCGATCCGCTCATCCACTACCTCGACCACATGGTGGCGCAACGTTTCCTGAAGGCAGAGCATCGGGCGCAGGTGCTGGTCGAACACGACGCGCCGGCGCTGCTCGATCGCTTCGCCGCGCACACCCCCACCCAGGTTCGCAAATGGATTGATTGATCGCGAGACGGTTTTGGTTCGCCCCGCAAGGGCGCCATCTCAAACGGAGAGGAGGAGACACAAACATGTGGATTCGATCTGCTTCGCTTGTCCTGGCAGCAGGGGTTGCGGGGTTGATGCTGGGCGCGTGCCGCCTGGCCACCCCCGAACCCACACCGCCACCCCCGTCTGATACCTACACCGTCGAACAGTTGACCTTCCGCAATCCGGCTCTCGGCTTCCGCTTCAGGCATCTGGACGCATGCGCCCGCCAATTTGCCGGCGAGAAAGGGCTGGGCCATCTGCCCTACTACCGCGCCGGCGAAGGCGTGCCGTATTCATCGCTGGTGGGTTCGTGGTGCCATAAAGCTGAGAGTGGCTGGTGCCAGACCTATGCCGGCGCGCCCGGCGCACAGGAATATCGCCGGGCCGATCTGTCGGCGCTCTACCCCACGCGCCGCTTCGACGACATCTTCAGCATTGCGTTCAAGGCGGTGTACGCGCCGGCCAGGGAGGGCTGGGTGGCCGAAATGGATATGGCGATCGGCGAGACACCCGGCGATGCCTGTGTGCGCTTGAGCTATTTCGAGGCCGGCGCGGGCGCGCCATCTCGCCAGCTCGGGTTGCTGTGCCATACCACCTACACGGTTGCCGATCGGCGCGGCGGCCTGATAGCGCATGGCGATCTGCCAGAGCTGGCCGGCTTGAACGCCGGGCATCGCCTGGCGCGCTTGCTCGAATCGCCGCAATCGCTGCGCGACCTGGGCATTCGGCAGTATGACGCGCTGCTGACACAAGCCCAGGACATGCTCAACAGCGGCGCTGTGATGCGGTGCGAGGAGATGCCGGCCACCCCACAGGCCGGCATGTCAGATCAGCGCGTGGTTCCTGTGCCCACCGCCCTACCCTGCACCCCACGCCCGCTCAGCGCAGACGAGCGTCGCGCCGAACAAGAACGGCTGCAAGCTTTTGTTTCAGAGCGCATCGCGTGGTTGCGCGCCGACTACGCAACCATGCACAACGCGCTTGAACAAGCATTTCCATTTGCTGCGTGCTGGCTGAGCGAGTAGATCAAGTGCCCGCGCGTTTGTGTCCCGAAGTAAATTTGCGCCTGACATCCCTGCCGGAAACCCAAGCGGGTGTATTTCGCGCCCCACAAACGGTGGGTGTGGCTCAACGATGAATTGCACCGCCATCCCTTTCTGCAAAGTGTGCGCCTGTCCACTGCGCTTCAAGTCGCGCCGTAAACGGCTTCATAAATCGCCACATTTTCGAGCAACTCAGCCCGGTGAGTCTTGCACCTGGCAGCCATTTGATACATCGCAAAGACAAGCGACAAGATCAGTGCTAGCTTAAAGAAAACGAGTTAGAGGAGGGTGTATAAGCACAATGGCCGACCAGGCAATGTCACTCAAACCACACTCTACCAGAAGGCTGTCCCACACCCACATGCTGCCATTCTGGGGCTGGATGATCGTAGTGGCCCTTGTGGGAGGCATTGCTGGCATCGGCGGCTACACATTTCTATACGCACAGGGCATCTCTTACTTTTCAGATGACCCCCGCGCGTGTGTCAACTGCCACGTTATGCGCGATGTGTACGCCGGCTGGGGCAAATCCAGCCACAAGGCCGTGGCCGCTTGCAACGACTGCCACACCCCGCACGACTCGATTGTCTCAAAGTACGCGGTGAAAGCCATCAACGGCCTCAACCACAGCATCGCGTTCACCACAGACAATTACCCGCGCCCGATCCGCATCACCGGCATGAACCGCGACGTGGCCCAGCACAACTGCCTGTATTGCCATGCCGATCTGGTAGCGCAGATCAGTCACGTACAATCCGCCGATCCGACCGACTGCCTGCGTTGTCATAGCCGCGTGGGGCATGACTACTAGCGTGTCACGCCGGCGCAAGCCAACATGTCAAGCACAGGAGACTTATGGCATCCATACAACCCCAATCCCCGCAACGCTCTATTCGCCCCTACGTCCTCCTCGGGGCGGCGTTTATTCTGGGGGCCGTCATCATGGCCGGCATCGCCGCCCTGCTGGTAAACATCGAGGGCCGCAAGATGGAAGCAGCACTTTCGCCAGCCCAAATCGCCCCCATCCCCGAAGACACCATCGACCCGGCCGTGTGGGGGCGCAACTTCCCGCGCCAGTACGACGCGTTCATGAAGACCAAAGACGACACCATCAGCACGCCCTACGGTGGGTCTGTGCCTTACAGCAAGCTAGAGCGACATCCAGAGAAAGTTCGCATCTGGGCAGGATATGGCTTCAGCAAGGATTACAACGAGGAGCGCGGCCACTACTACGGCCTGATCGACCAGAAGCGAACCAAACGCATGAACGACAAACAGCCCGGGGCCTGCGCCAATTGCCACGCCGCTGAGACACCGGTGCTTATCAAACAAATGGGATGGGAGGCGTTCAACAAAGGCCCCTACTACGTCATCTCAGATTCGCTGCACCTGGGTACATCGTGCAACGACTGCCACGACCCGCAGACGATGGAACTGCGCATCAGCCGGCCGGCCTTCCTCAACGCAATGGAGGCGCGCGGCATCGACGTGTCGCAAGCTACCCGTCAGGAGATGCGCTCCTACGTGTGCGCCCAGTGCCACGTGGAGTACTACTTTCTTGGCGACAACAAACTTCTCACCTTCCCCTGGGAGAAGGGCCTAAACGTCGATAACATCAACGCTTACTACGACGAATACGGCTTCCGCGATTGGGTGCATGCTGAAACCGGCGCGCCAATGATCAAGATTCAGCATCCGGAGTTCGAGATGTACAGCACCGGCCTGCACGCCGCGTCAGGCGTGGCCTGCGCCGATTGCCACATGCCCTACGTGCGCGAGGGGTCGGTCAAGGTGTCAGATCACTGGCTGCGCAGCCCGCTCACCAATCTCAACAATGCCTGCCAGACCTGTCACAAGCAAAGCGAGGAGCATCTGCGCGAGCGCGTGCTCACGATCCAGAATCGCACCGCCGGCCTGCTCAAAACCGCCGAGGCGGCTCTGATCGACGCGATCGACGCGATCAAGGCCGCGCAAGAAGCCGGCGCAAACGACGCCGCGTTGGAGCCGGCGCGCCAGTTGCACCGCAAAGCCTCGCTGCGCTGGGACTTCGTCGCGTCCGAGAATAGCACCGGCTTCCACAGCCCGCAGGAGTCGGCGCGCATCCTGGCTGACGCAATCAACTATGCGCGGCAGGCGCAAATCGAAGCAGAGCGCGCCACACACCAGGTGAAAACGGGCAATGCGCCGGCCGGGGCGAATCGGTAGTGGGCGCGCTGACTGACTGGCTGAGCCGGGGTCAGGCTTCGGCAAGCCGGCCCCGGCCCATAGATTAGCTTTCAGATGGCGACGCTAACGCTCGACTTGGCCATCGACGACCTGTTGGCCCAGACTCCCGGCGTGGCCGAGGTGTTCGTGCGGCGCGGCATGTTGTGCGTGGGCTGCGATATCAGCCGGTTCCACACCATCCGCGAGGCGGCCGCCATCTACGGCATCGACGCAGCGCAACTGCTGGACGAACTGCGCGAAGCGACTTGCCGATCAGCCCCCTCTCAGATGAACGCGCCCCTGCCGGCAGAGTGACCGCAGGCGCGCCGCTCGCCCGCGCTATGAACTGCGCGACCTGGCATCTTCTGTCGGCGCGATGTCCTCGGCAACCAGCACCAGATCGTGCGCCCGCAAGATCACCAGGTGCTCGCGGCCAGTATCAACCAGACCAGACCGTTGCCAATCGCTGAGGATTCGGCTGACGGTGTGCAACGTCGTGCCGGCCAGTTCCGCAAGATTCTGCCTGGAGAGCGGCATGTCGATGCGAATGCGCGACGCGCCGTTCACCTCTTCTTTCACGCCCACCTTGTTCGCCAGACGCAGCACCACCCGCGCCAGGCGCCGCTCGACCCGTTCTGCCGCCAGTTCGCGGATACGGTCGTTGGCCTCTGTCAGCCGGGCATGCATCATCTTGATCACCTTGAGCATGAGCGGAGGATGCTGGCTCATCACGCGGGCGATGCTCGCGGCCGACACCGCCAGCACAGTAGTGTGATCGAGCGCCTCACAGGCGCCGGGGTACGGCGCGCCAACAATCGCCACCAGAAGGCCCACCGGCTCGTAGGGCACAAACACGCCCATGGCCACATCCTGACCATCGGTCGTGTGTTGCATCAGACGCACGCGCCCGCTCAAAACGAAATACGCGGTAAGCGCCGGGCTGCCCTGCGCGAACAGAATTTCGTTGCGTGATAGAACACGTTGCCGGCTCTCGCGCGCAAGCTCATCCAGCAGATGGGCCGGCGCGTCGGCGAGCAGCGGTATGTGTCGCAAAGCGTTGAGCGTCATGTCTTGTGTGCACAGCCATGCCGAGCGCAATCGATTATAGGCAATGGCATTCATGCCACCGCGCAAGACAATAAAACAGCGCGGCCACATGGGTCGCGCTGTCATCATGTCAATCATGCCCCCGGTGAGATTTGAACTCACACGCCCGAAGGCATAGGCCCTCAACCTACCGCGTATGCCAATTCCGCCACGGGGGCTTGCGAAAGCAGATTATACCGCGAACGGGCGGATACCGCAGGCGACGGGTCGAGTCGCCTCACTGAAATTGTTACCGAACGCAATTTGTTGCTTCATACGAGAATCTTATCCACAGCGGGGACAAGCCATAGAGCGGGGACAAGCCCCGCTCCTACTTTTCGTATGGCTGGCCGTCGGCTGCTGGAGGGATGGCCCGTCCCACCACCCCGGTGAGGACAATGATGGTTAACACGTATGGCAGCATCTGCGGAATCTGCGAGGGAATGTCGGGGCGGAAGATACTCACCGTTGCGGTGACACTGTTGCCCAGGCCGAAGATCAGCGCGCCGGCCAGCGCGCCAAGGGGCGTCCACTTGCCGAAAATCATGGCCGCCAGGCCGATGAAGCCCAGGCCGTTCGTCATCAACGGATTGAACACATCGACAGCCTCAAGGGTGAACCATGCGCCGCCCAAGCCGGCAATCAGCCCGCCGGCCAGCACGTTGACATAGCGCGTGCGAAACACATTGATGCCCAGCGTATCGGCGGCACGCGGGTGCTCGCCCACGGCGCGCGTGCGCAAGCCCCACGGCGTGAAGAACAGCACATACTGGACTGCCAGCGCCAGCAACAGCATCAGATAGGTGAGCGGTTTTTGCCGGAACAAAATCGGGCCAAGCACCGGAATATCGGCCAGCAGCGGGATGTTCAGGATGGGAAATGTGCCGGGGCCGGCCGGCAGATTCTCGGCCAGAAAAGCGCGATACATGAAGCCGGTGACGCCGATGGCGAGAATGTTGATGACCGTGCCGCTGATGATCTGGTCAACCTTAAAACGGATCGACACGACCGCATGCAACGCCGCCAGCAACAGCGCAGAGACCATGCCCAGCGCGACTGCCAGAATGCGGCTGAACGAGCCGGCTGCCTCTACCCCCATTGAATCTTTTAGCAACTGAAACCCAAACAGGTTGATCGCGTAGCACGTCATAGCCGACATCAGCATTTTGCCCTCGATGCCGATATCCACCACGCCGGCCCGCTCGCAGATGACGCCACACAGCGCGGCAAATGCGATTGGCGTCGCCAGGCGCAACGCTTGCGCCAACGAGCCGACCACACAATTCGCGTCGCAGCGTCCACCAATCACTGCGTTCAACAGCACCCACGCGCCAAACAACCCTACCCCAACCACAACCAGCGTGATCCAGGTTCCGCGTTGCGCAGACAGCCGGCCATTCGCGGATTTGACACGTGTCATGTTCATGCCTGACCTCCCCACCCCCGCGTGACAGTAGCCGACTCTTCACGCCCGCCGGGCGCGCGCAAGCGATACAACCAGCGCACAATCGGCGGCGCGGCCACAAACAACAACACCAAAGCCTGCAAGAGCGAGATGATGTACTTCGACACGCCCGAATTCAGCTCCATCAGATCAGCGCCGTTGCGCATGGCTCCAAACAGGAATGAGGACAGCAGAATGCCCAGCGGGTCATTCCTGGCCAACAGCGAGATGGCAATGGCATCGAAGCCGTAGCCGCTGGAGAAGAACAGCGGCAGGCACCGGCAGATTGATACGCCCAGCACTTCCATCATGCCGGCCATGCCGGCCAGCGCGCCAGAGATCGACATGCCCAGCATGATATTTCGGGTGATGCTGATGCCGGCGTAGCGCGCCGCGCTGGGATTCGCGCCGACCGTGCGCAACTCAAAACCGATCGTCGTCTTCCACAATAACCACCACACAGCCACCGCCGCAAACACAGCGACGAACAAGCCTATGTGCAGCCGATCATACTGATCTGTGAAAGGCCACCACAGTCGCGTCAACACCGGCAACAACACAAAGGTAAGGATGCCTGCGACAATCCCCACGCCGGCCTGAACAGGCCATGCGCTCCACTGTGCCACACGCCCGGCATGGCGGACAGCGTCTGCCTGTCGACGCTGCGCCAGCCGGGGCAACGCCCAGCGCGCAACGACAAACCCAATGCCGGCAACGATCAACGCCACTAGCAGCGCATTCAATGGGTCTTGCAAGCGATCGGGCACCGTGTAGAGTGACCACAACTCGGCGCCGGACGCGATGCGTGGCGTTTGAACTGCCGCAGCGTTCTGATCGCGCAACGGGCCGCTGATCAGAAACTCGGTCAGCCGGAATGCAATGTAGTTCATCATGATGGTGGTGATGACTTCGTGCGCGCCGGTGCGCGCCTTGAGGAAAGCCGGAATCGCAGCCCACACTGCCCCGCCGGCTGCGCCGGCCAGCACTGTCAGCGGCAGATGAATGATCGCCGGCAGCCCTTGCAGCGACGCTCCCATCCACGCCGCCGACACCGCGCCAATGTAAAACTGGCCCTCCACGCCAATGTTAAACAGGCCGGCCTTGAACCCCACCGCAATGCCCAGGCTGAGCATGATATAGGGAATCGTAGCCACCAGGCTTTCAGACAGGCCGCGCTGCTTGAACAAAGCCCCGCGCAACAAGCCTTCATATGCCAGCGCAACCGTGTCCAGGGTGCCGCTTGTGATCCAGATCACTACGCCACCCAACACGAAGGCAGTCACGATGGCCAGGATCGGCATGTAGATCGAGGAGCGTCGGAAAAAGTTACCCACTGCCGGCGCAATCTCCTTGCGGGCGGGCGGCGGGGTTGAAGGTGCTCCAGGAGATGGCGTTCGCAGTGATTCGGGAGTTGCGCTCATATCTGCCTCACATCTCGATTCAGGGCTGATTGTGCGCGGCCCTTGCCATCCTCGCTGTGCAACACGCCGGCCATCAGCAGCCCCAGATGCTCGCGCGTGGCTGTTGCGGCGTCCAGCGTGTCGAGGATGCGCCCTTTGTACATGACCGCGATCCGGTCAGACAGCGTCATGATTTCGTCCAGCTCGGCGCTGATGAGGAGCACGGCTGCGCCCTGGTCGCGCGCCTGCACCAGTTGGCGATGAATGAACTCGATGCTGCCCACGTCGAGGCCGCGCGTAGGCTGGCTGGCGATCAGGATTGGCGCCGCGCCGGCCTGCGCTGCTTGCGACAGCAGGCGAGTCAGTTCGCGCGCCACAATCACCTTTTGCTGGTTGCCCCCAGAAAGTGATCCTACCGGCGTGAGAATGCCGGGCGTGCGCACGTCGAACTGCGCCGCCAGCTCTCTGGCGCGCGCTTCGATGATCGGGAACTGTAACACGATGCCGCGCGCAAAAGGCGGCTTGTAATAGGCGCACAGGGCGAGGTTATCGCGCACCGAGAATGACAGCACCAGACCGTGCTTCTGCCGATCTTCGGGCACATGCGCCAGGCCGGTTTCGATCAGTTGGCGGGTGTGCGCGTGGGTCATGTCGTGGCCGGCCATACGGATGTGGCCGGCCACAATTTTGCGCAGTCCTGTCAGGGCTTCGGCCAGTTCGGTCTGGCCGTTGCCTTGCACACCGGCCACACCCAGAATCTCGCCGGCGCGCACTTGCAGCGATACGCCATCGACGCTCATGTGCCGCCGATCGTCCATCACCTGCAGGTTGTCCACCTCCAGCAGCGGCTGGGACGGGTGCGCCGGGGCCTTGTCAATGGCCAGAATGACCTTGCGGCCCACCATCATTTCAGCCAGGGTTTCGCGCGTGGCCTCGGCCGGCGCGAGCGACCCCACCATCTGGCCGGCGCGCATTACACTGATGCGATCGGCCACGGCGAACACCTCGCGCAGCTTGTGCGTGATAAAGATGATGGACTTGCCCTGCTTCGCCAACCCGCGCATGATGACGAACAGCTCATCTGCTTCTTGCGGCGTCAGAACCGCCGTGGGTTCGTCCAAGATCAGAATATCGGCGGCGCGGTAGAGCGCCTTGACGATCTCGACACGCTGCTGCGCTCCGACCGGCAAATCCTTGATGTATGCATCAGGGTCCACATCCAGCCCGTACTGATGGCTCAGGTCACGGATGCGCCGCGAGGCTGTTCGACGATCCAGCACAGCCAGCGCGCCCAGCAGATGGGTGCGATGGGTCTTCAGCTCTTGGCCGAGCATGATGTTCTCTGTCACCGTCAACGGCGGCGCGAGCATAAAATGCTGATGCACCATGCCGATGCCCTGCGCGATGGCGTCATGCGGGCTGGTGATCTTCGCCGGCCGGCCATTGACGCGGATCTCGCCGCTATCAGGCTGGTATAGCCCATACAGAATGTTCATGAGCGTGGATTTGCCGGCCCCGTTCTCGCCCAGCAGCGCATGAATCTGCCCGCGCTCCAGAGTGAAATCCACATGGTCATTGGCCAACACACCGGGGAAATGCTTGGTGATGCCGATAGCCTGTAAAGCTGGCGTCATTCGCTGCTCCTCTTGATTGGTTGTGCCACAGTGTACCCGCAATTGCCCAAACAAAAACCCGACCTCGGGTGTCGAGGTCGGGCTGATCTGCTCACAGGCCGTTGGGGTTTAGTAACCGGTCTTGATCGAGCCGTCCTTCAAGCCGTTGATGGCTTCCTGAACTTTGGCCTTGACCGAGTCGGGGATCTTGCTCTCCCAGTCGTGATACGGGGCCAGACCCACGCCGCCATTCTTAAGGTTCGCCGTGTTGATGCCGGCTTTGAATGTGCCTTCCTTGACCGACTTGATGAACTCGAACACGGCCACATCGACGTTCTTGGCTGCGCTGGTCAGCAGCGCATCGCGCACTTCGGGATAGGTCTCGTACTGATCCACATCCACGCCGATCGCCATCTTGCCGCGCTCTTTGGCCGCCAGCAAGCCGCCGTTGCCGGTGTTGCTGCCCACACCAAACACCACGTCACAGCCTTGGTCGATCATGCTGTTGCCGGTTTCCTTGCCTTTGGCCGGGTCGATGAACGACGGGATGTACACGTTCAGGGCATTCACATTCGGGTTGATCCACTTGGCGCCGTTCTGATAACCGGTGACAAAGCGCACCACCGGTGGGATTTCCATGCCGGACACAGTGCACACCACGTTGGACTGGGTCATGCCGCCGGCCACCACGCCGGCCAGGAAGCCGACTTCGTCTTCCTGGAACATCAGGCTGGTGACATTCTTCAGACCGCCATCATCGTAGCAGTCCTTGATTGTCTGATCACACGAGGGCGAGCCTTCGGTCGGGAAATAGGCATAGTCCACAATGCCAAACTTAATGTTGGGATATTGCTTGGCTTTGGCCGCCGTCGCATCACCCATCAAGAAGCCGACGGTGACGATCACATCGTAGTTTTCGGTGGCGAACTGGTCGATGTTCTTCTCGTAGTCGGTGGGCTGCTTGGACTCGATGAACTTGGCCTCAGCGCCCAACTCGGCCACGGCCTTTTGCACGCCGGCCCATGCTGACTGGTTGAAGGACTTATCGTTGACGCCGCCGGTGTCGGTGACGAGACCAACGCGCAACTTGGCGCCGGCTGCCTGGCTGCCGGTGGTGGGCGCCTGACGCGGGGCAGCGCAGGCGGCTGACAACAAGCCTGCCAGCAACAATACCGAGACAGATCGAATGGCCTTACGCATAACTTTCTCTCCTTTTCTCTCGTTCTGGTGAAATCTGATATGGAACTGCCATCACGCGCAGTTCGCGCCGAGGTGCATTGATTGCAGCCCGGAATTCTCACGAATCCGGCGTGACGCGCATTCAGAGTATAGGTTGATCCGCCATCGGCGGCAAGTATAGATGACGTCATGAACCGGTCATGTCAGGCGTTTGCCTGCGCCAACCATCTGTGATAGCATCCCGCCGTGCTGATAGCTCTTCAACGGCTTCCACGTTTGATACTCGACCGCTGGAGCGAGTTCCGTGGCTTGACTCCCACCGATCGCAATCTGTTCTACCTGTGCATAGAGATTCTGCCTATCGGCCTTGCCAGCGGCGCGCTGTCATTCAACGGCGCATTTGTGCTGAAGCTTGGGGCGTCAAACGAACTCATCGGCGCGATGGCCTCGCTGCCGGCGCTGGTCGTCATTCTATTGACTGTGCCGGCGGCGCGTTTTGTCGAGTCGCGCACAAATCGCCGGCCCTGGGTCGTCGGCAGCCTGGCAGTATCGCGCATTCTTTTTCTGCTCATCGGCATCGTCCCCTGGCTGCTGCCGCCGGAGACTCAGGCGATTACCATCGTGGCGCTGATCATCGCCCAACAGATTCCGCTGGCTTTCTTCAACACAGCTTTCCTGGCCTTGATCGGCGACGTATGCCCACCCGACCGACGCAGCTCGCTGTTTTCCGTGCGCACCATGTTGCTCGCCGGCAGCGTCGCGCTCGGCGCTTTTCTGAGCGGCCTCTTCCTCGATCAAGTTGTATTCCCGCTCAACTTTCAGATTCTCAATCTGGTCGCATTCGTCCTGGCCCAGATCAGCACCTACTACGTAGGCAAGGTGCAGTTTCCGCCGGCGCACCCGCGGCCCGCTGCGCTGCAAAGGCAATCACTCCGGCTGGGCATCGATCTGGCCGGCGTCAAAACATTCTTCAGGGAGCAGCGCGCATTCGCCAACTTCAACATGACCACCCTGGTGTGCTGGTTCGGCGCCTGGGCTGCCGGCCCGCTCTACACCATCTATCTGGTGCGCGACCTGCAATTCAGCAACAGTTGGCTGGGCGCCAATGCCACCCTGGCTCAAATCGCCGTACTGCTCAGCGCGCCTCTCTGGAATCGGGTGATTCAACGCAAAGGCAGCCTGTGGGTCGTGATGCGCACCGTCCTGCTCACCGGCCTGTATCCCTGCCTGATTGTGCTCTTCCCGTTTTCAGCGCCGATCCTGGTGATCGGCTTCCTCAACACGCTAAACGACACCGGCATCGGCATTGCCCACCCTGCGGTTTTCCTCGACATCATCCCCCCGGCCAAACGATCTTCATACATTGCTGGGCACACCGTGCTGATGAACATGGGCGCGATGATCGCCCCGCTCATCTCAACGCCACTCTCGGCCGCCGTGGGCGTGTCAGCCGTGCTGCTGGCATGTGGCGCTATGCGCTTCGTCGGCGGCGCGCTGTTTTGGGTGCTGCCGCCGGTCAATCGTGAGCCGGCCCACGAGAGGCCGGCATTGCACGCCACGGCAGAACCCTCAGCCGTCCCCGCCGACAACGGCAAGTAATAAAGGCCGATCGCCGCCAGCTCGTGCTGGCCGGCGTAGCGCCGGGCGGTCGGCGTTGTCCTGCTCATCCACCGCGTCTCGCCGAACGGCAGATAGCGCAACTCGGCCACTCTCTGCCCACTCACATTCGTCGTGAGCGACGCGCTGCCCAGATGATCGCCGTGCAGCCAGTACACCGCGCCGGCCACCCGCATCGCCACGCGCTGCCCGCCGAACAGGTAGTAGCTCGTGCTCTGGTTCGTGGTTGTGATGTGCTCGAAATGCGTCCCGACGATCATCACCGTGCCGGCCCCGTCGCTCTTTTTCACCAGCGCGGCGTCGGCGTCACGGCGGATGCAATCCGCGTAGAAGCGCGTCACCTGACCCAGCGTGCTCGTGATCGCCACCAGCTTGTTCTCGATGTCCCACTCCTGCGTGTATGTGATGCGCTGGCTCCCGCTGCGGTCTACGACCGCAACCTCCACCCGCTGCGTCATGTTCCCGTTGGCGTCATACCACGCCCGTCGATCGCCCTTCAAGTGCGTCACCGCATGCGCGTGCGCCGTGTCGCTGTACCACTGCATCACCCCGCCTTTGCTCACGAAGTTGCCGATCGCATCGTAAGCATACGTCTCCGTGTACGCCGCCAGCGCCGGCTGACAGTTCGTCACCGGGTCGGGTCTGGACGCAATCAGCCGGTTCAGGCTGTCATACTCGAAGCGCTGCCGCTCCTGCTGGCCGGCGTCGCGCCAGACCGTCACATTCCCCGCCGCGTCATAGTTCAGCGCAATGTTCAGCAGCGCCTCCACCGGCGGCATAGCGTCGCTCTCGCAGTTCAGGCTCACCCCGCTGCCCTGCGGCAACACACAGATGCGCCGCAGCCGGCCATAGTTCGCCAGCCCTGCCCACGGCAACTCCTGCGGCGTGAAGTAGGTGTAGCGCGCCTCCAGCCCGTTCCCAAAGCGCGTCCGCGCCGGCTGCCCCAGCGCGTTGTACGTCGCGCTCACCACATACGCGCTCCACCCCAGCAGGCTGTACGGCTGCCCGCCGGCGTCGTACGTCGTCGTCACCCACTCGCCGTTCGGATACGTCAGCCGCGTCAGCCGGTCCGCCGCGTCGTACTGATACGCCGTCCCATACGGCATCGCCCGCCCCGTGATCGTGATGTACTCCTGCGCCACCCGCCCGCGCAGATCGTACGTCCAGCGCGTCTGCGCCTGCGTGTTCGAGATGCTCGTCCGCCGGGTGGCCGCATGTCAAGCGTCAAACCTTAAAATTGCGCCCGCATACGCCGCCGGCCACCCTCCTGCCCAAACCGTCCCGCAGGGTGTGAGCCTGTGAGAGGGTCAGGCTTCGCTCTGCGTTGCGCGCGGATTCATCCGCCACCCAACCCGAAACAAGCGCCACAATACAAAACCCAAACTCTAAAATCCCAAATCCAGAATCCGCGGGGCCGGTTGCGCTACAATCGGCCCGCATCTATGCCAGACACACTACCCATCCGGCTGTTGCACTTTGCCGACCTGCACATCGGCATGGAGAACTTCGGCCAGATCGACGCCCAAACCGGCGTCAATCAGCGCGTGCTCGACTTCATCCAGCGCCTGCGCGAGATCGTGGATACGGCGCTCGAACGAGAAGCCGACCTGGTCATTTTCGCCGGCGACGCCTTCAAGACCCGCGACCCCAACCCAACCTATCAGCGTGAACTGGCCCGCGAGGTGATGCGCCTGGCGCGGGCAAACGTGCCCATCATCCTGCTCGTCGGCAATCACGATGTGCCCATCATCGCCAACCGCGCCAGCAGCGTCGACATCTTCCGCACCCTTGAAGTGCCGAATGTCATCGTCGGGCGCAAAGAAGCGCTGCATCGCATCGAGACCCGACGCGGCGTGATCCAGGTGGGCACAGCGCCCTGGCCGCAGCGCGCCCGGTTGCTCCAGATGGATGAAAACCGCACGCTCAACGCCGAACAGCTCGACCATCTGCTGGCAACCACCGTCATGGAAGAACTGCAACATCTGGCTGAACAGGTAGACCCTACGTTGCCGGCCGTGCTGGCCGGCCACTTCACCGTTAGCGGCGCGCGCTTCGGCTCCGAACGCAGCGTGATGATCGGGCAGGATGTCGTCATCCACTTCAGCGCGCTCAATTTGCCGGCCTGGGACTATGTCGCCCTGGGGCATATCCACAAGCACCAAGACCTCAATCCGGGCAACTACCCGTCGGTGGTGTATTCCGGCAGCCTCGAACGCATCGACTTCGGAGAAGAATTCGAACCCAAAGGCTTCTGCTGGGTCAACGTCCTGCGCGGCCAAACGACCTGGGAGTTCGTCCCTGTGCCGGCTCGTCGCTTCATCACCATCGACGCCGACGCCACTCAGGACGGCGACACACCGACCGAAGCCGTCTTGCGCGCGATCGAACGCCACAACCTGCAAGACGCCGTCGTGCGCGCGCGGGTGACCCTGTTGCAAGCTCAGGAGGCTACGTTCCGCCCCAGGGAGGTCGAGCGCGCCATCCGCGAACGCGGCGCGCGCTTTTTCGTCGGCATCCAGAAGCAAGTTCAGCGCGAGATTCGCTCGCGCATCGGCGTGCGCAATCCCGAAAGCCTGACCCCTTTGCAATTGCTGGAGCGTTTCTTCATCAGCAAAAACACGCCTCACGATCGCATCAAATTGTTGATGGAACTGGCCGACCAGATCGTTGGCAACGACAAAAGCAGGCAGTGAGATGGACATCCTGGCACGACTGACACGCACGCCATTGCTTGCCGACGGCGCGATGGGCACGCTCCTATACGCGCACGGCGTTGACTTCGACGAGTGCTTCGACGCGTTGAACCTCAGCCGGCCGGCTGTTGTCGCCGAGATACACCGCGACTATGCGCGCGCCGGCGCCGACGTGATCGAAACCAACACCTTCGGCGCAAACGCTTTCAAGCTGGCCGAACACCGTCTGCGCGATCAAGTTGCCGAAATCAACCGGCGCGGTGTGCAACTGGCGCGCGAAGCTGCGCGCGCCATTCGCCCCGATGTGTGGATCGCCGGGTCGGTCGGGCCGCTGGGCCGGCAGCTTGCACCCCTCGGCAGCGTCAAGCCAGAAGAAGCCTATGCCGCCTTTGCCGAGCAAATTCACGCCCTGGCCGAAGCCGGCGCCGATCTCATCATCCTCGAAACCTTTTCCGATCTCAGCGAGATCGAGCAAGCCCTGCGCGCTGCAAAAGCGGTGTGCAACGTGCCGGTCATTGCTCACATGACCTTCAACCGCGATGATCGCACGCTGTTGGGCAGCACCCCTGCTGATGTCGCAGTGCGTTTGCGCAGCCTGGGCGCAGACGTGGTGGGCGCCAATTGCTCCACCGGCCCGCGCCGCATGCTCGATGTCGTCAGCGCCATGCGCCGCGCGCTGGACAAAGAGACCACGCGCCCGCCCAGCCCGGCTGATGAAACACCCACCCTCCCCCCGCTCCTCTCGGCCATGCCCAACGCCGGCTTCCCAGAGATGCGCGGCGAGCGCGTGATGTACCCTGCCACACCCGAGTACTTCGCCGAATACGCACGGCGCTTTCTCGACGCCGGCGTTCGCCTCGTGGGGGGCTGCTGCGGAACAACCCCCGATCACATCCGCGCCATGCGTCGGGCCGTTGATGCGTGGTTGGCGCAGTCTTCTCAGGCCGGCACACGCCAACCGATCAGAGTGGAAGAGCCGCAGCCAGAGGCAGCCCCTGTCGCAACTGTCGCGGCAGCCTTTCAGCCCACCCGGCTGGCTCAGGCGCTTGCCAATCGCGAGTTCGTCATCACCGTCGAGGTCGAGCCACCCAAAAGCAACGACACCGTGCAGGTGGAAGAAACCGCCCACATGCTGCGCGAAGCCGGGGCAACCGTGCTCGACATTTCTGACTTGCCAATGGCCCGCCTGCGCATGAGCGCGCTGGCCGTGGCGCATCGCGTGCAAGAGCGCGCCAGCGTGGAGACAGTCCTGCATTTCCCCGTGCGTGGCCGCAACCTGCTGCGCGTGCAGGGCGACCTGCTGGCCGCCCATGCCCTCAACATCCGCAATGTGTTTGTCGTGATGGGTGACCCAACCGCCATCGGCGACTATCCACAAGCCTACGATCACCACGACATTGTGCCCACCGGCCTGGCCCAGCTCATCAAAGGAAAACTGAATCAGGGCGTGGATAGCGCCGGCTCGTCGATCGGCCGGCCATGTGCGTTCTTCGTCGGCGTGGCCGTCAACCTCACCCCAGCCGATCTCGACAAGGAAGCCGGCCTGTTACGCAAGAAGATCGACAGCGGCGCAGACTTCGCCCTCAGCCAGCCCGTGTTCGACGCAGACAAGGCGCGCGCGTTTATCGAGCACTATCAGGCGAAATACGGCCCCCTGCAACTGCCCATCCTGGCCGGCCTGTTGCCGCTGGCGAGTGTGCGCCACGCAGAGTTTCTGCGCAACGAAGTGCCAGGCATGTTCGTGCCCGACGCGCTGGTGGAACGGCTGCAGGCGGTCGGCAAGAAAACCCGCACCGAGGGGGCGCGCATTGCACTCGAGACACTGACGGCACTGCGGGGAATCGTCAGCGGCGTGTACATCATCCCGGCCTTTGGTCGCTACGATGTGATAGCCAATCTGATCCGCGATATTCGAGACGTGTAGCCTATGCGCCTGTCCATTACAACCGACTACGCCGCCGACACCGGCAATCCAGAGCCGCACCTGCGGCAAATCGCCGAAGCCGGCTTCTCGCACATCCACTGGTGCCATCACTGGAACACCGACTTCCTGTATCTGCCGGCTGAGATCGATCAGATCGGGCGCTGGCTGCGCGCGTTTGGGCTGCAACTGCTCGACACGCACGCCTCCGATGGCTGCGAGAAGCGCTGGGCATCGCCCCTGGAATACGAACGCCTGGCCGGGGTCGAGCTGGTGAAAAACCGCATCGACTTCACCGCCGCGTTGGGCGGCGATGCCATTGTCATGCACATCCCCGATCAGAACGAACGGGCCAATGATCCGTTGGTATGGGATCAACTGCGCCGGTCTTTGGACACGATTGAACCCTATGCGCAGTCGCGGCGCATTCAGATCGCCCTCGAAAATACCGGCAACGCCGGCGGCAATTACGAAAACATCGCCGAGTTGCTGGCCGCTTACCCGCCGGACTTCCTCGGTTTGTGCTACGACTGCGGGCATGGCGCCCTGCATGGCCGGGGCCTCGACCAGCTCGAGGTGATGAAGGATCGGCTGGTCGCCGTGCACCTGCACGACAACGACGGCCACAGCGATCTGCATCGTCTGCCGTTCACCGGCGTGGTGGACTGGCCCCGCCTGGCCGGCATCATGGCGCGCTCGTCATACGCAAAGTGCGTCAGCATGGAATCAAACATGCACCGTGAGGCCGCGCAAGATGCGCGTGAGTTTCTGGCGCGCGCATTTGCCGCAGGCAGCCGGCTGTCAGAGATGATCGAGACAGCGCGAGGCAGCATTGAGCGATGAACGATTGGCGACTGAGCGATTGACGGCGATTGACGATTGAGCGCGCCACGCAATCACCGGCATCGGCATTGTGAATGATACAATCTGTCGAAACAAATCGAAACAAATTAAAGAGGCTGGTATATCCTGATGCCAGTTGAAGCGCCTTTCCCTGAGCTGAGTGAACTGTTGGATCTGATCGGCCAAGCCGGCCGTCGACTGGCTGAAATCGAAGCCAGCGAGGGCGCAGCGGGCAACATCTCGGTATACATCGGTTGGCCGGTTGACCCACGCCGGCAGTTCCCCTACCAAGAAACGATTGAACTGCCTACCAGCATTCCCGAAATGGCCGGCGCCACTTTTCTGGTCACCGGTTCGGGCCGGCGGCTGCGCGAGATCAAGGACGACCCCGCCGCCAACCTCGGCTGCATCATCATCAACCCCGACGGCCAGACTGCCCGGCAATATACCTCGCCGCGCCGGCTGTTCGCCCGCCTGACCAGCGAGTTGAACTCGCATCTGGCCGTGCACCGCGATCAGGTCATCAACTTCAAGACCAACTTCCACGCGGTCATACATGCCCAGCCGCTGCACTTGACCTACCTCAGTCACATCCCACGCTACCAAGACCAGCGTTACCTCAACCAGCACCTGCTGCGCTGGCAGCCAGAGTCAATCATCAATCTGCCAGAAGGCATTGGCTATATCCCGTTCCGCCTGCCCGGCTCGCCGGAGCTGATGACCGCGACGGTCGAAAAGTTGCGCCAGCATCGCGTTGTCCTGTGGGCCAAACACGGCGTAATGGCGCGCTCAGATGCCTCGGTCAAGCGCGCCGCCGACCGCATCGAATATGCCGAAATCGGCGCGCGATACGAGTATCTAAACCTGGTAAACGGCGAGCTGGGAGAAGGGTTGTCCACACAAGACATTGACGCTATCTGCAAAGCATTCAACGTGCAACAGAGCGTGTACTGAGGGGTGTAGCGCAGAAATGTGGGCGACTTTTTCTGCGGCTGGGAACGGCGACATGCTGCGGCCATGCTCGCTGCCTTGTGTGAACTGAACAGCAATCGGCTAGACGCCGCAATCCGTCAGTGCCGCCGGCGGCGACCGTCACAAATCTGCGCTACACCCTGTACTGAGCAAAGCTCGGCCGCCGAACCAAAACTCAAGCGCCATTTACCATTGCGAGGAACCAGACCAGACGGCACGCGCGCTGGCGCACATGCCGCGTCGGCGTTTTGAGTCATTGCACCCAAAGCCCCAGCATTCGGCCTGGCGCTTCAGTGCGAATGTTTGCCGGCTTTACGCAACCAGGCGCGCGCCTGGCGAATTTGCTCGCGGATGGCGCGCAGAGAAGTGCCGCCGGCCACATCGCGCGAGGCGACCGATTGCTCAAAACTGAACACCGCGCGCACATCCGGCTCAAACTGATTGGAGACGCTGCGCCAGTCTGCCTCGCTTAATTCATTCAGGCGCAGCCCTTTTGATTCAGCCAGCGCCACAGCTCGTCCGGCCAGATGATGCGCCTCGCGGAAGGGGACACCGCGCCGCACCAGATACTCGGCGACATCAGTAGCCAGCATAGCCGGATCGAGCGCAGCCCGCATCCGATCGGCGTTGATGTGCAGGGTATCAAGCGCGCCGGCCACCACCGGCAGCGTCAGGGCCAGCGTGTCGAGCGAGTCAAACAGCGGCTCTTTGTCCTCCTGCATATCTTTGTCATAGGTCATCGGCAAACCTTTTAACATGGTTAAAACCGAGAGCAGGTTGCCTGTCAGCCGTCCGCTCTTGGCCCGGGCCAGCTCGACCGCGTCGGGATTTTTCTTCTGCGGCATCAGGCTAGAGCCGGTCGAGTAGGCGTCGGAGAAGGTGACGAAAGCAAACTCGGCGCTGGAATAGATCACCAGGTCCTCGGCCAGCCGGCTGAGATGCACTCCCAGCAGCGCGCAGTCGAACAACAGCTCGGCAACGAAGTCGCGGTCGCTCACGGCGTCCAGGCTGTTCTGCGACACAGCGTTGAAGCCTAGCGCAGCGGCCAGGGCCTGCCGGTCAATGGCAAACGGGTTGCCGGCCAACGCACCCGACCCCAGCGGCATCACGCCGGCGCGCCGGGCACAATCAGCCAACCGCTCGCTGTCGCGGGCCAGCATCCAGAAATAGGCCAGGCACCAGTGCGCAAAGGTGATCGGTTGCGCGCGCTGCAGATGTGTATAGCCTGGCATGAGGGTGGTCACATGCGCGCGGGCCTGAGACAGCAGCGCAGTTTGCAGTTGGGCAATCTGCGCTTGCAGATCGGCAATGGCCTGCAGACAGAACAGGCGCATATCGGTAGCCACCTGATCGTTGCGGCTGCGGCCGGTGTGCAGCTTGCCGGCCACATCGCCGATCAGCTCTTTCAGCCGGCGCTCGACAGCAGTGTGAATGTCCTCATCGCCCGGCTGCACGACAAACGCGCCGGCAGCAAACTCGGCGTGCACAGCGCGCAAGCCCTTGACGAGCTGCGCCGCCTCGCGGCGGGTGATGATGCCGGCGCCGGCCAGCGCGCCGGCGTAGGCAATGCTACCGCGAATGTCTGCGTCCCACAAACGAATATCGAAACGAATGGAATCGTTCAGTTGCTTCATCAGCGCGTCGGTGTCCGCGCTGAATCGACCACCCCACAGTTTTGCCATGCTGTTGTCCTATCGAGCAGAGTGTTTCTCTTCGGGCGGGCGTCTTCGATAGTCCGGCGCCCGATTCTCAACCACAGTGACGAAATCGGTATCTTGCAAACGCGACGTGATGCGCGGGTCGAACTGATCGAGCGGACAGTTGGTGACGATCATCGTGGGCAGGCGATTGCGATAGCGATGATCAACAATCTCATATAACACGGCATCCGACCAGCTAGAGGCCGACTCGGCTCCCAGATCGTCCAGAATCAAGACAGGGGCCGTCTTGATCGTTTTCATTCTGCCGCTATAGCTTTCCTGCTCGGTATTCGCCTGCAAGTCCATCAGGTGTTTCAAGGAAGCCAGCAAGTCGGGCATGGTGAGGAACAAGGCCGGCGTCCCCGAATTCCTCAGATGGTTGGCCACAGCCGCGCACAAATGCGATTTGCCGTTGCCTCGCGTGCCCCACATGACCAGCCAGCGGCCTTGCGGGTTATCGGCAAATCTTTCAGCTTCTTCAAGACAGTCGCGCAGGATTTCGTCTTCCTGGCCGTTGAAGACAGTTTTGAAGTTGAAGAAGGTCTGTTGCAGCGCAACGCCGGCGTGGGATGAAAAGGCGCGCATCGCCTCGACTTTGCGCGCCTGTGCAACGCCGCAACGCGGACAGGGTTTCAGGACACCCTGCTCATCCAGCACAAAGCGCCGGTTCTTGCAATAGGCGCAGTCTGGCCCACCGTCTGCCGGCGGCAGGTACGCATCGGGATCGCTCAACATGCCGAGTTTAGGTTCAGTCGTCATGCGATTGCTCCGCTTGCGCTTTGCGACGGGCGCGCTCTGCAATGCGCTGGCGAGCGCGCTCGCGAGCGGCGGCGCGCTCTTCCTCGGTGGCTTCTTCGACTTGGGCGCGCCGGATGAGTCCGCCGCTGCGCCTGGTGGAAGATGGTTCCTTTTCTCCGCCACGGATTGCCCTTGCTGCCCCGGCCGCCTGTTTGGTCTGCGGCGGGGCGGTCAGCACTTTCCTGATGTAATTCCAGTTTAGCGCATTGGCAGCCGCTGCTGCGTCGAAGGCATGCGCCCATTGCGCTTGATCGGTCACGCGCTCGGCAATCTCGTTGATCTCACGGGCCACCGCAGGATCTAGTGCGCCCCGCCCCACCCGGCGCCGATATTCGGCAAACGCATAGCGCGCCGTTTCATTCGCCGGCTGCGGGATAAACAGATCGGGAGCGGGATTCTCGACGATCTTGCGCACATAGCGCCAATCACGCTTGTTTTGCTTCAGCGCATACTCGAAGGCAGCTCGCCAGATCGTCACATCGGGGATTTCCGCAGCCAGGGTGGCTATTTCGCCGGCCACGTGCGTAGTGGGGGGCAGGCCAAAGACAGATTCGTAAAGCTGGATGATCTGCCGGCCGAGCAGATCGGGGGCGTGTTGTTCGCGCAGCAGGGCAAGCTGGGCCTCTTCTTCCTCGGCCAGCAGCGCGATCAGTCCGCTCACATCTGGATGGTCGGGCCGGACGATGCGCTTAAGCGCCTGCACGGTTGCGCGGTTGCCAAACAGGCCGGCTGCCGCGCGGATGATCTCAAATTCGTGGCCGGCCGGCCAGCGCCCGGCAAGTTCACGAAAAGCGATCACTTCATCGGTCGGCGGAACGCTATGCGCGATGACGCTCTGGTAATACAGACTGGGAGAAGCGGGCGGCTTTTGCGTCACGACGCCGGCGCAATCACGCAAGGAACGGGCCGGCGCGTGCTTCGGGCGCGGCGCGCGCAGCGCCTCGCGCACAGCGCCCAGCAACTCATCCGGCGTATAGCCCCGGGTCAACCATTCGCGCAGCAGCGCAGTGTCTTCATCGCCGAGCGGATACGCTTCAACGCCCTCCAGCTTTTCGATCTCGGCGGCAAGTTGCGCCAGCGTCTGATAGGCCGTGTCGCGTGTCTGGCGTTGGCCGGCTTGTGCGGCGCTCATTGTCGCCGCCAGCGCCTCGACGGCGGCGCGACTGTCGGCATTGTTGGCAAAGTAGCGCGGGCGGTCGGGGCTGATAGCCGTCGTCGCCAGCAGCGTGCCGCGCGCCACTGCCCGCTGTAGCGCTGCTTCCAGCGCAACATCCGGCACAATGCCGAGGCCGTGCTTGAGCGCCGGATGGGCCGCCAGCTCATCGCGGATCAGCGAGGCCGTTGGCGATTGCTTCAGCTCTAGGAGGCGCAGCGCAACCAGGCTGACTTTCAGTTCCGCCAGGTCGTCAATCTCCGCCAGGGCATTGCGAATGAGATCGTCGATCACAGTTGAATCTTCTCGCGGGCCAGATTCTTGAACGAGGTCAGGCGTTTGTCAAAAAACAGCGAGACCTTGCCGGTGGGGCCGTTGCGGTTTTTGGCCACGCTGATCTCTGCGATATTCTTGAACTCGGTGTCGGGGTTGTAGATCTCATCGCGGTAGATGAACATCACGATGTCTGAGTCTTGCTCGATGGAACCGCTCTCGCGCAGATCGCTCAGCATGGGGCGCTTGTCACTGCGCTGTTCGACCAGGCGCGATAACTGGCTGCCGGCCACAATCGGCACCTTCAACTCGCGCGCAATGCTCTTCAGCGCGCGCGAGATGTACGAAATCTCCTGCACGCGGTTGTCGCTGCGCCCGCCCATCTCGGCCTGCATCAGTTGCAGATAGTCCACGATGATGAGGTCCAGCCCATACTCTTGATAGATGCGGCGCGATTTGACACGCAAGTCCAGCGGACTGAGGGATGGCGTGTCGTCCAGGAAAACATACAGGTCGGCCATCTGCATGCACACTTTGGTCAAGCCGGCCCATTCTTCATCTTTCAGGTCGCCGATACGCAGACGCTGCGAGTCGATGCCTGTCTCGGAGGCGACAAAGCGCTGCACCAGTTGCTCGTTGCTCATCTCCAGGCTGAAGATGGCGACGCGCTGGCGATGCCGAAAAGCGGCGTGATAGCCGATGTTAAGCATGAGGCTGGTTTTGCCCACACCCGGCCTGGCCGCAACAATGATGAGATCGCCTTTCTGCAAGCCGCCGGTCAGTTTGTCGAGATCGGGATAACCACTGGGGATGCCCAGCGGCTCGTCTTTGTGCTCGTGCAGATACTCCACGCGCTCGAAGAATTCATTGACGGCCTTACGAATCGGCACCATCTGGCCGGTCATGCGCTGATCCGACACGCCGAACAGCGATGCCTCGCTCTTCTCCATCACCTGCGGCAACGGAGTAGCCTGGTCATAGGCCAGGCGCGCAATCTCAGAGGCAGAGTGAATCAGCCGACGGCGCAAGGCAAGCTCTTCCACCAGATGCGCATAAGTCTCGACGTTCAACGCAGTCGGCACAGTGGCCATCAACTGCGCCAGATAGCTCTCGCCGCCCACTTCCTGCAGCAGATTCTGGCGGGCTAGTTCTGCCGCAACCGTCAAGAGGTCAGCCGTGTCCCCCAGAGCCAGAATAGCCTGATACACCCAGCCGTTCTTGACGATGTAGAAATCTTCGGGGCGCAGAAAAGCTGCCACACGCGGCGTGGCCGTCGGATCAATGAGCAATGAGCCTAGCGTTGCCTCTTCGGCTTCGACACTGTGTGGTGGGAGAACGTCGGCCATCGGAGCGATGCAGGATTATACAATCGCGTATCGGATCATCTATGCCCAAAAGCGCCAGACAACACCCGGCCGGCCTGCTGCAGCCCGCTGTCTCCACGCCGCGCCCTCCATGGGCAATGCAGGCCGGCCACGCCATCCGACGCTGGGCGCCGCACACGCTGCTTGCGATTGCATTTGCCCTGCGCGCAGCCAACATCACCGGCGAAAGTCTGTGGCGCGACGAAGTAGACACCATTCGCTTTGCGTTTGTGTCGTTCGATCAACTGCTGGGCAATCTGACTCGCGCCGGGTTCAACGGCCCGTTGTATCACCTGCTGATGCGCGGGTGGTTGACGCTGGCCGGCGTGAACGACTTTGCGGTGCGTTTCTTCTCGCTGCTATGCGGGGTTGCCCAAGTCGCCATGCTGTTCGCACTGACGGGCCGGCTGTTTGGCCGGCGTGTGGCCGTGATCGCAATGGGATTGAGCGCCATCGCCCCGGCGCTGATCTGGTACAGCGCAGAGGGCAAGATGTACACCCTGCAACCATTGCTGATCGTGACAGCGTTGTATGCGCTGCGCCGGGCAACATGGGACGCGCACAGATCAGCGCGCTGGTGGGGGGTGTTCATTGGGGCAACCAGCCTGGGCTACTACACACATCTGCTCACGGCGGTGTTCCTACCGGTGGCCGGCGTCTTTGCGCTCTCGTGGCTGCCACACACGCGGCGCCACTGGAAGGGCGCCGCCGTCGCGCTGGGACTATGCACGCTGCCCTACGTCCCGCTGGTGGCATGGCAACTGCCGCTGTGGCTGCGCGGCGCAGACAGCGGACATCCGTTCTATTCGCTCGATGTTATGGCGCTCAGTTTGCTGTACAACTGGTCGATCGGACTGTCCAGCCGGCCACCCTTCGACATCGGCACCCCATCGATCTGGCTGGGGATTTTATCCTTTACAACACTTGCCGGGCTGGGAATGGTGGCAGCTTATCGACGCCGACAATGGGCTGTCAGCGGGGTTCTAGCATGGTTAATGCTTCCAACCGCGCTGGTGTTCTTGGTTTCCCTGCGCGTGCCGGTGTTCCAGCCCCGCTATCTGCTGTGGTGCGCCCCGGCGCTATATGTGCTGGCCGCGCTGGGCATTGCACAGCTTTGGCAACGCGGGATGTTGGTGGCCGGCCTTGCCATCATCTGGCTCGGCGTGTTCAGTGCATGGGGCATTGTGGCCCAGACAGCCCAACCTATCCGCCCAGACTTGCGTGGCGCCGCGCAATATCTGGCCGCACACCTAGCGCCCGATGACAAACTCGTTTTTCAAATCCCGTACACCCGCTTCGCATTCCAGTATTACCTGCCGCATTTCGCCTCTGGCCTGCCGGTCGATGCGCACCCTGCACCGGATGACGGCCTGAGCACCTTGGCCGGCCTGCGCCAACGCGTCACCGAAGCACCCTACACCAACGACGGCAGCACACTGGCGTCGGTCGATGCCGCGTTACGCAGCTTGATCCAGCCCAATCAGCGCGTCTGGCTGATCGAGGCCGAAGTGCCGTTGTGGGATGAACGGGGCCTCACGCGAATATGGTTCGAACAACATATGGCTTTGTCAAGCCGGCGCGATTTCCGGGGCGTCACGGTCGGTCTGTACCAGGTTCGCCTGGCCTATCGGGTTTACCTACCCGACGTGAGCGCTCCACCCCTAAAGGCCAAAAATGCGCTCGGCGAGCAGTGATCGTACAGCATCCGCGTGCTGCAAAGCGCTAAAGCCCGGCAAATTTAGCGATTTCGCAATCGATTTGGCAACGTTATCGGACGTATTATATCGGGCGTATAATAGGCAAGTTAGAACCCTCGCGGCATCACTGCGATGCCAGGCGCGCGCATAACGTGCGCCAGACGACAGAGAACGCTTGGAACCGGCTTACCTGCGCGCCGGCTCACACTGAGAGGAAATGACGTCTGACAACCTGAACTCTGACCTGGCCGCCGGCAACACCGCACGCGAAACGACCGCCTGGGCGGCGCGCGATCACGACACACCGACCGATGGCGGCGCAATGCCGGGAGCGAATGGCACCGACCGGGCCGGCGATACAGCCGGCGGCACAAATGGCGCGTTGGGGCGGATCCGCGATATTGACATCAATCACGAGATGCGCGGCGCGTATCTCGACTACGCCATGAGCGTCATTGTTGCGCGCGCCCTCCCCGATGCGCGCGACGGACTGAAGCCCGTCCAACGCCGCATCTTGTACGTGATGCACGACACCGGCGCGCGCGCCAGCGCGCCGTATCGCAAATCTGCCCGTGTGGTGGGCGACGTGCTCGGAAAATACCACCCCCACGGCGACGCTTCGGTGTACGACGCGATGGCTCGCATGGCGCAGGATTTCGCCATCCGCTACCCGCTCGTCGATGGTCAGGGCAACTTTGGCAGTGTGGATGGCGATCCACCGGCTGCCATGCGCTACACCGAAGCCCGGCTGTCACGCATTGCAGAAGAACTGCTGAGCGACCTGGACAAAGACACAGTTGACTGGACAGACAATTTCGACGGCACACTGCAAGAGCCGGTCGTGCTGCCCTCGGCCCTGCCCAACCTATTGCTCAACGGCGCGTCGGGCATCGCCGTTGGCATGGCCACCAACATCCCGCCGCACAACCTGGGTGAGTTGTGCAAGGCCGTGTCGTTCCTGATCGATCACTGGGATGACATAGACAACGTCTCGGTCGACGATCTGATGCGTCTGGTGCCCGGCCCAGACTTCCCCACCGGCGCGCTCATCATCGGCCACGAGGGTATCCAATCGGCGTATGCCACCGGGCATGGCCGACTGGTCATGCGCGGCGTCGCCCAAGTCGAAGAGATGCGCGGCGGGCGTCACCAGATCATCATCAGCGAACTGCCCTATCAGGTCAACAAAGCCATGCTGATCGAGCGTATCGCCGACTTGGTGCGCGACGGACGGATCGACGAAATTAGCGACATCCGCGATGAAAGCGATCGGCGCGGCATGCGCATCGTGATCGAATTGCGCCGCGGCGCGCAACCAAACCGCGTGTTGAACCGCCTGTACAAGTACACAGCCCTGCAAAGCACCTTCGGCGTGCAATGCCTGGCGCTGGTCGACGGTCAGCCGCGCGTCATCGGCCTCAAACGAGCGCTGGCTATCTTCATCGAGCATCGGCGCGAGGTGATCCGCCGGCGCACCGAATTCGACCTGGGCAAAGCGCGCGCGCGCGCCCACATTCTGGAAGGACTTCGGATTGCACTGGAATTTCTCGATGAGGTCATTCGCATCATCCGCGCAGCGCCCGACGCCGACACTGCCCGCGCTGAACTGATAGATCGCTTCAAGCTGAGCGAGATTCAGGCACAGGCCATCTTGGATATGCAACTGCGCCGGCTGGCTGCGTTAGAGCGCCAGAAGATCGAAGACGAATACCAGGACATACTGGCGACAATCGCCTATCTCGAAGATCTGCTGGCCAATCCGCGCAAAATTCTGGGGCTGATTCAAGAAGACATGGCTCGCCTGGCCGAGAAATACGGCGACCCACGCCGGACGCGCATCATGCGCGACGCGCGCGAAACATTCGCCGAAGAAGAGTTAATCCCCAACAAGGCCGTGCTGATCTCGATCACCGAGCGCGGCTACATCAAGCAGACGCCGGCCGACGCCTATCGCGCCCAGGCACGCGGCGGGCGCGGCGTGTCCGGCATGCAAACCGCTAATCAGGACGAAGTCATCTTCCTCCTCTCCGCAAAGTCGCATGACACAGTGATGTTCTTCAGCAACCGCGGCAAGGTCTATGCACTGCGGGCCTACCAGATTCCGGAAGGAGATCGCGCCGGCAAAGGGACTTTCGTTAGCAATTTGATCTCGATCGGCGAGAACGAGCGCGTGACTTCGGCGCTGGCTATCCCGCACGAGATGCTGGCGGCAGTCTCTTCGAGCAACAACGACGCAGAAGACGGCGAAGAAGCGGAATTGGAAGCAATCGGCGATGACACAGGCGAAGAGACCGACGAAAGCGCCGAGCACAACGCAGACGAACATGACGACGAACAGACAACCCAACACAACGAGCCGGCTGAGCCGTGCATCGCGCTGTGCACACGCAAGGGTCGTATCAAGCGCGTGGCGCTGAGACACTTTACAAACATCCGTAGCACTGGCCTGATCTGCATGTCGCTGATTGAAGACGACGAATTGTCCTATGCACGGCTGACGCCGGGCAACGGCGAGCTGATCTTGGTTACAGCACAGGGTCAGGCGTTGCGCTTCAGCGAGACCCTGGTGCGCCAGATGGGGCGAACAGCTTCCGGCGTGCGCGCCATGCGCTTGAAGAAAGACGGCGACTACATCGCAGGCATGGAAGTGGCCGAGCCAGGCGGCGCGCTGCTCACAGTCACCGAGCGAGGCTATGGCAAGCGCACGCTGCTGGAAGAATACAGCGTGAAAGGACGCGGCGGAGGTGGCATGCGCACCATGGCCGGCGATCTCTCTCAGACTGGCCTGCTGGTGGCGGCGCGCGTTGTGCTGCCCACCGACCAAATCACACTCATCAGCGCAAATGGCGTGGCCTTGCGCCAGAAAGTGAGTGATATCCCACAAACCGGGCGCGCCACACGCGGCTCACGGCTGATGAGCCTGCGCGAAGGCGACACAGTAGCCAGCGTAGCCCGGCTGGCCGACGTGTAGAATCCGATCACACCCAACTCCCATGAACACCCCGTCACAGTTTCTGGCGCTGTTGCCGGAAGCCGACCCACAGGCGTTGGCCGAGACGATGATCGCCTTTGCAAATAGCGACGGCGGCACGATCGTGCTAGGCTTCGACGAACGTGGCCGGCAGACTGCACGGATCGCGCCTGAGGAGATTGAGAGTGCACTGCGGGCAGCAGTTGGACTGTGCCAGCCGGCGGTGCGCGCCTCACTGGAACCGGCCGATGGCAACGACGGCGGGCCGGCGCTGGTGGTGCGCGTGCCACGCGCCACAGAGATGCACTCCTTGCAAGACGGGCGGGTGCTCGTGCGCGTCGCGGGCCAAAACCGCACCCTGGCCGGCGATGAAATTCGCCACCTGGCTACCAGCAAATCGAGCGGCGACTTTGAAGCCGAAACGGTGCCCGGCGCCACACGCGACGACCTCGATCCGGCGATGATCGACGAGTATTTGTCCAAGCGCGAGTTGCGCTCGCGGCGCGGCATCGAGACGGGGGACCGCGCCGCGCTATTGCGCGACATCGGCGCGCTGGACTATCGCGGCCAACCCACTGTGGCCGGCATCCTCTTGTTCAGCCGCGCGCCGCAAACCTTCTTGCCTCAGAGCGGCTTGGTGTTTGTGAAGTTTCCCGGCGTCCAAGCGCGCGGCGAGGGCGGCGCTTTTGGGTACGGCCGGCGCGAGGAGATCAACGGCCCGCTGGCGCGCGTGATCGAACGCGCCTGGCAAGTCACACTTGAAGAAATGCGCGTCGGCGCAGTCGTAAAAGGGCTGGAACGCGAAGAGGTGCTCGAGTACCCCGAATTCGCCGTGCGCGAAGCGCTGGTGAACGCCGTATGCCACCGCGACTATCGTCTGCGCGGCCGGCGCATCGAGATTCGTAAATTTGCCGACCGGCTTGAAATCATCTCGCCCGGCGGACTGGCCGGCTACATCACGCTCGACAACATCGTTGAAGAGCACTTCTCGCGCAACCCCCGCATTGTGCAAGGCTTGTTCCAGTGGGGATACATCGAGGAACTGGGGCTGGGCATCGACCGTATGATCGAGGAGATGACAGCCGCTGGCCATCCCATGCCGCGCTTCAATGCCACGCCCCACAGCTTCACCGTAGTGCTGTCGAACCACCGCGAGCGCCGCGCTAATCTGCCCCTGAGCGCGTCACCGCATGCCCCCCCCAACGTCGCTGTGACCGAGCGTCAAGCCCGCGCGCTGCAATACGTGCGCGAACATGGCCGGATCACCAATCGCGATTACCAGACTCTCTGCCCGAATGTCAGCGCGGAAACGCTGCGCACCGATTTGAGCGATCTGGTGGAAAAAGGCGTGCTGATGCGCATCGGCGAGAAAAAGGGCACGTACTACATTCTGAAGCAGGGGCCCTGAAGCAGGGGCCATAGGCTCTCGTCAAGCCGGCTTGGCCTTACCCCTGCGCCGGCCATGCTGTGCGCAATTCCCCTGCCCCTAAAGCTGATTGCTGAGATCGATCAACGCCTGGCCGGCGGCGCGCGCCTGCTCGGCCGGCAAATCGCGCAGGCGCATCGCAACGCGCAAGTAGGGCAGCGACTGCGGATCGGCCACGAACGCTCGCACATCAGAGGGCAAAGCATCAAACTGCGCGTGTTGCTGGTGGTACAACTGCGCCTCGCCCAACGGGCCAATCCCTATATCGAGCAAGTCCGACCACGTCAACCCTAAGCACCCCATCAGCAATTCAAGCTCGGTGATCGGTATGGGGCGCTCGCCCAACTCATACGCGCTCAAGCGCGCCGGCGGCAAGCCGGCCGCTTGCGCGACCTGTTTGACAGTTTCACTCTTCTGCTGGCGCGCCTGCTTCAGCCGCACACCGATGATGTGGTTGCGCAGAGTCTGGATTTCATCGACGTCGAGGGTGGCTCGCCAGGTGTTCTGAACCGCTGATGCGGATTCATCCAGCAGCGCAATCACGGGCATGCGCAAATAATATGCAAAGGCTTCTATCTGCGGCAGCGAGGGTTCACGTTTCCCCTCCTCGATGCTGGCGATAGCGGCCTGCGATACGCCGGCGTAGGCAGCCAGTTCCTTGCGCGTCTTGCCGGCCACCTCGCGCGCGCGGCGAATCAACAATCCAATCGTGCGCCGGCGTGCACTGGAGTCATTCTGATCAGGCATAATCGGGTGTGTGGTGATTCAGGATAAACATCACAGACCATCACAAGTCTGTGTGCGTTATTCTAGCGCATGAAGGACGCCGGCCAATCGACCCAGCTTGCCAAGGCCGGCTCTTGCTCCAGTACCCAAGCCATCTCCCCATGAGAATCGCACTGAACGCCTGGTTCCATGACATGCCCACTACCGGCAGCGGGCAATACACGCGCCAGCTCGAGTCAGCTTTGCGCGAGATTGCACCCGATCTCGACATTGCGCTGGTAAGACCCGGGCCGCGCGGAAATATAGCCAAGCTGTGGTTCGAGCAGGTCGAATTTCCACGCAACGCTGCGCGTCTGAATGCTGATATTGCGCTTGCACCGTACTGGGCGCCCCCGTTGCGCAGCGATGTGCCTGTCGTCGTGACCATTCACGATGTTATTCCTCTCGCGCTGCCCGAATACCGGGGCGGCCCACTGCAACGCGCCTACACCAGTCTGGCGCGAGCAGCCGCGGCCAATGCCGCGCATATCATCACCGACTCAGAGTTCAGCCGGAACGATATTCTGAAACACCTTCCGGTCAGCGCAGAATCGGTCAGCATCATCCCGCTGGCAGCCGATGCCCGATTCACGCCAACGGTGCCGGCCGAACAGATCGAGGCTGTGCGTGAACGCTATGATCTGCCGTCGTCCTATGTGCTGTACTTGAGCAATTTTGACCGACGCAAGAACATCGAGACCTTGTTGCAGGTGTATGTGTGGTGCGGCGAACCGATTGGCCACGACTTCCCCCTGGTCATCGCCGGTGAGCCAGACACGGTGGTGTACGACGCCCACGGGCGTGCGATGACATTGGCGCAAATGGCGCAGGGGCTAGAAGTAGACGATGTGGTGCGCTTGATTGGCCGCGTCGCCGAAGCGGATAAGCCGGCTTTGTATGCCGGCGCACGCTGTTTTCTGTTCACCTCGCTGTACGAAGGATTCGGACTGCCGGCCCTGGAAGCTCTGGCCTGCGGCGTGCCGGTGGTCGGCAGCAATGCTGCCAGCATTCCCGAAGTGGTGGGCAATGCCGGCATGTTGGTCGAGCCGCTTGACGCGCGACGCATGGCCGGCGCGCTGATCGCAATTTGCACCGAAGATGATCTGCATCAGCAGCTCAGTCAACGCGCAGTGTTGCAGGCATCCAAGTTCTCCTGGCAGCGCACCGCGTTCGAGACGCTGGCGACGCTGAAATCAGTCGCGCGAAAGTGACCCCCTTTGCCTCTCGCGCAGCGCGCTTCACTCTGTACATCGGCCTATTTGCCGGCGCGGTGGCTTTATACGCTGCCACGCTCAACCCGGATGTGCAGCCGGCCGACAGCGGCGAGTTTCAAATCGCGGCCATCACCCTCGGCATTCCGCATCCACCCGGCTATCCGCTCTTCACAATGCTGGGCTGGCTATTCGCACAAATCCCGTTTGGTTCAGCATTCGCGCGGGTGTCTTTTTTGTCGGTCATCGCCTCAGCAGTCACGCTTGTGGTGCTGGCGCGCACGGTGGCACGCATTGCACAGCCGGCCGGTTCTCTTACGGCCACACTCGCCGGCGTTCTGGCCGCCGGCGCGCTGGGAACCAGCACCACGTTCTGGGCACAGGCGACCACCACCAACATCCGTAGCCTGACGGCGTTTTTCGCTGTGTTGCTGGTCTACACCACAGCGGGCATTTTCGGCGACCTAAAACCACAAGGCGGCCAGAGGGGCAGCGTGCGCGTTTCATCTCTGGTGTTCTTTGCCATCGCGCTCGGGCTGGGCGTGGGGCATCATGCGTCGCTGGCGTTCATGGGCGCTGTGCTCGGCCTGTTCGCGCTGTGGGCCGGCGCGCACAGCCGGCTGCCCCGCTGGAGCTATGCGCTGGCAGCGTTCGCCTTGGCGCTGACACAACTGGTATGGCTATATCTGCCCTTGCGAGACGCCGCCGGTGCGCGCTTTGGGCCGGGCAATCTCAACACGCTGGAGGGCGTGCTCTATCATATCTTTGCGCGCGGATTCGCCGGCGACATGTTTGCCTTTGCCGCGCCCGAATTTCTCAGCGACCGACTGTCGATCCTGCCCACCCTGCTCACATTTCAGTTCAGCCCGCCGGTGCTGCTGCTATGCGCGGCGGGCTTGCTCATACTGATATGGAAACGCGCTGTGCTCGGCGTGACGTTGCTGCTGGCTTGCGCGTTGCATCTGTTCGTCACCCTCACCTATCGCGCTCCCCAGACGGTGGAATATGCCTTGCCCGCATGGGTCATGCTGAGTGTCATGCTCGGCGGCGGGCTGGGCCTCGTTGGGAATCTGGCAGCCGGCGCGTCTGGCCGATGGCGCGCGGTGCAGCAGCTACCTTACGCCTTGCTGGCCGGCGCGCTGACGATCGTATTGTTGCGCGACGCCGGCGACCGACTGCCCAGTTACATCGCGCTGGCGCGCGATCGCGCAACCCGCCACCTGGCCGCCGGCGCGCTGGACATCGCAGCCCCCGGTGCGACAATCTTGGCCATGTGGCATCAGGCCACCCCCATGTGGGCGCTGCAAGATATCGAGGGGCTGCGGCAGGATGTGCACGTGAAATATGTGTTTCCGCGCGGCGCGCAGCCCTATGCCGAAACATTTGCGGAAGCTACTGCGGCAGCGGCGCAGGCCGGCCCGACCTATGTGGTCAATCACTTTGGGCCGGCCTTCGAGGCGCGCTTCCCCCGCATCGCGCCGGTGGCAGGATACCCAATCTGGCAGGTCGAACCTGCAGACACCGATGTGATTGCGGCCGGCGCACCCGCCAGCTTCGACAACAACCGCATCCAGGCCGGCCTGCTGCACGCGCCCGACACACCGGCGCGGGCCGGATCCACATTCGACATCGATGTGTTCTGGCAGGCCACAGAGACACAGCCCGGGGCCTCGCTGACCTTCCGCATCCTGCGGCCCGATGGACGACTGGCTGCCAACGCCGACTTTCAACTAGACGTCACGACGCCGGCCACATCCACGCACTACCGGCGACTGACACTGGGGATTCCACCAGACCTGTTACCGGGCGAGTATTTTCTGTATGCCGGCGTCTACCGCGCCACCGAGCAGGGCTTCGAGCCAGTGCTCAGCGATGAGGGCACAGCATTCGTTGTGTTGAAACTCAGGGATCGCAATCCAGCCCAAGCCGTGATCCGCGTATTGCCGGCTGCGGAAGCGCCGGCAACACGCCATCCGCAAGCGCAACTGCCCGCCTTCTTCAGGCCGGCTGCGCGGGCGCCAGACATGATCGGCGTCGATTACGACACCGGCATCGCCGGGCAATTGCGCGTGCACACCCATTGGCGATTATCGACCGACGATGCAACAATCACAATCCTTTCCGCAGAAGGCCAATCCCTTGCGCCAACCCAACGGCTTCCGCCGGCCACACAAAGAGCGACGCCCGAATATCTGACGCTGCGCTTCGATGTGCCACAGTGGAAACGCCTGCGGCTATCGCTGACCAGCGCCACATTTGCCCTTGATGTGATATTGCCCGATTTCACTGAAGGCGAACGCTATGTGCCGTTCGGCAATCAGATGGTGCTGGCCGGCGCTTCGGCCTGGCGCGAGGGCGATCAGGCGCGAGTGGATTTGCACTGGCTATCGGGACGAGCAATCACAACCGATTACATCGTCTCGACGCGCGTTGCCGGCAACAACCTGTTCGTGACGCATGACAGTGTGCCGGCGTTGGGCGCAATCCCAACCTTAAAATGGATTCGCGGATCATGGGTGACAGACCGGCACACACTGCGCATTGGCGACTACGCCGGCGACCTGACCGGCACAGTGCTGGTGTACGACGGCTTCACCCAGCGTCCTTTGCCGGCGCTCGATGAGCGATACGCGCAGGGGGTCACGTTTTATTTGGACACGTCAAGTCGCTAGGGCCAGCCGAATGGCTTCGACGATCAGCTCATGCTCTGCGGTGTGCATACGCGCCTCGTAGGCTTCGAGTGTGTCGCCGGGCTGGAAGGGCACAATACGCTGTGCAATGACCGGTCCGGCATCCACTTCGGGAACGGCGAAATGCACCATGCAGCCGCTGTGGGCAATCTCACCTCTGCGCCAGGCGTCATAGGCGCGCGCGATGGCGTGTGCGCCGGGGAACATGCCCGGCAGCGCCGGGTGCAGATTGACGACCTTGCCGGCAAAACACGATAGAAAGGCCGGGCTGAATACATGCATCCAGCCGGCCAACACGATCAGGTCCGGCTGAAAGGGAGCGAGTTGGGCTGCCAGGTCCGCGTCGTATTGTGCGCGAGACTTGCCGGCGTCAGTGTAGGGCTTGAGCGGGAAGTACAAGGTGGGCACGCCGGCCTGCGCGGCGCGCGTCAGGCCATACGCCGCCTTGCGATTCGAGACGACCAGCGCCACCTGCGCCGACAGCGCACCGCTGGCGCAGGCATCCAGAATAGCTTGCAGATTGCTGCCGGAGCCGGAGAGCAGAACAACCAGGCGCGGCAATGCGCGGGGGGATGGAGATAGTGTCATGGGCAGATCGCCTCTATCTGGGCTGCGCCGGATGGCTGTCTATTCGATCGTGACTTCACGGCTACCGGCGATGATCTGGCCCACCACATAGGCATCGCCCGGCAATGTCGCCAGGGCGCGATCCACATCGGTCGGCGGCACAACGGCCAGCATCCCCAGGCCCATGTTAAAGACATGAAACATCTCGCCGTCGTCGATGCGGCCCAGATGCTGAATCAGGCGGAACACCGGCAGGGCCGGCCATGTCCCGCGCCGAATCATCGCGCCAACGCCGGCCGGCAACACACGCGGCAAGTTGTCCACGAACCCGCCGCCGGTAATGTGGGCCAGGCCACGCACATCGACCCCTACACCCAGCAAAGCCTGCACCGGCTTCAGATAGGAGCGATGCACGGCCAGCAGCGCCTCGCCGATGGACTGCTGCGCGCCGGGCATCTCACGCTCGCCGGGGGGCAGATACGCCGCCAGCGGGACGCGCCAGTCCAGCTCACCCAGCACGCGCCGCGCCAACGAAAAGCCATTCGTGTGCAGTCCAACAGCGGGCAGGCCGAGGATGACATCACCCGGCTGAATGCGCCGGCCATCGATGATCGCCGATCTTTCAACCACGCCGACGATTGTGCCGACCAGGTCCAACTCGCCGGGTTGATAGACGCCCGGCATCTCAGCCGTCTCGCCACCCAGTAGCGCGCAGCCGGCCTCGCGGCAGGCCACGGCGCAGCCGGCGACCACAGTGGCAATCTGCGCGGGGTCAAGCTTCGAGCAGGCTACATAGTCCATGAAGAACAAAGGACGCGCCCCCTGCACCAGAATATCGTTGACGCTGTGGTTGACGATGTCTTGGCCGATGGTGTCCCAGCGCCCCATGCGCGCGGCAACCATCGTTTTGGTGCCCACGCCATCGGTCGAGGCAACCAACACCGGCTCGCGCATCTCTTTCAACGCCGAGGCGTCGAACAACCCGCCAAACGCCCCGATGCCGGCCAGCACCTGCGGGCCATAGGTTGATTGCACCGCTGCGCGCATCAACGCAACGGCTTGTGCGCCGGCGGCAATGTCTACGCCCGCTGCCGAATATGTGTTTGAACCGGTCATGCCACTCTCAATCATCATTGACTCATCAACTTGCCGACCCGATGTCGCGGCGATAATGCGCGCCCTCGAAGTGAATGCGCGCTACGCCGGCGTAGGCGCGCGCCAACGCAGCCGGCACGTCGGGGCCAAGCCCGCTCACCGCCAATACACGACCGCCGGCTGTCACCACGCGATCATCGCGCAGGGCCGTGCCGGCATGAAAAACCATCACGTCATCCAACGCGGCGGCATCGCTGAGGCCGGAGATGGGCAGCCCTTTGGGGTACGGACCGGGATAGCCCGGCGCAGCCATCACCACAGTGGCACAAGCGCCGGCGCGCCAACGGATGCGCGGCGCTACTTCGGCCAGCCGGCCTTCGGCGCAAGCCAACATGATCTCGGCCAGCGAAGCCGCGCCGGGCGAAGTCTGATCCAGCAACGGCAAAATCACCTGCGTCTCTGGGTCGCCGAACCGACAGTTGAACTCCAACACCTTCGGCCCGTTGTCGGTCAACATGAGGCCGGCATAGAGCACGCCGGCGTATGGCGTGCCGCGCGCCGCCATGCCGTCGAGGGCCGGCTGCAAGACTGTTCGTTTCACCTCGGCCAGCAAACTCTCGTCGAGACCCGGCACAGGCGAGAATGCACCCATGCCGCCGGTGTTTGGCCCCTGATCGCGGTCGAAAACGCGCTTGTGGTCGCGGGCGGGGGGCATGGGCGCCACAGTCTGTCCATCACAGAATGCCAGCACCGACAGCTCCGGCCCGCTCAGCCGCTCTTCGATGATGACTGTGTCGCCGGCTGCGCCGAACTCGCGGTCGCGCATGATCTGCTGCAACGCCGCCAGCGCCTGCTCTAGGCTGTCGCAGACGATCACGCCCTTGCCGGCCGCCAGACCATCGGCCTTGACAACTATTTGGGATTTGAGTGCTGAGTGCTGAGTGGTGAGTGGTGAGTGCTGAGTGCTGAGTGCTGAGTGCTGAGTGGTGAGTGGTGAGTGCTGAGTGCCGAGTTCTGGATTCTGGATTCTGGATTGAAGATGGGCACGCGCGACATCGTAGTCGGTGAAAGCAGCATATCGCGCGGTGGGGATGCCCTGCTGTTGCATGAAAGCTTTGGCAAATGCTTTGGAAGCTTCGAGTTGAGCGGCAGCTTGTGTGGGGCCAAAGATGCGCAGGCCGGCCTGCTGAAAAGCATCGACGATGCCGGCGGCCAACGGCGCTTCGGGGCCGACTACCGTCAGATCGATGCGCTGCTCGCGCGCAAAGCGGAGCAGCGCGGGGATGTCATCTGACGAGATGGGCGCGTTTATCGTCTTGCCCTGTTCGCCGGCGGTGCCGGCGTTGCCGGGCGCGACAACGATGCTCTGAACAGCAGGAGATTGGGCAAGCGCCCACGCCAGCGCATGTTCGCGCCCGCCCGAACCAATCACTAGCACACGCTCAGGTTGCTTCAGAGCATGAGGGATGTCCATCAGGCGCGCATGATAACAGGCTGCGCACTCAGCGTCTCGGCCCCACAGTAGACAGATCAAACGGCGTGAAACCGATCTGCGTCGCCGGCGAATCGGGCGGCAGCGTAAAGTCGCCGTTGGCCGGGTCGCGGAAGCCGGGATCGGCAATCAGGCTGTGTTGATCGGCCCCGCGCGCCTGCCAGTCTGCAAACGACGCGCCGGCAAAGTTCAACGGCTTGCCCGACGCATTCCAGTACAGGTTGCGATCAATCGTCGCGTTCAGTTCCTTCCAGTTGCCGGCCAGCACTGCGCCCTCCGTGTCGAAGTACACGATATTGTTGGTGAAGAAGAAGCTGTTATGCGCCTCGATCCGTCCACGTGAGAACTGCGCCTCGCCGCCATACGCAAAGATGTTATTACGTATCACGTTGCGCCGGTTGAGCTGCGACGCCTTCCAGCCGGTGATGCGCTTGCCGCCGCTGAAGACAGGCGTTTCGCCGGGATAGGCCGCGTAGGTCACGCTGCGCTCTGGGCCGGACTGGATGTTCCATCCGCCGGTGGGCGCCGGCGAGCCGGAATCCTCTGGCCCAAACCTCAGTGGTTTCTTCAAGGCATACACGCCGCCGCGAATGATGACCCGCACCGGCTCAGTCAATTCGCCCTTGCGCTTCAACTTGCGCACGGCCTTTTGCGCGGCTTCGATCGTGGCAAAGGGGCCATCGTCGCCGGCTTTGTTCGGCGAGGCTTTGCGACCTGACCAATGATCATTGCCTTTGGGCGAAACGAAAAGCTCGAAAGACATCAGTAGTTACTCCGCATAAAGTGTAGATTTCAACCGGGATCGGATGGTACTACGGAACCTGCAAAAAGCATGACACATCGTCTGCGTATCGTTTAGCGCCAGGCAAGCCAGAGGCAAAAAGCCGGCGTGTGATTGGGAGAGTCTGGCTAGATAAGATACCTCCGACTCGGATAAGTCGTTGGAGTCGTTGTATCGTGTTTGGAGGCAAATGAAATGAGTCAGAATCGATGGGTTGCTGTATTGGCCGGCGGCGCGTTGGGCTTGGCGTTGTTGGGTAGCGCGACTGCCCAATCTGGTGACCTGCAACCGCAAGTCGAGGGGCAGGCATCCGGTTCGGAGGCTGGGCCAGGGGTCGGGCCTGCGGCCGTGGAAGTGATTGCCAGTTCGGCGGTTGCCTACCAGGGCCAGCTCAAGTTGGGCGGCGCGCTGGTGAACGGCAACTGCGACATGGAATTCCGACTGTATGACGCCGCATCCGGCGGCAACGAGGTCGGCAGCGTCATCAACACGACGCTCGGCGTCAACAACGGTCTATTCACCACCGCGCTGGACTTCGGAACCGGCGCATTCACCGGCGATGCGGGCTGGCTCGAAATCCGCGTGCGTTGCCCCAGCGGCTCCGGCGCTTTTGTCACTTTGGCGCCCCGCCAGCAGCTATACGGCGTGCCCTACGCGATGACGTTGCGCCCCGGCGCAACCATCAGCGGCACCACCGCCGACAACCTGCTCGTCGCTCAGAACCATGGTTCTGGCCGATCTGCTTACTTCTGGAATCGGGCCAGCAACTCGGCCGCGATCCGCGCCGACAACAACAACTCGGCCTGGGGCGTCTACGCGCTCAGCACCAGCGGCGTTGGCGTGGAGGGCCGCAGCGAATTCGGCACCGGCATCATCGGGCGGCGCGAAGCCACCACCGGCACATTACCTGCGATCGCCGGCTACAACGCATCGACCAGCGGCATGGCGATTGGCGTACTAGGCCAAATTGAGCCGACCACAGCGGGCATCAGCTCGGCCGGCGTGCGCGGCATCAACAACGGCACAGGGAGCCTGGGCATCGGCGTGTGGGGATCGCATGACGGCAGTGGATGGGGCGTGTATGGCGAGTCGCCATCCGGGCGCGGTGTGTACGGCTCCAGCACGGACGGGCGCGGGGTGTTTGGCAACAGCACGAACAACGTGGCCGGCTACTTCACCAGCAACGGCACAACGCTGAACGCGCCGACCGTGTACGCCAACAACACCAACACTACGGCCAGCGAGCCGGCCGGCATCGCCATCTACGCGCGCAACGCCGGCGGCGACGCCACCATCGTGGCGCGCAACACGGGCACCGGCGACGCCTACCGCTCGCTCAACGCGGCCGGCAACGTCGTGTACGCCGTGCGCAACAACGGGCGCGTGTGGACCAGCGCCGTGCAGATCTACGGCGGCGGCGACCTGGCCGAGAAGTTCGAGACCTCCGATGACACACCCGAGCCGGGCACGTTGATGGTCATCGACGAGAACAACCCCGGCAAGCTGAAGGTCAGCACCACTGCTTACGACCACAAGGTGGCCGGCATCGTCAGCGGCGCGGGCGGCGTCAACCCCGGCATGGTGCTGCACCAGCAAGGCGTGCTCGATGGCGACGTGGAAGTGGCCGTGGTGGGCCGCGTGTACGTCAAAGCCGACGCCAGCAACGGCCCGATCAAGCCGGGCGACCTGCTCACCAGCTCCGACACGCCCGGCCATGCCATGAAGGCCAGCGATGCGTCTCGCTCGCACGGCGCGATCATCGGCAAAGCCATGACGGCACTGGACGAAGGCGCCGGCCTGGTGCTGGTGCTGGTCAACCTGCAGTGAGCGCCGGCGTAACTCAGACGGAGGCGATCATGCAACACGCATCTTTTAGACAGCGCTTCAGGCGCACGCTGGCACATGCCTTGCTGGCCGGCCTGGCCGGCCTATCGCTGGCCGCAACCAGCAGCGCACCGCCAGACGCCCAGGCGTCGGCGCACACGTCGGCGCAGGCCGCCGCAACACAGGCCGGCGCAATGCAGGCGGCGGTTGAGCCGGGACAGCCGCTGGGTTATCGCAGCCAGCCCTATGCGCTCGACACCGGCTCCCAGCAGGTCGAACAGAACAGGGACCCATCGGGGCGCATCTTCGCGCAGACCATCCGCGTCGACGGCGCGCAGTGGCTGCGCTTGAACTTCGCAGAGGCGAAGCTCGCACCGGGCAGCTACATCCAGATCACGTCTCTCAAGGACGGCGGCACGCAACAACTGGATGCCGGCGCGCTGGAGCTGTGGAGCAACACCAGCGCCTTCTTCAACGGCGATGCCGTGAGGTTCGAGGTGTTTGCCGCGCCTGGCGACGCAGATGCCCGCGTGCGAATAGACCATCTATGGTATGGCGACCCGGCCGTGCTGACCACGCTGGCGACGAGCGGGCTGACGCCGCCGGGAACGAATGCGCCGGTGTCATTGTGCGGCGCAGACAATCGCGTGGCTTCGAGCGAAACGCGCACGGGCCGGCTATGGGGCCATGTCAACAGCAGTTGCACGGCCTGGCTGGTCTCGAACGGCGCAGTGCTCACGGCTGGTCACTGCGTGGACTTTGATCCCGACGGTTCCGGCCCACTTCTGCCAGACGGCGTGCTCGACCTGACCGGCGTCGTCGAGTTCAACGTGCCACTTTCGCAGTCCAACGGCAATGTCAACATGGCCGCGCCACAAGACCAGTTCCCGATCGATTTCACCAGCGTCACGTGGCGCTTCGATGGCGAGGGCCAAGGGCTAGGCAAAGACTGGGCCGTGTTCCGGATCAACCCGAACACAACTACCGGCGAGCGCGCCCATGTGGGACGCGGATTCTTTCGCATGACCAACGGCAACCCGGCTGCCAACGCCACCATGCGCATCACCGGCTATGGCAGTGACACAGGCACGGCCAACTTCACCAATCAGACCGACGCCGGGCCTTATGTGGGCGAGAGCATCTCTGGCGCGGATATCTGGCACCGCTATCAGGTGGACACCACCGGCGGCAACTCGGGCAGCCCGATCATCTGGACGGTCAATGGCTACACGGTCGGCATTCATACCAATGCCGGGTGCGCCGGAGATGGCAGCGGGGCCAACAACGGCACCTCGTTCGAAGTGAACGCGCTGGAGACGGCCATCCAGAACTTCCCCGGTTCCCCGACGCGCTACGTGGATGCGGTGGCGCCCTATCCCACCGGCGGCGAGACCGGTCTCATCTTCAACCCGTTCGACACGGTGGGCGAAGGTGTGACGGCTGTGCCGGCCGGCGGGCGTGTCAGCATCGTGGCCGGCACGTACACCGAGGGCGCACAGACGATCAACAAAGCGGTGACGCTCGAAGCGCCCGTCGGCTCGGCGGTGATTCGCTAAACCAGAGGAGATAACCGATGATGAGTGTCATTCAACGCGCGCTGGTGGCGCTGGGGTTGATTGCTGTGCTGGGCGCGACTCATGCGCCGGGGATCTCTGCCCAATCTGGCGGCGGGTACGACCTGACGTGGAATAACACCGAGGGCGGCCTGGGCGCCAGCACCGGCGGTGGCTACGAACTGAACAGCGCAATCGGCCAGCATGATGCCGGCGCCCTGAGCGGGGGCAGCTACACGCTGAGTGGCGGCTTCTTCGTGCCGGCCACCTATCAGGCCTACCTGCCGGTGGTGTTCAGGCCCTAAGCGGGGCGTAAAGCAGGGCAAGCCCGGCGGCTTGCCCTGCGCTGCGCGCGCGCTACCCATCGCGCCGGCCTGAACGACGCCGTTCACGTCAGCCCATGATGAGATTCGCGCCGGTGCGCGCAGACTTCGTCGCCGCCTCGATGATGCGCATGGCATACAGGCCCAGCGTCGCCGGCGACCCAGTTGTGGCAAGGCATTTTGACCGAGACGCTGCCCTTCGATCATGTGAAGATCAGCGGCCAGCTCAATGGCAACGTCCCGCGTGTGTATGCGCGGATCAATGTTGCAGGTACCGTTGTGCTAACGGTACGTATCGACCAGGCTGCGCGCGGTCAATGCGCGCGTGAACTGCTTCAGCGTCATCGGCTTCGACGGCGTGACAATCACGCGGTGTGAGCGGCCGGGGAAGAGGTGGATGAAGTTATCGGAGAACGTCGCATCCATCCCGGCCAGCTCCAACCACGCCCACAAGGCCGGCTTGTCTGCCGTCAGCGTCACGGCAAACTGATCGTTGCCCATCGCCGCGACATCGAGCGCAATCCGCGGCTCTGCCAGCTCCAGATGCTTGGGCCGGGCAAACGTGGCAAAGTTGGTCGAAGCCGGCTTGCCCTTCACCCTGTATTCGAGCCACAGCATCAGGTCGCGCGGCCCGTGTGTCGCCACAAACGCGCTCAGATCGAGCGTGTGGACGAGCGCACTCGCAAGCGGGGCGATGGATGCCGGCTGCCTGCCACGCGTCAGCAGCTTGCCCTGCGCGTCCGTCAGTTGCCAGGTGATCATGCCGGCGCTGGATGTGCGCAGATCGTTGGTCAGGTGGATATCGACCCTGCCGGTCGCGGCATCCTCGACAGCGGAGACCAGAAGCGGTTGATTGAACTTGCGCGCCATGTAGTGCAGCGCCTTCCAGCGACCGTGATAGTCGATCGAAGACCAGCTTGCCACCGGCCAGCAATCGTTGATTTGCCAGTACAGCGTGCCCATGCCGCGCGGCTTGGCCCGCCGCCAATGCTCGACGGCGTACTTCATGGCCATGCCCTGCAGGATCTGGCTGAGCCACAGGGTCATGTCGAACGCGGTGGGCAGCCGGAACCAGTCGAGCATGTACTGCATGATGACGGTGTTGCCGATGCCGCTGCGCTGATGATGCTCCATCACCCAGCTTGTCACATTGCGATCTTGTGGTTCGGTGTAGTCGCGCACCGTCTTCGGCTCCGGGAATGACTGAAAGCCAAACTCGCTGTTGAAGCGGTGCTCGCAGGTGCGATACCACTCGAAGGGTTTGCGCCCATGCCAAACGTCCCACAGATGCGCGTCGCCGCAGGTGGGATCATTGAAGTTGGCGCGGTCGCCGATGGGCGTATGGGGGCTGGCCGGCCAGTAGGAGCGCTGCGGGTCGAGCGCGCCCGTCACCGCTGGCAGCAGGGTGTCGAACAGCTTGCCATAGTCTTCCCAGCTCATCGTGCGCGCCGTCCAAGCCGGCCCCACCAACCCCTGCTCCAGTTCGTTGTTGCCGCACCACAGCGCGATCGAGGGGTGATGGCGCAACCGGCGCACGGTGTCCTCGGCCTCGGCGCGCACATTCGCCATGAACGCATCGTCGAACGTCGGGTACGTGGAGCAGGCAAACATGAAATCCTGCCACACACAGATGCCCATCTCGTCACACAAGTCGTAGAAATCATCGTGCTCGTAGATACCCCCACCCCACACACGCAGCATGTTCATGTTGGCATCCTTGACGCTCTGCAACAGGGTGCGATAGCGTTCGCGGGTCATGCGGGTCACAAAGGCGTCGGCAGGAATCCAGTTGCCCCCGGTGGCGAAGAAGGGCACGCCGTTGACGACAAACTGGAAGGACTCGCCCCATTGGTCTGGATGCCGGTCAAGCGTCAGCGTGCGCAGACCGATGCGTTTGGTCAGCGTATCCAGCACGCGCCGGTCGCCATCCATCAATTCGACTACCACATCGTACAACGGCTGCTCGCCCAGATTGTTCGGCCACCACAGGCGCGGATTGCGCACGACCAAGGTGAGCGGCTGGCCGGCCTGCGCTTCGGCCTGGGCGACTGTCTGCCCGTCGAAGCGCACGGTCACCCGCGCCGATAGCGCAGCCTCGCTGACCTGTTCCACTTCGGGTATCACGTCGAGCGCGACCTGGCCGGGGGTATCGTGGTTCTGCAAGATGCGCGCACCGGTCAGCCGGGCAGTGTCAAAAGCGATGATCGAGATTGGGCGCCAGATGCCACAGGTAATGAGCACCGGCCCCCAGTCCCAGCCATAGTTGCACGGCTCCTTGCGCACATAGGCGCGGCCGGCGATCTCGTGCGGCGCGTTCCAGCCGGGCAGCGGGCGTTCGGCCTGCTTTTTGTTGATGTAGGGAATGGTGGAGTCAAAGCGCACGTCGAGGGTGTTGCGGCCGGCCTTCAACAGCGTCTTGACCTCGAACTCCCACACGCGGAACATGTTGTCGGCGCGCCCCACCGGCGCGCCGTTGAGCGTGAGCGTGGCAAATGTATCCAGCCCCTCGCAACGCAACAGCACACGCTCGCGCGCCAACAGCGCAGCCGGCACACTAAAGCGGCGCGAATACACCCAGTCGGCCTCGCCAATCCACTGCACTTGCAGCTCGTTGTCGCGGTAGAACGGATCGGGAATTTTGCCGGCTGCCAACAGGTCGGTGTGAACGCATCCCGGCACGACAGCAGGAATGCTTGCGCGTTTGCCAACTTGCGCAACCCGCCAATCTCCATCAAGCTTGATCGTCTGCATCGAAAGCGCTCCTGATTCGACAAATGATGCGTGGCAAACAACCCGGTCACTGAGGTGAAGCCACGCCCAGAAGTTATAGCACCGTTCGCCGGGCGGCCCCGCAGACGTAGCCGGCCTACACAGAGGTGCGCCCACAGCGTCGAATGGTGGCACAATACACGGTATGGTGCGGCCACGCCAGTGGCCGTGTGGTTGCGTAGCCACAATCGAGGCCGGCCGGGGTATCGTGCCACCGATCTTCTTGAAAGCGCAGCGCAACGCAGCCAGTGCCAATTGTGAGCAGGCCGGCGGCAATCGCGCCTCAAATCAGGGCAACGCCACACGCATCCAATAGTCTGGTTCGACCGGGACCCCGCCAACAGCCAGCTCAAAGTGCACATGCGGCCCCTGGCTGCGGCCGGTGCTGCCCACTTTGCCGATCACATCTCCGACATTGACCATCTGGCCTTCCAGCGCGTCGGCCTGCGATAGATGGCAATAGGCCGAAAAGACGCCGCGCCCGTGATCGATCACAACGGTCAGACCGCGAATGGCAAATTCGCGCACCGCCACAACACGACCCGGCGCAGCAGCTTTGACTGGCGTGCCTGTTGCTGCCGAGATGTCGATGCCGCTGTGATAGGTGCCCAGATCGACGCCGTTGTAGGCGCGGCGATTCCCGTACACGGCCACGACTTTGCCGCGCGCCGGCCATTGCATTGGCCTGTCCCACCATTTTTGCGGGCTGAATCCGGCGTACAGTTGCGCAAAGGCCAGCGCCTCTTCCTGATTGACGAATGGATCGAGCGTGCCCGATAAGGCCGGCGACAGGCGCACATTCTCCAGGTACGCCCGGCGGCCCAGCACACGCACCGGCCTGAGTGTCTGAGTCGCGTTGCCGGCCTGATCGACTGTGGTCAATGTGAGGGTGTATGCGCCGGCCGGGAATAGCGCATCGAGGCCGAGCAGGCCGATGTAATTCGCCTCTGTGTCTGTGGCGGCCTCAGCAGATTCGTCGGGGGCAAAGCGGATCACCCGTCCGGCGAACTCGCCGGTGACGGTCGCGCCGGCATCCACTGTGACGCGGGTAATCATCACATCGCCCGGCGCCGGCGTGACCGGGCTGAGCCGCACCGCAACGCGCGGCGCAACGCTGCGTGTTACAGGACTTGCAGCCGGCAGACGTTCAGCCGCCCCTACTTGCCCTGGCCACGCAGCAACGAGCAAAACCACAGCAAAGCAAACCAAAACAGCCCGACGATTCATTCACAACTCTCCGATGCGCACGCCGGCGCAACGCCGGCCATGATAGCCGAATCACGCCCCGACTATTGCCCTCAGTGCGCGCGGGTAGATGTTTAGGCCCAGGCAACACATGAATGACTGCCTCGGATTTGGAAATCCAGTAGGCAATGTCTCGCTCTTCGTTTGAACGTTACAAATGGTTGAGGGCAAAGCGGCAACATCCGCTGCCGGCGCCGGCTGGTCTATGCATGATTGAAATTTCCTGGGGGAATACTACACCCAGACAGGATTGTTGACGGCCAGGCGCAGCGATGCTGGGGATAAAGCAGGGGGAATGCCGCGCGCAGGGGTCAACGATCGACCCAAGCCATCAAGGCGCGACGCACTGCCTCATAAGCCGGCTTGGGCTGTAAGTCGTCATCGAGCCATGTGGGGTCGGCGTCGGGCGAGCCGTACTGATTCCACGTCTGCTCTAGCCACGAGTAGCGGTCGCCAAATTCCCACACGCAGATGCTCTCACACACACCAGATTCCAGGGCCGCTTCGATCACTTCCACGTACACGCGGGCCTGTTTCTCGAAACGCTGGGCCGGCTCGCCGCGCACATCTTTCAGGTTTACATCCAGCTCGGTGAGATGCACGGGCACCCCATAGCCGCGCATGGTGTCGATCATGTCTTGCTTGTGGGGTGGTCGCGCGGCGTTGACATGGACTTGCAAGCCAATGCCGTCGATCAACCCTTTTGCCTTCAGACGCTCTACGATGGTCTTGTTGCGGACGACCGTTTCCGAGGAGCCTTCAGAGGCGCCGCTCAAACCGCGTGTACCGTGATTGTCCCAGTCGTTGAGCAGCAATTTGGCGGCCGGGTCCACCTCGCGCGCGGTCTGAAAGGCCAGATCGACATACTCCTCACCGAGAATGAGCTTGAAGTAATCGCCCTGTGTCGGGCCATAGAAGCGATAGGGTTCGTTGACAACCACCCACTCGCGTATGTCGGCGCGGAACAGCTCCATGACCTGTCGGATGTGCTGTTGCACAATCTCGGCCAGACGCGCTTTTTTGTACCGGCCAGCCCGCATGCCTTCTGCCAACCATTGCGGCTCGTAGCCGGGGAAGATCAAAGGATGCCCACGCAAGTCGGTGATGCCGATGGCGCGCAGAGCGGCAATCTCGCGGCGGCATTGATCGAGTGCGCGTGCGCTCACCTGCCCTTCTTGTGATTCCCATTCTGTCCAATAGAAACCGTTGTGAATGGTGGCTGCATTGAAGTCACGCGCGAACACATCCAGCATGGCCTGGCGCTGCGGGCCGTTGAACAACATCCACGGGACGGCGGAACCGAGGCGCAGGCCGATGCGGTTGGCCGGCTCGCGCAATCCGCCGGGCATGGCCGTTGGCTGGGGCTGCGCAGGGGCCGATGGGGATGAGGCCGGCGTAGCCGTCGGCGGCATAACACGGCAGCCGGCCACAACGCTGCCTGCCGCCAGGCCGATTGCTGTACGCAGAAATCGACGTCGGGCGCTCATGGTTTGATCGCAGTCTCGGTTTGCCGGCGATGCACGATCACATCGGTAGTGATGAAGGTCGCGGCAGCGCTGACAGCAGCGCGCGTGGCCTGTTCGAGGGCAAAGGCCGAATCGAGAATGCCGGCCTGGCGCAGATCGACGATCTGGCCGGCGCGCACATCCACTGCTTCAGCAGGCGCGCCGGCCCGATTGCGGGCGACGATGGCGGCGCCATCGAGGCCGGCGTTGTCGGCAATCACCCGCATGGGCGCAGCCAACGCCTCGGCCACGCACAAAGCGCCGTGGCGCGCATCATCAGGCTGATTTTCTGCGACCTGGCGCGCCGCTTCTTCGCAGAGCAGAAGAGCCTTGCCGGCGCCCGGCACAACGCCAAAGCGATTGACCTGCTCGACAAGACGCGCCAGACGTTCGGCTTGCGCCTTGCGCTGTTTGCGCGCCGCGTCGGTCGGCGCGCCGATCTTGAGGCGCATCACGCCGGCGCCAAATGCTGTCATGCGCTCGCGGTGAAAGCGCACGCGCGCGGGGTCGGATTCGGTGGCAAATTGCGCGTCGAGTTTGGCCAGATGATCGACCTGCGCCGCCGGCTCGCCGCGCCCCCCTTCGATGCCAAAGAAATGCTCGCTGGCCCAGGCCACATCGGCCCGACCCAGCGCATGGGGCAGCCAGTCGCGCAGATCAATTGCCGGCCCGCTGCCATTGCGCGGCTCGAAATGCGGGATGAACTGCGCGCCGGTGAGGACGGCAATGTCGGTCAACAGCGCGGCGCGATCCGGCCCACTGGCGGCCGGCGGCTTGACGAAGACGGCGCTGCCGATGCCCTGCTGACGCGCCTGGGTGAACAGCGCGAGCAATGCAGGCGATACAGCGCGGCAGATCACCAGCAGATGCGCCGGCTTCAAGCGGGCCAACGTCATCAGCAAAGGCTCCATGTAGGATGCGTCGGACAAATCAAGGTCCGAGACGAGCACGTGCGCATTGGGCAGGCGCAACATGCGATTTTGGGCGTACTCGCCGGGGGCGAAGGGTGCGCCATGCCAGCCGGTGCGCCACAACGCGCCGGCGATGAACTCATGCTCAATGGTCGCGCCGTGCGCTTCTTCCACCTGCAACGAGACATCTGCGCCGACAGAAGCCAGAATGTTCGCGAGTGTGTCGGCCAGGGCTACATCATCGCAGTGTGCGGCGACCCAACGCCGCACGATCTCCGGCGCGTTGTCAAGCGGTTCAGCCTGGCCGGCCAGCGCCTGACACACCGCGTCGCCGGCGCGCAACATGCCGTCGCGCATCCGCATGGCATTGCCGCCGGCTGCAATATAGCGGCGCGCGCGTCGAACGATGTCGTGAAAGAGAACGGCTGCCGTGGCGACGCCGTCGCCGGCGCGCTCTTGCGTCTGCCAGAGGGCATGGCGTAAGAGCATCGCGCCCACATCTGCGTTGGGGTCCGGGAGCGCAATCAGGCGACGACTGATCAGACCAGCGCTGGTCATGACATCGGGGGCGACATGCCGGCCCATGCCGCGCTCGACCAGCACCGTGCGCGCCAACGGCCCCAGCGTGGGCCGGATGGCATCCACCAGCGCATCGACGCCGGCCACCATAGCTTGCGTTGCCTGTGGCTGAAAGACAATGCGCGCCCCTGGCGCAACATCCAGATCACGCCGGGGGACATGCGGAGGCCGGGAGCTACGCCACATGGTGTTGTGCTCGATTTACTTCAACCCGCCCAACACAATGCCTCGAATGAGGTACTTGTTGGTGAACGCATACAGGGTCAGGATCGGAATCGCCGCCATCAGCGCGGCAGCGAAACGGGCGCCGCGATAGATCACACCCATATGCTGCGTATTGAGGTACGAGAGGCCAACAGTGATGGTCTGATTCTCCGGCTTGGAGAGGTAGATGAGCGGCCCTAGCAAGTCGTTCCAACTGGCCATGAAAGCGCCCAGACAAATGACCGCCAGAACCGGAAATGACAGGGGCAGAAAAATATTCCAATAAATACGGAAATAAGTAGCCCCATCGATGCGAGCGGCCTCTTCCAGTTCCTTCGGAATCGTCATGAAATACTGGCGCATTAGAAACGTGGAATAGGCCGAGGTGAGAAAGGCGGGAATGACCAGCGGGCCGATCGTATTGACGCCAATATTGACCCCAAACAGGCTCAGGGTTGTGCGCCCGACATCGCGCCAGAAAACGTAGGCGGGCACCAGACTGATCCAGCCGGGGATCATCAGCGTGATCAACATACAGCCGAAGATCAGTGTGCGGAATGGAAAACGCAGCCGGGCAATGGCAAAAGCCGCCAGCGAGTTCGAGATGGCCGCGCCGGCGACCGTGATTGAGCAAATGACCAGTGTGTTTAACAACATGCGCGGGAAAGGCGCAGCTTGGAACGCCAGCGGGAAATGATCAAGCGTGAACGAGCGGGGAAACAATGTGGGCGGATACTCGAATAGCTCGGCGGTGGGCTTGAACGCAGAGGTGGCCAGGTAGTAAAAGGGAAAAGCCAGAATAATCGTGACCAATCCCATCACGAAGTAGACGCCGGCTAGACGCGCCCATTCGCGCGAACTGGTTGACAGGCCGCGCACCTGACGCACATTCGTAGTAGCAGCAGTAACAGCCATAGCCTAATGCTCAGGTAATGTCATAGGTCACCCAGCGCCGCTGAGCGACGAAATTGATCACAGTGAAAACCAGAATAACCAGACCCAGCACGATGGCCGCCGCTGCGCCGAGGCCGGGTCGATTCTGCGCGAAGGCGTATTGGTAGATTTGCACCGAGGCTGTCCAGAGATTGGCGTCTTGTAAGCCAGTGCCGGGGGTGGCCCAGAAATAGATGATGTCGAAGGTCTGCCAGGCGCCGATGACACCCAGCACCAATTGAAAGAACAGCGTCGGCGTCATCAGCGGGATGGTGATGTTGAGCAGCGTGCGCCAACTGCTTGCCCCATCCACTTTGGCCGCATCGTAGTAGTCTTTGGGAATCGCTTGCAGGCCGGCCAGCGAGATGATCATGCCGGGCGCCGCGCCCCACGCGATCAGCAAAAGCAGCGCCACCTGCTTCCATTCAGTCACCGTGGTCCAACGGGGCGGGTCGATGCCTACGCCGCGCAGCACAAAGTTGACCGGCCCGTCGACGCTGAACAAATACGTCCAGACGATGACGAGCACGCCGGCGCCAGTGATGGCCGGCAAATAACACACCACGCGAAAGAACGTTTGCCCTTTCACGGCCTGATTGGCCAGCAGCGCGATGCTGAATGCAATACTGATGCTGACCGGCACAAACATGACATAGATCAGCGTGCGCACCATCCCCTTCAGGAAGTCGCTGTCTGGGCGCAAGATCAAAGAATAGTTATTCAGACCGACGAACTCCGGGGGCCTGCGGCTGATCCAGCTCCAGTCGGTGAAGCTGAGTTGGATGCCGCGCAGGTTGAGATACATGAACAACACAAAGCCGAGCACAGCCGGCAGGACAAACAGCCAGCCGGTGAGCACTTCCTCACGCCGGCTGGGTGAGCGCCACCATCCAAACCATCCGCCGTGCTTTCGAGACGCGGGCACGGACACAGGGGAAGTAGTCATAGACAATCACACAAGACGCAAAGCTATCACAGACTGACTTTGCTGCCGGTGAGAGACACAGACGATCAGGCGCGCGCCGCCGATGACGTGATAACGTGGCAGCGCGCACCCAATCCAACTTGCATCGAGCCGGCCGGCGCATTTATATGGATCAGGCCGACTCGCCGTCCAAAACCTTCTGCACTTCGATCTGCGCCTGCGCCAGCAATGTCTTGATCTTATCCTGCTCGACGGTCGTGCCCTCGACCACGTCCTTCAGCATTTCATTCAGCTTGGTGAGCACCTGGCCCCAGTAAGCCTTCTCAGGAATAGGCCACACTTGCAAGTGCGGCACCACGTCAAAGTTAGTTGTGATGGCAGCGCGGAAGCCCGACTCGTTGTTGCCAAGCTGGTTCAAGTCCTTGGCGAACTTGACGTAGTCATCGACGGTGTACTTGAACGTTGGCGTGAAACGACCGGAAGCCGCCCAGAAGTCCAGGCCCTCCTGCGCGCCGCAGTACAGACAGAAGTCGGCGGCCTCTTTGATGTGCTTGCTTTCTTTGCCAAAGCACCACCAGTTGATGCCGGTGAAGCCATCGATGCGCGGGTCGACGCCGGTCTGACGCGGGGCAGAGTGCGCTGTGTACTGGAAAGGTGCCTGGTTCATCTGGGTGGGCGCCCAGGTGGACATGGCCGCGCCCAACACCTTGCCGCCCAACATGCCGTCGAGGTGGCCCGGCGCCGCGTCGCCGCGCGCCAGGATATGGGTCTTGTAGAACTTAGCCAGTCTTGAGAGGGTCGCGGCGTTTGCGTCCGTGTCGATGATGCACTTGTTGTTGCCGACATCGACCATGCCACAGAAGCCGGGCTGATCAGCCGAGGCCGACATAAAAGTGCCCCAAAATTCCCACGAGCCAGGGCCCATGGCGAACTCGTCGTCAGCTACCTTGCCTTGCGCCTCCAGATACCAGGCATCCAACTCGTCCCAGGTGGGGTTCTGCGGCAGCGGCGTCATGCCGGTGCGCTCGAGGATGGACAGGTTGTACATCCAGTTCACACCGTTGGAGAAGACCTCGAACGGAATGCCGACCAGCTTGCCATCCACTTTGCCGGCTTCGACGATATTCTCGAAGTGCTTGGTCTCCTGAATGTTCAGAATTTCGTTGGCCGGCGCGATGATGTCCTCTTTCAGGTACGTGGCCGCTTCGATGCCGGGGTCCCACTGACCATAGCGCATGAACCAGAACACATCCGGGACTTCGCCGCTGTTCAGCAACACACGCACTTTGGCGATGTACTCGCCCCACGGCACGCCGGCCTCTTCGACTGTCACGTTGGGGTAGAGCTTGTTGAAGCCGTTGCGCTGAGCTTCAAACAGGGGGAAGTGGTCCTTTTCCATCGAGGCGTAGCGCACCAGCGTGATCTTCTCTGCCGATGGGGCCGGGGCGCTCTCTGCCGGCTTCTCTGGTGCGGCGGGTTGCTCTCCGGGCTGAGCTGGCTGCGCCGGCTGCTGAGGGGCGCCGGCGCAAGCCGCCAGGTACAGCGCCATAGCCGAACCGCCGGCTGTCACACGCAGAAACTGTCGTCGTCCGATTCGTTGCTTCATATCTCTTCAACCTCCTTCCTTAAGTACCTTCAAAAGGGTGAATGCAAAACCTGCCAGCGGCCGGTTGCACAAGCTAACCGGCCCGATGCAAAGCGATCCGGATTGCAGAAGACGAGCGCCGCGCTCTTATCGACACGCGCACCCAGACGCGAGTGTCCACTGACAGGTACTGTATGATTGTAGAGAACAGGGGCGACAAGCTACAGTGGCATCAGGTGACCAGAGAGGGACATCTCAGGGACAGGCGCCAGGGGCGTCCCAGCCGGGCAGCGATAACAGACAGAGGCATCCCAAGTCGGGCGGCATGACGCGCGAGACTGCGCCACGCGAGATTCTGACCCGCAACAGTGCGGCCCGTACAGTCGCGGCGCGGCGTGCTTGGTTGCGCCAGGCCCTGGCGCGTTTTCACGATCTGGGATATTTGCAGGAACATGCGCGCGCACCGCTGATGGCCGGCCGATTCACCGACGCGCCCACCCTGCAACAAGCTTTAGAGGACGCCATCCGACGGATGCAGCCTCCGCCGGAAACCGCCCCCAACGCGCCGGCCTGGCGCTTGCACAGGCTCCTTACGCTGCGTTACCTCGATGGCCTGACCCAACGAGAGGCCGCCGCTGAACTGGGCATTGGCGTGCGCCATTTCAAGCGCGAACAACAGCGCGCCATCGAGGCGCTGGACGCGCTGATCTTTGACCAGTCTACCCCGGCCGATCGCAGCCGCTCGCCCATCCCACCGGCCAGTGAACCGGCCTCGACAAGTCCAGAGTTGATCCACCTGCCCGAGATTCTACGCGCTGCCCTGACCGTCCTGGACCCTGTATTAACCCAACAGGACCTGACCGTGACGGCGAGTCTGGAAGACGCTCTGCCGGCCGCGCAGATCAATGCCATGCTGGCCCGCCAACTGGTCATCAATGCGCTAGGGTGGCTCATCCATGATACATATCACGAAAGGCTGCTGGTGCGCATCCGCGCGTTGGCAGGCCCGCCGCGTCCTTTTGTCGCATTGGAGTTGGAGCATCCAATGGTCGGTCGCCGGCGTCCCATCGGCAGCACACTCAAACAGCTTGCGCGCTCGGCCGACGCGGGACTGAACGTGGAAATCACGCCGCGTCAGACCGAAAAGCTCATCGTGCGCCTGCCGGCGGCGCAATCGCGCTATGTCCTGATGATCGACGACAACCCAGACATGCTGCGTCTGGCGCAGCGACAACTCCAGCGCGCGTCAGACTTGGCATTTGTCGGGGTCAGCACGATGGATCAGGCGCTGAGCCAGATTCGCGCTTCGAGGCCGGCCTGCATTCTGCTTGACCTGATGATGCCCGATCACGATGGCTGGGAAATCTTGCGCCTGCTGAAGACCTATCCCGAAACAGCCTCCATTCCGATTGTCATCAGCTCGGTGCTGCCCGAGCCAGACCTGGCGCGGGCGATGGGCGCCGCCGCCATCCTGCCCCGCCCGTTCAAGGCGGCGCAACTGAATGAGATGCTGCGCGCGATCATTGAGCCGGCCAGCGCGCCGAAACCGTGACGCCGGGCAGCGCAGCGTCCAGGAATGCTGCGATTGTGCGCGCTGCCTGCTGCACCGACAAGCCATTGCGCCGACCAAAGGCCAGGTACGGCATAGAGAGATTGCCGGCGTGCTGTTCCTGGCCGGTCACCACGCACACCGGCAACCCGCCGGGCATCTTCTGTTCGATCGATCGCAATACATCCATGCCATCGGTATCGCCCAGACTCAGATCAAGGAACATCGCGTCAAAAGGCCGGTCTGGCGACCTGTTGGCGTTGTCATCGCCTCCGGCCAGTCCCAGGCATTCAATCGCTTGTTGCGCCGTGCGCGCCTGCTGCACCACGGTGTCCGGGCGCGCCGCGCGCAGCGCTTCGCCCATCATACGCAACGTGTCTTCATCATCCTCGACCACAAGCACGCGCGGCGGCCGGCCAGCGGCAAGGGGCGCACCTAACATGTCGGACAGGGCTTCTAGCAGTTGCTGCGGCGTCACCGGCTTGACCAGAAGGCGCTGCACCGGCATCGACGCCAGACCGGGCAGACCTGTCAAAACGCCGGGCAGGTGACAGCGCACCACAGGCACATCCTCCAGGCCGGCCGGAACGATTGCATCCAGATTCAGACCATCCCCGCCGGCTTCATTGACAATTACAGCTTCGACACGCCCGGCTTGATTTTCTCGCGCCGCCTCCTGCACCGTGCGGGCCGATGCAACTGCCATGCCCTGGATATAGCGGCTCAACAGACGAGACAACAACGGGGTCGGCTCGACAACCAGGAGGTTTCCCACTTCACGACGCTGCACGATGCGCGGTGTGCTGGACAGAGCCGACACGCGCAGGCTGCGTGGGCGAACCGGCAGTGAGAAGTAGAACGTGCTGCCAGAGCCGACCTCGCTGCGCACCCCCATCCGCCCGCCATGCATTTCGACAAAGCGCTTGCTGATGGTCAACCCCAGACCGGTGCCACGTCGTTCAGAGGCGTTGTCGTGCAGTTGGACGAACGGCTCGAAGATGCGGGCCTGATCTTCGGGCGCAATGCCGATGCCGGTGTCGGTCACACTGACGATGATCTCCGCAGGGCTTCCTGCACCGTCCGGCGCCGCAGCAGAATCAGACCCCTGCACAGACACATCGGGGATATGCGCGCGCAACTGCACTGTAACGCCCCCGCGCTCGGTAAAGCGCAAGGCATTGTTGACCAGATTCAGGATCACCTGCTGAATGCGCAACGCATCGGCCTGGGTTTCGGGCAGGTCGGCCGGCGCATCTACCACCAGCCACAGACCACGCGCCTGCGCCAGAGGGCGAATGGTTTCAACGGCTGCCCGCGCTACCTCGGCAATGTTCACCGGGGCCGGAGATATCGTCATGTAGCTGGCGTCTAACTGACTGAGATCCAGAATGTCGTTGACGAGGCGCAGCAACTGATGCGCGTTGCGATGGATGGCTTCGAGATCGAGGCGCAAATCTTCGGTGAGGGTTGACACGCCGGCCTGAACGGATTCCAGCACAATTTCGCTGAAGCCGATGATGACATTGAGTGGCGCGCGCAGTTCGTGACTGATGTGCGCGGCAAATTCCTGCTGCGACCGACGCGCACGCTCGGCATAATCCACCATGAGCGCCAGTTGCTCGTTGGCGCGCGCCAGCGCAAAGCTGGTTTGATCGAGCGAGCGCAACGCCAGCGCCAGTTCGGCGCTTTGCGTGCGCAGTTCTTCGGTCTGCTGGCGGGCTGTGATGTAGCCGGCGCTCATCCATTCCAGCGTGCGAAAGAGCACCCGCGACACCATCAGGCCAAGCGCAACCAGAGTCAAGACAGGCGCAAGCGCTTCAAGGATCACCGCAGCAGGCCCGTTGGCGCCCGATGGACTCTGCTCCAGCCAGACAATTACCATGCACATCACCAACGCGCCTGCGATGCCGGCGCGTTCGCCGATGACGAACAGCAACAGGGCGCAGGCGATGCCGGCCCACATGACGGCAAAAGGCGTCGCGCCGGTTGCCAGACCGGCTGCCGCCAACATCCAGCCGCCCCACCCGCACAGCCACAACACCCAGCGCCGGTCGCCCAGATCGCGCACCAGCCAGCACAACAGACCCAACGCCAGCACACCCAGAGGCAGCCCGATCTGTGTCCAGGCAACCGTTCGCATGGAAGCGAACAGCGCCAGGATCGTGCCCAGCCAGCCCAACAGGATCAGCAAAGGGATGACGCTGCTTGCAATTTCGCGCCGCAAGTCCAGCGCCTCTGCGCGAAAGGCTGTTTGTTCCATCATCCTGGTATCCCCGAAGAACCCATACACAACCCGAGACAAACCAAGTGTGGTACACAGGTGAAGTGATCGCGCCGCCTGTACAATGAGGCGGCGTGGACTATGCCCGCGATGTCGGCGTCATCGTGATGCCACCACATCATCCAGCATCATCCTACACGAATCAGGGAGTCTGTCATGTTTTTTGAACTGCGCGAATATCACACCAAACCCGGCCAGCGCGAGCGGTGGGTGCGCTTCATGGAGGAAGTGGTCATCCCCTACCAGGTGTCGAAGGGCATGGTTGTCGTCGGCAGCTTCGTCGGCCAGGAAGACGATACGTTATATGTATGGATGCGCCGTTTTGACAGCGAGGCGCAGCGCGAAGCACTCTACAAAGCCGTCTACGAAACGGACACCTGGAAGAACGAGATCAGCCCGCAGGTCGGCGAGATGCTTGACCGCGAGAAGACCGTGGTCAAACGGATCGAGGCGACGCCCAGATCGGTCATACGATGAGGAGAAGCGCACACGCGCAGAGACGGGGGAGACCGCATAGCATCACGCACCCCGAAGACGGGGCGCGTGAGCAAGATTGGGAATCGGGCCGGCTTCAATCCAATTCGGTCTTGGGGTCGCCTTTGAGCGTAGGCAGCGGGGCGGGGCGCACCATCTCGCCGCCGCTTTCATACGACTCGATGACGGCGAAGGTGTACTCCAGCGTCGCCAGCGCGTCACGGCCCGACGCACGGATCATCTCCTTCGGCACGCCGTTCGTCACGTCCTCGAGGAAGGCGTGCAGCCGGCGTGGGAACGTCTGGCCAAAGTCGGCGATGCCGCTGTTGTACTCTTCCGTTGGCTTGACCTGACCCATGGCAGCCGGGTTGGCTGGCGTGGGGGCCGGCCAGAAGGTGAACTTTTCGATGCAGTTCTCGATGCAGAACGTGCCGCGCGTGCCGGCCATCTCGAAGCTCCACCAGCCGCCCAAACCAAATGCGGCATCGCCACGTTGCGTGAGCAGGTAGCCTACCGCGCCATTCTCAAAGCGGACATTGATGCCGGCAATGGACAACATGGCGTCGCCCGCGCGCCGGCGGAAGCTGGGCCGATCGACAAACGCCTGAATGTGGGTAATGTCGCCACAGAAGTAGCGCATCACTGCGAACGGGTGGGCCAGAAAGGCCTTCAGGTGGGCGTAGGGAAAACCTTTGAAGCGGGTGGACACATTCGGCGCGTAGACTTCTTCGCCGCCGTTGAAGCCAACCTTGTGCAGCACGTACACCGGCTCGCCCACCTTGCCCTCGTCGATGTACTGGCGGGCCTTGTCAGCGGTAGGCGTGAAGTAGTGGTTGAGATTGCAGCCCAGGTAGACATCCTGCTCGGCGGCGAAGCGCACCATCTCGCGCGCTTCATCGATATCGTTGGAGATAGGCTTCTCGACCAGCACGTGCTTGCCGGCAGCCATGGCTTCCATGGCCGGCTCGTAGTGCCAACTGCCGTTCTCGTGGCCGCCGGTGGTCACATCGACGATATCCAGCTCCTCGTTGGCCAGCATGTCTTTCAACCTGTAATAGGCCTTGACACCGAAACGGGCGGCTGCTTTGTCGGCGCGCTCCTTGATCACATCGCACACCGCGACCAGCTTTGCGAGAGGGTCTTTGGCGTGGCAATCCGCATGTTGATTGCCGATGCCACGCAAGCCCACGACACCGATTTTCAATGCCATCTTGTCATTCGTCTCCTGTAGGTTTGCAGACAGTCTATCACCAAGCCCGGCTGAATCGGGCTTGGTGATTCAGCAATTTGAGGCGACGCGCAAGGCCAAAAGAGTCCGGCACGATTCATTACCCAAGCGCGATACCCAGCGCATCGGCCCTATGACGAATGAATTCCAGGGCAATCAACACTTTGTCGTCGGGCAAATGCTCGATCAGGAAATACCCGTCGGGGCAACTTGCGATCCACCGGCGCATGAGCAAGTCATAGTTCATCGTGCCGGCGCCCGGCACAACCTCGACAATATGAACGACATGCGCATTCTGAATGGCGCAGTCTTTGGCATGCAGCGCGATCATATCTTTGCCCAGCACATCGAACAGCTCATTCACGATTCGCGTCGTATCGTGAACATCGCGCACGGTGCCCACAAAGTTCACCGGGTCCATGTTGAACTTCAACGCCGGGGATCCGACCGCGTCGAGCAAATCGCGCACACGCTGTGGCGTGTCGAGCGTTGATACCACATGGCCTTCGATTCCCAGCCGCATCCCCTCGGCTTCGGCCACGCGGCAGACCTGCTTCAGGCTGTCCACCAGCCGGTCAAACGTCTGCGGGGCATGATTCTCCGGGTGCGGCCACCAGTGTCCGGCGGGATTGATGCTGCCCGGTCGCACATAGGTGAAGTGGGCGTCCAACACTCTGCCTATGCGGACAAGTTGAGACACGCCCTTGATCCCCTCGGCGCGGGTCGCCTCGTCAGGATTGATCAGGCACTCATACCAGCCGTTGACCTGCGCCACAACCAGGCCGGCTTCGTCATAGGCCGCCTTAACGCGCCTGAACGCGCTCAACTCGGCCTGTAAGGGCCGCTCGACAAAAATGTGCGCGCCGCTGAAGCCGGCCTCGCGCACACGCCGCGTCGCCGCCCCATCGATCTTGCGCCAGTCTGTCGGCAGATAGCCGGCCACACCAATTTTCAAAACGCCCTTCACGCTGACCTCCTTATTCGATTGATTTCATTGATTCCATTGCCAGCCCGGCGCCCACATCTCCGCGAATGCCGTTCCGATGGTACATTTTGACCGCGACACATTCTATACACGCTCTGGTATCGGCCCGAATCACTATCAGGAAGGAGCATCAATGGAACGACCCAACTGGCACAAGCACGTGTTCTTCGGACTGCACTTCGATTTACATGCCGGCGAGCATGACACCGAGCTGGGCGCCGAAACGACTTACAACCACATCCGCGCCGAGCTTTCCAAAGTCTCGCCCGATTGGGTGCAGTACGACTGCAAAGGCCATCCCGGCTACACCAGCTACCCCACGCAAGTCGGCGTGCCCTCGCCGGGCATCGTCAAAGACGCGCTGAAGATCTGGAGCAAGGTGGCGCACGACATGGGCATCCCGATCGTGGTGCACTACTCCGGCACGTGGGATCAGGTTCAATGGAAGCTACACCCAGAGTGGGCGCGGCGCAAGGCCGACGGCTCTTTGTGCGGCGGCGAAGGCTGGAATCCGCACGCCATGGCCGCCGACAGCCCCTATGCCGAACAATTACTCATTCCACAGTTGAAAGAGGTCATCGACCGGTATGACATCGACGGCGTGTGGGTGGATGGCGAGTGCTGGGCCGCCGCGCCAGACTGGAGCGACTGGACGGTGAAGCCGTTCGTCGAGTATGTCAAAGCGCATGGCCTGTCTGACAAGCCCGACTACACCGCCGCCGATGTGCCACGCAAGCCAGAGGACCCGCTGTGGGCCGAGTACATGGCCTTCAATCGCCGGCAGTTTGAAGACTATCTGACCCGCTATGCGAATGCGCTGCACGCACACAAGCCGGCCTTCACTGTGTGCTCGAACTGGGCCTACACCGTACGCATGCCCGACGATGTCACCCCGCCGCTGGACTATCTGAGCGGCGACTTCACGTGGGCCTTTGGCCTCGACAGCGCCGTGCTGGAAGGCAAATTCATGGATAGCCGGGGCCTGCCCTGGGACTTGATGGCATGGGGCTTCACCACCGCCGGCCCAATGCACAAGGCCAAATGGACCACCAAATCGGCCGCCATCCTCAAGGTCGAGGGCGCGCTGGTGGCCGCCAACGGCGGGGCCTATCAGATTTACGATACGCCGGTGCGCAACGGCCGCATCGTAGACTGGCACATGGACGTGTTCGCCGAAGTCGCGCGTTTCATGCGCGAGCGGCAGGCCGTGTGCCAGGGATCGACCTCGGCCCGGCACGTCGCCCTGCTGCACAGCCAGTCCAGCTTCTACGCCAACAATCACCCCGAAGGCACCGTGTCGATCTACAACGAGGGACAACCCGCCCGCACATTGACCGGCGCGCTGGCACTGCTGCTCGACAACCACTATCATGCCGATGTGTTGAACGAGACCACGCTGCAAGCCAGGTTGAACGACGCGCGCGCGCAGGCCGGCGACGGATACAAAGTCATCGTCGTGGCCGAGCAGACCAATCTGCCCGCGCACCTCAGGCAGCAGTTGATCGACTGGGTGAAACAGGGCGGCCGGCTGCTGCTCACCGGCAGCAACATCGTGGCCGACTTTGGCGCCCAGACCCTGGGCGTGCATGTCGAGGGCGACCCCAGCGACCAAGTGGTGTTCGTGCCGGCAGATGGCGGCGCAGTCAACGTGGGCGGCGCGTGGGTGCGGGTGAAGCCGGCCGGCGCCCGATCACTTGCCCCCCTGCTCAAGAATCAGGAACCCAAGCGCGGCGCGACGCGCAACCCGGCAGCTACCCTGCGCAAAGTGGGCAAAGGCTATATCGCAGCCGTCTACGGCCCGCTGGCCAGCGTCTATGCCGACTATCGCTACCCGCGTATTCGTGCATTCGCCGGCGAGGTGTTGCGGGCGCTCAGCGGCCCCATGCCGGTCGAAATCGACGCGCCGCACTGGGTGCAACTGGCCGTCCGCGAGAAGCCGGGGCAAACCCTCATTCATTTGATCAACACCGGCTCGTCCAACCCGTTGTCGCCGGTGAACCCGTGTGTAGAGGATGTGCCGGCTGTCGGGCCGATCACGGTGCGCGTGCAGTGCGACAAGCGGCCGGCAGCGGTCACGCTCGAACCCGATCGTGAAGGGCTGACATGGAAATGGGCGCGCGGCCTGCTGACTGCAACGATCGACACGCTGTACATTCACAGCGCGCTGGTGGTGGACTTCGGCCGCCCTGCGCGAGCCATCGATGGTGCGTCGGCCCAACTACCGCAGCGGGCCTCGTTGCCTCGCAAGCGCAAGAGGACGCGCGCGTAACGCAGCCGGTGTGCAGCGGCCCATGTCGTTGCGCGCTGCCAATCAACTGCCATTTGCCCGACCACGTCAACGTCCGATTTAGCGCACAATATATGCGCATGAGCCGGGGGGATGTGGAGACACATGGATGAAGTTGAGTCATCTGTTACTGCTAAGCACCGTGTTCACCAGCCTGTTCGGAATTGGGTTGATGTTCGTGCCGGATCAGGTGCTGCCGTTCTATGGCCTCGGCCCAGGCCGCGCCGGCGTTCTGGTGTCGCGGTTGCTGGGAGCAGCGTGCCTCGGCGCCGCAGTGCTAAACTGGGCTGCTGCGTCCGTGACGGATACAACTGCTCATCTGACGACAACCGGGCGACACTAACTTTCGTGTCACATCTGTGAGTCGCCTTGCAGTCTTGCAGTTAAGGAACAACATGTCACAAGCCACTGTCCCACAACGAAAAGATATTCCGCCTGAATTCACCTGGAACGCCGAGAGTCTGTTTGCATCCACCGAAGCCTGGAGAGCAGAACACGCCGGCATCGCGGCTGATCTTTCCATGCTGAGCCGATTTCGTGGCCGGCTGAGCGAAGGGCCGGCCGGCGTGGCTGAAGCGCTGGAGACGCTGGATACATTTCGCGCGCGGCTGACTCGCCTGTTCACCTACGCGCTCATGGCGCACAGCGTCGATACAACCGACCAAACAGCCGCCGCATTATTCGGCGAGGCGCAAAGCCTGATGGGTCAGGTCATGGCTGCCGGCGCATTCATCGAGCCAGAGCTGCTGGCCATCGGCCAACCCACGCTGGATCAATGGAGCGCCGAAACGCCGCGCCTGCGCGCCTACCGGCATTACCTGGCCGACTTGTTTCGCAAACAGGAACACGTCCGTTCGGCCGAAGTGGAGGAACTGCTAGGACTGCTGGCCGATCCATTCTCCGGCGCTGCGCGCACCGAAGAAATGCTGACAAGCGCCGACTTCCAGTTCAAGCCGGCCATCTCCGCAAGCGGCGAGGCGCTGCCGGTTACACAAGGCACGCTCAGCAAGATTCTGGCTTCACCCGATCGAGAAGCGCGTCGCACGGCTTGGGAGCATTACACCGACGAGTACCTGGCTCACAAACACACCCTGGCGAGCACGCTGGGCACATCGCTGAAACAGAGCGTGTTCAACATGCGCGCCCGCAAACATGCCTCGACGCTGGCAGCCACGCTGTTCGAGTTCAACATCCCCGAATCCGTTTTCCACAATCTGGTCGAGACGTTTCGCAAACACCTGCCCACCTGGCATCGCTATTGGCGCATCCGGCGCAAGATGCTGGGCGTCGAGACGCTGCACCCCTATGACATCTGGGCGCCGTTGACCGAGAGCAAGCCGGTCGTGCCGTACACACAGGCAGTGGACTGGATTTGTGAAGGGCTGACCCCGCTGGGCGCAGACTACACCCGCCGGCTGCGCAAAGGCTGCCAGGCAGATCGCTGGGTCGATGTATATCCGAACGCCGGCAAGACAGCCGGCGCATTCTCATGCGGGGGTCTGGGCGCGCCGCCCTTCATCCTGATGAGCTACAACGACGACCTGTTCAGCATGAGCACACTGGCGCACGAGCTGGGCCACTCGATGCACACGCTGTTGGCCAGCGAACATCAGCCGCCTGTGTACGCCGGCTACTCGTTGTTCGCCGCTGAGGTCGCGTCCAACTTCCATCAGGCGATGGTGCGCGCGTATCTGTTTGAACGCCACACCGACCCGGCATTCCAGATCAATCTGGTAGAAGAGGCTATGTCCAACTTCCACCGCTACTTCTTCATCATGCCCACCCTGGCGCGCTTCGAGCTGGAGACACATCGGCGCGCCGAGCGCGGCCAGTCGCTCACCGCCGATGATTTGAATAGCCTGATGGCCGATCTGTTTAGCGAGGCCTACGGCGGGGAAGTGCACGTTGACCGCGAGCGGGTGGGCATCACCTGGGCCACATTCGGCCACCTGTACGTGGACTACTACGTCTATCAGTACGCCACCGGCATCTCCGGCGCCAATGCGCTGGCGGGGCGCATTTTGTCCGGTGCGCCCGGCGCAGCAGAAGATTACCTGGGCTTCCTAAAGGCCGGCAGCTCGCTGTATCCGCTCGACGCGCTGAGGCAGGCCGGCGTCGATCTGACCACGCCCGAGCCGGTAGAAGCGGCGTTTGACGTGTTGTCGGGGATCGTAGACCGGCTGGAGGCGAAAGCCGGCGAAATGAAACGGCTATAATGCGCGCGCGACATGAATGGTCCCTTGCTTCAAATGCTCCAGGCCATCTCCAGCGGCGAACCGATTGTTTTCGTCGCGGCGCTCCTGGTTGCGCTGATTTTGTTGTTTGTCTGCTTTCCGATTCACGAGCTGGCGCACGCCGTCGTGGCATACCGACTCGGCGACGACACCGCGCAGAAACTGGGGCGCATCACCCTGAACCCGTTTGCCCACCTCGACCCGATTGGTTCAATCGTATTTCTGCTTTTCGGATTCGGCTGGGCCAAGCCGGTGCCCGTCAGCCTCTACCGGCTCACGGGCAGCATCAAAGTCAGCCACGGCCTGGTGGCCCTGGCAGGGCCGTTGTCTAATCTGGCGCTGGCCGCCCTATTTGGGTTGATCTACCGCGCCCTGAACGCCACGCTGTTGCCGGGGCTGCCCTACGACATCGCCAGTCTAATCGACATCGCAGCCTATCTGGCAGTCATTCTGAATCTGTATCTGGCATTGTTCAACCTGATCCCCGTGCCGCCGCTGGACGGCTCGCGCATTCTGGCGGCAGTGTTGCCGGACTCGGCGACGCCGATCTTCGATCAACTGGAGCGCTATGGCGTGTTCATCCTGATGGCGCTCTTCGCGCTTTCGCCTCAGTTGATGGGACCCGTCATCGCGCAGCCGGCCAACATCATCGCCGGCTTTCTGCTCGGCTACTAGGCCGGCTATACGCTCGGAGGGACAATCTGCATGGGCAAGACACGCATCACCATCATCGGCTGTGGCGTCATTGGCACCGCGCTGGGCATCGCCATTCGCAACGCGGCTAAAGACATTGAGATCATCGGCCACGACAAAGACGGATCGGCCGCGCGTCGGGCTGAAAAACTGAAAGCCATCGACCGCAGCAACTGGAACCTGCCCTCGGCCTGTGAGAACGCCCAACTGATCATTCTGGCCATCCCGCAGGACGCTATCGAGCCAACTCTGAAAGCAATCGCACCCGACCTGATCGAGGGCGCTATTGTGACCGACACCAGTGCGTTGAAAACGCCGATCCTCGACAAAGCCGCTCAGGCGACGCCGGCCCACGCTGCATACATCAGCAGCGATATCGTGTTTGCCCCAGAGCGCGCCGCAGCACTGGCCAATCTGGAAACGCTCACGCCCGACGTGTTCAAAGGCGCAGTCTGGACGCTAACACCACGCTCTGGCACGCAGCCGCGCGACATCGACACTATGGCCGGCCTGGCCCAGACCCTCGGGGCAACACCCATCTTCATGGACGCAGTCGAACATGATGGGCTGAGGCTGTCAGTCGAAGCATTGCCCTTTGCGTTGAGCAGCGCGCTCATGCTCACCGTCACCGGCGACGAAGCCTGGCGCGAGCGCAAATGGATGGCCGGCACAGCCTTCGAGCGTATGACCAGCCAGATCGAGTCGATGCAAGATATCGAACTCACCAACGCCCTGCTCTCCCAGCCAGAGTCGGCTGAATATTGGCTGAACCAGCTCATCATGCAGATGGTAGCGCTGCGCGACGCTGCGCGAAATGGCGACGCCAGCGCGGTGAAAGCCATGCTCGCCCAGGCCCGCGAACAACGGCTGCAATGGCTGACCGACTGGCATCGCGGCCGCGATGATGGCGGCACCAGAGTACCAATCGAGAAACCCAGTCTGCTCGGTTCATTCATCGGCACGCGGCTGGCCTCCCGGCTGCAGAACCCGGCGTCAGAGACAAACGCTAAGAGGGACAAGCCACTCTAGCCGGCTCCCGGCGCGCAACCGCATCCATGAACGTTTCGACCGGCACGTCACAATCGAACCCGCCCGCCCAGGCGCCGGCCAGAACTGGCCAGCGCCTGCGCATCCTCAGCCTGGCCCCGACTTCCTTCTTCGGAGACTACGGATGTCACGTGCGCATCCTGGAGGAGGCTCGGGCGCTCAAAGCGCACGGACACGACGTGACTATCCTGACCTACTTCAAAGGCCAGGACGTGCCGGGCTTCCGCATCATTCGCACTGCCCCCACACCCTGGCACGCAAATTACGAAGTTGGTTCGTCGCGGCACAAATATGCGTTCGATGCGCTGCTGTCGATTCGCCTGCTGCGCGTGCTGGCGCGCAACCGCTTCGACCTCATTCATGCCCATCTGCACGAGGGCGCATTGATCGGCAGCGTGCTGAGCAAGCCATGGGGCATTCCCGTCTGCTTCGACTACCAGGGCAGCCTGACCGATGAAATGACCCAGCACGGATTCATACGCGACAACAATCCGGCGGCGCTGCGGTTCTGGCGGTGGGTCGAAGGGGTAGCTAATCGCCTTCCCGACGCCATTTTCACCAGCACGCTGCGCGCAGCCGAGGTGTTGCGCGCCGAGCTAGGCCCGCGCAAGCCGATCTACCCGTTGGTCGACGCAGTCAACACAGACACCTTCCGGCCGGATGCGCTCTCGTCATCTGAACGCGCCGCCTTGCGCGCGGCATGGGGCATCGGTGAATCCGAGACCGTCATCGTGTTCCTCGGCCTGCTGACGCGGCATCAGGGCATCGAGCACATCATCGACGCAGCCGCCCGGCTCAAATCGCAAGGACGCCAGGCACGCTGGCTGGTGATGGGCTATCCCGGCGTAGAGTACTGGCGACAACGCGCAGCCGAACAGGGCGTCTCACGGGAAGTGGTGTTCACGGGCCGCGTGCCCTATGCCAACGCGCCGCGTATGTTGGCGCTGGGCGACATCGCCATCGCCCCCAAGCTCTCGGTCACCGAGGGCAGCGGCAAAGTGCTAAACTACATGGCGATGGGCCTGCCGACGGTCGCCTACAACACGCCGGGGCAGACGCAATATCTGGGCAACCTGGGGCTGTACGCTGACATGGGCAACCAGGAGCAACTGGCGGCCAAAGTCGGCGAATTGATCGACCGGCCAGAGCGCCAGCGCATCATAGGCCGGCTGCTACGCGAACGCGCCGAGCAATCCTTCAGTTGGCGCAGAACCGGCCTGTTGCTGGCCGGCTACTACCAGCAGGTGCTTGACCATCTAGCACGCCGTCCCCTGTCCCAATCTGACACCATTCGCAACACAACTTTATGAGCACGATCACCTCTGAGTTCGCCGAAATCTGGCGCTACCGACACTTGCTAAGAATGCTCGTCGTGCGAGACCTGAAAGCGCGCTACAAGAACTCCGCATTTGGCGTCCTGTGGTCGTTCCTGCAGCCACTGGGCATGATGGCCGTGCTGACATTCGCCTTCGTCATCATCAACAAAGGCCCTGCCGACAAGCCCCATTACAACATCTACATCCTTTCCGGCTATCTGGCCTGGACATTCTTCTCCGGCTCGGTAGTGGGCGGCACAGGCAGCATCCTTGCGAACGGCGGCCTGGTCAAAAAAGTCTACTTCCCCAGAATACTGCTGCCTTTGTCGGTGGTTATCTCAGCGGTCACCAACTTCGTCTTCGCCCTGCCGATGTTCATCGTGGTGTGCCTGGTGTCGGGTCATCCCCTGCACGCCACACTGCTGCTGATCCCAATCGCCCTGCTCATTCAAGGCACATTCAGCGTCGGGCTGGCCTTCATCTTCTCCACAGTCAATGTGTTCTACCGTGACACGCAATTCATCCTGGACCTGGTGATGCTGGCCTGGTTCTTCATGACGCCGATCTTCTACGACATTAGCCAGGCCCGGCCTGTCATGATCGGCGCGCAGGTTGTCGACTTGGCAGTCTGGGTGCGGCGGCTCAATCCGATGGCCTCCATGGTCAACATTTTCCAGGAGTTGATGTATCACGGGCGCATCACTGCCTTGGACTTCTGGTTGAGGACAGCAGTGACTTCAGTTGTCATCCTGGTTGCGGGCTACCTGGTGTTTCGCCGCTACAGCCCGCGCTTCGGCGAGGAGTTGTAACCCTGTCACGCATTCTGCTAACCGACATTCATACGCTGGCCACCATGACGGGAACATTACCGGCAGGCCCAGCCCTATCACCCGCCCCGCCTCCCTCCACAGACATGCTGCACGATGCCGCCGTGCTGATCGGGCGCAACGCGGCCGGCCACGGCGTGATTGAATGGATCGGCCCATCGAGCGCAGCCAGGCAAGCGTTGGGCGACAAACCTGCCGACATCACCCTCAGCCTGCGCGACCACATCGTGCTACCCGGCCTGGTCAACACACACCACCATCTCTACCAGACACTCACGCGCGTCGTTGCTCAAGACAGCGGCCTGTTCGACTGGCTCAAGACGCTCTACCCCATTTGGCTGGGTCTGACATCGGAAGCAATATACACGAGCGCCCTGACCGGCCTGGCCGAGCTGATGCTAAGCGGCTGCACCACATCCAGCGACCACCTGTACATCTATCCCAACGATTGTCGGATCGACGACGAGATCCGCGCTGCGCGCGAAATCGGCATTCGCTTTCACGCCACACGGGGCGCAATGTCTCTGGGGGAGTCGCAGGGCGGCCTGCCGCCCGACAAAGCCACCGAGCGCGAGCCAGACATCCTGCGCGATAGCCTGCGCGCTATCGAGACCTACCACAATCCTGGGCGTCACGCCATGCTGCGCATCGGCCTCGCTCCCTGTTCGCCCTTCTCCGTCACAACCGACTTGATGCGGGAATGCGCCGCATTGGCCCGCAGCCACGGCGTCATGCTACACACCCACCTGGCCGAGACCCACGATGAGGACGCATACTGCCTCGGCCAGTTCGGGATGCGCCCGCTGGATTACGCGGCGTCTGTCGATTGGCTAGGCAACGACGTGTGGTACGCGCACGGGGTACATTTCAACGCCGGCGATATCAGGCGCATGGCGCAACACGGATGCGGCGTCGCCCACTGTCCCACCAGCAACATGCGGCTGGCCTCGGGCATCGCGCCGGTGCGCCTGATGCTTGGCGCGGGTATAAACGTCGGGCTGGGCGTGGATGGCAGCGCCAGCAACGACGGCGGACACCTGCTGGCCGAAGCCCGGCAAGCCATGCTCATATCGCGCCTGTTGCCGATGACAGACAGCGTCGGCCAGCCCGCCCTGGGCGCTTACGAGGCCGTTTGGCTGGCAACACGCGGCGGCGCAGCGGTGCTGGGCCGTGATGACATCGGTTGCATCGCAGTGGGGTGCTCGGCAGACTTGATCGCCATCAACCTCAATCGGGTGGAGTATGCCGGCGGGCTGCACGATCCGCTGGCGGCTGTTGTGTTCTGCGCGCCGCGCGGCGTCGATTTCAGCATGATCAACGGGCGCATCGTTATTGAACAAGGCCAGTTGAGCACGCTCGACCTCCCCCGCGTGATCGAGCGGCACAATCAGATCAGCCGGGCGCTCATCCGGCGCGAACCCATCACCTGAGCATGTCGCCCCCTCTCAACGGCGCAGTTCGGACTATACTAGCTCAATCGATATGCCCTTGCGCCGGATTGCTCTGATCAGTTTTCACACCTCGCCGCTGGCCACGCTGGGCGGAAAAGACACAGGCGGCATGAACGTGTTCGTCCGTGAGACGGCCCGCGAATTGGCACGCCGCAACATCGAAGTCGATATTTTCACCCGCAGCCAGAGCGCGCATACCCTGCGCATCGATCCGCGCATCGCAAGCAACGCGCGGGTGATCAATGTGCCGGCCGGCCCCGAAGCGCCCGTACCCAAGCAGGGCTTGCCGCAATACGTGCCGGCGTTCGCCGAATGGATGTGCGAATTTGCCAGCGAGGAAAAGCGCGGCTTCATTTCCGCTCGCCCGGTCAACACATCCCTATCGGGCTATGACGTCATTCATGCTCACTACTGGCTGTCGGGGCTGGTCGCCAACTTGCTGCGCACGTGTTGGGGCACGCGCTTCGTCCAGACATTTCACACACTGGCCAAACTCAAGAACGAGATCGCGCAACGCCCGCAGGAAATGGAAGGCGAGGAGCGGCTAAAAGGCGAGCGCTACCTGTGCACGGCAGCCGACCGGCTTACCGCCAACACCGTCGTCGAAGAGCGCCAACTGGTGCGCTTGTATGGCGCCGAGCCTTCGCGCATCCGCATCGTGCCACCCGGCGTCGATCTGTCGCGGTTTCACCCGATCGAGAAAGCCTACGCCAAATCCGTGATCGGTGTGCCGCAGCATCATCGCATTATCCTGTTTGCCGGCCGGATCGAGCCGCTAAAGGGTATCGACACACTCTTCCGCGCCATCGCCTTGCTAAAAGCCCAAGCCGATCCTGCTTTCGACGACCTATGCGTCATCGTCATCGGTGGGGATCCAAGCGAGCAGGGCCAGCGCGACAACGAAGAAATGGCGCGTCTGCATGCCTTGCGCAGCGCGCTCGGCCTGAACGAGCTGATCACATTCCTTGGGGCGCGCGACCAGGAAACCTTGCAGTTCTACTACGCCGCGGCAGACTGTCTAGTGATGCCGTCGCACTACGAATCATTTGGCATGGTGGCGCTGGAAGCAATGGCCTGCGGCACGCCGGTGATCGCATCAGATGTCGGCGGACTGAGTCAACTGGTGCGGCACAACCACACAGGACTGCGTGTCCCCTCCAAAGATCCGCTGGCGCTGGCCAAGGCTGCGCACACCCTGCTATCGGATGAAGCCCAGCGGCGGACTATGGGACACCGCGCCGCTTGCATGGCAGAGGACTACAGTTGGGCCAAAATCGTAGACAAACTCATCACTGTGTATGAGGAACTTGTATGAACACAACGCAGGTCAGTTACGTCGCCCTCTGGTCAAAAGACCTAGAGGCCAATCGATCGGTATTCGCGAATATCCTGGGCATACCAATCGCCTACGAGGACGAGAATGTGGTCGTGTTTCAAACAGAAGGGGCGCAACTCGTGCTCCAGCGGGCAGTCGACGCCAATGCTGAACTGGATGGCACTGTGCAGTTCGGGATCAGCGTAGACAACCTGGATCAGGTGACCGAGGCGCTTAAAGCCGACCACCTGACTATAGACATCGACCGCGAAGATATTACCCAGACTCAGCGTGTGACGATTTTGCGACTCACGTCCGGCCAGTTTGTCGAGATCACCGGCGAATAAGCGTCTCCTCATCAGGCAGATCGCCGATCAGCACGCCTATCTGATCGCGTGTCATGCGAAAGGGCAACCACTCCTGCATAGAGCGCGCGCCCATGCGCTGATAAAAGGCGATAGCGGGGGTGTTCCAGTTCAACACCTGCCATTCCATCCGGCCACAGCCTTGTTGATAGCCGTACTGGGCACAGGCGAGAAACAATCGCCGGCCAATGCCCAGCGAGCGGTATTCGGGCAACACGAACAAATCCTCCAGATACAGCGTGGGCATAGCCAGAAAAGTGGAATAGGTGAAGAAACTGATGGCATAGCCGGCCGCGCGCCCATCTGCGCGCGCCAGCCACGCATCGAAACGCGGCGCCGGCCCAAAAGCGTCGTGCGCCAGCCGCTCCAGCGCAGCCGGCTCGGGGCGAGGCAATTGCTCGTAATCGGCCAACGCGCAAACAAGGCCGGCCAGCACCTGTGCGTCGCCGGCTGCCGCTTTTTGAATCTGCACATCTACAGGTGTATGGCGCATAGCGCCTGATTCTAGCCTGCGCCGGTATACTGGGCTGTCGATAGCATGGGTCACCTCAACTTTTCCTATGGCCGGCGCGCCGCCTGCCTGCTAGGCGCGCTGTTGCTGATGATGGCTTCAGGCTGTTCGATGCTGCCGTCGATCAACCTAGGCGACACAATTGCCCGCATTGCCGCCACACCCATTCCGGTCGACGATGGCCCCACACCAACCCCACCGCCCCCGACCCTGTCGACCGCCGCGCTGGTCAAGATGCGCAGCGCCCTGAGAGTTGGCATTCGCTTCGACGCGCCACCGCTTGCCAGCGTTGATGATGATGGCAACCTGATCGGGCTGGATGTGGACATTGCCCGTGAACTGGCCCGCCGCTGGCTGGGCAGCCCGCGCAACGTGGAGTTCGTGCAGGTCACCTCTAACTCAGCCCTGCGCCGCATCCAGAACCGCGAAGTCGATTTGGCCCTGGGCGGCTTGGTGCATTCGCGGCCGGCGGAAACATACGCCGATTTCAGCCTGAGCTACCTGCAAGATGGCGAGGCTGTTCTGATCCGCTCAGGCGCATTCGCCGATGTGCGAAGCCTGGCTCAGCGCACGCTCACCTACATCGACACAAGCTCTCTTCCCGCGATCGGTCGAATGCAGATCGCCAACAACATGACCGTCACGTTACAATCTGCTCCCTCCTATGCCAGCGCCATTCAGGGGCTGCTCGACGGCGAAACAGACGCCATAGTTGGACGCTGGCGACGCCTGCGCACAGCAGCCGCCCAGAATGGCGCACTGGCCGTGTTGACCGTGCTGGAACAACAACCTGTCGCCATCATGTTGCCTCAGAACGATTCCGATTGGGCCGATCTGGTGAACATCACTTTAAGCGCGATGATCAACGATGGCTTTTATGCCGAAGCCTATCAGCGCTGGTTTGGCCAGCCGGCCCCACCCGCAGCCGGGCTGCCCGGCCAGATCGACTTGCAACTGGCTGCACTACCCGACACCATCACGCCGCGCGCCGTGTACGAGCGTGTGCGCGCCGCCAACAGCGTACGCATCGGCTTCAACGCACAGTCTGACCCGCTGGCCACTCTCGACGCCAACGGCCAGCCCATCGGCTACATGGTGGATCTCAGCCGCGAGTTGAGCCGGCGCTGGTTCCAGAATGCGCAAGCTGCCCAGTTCATCGCGCTGCCGGCCGGCCAGATTGCCACCGCCTTTGACAACGACACCATAGACCTTGCCATCGGCGACGTTGCGCAAACACAAGCCGCTGAGCGCTCAATGGATCACAGCATCCCTGTCTATGTCAGCGGGCTTAGCGTGGCTGTGATCAACACATCCGGCATCGCCGATTTAACATCGTTAAACGGGGCGCGCGTCGGGTTCGTGCAAGAGACGACAGATGCGGCTGCGCTTGAGGCGGCCAAGCAAACGCGTGGGGTGAACTTTCTCGACGTGCCGTTTCCTGATCTGCTGACCGCCCTGGGCGCGCTGCGCGAGGGGCAGATTCAGGGCGTGGCCGCCGAGCGCGTCACGTTGCTGGCGCTGGCGCGCGTGTCGGGCGATATTCTTGTGCTCGTCGACCGATTAAATGCAACCCCCATCGCGATCGCAATGCCCGAACAAGATTCTGCCCTGCGCGACCTGGTGAACCTCACATTGCAGGAAATGGCAAGCGATGGGACGCTCGCCGCCATCTATCGCCGCTGGTTCGACGACGCGCCGCCCACCGTGGAGCAGTGGCCGGGTGAAGCGACGCGCGACACAGCACTGATTGCTCCGTCGCCCACTCCTTTGCCCTCGCCCACCCCCGTGATCGTGCAGATCGACACGCCTACGCCGCCCCCCGCGCCGGCCCCATAGCCGGGAGGGTGTGTCCGCAACCCCTTCACCTGTTGTCGGCAGGGGGCTTTTCCATCACCAACAGATGCGACAACCCAAACACTCGCAAGGGCGACCCCTCCAACGCCTGCATCACCCGGCGCAACAAGCGGCCAGCAGCGCCATAGCGCGCCACGATATTGTCAAAGCCCGGATAGACCTGAGTCAACAACACAGACCGCAAGCCGGCCCCGGCAAACAGATCGAGCAAACCATGCGCTGTATAAGCGCGCGCATGCGGCGCCAATTTGTTGCGCGCCACATCGGGTAACCAATTGACAAACAGCTTATTGCCAAAGTGATAGCGACCCCGCCAATAGATGCCGTGCGTCTCAAAGGGATACAGCCGGTTGGGAACAAACACCACAGCCCGCCCGCCGGCCCGCAACACGCGGGCCATCTCATGACAAGCGGCGCGATCGTCGCTGACGTGTTCGAGCACCTCGTGGCTGAACACCACGTCAAATGATTCATCTGCAAAAGGCAGCCGCTCGCACACGGCGTTCAGCAATCCATCCAGGCCACCGGCGCGCCCTTCGCGCACACGATCAAATTCGATGTCAAGACCGCACACATGCGGGGTGTAGCGCGCAATGGCGCGCACATACATGCCGATGCCGCAGCCGTCAACTAAAACACGCTTGCCGGCCAGCGGTGCGACACGATTCAACAGCGCCAGCCGGCGCTCCTGGCCGGCGCGCCACACAAAAGAAGGATTGCCGCGCAAAGCGGCCAGTTCGAGGTCAGCGTTGTTCGGGTGGGTCATGTATGGCTCGCGGTAGATCGCCTGGCGCAGGTCTCAAAAAGTCACCCAGGATCGCGTCCCGATGCTCACACAAAAGGGAGTTGAAGCAGCAACACGTCAAAGGTGAGGCGCGGGTTGGCATTCTGTTCAAGCGCGGCGATGGCGCGCACAATAGCCCGCGTTGCACGCTGCGCGCCGGCCAGCGACACGCGCTGCGCCAGTTCGATGATGGACTCGGCGCAATCGACATTCAGCAATGCGCCGGCCGGCAGGTTACCGGCAGGATCGCCGGCCGCGCGCGCGACATCGCGCCAGTACCATAGCCATTCATCAAGCAAATTGCGCGCCGCTTGCAGGCCGGCTTTGCTCATTGTCTCGGCATAAGCAAAGCGACTCGTCCGGTTCGCTGTCAGCAGCGCGCGCAAATCGGCCAGTCGTTGTTCGCGCACGGCAAGCACATCGTCATCGGCCAGCGCGCGCAGCGCCCATCCAGGCCGGCCACGTGCAAGACGCGCCAACAGGCGAGCTTTGCCAGTTTCAGCGCCACGCGTCGCAAGCGCCTGCTCGATCTCGGCAGCCGGAACAGGACGCAGATTAAGCATCTGGCAGCGCGACACGATGGTGGGCAACAGCGCTCCCGGTTGTGGGGCCACCAACACAATCACGGCCGTCGGGTTCGGCTCTTCGAGCGTTTTCAGGATCGCATTCTGGCCGCCATCGGTGACGAGGTGGGCGTCATTGATCACGGCAACACGAAAACGAGCTTCGACCGGCGACAGCGTCAAACTATGCAACAGCGCACGTACCTGCTCAACCTTGATAGAGAATTCGCCGGCTTCCGGCTCAACCCAGGAGAGATCAGGATGTTTGAGCCGGTCCACCAACCTGGCGGCGCGGGCCGGATCGCCCGCATCGCGTGATAAGAGCGCGCGCGCGAACGCCAGCGCCAGGGTCGCTTTGCCCACACATTCGGGGCCGACAAACAGGTGCGACTGCGCTACCTGGCTCGTCTCGATGGATTGCTGCAACCGGCGCACCGCCCAGGCATGACCGATCAGGTTCCATGCGCTCATACCGGTTGATTTCGACGCTGCGCGCGTTTCAAGCGACGGACTGCCCGATACACCAAATAACCAATCGCGGCAACGAACAGGACGAAAAGCGCCGGCGCCAGCACCGCCAAAACCGACCCTACCACTGAAACAACATCCTCCACAAAACTGACGACCGGCGCGCCAATGCCTGCGGTTGACACATTGATGGCCGGCCTCGCTACCACCTTGCCGCCGTGCACAACCCCGGCCGTGAGCAAGCCAACGATGATCGCCAGCACAGGGCTGATGTCGGTGACAATGCCGCTGTTGGCAGCGAAGAGAACCGCGCCGGCCGCCGGGCGAACGATTGTCTGTATCACATCATTCACATGATCAGCACCGGGCACTTTGTCCACCACGACCTCGATCGCCAGCAAAACGACCAAAACACCGATCACCCACCATTCGGACAGCATATCAAACGGCGGATGCAAGTGGATAACCTGCGCGTGGGCCAGAACGGCTACGATCAGCAACGGGATATACGCATTCAGGCCGGCAGCGCCGGCCAGCGTCATCAGAATGGCATCGGGGCTGATGCCGTTTATCGCCGCCAGCATGCCGACGTAGTTGGAGGGCATGTCCTGGTTGGCGAATCCTGAGCGGATGAACTGCGCGGATTCATACTCGCGGGCATAGTCCAGGAAGATACCCATCGCCACAGCAGCCCACTGTCCCTGCGGCAAACCGCCTGCAACACGATAGGTGATCTTGAGCGCGCTGCCACCGCCTAACGATGATTCGATTGGCAGGGCGAATTGTCTGCTCATACCCGCCTCGCGTTGGAATCGATCCCACAAGCCCTGTTGTCCGCCGGGGTTGGGGAAGTTGCGCAAATGTTTGGTGTCGAAGCAGCCAAAACCGCGCACACAGGCGTATTGAGCGTTGCGGTTGCCCGTGGCTCTGGCAGGGCTGCCTGGCCCACCGGGCATGCCGCAATAGTCATCCAGACAATGGCCGGTGGGGTCGGTATGGCGCAACGGATTGTTGACCACATAGGCGTAACGATTGAACTGCTGGGGATTCCCCGGCCCCGGCACCACCGTATCCGCGCTGACAAACCTTCCCGCCGCCGGCCAGTACATGCGCGCGTGCGGTCGCAGACCGGCGGTCGCAGACCGCGTAGTCGTACAGCCCGATCGCCGGCAGTTCGCGCTGCCCCGTGTAGCGCCGGTCCGTCGGCGTCACGCCCCACACCCAGCGCGTCTCGCCAAACGGCAGATAGCGCAACTGCGCCACCTTCTGCCCACTCACATCCGTGGTGAGCGACGCTCTGCCCAGATGATCGCCGTGCAGCCAGTACACCGCGCCACTGGTGCGCATAGCGACACGTTGGCTGCCGAACGCGTAGTAGCTCGTGCTCTGGTTCGTCGCCGTGATGTGCTCGAAATGCGTCCCGACGATCATCACCGTGCCGGCCCCGTCGCTCTTCTTCACCAGGTTGCCGTCGGCATCGCGGTAGAAGCGCGTCACCTGCCCCAGCGTGCTCGTGATCGCCACCAGCTTGTTCTCCACGTCCCACTCCTGCGTGTACGTGATGCGCTGGCTCCCGCTAACCTCCACCCGCTGCGTCATGTTCCCGTTGGCGTCATACCACGCCCGTCGATCGCTGCGGTCGTTGACCGCGTTCAGGTGCGTCACGCCGGCTTCTTTGGCTTCACTCACAGCAAGTCGGTTTACAGCCCTCACGTGTTTTCAACGCAATGCCGGGCCTATGTCAATCCGCACATCCTGCCAGTTGCCCGGCCACGCTTTCAATCCCTGCCGAATCCGCCGTCCGTACTCGGACTCAGGTGGACTATTTCGGAGTAAAGCCTCCACTGTTGACTCA
>JAEANN010000010.1 GCA_016841965.1 Candidatus Roseilinea mizusawaensis | reverse complement strand
GTCGCTCTTCTTCACCAGGTTGCCGTCGGCATCGCGGTAGAAGCGCGTCACCTGCCCCAGCGTGCTCGTGATCGCCACCAGCTTGTTCTCCACGTCCCACTCCTGCGTGTACGTGATGCGCTGGCTTCCGCTGCGGTCTACGACCGCGACCTCCACCCGCTGCGTCATGTTGCCATTCTGGTCGTACCATGCGCGTCGATCGCTGCGGTCGTTGATCGCGTTCAGGTGCGTCACCGCGTGCACGCGCGCCGATCGCTGCGGTCGTTGACCGCGTTCAGGTGCGTCACGCCGGCTTCTTTGGCTTCACTCACAGCAAGTCGGTTTACAGCCCTCATGTGTTTTCAACGCAATGCCGGGTCTATGTCAATCCGCACATCTTGCCAACTGCCCGGCCAGGGCTTCAGCTGACTTATGAGTTGTTGAGCGTATGTTGAACCGCCTAACTGACGTTCCAATGTCACGGCGGGATCAGCTGACGGGATAACGAGAGATATAAACGAGACGGTCATGCTGTTTGTCAATGGGGGCGGTGTTTTGTTGCGTCCATAGCTGGTCGCCGATATCCACCAACCCGCCGAGGGATCGAATAACTCCAGTGACAACGTGTGTGTTGTGCCGCCTGGTCCATAAGCGTAATAAGCTCGATACAACACGGGATTGCCCAGACAGCGCAGCGTTGCTGCAACAGAAAGCTGATCGGCAGCGTCGATGGTAAGCCTGCCCTCGACGGGCCGGTTGCCTTGCATATCGACCCAGTAGGACACCCCACTCCGCTTGACTCGAACATAGGCATTGCCGTCCGTATTCACGACAAGTTCGACTTCCGTTTCTGGAGCGCCAAATATCTCAGCCATGTGCTGTCTCATTGTACTGGGCGTTTCTGATTTAGACAGCAAGGCTCTGAGTTTTGCTGCGCCAATCATTTCACAGGTCTGGACATCCGTCGTTTCGGCCTTGTTGACACGAGCACAGCCGGTAACTGCCAGGATCGCAGCGATACAAAATATCAAGCGGATCACATCTACCTCCATCCATTCAGCAGCTCGATCATGCGCGATTGTTGATCTCGCCAAGCTGACTCGGGTGTGATGAATGCTTTCTGCGCATAATTCTGATAGTCCGAGCCAAACACCGCCACCGTAACCGCCTCGGCAAACTTCTCCCACCTGGAAATCATCGCCCCGAAGACCGGCACGCCCCGGCTGTTTTTTGCGTAAACTCGCCTGGATTGACGTCTGACTTCAGTCATTCAGCAGGTGGGCAAGTCTGCTTACTATCACTGGTCTTCTTTTCCGGCTCAAAAAAGCTTAAGAAACACAGCAGAGCCGGATCAATGTCTACCTGTATGTTCTCCCATGCTTCCGGCCATGGTTTGAGTTGGCTTTCCAGCAGCTTCCGATACTCCTGCCCATATCCCTCCAGCAGGCGAGCTATCGTCAAATTCTCGTCCCTTGCCGGCAAAACATATTCTATCGAGGACACAGGAATACTGTCATCCAGAGCAGGAGGAGGAATCGCTTTGCCGTATGTATACGCATAAACGGCCGCGCCCTGATTGGGAATGAAAAGATGGATGGACAAGGGATGGTTTGTCCCATCCTGGCCAAGCGCGTAACGCGCCCGATACGCACGCGGAGCACCCAGACATTCAATTACCGCACCTGCTGTCGGTGGCAAGTCGAAGCTGACAGAGACCCGCACGGGCTGCACGCCTTGCATTCTAAGAGCGTAGGCAATGCCGTCGCGCTTGATGCCCAGAAAGGCGCTTTGATGTTCGTGAAGGTTAAATTCCACCTCATTGACTGAAACCCCAACTGCTTTGGCAATCCGCATTCGCATCTCTTCAGGGGGCGCTGTTTGTGCCAGGAGAGATCTCAGTCCAGAGGCGTCGATCACCTTGCACGGCTGGCTAACGGCTATCGGGGTGCGAACTGTTGAGCAGCCAGCTGTCATCAAAACGATCAGTAGAAGAAGCAACACACAAGAGCGCATTTCTACCTCCAGCCATTGAGCAATTCAAGGATACGTTTCGATTGGGCGCGCCAATCCACTATCGGGTCAAACTGTCCCGACAAAGCCTCATACGCCTGTCCGAACACCGCCACCGTAACCGCCTCAGCAAACTTCTCCCACGGGCCGCTCTTGCCATACTGCGTGATCGACGCATATGGCTGCCAGGCCGCCGAAAATGTCTGCGCGCGCCCATCCACCTCGATCCGGCTGTGCCAGTCGATGATGTGCGCCAACTCATGCACGGTCACCATGTGCGACAGGTGGCCGCTAAAGTAGGCCACCGGCAAATAGACATTGTGACCCGGGTGACGCAAGATCATCCCCCAGTCCAACCAGGCCGCGCTATCTGTCGGGTTGTGCTGTTTGCGGCCACAGCGGGCGAGCAGCCCATTCCACATTACAGTGAGGTTCGAGACTCTTTGTCAGCAAGCGCACTAATGCCTTGTTGTTGCTTTGCACTGAATAGATTGAGAAGTCCGGCATCCCTTTCTTGGTCGTGGGGTTCAACCATTCCAGCCATGTGCCGTCGGTGTATTCAATGAGATGGTAGCCATGCAACCCTTCTGAGGGGTCGGCAATCTGAAGTCGCCTCATCGCCGTCAAGCCAAGTTTTGATTCGGCGTCTGCAATGGCTATATCCAGCAATACTCGCACTTCATTTGTCGGCACAAGGCGGATTGCATCCGCTCGACCACCGACTCGCGGCCAGTTGCGCCAGGTGCTGGACAGCGTCAACGTTAGCCAGAGCATCAAAATCCCTTTCCCCAGAATCTCCAGCGCGCCACCCTGCCAGGGCGTGACAATAGCATGTGTCAACACTGCCACAAATGGGACTACCAACATCACAGCAACTGCTCTCTTAATGCTGATAGGCCATGGCCGGCGTCCAACTACTTCGACAAACATTGGCGCCAGAAAAGCCAAAATCACCCCTGCCACTGTCAACAGCCACGACATTTTGATCATGGCTGCTCCACAAGCAGGTTTTGATAGCTTGTTCCGGAAACACTGCCAACTCCTACCGAGACAGCAGTCTGCCGCCAGTACAAATTCCGAGCATTGCCAGCAATCAGCCGTGATTGCCAGATCTTCTCGACATTGTGGCGGCCTGGCATGAAACATTTGGCCTGGTTCAGCGTGCGCATCGTGCTGTTGCTTACAGGGAAAGCTTTGCCCAACCCCACACTCAGGAGACCTGCGGTGGCTGCGTTGAATGCTGCGCCTCCCAGTGATGGCTGAAAAGTGATGCCGGTTCCAGTCGTGGTATTGACAATGTTCTCAACGGCACCGCCTGCGAGGTAAGCTGTTGCCCCGCCTGCCGCATTCACTGCTGCTGCGCCCGCAGTCAGCGCGGTGTTTGTCGCCGCCATGCCTGCAATTTTCAGTGCTGATCCGGCCAGTGGCGTTGCAAATACACTTACCGCGCCGGCAACAGCCCCGCTGGCAAAGGCTCCTGCAACGCCACCAGCAGTGATCTCCTGGCCTGTCAAATGGGCTGCCACCAGATAAGCCGCTGTTGAAATCGTTCCACCGATCAGTGCTCCACCAACCAGCGGCGCTATGAACCAGGCCAGGTTGCCTCCTGGGTCAGCCCCAGCAAGCGGATTGTTTCTGATGTAGCTATAGCGATTTAGAAACTGAGGGTCAGAAGTCTGGGTGTTGGAAGTCTGAGGCTGGAGTCGCCGGGTCTCACGATGAGAATCATTCCACAGTCCCAGGACTTTGGAATTCGCATACGAAACCGTCAGGAGAAGAAAAGGGGCGGGTTGTTTTGAGTTCGTTTGCACCACCGTGTCCGCGCTGACAAACCTCCCAACAGCCGGCGCATACCAGCGCGCCCGCATGAACACCAGCCCGTGCCCCTCCGCCGGCCGGTGCGTCGCCCAGCCCCACGGCACGCCGGCCATCCCACCCCCGCCCCGCGCCTCCCCATACGGCGCGAACAACTGCCGGCCCACCACCGCCCCCGTTTCGTCCGTCCCCGCGCTCACGCTGCTCAGACGACGCCCTGACCTTGTCGAAGGGTGGTCGCCGTGCAGCCGGTACACCGCGCCATTCGTGCGCATCGCCACCCCGTCATCCCCGCGAAGGCGGGGACCACCGAACAGGTAGTAGCTCGTGCTCTGGTTCGTCATTGTGATGTGCTCGGAGCTTGCCCTGAGCGCAGCCGAAGGGATCCCATTCACGATCATCAGCGTGCCGGGGAAGTCGCATGGCTATTTCCACTTCCAGTGACCGCCTAACCGACGTGAAAAGAAGATTATCAGAGATAGTCCGCCATAGAATCCTACAGCCCCCACCAACCATCCGGGAATGCCTAATTCTTTGTACCAGATCAGTAACCCCGCAAACGCGGCGCTATACCCGGCCAGCACCAACACCATCGCTGGCTTTCTGACCACTCTGAGCTCCATCAGAACGAAACTGACCGTGAACCCCGCCGTCGTGCAGGATAAGGCAACCAGGTCCGAAACACCGGCGCGCTTGAGAATCGCCAAAGCCAATGCGCTGGCCAAGATTCCAATACCTCCAAGCATCGCCAGTTTGTACATTTGCTGCGTCATGGCCCGAAAACCTCAAGTGGAACCTGTGAGTTCAGAACGGGATCGGTGTAGTAGGTTCGTGGTCCGGTGTAACCCTCTACGATCGTACCCAGGCCGAGGTCAACCGCCATGACCGCAAGGCTTTTTACCAGTGTTCCGAGTCCTGAAGACACTGCGCCGGCTTTTCCAGCATCTCGCACATCCTTGATATAGCCTAAGAAAGCGTCAGCAAGAACACCAACCGGCACAGCTATATCGCCAAACACCTTCTCAAGCGCCCAGTCCGTCAGCAGCGTTGGCTTGAAGTCGACCGTCTGGAACATCTGAACGGCGCCGAGATAACGATGATGCAGATTGCCATCCCGTCCCCGCCGGTACTCGAACGCCGGCGACAAGCCCAGGCCCGGTCCAAACGTTTGGTTGAAGTAAGCGTCTCGCCTCATCGCCGTCGCTTCCTGGCTCGCCCCGTCTGCATACACCGTGTAGACGCCTTTGCCCTGCCACTGATGCAGGCTGGTCCGCACTTTGCGGTTGCCGATGTATTGCACGGCGCGCAGATTGGCTCCCGATCCCTCGAAATGCAGCGCGCCTTCCATCAGGCTGGCCCCGATCGACTCGGTCAGTTGTGTGTTCTCGAGGATGGTGATCCAGTAAGGGTCGTAGGTCTGCCACAAGTCCCACAGGTACTGGTAGTCATTGCCGAGCAGCGTTTTGATCTCGTCGTCGGTGAGATAGCCGGTGGGATCGGTGTAGCGCAATGGGTTGCCACGCACATACATATAGCGGTTCAGCCCATCGGCCACCGTATCCGCGCTGATGAACCTCCCAACAGCCGGCCAGTACATGCGCGCATTGTAGTCATACAGCCCCACACCCGCCAGCTCACGTTGCCCCGTGTAGCGTCGATCCGTCGGCGTTATCCCGCTCATCCACCGCGTCTCGCCAAATGGCAGATAGCGCAACTCCGCCACCTTCTGCCCACTCACATCCGTGGTGAGCGACGCGCTGCCCAGATGATCGCCGTGCAGCCGGTACACCGCGCCACTGGTGCGCATAGCGACACGTTGCCCGCCGAACAGGTAGTAGCTCGTGCTCTGGTTCGTCGCCGTGATGTGCTCGAAATGCGTCCCGACGATCATCACCATGCCGGCCCCGTCGCGCTTCTTCACCAGCGCGCCGTCCGCGTCGCGGCGGATGCAATCCGCGTAGAAGCGCGTCACCTGGCCGGCCACCGTGTTCGTCACTGCGGATTGCATCCGCGCCACCAGCTTGTTCTCCACGTCCCACTCCTGCGTGTACGTGATGCGCTGGCTTCCGCTGCGGTCTACGACCGCGACCTCCACCCGCTGCGTCATGTTGCCATTCTGGTCATACCACGCGCGCCGATCGCTGCGGTCGTTGACCGCGTTCAGGTGCGTCACCGCGTGCGCGTGCGCCGTGTCGCTGTACCACTGCGTCACTGTCAGATTTCATCGCAAAGCCAATGGCGCATGGAGCTATAGCGTGATCGTCTTCAACATGACAGACGAACAGATTGCTCAACTGACGGGCCGTGCTCCGCCCGGAGCGGATACGACGCGCGCATTGTTCAATGCCTTGCACTTCTATTTGGGCGAAAACCAAGTCAGTAACTCTACCTAATCCTGACTACTATATGTTGCTCTGGCATCGGCGACTATCCTGTTCGCCTCTTGAACCCATCTCTCTGCTTGCTCGAGCTGGTCTGTTACTCCCAGACTCTCATGCCCAGAGTGGTACGTCACGTCTAGGATCACTTCGGCAAGATCAGCCTCATTTCCAAGGTCAAGCCGGAATCCCACTATCTCTCTCAGATCGATGCCCACCTGAAAATACGCGGGTATCCCGAACAGCTTGGCGCCGCCGAACTGCCGTTCCAGGATGAAGGCATCGCGCGTGATATCCCAGTCGATACCCAGACCCCACTCTTCGCTATAGAACCGGATGATTCTCGGTTTTCGAGGTGCCATGTCCATGAGTCCTTCACTCTGCCCGTAGACGCCCTTGGACTCTCCATGGCGCGGGCAAGCTGCTCACCGCTGGTGCGGTCAGCTTCATACGCCCTTGCGGAACTATGGGTAGTGGCGCTGACTTTATCACTCGATTGATCGTGCTGCACGCCCACGTCGAGCAGTTGAATGTGTTAGCGAAGTTATCCGGGTTGAATGAGTAGCTGGAACCGCGTGGTCCCACATCGCCAATCGCGGTTCTCACCCGTTGTGCATCGTGTACGGAGGTGGTACGCGACGCCTGTATGACTCCTTCCATCCCCACCTGCTTGAGCATATCATCATCTGCGCGCACTTGCCCTGGCACAGCATTGTTGAACAGGAAATCTCGCCATTGAGTCTTGTCTGGCGGCAAGTGACGTGGCTGGGGATAGAAGCCTCGCACTTGAACATCGTCGCCGATCCTGGTGTACGCGGCGACGTGGCCGAAATCACCAGGACCGAGCGTCCTACTCTGGCGGACGATGATGCCAACCTCGGCTACATCAGCCGCTCGATTTGCTGCCCGGACCGCATCCACAACGTCATCGGCATGCAAGGCCGCGCGAACGATCACGCCGCCGCCTGTGAAGACCGGCACCACCAGGCCGACGACATCCGCAACCAGCGAGAGGCCGTTTTCAACGTTCAGACCGTTGGCCGCAATATCGGCAATGTCAAGGGCAATCGCGGCGATATCAAGGGCGCTCTCGATCCAGTGGCCAGTGGGATCGGTATATGCAAGCGGGTTGCCTCGCGCGTAGGCATATCGATTGAGTTGCTGCGGGTCGCTGGCCCGAGGCACCACCGTATCCGCGCCGACGAACCTCCCAACAGCCGGCCAGTACATGCGCGCGTGCGGTCGCAGACCGCGCGGTCGCAGACCGCGTAGTCATACAGCCCGATCGCCGGCAGTTCGCGCTGCCCCGTGTAGCGTCGGTCCGTCGGCGTCACACCCCACGCCCAGCGCGTCTCGCCAAATGGCAGATAACGCAACTCCGCCACACTTTGCCCACTGGCGTTCGTGGTCATACTGGCGCTGCCCAGATGATCGCCGTGCAGCCAGTACACCGCGCCACCGGTGCGCATGGCGACACGTTGGCTGCCGAACGTGTAGTAGCTGGTCGCCACGCCGCCGGCTTCCTCGTACAGCCCATTCACGATCATCACCGTGCCGGCCCCGTCGCTCTTCTTCACCAGCGCGCCGTCCGCGTCGCGGCGGATGCAATCCGCGTAGAAGCGCGTCACCTGGCCGGTCACCGTGTTCGTCACCTCGGATTGCATCCGCGCCACCAGCTTGTTCTCGACATCCCACTCCTGCGTGTACGTGATGCGCTGGCTTCCGCTGCGGTCTACGACCGCGACCTCCACCCGCTGCGTCATGTTCCCGTTGGCATCATACCACGCCCGTCGATCGCCGTTCAAGTGCGTCACCGCATGCGCGTGCGCCGTGTCGCTGTGCCATTGCGTCACGCCGGCCTTACTGGTGAAGTTGCCGATCGCGTTGTAGGCATACGTCTCCGTGTACGCCGGCCAGAGCCGCTACAGGGCATGCGCCCATACTCTGGCTCAGGCCCTGGGTCAGGCCCTGGGTCAGGCCCTGGGTCAGGCGCTCACCAACGCTCGCCTGGGCCGGGGGGGGGGAACGGGCACAAACGACGACAGGGCCAGCGAACAAGACAGGTCGGCGGCAACGAGGCGCGCACGCAGATTCAGGTTCATGATGGCAATGCTCCTCCTGTGTGACGATGAGACGCCTGAGAGCGTATCAGCCGGATTGCCCCATGTCAAGCGCCGCACCTTAAAATTGCGCCCGCATGTGCCGCCGGCCGCCCTCTCGCAGGTTCACAACCTGCCGGAGGGTATCCTGTGCATCCAGTCACCGGGCAACGCTGCCGAGGCTGCATGCAGTGGCAAAGTAATGCACTCACCGGCGCCCCAACCCCCCACAATTCTGTACAATGGTTGTCAGGCAGAACATCAGCCCAGCGCACCGCACAACCCATGATTCAACTCACACCCGATCAGTATCACACCGTCGCCCCGTTGTTTGAGCCGCTGCAAGACCACCTGGCCGTCCCGGCTGCGCTGGCCGGCCTCATCCCCGCCGCCGTATATGCCGACGCCCCCGGCCATCATGGCATCGCCCTGCTGCACGCACGGCACCGCCTTTATCTGGCCGGCCCGCCCGGCAGCGCGCCCCCGCTCCAGCAGATCCACACGCTGTTTCACAACACGCTCCGCCCACAGGCCCAGGCCGCCGGCCAGGACATGTTCACACTCTGGCTCGCGCCGGCAGACTGGGCCGAGCCGGTGCGCGAGGCATTGGCTGATCGGCGTTGCGCGCTCGGCCGGCGCCACTACTACACCTTCCGCGCATTGCGCCGGGACTGGCGCTCCGGCCTGCCACCCGGATTCGCGCTGCAGCCGGTCGACGCCGCGCTGCTGAGCCGGCCATCCCTGGCCGGCCTCGACGACCTGCGCGCAGAAATGTGCTCCGAGCGCCCCTCGGTGGACGCATTCCTCGCTCAGAGTTTCGGCGTGTGCCTGACGCGCGACGACGCGCTGGCCGGCTGGTGCCTGTCCGAATACAACATCCCCGGCGCATGCGAGATCGGCATCGAAACCCGCGAACCCTGGCGCCGGCGCGGGCTGGCCACCGTCATGGCCTCCGCGTTTGTGGAGACGGCTCTGGCGCGCGGCGTCACACGTATCGGCTGGGACTGCTGGGCCAACAACCAGGCGTCCATCGCCACCGCGCTCAAGGCCGGCTTCGAGAAAACCCACGACGATCCGGTGATCTATGGATGGTTCAACAGTTGAGCAGAGCAGCGCCGGCCAGGCGCGGCCGCTGCGCGTCATGTCTTTTAACGTTCGCGGCGCGCGTTTCGACGACGGCGTCAACTGCTGGCCCAATCGCGCCGCGCTCAACGTGCGCGTCATCCGCCGTCACGCGCCGGACCTGATCGGCTTTCAGGAAGCGCATCAGGGCAACCTCGACGTCTATCAACAGCAACTGGCCGGTTATCACTGGCTCAGCGGGCCGGCCTACAACAACGACCCTGCCCACTACCAGTACCCGGCCATCGCGTGGAATCCCGGCCGTCTCAACCTCATCGAATCCGGCGGCTTCTGGTTGAGCGAGACCCCCGAACAGCACTCCGGGTCGTGGGACACCGCCTGCATCCGTTCGGCGACCTGGGCGCAGTTTGAAGACATCGTGACCGGCTTCCACTTCATCCATCTCAACACGCACCTCGACCACATCAGCGAACTGGCGCGCGTGGAGGGCGCGCGGCTGATCGTCGCCCGCCTGCAAACGATCGCCGCCGCCGGCCTGCCGGTTCTGGTGACCGGCGATTTCAATTGCGTTCCCGGCTCACCGGCGCATCGCCTGTTCACAGCCGAGGGCTACACCGACACCTTTGCGGCAGCAGGACACACGCAGCCGGCTTTCTCGTATCACGGTTTTCTCGGCCGCGCCTGGCAACCCAAACCGCATGAATCGGATCGCATCGACTGGATTCTCACGCGTGATGGCCGGCAACATTGGCGGGTGTTGGCGTGCGACTTGATCGAGGACGCCGAACCGCCGCTCTACCCCAGCGACCACTGGCCGGTCTTGTGCCAGGTATCCCTGCCATAGCCATACGCTCGACAGGAGCCGACAGTCATGCCAGATCGCGCAACCACCATCACGATCGCCGCCGATGAACAGAGCATCGCCATGGGGCATAGTGTCCGCATCGCGGCGCGCGTCTCGGACGTCGAGACGCCCGGCGCATGGGTGCTGCTGCTCTTTGTGAATGGCCGGCGCTGGGGCGCGCACGAACGCCCCGACGCCCAGGGCCGGGCGACCTTCCTGCTGCCCCTGCCCAATCCCGGCGCGGCCCGCATTCAGGTGTTGGCGCTCCCTGTTGACACCACACACTGGATGGGCCTGGCGCAGCAGCGCGATCTGTTGCTGGCCGGGCGCTGGATGCCTGACCTGTTGCCGGCCCGCGCGATCCTCAGCAACAGCATCACGGTTGAAGTAAGCCGGCGCGCCATTGCGCTGCCTGCGCCGGGCGACACCCTGTTCGGCATGCAATGGGAACCCTGGTTCACCGGCGGCACGCCGCGTTGGGAGACGGCGCAGGCTGTGCCGCTGATCGGCTTCTATGACTCATACAACCGGGATGTGACCCGTCAGCACCTGCTATGGCTGATGGACATCGGCGTGGATTTTCTGTTGATCGACTGGACCAATCACCTGTGGGGCAAGCAGCACTGGGATGAGCGCCCCGACTACGTGAACGCCCTCTTGCACGCCACACAACTCGCGCTGGAAGTCATGGCCGAGATGCGCGACGAAGGGCTACCCGTGCCGAAAGCTGTGTTGTTCCCCGGCCTCAGCAATGGCCGGCCCACCACCATGCAGGCGCTCAACGAAGAACTGGCGTGCATCTACCACACCTGGGTACGCAACCCGCGCTTCGCCGGCTTGTGGCTGGACTTCGACGGCAAGCCGCTGATCGTTGTCCTCGACACAGCCGCCATCGGCGATCCACGCGCCACCTCTGAATCGGCCTTGCGCGTGCCCTTCTTCAAACAAACGCTGGAGCTGAACGCCGCAGAACTGGATGCCTTCCGCGCTGCGCAACCGCCGGTCGATGACTCGCAATTCACCGTGCGCTGGATGTCTTCCCAGAATGAAGTGACACACCACCACGAGCTGGGCTACTGGTCGTGGATGGATGGCACGCTGGAACCGCCGGTGACGTATCGCAACGGAAAGGCCGAGGCAGTCACCGCATCCATCGGCATCTTTGGGCCGCAGGGCTGGTTGGACGAGTCGGCGCATGGCCGGCGCGGGGGCGCCACTTTCATCGACACGTTCCGCGTGGCGCTGCGCCATCGCCCGCGCATCGTCTTTCTGCATCAGTTCAACGAATACAGCGGCCAGGCAGAGGGACACGGCTATGGACCGGAACGATCCATTTACGTGGACACCTATGATGTCGAACGCAGCGACGATATGGAACCCACTTCGCTCACTGCGCCGGGCTGCCGGGGGGACCGGGGCGGATGGGGATTCTTTTACCTGAACCTGGCGCGCGCGTTGATCGATCTGTATCGCGGCCGGGCCGATGACTGCGCGCTGCTGGCCGTGAGCAGCCCTGTGCGCCATGCCACGCTCAGCGGGCCAACCCTGCGCATTGAATGGAGCGCAATCGGCGCGCCGGCGCGCGGCTTCAGCGTGCTGCTTGACGATCAACTCATTCGCGCCGGCATCGCTGCTTCACCGTTCGATGTTGACGTGAGCGGCCTGCCGGCCGGCGCGCATACGGTCTCCGTCATCGCAGAGGGCGTCGGCACGCGCTATCCGTTGTCCTATGACCGGCTGGATACCCCGCGCAGCGAAGCCATGCCGGCGCGCGTCGATGTCCCATTTACCCTGCAAGGCCGGCCATGACACAGCCCAACATCCTGAGCAGCGTCATTACATCGCCCTATCACCGGCAGGCAGTCGCAAGCTGAACGCGGCTTGACCCAACCTCAATACGCAACACGCAACACGCAACACGGAGCCTATCCCATGCTTGACCCAAACCAGATTCGCCCCCATTTCCCGGCGCTCTCGCGCACACACAACGGCCAACCCCTCGTCTATCTCGACGGCCCCGGCGGCACGCAAGTCACCCGCTCGTGCATCGACGCCATGGCGGACTATCTGTCGCGCTGCAACGCCAATCACGGCGGCGCCTTTGTCACCAGCGCCGAAAGCGACGCCATTGTGCATGAGGCCCATCAGGCGATGGCTGACTTTCTCAACGCCGCGCGCAGCGAGGAAATCATCTTCGGCCAGAACATGACCAGCCTGACCTTCGCCATCAGCCGGTCGATCGGCCAGATGGTGCAGGCCGGCGACGAGATCATCTTGACCCGGCTCGACCACGACGCCAACTTCTCGCCCTGGCATCTGATGGCCCAGGATCGCGGCGCAACCGTGCGCGTGGTGGACATCAACCCGGACGACTGCACGCTGAACATGCACGACTTCGAACGTTTCCTCGGCCCGCGCACAAAGCTCGTCGCAGTGGGGTACGCCTCGAACGCTGTGGGCACGATCAACCCGGTCAAACAGATCATCGGCATGGCGCAGGCCGCCGGCGCGTTGACCTATATCGACGCCGTGCATTACGCCCCGCATGGCCCTATCGATGTTCAGGACCTGGGCTGCGATTTCCTGGTCTGTTCGCCCTATAAGTTCTTCGCCCCGCATCTCGGAACGCTGTATGGGCGCCACGACCTGCTGGCATCACTGCCGGCCTACAAGGTGCGCCCCGCAGACGCGCGCCCACCCCACAAGTTCGAGACCGGCACCCAAAGCCACGAGTCGATGGCCGGGCTGGTCGGCACAATGCACTACCTGGAATGGCTGGGGAACACTTTCCCGGCCGACTACCCGGATCGATGTCACTCGGCGCGCTCGGCCACACTGCACCGCGCCATGCGCGCCATACAGACCTACGAACACACGCTCAAGACACGCCTGCTCGATGGATTGCAGCGCATCCCCGGCGTTCGCATCCACGGCATCACCGAATCGACGCGCCTGGATCAACGCGCGCCCACCTTTGCCATCCGCATAGCCAACCTTCACCCTCACGCGGTGGCGCAACACCTCGCGGAGCGGGGCATCTGTGTGTGGGACGGCAACTACTACGCGCTTAATCTGACCGAACGGCTGGGTGTTGAAAGCAGCGGCGGCATGGTGCGCATCGGCCCGGTGCACTACAACACAACGGACGAGATCGATCGCCTGCTGACGACGCTCGAGGAGATCGCCGCCGGCGCGCAGCGCGCGTAAGATTAGGAAGAGTTTGATTCACTCAATGACATCGACGCAGCACACGCAGCGCCTCCACCTGCTCGGCCTGTGCGTCATCCTGCTGGCCGTCTTCGCGCTCTATGCGCCGGCCATTCGCTTGATGCCCTTCAACGACGACGCCACCCAGGTGGCCGAGCTGGTGGGCATCACGCCGCTCACCATCTTCGAGAACCGTTTCGCCCCCTACTCGCTGGTGTTCGGGCACTACCGGCCGGTTGGGTACCTGCCCTGGGTGCTGATCGGCGACCTGTTCGGCTGGTATCT
>JAEANN010000050.1 GCA_016841965.1 Candidatus Roseilinea mizusawaensis | reverse complement strand
ATGCCGGTGATGCCGGGATGCTCGTTGCGCGAGCCAACGCGATACCAGACCCACAAAGACGCAACGGGCGCGGTGTGAATCTCTCTCAGCAGCACCGTCAGGCCGTTGGGCAGCACAGCCTTCATCGCGTCATCTGCCCGTGACACCACTCGGTATTTTGGACGCTGGATTCTAGATTCTGGGGGGCCAGTTTTTACGCGCGCCATGTCGTTCCCTCTCTGAAATTCCAAATCCAGAATCCGGCACTCACTGTCACAGGTACCCTCGCCCCATGCCGCGATAGGTAAATCCGTGCCGGCGCATCAGGTCGGGGTCGTACAAATTGCGGCCATCGGCAATGATCGGCTGCTTCATCAGTTGTCTGAGGCGGTTAAGGTCAATGTTCTTGAACTCGTTCCATTCGGTGGCCAGGATAACGGCATCACAGTCAGTCACGAGGTCGTAGACATCCTGGGCAAAAGCGACGCGATCCACAACCCGCGCAGCATTTGGCATGGCGACGGGATCATAGGCTTTGACCTGCGCGCCTTCGCGCTGCAACATGGCGATGATTTCAAGGGCCGGGGCCTCACGGATATCGTCGGTATTCGGTTTGAACGCCAGACCCAGGATGCCGATGGTCTTGCCGCGCAAACCGCCCAGCAACTCGCGGACTTTGGCGACGATGCTGCGCCGCTGGTCGGCGTTGATCTGCATGACAGCTTCGAGCAACTGGGGATGCTTGCCCTGAATGTTGGCCATATGTGAAAGGGCTTTGACATCTTTTGGAAAGCAGTTGTGGCAGATCAGGCCGGATGAGGCAATCACTGTGCCGGTGCTCGTTTCCAGGCTGTAGACAGCAGTATCCACTTCCTCGTACTCGACGGCTTCGACAGTCAGCGTCGCGAAAGCATCCTGCCTCGACACGCTGCGCTGAACAATGTGGCGCTGATAGCCGCGCAAGGTCGACTCGATGCGATCGCGATGTTTGTCGCCGAAGATTGCTTTCAAGGCTGCCAGTTGGGCGTATCCGCTGACGCGCAGGATATAGGCCGGCCTTGTAGCCTTGTTCACCTGCTGCGTTCGGATCGCTACAACAACACCCAAAGTCTGCAACAGCAACGCCATGCCATCGGCCAGCACTTTACTGGTCGTCGCGTACTCCAGCATCAGATTTTTGCCGTCCTGAACGGGCCTGACAGACCGGTCTGCACTGAAAGCGCCACGCAGCAGCTCGAACCGCAATTCTGGCGCGACGTTGAAGGCAAGCCTGGGCAATGCTTTGTCGTCGGATCGGACGCCGCACTTTAAGACAGTGCGCAGCAGCCACGCAAACAACTGCGACGAAACAACGGTTGTCGTGGCATGGGCGCTGTTGCGCGCGATGTATGTCAGCCCCAACCCGGCCAGGATGCGGCGCAGATCGTCGATGTATTCCGTCTCCTGCTTGTGGAAGGAAAACCCGACCTGCTCTTGTGTCGCGCCGGCGCGGCCTGTATGGGCGCTGATGTATCCCTGCGCCAGATAGTAGCCGCACAGCCGCATCAGATCGGCGTCGACCGGAATGACGGCGTTGATTTTGGCGGCAGCTCTTTTGGCCGTGCACAACTGCAGCCTGGCAGGATCGAGCGACAGAACGCCCTGACGCGTGAGCTGGCGGAACAGCGTCAGTGGCATGCGGTTACGACGTTTGATCTCACGCGGGTGTGTCAGCGCGTCGGGGGGAATGTGGCCGGCCCAATCGTGATATCGCCGGGCGAAGCTGTCACCCACGGGCGAGACATACACATGAGCATCGAGTTCAGTCCCCTCAAGCAAGTCGATCAGATTGAGCGCGGTCGGGGGATCAACAACAGGCAAGTCGCACAGCACGGCGAGTTGATCGCCAGGCGACACAGAGATGGCGGGGACAATGTCAAAACCTTGCGGGCGCCGGATGACAACGGGATGATCGGCAGTCACTCTCAGCATGCGCCCCATACTGGTTGTCAGCGAGACCATTGCGCCGCGATAGGGCCGGCGGGTGACAGCCTTGACATCGGCAAGAGCCGGCTTGCCTGATTCGAGATCGAAGGCGAGCACGCGGCCCTCGCGCGGAACGACGACCTCGACGGCGTCGCCCTGAAACGGTTCGCCAGACTGACGGAACAGGTTCTCCAGGGGCATTGCAGCCACATTTGGGCTGTTGAGTGCAAACACCGTTTCGGCCCCCTCAAAACAAGAACCGCCGTAACCCAATCCGGCATCAAGGAAAGCGCGACCGATGCGCTTGTCGTAGCCCATGCCGGCGGCGACTTCCTTGACATCGGCGCCCAGCGCCTCACAGATATTGGCAATCTCGTTGATGAATGAAATCTTGGTAGCCAGGAAAGCGTTGCTGGCGTACTTGATCATCTCGGCGGTGCGCAGGTCGGTAATCATGATCGGCGCGCGCAGGGGGAAATACAACTGCGCCACCATCTCGGCTGCATCGCGGTCAAGTGAGCCAAGCACGATGCGGTCTGGGTTCATGAAGTCAAAGATGGCCGAGCCTTCGCGCAGGAATTCGGGATTGCTGACGACACTGAAGGGGATGCGCTTGGGCTGTTTGCTGCGCACGATGTCGGCCACCCAATCGCCGGTGCCGACCGGCACCGTGCTTTTGTTGACGATGATGAGCGGATGATCCATGACCTCCGCAATCGTCTCGGCCACCTGGCGCACATAGCGCAGATCGGCCTCGCCATCCACGCCCTCGGGCGTGCCGACCGCGATGAACACAAGGTCGGCCTTGGCGACGTTCAGCGCCTCGCTATACGAGCAGGTGAAAGAGAGCCGCCCAGCGTTGGTGTTGCGGCGCACCACTTCTTCCAGGCCCGGCTCGTAGATGGGGAGAATTCCCTGCTTGAGGTTTTCGATGCGCTCTTCGTTCACGTCCAGGCACACCACGTCATTGCCCAGATCGGCAAAACATGCCCCTGTGACCAGGCCGACATACCCAACGCCAACAACACTAATTCTTTTCATGGTTTATCGCTCAGTTAAGCCAAAGACCTTGAACAACACTTCCGCGTTCAGGATACTGCCGCCGGCTGCGCCGCGAATGGTGTTGTGGGCGAGGGTGACGCACTTGATCCCGCACGCACCAAAGAGAGGTTCGGGGCGAATACGCCCCACGACGGCGCTCATGCCGTTGCCGGCCATGCGATCGCGCCTGGGTTGGGGCCGGTCTGGCTCGGCGCGCACCACAACCGGCTGCTCTGGCGCGGTGGGCAGGCCGTGCACTTCGGGACGGCGGTAGTCGCGCAAGACGCGCGTCACGTCATCTGGGCTGGCCGGCGAGGCTAGCTCGATGGACAGGGTCACCAGATGGCCGTCGATGACCGGCACGCGGTTGCAATGGGCGCTGACGGCAATCGGGGCATCGGTGATGCCGGCAGGCCCGTCGCCATTTTCATGCAACGTTCCAAGCAGCTTGCGCGCCTCGGCTTGGAGCTTGTCTTCTTCGCCTTTGATAAAAGGCAGCACGTTGTCGGTGATGTCGAGCGAGGGCACGCCAGGATAGCCGGCGCCGCTCTGCGCCTGCAACGACACGGCGAACACGCGCCGGACGCCAAAGGCGTCGTAAAGGGGACGCAGCGTCATGGCCGGCCCGCTCACCGTGCAATTCGTGTTGCAAATGATGCCGCCGCTCCAGCCGCGCGCCCGGCGCTGATGGGCAAGCAGCCGCAGATGGTCGGCGTTGACTTCGGCGATCACCAAAGGCACATCGGGATGCATGCGATGGAATGAAGCGTTGGAGAAGACCAGCGCGCCGGCCTGCGCAAAAGCCGGCTCTGCGAGCTGCGCCGCCTCATTCGGCAATGCGCTAAAGGCAGCCCCAACCGGCGCCTGGCGCATCACCGTCTCGGCGTCGGTGGGCAGCAACACCATATCGCGAACCGATTCGGGCGCATCGCCCTCGATGACCCAGCGCACCGCATCGGCGTAACGTTTGCCTTCGCTGCGATCCGAAGCGGTGAGCGCAACGATCTCGAAGAAAGGATGCGCCTGTAACAGTTGAATGAACCGCTGGCCGACTGCGCCGGTCGCGCCCAGGACGGCCACGGGGATTTTGTCTGATGTGGTCATAGTTTGTTCCGCGCCTGTGTTGAGGGGCGATGATACATCAGCGGTCGGACAGCGCAACAGTGCGCTCAGCCCCTGCGGCGTTGTCCGATACCGCAGCAGGCACTGTAGAGAGCACGTAAGAGAGCACGTAGAGGGGCCAGGACGGGGCTGACTTGATTGCTATCGTCTAGAAGAACACCTTGGCCAGCTTGAGCGCTTTCTGCTTCCAGGGCACGCGATGGGTCACGCCGCCATCGCCGGCGAAGCTGGACTTGTGTTGCAGATACCAGCGGTAGTTGCGCAGCAGGGCGTCGCGGTTGGAGAATTGTGGCCGGAAGTCAAGCGCGCGCTGGGCTTTCTCAATCGAGACAAACGAGTCTTTCGAAGCGGTCTCGTAAATCCAGGGGTACAGCGGCGACAGCTTGAGGACTTCGAGTACACGCAGCACCGGCACAACCAACGCGGCCGGAAAGGGGACGATACGCTTGCCAAAGCCGGCCTCGTCAAGCACGGCCTGGTAATCCGACTTCATCGTTCCAAATTCAGCCGCGCCGATGTTGAACGTGTCGTTGACCCGCGCCTCGTCTAACGTCAGACAGGCCACAATTGCCTGACACAAATCTTCTACATCGAGCAGTTGGTAGCGATTGTTGCCGGAACCGATCATCGGAAAGTTGCGGCCTTCGCTGGCCCATTCGTAAAGAATGGCAAAGACGCCCAGCCGCTCTGGCCCGACGAAGGATTTGGGGCGCAGGATAGGGACGCACAGGCCGCGCCGGCGAAAATCCAAGCACACTTGCTCGGCTTCGATTTTGGCTCGGCCATAGGCGCCTACGCCGCTAACCGGGTCGCTTTCGTAGAGCGGGTGATGATCGGGCACGCCATACACAGCCGTGCTGGAAATATGAACTGCACGCCGGATGCCCTGGTCGAGGGCTTGCTGCAAGACGATACGCGTTCCCTCCACGTCGGTGGAGTAAATATCTTCGGGGGAGTAGAGCGGCAGGGCAGCCGCCGTGTGAACAACTGCATCGGCTCCGGCCATGCTGCGTTTAACAGCATCTGGATCGCGGATATCTCCTTGCAAGAAAGCGATTCGCTCGCGCTCGGGATACGCAAAGTCCACCAAATCGATTCCGCTGACATCGTACCCACGCGCCAGGAGATAGCGCGTCAGGTTAATGCCCAGGAAACCGCTCACACCGGTAATGTAGATTGTTTTTCGGTCAGTCATCGCAGGGGCAATCGTATCACCGCAGATTAATCGCGCACTGTGATGTGATCTTTGATGGCGTCGAAGGTGGCCGGCCCGATGCCGGGCACCTTCTGAATCTCTTCGATGGCGGTGAAAGGGCCATGCGCTTCGCGATAGGCGATGATGCGCTGGGCCGTGGCCGGGCCGATGCGGGGCAGGGCTTCCAGCAGCGCGGCGCCGGCCGTGTTGATATTCACACGCAGCGCACGCGGCGTGGGCGATGGCGGGCGCGGGGTGCGCGTGGGGCGCGCGGTGGGCAGCGGTCGGGCAGTCGCTTCGGCTGTCGGATAAGGCGTGAGGGTTGCCGCCGGCGTTTCGATGATAATAGGCTCCGGCTCGGCGCTGCAACCGGCCAGCATAAGGCTGACCGCAGCAAGCGCTGATGTGAGCGCAAGCGCGCTCGTGGCAAACCTGGCATGCAAACGCATTGGCCGGCATTATAGAAACTTATCAAAAAAGCAATTGGTGATGGCGTGAAGATCATCCTCATCGGTGCAAACGGACAGTTGGGCACCGACCTCGTTGCGGCCCTGGCCGGCCACAATCTGATGCTGGCCATCCGACCAGGGACGGCGGGGCGGACACAAGCCGGGTTGCCGTATGTGGAACTGGATGTGAGCAAGCCGGAACAGGTGCGCGCGGCTGTGGCATCCTTTCAGCCCGACCTGGTGCTGAATACGGCGGCGTTTCATCGCGTGGACGATATTGAGTGCGACGCCAGGTTGGCGCTACAGGTGAATGCGTGGGCGGCGCAGCAAGCGGCGCTGATCTGCCGCGAGGCTGACATTGCAATGCTCTATGTCAGCACCGATTACGTGTTCGACGGGCGCAAGGGCGCACCGTATGTGGAAGACGATCTGCCCAACCCGCTCAGCGCATATGGGGCAAGCAAACTGGCCGGCGAGTTGCTGATCCGCTCGGCCTGGCACAAGCACTATATCATTCGCACCTGTGGGTTGTATGGGCTGGCCGGGGCGATGGGCAAGGGCGGCAATTTTGTCAACACGATGCTGCGGCTGGGGCGCGAGAGCCAACAGACCGGCAAGCCGGTGCGTGTCGTGTGCGACCAGGTTTGCACGCCGACTTTCACGCAAGACCTGGCCGGCCAAATTGCCGCGCTGATCGAAAGCAGCCGGTACGGCACATATCACATCACCAGCGATGGACAGTGTTCGTGGTACGAGTTCACGCGCGAGATTTTCCGGCTGGCCGGCATCGCTGTCGAGCCGGTAGCCATCACCAGCAAGGAGCTGAATCTACCGGCGCGCCGGCCACCCTATTCGGTGCTGCGCAACGCCGGCCTGCAGGCGCTGGGCATCGATCAGATGCGCCACTGGCGCGCGGCACTGGCGGATTACTTGCGACAGGCCGGCGCTCTAGCAGGCTGAACGACCGCTCCAACATCAGATAAGTAAGTTTTGTGGAGGTGCTGTTTGAACACGGTCGAGATTGAAGCAACCAACGAATGCAACACGCGCTGTCTGCACTGCCCACACGAAACCATCACCCGCCCAAAGGGCAAGATGACGTGGGAGACTTTTCAGATCGTGGCGGACAAAGTGCTGGCGTATGGCAAAACGCAGGGCGTTGATTTCGCCGGCATGGGCGAGCCAACGCTGAACCCCCACCTGCCGCGCTTCATCGAATATTTCAAAGGCAAAATCCCGACCTACATCACCACCAACGCCTCAGCGCTGACGCCAAAGAACATCGAGCGCTTGATCGAGGCCGGCCTGGGAACGATGATCATCAGCTATAACGGGGCCGATGCCGAAACCTATGAACTGATGATGGGCGGCCTGAACTTCGAGCGCGCCGAAAAGTACATTGCCCATGCAGTGCAGCTTGCCCAAGGGCGCATGCGTGTGGTGGCCAATGTCAGCGTGACCCGCCAGACCCGCCCGAAACTGGCCGAGATCCGCCGCCGGCTGAATGATCTGGGCATCGAGAAAATTAGCTTCTCGCTGTGCCACAACCGCGGCGGGCACTTGAAAGGCGATGGCATCTGCGATACGCCTATCCCCCCGCGCAGCATCAAGCAGTGTGATATTTTCGACTACACCCTGTTCGTAGCTTGGACCGGCGAGGTGCTGGCCTGTTGCCATGACCTGGACGGCGTAGGCAAGATCGGCAACCTGGTGACGCAACCCCTGGAAGAGATCGTGCGCTACAAAGAAGGGTTGCGCGGACAAGGCGCCATCTTCCCGATGTGCGCGACGTGCAACGATCTGTATCGCTTCAGCGGACAGGCGAATATGGCCGGCAAGCCGGTCAGCGAATGGGTGTATGCGTTACATGCCGATCAGTCAGAGCTGGCCAACTTGTACATCGAGGCGTTGCGCCAGCGCGATGCGCTGGTCGAGGCGCAGCGTGCGCAAAGCGATCAGGCGCGCAGCGAGGCGGAACAGTACAAACAACAGTTGGCGGAAGTCGAGGCCCGGCTGGCTGCGCTGGAGGCGCGCGCGCAGCGCGCCGAAGCGCTGGTGGCGGCTTACGAGCAGGGGCGCTTCATACGCTTGATGCGCACGCTGAAACAAGCTACCGGGCAAATTGTCTCACGCGCCGAGGGCCAATGAGCACTGCGATAGAGTTTTGCAACGTCTCCAAAGTCTTTCGGCTGCAACACGACCGGCCGCGCTCGTTCCAGGAAGCATTTGTGCGCACGCTGCGACGCAACGGCAAGCCGCGCAATGGCAACGCCACAGCCGACGAATTCTGGGCCTTGCGCGACGTATCTTTTCACATCAAGCCCGGCGACCACGTGGGCTTGATTGGGCGCAATGGGGCCGGCAAAAGCACCACGCTTAAACTGATCAGCCGGATCATTCAGCCGACGCGCGGCAAGATCACGGTGAACGGGCGGGTGACGGCGCTGCTGGAGCTGGGAGCCGGCTTTCATCCTGACCTGAGCGGGCGCGACAACATCTCGCTCAACGGCGCGGTGATGGGACTGTCGCGGCGTGAGATTGCGCGCAAGATGGATGAAATTGTCGAGTTTGCCGAGATTGAGGATTTCATTGACGTGCCGGTGAAAGACTACTCCAGCGGCATGTATCTGCGGCTGGCGTTTTCGGCGGCTGCTCATCTCGATCCGGAAATTCTGCTGCTCGATGAGGTGTTTGCTGTCGGTGATCAGGGCTTTCAGCAAAAGAGCCAGGAGCGCATTCAGGAGCTGCGCAAGCGCGGCATCACCATTCTCTTTGTCTCGCACAGCATGGAGGCGGTGCTGCAAACCTGCCAGCGCGCCATCTGGCTGGAGCGCGGCCGGGTGCGGGCCGCCGGTGATGTATCTGCCGTCAGTGCAGCCTACTACGAAGATACGTTGATCAAGATGGCAGAGAAACAGGCTGCCAAAATGCCATCTTTGCCAGACCAGCACCTGGAGGAGCAGCAAAAGCGCCTGGGCAGCGGCGAGGCGCGCATCGAACGGGTGGAGTTCATCGACGCCGATGGCCGTTCGACCCGCTTCACCCACACCAACGCCCGCCTGACCGTGCGAGTGCACTATCACGCGCGCGAACGGGTAGACAAGCCGCTGATCGGCGTCGCGTTTTACCGCGCCGACCAGCGCATCCGCATCGCCGGGCCGAACAACACCATGCAGCCTTACAAGATTCCCTACATCGAGGGGTCGGGCTATGTGGATTACACCATCGCACGATTGCCGTTCCTACCCGGTGAGTATGTCCTGGACGCAGCGATCTACGACTGGGACGACACTCATCGCTATGATTACTGGAACGAGTGCGCGCGGTTCACAGTGCTGCCCGGCGGTACGCGCGAGCGATACGGGATCATCGCGCTGGAAGGGGAGTGGCATCACGCCGGTTTCGAGGATGCGGGGATGAACGCGCCGGCGCGCACGCATGAGCGCAGCAACGGCGCGTTTGAAATGATGCGGCCTGAACGGTGACACATGACGCGACTGCTGATCATCAGCCACGACATCATCGGCGAGCGCATGGCCGGGGTGGGGATTCGATATTGGGAGATCGCACGCGCATTAGCCCAAGATGCCGCCTTGCAGGTGACACTTGCTGCGCCATCCGGCTCTGCTGCTAACAGCAATTTTGGCGGCCAGTTCATGGCGTACGACGAGAATCTCTCTGGACTTGACGAGGCTATTGCTTGCAGCGATGTGATACTTGCTTATCCGGACATGATCTGGCGGTGCCGCGCGGCGCTGTCGCAATTCGCCAAGCCGGTAGTTGTGGACGGATATGACATCACACTGCTGGAGCATCTTGCGCTTGACCACCCAGCCGTTGGATTGCGTGAACGCCTGACCTGGCATGCTGAATATCAGCGCATGATGGCGTACGTGCTGGAGCGAGGCGACTTCTTCCTGGCTGCCACAGAGCGCCAACGCGATTGGTGGTTGGGGATGCTGGCGGCCGCCGGTCGAATCAACCCGCTCACCTATCGCGCTGATCCGACCTTGCGCCAACTCGTTAATGTGTTGCCCTATGGCCTGCCGGACGATCCACCGACCCACACTCGCCCGGTGATGCGCAGCGTGATCGAAGGGATTGGGCCTCAAGACAGGATTGTATTGTGGGGCGGGGGGGCATGGGAGTGGTTGGATCCGTTGACGCTCATTCGGGCGGCGGCGCAGATTGCCTCGCGGCGCTCTGATGTGAAATTTGTGTTTCCAGGTGTGCGCCATCCGGCCCATCCACCCGCTCAAACCATGCCCGTCCAGCAACAAGTAATCGAGTTGGCTGCCTCGCTTGGCCTTCTCAACCGCATGGTCTTTTTGGGCGATTGGGTTGCCTATGAGGACTGGCCCAGCTACTTGCTCGAATCGGATATTGGGGTGTCATTGCACCACGATCATCTGGAAGCGCACTTTTCGGCCCGTACACGCGTGCTGAGCTATCTGTGGGCCGGCTTGCCGATGGTGCTCACGCGCGGCGATGTGCTGGCCGAACGTATGGCACAGGCGGGCATAGCCCGTCTGGTAGCAGAAAACGACGCTAGTGCAGTCGCAATCGCCATCGAAGATTTACTCGCGCAGCCGCGCAGCGAGATTTCCGCCGAGTTGAGCGCGCTGCGCAGCACATTTCAGTGGTCTAAAACAGTTCAGGCGTTGCGATCTTTTTGTCTGCGTCCCACCCGCGCGCCAGACAGATCGCCTGAAGCCGCAACAGCAATTGCTGAACCAGAATCCAAACCGGCGACCGAGTCGAGCGCCGATCTACGATCTGAGACCTCTGCGCCGGCTATCCATCAACCAACCATGAAGCGTTCTTTCACTTTACCTGAGCTAGAGCTTGCTCAACCGGCCAGTTTCCTAGCACGCCTACTGTCGCCACTGTTAGATGCGCTGGTTTTTTGGCGGCTCAAGAAGATGATTTGGCAGCAAAATCAGATCAATCGTTCTTTGCTCGACACGCTGAGCAGCATCCAGTCGGCAGTGGCGGACCTGGCCGGCCAACAGCAGCATACGCATGCAGTGGTGATGGACCTGGCCGGCCAACAGCAGCACACCCATGCAGTGGTGATGGACCTGGCCGGCCAACAGCAGCACACCCATGCAGTGGTGATGGACCTGGCCGGCCAACAGCAGCATACGCATGCAGCGATGGCGCATTTGGCCGAGCGATTAACGGATGCCGAACACTTGCAAACCGACTTGATCGCCGAAATAGCCAAGCAGTGAAGTGATGAAATCTGTCGTTGTGCTGATGACATGGAACGGAGCCTCACACGTCGAATCGTGCCTGCAATCTCTGATTCGACAGACGCGTCCACCTCAGGCACTGATCGTGATCGACAACGCAAGCCGTGATGAGACATTGCACATCGTCAATGCGCATCGTGCGCCGCTGGCCGCTGTTGGAACTGAGTTGCAGGTCACATCTAATGAGGTCAACGTAGGGTTTACGTGCGCAGCAAACCAGGGGATGCACTATGCGCTCAGCAAGCCGATAGACGCTGACATCGTGGTGTTACTCAATCAAGACACGGTGGTTTGTGAGAAGTGGATGGAAGCGCTGGAAGACGCTTTCTTACAGTGGCCTAAGGCGGGGGCTGTAGGGTGCAAGATTTTTTATCCAGATGGCATAACCCTCCAACATGCCGGCGGTATGCTGAGTTGGCCTCGGTTGGTGGGTTCACACCACGGACATCACGAACCGGATGGGCCGGAGTATGACGTCCCACGCGAGGTAGATTTTGTGACCGGCGCCGCAATGGCGCTTCGCGCAAGCGCCCTTGAGCAGGTGGGGGTCTTCAACGCGATCTTTTCGCCGGGCTACTACGAAGATGTGGAACTGTGCGCGCGCATGCGCGCTGCAAATTGGCAGGTATGGTATTGCCCGTCGGCAACTCTCAAACACACCGAGTCGGCATCATTTACAGATTGGATGGAGAGATGGACGCTCAGCCATCGCAATCGGCTTTTGTTTGCGCTGATGCACATGCACGACGCGTGCTTTCGTCGTGACTTTGAGCAAGCCGAGGCTAAATTTTTGCAAGAGGAAACGCAGTCGGACGAGCGCCGGGCGCTGTCGCTTGCCTATGGACGCGCCATGCTCATGGCCAGGCGCGTGTTTGCAGAGGGCGGTGGCGGCTCGCCGATGGCTCATCCAGAGATCATTCGTGCTGCAATTGATGTTCTGGCTCGATTGAGGCACTTGTGTTTGAAACTCAGCAAAGAGGCAATCGTCGCATGAGTCGCACGCGCATTGTGGAGGTTCGCCGTTTTGAACTGCCCGAAGATCGGCTGGCCGGATTTAGCATCGACATTCCTGTGGCCAATGAATGCTCAGAGGGATTCTGGGCCAGAGTAGCAGGATGGGTGGTGGGCCGTCACCAACCTGTGCGAGAAATTCGCGTGAGCATCCCGGAGGTGGGTGGGCCAGTTCAACGTCTCGCCGCCAATTTGCCTCGACCGGATGTGCAGGCCCATTTGCCGTCCCATGCTCATGCAATGCACAGCGGCTTCGACGGGTATTTCAGCACATTCGGACTTGCCCCTCACTTTGAGGTGGTAGTGGAAGTCGTTGACGCAGAACAACAGGTGATTCCTGTGGCAACGATCTGTGGCACGCGCGAGGGAAACCCTGTCTGGAAAGCCGAGCCTGGGCAACTGCAACCCATCTTAGTGACTGCGCCGGCCCGCTCGGGCACGACCTGGCTGATGCGCTTGCTGAGCGCGCATCCGGCAATTGTGGTATATGCCCAGTATCCTTATGAGATGCATGCTGCAGGATACTGGTGGCAGGTGTGCCGCGTGCTGACTGCACCATCCGGCGGAATAGATATAGGACACCCAGACTATTTCTGGTTCTACCTTGATCGGGTCGGGCCGCCCCCTTCTCGATACCGGATATGCTGAGTGAGCCGGGGCTAGCACACTGGTTTAGGGCACAGCATGTAGGGCGAGTGCTAGCACACACCTCATCTATGATCGAAGCGTTCTATCGCCACATTGCCGCATCACAACAAAAACAAGCCGTCTCTCACTTCGCTGAAAAGCAAGCTATTCCCACCTATTCCTGGCTGGTGTGGGAACTGTATCCGGGCGCGCGAGAAATCTTTTTGGTGCGCGATTTTCGCGACCTATACTGCTCGATTCTTGCGTTCAACCGCAAAAGAGGCGTGGTCGCTTTTGAACGGGATAAGTTTGATAGCGACGAAGCGTATGCGCGATGGTTAGGCGAATGTGCGGTTGTTCTGCAGCGCAACTGGGAGGCCCGCGCCGACCGCGCGCTGCTGGTTCGCTATGAGGACTTGATCACTGCGCCGCAATCCGAGATCGCGCGCGTGCTAAGTTATCTCGGTTTGGATAGCAGGCCGGGGATAGTGAGCATGATGTTGGCGCAGGCCAACATGCCCGACGTTAATCTGCAAAAGCACCGCACAGTGGATGACGCGATGCAATCCATCGGTCGCTGGCGGCGGGAACTTAGCCCAGCGCTCCAGGCAGTGGTGAATGATGCTTTTCGAGACAGCCTGCGCGCGTTTGGTTACGGCGTGTGATGATTAATAAAACCGTTCCAGGCGACGGATGATGCGATCGGCCATCACGGTAGCTCCATAGAGCCGCTCGATATCCTGTGCGGCCTGTTGCCCTTTTCGTGTGCGATCCTCAGGATGCTCGAACACCCAGCGCATCAATTCTGCGGCATGCTCCACATCCGGATCGGCCCAAACGTTGCCGGCGCGATACGGGCCATAGTCCCGCTCCAGCTCGACCAGACGGTAACGCACAGGATAACCGTTATTTTGGTTGAGGAAGTCGCGTGTGCCACCGTAATCCGTGGCGATCACCGGCTTGCCCATCCGCATTGTTTCGGCTACCGTCAATCCAAATCCTTCGCTGCGGTGTAGCGACACGTAGGCGTCGGTCAGTTGAAAGAGGGCATTCACATGTTCTCGGTCGAGTGTTTCCCCAATGAGTGTGCCATTGACCGAAGTAATCGCGTTTTGTAGACACTTCTGCCAATCCGGAAAGAGGTATAAGTGATTTGCCTTTAACACTAAATGCACATCTCTAAAATCAGGCCCGAAGGCGAGGCGAAAAGCCTCGATGGCAGCAAGCGGGTTTTTTCTTTCTGGGATACTAAGCATGTCAAAAGCAAACAGAAATAAGAAGCTGTCATTTGGGAGTCCAAAATCCGCTCTCGATAGATTTGATGGCTCACGCAATACGATGGGTTCTCCCATCACCACGACAGGCAATGGCGACACCTGCCCTACAGATCTCTGAACGAACGTTGATGGCACCCAGATCTCATCGAGATCTACAAATCGGTCCATCCATTCAGGTGGGAAAGTAGATAACTCCCATGCCCAGAACGCGACGTTCCTTCGCGCTTCGAGCGCGCTGGGTCCGAGCAACTGTCGTGTAAATTTCCACGCATCAGCGTTGACAGCAATAAAGTTTACAGCGAAGGGTGTCCCTGAGGGCAGATCTAAAACGGAGCGATCACCTCGTCGCGCGCCGTCCATATTGTCCAGATGAGTCGTAGCTATGGGATAGCCTACAGTCCTGAGTGCCCGAATGATCGCTCGAGGTAGCTCTCCCACCCCCGTCTCAGCGCTCAGGTAGCCTAGAACATTTAGCCCGCGTTGAGCTGAAAAGGAGCGTTTTGGCGGAGGGGCTGTTTGAGCAGGAGTTGCCGGTGCAGCCAACTCAGGATAAAAGAAACGGCGCAAGCGATACAGTTGAGGAATCGCGCTTAGGCGCTTGACCCAAGATGCAGCGCGCAAGCTTAAGAACAAACGTTGCACGATCGGCAGTCTTCCGATGGCGCGGCGCGCGCGCAAAGGCAGGCCGGCGAGTTTTGCCATCCGCTGTCTCAGGGCTATTGCACGTATTTGGCCCGCCGCCAATCGCTGAGTCAGCTCATCACGCATGCGACCGATGAGGACGTCAGGGATGTGGTGCTCTTTGACGCCTGTGTTGAGGTACCAGGTGATGAACGGCACCCGATGGCGATGGCGAATATCGGGGAAAGCCTGGCGCACATCGGGACGGTTGAGATAGATCCATTCTGCCAAGCGGTTGATGGTGGGCTGATGGCTGTCGGCGGCGTGGGTAGCAAAAGCAATACAGTCGTCCAATGAAGCAGAGGCGCTCAGCTCGCCATTTTCAAACGCTTGACGCCATAGGCGTCGAGCTACTGAAGGGATTTTCTGGCCGGTGGGCAAGTGGTCAAAAGCAAACGGCCAGCGTTCTGTCTCGCGCACGCCGTATTTCAACAGTAATGCATGATAGCTTTCAAACAAGCGCGCGCCCTCGCCGAGGTCTTCTAGAGACAACTTGTCCAGCTCAGGGGGCACATGCCGAGAGATGCGGTCGGGCGAGCGATGCGAGTAGCCGCTGAAGTGAAAGAACTTCAGCGTGCTATCTTTGACGTAGAACTTGTCGCCGCGCTGAATGATGGGGCGCTCGGAGAGATTCCAATAGGCGACATTACACCCAGGATCGCGGTGAATCCAGACGCCGTCGAACATCCCCGGCACGAGATCAACCCATCGCTGGTCAACGAATAGGTTGCGCGACGGATCGGAATAGCCGTGATCAAGCAGCTTTTTGCCCCACCAGTCGAGCAAGCGATCCGTCTCTGCGCTGCGCCGCAAACCGATGAAGCCTAAGTTATAGGCGCCGGCGCTCAGCATGGTACGTTCGCTTGGCATGCGCTCCAGGCGCTGCGGCTCGACCATGTGGGGGGTGAGGACAACGTTAAATGTGTCGAGCTTTTGCCAGATTGATTCGATGGATGAGAGGAAAAGAATATCTGGGTCAAAGTAACACAGCTTCGCGAGGTCGTACTTTTCAAACAGGTATTGCAGAAAGAAAGGTTTAACCGCAGTCAGGAGTTCGATGATCGAATACTTAATCGTAAGCTCGGTGAACCGAGGTATGTGCAAGTCTTCGACGAATATTGTCTCGAATTGCTCACGTTGCGGATCGTAGCATCCCTCTAATCTGTCACAAAGCAGGCCGAAAACCCGTTCGGACGGATGCTGCGCAAGATAGGACTCAGCAAGGATCCGCGCTTGCGGGAGATAGTTCTTGGCGAAAATAGTGCAGATCGCGCGATTACTGTTCAAGAAGTCCTCCTGTGATATCGCTCGAATGCCCTAGTGATCAGCTCACTCATCCCAATCTGGACGGCGACAGCAAAGATCATGCTGACTAAAAAACAGGACAATGGCAAAAAGTATGATTGTGCGTAGGCTTGATTCACCAAAACTGAAGTCGGAGCGCGACCAGGCGTAGACTTATTATCCAGCACTTTGAACTGCTGCGCAAATTCTTGATTCCGCTGCTCGTTCCCCTGAGCGAACCCCAGCAGCGCCATGAGCTGAACGTGGTCAGCGCCTTAACAGCGTGCGGCAGCAAACACAAGACGCTGACTTGCTTAACGACGATGTTGCGTCTGCCGCACGCCGAGCATTTCGCCTGGGCAATCACATAGTCAAATTCGATCTGCCACCGGTTGCAGCGGACAGCCGATCACGAGCGCTTCCGCACTAGGAAGGTGTTGGACAACGTTCCAGCTCTGTAGCCTGTGTAGGGATCATCCAACACCTCTAGAACCTGACAATTGTGAGCGGATACAATTTCGAACACGCTCGCTTGCGGCAGCACATGCATCTCGATCTGCGGCTCACGGCGTCTCTGGACACTGCGCAAATAGTCGCGCGCTATGAAGGAATATCCCTCAGAGTAGGTTTGCAACTGGAAAAAGGCAAGACCGCCTGGCACAAGCGCGTCTAGCAGACCACTAAGAATCACCCGAATGATCGGCGGCGGATTGTGCTGGAGAACGATGAGCGTGTATAGCGCATCCACTTTGGGGAAGTGCATGACGTCGAGCGGATGCTTGATCTGCACAAACTCAGTGTTGCGCAGCCCTAGCGAAGTGACGAACTGACGTGCTGACTCTAAATGCGGCGCAGAGATGTCATAGGCATACACTTGCTTGAAGCGCTGGGCCAGTGCGTGGGTAACGCGGCCCACCCCACAACCATATTCCAACACGGTCTTTTCATCTAAGCTCTTGGTTAAATAGCCGTTGCGCCGAGCAAGGTTGAGGAACAACTCTGCGTCTTTTTGCCCGCTTTGGTAGAACTGAGTCAAATTGTGATTATTGAGATTCTTCTGCTTGAACTGTTCAGCGGTGAGCACCGACCAGTGCGGTTCTTCCTTGCCAAACTGCTCCCAGCACATCTGCACCGCCTCTAAAAGCGCGCGCAGCGTCTCGTCATCCACCTTATCCTCGATCTGAAGCGCCGGCTCCATGCCCGTGATCGAGGGGCCGCATACATGGCGCTGTAGGAAGCGGAATTCCTTGCTTTCGAAGAACGTGCGGCGTAGGGTCGCAAGATCGGTATACTGTGAATGCGCCTCAATTTCAGCCAGCGTCGCCTCACGTCCCAGGATCAAACGATATGCCCAAATAATTGCTTCCTGCGAGGTCTTCGTCGGCAGCCGTAACCTGGACAAGGCGCGCAGAACCGGAGTTAGCATAATACAGATTGCTCCATGTAGTGGTGTTCAAGGTATGTACAAGCCGACGATTATACATAGCATGACGCTCTAAGCGACCAGAGAGCACGGGAGCATTCTCTGCGAGAGCGCTTTACTCAATTGACCGATTGATGACGGGAAATCGTAGGCAAGCTTTGCAGAACTGGCACAAAGCTGCATTGCGTCGTCCGTTGCGCCTGGACTGATTTGTTGTGCACACTGGCGGACTGTCATAGGTGCTACGCAGCGCAGGCACAAAGATTATCTGAGCAAGGGGCTATCATGCGAGAAACACATCCATGAATGAACTCGTCTCCAGCTCCACACCCAGCGATATGCCGTCCTCTCCTGCTATCCATCTGCAAAAGCTGCAAGCGCGCCTACTGGCCGGCGACCCCTCGGCCCGGCAAGAGCTGGAGCGCCTGGCCTTGCTGTCCAACCTCCAGGCGCTGACGGAAGAGGCGACTCAGGCCGGCGCGCTGCGTGAGCACCGCTTTGCACCTTCGCTGCCGTTGATTGGGCGGGCTGTGGCCGCGCTGCGCACGGCGCTGTTTGCCATCAGCGCGCGTTGGCCGCTACGCGTTTTGATCGCACAGCAAACCCAGGTCAACCAGGCAACCGCCCGCGCCCTGGCCGAGTCGCTCAAGCTCAACCAGCATTTGCTGGCGCGCATCGAAGCGTTGGAGGCCCGCATGGCAGAATTGGAGCGTGAGCGCCATGGATAACGCCGAGCATCTGCGCATCGCGTGGTGGTCGCCCTGGCCGCCGGCACGCAGCGGCATCGCCGAATACAGCGTAGCCTTGCTCGACGCACTGCGCGGCGCAGCCAGCATCCAGGTCTTCGTGCGCGATGGGGAAGCGGCGCGGGCGCGCCGGCCCTTCCCAGAGATCAGCGTGCTGCCGGCCGGCGCGTTCCTCGCCGAACACGCCCGGCAGCCCTTCGATGTCGCGGTGTTCCAGTTGGGCAACCAGGCCGGCCATGCCTACATGGCCGACGCCCTGTTGAATGCGCCTTGCCCGCGCGTGGGCGTCTTCCATGACGGCTCGCTGTATCACCTCTATCAGGGCATCTCCCCCTGGCGCTTGCTGCGCGAGATTGGGGCCGAGGAAGGGTGGATGTCGGCCTGGCGCGCCTGGCGGCGCATGCGCCTGCCAGGCTCAGACAGTTACGCTCACCCGCTCTTAGGGCGCATCGCGCGCGCTTGCCAAGCCGTGATTGTTCACAGCGCCTACCTTGCCGAGCGCATTCGCAGCCTCGTGCCGGGCGCCCCTGTTGCAGTCGTGCCCTTTGGCACAACGCTTTACGCCGAGGACGGCGGGCGGTTGCAAGCTGAATGCCGGCGCGTCCTCGGCCTGCCCGCAGATGCGGTGATCTTCGGCGTGTTTGGCTATGTGACGGCAGCCAAGCGGGTTGAGCGGGTGATCGAAGCCTTTGTGCGCAGTGAGGCGCCCGACAGTTGGCTCTTGATTGTCGGCGAGGTCACCCCGCTGGCCCCGCCGGAGGTTCGGCGTTGGGCCGACGACCCGGCAGAATGCCGGCAGCGGCGCATTCGTTTCGAGGCAGGATATTGCACGCCGCTCTACACCTCTCTGGCCATGCACGCTGTGGATGTGGGCGTCACCCTGCGCTCCCCGACCACGGGCGAGACTTCGGCGGTGGTGAGTGAGCTGCTCGGCATGGGCAAGCCCATGATTGTGTCAGATGTGGGCGCCTTCCGCGAGTTACCCGCTGCGTGCGCGATCAAGGCGCCCGTGGGGGACGGCGAGATCGAGGCGTTGGCCGCCGCTATGCGCGCTTTGGCCGGCGATGCCGGCCGGCGCGCCGGCATGGCGGCGGCTGCGCGCGCCTATAGCGTCGAGCGCACTTGGAGCAGGGCGGCGTATCATTACCTTGAATTGATCGGGCGCGTGCAAACCAGATAGCCGTTCTCTCGCGCTGCGATCACAGATCAAATCAGGAGCTGAGCGGAGGAGAGCAAGGTGTCAACATTGAGGTTGATGGCCCGTCACAACCTGGTAGCCGTAGTGCTGTTGATTCTGGGAATCGGGACGCCGGCGCCAACCAGCCGAGCGGCGTCAACCACCGCGCCGATCGTCATCAACCTGGGCGGGTCGCGCATCATGCGCGCCAACCCGGCCGCTGCCGATTTCAACGGCGACGGCTTCAAAGAGCTGGTCGTGCCCACCGACGACGGCCGGCTGTTTGTCATTGGCTGGAACGGCAGCGCGTGGGCTGTGCTGTGGTCGCGCAACGTGGTGCTGGACATCAACGCTGCCGGTCCACCCAACCCGACCAGCGACACCAGGATCACCTCCGCCGTGGCCGTCGCCGACCTTGACCTGGACGGCAAGCTGGAGATCGTCGTGCCCGCCGGCGGCCTGCCGGAGTATCACAAGAACGGCGGCCTGCTGGTCTATGGCTACAACAGCCCATGGAGCTTCAGCATCAAAGGCAACTGGCCACAGCCGCAGATTGATCAGGTCGGCGGCGGAACAGGATTTGGCAATCCCGACGGCTACTGGGATGGCATCTTCTCCAGCGCGGCGCTGGGCGACATTGACGGCGACGGCGATCTGGAGATCGTCTGGGAGGGCGAGGACCGGCGCATTCATGCCTATCATCACGATGGCAGCGTCGTAGCCGGCTGGCCCCTGTATCGCTGGCCGCCCTACCTCGATCCGCTGGCGCGCGGCGGACTTTCCTCGCCGGCCATCGGCGACCTGGACGGCGACGGCATCCATGACGTCGTAGTCGGCGGCACCAGCCCAAAGTGCATCCCTTCGCCGATTGATGGCTGTGGCGGCGGCGCGGACTATACCGTGGCGCCGGTGTGGGCGATCCGCGGCGATAGCAGCCTGATCCCCGGCTGGCCGAAATACGTGGGGCAGTGGGTGGATTCGTCGCCGGCCTTGGGCGACCTGGACGGCGACGGCTATCTGGACGTGGTGGTAGGCACCGGCCGGCCTGGGATCGCCGGCGCGGGCGGATACAACGTGTTTGCCTGGAAGCGCGACGGCACGCCGCTGCCCGGCTGGCCGCGCCCCACCGCCAACAACATGATGGCGTCGCCGGCGCTGGCCGATTTGGACGGCGGCGGCTTGGACGTGGTGATCGGGTGCGGCGCAGATGGCGTGGCGAACTGTCCCACCTTGTATGTCTGGCGCGGCAACGGCAGCAACGCGCCCGGCTTTCCCATGACCCCGCTGAGCGCCAACTACTGGGATCGCCAGCCTGCGGATGGGCGCCATTCCCCCGTGGTCGCCGATCTAAACGGCGACAATCAGCTCGAAGTGTTGTTCATCAGCCACAGCTCGGTGGGCATCTCACTGATCACAGCTTCCGGCGGCAACAGCCCCGATGTGTCGCGCGCCCAAGGGCCGGCCGATGGGGCGTTGTACTCTCCGCCTCTGGTGACCGACATTGACAACGACGGCCTGCTGGAGACGATCTTCGCCGGCAGCGTCAACGGCACCAATGGGACCGATGGGCAGGCCGCCGTGTACATCTGGCAGGAATCCGGCGCGGCGCTGCCTGCGCGCACGCCCTGGCCGATGTACCGCCACGACAACCGGCGCACCGGCAACTATTGCTACACCGAACAGCCCCCCGCGCCGCCGAGCGCCGTGAGCGCCACCCCTGCGGCCAATGTATGGAGCAATCAAACCACCGTCAACGCCACTTGGAGCGGCGCGGCCGGTTACGGCTGCGCCCGCCTGCGCGGCTTCTCGCTGAGCTGGTCGCAGTCGCCATCGGCCGTCCCGGACACTTTGGTGGACACCTTCGCCAACAGCGCGACCAGCCCGGCCCTGAGCGACGGCGCCTGGTATCTGCACGTTCGCGCCCGCGACGAATGGGGCAACTGGAGCGGCGCGGCGCACTTCGGGCCGTTTTTGATTGACACCACACCGCCGGCTGTGACGGTGCAAGCGCCGGCTGCTGTGCCGGGCGGCAGCGCGCCGGTGGGTTGGAGCGGCGCCGATGCGGGTTCGGGCGTCTTCAGCTACACCGTGCAGGCGCGCATCGGCGCCGGCGCATGGACGACCTGGCTGGGCAGCGTGCCGGCCGGCACCACCGGCGGCAGCTACGCCTTGGGCAGCAGCGCCTGCACCACCGTCTCGTTCCGCGCGCGGGCCAGGGACGCAGTCGGCAACCTCGGCGCGTTCAGCGCGCCGGTCACCACCACCATCGGCAGCGCCCACGTCATCAGCGGCTGGGTGGTCAACAACCGAGGGCAGCCGGTGTTTAACGCCCAGCTCAGTGCGAGCGGGGCCTGCCTCACCCAGAACAGCGACCCGCAAGGACTGGCCCGCGCCTACCTGGCGGCGCCCGGCGCCAGCGACTTGAGCGTGTCGCGGGCCGGCTTCGGCAGCCTGCCCACGCTGTATGCCCGCAGCACGGGCACGCAGGACACCATTGTGCTGCCGCCGGCCACCAACGTCATCAGCCGATCGCATTTCGAGGTCGGCGGCGCCTGGGCTTTCAGCAGCAACGCCGGCTACACCGCGCAAGCCCACAGCGGCCTGCACGGAGCCGCCATCACCGGCACGGGAAGCCTTCAGCAAGTGATCAGCAGCGCGCCGGCCGGCGGCGTGCTGTCGCTGTTGCTCAAAGCGAGCAACGCCGAGCCGGGCGACCTGGTCTCCATCCGGTTGGAGGGCGCCTCTCACACCGTCGCGCTTACCCCCACCCTGGGCGCAGCTTGGCAACATGTGTGGGAAGACGCGGGCGCGCTGGCCGGTCAGGCCGTCACCTTGACCATCGAGGCAAACGACGCCGGCGCCCCCGGACTCATCGTCATGGTGGACGAGGTCACGCTGGGAGCGACCGTCATAGGAAGCTATCCCCTCTATCTGCCGATGGCGCGACGCTGAGAAGCGCGTCGCTCAAACGGACGCGGTTGTGACCTGCTAGCTAAAAGTTATGTTGAGGTAGTTCATAGATGAAACAGCTTTCGATGCGCCAAGTGTTGGCACAGTGCGCCTTGCTAATCTTGCTGCTGGTGGCCCAGAGCGCCACGCCATCTGCCCGCGCCGCACCCAGCGTGCCGGGCACGGGCGTGTGGATCGGCGCAGCGCGCGTGATGCGTTCCTCGCCGGCAGTGGCCGACTTCAACAGCGACGGGATGAAAGAGATCGTGGTCGGCACATACGATGGCCGGCTGGTTGTAGTCGGCTGGAGCGGGGGGCAATGGCAAAAAGTGTGGGAACGCCAAGTCGCCGCCGACATCAACGCGGCCAACCCACCTACCCTGCAATCCACTTCGCGCATCGAATCGCCCATCGTAATCGCCGACCTGGATCAGGACGGCGTGTTGGAGATCGTGGTCACGGCGGGCGGACTGCCGGCTGACTGTATCAACGGCGGGACGTTGGTCTATCGCTACGTGTCGCCCTGGCAGTTTGTCCTGTACGGCAACTGGCCACAGCCCAAGCTGGATGAGGTCGGCGGCGGACCGACCTGGGGTTCGCCGGATGGCTGCTGGGACGGCATCTTTTCCGGCGCAGCGGTGGGCGACATTGACGGCGACGGCGACCTGGAGATCGTGTGGGAAGGCGAAGACCGGCATATTCACGCCTACCATCACACCGGCGCCGTCGTGGCCGGCTGGCCCTTTCACCGCGCCAATGGCGACCCGTTGGCGCGCGGCGGCATTTCCTCGCCGGCGCTGGGCGACATTGACGGCGACGGCTTGTTGGAGATCGTGGTGGGCGGCACCAGCCCGCGCTGCACGCTGTGGGGCACAGATCCATGTGGCCAGACGGACTACAGCGTAGCGCCCGTCTGGGCGTTAAACGGCGACAGCACGCTCGTGCCCGGCTGGCCCAAGTATCTGCCCCAACTGGTGGACTCGTCGCCGGCGCTGGGCGACCTGGACGGCGACAACCAACTCGACGTTGTGGTGGGCACCGGCCGCAATCAAATTCCCGGCGAAGGAGGCAAGTTTGTATATGCCTGGCGCGGGAATGGTGTAACGCTCCCCGGTTGGCCGCAGCCCCTCATCGCGTGGGCGCAAGGCTCGCCGGCGCTGGCCGACCTGGACGGCAACGGCGGGCTGGATGTGGCGATCGGGTGTGGACACATGGACGACGCATCCTGCACCACCCTATACGCCTGGCAGGGCAACGGCAGCGCTTTGCCCGGCTTCCCCATGACGCCCTCTACAACCCATGCCCTACCGCTGGCGCTTTCCACGCAGTTTTCGCCGATCGTGGCCGACATTGACGGCAATGGCCAACTGGACATTGGGCTGGCCGGCCACAATTCAGCAGGCGTCACGTATGTCGGCGCAAACGGACAGATGCATCCCGATATCTCACGCAATCAGCACATGGCGCTCGATGGCCTATATGCCCCGCCGATGGTCGCCGACGTGGACAACGACGGCTTGCTGGAGACGATCCTCGTCGGCGAAGCAAACGGCAGCGCAGCGCTGTACATCTGGGATGAGACCGGGCCGGCTGCCCCTACGGCCATGCCCTGGCCCATGCACCGCCACGACAACCGGCGCACCGGCAACTATTGCTTCACCGAGACGCCGCCCAGCAATCCCACTGTCTTCAGCTCCAGCGTGCCCACCGCCACCTGGACTGCGCAGTCCAACATCACCGTGTGGTGGGCAGGCGCCAGCGTCGGCGGGCCTTGCCCCGGCGTGCCCAGCTATTCGGTCGTGTGGAGCAACTCGCCAACCACCATTCCAGATACAGGGGTGGACACTGCCGCCAACAGCGCCACCGGAATCAACCTGGGCGATGGCGTGTGGTGGTTTCACCTGCGCACGCGCGATAGCTGGAGCAACTGGAGCCAGAATGTGATCCACATCGGGCCATTCCAAGTGGATCGCACCCCGCCTACGCTGGCCTTTGCCACCACAAGCACGCCGGCCCTCAACACCTGGAGCAACAGCAGCCACATCACGGTGAGCCTATCGCCCGGCCTCGACGCAGGCAGTGGGTTGAGCGGCTATGCCATCGCCTGGGATCAATCTCCGCTGACCCTGCCCGGCCCAACGCAAAATGCCGGCCCGGTGAGCAGCCTGAGCTACGGGCCATTAAGCGGAGCCGGCGCGTGGTATCTGCACATGCGCAGCGTAGATCAGGTGGGCAACTGGTCGCCCGATGCAGCGCATTTCGGCCCTTTTCGCATTGACCGCGAGCCGCCCAGCTTGCCCGGCGTCACCGGCGCGTCACCATCGCCTAACACCTGGACGGCGGCAAGCACCTTACAGGTGCAACTCAGCGCAGGCAGCGATGTGGGCAGCGGGCTAAACGGCTACTCATTTGTATGGGACACAACGGCGGGAACAGTCCCCGACGCACTGGCCGATGTCGGGCCGGCGCCCAGCTTGACGACCGGCACCACGCCGGCGGTAACCGACTGGTATCTGCACGTGCGCAGCGTGGATAACGCCGGCAACGCCTCGCCGAGTGTCCTGCACTATGGCCCGTTCAGGGTGGATCGCGTGCCGCCGGGAGCGCCCTCTGTGGCCGCCTCTTCGCCGCCCAGCGTGAGCTGGAGCAACGCCTCGGCAATTGTGCTCAATCTCATTCCGGCCATAGATGCCGGCAGCGGTCTGGACGGATATTCGGCGGTGTGGGACGCTGCACCGACCACACAGCCCGATGCCGTCAAAGACATCGGCGCCCTGACCAGCATCAGCCTGACCACCACGGCGAACGCCGTGATGACCTGGTATGCCCACCTGCGCGCTGTGGACCTGGTGGGGAATGCAGCCGCCACCACATTGCACTATGGCCCGTTTCGCATTGACCGGGTTGTACCCACATCGCAACTGGTCGGCCCGCCCACTGCGCTGAGCGATGCCGCCATCGCGCTTGCGTGGAGCGGCAGCGATGTCGGTTCCGGCGTGGCCGGCTACGATGTTCAGGCCCGCCAGGCGCCGGTTGGCGCCTGGACGCCTTGGTTGAGCAACGCGCCCTCGACCACGCTGAGCGGGGCGTATGTGCCTGCTGGGCCGGCCTGCGGCCAGCGCTACGAGTTCCGCGCGCGGGCGCGCGACCAGGCCGGCAACCTGCAAGCCGGCTGGAGTCCCACCCAGTCCACGCTGCTCATCAGCGCGCATCCGATCAGCGGCGTAGTCGTCAACAACCTGAGCCAGCCCGTGTACGGCGCACAGGTCGCATCTGCCGATGCCTGCGCCGCGTTGCCCAGCGATACCCAGGGACGCGCGTTTGCCTACTTCACCGCCAGCGGCGTGTATTCGGTGAGCGTGTCGCATGACCAGTTCGGGGCTTTGCCGCCCTTGCGCGAACGCGCGCCCAACGACCGCCGCCCGTTGATCGTGCTGCCGCCGCAAGACAACGTGGTGACCAACAGCCACTTCGAGACGACAGGCGGATGGGCCTTCTTTGGCGCGGCCGGCTACACCCAAACCGCGCACAGCGGGGCCGGCGGGGCGGCCATCATCGGCACAGGCGTCATCAGCCAGCGCGTCGTCATTCCGGCGCAAGGGGTGCTGTCGGTGCTGGCACGCGTGACCGGCAACGGCCCGGGCGACACAGCGTCGGTGCGGGTGCAAGTGGATGGCTCGCTGTTGCCGCTGAACCGCGCAACGCCTCAGCCGTTGCGCGCTGTGGCCTCTGCCGATCTGCTCGCCGGGCGCAGCGGGCAGGAACCTGGTGTGCTGCGCGTCCAAGAGGCCGAACCGCCGCCGGAGGATTGGCGGCATGTCGCGCTCGACTTGCGCGCTGCCGGCGGGCTGCCGGTGGCGGTGGTGATCGAGGCGGTGGATGTGGCGCCGGCCGGCTTGAACGTGGTGGTGGATGAAGTGACGCTGGGGTCGCCGGCCAGTGGGCCGCGTTTCCTGTATCTGCCCGCCGTCCAGCGTTAGCACGCGTCGGCTACGGGGCGCACCCGCCTGTTAACTCAAAAGCATCTACCGTCGCCGAGGCGGTGTTCAACACGTCAAAGCGCAGCCGTGAGGCAGTGGCATCTAATCGCAGCGCGCCGTAATCCCCGTTGTATCGCACCACGCTGCCGGCGATCGGCGCGCCAAAGGCATAGAGTGGTGCGCCGCCGATGCCGTTGACCAGATACACGATCCCATCGCGCGAGAGGCGCTCGTAATTGTGGGCATGGCCGGCGATCACCACGTCGGCGCCCCACGCTGCAAATGGCCATTGCGTGGCCGGCGTTGAGCCATGCACCGCCGACGAGGAGTAAGGCGGATGGTGCAGGACGACGATTTGCCAGCAGGCGGTCGAGGCGGCCAGCGCGCTTTGCAACCACAGCGCCTGGGCCGAGGATGCCGTGATGCCATCCGGTTCATTCACGTCGCTGTTCAGGATGAACCAGTGCGCCGGCCCGATGAGCACGTCGTAATAACGCTCGTTGCCCGGCAGGGTGAAGTAGCTCAGATGCGCGGCATAGCCAGTGCTGCTGTTCCAGTCGTGATTGCCCAGGGCGGGATAGAAGCGATTGAACTCCGGATTGTTCGGCGCAGGGTACGAACCGAGATAAGGATGGATGAAGTCGGCGTAATACTGGCCGATGTTCTGGTCAATGGTGCCGGCGAGGCCGCTGTAGTAGTTGTTGTCGCCGGCGGTGATGATGGCCTGCGGCTGCCAGGCTTTCACCAAGTTTGCGACGGCAGCCGCCGGCGCGCCGGCCAGCCCAAAATCGCCGATCACGGCGAAGCGCGTCGGCTGGTTTAACACAATGGGCAGGAAGACGCGATAACTCTGCGCGATGGCGCCCGGCCGGGCGTGTTGCCTTTCGCTTGGCGGCGGCAGTGGCCGGGCCAGTGCGCCGAGCATGATGGACAGTACGATCGTTGCTCTCAGCATGGTGACTAGGCAGCTAGCGCGTGTTGGCTTGCAAATGTTGATAGCGCGCCATGACCGCCCTCGGCGATTCCGCCGGGGCCAACAGGTCGAAGATGTGCCGGTCCGAACGGCGTCGCAGCAGGGCGCGCCGTTTGCGCCAGGCGTGCGCCGCGTTGCGCCAGCCTTCCCAGCGGCCGGCCAGGACGCCTGCCGCCTGGCGCATGGTGAGCGCGCGGGCCACCGCGGCTGCGTCGTATCCCCACATCAACGGCCAATATCGCCACAGATACGGCAACGGATAGTTCTTCAAGATCAACCATACTTTGTTGCGCCCAAGCAACCGGCGCTTCAACGGCGAGCCTTCGCCTGCCGTGGCCGAGTGGCAATGCAACACGCGGGCGGCCGGGACATAGGCAGTCGTCCAGCCAGCCCATTGCGCCCGCCAGGCCAGATCTACATCCTCCAGATATGCAAAGAAGTCTTCGTCGAACAGGCCCACTTCGTCCAGCATGGCGCGGCGATACAGGGCTGCTCCGGCGCACGCGCCGAACACGGGCGTCGGCGCGGTCTCGCTCTCGGCGACCGGCTGCCCTCCCCGCCGGTCCCAGGCAATCCCCAGGCGATCCACGGCGATGCCGGCCGAGTTGATCATGCCGGGGCGATCGGCAAACAGCATCAGCGAGGCTGCCGCGCCCAGGCGCGGGTCTGCGTCCAGCGCGCGCAGCAGTTCAGCCAGCCAGCGCGGATCGGGAACAGTGTCGTTGTTCAGGGTAGCGACGTAGGGCGCGCTGCCGGCGCGAATAGCTTGATTGTTGGCCGCCGCGAAGCCTCGGTTCTGCGCGTTGAGCAGCAGGCGCGTCTGCGGTTCGCGCCGGCGCACCCACTCGACCGAGCCATCGGTCGAGCCGTTGTCCACCAGCCAGACTTGAAAATCGGTGAAGGTCTGAGCGCGCAGCGCGTCGAAGCAGGCCGGCAAGTGCTGCAGGCCATTCCAGTTGACGATGACCAGATCAACCCGAGACATGATTCCTGGCTGTGCGCGTGATAGAATCGCGCTGCAATGGCATCACTTCACGCCGAAGTGCGCGCACTGCAACCATGGTATCACGACTTCTCGCGCTTCGGCCTGCAAACCCAATTTCCTCCCCGCCGCGCCGATCAACTGCGCGCCCTGTTCAACAGTTTACGCCGCCGGCTCGATCCTGGCTATGTCGAGAAGGGCGAACGCTTCTCGTTGCGCCAGCTCCTGAAGCCTGCGCCGCCGGCTCATGTCGCCAATCAAGGCGTCAAAGAACAGGTGATCGAAGCGTACTTGCGGCGTTGTCTGGCCGACCTGCCGAGCGCCGCGCCGGAGTGTCTGGACCTTTTCTGCGCCGATGGCTACTATGCGTGTTTGCTGGCCACGCTGCGGCCCGATGCGCGCATCACCGGCGTGGACCTTGACCCGCAAGAGATTCGCCGCGCGCAGACGGCGGCCCGCCTGTTAAAGCTGTCGGCGCTGCGCTTCGAAGTGGGCGACGTGTGGGATGTGACGCGCGCGGGGCGGGCCTATGACCTGGTCTTGTGCACCGGCGGCTTGTATCATCTGGCGCAGCCGGCCGAGTTCGTGCGCGCCCTGCGGCCGGTGGCGCGCCGCTTCCTGGTGGTGCAGAGCGTGGTCACGCTGGAGACGGATGATCCGGGCTACTTTGTCACGCCGGCCCCCGGCTGGAAGCATGGCAGCCGCTTTACCCATGCCGGGCTGGGGCGCTGGCTGACCGAAGCCGGCTGGCGCATCCTCGACAGCGCGCTGCGTGAGTTGCCGGCCAACCCGCGCCGTTGCGACCGCGGTTCTAGCTTCTACTGCTGCGCCTCTGGCTAAATCGCCCTTCCGCCATGACGCTGGGCATCATCATCTTGAACTGGAATCAGGCCGGGGACACCCTGACTTGCCTGCGCAACGCCCAGCAGTGGGATATGCCGGGCAAGCGCATCTGGATAGTGGACAACGGCTCACGACCAGAAGATGTGCGCGCGCTGGCCGAAGTTTCGGGCGACGGTGTGCAGGTCATCTTCAGCGCGGTGAATCGTGGCTTCGCCGGCGGCAACAACTTGGCGCTCCAACAGGCGCTGGATGCCGGTTGCGGGGCTGTGTTGTTGTTGAACAACGACGCCCAGGCCGGCGCAGACGCCATCGGCCAACTCTGGCGCACGTTGAACGATCGCGCAGAGATCGGCATTGTCGGGCCGGTGCTGGTGGACGCCGCCGATCCCCGGCGAGTGCTGTCGGCCGGCGGCAAAGACATCGCGCGGCATTTGGCATCTCACAGGTCGGATGTGCCGCCGCCGGGCCAGGTGCGGCTGGTGGATTACGTGCCGGGCACGTGCGTGATGATCCGCGCCGACGTGTTGCGCGCGGTGGGGTTGTTGGACGAGGATTACTTCTTCGGCGGCGAAATGGCCGACCTGTGCGCACGGGCAAGACAAAAAGGCTGGCACAGCGCCGTGGATGGCTCGGCGGTCGTGCGTCATGCTGTGGATCGCTCGGCTCTCATCCGACATCGAGTGCATATTTATTATGTAATAAGAAACCGCTTTCTGTACGTCCGCAACTTCTACCCGCAAAGCCGATGGGGATTGTTTACCGCCTGGACGGCGTACAGCCTGTATGCTGCTGCGCTCGCCGTTCTGCGCGGCGATCTGGCGCATGCGCGTGCGATTGGGTTGGGCTGCCTGGACGGCTGGCGCGGGCGATTCGGCGGGCAGAATGCGCGGGTGACGCGGGGCGAGGTGTCTTGAATGCGCGCGTTGTATCACGTCACCATTCCGCCTTCTGCGATGGCCGATTGCGAGGCGGTGATGCAGGATGTCCGCCTGTTGCGGCAGATTGCGCCGGGGGAGGTCATTCACCTCTACCCGACGCGCACGCCCGGCACGCGCATCCCGCGCCTGCTGTGGGGGGTGAATCAGGCGCCCGAACTTCGACGCGCTGAACGAACGGTTGACCTGCATCATGTCTTCAACGCCGATCCGTTTCCATTTCCGGCGCTGCGCTTTTTGAAGCGACCGATTGTCTATACGGTGGTGGGGGGCCTCGCTGAACGTCATCGGGATATGGCGCGCCGGCTGTCTGAGCTGGTCCGCACGATCATCGTGTCGAGCGAGGCAGATTACGAACGTCTACAGGCATGGGGCATCGCCCAGGGGTGCTTGGTTCAGCCGGCCATAGACGCGAGTCGGTTTTCGCACGCGCCGCTCCCGCCCGATGCCCCGCCTACCCTGCTGGCCGGCTCCGCGCCCTGGACAATGGAGCAATTCACCAGCAAGGGGGTGGATGCTTTGCTGGACGCCGCACAGCGACGCCCCGACCTACGCCTGATCTTCTTGTGGCGTGGCGTGTTGTTCGATGAGATGATGCAACGGGTCAGGGCGCGCGGTCTGGAGGGGCGCGTCCGTGTGCTGAACGAACGGGTGGACGTGAACGCAGCGCTGGCCGGCGCAAGCGCCGGCGTGGTGCTGGCCACGCGGCCTGAAGTGGTCAAAGCTTATCCCCATTCGCTGCTCGAGTCGTTGGCGGCCGGCAAGCCGGTTTTGGTGAGCCGCGTCATCCCGATGGCCGCATGGGTCGAGCGCGAGGGACTGGGCATCGTGATTGAGGCTGTGGAGGCCGAAGCGATCTTGCGCGCGGTGGCCGAGCTGGAGCGCGGGACGGCGCGCTTTGCGGCCGAGGCATTGCGGGCGGCGGTGCGCGACCGGCTGGCGCGCTTCATGCAGGCGCACCGAGATGTCTATGCCGCTGTCGCGCGTGCGCATCGCTGATGGTTGCGCCGGTCGGAGAGAGCACACCATGCGGGTGTTGTTTGTGACTCATGCGTATCACCCTTCCAAAGGCGGCGTGCAGTGGTTGATGCAGTCGCTGGCCGAGCGGCTGAGCGCGCAAGGGGATGCGGTGACGGTGTTCACCACGGTAGCCCATCGCTGCGAGCTGTTCATTGACGCCCGTCAACCCCGCTTGCCCGTGGGCGAGGTGATGCTGAACGGCGTGCGGGTGCGCCGATTTGATGTGTTCAACCGGCTGACGTGGCTGCGCCTGAACGCGGCGCGCGTAGCGCACAAACTGCGTTTGCCCGGCCAAGATTGGATGCGTGGGCTGTACTTCGGGCCAATCGTGCCGGGGCTGCGCCGCGCAATCCTTGAGCAGCCGGCCGATGTCATCGTGGCCGCCTCGTTCCCCATGATTCACATGTACGACGCGCTCGCTGCCGGCTGCGCCGGCGGTCGGCCGGTTGTCTTGGTCGGGACGGTGCATCCTGCCGACCGGTGGAGCTACGACCTGCCGCGCATGTATCGCGCGATTCGCCAGGCCCATGCCTACATCGCGCTGAGCGACTACGAGCGGGACTACCTGGCCGCGCGTTGCCCGGGCGCGCGCCTTCACGTCATCGGCGGCGGCGTGGACGCTGCGGCATTCGCTGCGCCCGAGGCAGGCCGAGCTTTTCGCCTTCGGCAGGGCTGGGCAGATGATGATCTGGTAATTGCGATGATCGGGCGCATGACGGCGTACAAACGCGCGGATGTGATGGTGGCAGCCATGCCGGCCATCTGGGAGGCGCTGCCGCAGGCGCGCTTGCTGCTGGCCGGCGCCGGCACGGGTGAGCTGGCCGCTCTGGAAAGGCGCGTTCAGGCGCTGCCGCATTCGCAGCGTGTGACGATCTTGCCGGACTTTGACGAGCGGGATAAGCCGGCCATCTTTTGCGCAGCCGATATGATTGTTCATCTATCGGAGCGCGAGTCGTTCGGCATGGTGATCGTCGAGGCGTGGGCAGCCGGCAAGCCGGTGATCGGATCGCGGGCCGGCGCGTCGGCAAGCGTGATCGGCGATGGTGAAGATGGCTTGCTGGTGCAGTACGGGGATGCAGCAGCGTTGGCGCGCGCGGTGATCGCGCTCGGCAATTCGGCCACGATGCGCCAGGCGCTGGGGCGCGCCGGCCAGGCTAAGGCGCGTCGGCTGTATGACTGGCAGGTCGTGGTGCCGCGCTATCGCGCATTATTCAACGCATTGGTGGAAGGTAAGGGCGCATGAGGCCGGCGCATTGGTTCCTGCCGTATGATCTTTACGAGCGTCATCAGGTTGTGGCGCAGATGATCGCTTGGCGCGGCGAGGAGGTCAGGCGCGTTCTGGATGTCGGCGGCCGGGTGGGGTTGCTCTCTCGATTCGCCGCCTGTCCGGTGGTGAGCGTGAATGTAGATGGCAGCGGCGATGTGCAGTATGGCGGCGACTGTCTGCCGTTTGCGCCGGCGTCGTTTGATGTCGTGACCGCGATAGATACGTTGGAGCATCTGCCGCGCGAGCGGCGGCTAGGGTTTGTGCAAGATTGCCTGCGCGTGGCCCGGCGCGCTGTGATCTTGGCTGCGCCGTTTGGCAGCCCCGGCCATGCCGAGAGTGAAGCCCGCCTAAACGCACTGCATACGCAGCTCATCGGTCGTCCGCATCCCTACCTCAGCGAGCACATCGCCTATGGCCTGCCGGATTGGGATGAGGTGCAGATGTTGATCGCGCGCAGCGGGGCAGCGGAATCGCGGCTGTTGTTTGCCGGCGACTATCGGCGCGAGGCGCGCCTGTTTGACTCAGCGCTGCGCGGCAGGCGGGCCAGCAGGATGCGCGACAGAGCGCTGGCGCTTTGGTCGCACGTGCGCGGTCGGGCACTGTTCAATCGTCTTGATTTGGTTCAGAATCCACTGCCCCACACCAATCGTTTTTACTTGGAGTTGCTAAATTCATGCGTTACTTCATCACCGGCGGAGCCGGCTTCATCGGTTGCAACCTGAGCGCCCGCAAACTCAGCGCGGGCGACAGCGTGACCATTTACGACAATCTGTCGCGTCCGCGCACCGAGCACAACTTGCAATGGCTGCGTGGGCAGTTTGGCGATGCGCGGCTGAGCTTCGTGCGTGGCGACATCCGCGACTACGACGCGCTGCGCGCCGCCGTCGCGCAGGCTCGGCCGGACCTGATCGTGCACCTGGCCAGCCAGGTCGCGGTCACGACTTCGGTCAAGAACCCGCGCGAGGATTTTGAGATCAACGCGCTGGGCACGTTCAATGTGCTGGAGGCTGCTCGGTTGCAGGCTACTCCGCCGGCGGTGTTCTATGCCTCGACAAACAAGGTCTATGGCGGGATGGAAGATGTGGCGGTTGTGCTAGATGGCTCGCGCTATCGCTACCGCGACCTGCCGCTTGGCGTAAGCGAGCAGCAGCCGCTTGACTTTCATAGCCCGTACGGGTGCAGCAAGGGCGCGGGCGATCAATACGTGCGCGACTATGCCCGCATTTATGGCTTGAAGACGGTCGTCTTCCGCCAATCATGCATCTACGGCGAAAGGCAGTTTGGCGTGGAAGATCAAGGCTGGGTGGCGCACTTCGTGATTGCAGCCGCGCTCGGCCGGCCCATCACGATTTACGGGGATGGCAAACAGGTGCGCGATCTGCTCTACGTGCAAGATCTGATCGACGCCTACGACGCAGCCTGGAGGCATATCGATCAAGCCAGTGGGCAGGTGTTCAATGTTGGTGGGGGAGCGAGCAACACACTGTCGATCTGGGCAGAATTTGGCCCAATCCTAGAACGACTGGCCGGCCACAGCATTCTGGTCAGATGGGGAGACTGGCGGCCGGGCGACCAGCCGGTGTTCATCAGCGACAACACCAAGGCCGAAAAGGTGCTCGGCTGGCGTCCGAATGTGTCGGCGGTAGCAGGCATTGAGCGACTGTGGAAATGGGTTACAGATAACCCTGGCCTCTTTCAATAACCCTAGCTGGCAGGCTGTGCCTGCCGGCATCCATGTTTCACGTGAAACGCGGGGATACACCAAGCGGGACGACGTGTGTGGCCCCGCTTTGTTTTACGCGCCCAGCAGGACTCGAACCCACAACCACTTGATCCGAAGTCAAGTGCTCTATCCAATTGAGCTATGGGCGCACTGTTTGCGCTTGACGCGCGTGGTAGAATTATACCCGACTTTGCCCAGTGTGATTGGTTGTGCTGCCGGGTCCTGTGCGGCAAAAGACTTCGAACCCCGCCAGGACCGGAAGGGAGCAACGGTAAGGAGATCCTTTTGGGTGTCACGGGGACGCCCGGCAGCACAACCAACTGCGCCGGGCGTTTGTATTTCATGTCAGGCGCCGGCTGTCATCGTGCTTCGCGTCCACCTCTGGCCGCGATCCTGATTACCAAGCTTTGATCGTTAACAAGAGATCATGCGTATCGATAAAGCTCCCTGGGCTCCCCCAGCGCGGCCTACCGGCTCCAGGCCCGGCCTAGGTGACCACAAACCTCGAAGCTGGCCGGCGCTCGCCGCTGTCTTGGGAGCATTGAGCTTGCTGACTGTCGGCTACATCAGCACGTTTACTCGAGTCACTATTGTGGATGGTGACACTTTGCACGTGCTGCACACACACCAAGAAACGGTAGGCGGCGTGCTGCGCGAAGCCGGCCTGAACCTGCTGCCGCAAGATGTGGTCAACCCACCCCCCGACACCCCGATCAACCACAATCTATCTATCTTTGTTCAGCGCGCCCGGCGGGTTCAGGTTCGGATCGACAACGCGGAGCCTATAGTCCTGCTTACCCAGAGCCGATCCGCCCAACAGGTGCTCGATAGTCTGGGGTATAGCATCGGCGAGAATGACCTGCTCAAGGTCAATGGGCAGTTCACAAGCGATCTGCCGCCGATAAAGCCTGCCACAGCCACAGATATTGTGGCAGACATCGAGTTCCGGCATGCGGCAGAGCTGATCATTCACGACGAAGGTGGGCCACCCTCTACAATCAATACCACTGCGCCGACGATCGGCGAAGCGCTGATGCAGGCCGGCTACATCATCTACCTCGCTGACAACGTGCGGCCGGCCCTCTCGCAGCAAGTCAAACCGGGAACCTATGTCTTCATCGAACGATCCAAACCGATGACCATCCGCGTGGATGGGCGCGAGGTACGCACGCGCACCCATCGCGCCATTGTCGCCGATGTGCTGGCCGATCTCAATATTGTGCTGTATGGCGCCGACCGCGTGACCCCCCCGCTGAACACGCCGGTCGAACCGAATATGGAAATACGGGTTACGCGCGTCAGCCACGATATCGTGATCAACCAGGATGTGATCCCGTTTGACACGCGCTGGGCGGGCAACCCAGACATGGAACTGGATACCCAGGGGTTGGCACAAGAGGGCGCGCCCGGTATTCGAGAGCGACGCACCCTGATCACCTATGAAGATGGTGTAGAAGTCAAGCGCGAAACGATTGCCGACTTGGTAGTGCGCGAGCCTCAACCCAGGATATATAACTACGGCACCAAGATCGTTGTGCGCACGCTCGACACACCCAATGGGCCGGTTCAATACTGGCGCGTGCTGCGCATGCTGGCCACATCGTATTCAGCCAGCACTGCCGGCGTAGCCACCAGCCGGCCCTGGTATGGCCGAGCGCGCTGCGGCATGGCCATGCGACATGGCATCGTTGCAGTTGATCCCCGCGTCATCCCGCTGGGCACGAACGTCTATGTCGAAGGTTATGGGCCGGGCTATGCCTGCGACACCGGCAGCGCCATTCTCGGTAAACGTATCGACCTGGGCTACGACGACAACAATCTCGTGTTGTGGTATCGCTGGACGAATGTCTACTTGCTGCCCCCTGTGCCCGATAAGGTGAAGTATATTTTGGACTGAAACGATCGCGCCGCGTGTCCCTAAGAGCGACCGCCAGCCGTTTCACGTGAAACAGTCACAGCCGGCCATGCCTGACGTGTGAGGCGGCCTCATCGAATGTCTACCCGTCAACGCCTGAATGCCCTTGGCATTACACCACGCAAGTCGCTGGGTCAAAACTTCCTGACCGATCCCACTATCGCGCGCGCGATTGTTGCTGCCGCGCACATCAACCCCGGCGATCTGGTCGTCGAGATTGGGCCAGGCATAGGAGCATTGACACAGTTTCTAGTACAGCAGGCCGGCCATGTCATCGCCATCGAGTTAGACCAGCATCTCATACCCGCACTGCAAGCCGAACTCGGCCAGCCGGCCAACCTGACCGTGCTGCACGCTGATGCACTGAAAGTGGACTACGACAGCATCCGCCAGATCAGCGGCGGGGATGGCTATCCCCCAGATACGCCTGTGCGAGTCATCGGCAATCTGCCGTACTACATCACGTCAGCACTCATTCGCAGACTGCTGGAATCGGAATTAAAGCCGGCGCTGATCACCCTGACGGTACAAATGGAAGTGGCCCAGCGCATGATCGCCAAGCCGGACGAGATGAGCCTGTTAGCCGTAAGCGTCCAGTTCTACGGACACCCCAAACTGGTGATGCGGATCACGCCGTCTGCTTTCTACCCACAACCAGATGTGGATTCAGCAGTTGTAACCATCGCCCCTCACGCACAGCCCCTGTATCCATCCCCCAACAGTATCTTCGCCCTGGCGCGGGCCGGCTTCAGCCAACGACGCAAACAACTTCGCAATACACTGGCCGGCGGATTGGCAATCACCCATCAAGAAGCTGAGGAAATCCTGTTGGCGAGCAGAATCAACCCCGCGCGCAGGGCAGAAACTCTGGCAGTGGACGAGTGGATTACACTCGCCGCCCATTACGACGCGCAAAAGCGACGCGCAAAAGCGACGCGCAAACCCACAGGCAAGAGGCTGAAGACAAGCGCAGCGCCTGACGCAAAATGACGCTGCGCACTCAGCCGTCGAAGAAGCCGCTCAGCCGGCCCTGCGCCTGGCGCATCAGCTCCGGCGTGCACATACTCATCACGGCGAACTCAACTTTGCCATAGTCCACGCCGGCGCGCAGTGGAAACAAACCGTCAGACAGATTAGTAAGCGCCATCCCGCCGGCCTCGTGCAAGATCGGCCAAAGCGCTGCCACATCCCACACGTGCACCGTCCTGCCCAGGTTGCCCACGCAATATCCACATGCCACCGAGGCCATCTCAAAGCCAAGCGACCCCGGCGAGCGGATCTTGCACGCAATCGGCAACACACCCAGCTTGGCAGTGCGAGAGCAAATTGAGAACAGATCGGTGGCCTGAAAGTCGGTCGCGCGCGATGCATGGATGGCCACATCATTCAAATACGCACCACGCCCCTTGACAGCGTGAAATTGGTAGCCCAGCCGCGGAAATTCGGCCACTCCCATCACCGGCTCTCCAAAATGCAACAGCCCAATCAAGATACCCCAAATCGGGAAGCCGGCTGCAAAGTTCGTTGTGCCATCAATCGGATCGATCACCCAGCACCATTCTTCACCCTGATAAACGGTGTTGTGCTCTTCCGACAGCACGCCGTGGCCGGGAAACTGGTCGGCCAAATTTTGACATAATTCCATGCTGGTTTGAACATCCAGCGTTGTGACCAGCGTGCCATCCGTTTTGGTAGACACATTGAACTGACCGCTGGCGGCCATAAGACGCCGGCCGGCCGCGCTCGCCAGCGATCTAGCAACATGCAGCGCGCCTTCTGGCGGCGTCTGAACAATGCCGAGCGCAAACTTGGCTGCGCGGCGTTGCGCGTCAAGCCGGCTTTGATCAGCCAAAGCGCCGGCCAGAAAATCACGCACTGCCAAGCGTTCCTCCAGATTCAAACTTTGCCACGCTTCACGCACCGGCCCAACCTGTTCGCTGAAGATGCGCTCCCAGAAAATTTCCACGTCCATGCTGCCGGGTTGGTCTCCTCTTGTTATTCTGATTGTGCTACAGGCCAGGCAGCAAGTGTAGCATCTGCCGCCGGCTTAGGCTGGCTGCGCAGTGCAGGGCCATGCCGGCCCAAATAAAAAGCGCACGTCGGGTGTAGCGCAGATTTGTGACAGTCACCGCCGGCGGCACTGACGGATTGCGGCGTCTAGCCGATTGCTGTGCAGTTCACACAAGGCGGCGAGCATGGCCGCAGCATGCCGCCGTTCCCACCCCCG
>JAEANN010000047.1 GCA_016841965.1 Candidatus Roseilinea mizusawaensis | reverse complement strand
CGGGGGTGGGAACGGCGGCATGCTGCGGCCATGCTCGCCGCCTTGTGTGAACTGCACAGCAATCGGCTAGACGCCGCAATCCGTCAGTGCCGCCGGCGGTGACTGTCACAAATCTGCGCTACACCCTCGGAGGTGGTTGTCGCCTAAAGACACAACAGATAGATCGAAATACAACGGGTGAGTCGAATTGGCTTTCAATTTTCAGGAACGAGGTGTTAGAGATGACCAAGAAAATCGAAGCGTTTATTCGTGAAGACGCGCTGGAGGCTGTGAAAGAGGCGCTGCATGCCATTGGCATTGTGGGCATGAATGTCCACGAGGTGCGCGGACATGGCCGGCAAGGCGGCATCGAACTGGCGTGGCGTGGATCGTCCTATCGCATGGACATGATCCCCAAGCTACAGCTCAACATCGTTTTGAGCGACCACAACGTTGAGAAGACAGTCGAGACCATCATTCAGGCTGCTCGCACCGGCGAGGAAGGCGACGGCATCATCTTTATCTACCCGGTGGAAGATGTGATTCGCATTCGCACCGGCGAGCGCGGGCGCGAGGCACTGACTTACCCCGATGACATCGATGCCCGCAAAAAGACAGGTGTGACAGCGCGCTAACCTGCCCGGAGAAGGAGTTTCGTAGCCACATACATTGCGCCTGAGCGCCCCGCAGCGCTGCCTCCCTGCTCTCACACGAGAGACAGGCGCGATAAGGCCGACAACTTGTTACAAATTGACAGTGATACCGGCGACCACGACGTGAGCATCTGGATGCTGTCGTTGAATTGAATAGACACCAGAACTAAGCTGTTGAGTTAATTTGTGGAGGATGTGTCACATGTTTGCCAGTATCAACCCTTCCATATGGCGCAGCGGGTTGGCTGCGCGAAGCAAGCGGGCCGCCCTACGGGTCATTGGCGCGACTGCCGGCCTTGCCGTGGTGCTGACCACTGCTCATATCGTCGGCGCTCAAGAGGCTGACCCGGTCGCCGAGGCGACGCGCGGAGTGAACACCACCTGGGTGCTCATCACCGCTTTTCTTGTGTTCTTCATGCAGGCTGGGTTTGCATTTGTAGAGGCCGGCCTCACCCGCGCCAAGAACACCACGAACATCCTGATGAAGAACCTGATGGACTTCGTGATGGCTACGCTGGGTTACTGGGTGATCGGGTTCGGCCTGATGTTCGGCCAATCCAGCGGCGGCCTGTTCGGAACAACCTATTTCTTTATTGGCGCCGACGCCGGCGATTTTGCCGGCCTACCGATTCTAGCTTTCTGGCTGTTCCAACTGGTGTTCGCAGGCACCGCCGCAACGATCGTTTCGGGCGCCATGGCCGAGCGCACCAAGTTCTCAGCGTATTTGATCTACAGCTTGATCATCTCCTTGTTGATCTATCCCATTTTCGGCCACTGGGTATGGGGCAGCGGCTGGCTGTGGACACTGGGGGATTCGACCGGCCTTGTGCCCGGCGGCGGCTTCCGCGATTTTGCCGGCTCGACTGTGGTGCATAGCGTGGGCGGCTGGGCGGCGCTGATGGGAGCCATTCTGCTCGGGCCGCGCATCGGTCGCTTCGGCAAGGATGGTCAGGTCAACTTCATCCCCGGCCATTCGGTGTCGCTGTTTGCACTGGGCATCTTCATTCTGTGGCTGGGCTGGTTCGGCTTCAACCCCGGCAGCCAGTTGGCAATTGCCGGCGGCAATGCCGATGCAGTGGCGCTGGTGGCCGCCAACACCAACATCGCCGCAGCAGCCGGCGCCGTTACGGCCTTGCTGACGGCCTGGATGCGCGGCGGGAAGCCCGACGTTGCGGCGGCCATGAACGGCGTGCTGGCCGGCCTGGTGGCCATCACCGCGCCGTGCGCCTTCGTGACGCCGCTCGATTCGATCATCATCGGCGCAGTGGCCGGCCCCATCGTGGTGTTCGGCAACCTGTTCCTCGAAAAGTTGAAGATCGACGATCCGGTCGGCGCGATCCCGGTGCACCTGATGAACGGCGTATGGGGCACACTTGCCATCGGGCTGTTTGCGTCACAGGGCGGCGTGACCGGCTTGTTTGCCGGCGGTGGCTTTGGCCAGCTCATTATCCAGCTCATCGGCGTCGTGGCTTGCGGCGCCTGGACGGCCGGCACGACTTTTGTGTTGTTCTTCGCCATCAAGAAGACGATCGGCCTGCGTGTCAGCACGCACGAAGAGATGGTCGGTCTCGACTTGTTGGAGCACGGCAGCACAGCTTACCCCGGCGACGTGGTGCCCGGCCTGATCGTACGCCAGCAGCCCCGCGGTGGAGAGACCCGCCCCGCAGCCGGAACGATGCCTGCCAAGTAAGATGATCGGCGCTACAGCGCCGCACATTTTAGTAATGTGGCGCAAGATTAATCTCTTGCGCCACGTTCCCCCTCATGGTGCGTCTTCACGCACCCATTCACACGTCAGCGTTCTGGGCTGGCGCTCGTCCACAGTCTGCACTTTGTAGGTTGAGCCATCGTGCGTGCAATAGCCCCCCACATTGCCATGCCGGTCAAGCATGAGCAGACGCACCCAGGCGCTGCGCGGGAATGGGCCGTCGGTAGGGGGCGCCCAGCGCCTGGTAGCGTCGCGGCAAATTGGCAACATTTCGCGCAACACCTGGCGGCCGGCCTCATCCATGCTGCGGCCCATCTGCATCAACATCACGGCGCGCAATGATGAACCCTGCCGGATGGTGATCTCGCCCAGGCCCATGCATGCCGCCGCCCCATAGCGATCATCGGCATATAGGCCGGCGCCCACCACCGGCGAATCCCCTACGCGCCCTGGATACTTCCAGGCAATCCCCGACGTAGTGACCGCAACCACGATGTGGCCGCGCGCATCCTGCACCATCACATTCATCGTGTCGCTGCCTTCGCGGTGAGCCAGGACGCGGGTGGTAATCTCGATCAATTTTAGGTTTTGGATTTTCGATTTCGGATCGGCGGCCATTTCCAAATCCGCAGTCAAAAATCCCGCATCCAAGATGCGCTGGCGCCAGATGTCACGGGCTGAGTCGGTCAGCAGGCTGCCGCGCTCGGCGCCGATCTCGTCGGCAAAGCGTTCAGCGCCTGCACCGGCCAGCAGCACGTGCGGCAGGCGCATCATCACCTGGCGCGCGATAGAGATGGGATGGCGAAACCCCTTGACCGCTGCTACAGCGCCGGCGCGCAGGGTTTGACCTTCCATGAAAGCGGCGTCCAACTCGACCTCGCCCAAAATATTCGGCAGGCCGCTGAAACCAACCGAATGTTCGTCGATGTCGTCTTCAACGTCGCGGGCCACTTGCTCGGCGACATCGGCGGCGCTGGCGCCTCTGCGCAAGGATTCAATGCCGGCGATGAGAATGGCGTCCTTCACCTCACCGTTGAGGAGAATCAATGGAGTGTGCATATCCTGCGTATTGTAGGGCGCAAAATGCCACGCGCAACAGAAGCGCACTTGCCGCATAGGGCGTGCTGCGTATTGGGCGCAGCGCCGATACACAACACAGATTGTCGTCAGGGCGTCAGCTTGATCGAAGCGTCAGCAGGCAACGCCAGGCCGGCGGCGATTTCAACCGCCTTGACAATGCCGGCCGGCACCGGACAGGCCGGGTGCGCCAAGTATCTGGGGGCCAGCTCCAGGATCAACGATCCCTCGCCGCGATGCGAAACCTCACGCAATGGGTTGATTTCCAGCTCGCTCAGCGCCGCGCCCAGCTTCTGGCAGCCCTTGCAGGCGCTGGTCAGCGTGACCCTGACCATCTCGTTGTCTGTCTGTGTAGCTTCAACGACCGTGGTGAAGCCACACTTGCCGGCGAAGATCTCTGCTTTTGCCATCGTTACTCCTGTGCGTATTGCGCATTTTTGATGCAGCCGGCGCGGATTGGTTACGCGCCGCGATGTGGTTTTTGACCGGCGGCTTGCCACGAGAAGCCGGTTCGCTCCCGTTGTATCATGTGCGGCGCAATCGCCCTGCGTCACACGATGTAGCAGCCATTTCTATCACCAACCAGGTTCTGTATGCAAGATCAATCGCAACTGCCTGCGCAAGAGGAGGAAGACATGAAAGTATTGCGGCTGCACGGTCCGCGCGACCTGCGATTACACGACGAGCCTGACCCGGCCGCCAACCCCGACGAGCACATCGTGCGCGTCACGGCCGTTGGCATCTGCGGCTCCGACCTGCACTGGTTCGCCGAATCCGGCATCGGCGACGCCCGGCTGAGCCGCCCGCTGGTGTTGGGGCACGAATTCGCCGGCGTCATCGACAGCGGCCCCCGACGCGGCCAGCGTGTGGCGGTCGATCCCGCCGTGCCTTGCGAGCACTGTGAATACTGCCAGGACGGCAATCCCAACCTGTGCGTCAACATTCACTTTGCCGGACACGGAACCGATGACGGCGCGCTGCGCGAGTGTCTAGCGTGGCCCGCGCGCAATCTCTATCCCATTCCGGATTCATTCACCGACGCCGATGGCGCCATGCTGGAGCCGCTGGGTGTGGCGATCCACGCCATCGACCTGGCCCACATCCGGCCCGGCATGACCGTGGGCGTGTTCGGCTGTGGGCCGATCGGGCTGTTGATTTTGCAGTTGGCGCGCGCAGCCGGCGCAACGCGGCTGTATGCAACCGAAGTGCTGCCACATCGCATCGCGGCGGCTCAGGAATTCGGCGCGCGCGTCTTCCACGCCAACGGAGAAGAAGCCAAAGCGATCTTGACTGAGACCGGCAAGCGCGGAGTGGATGTGGCAATTGAAGTGGCCGGCGTGAACGAAGCAGTCGAGGCAGCCATCAGCGCAGTCAAGCCGGGCGGCACAGTTGTGTTGGTTGGCATCCCCTGCGAGGACAGCACGACCTTCACCGCCTCGGTCGCCCGGCGCAAAGGACTGACCCTCCGCATGTCGCGGCGCATGAAGCGCACTTATCCGCGCGCCATCGCGCTGGTCGAGCAGGGCATGGTGGACATCCGCTCCCTCGTTACGGCGCAGTTTCCGCTGGCTGAGGCCGGGCAGGCGTTCACCCTGGCCCAGAAGCGTGAAGGGCTGAAAGTTGTTATCAGGCCGGCGACTTAAACAGAAACAAGGGGCAAACAGTGAAACTGCATGATGGGCAGCCATGCCCGTTGGCACCGACACAATGGTTCCCCGCTCACAACAACACAGGGCCGTCTAGATAGACGGCCCTGTGTTGTTGTGCCCAACTCAAGCGAGTTCAGTCAAACTTAATCGTACAGCAGCGGCTTGATGTCTTCGGCGTCGATGTTGGTCTTGTCGTACCACTTGAAGCCGGTGTCGATGTTCTTCTCGACGCTCTCGCCCTTGATAGCCTTGACGGCGGCTTCGACGCACTTGTAGCCAATGCCGATCGGGTCCTGGGTGATAGCGCCGGCCATCACACCGCTGCGCACAGCGTCCTTCTGCTGCTTGCCGGCGTCGTAGCCGATCACCACAATCTGCCCTTCCTTCTTCAACTCGGTGACCGCGTTCAGCACACCGATGGCCGAGCCTTCATTCGCGCCGAAGAAGCCTTTCAGGTTCGGATGAGCCTGAATGATGGCTTTGGCCAGGTCGGTCGACTTCAAGTGATCGCCGCCGCCGTACTGCACATCGACGATGGTGATCTTGGGATACTTCTCCTTAATGCGGTTGACGAACCCGTCGCGGCGGTCGATGCCGGTGCGGCTGGTCTGGTCGTGCACAATCACGGCCACCTCGCCCTCGCCGCCGATCAGCTCGGCCATCTTGTCAGCCGCATAGCCGGCGGCCGCGATGTTGTCAGTTGCGGCAGTCGCCACCGGGATATCGCTATCCACGCCAGAGTCGAAGCCGATCACCGGGATATTGGCCGCCTTGGCCTTTTCCAGCAACGGAATGACAGCCTTGCTGTCGAGCGCAGCCAGGCAGATGGCCGCCGGCTTCTTGTCGATGGCGGTCTGGAGCATCTCGATCTGCTTGTCGACCTGGGCTTCGCTCTCTGGGCCTTCAAATGTGATGTCTACATTGAAGTCTTTTGCAGCGCGCTCAGAGCCGAGCTTGACTGCCTGCCAGAACTGGTGCTGAAAGCCCTTGCTGATGACGGGGATGTAGGGCTTCGCGGCGGGCTGGGCAGCGCCGCCGGTCGTCCCGGCCGGACGGGGCGCTGCGCAGCCCGCGACCAGCACAGCCGCCGCTGTCGCGCCGGCCAAAATGGACAAAACACGTGTTCGCTTCATGGCAAATCTCCTCCAAATCAAAATCTGTTGTGGTGTCAATTGAGCTTTGATCTTGACGAACAGTGAATCGCTAATTGGTGTTGCGCCAGATGGATCGTTGTGATGTCGCCGGTGGGCGTGTCCATCGCCCCCAGGGCGGTGCGCCTGGCAGTCGCACGCGCCATCGTGTTTATCACCTCCGTTTTTGTTGAACAGCATCTGTCACGGCCCGGCTTGGGATGCATATCGGTCGTCCTCATTGCCGGCGCCGGATGATGTCTGCATACACAGCCAGCACGACAATCGCGCCGGTCACGACCATCTGCCATTCCTGCGGCACTGAAAGAATGCGCAGGCCATTGGCCAGAACGCTGATGATGAACGCGCCGATGATCGTTCCCAGAACGGTGCCCTCGCCACCGCGCAACGAGGTCCCGCCGATCACTACAGCAGCGATGGCGTCCAACTCATAGCCGGCCCCCAGCGCCGGCTGCGCCGAGTTGAGGCGCGAAGCCATGATGACCCCGCCCAAGCCGGCGAACATGCCGCACACCATGTAAACGGCTGCTTTCCAGGCATCTACGTTCACGCCCGACAGGCGGGTGGCTTCTTCGTTACTGCCGATGGCAAAGCAGTAGCGGCCCAATACCGTCTTTGACAGAATCAGGCCGGCGACAATGGCTGCGCCAAACATGATGAAGACGGCGTTCGGAATATCCAGGCCCGGGATCAGCGCCCCGAGCGCCGATCCCATTGCAATCTGGCGAAATTCCGGCGTATCGTTGAAGTAGATTGGCTTGACTCCAGAGATGACCAGAGACAGGCCGCGCGTGGCATACAACATGCCCAGCGTGGCAATGAACGGCGGGACCTTCATCTTCGAGATGACCAGGCCGTTGACCAGGCCGCACAGGCCGCCGGCCAGGATGCCGCCGACAATGCCCAGCGGAATGGGCAGGCCCCAGAACACCACCAGCACGCCTGTCATGACGGCGGAGAAGGTCATGACTGTTCCAACCGACAAATCGATGCCGGCGGCGATAATGACGAAGGTAGCGCCCAGCGCCAGCACGCCGTTCACGGCAGTGGCCAGCAGAATGCCAATCACATTGTCGAGGGTCAGAAAGTTAGGCGACGCCAGCGAGAACACGACGAACAGGGCTATCAGGCCGGCAAACGCCATCAGCTTCTGCACGGCATCGGAACGAAACAACGATTTGCCCGGGGCGCGGGCGATTTTCGCTTCCATCGTCAAAGGCTCCTGGGTTGGGCCGGCTCAGCCGGAACTTGCAGGGTCAAATCGGCATTCATCACGCTACTGCGCTGCGTGGCATATGTCATGATCTTCTCCTGAGTGGCCTCGGCGCTGGTCAATTCGCCGGTAATGCGCCCTTCGCACATCACAATGATGCGGTGACTCATGCGCAGGATTTCGGGCAGCTCCGACGAAATCATGATGATGGACTTGCCCTGCCGCGCCAATTCGTTCAGCAGATGATAGATTTCGCTCTTCGCGCCCACATCAATACCGCGCGTCGGCTCATCAAAGATCAAAATATCGGTGTCGGCAGTCAGCCACTTGCCAATCACAACTTTCTGCTGGTTGCCCCCCGACAAATTTTTCACCTGTTGTTGAAGGCTGGGGGTCTTGATAGCAAGGGTATCAACCAGACGACTGGCCGTCTGGCGGATCGCAGGGCGGTTCACCCATCCCAGCGCGCCCAGGAATTTGTTGAAGGCGGCAAGCGCAATGTTGTTCTCGACATCCATGCCCAGCGTCAGGCCATAACGCTTGCGATCCTCGGACAGATAGCCAATGCCGTGTCGCACTGCATCGAGCGGGCTGCGAATATGCACACGCCGGCCTCGCACATACACCTCCCCCGAGTCGATGGGATCGGCCCCAAACACTGCGCGCGCCACTTCGGTGCGCCCGGCCCCCATCAGGCCCGCAAAACCCAGGATTTCGCCTTTCCTGAGTTGAAAACTCACATCCCGGATCACAGTGCCCCGGTTCAGGTTTTTGACCTCCAGCACCACTTCTCGATCGGCGTTGTCGGGAACTTCGGGCGCAGTTTCGTAGATCGTGCGGCCGACCATCATGCTGATGATGCGGTCGATGGACACATCCTGGGTGCGCACGGTGTCGATATAGCGCCCATCGCGCATGACGGTCACCCGGTCAGAGATCTGCTTCAATTCCTCGAGGCGATGGGAAATATGCACCACCCCCACGCCCTTTTCGCGCAACTGGCGAATGATGCGAAACAGATCATCGATCTCAGCCTCCGTCAGCGCCGCCGTCGGCTCATCCATGATCAGGACTTCTGCGTTGAAGGACAACGCCTTGGCGATCTCGACCATCTGTTGTTTGGCGACAGTCAAATCCGCCACTTTGGTGCGGGGATCGAGCTGCTGAAGGTGCAGCATGTCGAGCAGTTGTCGGGTGCGGGCATTGATTTCATCCTCGTCGAGAACAAAGCCAACTCTGCGTCTTGGTTCGCGCCCGATGAAGATGTTCTGCGCAACCGTGAGATGGGGCATCAGATTGAGTTCCTGATGGATCATGCTGATGCCAAGATGCTGAGCGACGCGTGGATTGGGAATGTCTACTTCGCGGCCCTTGTACAGGATGCGCCCGGCGTCTTTGGCATACACGCCGGCCAGCACTTTCATCAGGGTGGACTTGCCGGCTCCGTTTTCACCCACCAGCGCATGCACCTCGCCGGCGCGCAGTTCAAACCGGCAATCGCTCAACGCATGCACGCCGGGAAATGATTTCTCAACGCCTTCCATCAGGACGAGGATGTCATCCATGGGCCGCTTCCTTCAATGCGCCTTCCCATTCACGCCAGATTGCTGAACGACTCGTTTGCGCGTTGTGACGGGCAGGGGCGCCACCGAGTCACGCATCACCAGCCGGGTCTTCAGCACAACATGGGCCGGCGGTCGCTGGGGGTTCTCCAAACGTTGCAAGAGCAGTTGGGCTGCAGTGCGCCCCAGTTCGTATGTTGGCTGCGACACATTAGATAACGCCGGCCGCAGCAAAGATGCCCACGGCATATCATCGAAGCCGATGATCGAGATATCCTGCGGAATCCGCAGACGAACTTCATGGATGCGGCGCAAGGCGCCGAGTGTCATCAGGCTGTTGGTCGCAAAGAGCGCAGTCACCGGTGGGTCGAGTTGAAGCAACTCGCCGGCGCACTCATAGCCTCCGGTTTCGCGCGTGTCACCGAATCGAATCCAGTCGCGCGACACTTTGAGCCGGCGCTCGTGAAACGCGCGCAAATAGCCGACATGCCGATCGCGACCGGTGGTGATATTGAGCGGCACGGCAATTAACCCAATGCGCCGGTGCCCCATATCGATCAGCGTCGAGACAGCCTCGCGGGCTGCCTCCACGTTATCCACGCTGACCGAATCGATCAAGGGATCCTTCAGCCGGCGATCGATCGCCACCACTGGAATGCGCTGGTCGATCAGGCCGCGCACGTGAGGGCTATCCTCCGACACAGCCGCCAGAATGACGCCGGCGGCGGCTTCGGCGCGCATGACGTTGATGTACAACCGCTCTTTCTCCGCACTCTCATCTGAGTTGCACAACACCAGCGAGTAGCCGTGCTCATGCGCGAGATCCTCGATGCCGCGCACCACCGAAGTAAAAAAGGGATTCTGGATGTCGGAGATGATCAGGCCCAGCACCCGGCCACGTCGCGCCCGCAGTTGTTGCGCCGCCCGGCTGGGCTGATAATCCAGCGCCTCGATGGCCTGAAGCACCCTGCGCCGACTGTCCGGGCTGACGCTGGGAGACTCGTTTAGCACGCGCGACACGGTCGCGACGGATACACCCGCCCGCTTTGCGACATCCTTGCTGGTGGGCAACATACCATCCCGAACCATTCCGGACCTGCGACGCCGCATCGATCTCTCCTGTACCAGTCTATGTCGAGAAAACAGTCCGCAGTCAAACTAAGTCGAGCCAGCAGGCGGAGGGCTGCTACCAAGCCGGCCATGTAAACGATTACATGCAAACTGTAAACGATTACATGCCGATTGTCAAGCCGGCTGCGACCTTATCTAAAAAACCTATTGACAAACGCCGGCTCGCTTGTTAGTATCGCGCCATCGCAACAACCGAATACAGCAAGCGCACTCTTATCCAGAGAGGCGGAGGGACCGGCCCGATGAAGCCTCGGCAACCTGAATCCAAGGTGCCAATTCCGGCAGTAATCACTGGAAGATGAGAGCGAGCTTTTAACACAACACCTGTTAATCGCCCTCTTGTCTGACAGTGACAAGAGGGCGATTGCATTTCGGGGCGTTGACTGTGGTGTTCGTCGGTGTGTGTGAGGCATGAGGGCTGTGTTGGTTGTATTGGCAATCCTACCTTTGCGAGCAGGCACGCCTGATCTGGCAGGCCGGTGCTCCTGTAGCAAGCGGGCGCTGATGCGCGCCGGCCAGTAAGCCGGCGCGGGCAGTTGCCCGCATTCCCCATCTCGCCAACCCGTCCAGGGGCAATCCTTTTAACAGTTTCCCGGAGCGCAAACCGGCTTCGGGCCGGCTTCGCGCGCGCGTTTCTCGACTGATGTGTTCAAAGATATGAGGTCTATCCAAATGCGAAAACAAACTGGTTCTTCTCGCGGCATTCCCGCAATTGTCTCCGCCTTGCTGGTTGCGCCGGCTGTGATGCTGGCGACAGCCTGCGGCGCAGCTCCCGCTCAACCCGGCAACACAGCCGGCAACCCAACAGAGATTCGACTGGACTACGCCACCTACAACCTGAGCAGCCTGGTGCTCAAGGACAAAGGCTGGCTCGAAGACGAGTTCGCCAAAGACGGCATCAAGATCACCTGGCTGTTCAGCGCCGGCAGCAACAAAGCCAACGAGTACATTTCCAGCAACAGCGCCGATCTGGCTTCGACTGCCGGCGCGGCTGCCTTGCTGGCGCGCACCAACGGCGTTCCCCTCAAGACAGTGTATGTGTACTCCAGGCCCGAATGGACTGCCCTCGTCGTCCCCGGCAATTCGCCTGTGAGCAGCGTTGCAGACCTGAAGGGCAAAAAGATCGCCGTAACGCGCGGCACAGACCCCTTCTTCTTCCTGCTGCGCAGCCTGAAGGAAGCCGGCTTAAGCCAGTCTGATGTCGAGATCATCAACCTGCAACATGGCGACGGTCGCGTGGCATTGCAAAAAGGCGATGTAGACGCCTGGTCGGGCCTTGACCCACACATGGCAGCCGCCGAACTGCAAGATGGCGCGCGCCTGTTGTACCGCAACATCGCCTTCAACACGTTCGGCACACTCAACGCGCGCGAGGAGTTCGCTCAAAAATACCCGGAGATTCTCAAACGCATCCTGGCGCAATACGAGCGCGCCCGACGCTGGATTCTGGAGAATCGGGAAGAAGCGGCCGCTTTGCTGGCCCGTGAAGGCAAAATCGATCCAGAGATCGCCAAACGACAAATCACCGAGCGCACCGTGTTAGACAACGATGTGGGCGTCCCCGGCCAGGCGTTACAAGCCGCGCTCGAAGCGGTTGCGCCTATTCTCATCAGCGAGAAACTGGTCGCAGCAGACGCCAATCCGACCCAGGCGCTCGCCACATTGATCGACTCCAGCTACGCGCAGCAGGTTGCGCAACGCTGATAACGATATTCCGGGAATATCTCAGAGGATAGCGTGGCAATGCGATCCAATACCCGCCCGGCCACTCGCCCGGCTCCGCAAGATGTCGCCGCTGTCGAGACGCGACGCACAGCGCGGCTGCCCACTGCACAACTGGTTGCTCTGGCGTTGCCGGCAGCGTTGCTGGTCGCATGGTTCGTGGCGACCGATGTGGCCCAGCTATTCCGCGCCAACCAGTTGCCCGCGCCGACACAGGTGCTGCGCACCGCCGCAGACCTGGCAGCCGGTGGAGACCTTTTCCGGCATGTGTCCGCCAGCATCGGGCGCGCGCTGGCCGGCTTCGGCATCGGGGCGACGCTGGCATTACTGGTCTCGGTAGTTGTCGGCCTGTCCAAAATCGTCGAACAGGCGCTGGACCCAACCTTGCAGGGCATTCGCAGCGTGCCCTCACTGGCATGGGTGCCTTTTCTGCTGCTGTGGATGGGCATCGGCGAGACGCCGCGTGTGACCCTGATCGCCATCGGGGCGTTCTTTCCGGTGTATGTCAACCTGGTGAGCGGCATTCGCAACGTAGATCGCAAACTGGTCGAGGTGGGCTATGTGTTTGGGTTGAGCCGGGCGGATCTGGTGCGGCGCATCATCGTGCCGGCTGCATTGCCCTATCTGTTAACCGGCCTGCGCGTGGGCCTTGGTCAGGCCTGGTTGTTTCTGGTGGCGGCAGAATTGATCGCCTCTGTCAGCGGTCTGGGGTTCATGCTGATCGACGGCCAGAACAACGCCCGGCCCGACATCATGATGGTGTCGATCCTGACACTGGCGCTGCTCGGCAAGCTATCAGACGGCCTGTTGCGCACGGTCGAGCGCCGCGCCCTGGCCTGGACAGACACATTTCAGGGACGATAGGACAAAGCCCCATGAGCAGCACCATCCGAATCGAACGCGTGTCGAAAAGTTTTAAGGCCGGCCAGCCGGTCTTGCACGATCTGAATCTGGAGATTCGGCCCTCAGAAATTGTCAGCTTGCTCGGCCCCAGCGGATGCGGCAAATCCACCCTGCTGCGCTTGTTGTCGGGGCTGGAACGCGACCACGCAGGACGCTTGCTGGTCGATGGGCAGGAGATCGTTGCGCCCAGCCGAGCAGTCGGCTTCATGTTCCAGGAGCCGCGCTTGTTGCCCTGGTTGACCGTGCGTGACAACATCACCTTTGGATTGCAAGTCAGAGACCGGCGCCAGACAGAGCCGCTGGTGCGCGAGCTGATCGAGCAGGTTCAACTGGGCGAGTGCGCCGATTTGCTCCCGCGCCAGTTGTCGGGCGGCATGGCGCAGCGTGTGGCGCTGGCACGGTCGCTGGCCACACAGCCGGGCGTATTGCTGCTCGATGAGCCGTTCAGCGCTGTGGATGCGCTCACCCGCATGCGCTTGCAAGAGCTGTTGCTATCGGTGTGGCAGCGCCGGCGCTTCACCATGCTGCTGGTCACGCACGATATCGACGAGGCGCTCTACCTCAGCGATCGTGTGGCGGTGCTGAGCGGACGGCCGGCCACTGTGCGCGAGATCGTGCATGTCGATCTGCCCCGTCCGCGCGACCGACGCGCGCAGGAGATGTTGCAACAACGCGCGCACTTGCTGGAAGCATTGCGCGTGGCCGGCTCGAACCAGTTGACCGGCTATGGCACCCCCTTTGGGGTGTAACCTGGGGTGCACCCCCTGCTCGCGCCTGTTGAATGCCACAGGACGACAGCCGGCATTGCATCCCCGCCGGCTGTCGTCTCCGCCGCCATGTCCCCTGTGCCCGATCACAGGTTGACAGCGCGCGTGTCCCATGCCACAATCGCCGACAATCACGATTGATTTAGTCAACAATTTGACCCGTCAAACGCAAATGAAGCTTTCCAAGCGCGGCGAATACGGCATCAAGGCGCTCATCGATCTGGCATCGCGCGACACGGTTCTCGGCGCAGCCACCGTCAAAGAGATCGCCGGCCACCAGAAAATCCCGGTCAAGTTTCTGGAGCAGATTCTGCTGACCCTGAAGAACGCCGGCGTGCTCAAGAGCAAGCCCGGCGCCGGCGGCGGTTACGCGCTGGCCAAACCGGCCGATCAGATCACCCTGGGACAGGTGGTACGTCTGCTGGACGGCCCGCTGGCGCCCATCCCATGCGTGAGCAAAACAGCCTATCAGCCCTGCGTGTGCCCTGATGAAAACACATGCGGCCTGCGCCTGACGATGCTGGATGTGCGCAACGCCATTGCCGATATTCTGGACAACACCACCCTGGCCGATGTGACGCAGCGCATGGAACAGGCGCAACGCCAGGCTGCTCGGCCTGCGCGGCGCAGCCGGCCACGATCCCGCCGGCCAGCGCCATAGCCAACGCGCGCCCACACTTCTTGCCGGCTCTGCCTTCGCGCGCCGCATCGGCAGTTTTTTGGGCGCAAAACACGACTAAATCAATAGACTTTATCAATTTTACACATGGAGAACACGATGACACGAATCGCGCACCGAGCAGCCCTGCTGGTCGCAGGCCTGGGCATATGCGTGGCAGCCGCCTGTGGCGCGCCTGCTCCGGCCAGCAAGCCGGCGGAAAATCGGTTGACAATCCGGCTGGGCTATTTTCCAAATGTGACGCACGCCGCGGCCCTGGTAGGCGTGGCGCGTGGCACATTGGCAGCCGCGCTGGCCCCCACCGCCACGCTGGAAGTCAAAACCTTCAACGCCGGCCCCTCGCTGATCGAAGCCATATTCGCGGGCGAAATTGACATCGGCTACATCGGCCCCAACCCGGCCATCAACGGCTATGTTAAAAGCAAAGGCCAGGCGCTGCGCATCGTCGCCGGGGCAGCCAGCGGCGGAGCGTTGTTCATCGTTCGCCCCGCCGCCAACATCAAGACCAGCCAAGACCTGAGCGGCAAAAAGTTCGCCACACCTCAGCTCGGCAATACACAGGATGTGGCACTGCGGTTTTACCTGCAAGACAACGGCCTGAACACGGTGGATCGGGGCAGCGCCGTGCAAATCGTGCCGACCTCCAATGCCGACATCTTGACCCTGTTCAAGCAGGGCGACATCGACGGCGCCTGGGCGCCGGAGCCATGGGCCTCGCGCCTGATTCTGGAAGCGAATGGCAAGGTGTTGCTCGACGAGCGCGACCTGTGGCCGGGCGGCAAGTTCGTCACCACTCACGTCATTGTGAGCGCGAAGTTTCTCGATGCGCAGCCTGATCTGGTCAGGGCATTCCTGCGCGCGCACGTGGAGACGGTTCAGTTCATGCGCGAGAACCTGAACGAAGCCAAGGGAATGATCAACAGCGAGATCGAGCGCATCACCACGCGGGGCTTGCCCGAGGCAGTGCTCGACAAGTCGTTCGAGACATTGGAAATCACCTATGACCCGATCGCGTCATCGCTGTTCACCTCGGCGGAGCATGCGTTCGCGCTGGGGTTTCTAGGCGAGACAAAGCCGGATTTGTCGGGCATCTACGACCTGAAGCTGTTGAACGACGTGCTGGCAGAGCAGGGCCTGCCACCCGTCGCCAGCAATTAGGAGGAATGGAATGACAAGCCGTGGCATGAGGGAAATCGACGCGCCGATCCTGCGCCTGGAGGGCGTGAGCAAAACGTTCAACGGGCAAACCGGCGCAGTCGAAGCGCTGCAACCAGTGCACCTGGATGTGCGCGCCGGCGAGTTTGTGTGCCTGCTGGGGCCGAGCGGGTGTGGCAAATCAACACTGCTTAATCTGATCGCCGGCCTGGACGGTCCGACGACTGGAAAGGTATTCACGAATGGCCGGCCGGTGAACGGCCCCGGCCCAGATCGCGCGCTCATTTTTCAGGATGGGGCGCTGTTCCCCTGGCTGGATGTGCGCGCCAATGTCGAGTTCGGCTTGCGACAGGCTGGACTCGCAAAAGCCGAACGCCGCCGGCGGGCGCAACGCTGGATTGACGCCGTTCACCTGACCGGCTTCGAGCGCAGCTTTGTACACGAATTGTCGGGCGGCATGCGGCAGCGGGTTGCCATCGCCCGCGCCCTGGCCATCGACCCGGCCATTCTGCTCATGGACGAGCCGTTTGGCGCGCTCGACGCGATGACGCGCGACCTGATGCACCGCGAACTGGAATCAATCTGGGAAGCGACCCACAAAACGGTGTTGTTCGTGACGCACAATGTGCGCGAGGCTGTGGCGTTGGGCGATCGCGTGTTGGTGTTTGCGCCCCGGCCGGGGCGGATTGTGGCCGAGTTCCGCATCGGCTTGCCACGTCCCCGTTCGCTGGAAGATCACGCGCTGGTAGATCAGGCGCGGCAGATCACGGCAGTGCTGCGCGAGGTCGGCGCAGGCGCGCCGGTCAACGATTGGGGCAGCCAGAGCCGGCAAGCCGGCCTAACCCGTTAAAGAGTGAGGAGACAGAGCATGGAAACAAACTTGAAAAGAGCGGCGCTTCCGGCGCGAATATGGCCGGGGCCTGCTATCGGACGCAAGCAATGGATGCCCTGGGCGCGCCGGATCATTTTCTTTGGCGGGCTTTTTCTGGGCTGGGAAATGATTGCGCAGGCCGGCATCTGGCCGGCGTATCTGTTCCCTGCCCCGTCGGTAGTGATTGGCACGCTGGTAAATGGCATCGGCAAAGGGCTGTATCTCACAGCAGCCTGGGTCAGCTTGCAACGCATCGCTGTGGGCTACGCCATCTCGCTGGCGATTGGCGTCGCGCTGGGGCTGTTGATCGGGCGCGTGCGCGCGCTCAACGACACGCTGGGATGGCTGGTGCTGGGCCTGCAAGCCCTGCCGAGCGTGTGTTGGTTGCCGCTGGCCATTTTGTGGATGGGCCTGAATGAGCGGGCGATCATCTTTGTAGTGGTGATGGGAGCGTTGTTCTCGATCACGCTGGGCGTGGAGACCGGCGTGAAAAATACGCCGCCGCAGTATGTCAAAGCAGCGCGCGTGCTGGGGGCGCGCGGGCTGGCGTTGTACACGGGGGTGGTCTTGCCGGCGGCGCTGCCGGCCATCCTGGGCGGGCTGAAACAGGGCTGGACGTTCGCCTGGCGCTCGTTGATGGCCGGCGAATTGCTTTTCTTCACACTCAGCCTGGGCAACCTGTTGCAGACCGGGCGTGATCTGAACGATGCGGCGCAGGTCATGGCGGTGATGTTGATGATCATCCTGGTGGGCGTGACGATCGACCAGGCTATATTCGCCCCCCTAGAGCGGCGGGTGCGCGCGCGCTGGGGGTTGAGCGGCTAAACCCACGCGCGATAGCAGGCAAAGGGCTGGTAAGATTGCCCCGATATCTGGCCGGCGTCGAAGATGAAACAGGTGTGGTCGAGATGAGCAACTATCTGCAACCCCATGATTCTGTGCTGAGCGCCATCGGTCGTACGCCATTGGTGCGGCTGAACAAAGTGACGCGCGGGATTGCGCCCACCCTGTTGGCAAAACTGGAATTCATGAATCCCGGCGGCTCGGTGAAAGATCGCATTGGCGTGGCGATCATCGAAGACGCCGAACGGAGTGGCCGGCTGAAGCCAGGCGGCACCATCGTCGAAGCAACCAGCGGCAACACCGGCATCGGGCTGGCCATCGCGGCGGCAAACAAGGGCTACAAGTGCATCTTCGTCATGCCCGATAAAATGTCCGACGAGAAAATCCGCACGCTGCGCGCATTCGGCGCCAAAGTGGTGATCACACCGACGGCAGTTGATAAAGACGATCCACGCTCATACTACAAGGTGGCCGAGCGCTTGGCGCGCGAGACGCCTAATGCAATCCTGGCCAACCAATATCACAATCCGGCTAACCCGGCGGCTCATTATGCGACCACCGGCCCAGAGATCTGGGAGCAGACCGGCGGACGAATCGACGCATTCATCTGCGGCATGGGCACCGGTGGCACCATCACAGGAACGGGGCGCTATCTGAAAGAGAAAAAGCCAGACTTGCAGGTGGTGGGGGTGGACATCGCCGGGTCGCTCTTGTACGACACCTGGAAGAACGGGCGTGTCCCCGATGACCCGGTGCTGAAGACCTATAAGCTCGAAGGCATCGGCGAGGATTTCATTCCCAGCGCGCTCGACCTGAGCGTGTGCGACCTGGTGGTGCAGGTCACCGATCGCGAATCGTTTTTGATGACGCGCCGGCTGGTGCGCGAAGAGGGCTTGTTCTGCGGGGGGTCGTGCGGGGCAGCCGTGGCCGGCGCGCTGAAGGCCATTCCGCAACTGGGGCTGCAGGCCGGCCAGACAGCCGTGGTGCTGTTGCCCGACAGCGGCTCGCGCTACTTGAGCAAGGTCTTTGATGACAACTGGATGCGCGACAACGGCTTTTTGAACACCGATTGGTCACAAGGCACGGTGTCCGACTTTATTCAGGCGCATCGGCTGCGCACAGTGGTGACCGCCCGGCCAGGCGAGTCGCTGGCAACCGTTATCCAGCGCATGAAGCAATACGACATCTCACAACAGCCGGTAGTGGATGACGATGGCCGGCTGGTGGGCATGGTGATGGAAAGCGATATCCTGAGTTACATGCTGGAGAATTCCCATCTGTCCTTTGATCAGACCCGCATCGAGCCATTGATCCGCGAGGCAGCCGTGGTGGACGACGGAACGCCGCTGAACACATTGAGTGATGTCTTGCAAAAGTCCAAGGCGGCTGTGTTGGTGGACGAAAACCAGCGCGTGGCCGGCATCATCACCATGATCGACGTGATCGATTTTCTAGCGGCTTGAGCAGATGGGGGCTACAGAGGCTGTTCGCGCACCCAGCACCACCACGATCCTCAATTGCTCAATCTGCTCAATCTGCTCAATCGCCAATCCCCCGCCCCATGTCCAACTTCTCTCCACAGACATTTATTCTGCAAGCCAAAATGCAGGCATGGTGCGTCAGCATGTTAAGCATCGTGGTAGACGCCTATGACCTGGGCGCAGTGATCGGCAAAGGGGCGCCTGTGCAGGCCGGCGATGTAGAACTATGGCCCGACGTGGTGTTTGTGCCCAAAAGCAGTCGCCATATCGTCGGCCGCGATGCGATCAAAGGCGCGCCGGCCCTGTGCATCGACATCATCCACAGCGGCTTGGCACAGGACGAACGCGAAGCATTACGAGAACGCTACGCCGGCATCCACGTGGTGGAATACTGGCAGGTAGAGGCCGACACAGCCCAAGCCGCCTTGTATCAGGCCAACGCGAACTGGGGCTATGACCTCATCCCCCCTGACAAGGCCGGTATGCATTTCTCATCGGCAATCGTGGAATTGAGCTTCCCCCTCAAGTGGTTCCGCGAACAGCCGGGGATATGGCGGATGATGCAGGCGTGGGGCATGATTCGCGACTAAGTAGCAAACTGCCCGCAAGAGTGCTAAAACCCCTTGACAATCCCCCTGGGTGTGTGCTAAGATGCGCCCCGGTCGTTAGCACTTGCGAACGTGAGTGCTAACATCCGGAGCGCCGGTTTGGCGCCGCTTGATACTTCGTTAAGACAATCCACTCGCTGAATGGAGGATTCGACAGTTATGGCAAAGAAAAATGAAGTTATGGAAGAAAAGAAGCTTAATCTGCGCCCGCTGGCAGATCGTCTAGTGGTCGAGCCGGTGGAGGAAGAGGAGCAGACGTTTGCCGGCGGCAAACTGGTGCTGCCCGAAACAGCCAAAGAGAAGCCCCAGAAAGGCTTGGTTCTGGCTTCAGGGCCGGGCCGGCTGGATGAAGATGGCGAGCGCGTGGCGATGGAAGTCAAAGTGGGCGATCACGTGCTGTACGCCAAATATGCCGGCACCGAAGTCAAGATCGACGGCAAGAAACTGCTCATCCTCAAGGAGAGCGACATCTTGGCAGTCGTGGAATAGAAGCCTTCGTTAGAAGCCTTCGTTAGAAGCCCTCGTAAGGTTCTGAAGGTTATTAAGGCGCTTAAAGCGCTTAAAGTCGTGCAGGTTTGACAGTTCGCAGAGCAAGTCAACCACAATGCCTGACGAAGCTGCAAACCTGATGAGCCTGACCAACCTGACACTTTTTACCAGCCCTACACATCTTACAAACCGCAAGGAGTAACATGGCAAAGCAACTTGTTTTTGATGAGCATGCACGACGCAGCCTGAAGCGTGGCGTCGATATTTTGGCGAATGCCGTCAGCACCACTCTTGGCCCGAAGGGCCGCAACGTTGCGCTCGACAAGAAATACGGCGCCCCGACCGTCACCCACGATGGCGTGACCGTAGCCAAGGAAATCGAACTGGAAGATCCGTTCGAGAACATGGGCGCGCAACTGCTGAAGGAAGCGGCCACCAAGACAAACGATATCGCCGGGGACGGCACCACCACCGCCACCGTGCTGGCCCAGATCATTGTGCATGAGGGCTTGAAGAACGTGGCCGCCGGCGCAAATCCGATGCTCATCAAGCACGGCATCGAAGCCGGCGTGGAGGCTGTCGTCAAGCAGCTCAAGGATATGGCCATCGAGGTCAGCAAGCATGACCAGATCGCCCAGGTCGCCACAATCAGCGCCCAAGACCCCGAGATCGGCAACCTGATCGCCGATGTGATGGATAAGGTCGGCAAGGACGGCGTCATCACGGTTGAGGAGAGCAAGTCGCTCAACTTCGAGACCGAGTACGTCGAGGGCATGCAGTTCGACCGCGGTTATATTTCGCCATATTTCGTCACCAGCCCGGAGCGCATGGAGGCCGAGATTCAGGATCCCTACGTGCTGATCTATGACAAGAAGATCAGCTCGGCCCAAGACATCATCCCGTTGCTGGAGAAATTGGTGCAGCGCGGCAAGCGTGACCTGGTGATCATCGCCGAAGATGTGGACGGCGAAGCACTGGCCACGCTGGTGCTGAATAAGCTGCGCGGCATGTTGAACGTGTTGGCCGTGAAGGCCCCTGGCTTCGGCGATCGCCGCAAGGCTATGCTGCAAGATATCGCCATTCTGACCGGCGGCCAGGTGATCAGTGAAGAGACCGGCCGCAAGCTCGACGGCGTCACCATCGACGACCTCGGCCGCGCTGGCCGCGTTGTCTCGACCAAGGACGACACAACCATCATCGAAGGCGCCGGCGATGAAAAGGCCATCAAGGGCCGCATCGAGGAAATCCGCGTCGAGATCGAGAAGAGCACCAGCGACTACGACAAGGAGAAGCTGCAAGAGCGCCTGGCCAAGCTGGCCGGCGGCGTGGCCGTCATTCGCGTTGGCGCAGCCACCGAGACCGAGCTGAAGGAAAAGAAGCATCGCGTTGAGGATGCGCTGAGCGCTACCCGCGCAGCAGTTGACGAGGGCATCGTGCCGGGCGGCGGCGTGGCCTTGATTCAAGCCGTCAAGGCGCTGGCCGACATCAAGATGGAGAACCCGGACGAGCAGGTGGGCATCAACATCCTGCGCCGCGCTCTCGAAGAGCCGATGCGCCGCATCGTCGAGAATGCCGGCCAGGACGGCAGCGTGGTCATCGAGACGGTGCGCCGCATGATCAAGGAGAAGAAGCACATCGGCTACGACGTGATCAGCGGCGAGTACGTGGACATGATCAAGCAAGGTATCATCGACCCGGTCAAGGTGACGCGCGGCGCGCTGCAGAACGCAGCTTCGATCGCGGCCATGATCCTGACCACCGAGGCGCTAGTGACTGACATCCCGGAAAAGAAGGAAAACACCCCGCCCGCCGGTGGTGCTGGCGGCATGGGCGGCGACTTCTAAGTTGTCCTTTTGCCGACGCGTGGTTGCACTGGAGGCGCTCAAGCGCCTCCAGTGTGCTTTTGCGAGACAACATGCGCGCCGCGCCGGCCTTTTTGCGCGCTGCGTGGGCCAGCCGGCGCACTATCGCCGAACGATGGGCAGGTTGCGCGCAGCGGCCATGGTATAACCTTCACAGCTTCAAGTTGGGGAGTTGTCTATGAATCGCAACATCCTTCGCGCAGTGATGATGATCAGCCTGCTAGCAGTTGCATGGCCGGCCGGGTCTATTTCGGCCGCCGGCGCGCCTGCCCCAGGCATGAACTTGCTCAGCAACCCCGGCCACGAACATCCGGGCGTCTATTTCGCCGGGCGCGGCGAGATCAACGTGAGTTGGAGCTGGGTACCCTTCTGGCAAGAGCCACCGCCAGGCGTCGACCCACGTGACCAAAACTATCGCACGCCAGAGTTCCGACCGGTATTCGCCCACGAATACCCAGAGCGTGTGCTTAGCGGGAATGGCTCAGATCGTTGGTTCAATTTCTGGGCGCTCAACAAAGAGGCCGGGATCATGCAGGAGATCAAGAATCTGCCGGTGAATGCCCCGCTGCGCTTCACCACCTGGGCGCAACTGTGGTCGAGCAATCAGACTACCCAGCCGGCCCGTTCGGTCGAAGATGGCAACCTCAAAATACGCCTGTGCATCGATCAGAATGGCGGGCCGCGTGATATGACCGACCCTAACCTGAAGTGCTCAGCATGGGCGCAGCCGTATGACAAGTGGGCGCAACTTTCGGTCGATGCCATTGCCCTTAACAGCACAGTCCTGGCGCTGATTCAGTCCACAGCGGACATCCCGGTGCAGCATAACGACGCCTACGTGGACGATAGCTGCTTGGAGATTTTGCCCTCAGCCGGCGCGAAGGGGGTATGCCTGGGCGCGGGCTACGTGCCTAGCGCCATCGATGCCGGATTGGTAGGCGATGTTCTGGCTGCGCCAGTTACGCCCTCCTCCAAGTCAACTGCCCAGACACCGCCACTCAGCGCAGTAACAGCGCCGCCCGGCAGCACACCCAAGACAGCCGTGAACACCTTCCGGCTCAACGTGCGCAATCAACCCAGCCTGTCTGGCAAGATTGTCGGTGGACTGAACCAGGGCGATGTGGTGGATGTGGTGGGCAAGAGCGCCGACGGTGCATGGTTTCAAATCCAATACGCCGGCGCGAAAGCTTGGGTTTTCGCCAGTTTGACGGTGCCCAACGCGTCTGCCAGGGCAGTCGGCGTCACGCGGTGACACTAGCGGCGCGCAGCGACACTAACCATTCTGGGGCAAAACAGGGCGAGGCGTGCGCCTCGCCCTGTGCGTTTTTCCCGAACGTGGTACAACCGACCCGTATGTCTGCCTCCTCCACACAGCCGCAGCCACTCTCGCTCGGTCAGGTTGCCCAACGCTGGTGGCCACTGGCGGCCAGTTGGTTGCTGATGTCAGCCGAACTGCCGGCGCTCAGTGCCATTGTGGCCCGCCTGCCCGACCCTGAAATACATCTGGCCGCCTATGGCGGTGTGGTCATGTCACTGGCCCTGATCATTGAATCGCCGATCCTGATGTTACTGGCAGCCTCCACAGCGTTAAGCCGGGATTGGGCTTCGTTTGTCCGGCTGCGCCGCTTCATGCTCGTATTGAGCGGGGCGCTGACGCTTGTCCATGCTGCGGTGGCATTTACACCGCTCTATGATCTGGTCGTGGTGGGGCTGATGCAACCGCCCACAGAGGTAGTCGAGCCGGCGCGTCTGGGATTGATGATCATGACGCCTTTCACTTTTGGCGTTGCCTACCGGCGCTTTCATCAAGGTGTGCTCATCCGGTTCGGCCATTCGCGCGCAGTCGGTCTGGGCACAGTCCTACGGCTCAGCTCAACGGCCAGTGTGCTGGCGATAGGTTATCTGGCAGGCACACTGCCGGGCATCGTGGTGGCAACCAGCGCTGTGATCGCAGGCATCGTCGCAGAGGCAGTGTACGCGCATGTGCGCGCGCAGCCGGTGTTGCGCTACGAGGTCAGGCTGGCGCCACCGGTCAAGCCGGCGCTGTTTGTGCGGGCCATACTGGCGTTCTACGTGCCGCTGGCGATGACCTCGACGCTCTATCTGATCATCCGGCCGTTGGGCAGCGCTGCAATCAGTCGGATGCCCGACGCGCTCAACTCGCTGGCGGTGTATGCCGTGGTGCAAGGGCTGGTTTTCATGGTACAGGCGCTGGGCATCGCGCTCAACGAAGTAGTGGTCGCCACACTGGACACGCCCAGGGCAGCCCCGGTATTGCGCTGCTTTACATTGATCCTATCTGCTTGTACCACCGGTCTGTTGCTGGTGATGGTTTTGACGCCGCTCTCTTCAGTCTGGTTTGAGCAGATCGCCGGGCTGTCGCCCGAGCTAGCTTCCAGGGCACACACCGGCCTGTGGCTGGCATTGCCGTTGCCGGCTATCAGCGCGTTCCAGAGCTGGTTCCAGGGGACAATCGTGCACAGCCGGCGCACACGCGGGATTACCGAGGCAACGATGATCTACCTGGCATGTATGAGCGCGATGCTCATCGTCGGCATGGCGTGGGGACAGGTAGCTGGCTTGTATGTTGCTCTGGGCGCATCGACCTTCAGCGTCACGGCGCAACTAGGCTGGTTATGGCGGCGCAGCCAGAGCGCCCTACAGGCAACAGCCGGCCGTGCGCCGGCCACGCAAACGTGATGTGTGTCTGTCGCGCCCCGGCGTATGTGCACTCTGCCTGCTTGTCCGGCAGCCTGGTTACAGTCAATGGGGTACGATTGACCTCAGGATGATGAGTCGAAACCGGCTGATGACGCTGATCGTGAGCCTGCTGGTCATCGTGCTGGGCGCGATTGTCCTGGACAACCTATTGCCGGCGCTCAGCCTGATGCCTGCCCTCGCGCTGCCTGATCTGGCGCAAAACTACGTGACGGTCTTTCTGGGCATCTTTATCGAGGCCGCCCCATTCTTGCTGCTGGGTGTTGTGGTATCTGGTCTAATCGCAGTTTTTGTCACCGCCGACGACATTGCGCGCTTCGTGCCGCGCAATAAAATGCTGGCCACGGTGATGGGGGCGCTCATGGGCTTGATCTTTCCGGTCTGCGAGTGTGGCGTGGTGCCGGTGGTGCGCCGGCTGTATCAGAAGGGCTTTCCCATTTCGGCCGGCGTCGCATTTCTGTTGGGGGGGCCGGTGCTCAACCCGATCGTGATTGCCAGCACATATGCCGCGTTTGGAATCGGGCCGGTCTTCTGGTCGCGCATTGGCTTCACCTTTCTAATTGCAGTGGGGGTGGGATTGGTGTTCCTGGCGCAGCCGAACGTCGTCAAGGTGCTGCGCCCGCTGACGGTGGCGTCGATGGCAGCCGGCGGCGCAGATCATGGCGTCGATCTCATTTCTGTGAGCGAGATCCAGGTCGAGACATTCGCGCGCAAGTTACAGCGGGCGTTTGGCGTCGCAGCCGACGAGTTTTTCGACATGGGCCGCTATCTGATTGCCGGGGCGCTGATTGCCACCACATTGCAGACGTTTGTGCCACAGACTGCGCTGGCAGCCATTGGCAGCGGGCCGGCCACGTCGGTGCTGGCCCTGAGCGCGCTGGCCTTTGTGCTGTCGGTGTGCAGCACAGTCGACGCCTTCCTGGCCTTGTCGTTCGTCAATACATTCACCTCCGGCGCGATCGTCTCATTCCTGGTGTTCGGGCCGATGGTGGACATCAAGAGCACGCTCATGTTTCTGGGCGTCTTTCGCCGACGTGTCGTGGCCTACCTGATCGTGCTGTCGCTGCTGTCCGGGCTGGCCATCGGCATTTTCATCAACTTCAACCTGGCATGGTAGGCGCAAAGACGAGGCAGAGAGTGGAGAGTGGAGAGTGCGGAGTGCGGAGTGGAGAGTGCGGAGTGCGAAGCCTGGAACCCCAAATTCACAATCGAAAACCCAAATCGCTGAACCTGAGGTCGCAGACATTTCTCAAAGCGGGATTGTTGGCCGGGTTGGCGCTCATGCTGTACAGCAAGTTCAGCAACGGGACGCTGGCGTTCTACATCAACCAGCGCTTTGCCTGGCTGGTGGTTGTGGGTGTGTTGATCCTGGCAGTGCTGACGCTAACGATGGCATATCGGCTGGTGGAACAGCGCATAGCCCTGGAGCAAGAGATGACTACACGGGCGCATCGCATATCGTGGCCGGCTGTGATCCTGATATCGATTCCGATTGCGATGGGGGTGCTTATCCCGGCGCGTCCCTTGGGGGCGAGCGCGATAGCCGGCCGGGGCATCGGGCTGAGCGCGCCCGGCAACGCCGGCGGCGCAGCAGTCGTGGCCCAGCGCGCGGTCGTGGGGCCAAAGAACATTCTCGACTGGCTGCGCGAGTTTTCACGCCAAGCCGACCCGGCGGCGTTTGCCGGCCAAACAGTCGATGTGATCGGCTTCGTGTACCGCGACCCGCGCAACACCGACAATCAATTCTGGGTGTCGCGCTTCATAGTCAGTTGCTGCGTAGCCGACGCGACTGCCATTGGCTTGCTGGTTGAGTCAGAGCAAGCGAGCGCCCTGACGAACGATAGCTGGGTGCGTGTCACCGGCCGGCTAGGCGTAAGCGCGTTTGCCGGAGAACGCCTGCCCGTCATTGTGCCTGATACGATCGAGCTAACCGAGCAGCCGGAACATCCCTATCTGTACCCGTAAGCCCATCCTGGATAAGATACGGAGCTATGGCCATGAATATTACCGGAGCGGACCACACCAGTTTCAGTGTCTCCAATCTCGAACGATCATTGGCTTTCTACGTCGATTTGTTGGGCTTCAACCTGCTCTGGCAGCGCGAGATCACCAACCAGTATTTCCGCGACATCGTGGGCTTGCCCGATTGCGTGGTCAAGGCCGCTCATCTGGCCATCCCCAACTCGACGCACAAGCTGGAGTTGTTTGAATATGTCGTACCGCGAGGCGAGCCGGCCGTGCCGCGCGTCAACCGGCCGGGCAGCGCCCATCTCTCGCTGTATGTAGACAATCTGCCGGCGGCTTACGAAGAACTGAAAGCCAAAGGCGTTCAGTTCCGCTCGCCGCCGATTGAGATCGACGCCGGGGCCAACAAAGGCGGCTGGGCTTTGTACATGCTCGACCCAGACGGCATCCCGGTCGAATTGTTTCAGCCGCCTGTCTACTCCTGACGCGCGAAACTAGATGCCGTCCTTGGTCAACGAGGCAAGGAATTCTTCGTTGCTCTTGGTGCGGGCAAAGCGCTGCAGGAACGCCTCCATTGCATTTGTAATGTCATAGCCGGCGCCCTGAGGCTGGGGTGTGGTCAACTGAGCCAGCATGCGGCGCATCAGATACGTGCGCTGGCTGGTCTTCTCGCCCAGCAGCATTTCGTCGCGCCGCGTCCCGCTGCGCTCAATGTCAATGGCGGGGAAGATGCGCCGGTCAGCCAGCTTGCGCGACAGGTGCAACTCCATGTTGCCGGTGCCTTTGAACTCCTCGTAGATCATATCGTCCATACGGCTGCCGGTATCCACCAACACAGTGGCAATGATTGTCAGGCTGCCACCTTCTTCGATATTGCGCGCTGCGCCGAAGAACGCCTTGGGCGGATAGAGGGCCGCCGGATCTACACCGCCGGACAACGTGCGCCCACTTGAGGCAACGGTCAGGTTGTAGGCGCGGCTCAGGCGGGTGAGAGAGTCGAGCAAGATCACAACGTGCCGGCCACACTCGACCAGCCGCTTGGCGCGCGCCAGCACCATCTCTGCCACACGCACATGATTTTGCACCGGCTCATCGAACGTGCTCGATACCACCTCCGCTTCTACCGAGCGATCCATGTCGGTGGCTTCTTCGGGGCGCTCGGCGATGAGGGCCACCATCAGGTGCGTGTCACGATAGCGCGCGCTGATCGCATTCGCGATGTCTTTGAGAAAGGTGGTTTTACCGACCTTGGGCGGCGCCACGATCAAGCCGCGTTGGCCTTTGCCAATCGGCGCGACCAGATTCAGCAGGCGCATGCTGATTTTGTTGGTGCCTTCCAGATTGTAGATTTCGTCCGGGAAGATGGGGGTTAGTTTCTCGAAGACAGGCCGGTTTTTGGCCTGCTCAGGATCCTGCCCGTTGACAGCTTCGACACGCAGCAGGCTGAAATACTTCTCGCCTTCCTTGGGGGGGCGAACCTGGCCCACTACCATGTCGCCGGTGCGCAAACCGAAACGTTTGATCTGCGACGGGGAGACATAGATGTCATCCGGGCCGGGCAGATAATGCTCTGCGCGCAAGAAGCCGATGTTGTCATCTACTACATCAAGCACGCCGCCGCGCAGCTCAAGTCCTTGCCGCTCGGCTTGCGCCTGCAACAGACGAATGATGAGGTCATCTTTCTTCAGCCGGCTGTAGCCTGATACGCCCATATCGCGGGCACGATCGCGCAGTTCACCCAACGTTTCGCGTTCAAGCTGCGCCATATCGATCATGTTGCGACGTGGGCGTGGTGCGTGCTGCTGGGCGTGTTGAGACGGATGCGGCGCAGATGACTGCGGCGCAGATGACTGCGGCGCAGGTGACTGCGGCCCAGGTGACTGCGGCCCAGGCGACTGCGTCGCAGGACTGACATCGGTCAAACCGACGACTTGCAACAACGGGGACGTCTGCGCCGGGGCTTGCACTTCTGCAACAGCTTCTTTCGCCGGTTCGACAACGACGGGCGCCGCCTCAGTCTTGCTCGTTGCGTTGTTCACTACATCTTGCTGATTGGCGGCCCCGTTTGACACGCCATTGGACGGCATGTCTGGAATGCTGACGTCGCTTGCAGTCGTCTCAACAGTTTCGTGCACGCTGTCTGGGGCAGCCGATGTCCGTGCCAGGCGGGCAGCCTTGGTTGAACTGGTTCGTCTTGGGCTCATATCTGAATATTGCTCTTGAGTCTATTTCTTTGTGCTTAAATGCGCTCCACCCCTCGCTGAATTGCCGTTTAACAATGCCAGGCATTAATCTGGTTGGGAGTGTGGCGGGCACATCGTCCGCCATAGCGAGGCCTCGAAATGATCGAATATCGCTGTGCGCGTTCGGCAATTGACACTCGCGCTCACAGCTCAATTTGGCATTACGAACGCGGGCGTGCCGTGCGGCATCCTGGAGTTCTTAAGCAGATCAGCGCGGCGAGTACAGTATAGATAGTTCGCGCAGGCACGTCAAGCAAGCTGCGCGCCTGTTCAATCGGGGAACCGGGATTTGAACCCGGGACCTCACGGTCCCAAACCGTGCGCGCTACCAGACTGCGCCATTCCCCGCAAGACGCGAAGATTATAGCATTGCGGCACCTCACTATAATCCTGTCTATTGTGCAGCAAGCCAAAATGGCTACTCTCGTTGCCGCCGGCATCGTTGCCGCCGGCATCGTTGCCGCCGGCCTGCAAACGCTCTCGGCGCATCCGGCGTTTGCCGAATCTCCATTCCCGGCGCCGGGTCGCGCGGCCCGGGTCGCGCAGAGCGACAGCAGTGCGTGGGAACGCTTGGCCAACCAGGCCGGCCAAAGCCAATCGGTTGATGACGCACTAACAGCTCTGGATGAGATATTGAGCGATCCGAATCTGCAACGTGCGCTGACAACTCCTGCGCCCCGCCCCACCCCATCGGAACCCCTTCCCGATGTGCAACTCCCGCGTATCGGGATTGAAGTGATCCGCCTGATGCTGGCGATTGCCGGCAGCATTGGCGTGCTTGCTCTCATCGTCGCGCTAGGGCCGACGCTATATCGCTTGACTGTCGCGCACCGGCGCAATGATCTACACAAATCCAGCCCCGACGCCGAAGTGACAACCTCTGCCGAAGCTGTGGCGCGGGCACAGCGGGCTTCAGTTGTTCAGGATTACCGGCTGGCGATGAGACTGTTGTACCTGGCCTGCCTGCTGAAACTGGACGAAAGTGGCGTGCTGCGCTATGACAGAACGCTAACCAATCGGGAATATGTGCGCCAACTGGCCAGCCGGCCCGTGCTGGCTGGGGCATTGCAACCCGTAGTCGAGGCGTTCGACGACGTGTGGTACGGCTTCCGTGCGCTCACCCCCCAAGGGTACGCCGCATTCGAGGCGCAGGTGCGTGAGCTTTTGGAGCTGGCCGTTGCCGGACGCAAGCCGGCAAACGATCAGCCATAACTGCATGTCAGAAAGTGCTGCTGCTCGCTCGAACCTTAAAGCGCTGCTGCTGGCCCTGGCGGTGATTGTAGCCGGCGCGATTGTGGCTGCCAGTCTGCAACTCGGCGCACCAGACGGCCCACCCCTCAGTGCGCGCGCCTATGGTGTGACAGGCAGCGTGGCTTTGGCCCGCTGGCACCAGGCAATGGGTTTTCGGGTCAAGCTGGTCGAAGGTCGACCCTATCGCATATCCGGTGACGTGCGCCTGTTGTACATCCTGCAGCCCAACACGCGCTATGCCTTTGCGCGCGAGGAGTTGGCAACACTGCGCCGATGGGTCGAAGCCGGCGGCATATTGGTCCTGGCTATCGAGCGCGAAGTCTCATATCCGTTCACGCGGCGCGGACCTGACCAATACGCTTTGCCAGATGAATCGCCGCTTGGCGCGTTTGGGTTCGACACAGCCCTGCTCGAGACACGCCAGGTCACAGCCGCGCTGGCGCTGCCGCTGCTAGACGGGCTGCCGGTCGATGAGTTTCAATGGCGGCGCGATAACCTGGACAATGCGCTGGCGCTGGATGCGCCGAATGACGCGCTGATTCACGCACAGGTGGCCGATGGTGTGCTCATCGCTTCGCGCAGCGTGGGCGCCGGCCGTGTCATCGTGCTGGCCGGCACGTATCCGTTCACGAACGAAGGGCTACGTCAGGAAGCGAATGCGCGGCTGATTCTGAATCTGGCCGGCCTCGTGCCGCCGGGCAGCGTCATCGCTTTCGATGAATTTCACCACGGCGCGCGGCAGACGCCTTCATTGCTGGGATGGATGCTCAGCGCCCCAGCCGGCCTGGCAGTGTCGCTGGCCCTGACACTCATCGGCATCTATATTGTGTGGTCGGGCCGGCGTTTCGGCCGGCCATTTGTCATGCCAGAATTGCACATCCGGCGTGAGCCGAGTGAGTATGTGCTGGCAATCGCCAACCTGTCACGCGCAGCCGGGCAACGCAACGCAGCCCTGTTGCGCTATCACGGCTGGCTGAAACGCAAACTGGCGCAGCCCTGGCGCATCAACCCCACCCTGCCCGACCCCCGCTTTGTGGATGAATTGCGCGCGGTCGGCGCGCCGGTGGACTATGAACGGCTGGCGCGCCTGCTCGACAATTTGCAGCGCGGTGCGCGCTCTGACGCACACTTTGTGCGCTTGGCTCGCGAAGCCGCCGAATTCTGAACGTGTGGCATGCCGGCGGGGCAATCCACGGCAACCGATTACGGCGACGCGCCCCACACCACCTCGCGCACGATGGCAGGAAGATCGGGGTCTACAGCCACCAGCCGGCTTTCGTGCGCGCCGCGGCGCTTGACTTCCACACCACCTGCTTTCAGTGCGCGCTCGCTCACCGTGACGCGCGCCGGCAGGCCGATCAAATCCGCGTCGTTGAACTTCACGCCGGGGCGCTCATCGCGGTCGTCCCACAGGGTCTCGATGCCGGCCGCCCACAGCGCGTCATAGACTTGCGCAGCAATCTGTTCGGCGCTGCCATCTGCGCTACGCAGCGACACCAGATGCACGTGGTATGGCGCAACCACCGCCGGCCATTTCAAGCCGTATGCGTCGTGATGTTCTTCCGCGATACAGGCCAGCAGCCGGCCCACACTGATGCCATACCACCCCATCAGCAGTGGCCTCGCTTTGCCCTCCTTATCAAGAAATGTGGCGCTCATGGCTTCGCTATAGCGCATGCCCAGCTTGAAGAGGTTGCCGACTTCGACGCCGCGTGAGGCGCGCAACGCAGCGCCACATTCGGGGCAGGCATCGCCCTCGCGGGCAGCAGCAATGTCACACACCAGGGCTGCCCGATAGTCGCGGCCATAGGTGACGTTGAGCAGGTGATAGCCGGCTTCATTCGCGCCGGCCACCAGGTTGGGCGAATCGGGAATGATATCGTCCACTACAACATACGCCCCATGCACGCCGACCGGCGACCCATAACCCGGCTCTGCGCCAATTGCGCGAATCTCATCCACCGTAGCAGGGCGGATCGATTTAGCCTTCACTGCATGGGCCAGTTTGGTCTCATTCACCTCCATGTCGCCGCGCACCACTGCAAACACAAAGAACTCGCGCGCACCCAGCCTGATGGGTTGCGCACCGGCGGGCAGAGGGCCGACCGGCTCGGCCGCCATAAACACCGCTTTGGCCGTCTTTGACCTTGAGATGTTCAAGAAGGCAGCCAATGCCTCGATGGTCGTCGCCCCCGGCGTGGCCACTTTCTGCATCGGCAGGGGCGGCTCTGTCGCAGCAGCAGCCGACTTGCGAAAGCGCGCCACCTGGCGGCTTGCCTTGTATCCGCAAGCGTCGCACAGCAGCACGGTGTCTTCGCCGATCGGCGTCAGGTACATGTACTCGTGGCCCATCGTCCCGCCCATCGCGCCAGCGTCTGCAGCAACTGCGATCACGGGCAGACCGCACCGCTCAAAGATGCGGAAGTACGCGCGGTAGTGCGCCTCATAGTGCCGGTCCAATCCGGCCTGATCGGCGTCGAACGAGTAGCTGTCAAGCGAGGTGAATTCACGCGCGCCGATCAGGCCGGCGCGAGGACGCAGATCGTCACGCCATTTAGTTTGGATGTGATACACCACTTGCGGCAACTGGCGATATGATCGAATTTCACGACGCGCCAGATCGGTTGCCACTGCTTCATACATCATCGCCAGCGCCATATCGCGGTCGGCTTTATCTTTGAAACGGCCTATCTCCCAGCCGACAGGCACCCGATGCTCCATCTCTTTCCAGATTTCAGCCGGCTGCACAATCGGCATAGTCATCTCCTGTGCGCCGATGGCGTCCATCTCCTCGCGCATGATGGACTCGATCTTATTCATGGCGCGGCGCGCCAATGGCAGATAGCTGAAGATGCCGGCGCCAAGTGGGCGGATATAGCCGGCGCGCAAGAGCAACTGATAGCCGGATGTCTCTGCTTCGGCCGGCGCTTCTCGCAGGGTCTGGCTGAAAAGTCGGGAGAGTCGCATAGCAGGGATAGCAAGAATACAGGGGTGCGGAGGTCCAAATCCCAAATCGAAAATCCAAAATCGATTCTCAGGTGTCTTGCACCAAGCGATGAATGCACTCTGGTTTGCCGACCACTGCAATGGCATCGCGCTGCGCGAGGCGCCGGCTTGGGGCAGGATGAAAATCCGACTCATCGGCGCGCCGCCAGAACACCACGCTCAGGTCATACTGTTGCTCGACTTCAAGGATGGACTTGCCGATCAGCGGCGAGGCTTTGCCCACGTTCATGCGGGCAAAGCTAAGCGCCTGCCCTTCAACCGTGATGGGGCGTGTCACATCCACACCAACGGCTGCGGCGGCAAAAGCCGGCGCGGCCATGCTGGTCGCGCTAAGCGCCTTGAAGTTGAACTGGCTTTGCAGCGCTTCGGCAAAATCATCGTCGAAGATGCGCACAATCACCTGGATGTCTGGGTTGATGCTGCGCGCCTTCAGTGCAATTTGTAAATTCATCGCGTCGTTTTGCGAGCACAGCACGATTGTCCGTGCGCGCGCGACGCCGGCTGCCCGTAGCGCCGCCTCGCGTCGGGCATCATCGTGCAACACCGTCACGCCCATGCCGCGCACAGTTGTCACCATGTCGGCGTCAGGATCAAGTTCGATGACTATCACATCCTGATTCATGTCGCGCAATTGCTTCATCACGCGATATCCAAGGTGTCCCAGGCCGACCAACACTACATGCCGGCTATATGTCGACGCGACCGCCATTTCCCACTCCTTGCTGCGCATCCGCCGGTTGAACAACGACACGCCAAAATCTGCCAACCCCTGCGCCAGAACGCCCAGGCCCAGCACCGGCAGCGCGAAGTAAAACACTTGCAAATACCACACATGCGGAAACTCGCCCGTTGATTGGAGAAAAACCAGCGACAGGGCAAGATAGATTGCTTCGACGGCTGAATCCACCGGCTCGCCGGCTTGGATCGACAGCGCATGATAGGCTAAGCCACCCCCGATCACTATGAAAGCAAACGCGACCAGCGGCGCGCCAAATTGCTGCAACAGCAGTCCTGTGTCGCGCCAACTGGCTTGCCACTGACGCCGCAGCCCGACAATGCGCGATCGCCCGCGCGCGCCAAATGCGCGGATGTGTGTAGCCCTGTCCATCAGACCTTTGAGTGTACGGCGATTGTGCCGGCGGCATGCCGGCCGCAAGCCGGCCGCTCGCTCCCTAGAATACCGTATAATTCGGCCTACAATCAAAGATGGGGAGTCTGCGGAAGCAGGCTGAGAGGGCGCTAGGCGGGATGGGTTCCCCGCGCCGCGCCGACCCTTGAACCTGATCTGGGTCATGCCAGCGTAGGGAACGCGCCATTGCCGTTATTTTCGACCGCCTTACGCGGGCAACCCGCAGAAGGCGGTTTTTTTTATGCGAACGGTCATCATTGCAAACGGCGATGCGCCCACACCCGGCGATGTGCAGCGCTGGCTGCGCCCCGGCGACCGACTCATCTGCGCCGACGGTGGCGCGCGCGCTGCCATGGCCCTGGGTCTGACACCGCAGGTCGTCATCGGCGACTTTGATTCGCTCACCGACGAGCATCTGCAACATCTCGCGCAACATGGTGCGGCGTTACAGCGCTACCCCACCCACAAAGACGAAACAGACCTGGAACTGGCGCTGACCTATGCGATTGCTTCACCGGCCGGCGCAGTCGCGCCCGATGATGAGCCGGCCGAAATCGTGATCCTGGGCGCGTTGGGCGGCCGGCTCGACCAGACTGTCGCCAATGTGATGCTGCTGGCCATGCCGGTGCTGGCCGGCGCGCGCGCGTGGATTGCCGCCGGCAACGAACAGACCTTTCTGATCACACCCGATCAGCCGGCCGATCTGCGTGGCGCGCCCGGAGATATCGTGTCTCTGATTCCCTTCGGCGGCGATGCGCACGGCGTGCGCACCGAGGGGCTTGAATACCCGCTGCGCGACGAGTCGCTTATCTTTGGCCCGGCGCGCGGCGTGAGCAATGTCATGCTGGGGCAGCGCGCCAGCGTGACGATTCGAGAGGGCCGGCTGCTATGCGTGCACGCCACAACGTCATAGCGAATTCAATCGCAGTCCACCCTGCCCCTGGGCAGCGCGTTCTGCCTGTGCTCACGTTGGCCGGCGCAATTCTTATAGCGTGGGAAATCGGCGTGCGCGTGTCGGGGCTGCGCGAGATCCAATTGCCGTCCCCGTCGCGCATTGTTCAGGTTGGGCTGGGCCAATTGCCCTTGATTGCCGACCACGCCGGCGCTACCCTGCAAGTTGCCTTGATCGGGCTGGCGCTGGCAGTCGCGGTGGGCGCGGCGTTTGCCTTTCTCATGGAGGCGTGGCCGCTGGCCCAGCGCGCGGTATATCCGCTGCTGGTCATATCGCAGACCGTGCCCACGATTGCCATTGCGCCATTGCTGGTCATCCTGTTCGGTCTGGGCATCCTGCCCAAGGTGATTGTGGTGGCGCTGGTGTGCTTCTTTCCCGTGACCGTCAACCTGAGCGACGGGTTGCGCAGCACGAGCGCCACGCTGGTGGACATGCTGCGCGTGTTTGGGGCGACGCGCTGGCAAGTATTGCAAAAGGCCAAACTGCCGGCTGCCTTGCCGGCCTTCTTCAGCGGGCTGAAAGTGGCCGTCACCTATTGCGTGATCGGCGCAGTGCTGGGCGAGTGGATCGCTGCGCCCAAAGGGCTGGGCGTATTCATGTTGCGCTCCTTCAGCGCCGGCCAGACCGCGCAGGCCTTCGCCGGCATCATCGCCGTGTCTGTGCTCACCCTCGCACTGTTTGCGATCGTGCTGCTCTTCGAGCGCCGTCTGACCCGCTGGCACTATCGCAAGCCAGCGTGATGTGTGCAGAGGTGTGCACTTGTTTCTTATTTGATGTCGCAATCCATTTTCAAACACTTGATCGAAAGGAGAAGTTGTGTATGAAACTGCCAAGACGACTCTTTTTGCTGGGCGGCGCGGCGGCGCTGATCGCTGCGTGCCGCGCGCCTCAACCTGCGACGCCGGCCAACACCCCGGCCCCTGCTCCACAAAAAGTGACGTTGATGCTCGACTGGACGCCCAACACCAATCACACCGGGTTCTATGTCGCGCTGGCCAAAGGGTGGTACCAGGAGGAAGGCATCGCACTCGACATTCAACAACCCGGCGCCACCGTCGTACCCAATCAGGTCGTCGCCGAGCGCCAGGCGCTGTTTGGCGTGTCTTCGCAAGAGCAAGTGGTGATTGACCGCAGCCAGAACCTGCCGATTGTGTCGATTGCGGCCATCATCCAACACAACACGTCGGGCTTTGCTAGCGTGAAAGACGCCGGCATTCAGCGCCCGGCTGATCTGGCCGGCAAGCGTTATGGAGCCTTTGGACTGCCATTCGAGCAGCCATTCCTGGACGCTTTGCTGAAGTGTGATGGGGCCGACGCCGGCACGATCCAGACGATCCAGCTTGGCCCCACCAGCGATTACCGGGCCATGCTGGGCCGCGAGATCGACTTTGCCTGGATTTTCTATGCCTGGGACGGCATAGCAGCCGAGGTGACCGGCGCACCGTACAACGTCATCATGCTCAGCGACCACGCAGACTGCGTGCCAGATTACTACACGCCGCTCATCATCACCAGCGAATCGCTCATCGCCGAAAACCCCAATCTGGTGCAGCGTTTCCTGCGCGCCACTGCGCGCGGCTATGACTTTGCCATCCGCAATCCAGACGAGGCGGCGACGATCCTGTTGGAGCAGGTGCCGGAACTGCAAACCAGCGCCGACATCGTGCGGGCCAGCGCCCGCTGGCTTGCGCCGCGCTATCAGGCCGAGGCCGGCCGTTGGGGTGAGCAGAAGCGCGAGACCTGGCGGACATTCGCGGACTTCTCGAAACGCGCCGGCATCCTGAGCGGTGACATGGATGTTGACAAGGCGTTCAGCAACGCCTTCCTGCCGTAGGAGAAGACAGAAGTCAAAACACAGACAACAGAACACGCAGCGCGTAACCAACACACCTTGGGATGTCCGATGTCTTTCAACCCGTTCGATGACGCCGCAGTTGCCGGCGGCTACGAAAGCTGGTACGAGACCGAGGGGGCCGGCGCAGATCAGGCCGAGCGGCGGCTGCTGGGACGCTGGCTGGCCAAGTTGGGGCCGCCCGGCACGGCAATTGAGATCGGCTGTGGCACCGGCCATTTCACGCGCTGGCTGGCCTCCCTGGGCTGGCAGGCTGTCGGCGTGGATGTGGCTGCCCTCATGCTAAGCGAAGCAACTCGACGGGGCGGGCCGGCCTATGTACGCGCGCACTCAGCCGGCCTGCCCTTTGCCGATGCCGCTTTCGACGTGGCGCTGATGATCACATCGCTGGAGTTCATGCCCGACCCGGCGCGCGCGTTGTGCGAAGCAGCGCGGGTGGCGCGGCGCGGTGTTGTGCTGGGCGTTTTGAATGCCTGGAGCGTGATGGGCTGGCAGCGCAAACGATCGGGGCTGGCGGTGTGGCAGGCTGCGCATTTCTACACGCCGTTTGAGCTGAGCCGGCTGGCTCGTGAAAGCTGCGACCGGCCAATCGCCGGAATCGAATGGGCCACCACGTTGTTGCCGGGCCGCCTCGAACAGCGCATCTCGCGGCTGCCGTTCGGTGGCTTCATCGGGCTGCGCGTTGCCTTTTCTGAAATCTAAAATCGATGAGTCTGTCTGATATTTCCGCCCAGGTCAGCCTGTATCCTTTGCGACCAGAACATCTCGACAGCGTGATAGAAGACGCAATTGATCTGTGGCAGCAGCGTGGGCTGAGTGTATGGCCGGGCGCGATGAGCACCATCATCGCCGGCGAATCACAAGTCGTGTGGGATGCACTGCGTGACGCCCTGGCGCTGGCTACTGCACGTTGCGAGACAGTCATGGTTGTAACACTCTCGAATGCCTGTCCTGTGCCGACGTCTGTTTCTCACACTTCAGCGCCTGTTTCAGCATGATTTGTTTTCTGTCGCCGTCGTAGTAGGGCAGTGGATGATGTGGATAACCGGCCAGGTGCGCCATATGCGGGGATGTTGGGGTGACGGTCTCGTATATGTGGCCGCGCGCGCCGGCGCCGATCATCCCCCCTGTTTATCCCATGTGAGCGCCGACATATCCCATATCTTGCACGCGGATTCACAGACGGAAAATGTGGGGTTGGGGTAACAATCTGTCGGATGCTATCCACGTCCTGTGGACAGGCGAGTCTGTGGATGATGTGGACAAATGGGCCCCGCAGGCAGATGCCGGCCTGTGCTGCGCTGAAAAATCACCCAGGGGCTGAGGTGTGATGCCTCAACCCCTGGGTGTGTATGTTTGGCAAGCTCCGCCCAGATCTAGGCGGCAACCGTTTCTCTCTCTTGGATCAGGCCGATGCGCGCGCCCACCTCATAGAAGCCGGCGATGATCTTTTCGATTTGTTCATCGGTGTGGGTAGCCATGTAGCTGGTGCGCAGTAGGCTCTTGTTGGGCGGCACGCCGGGCGGCAGCACCGGGTTGGTGTAGATGCCATACTCGAAGAAGGATTGCCAGGCTGCCACGGTGTACATCTCGCTGCCGATGATGACCGGGATGATTGGGGTGACGCTCTCACCGCAGTTGTAGCCCATTTCCCGCAGCGCCTTGCGCACCTTGGCTGACTGGGTGTGCACCCGCTCGACGTAGCTGGGATCGGCCTCGATGATGTCGAGACAGGCCAGCACGGCGGCTGCGTTGGCCGGCGGCATCGAGGCGCTGAAGATGAACGAGCGCGCGTGATGCTGGATGAAGTCGATCACGTCCTGATCGCCGGCGATCACCCCGCCCAGCGAAGCAAATGACTTGCTGAATGTGCCCATGATGAGATCGACTTGATCGACGCAGCCGAAGTGTATGGCTGTGCCGCGCCCGCCCGGCCCCATCACGCCTAGGCCATGCGCGTCGTCCACGAAGAAGCGCGCGCCGTACTTGCGGCACAACTCGGCAATCTCTGGCACGCGGGCCAGGTCGCCGCCCATCGAGTACACGCCATCAACAATCACCATCTTGGCGGCATCTTTGTTCTCTTTCAGCACGCGCTCCAGATCGTTCATATCGTTGTGGCGGAAGCGCTTCATCTGGCAGCCGGCCATCTTCACCGCATCCACCAGCGAGGCGTGGATCTCTTTGTCGCAGATGGCAAGGTCGTCTTTTTCCAGTAGCGCGGTGATGGCGCCCAGGTTGCTCTGGTAACCGGTGCTAAACACGATGGCGGCTTGTTTGCCCATGAAGCGGGCCAGCCGGCGCTCCAGTTCTTTGTGTAATTCGAGCGTGCCGTTCAGAAAGCGGCTGCCGGTGCACGACGTGCCGTATTTGCGGGTTGCCTCGATGGCGGCCTCGCGCACTTTCGGATGTGTGGTTAGCCCCAGATAGTTGTTGGAGCCGATCATGATCATTCGGCGCCCGTCAATGACGACTTCGGTGCCTTCGGTTTCGGAGAGCGGTTTGAAGTAGGGATAGATGCCGGTCTCTTTGCCCATGCGGACAGCCTGCATCGAGGGGTCAGTTGCGATCTTAGCGAACAAATCAGCCATTGCCGTATTCCTCATCAGAACCTGGCGCCCGGCGGCTGCCGGCCTGCCAGCGCGACGTTTTGACCATTATAGCCAGCCGTCAATTGGCGATGTTGACCCGGATGCGCGCAATCTGGCGGAAAATGGCCCCGTTCTGGCCGACCACGACGACGCGCAGCACGTACTGCCCGTTCGGCACTGTTCGCGTGTTCCACGACATCAGCTCGCCGTTCACCACACCTGGCCTGAACGGGCCGGCCACAAAGCAGATGCCCTTGTCGCAATGGCCGGCATGCCGCGCGGTGTCACGTTCGGGTCGAGCAGGATGACCTCGATATTGCCGGTGCCGATATCGCCATAGGGCGAGGTTTCCACCACCACCTTGGGCCGGCTGCCAACTGTGCCGGTGAGGGTCGCGGTGGGGGTGATTACCGTGGCAGCAGATGTCCGAGTCGTGGTTGCCTGCGCGCTCAGTGTCCTCGCCGGCTCCTCAGAAGCCCGCGCAGCCACCAGGGCCGCCAATACGCCAAACGTCACCCCCATCGACGCGCAGACGATCAATACACGCCCGATTTTCATCACAACCTCCACAGAGCACGGAAGCCAGAATACAGACTACAGAACGCAATACGCACTACCGTGCGCCGTCTCAACGGCTGCTCAGGGCTTGATTGACCGTGTCGAGATTGGGCACACAGACAGCGAGAACGATGTTGTTGACGAGGAATTCGTCGGTGAGGCCCCGGCCTTGTTCGCCTTGCGCCTGACAGCTTTGAAGCGCCGACCTGGCTGCATCATACCGCCGCTTGCCCTCGGCTGTGTCGCCGCGCGCGTCGGCGATATCGGCCAGTTGAATGTACGATCGGCCAATCGCTTCGTAAGCCTGACCCAGCCGGCGGTATTGCCCGGCCAGTGCATCCAGCGCGCCGCTGAGCAAATCCACCGCGGCCAGCAGCTCCGTCTCTGCCGGCTCCAGATGATCGCGCTGATAGAGCGCCCCGCCTTTCAAAGCCCGGCCATAGCCCAGGCTCAAGCGCGCGCTCAATGCCAGCAGAGGCGCATCCACAGCCTGCGCTGCGCGCTCGAACACGAATTGATACTCGCCGATGGCCTGATCCAACTCCGGGCTGTCGAGGCGTTGATCGGCCGGCAGCATGGCCACCCGTTGATAGTGGGCGTCGCCCAGGCCAAGATGCGCGCGCAGGTAAGCGGGGTCACGGCGCAATGCTTCCTCAAATGCGCGCTGGGCATCGTCGGGCTGCCTCAAGTACAGGTGCTGCCGGCCGATGAAGAGAAGCAGCACGGCCTTGCTGGGATCGTCGGGCCAGCGCGCGAGATCTGCATCGCTGGTCAGCATGTTCAACGCGCGATCCGGCAATCCGCTCAAGTCGTACATCAGGCCCAGGGTGAATTTGGCCATCAGCTTCTGTCGGTCGATCAGCTCGGCTTTCAGACCCAGGCCGGCGCGCTGAATCGGCGCGCCCAGGCGGTGCGCACCCACCAGATCGTCGGCTACGTTGCGGATGGGCGCAATGTAGAACTCTGGCGTGAAGCTGCCGGCCGAACCTTGCGCCCCGAAATTGCCGAACACCACCACGTTGGCGCCCAGGCTTTCGGCCAGCGCTCTGGCCTCGGTGATGTTCGACACGCGCCCAATGCTGGCTCGTTTGTCGAGGCCGGGGCCGCCGTGCCACACCAATGGGTTGAACAGATCCTTCAGCTCCGAGTACGTGGAGAACTCGTCGCGCAGGGCGCGATATACCGAGTCGCTGAGGTCCTGGCCGGCTGGCGAGGGCTGTGCGCGCCCCTGCGCGTCGAGCTGGCCGAACTCGGCCACCACCACGTTGAAGTAGGGCGAGAAGTCGCTGGTCGGCATGCGGGCTGGCACGAAGGCGATGTAACTCGCCACCGCCGCCAGCGCGATGAACACAAGCACGCCGATCAGCACCGGCGTGGCCGGCGCCACCAGCGTGCCGATGCGAATCTTCAGAATGTTCTTGCCGACGATGACATCCTGCGAGTTCTCGACGTTTGCGGCAATCACATCGCCGCCGCTGCGCGCGTCGCGCATCAAGTGCGCCAGGCGCTTGAGCGGGTTCTTGTCAGGCGGTGGGGACGTGGGTGCGGAGGGGGGGCGGTGTAGAGGAGGCAGGTGGTTGGTCAGCCATTCATGCCCCGAAGCGCTGCCTGGCCCATAGCAGGGCGGCATCACCAGCTTTGCTTATCACGCGCCCCACGGCCGCCTGCTTGTCGTCTGGCGTCGGCGCGCCGAGGTTGAGGGCGATGTTCTTGCCGACAGCCACGCCGCTGGAGTTGCTGATGTTTGCCACGATCATGTCGCCCTGCACGTCGCCCTGCGCGTCGCCCTGCGCGTCGCCCCGCGCCGCCGGCAATTCGGCGGTTTGAAGGCTGTCCCACCACGGCGCGGCGGGGGCAGCCGGTGGCGCGTCCCAGGCCACATCGGGCCGGCGCTCCTGCAGAGCAGCCAGCAACGCCGGCATCTGCTTGCGGCGCTGAAAGTGCGCCAGAATCTGGGTGATCCAGTAGTCCTTGCCGCTGTCGCGGCCTGGAATGGACTCCGGGTCGATCCCCAGGTCGGCGCACAGGATCTCCAGTTCTTCGATGCTGAAGGACTGGCTGATCGCCTGCCGCAACGCTGTCCGTGTGAGCATGGCCAGAAGTATAGTTCAGCCAAGCGACCCCTGCCCGGCCCCCTCTCCTCGAATGAGAGGGGATTTGGGGGTGAGGTCGCTCCTACTCCAGTTCCACCGAATAGTTCACTTTCCAGCCGTCGTTGGCGGTGCCCTCGTCGTAGCGGATTTGCAGATACGCGCCAGCCGTCCAGCAGAACGGCTGATCCCACCAGCGCGTCTCCCAGCTCTTCCAGTCGTCGCTGTTGCAGAAGCCCAGCCCGCCGGCCACCCAGCCCGTGCCCTCGAACTTGCGCACGGTTTGGCCGCTGAACGTCTGTTGCCAGTATTGCAGCGTGATATCGCCACGAATGCTGACCAGGCAGATGAAACTGCCGAAGGCGTAGCCGCGCAACTTGCCGCCCCAGGCGTCACCCTGGCCGTTGTCGATCGACCAGTACCAGCCGGCCACCTCGGCCCCCACCGTCACCTGCAACAGGCAGTTCACCCCGTACACGGGCACCTGGCCGTGCGCGCGCAGGTAGAAGCCGGTGAAGGTTTGATTGCCGCTGCCCGGTATCTCCGACAGCTTGCTCATCAAATCCTTGAAGTGCGTTTGCAGCACCGGGCTGTTTGGCTTGATGACGCCGACCAGCAGGCTGCCGCCCAGGCGGATCTTGCTGCCGCCGGGGTTGGTGTCGGCCACGCCCTCGAACTCGCCGCCGATGTAATTCACCTCCGCCCCCACGCCCACCACCACCGTCAACAGGTCGATGCGCGGGTTGGCTTTGGAAAGCAGCTCGTAGCCGGTGAAGCCGCCCTCGAACTGTGGCAGGATGGGGTTGATACGGAACGAGACATCCATGCGTTTGATGAAGTCTTCCACCATCGTGCTCTGGATGTTCTTGCCGATCAGGATGAAGTCGCCGTGCCGGTTGATCTCCAGGCTGATGCGTTCGGCCAGCAGGCGCGGGTGCTTGTCGCCGTCCGGCTGCCAGCGGAACAACAGGCTTAGCTGGAAACGCTCGAACTGCGCCGCCGGCCCGCTGCCCGTCATCTCCACCAGCCCGCGCAGCCGGCGGAAGAACAGGCCCCAGCTACTCATCTGCCCCATGCTGCCCCCGCCGAACTGTTCTGTGTCGGGCAGGCTGGTGGCCGGCGCGTCCTCGTAATCGTTCAGCACGGCCATCGTGTCGAGGTACGTGCGCGCGCCGTACAGGCTCCACACGTTGTTGAGTAACTGGGTGTAGCTGGTCACGTTCAGCAGCGCCAGCTTGCCGCCCCAGGCCGTCAGCGTGGGGGCGGAGGGCGGCGACCCCAAAGGCAGGGCGGTCTGCTCGGCCAGTGCGCGATACAGCGCGATGCCGGCTGCCTGTCCCAGATACACCCCCAGCCGGTCCGGCTCGATCACCACGCCGGTATCGAGGTTCAGCACTTGCGCCTCGCCCGGCAGCGGCGGGATCACCCCATCCGGCACCAGCTTGTAATTCTCGAAGCCGGCGAACATGCCGCGCCCGCTGGAGGGATGCTGCGCGTACACCAGCCGGTCGTAGTCCCACACCAGCTTGACCACGTTCAGGTCTACCCACACCTTCTCGGCGCGCACCGTGTCGCTGAAGCCGACGTAGTTATTCCAACCCAGCACGAACAGGTTGGGGCGTGGCCGGCCGGCCGGCCCCTTCAGCGGCCCGAAGTACGGCGCGATCAATGCGCCCTTCAACTCCACGAAGCCGCGCTGGTTCCAGTTGTTCGTGGGCGGCGCGGTTGTGTTCGCCGCCGGCTCCCAGATTGGCCCTGCGCCACCCGGATAAAAGACGGGGAATACCCACGGATCCCAGCGCGCCGTGTTGTTCAACTGGAAGCCCTCGATCAGGAACGGAAAGCCGTCGAAGGTGAAGTCGGCCCGGTCGTACAGCAGGGTGGCCGAGTAGAAATCGCCGTTCGGGTAGAACGAGATGTCCACGTTGACCGCTGCCGGCTGCGTTGCGCCCGGCGGGCTGACGTGCGGCAGGCTGATGGCCGTCTGCGCCCACAACATGGCGTCGTGATACGGGCCTTGCTGCGTCCAGCCGGAGGGTTGGGCGCGAAACTCGGCGCTGCGGAAGCGCGCGCCTAATTCCCAGTAGCGCAGCGTTTTGCCGGCCTGGCCGGGCGGAACCGTGCCGCCGTCGATGCAGCCGGTGTTCTGGTTGAACCACAGGTTGACCAGCCGCAATGTCACGCTGGGCGGGAACGGCAGGCGCAGATCGGCGGTGGCGTTGCGGTCGAACACGAAGTTATCCAGCCATTCCAGTTCCATGTTGTCGAGGCTGGCGTCGTAGCCGTGAATGGGCATCGGCACAGGCGCGAGGAGTTTGGCCTTCTGGCGCTGGCTCAGCCCGCCCCGGCGCGCGTAGGTGTTCACTGCCGCGTTGAAAGTGGCCGAGGGGCCGCTGCAATTGCTGTAGAAGAGCTGGGTATTGGCGAGCCGGCGGTTCAGCCCGGCCTCGATCTCAGCCGGCTGCGCCAGCCCTACATCGCGCGTATCGCCGGGTCGCGTGGCCCACATCTCCAGATGCGGCCAGCCGGCGCTGGTCAGGCGTCCCAGGTACAACTCCCATTCGCCGGCGAACAGGCGAAAGCCGTTCTGCAACCACGCCACATCCTGCCCGGTGTTCCACACGCCGTAGGCCGCCCCGCCGGGGTCGAGCGTCAGGCTGATGAAGTTGCCGTTCAACACGACCGGCGACGCTGTGGTGATGCCGGTGTGATAGCCGATTGTGGCGCTGCCGCCGCCCAGTTGGCCTGACACGATGCGCGTGCCGCTGATGCCAATCGCTCCGCCGGTGGCGCTGAGCTGGAACCCGAATGGGTAGCTGGCCGTCCACCCCAGCAGGCCGGTGGTGGTGAAGTACCCGCGCAGGCCGTCGGCTTCGACGCTCACACTCCCGCCGGTGTACCCCCCGCGCAGGTAGCCCTCGTTGCTGTCGGCCAGCGCGGATGCGCGCGGTGTGGGGATGCCGGTGTAGCGATCCAGATAACGCAGGCAGCTCTCGGTGGCCGTGATGCCGTATTGATCCATCGTCAGCGTGCCCAGCGGCACGACCGAGGCCGGCAGCGTCTCCAGATTGAACGAGAAGAACGGCGCGGCGCAGTTCTGTATCGAGGGCGGCAGCGGCGAGGTCATGCTGAAGGACAAATCGCCGCGCAGTTGCACGCTGAGATACGGCCACCAGTCGCTCTCTGTGCCGCTGTTGCCGGCCAGCCGCAGTGTGTCTGGCAGCTCAATCCATACCTCGCCGGTGTCGGCATTCGGCTGGCTGAACCAGGGTTTGGCGCTGATCTGGTGCACTCGGTAGTTCAGACCACCCGGATACTGCACCGGCGTGGGCATGAGCATCACGTCGAGCTGGCCCGTGCAGACGTGGTTCTGCGCGTCGCCCACCGTCACAGGGTGGGCGGAGCTGCCGAAATTGACCGGCCAGTAGATCACATTACCCGGCGGCGTCAGGCGCAGATACCCAAAGCCGATCAGGCCGGCCGGGTTGCTGACGGTCAGCGTGACCGAGACCACCTCGAACCCCTCGCCAAAGCGCAACGGCTCGCCGGGGCTGAATGAAACGGGGGAACATGTGGCGACATTTTGGGTTTGGGATTTGGGATTTTGGATTTGGGATTGTCTGAGGAGTGACGATAGCGGACTGGCAATTGACGATTGGCTATCGTCGTCTGTTGTCTGGACAAGCGTCGGCGATTCGCCGTATGCGGCGCTGCGCGGGCGTGTGTAGCGGATCGGCTCGCCGGTGCGTGGGTTGAATTCAACTGCCACATACCAGTAGCGATCGTGCTGCGCGGCGGCGTCCTCATACGCCGGCCCGCTCATCACAATCGGCGTAAGCTGGATGTAGTCGCTGTCGCGATGCACGCTGCGGAAGACCGCCCACGCGCGCGGGCGGTCATCCACCGGGTCCCAATGCAGAGATGCGCCCTGGCCGGCCTGCCACGTCAGGCCCACCCAACCCACTTCGGTGATCGGGCGTTGCCCGTTGACCACTGCCTTGAACGTGCGCGGCGATGACGACGCCGTGACGCCGTTGAAGGGGAAGCCAGGCGGCGTCAGCGCAGTGACGGTGTACACATACACGGTTTGCGGATCAATGGTGGTGTCGGTGTAAATGCGCGCGGCGGGATTGGAGACATCGAACACGTCCACGCCGCCGGCTGTGCCATTGGGCCGCAGAATGGCCTCGCGGCTGATGCGAAAGCCGGTGACCCCGCCGGCCTCGCTCGCATCCCACAGCAGCCGGGCGCTGTAGCCCTTCACGCCGCCCAGCGCCGTGTCGATGCTGGTGATGATCGGCGTTGGCGCAACGGGCGGGCGGATGGGGATCATCCACGGCACGCTGAACGGCGCAGGGTCGCTTAGGTTGCCGTGCGCGTCGGCGGCGCGCATTTCGCAACTGACGCTCTGCAAGGGCAGCGGCGGGCGGTACACGCTTTCCAGCTTGAAGTTGTTCACGCTGGTGATCTCGGCCATTGGCAACAACTCGCCGCCGGGGGCAAAGCGGCAGGCGATGCGGTAGCGTGTCGTGTCGGTGCTGGGCGATGTTGCGTTGATGCAGTAGCCGTCCTGCGGCCCGCCAAAGGCGTCGCACGAGTGCACGATCACAGTAGGCGGGCCGGGTGGCGTCAAGTCATGGATCACGGCCTGGGCCGGCGCGCTGAAACCGCTGCGGTTGCCGTCCTGATCGAACGCCTGCACGCGATACCAGCGCACGCGCTCCAGCGTGGTGTCGGGGTCGTTCCACGCGCGCACCGAGGCGGTGCCGGTGAACACGGCGCGCCAGCACACGTTTTCGTCGGCGCAGCCGGCCTGCTGCGTGACCGAGATGCTGAACGAGCGATACACCACAAAGCCGCTCAGATCGGCAGTGGGCGTGATGTCCCACGACACCACCACAGTCGAAAGCGGGAGGGTGGCCGTGAGGGTGGCGGTGACGTTGCGCGGCGGCTCCGGCGGGTAAAAGTCGCGCGCGCGGGCGGTGAGCGGCGCGCTGAACTGGGCCGCGTCGGCCGGCCATTGCCGCACCTGCCCCAGCAAGTCGCGTGGCGCGACGCGATATACCCATTCCCCCACAGCCGGCGCGGTGTCGGCGTAGTAGTAACTCACCTTTTCGTAGGCCAACGTGGTCGTGATCGGCGGCGTGTCGGAGAGCGGGATCGTGACCGTGAGCGGCTGCACCGGCTTGACGCCGTTGACCTGTGCCAGCGCAGTCGGCGCGGTGACCGGCGCGCGGTAGATGTCGTAGCCGGCGACCCACATGCCGTTGATCGAGGCGGTACTGGTGGGCGGCGCGATGTTCCAGCGCAGGTAGGTTGTCTGGTGGAAGCGCCGGTTCTGTTGCGCCGTGCCCCAGTCGCCGTCTTTGGGGCGCACGTGCGCGCTGGTGTCGCCCAGATCCAGGGCGGTCAGATTGGTTGGCGCATCGAGCGGCGTCAATTGGCCGGCTCGCAGCGACACACTGCCCAGCGGGGTGATCTCGCTGCCCAGCGCCGCTTCCACGCGATAGGTGTACACCGTGCCGGGGGTAATGGCCGTGTCCAGATACCCCCAGCCGATCACCAACGCCACCGGGTAGTAGTCGTTGCCCAGTTGTTGCGCGCCCAGCTTGTTCGCCCGCAGCACGCTCAACAGCGAAGGGATATTGGTGATGCCCAGCGCGGCATAGTCGGAGATGATGCGCGTGTACAGGTTGGGATAGCGCGGCTCCGTCGTATTCAGGATGTTGATTGCCTGCGATGAATTGGTCACCGAGACGACGGTGGCCACCAACACTTCAGGCGCGCTGCCGGCGCGACGATACACGCGGAAGGCCGGCTCGCTGGCCGGCGACCAGAACCAGCGGATCAGCGTGCGGTCGGTCGCCGTGGCGTAGCCCACCCCGTAGCGATTGATCAGCGGGTAGTGGTTCATCACGATCGGGAAGAACGCGCGCGGCGTCACCGGCCCGTTGCTGGCGGCAGTCGCCCGATGGTTGAGCGAAGGACTCGCCATCGCGCTGATCAGCATCGCCAGCGCGATGACCCCACGTGTGACAAGGTGTCCTGTGCTGCCGTTGTGTGTTTGCCTCGGTCGTTCCATATCACATCCCTCTTGTGCAATCATCCAGACGCATGGCCCGGCGCTGTCGGTTTTGACCGAACCACAAAGAAACGAAGCACACAAAGAGAACCTGAATGCTTCCCCCCTGCGTGACCAGGGAATTGTTTCGGATAAAACAGATACAGAGTCTCATTTACAGGTTCTCATTCAGTCGGGTCGCCAGAAGCATCATCGCGGACGCAGTCCGCGTGGACGGAGTCCGCTGTGCCCTCGCTGTCTGTGAATGCCTCGACTGACTGATCGACACCCGGCGCATAGAGCGCGATGAATGCGCCGGCCTGCGCCAGCGTCCCAAAGTCCCGCGTGGCGCGGTCGGGTAAATGAATGATCTTGCCGCGCCATGCGGATCCACTGGCCTCGCGCCAGATGCGCACGATGAACGTCTCCAGTTGAACGGGTTGATGACGAAATGGCATGTCAGTGCTCGCCGGCGCGGATGGCATCCACCAGTAAGACGGCGAGTTGTTTCAGGCCGGTCTCGTTGGGCACATCGCCAATAGCGACCACCAGCGCCACTTTGTCCAGCCTGACCCACAGTTGACGCGCGTCGGCGCCGTTGTTGAAGTAGGCGGCATCCCCAATCCCGCTAACCGATTGATCCTGGTAGCGTGGTTGTCGGTCATACGTATCGGGTGCAGCGAGGGCGACGTAGGCAAATAGCGCGTTGCCTTGCGAATCCTGCCCGGCGTCGTATTGACAGCCGGCGCTGCCGGGCGCGTCGGGATATTCAAACCCGGCCGGCGCGCTGACCAGCTTGCGCCCCAACACGGCTTCCAACGCAGCCGGGGGGATTGCGGCGCACAGGTCGAGGCCGGCCAGCTCAGGGGGAAGCGTCAACGGCGCCAGCGTGACCGGCGCCAGCGTGACCGGCGCCAGCGTTGTTGGCGAGCCGCCCCCACATGCAGTCAGAAGCGTAAAGGTGGCTGCCAATGCCGCCATGCGCCCTCGCGGGATCCAATCCACCCAACCCATCCATACCTCCAGAAAGCCAACCCAAAACTCACAGCGTCAAAGCCCTGTCTCGACTGATCAGGTGGCAGGGTACAGGGGGGGCGCTTACACAAACGCTTACACGTCGTCACCGCGCCGGATGCGTTCGTAGAGCGCGGTGGTTTCATGGGAGGGAGAGGCATCCAGTTCGGCGGCCAGGAGTTCGCGCAGGCGCTCGTATTTGCTCAGCGCGGCGGCTATCTCGCCCTGTCGGGCCAGGCAGCGCATCAACTCGCGCTGGGCCAGCTCGAGGTAGGGGTCAACCGTCAGCGCGCGCTGCCAGATGGCGATGGCTTCGGCATAGCGCGCTTCAAGCCCGTGCAGTTGTCCCAGATCGATCAGGGCGCGCAGATAAGACTGGCACAATTCTTCACGCCGCAAAACAGCCCACTCTCCGGCGTCCAGATCGGCCAGAAACTCGCCGTCCCACAGTGCAATTGCCGCTTGCAGCAGCTCGCCCATCTCGGCGCGGCGCTCGGCGCTTGCCGTGGTGACCGACCCCAGCGCCGCAGCGCGTCGCAGGCCGGCCTCGAACTCAGCCACGTCGTACCACAGGTCTGGCCCCGGCCTGATACTGTACTGTCCGCGCTCGAACTGTACCGCGTCGGGGTCGCCCAGCACTTTGCGGATGAAGTGCAGGCTGCGGTGCAAATAGTTGCGCAGTTGGGCCGACGACGCCTCCGGCCACAGGTCGAGGCCGATCTGCGCTTTGCTCGTCGGCGGCCGGTCGAGCAGGTAAAAGCATAACTCGCGCGCTTTGTGATAGACCCAGGCCGACGCTTTGACCGGCTGGCCGGCCACCAGCACCTCTGCCCGACCCAGCGCGCGAACGCGGATGCGCGGTTCGCCGGTTGTGGAGACGATCGGCTGGGCGTTCCTTTGCGACGTGACGGCGGGTATTGCCAGAATTTGCCGGGCAGCCGCTTCCAGCGTGAGGGGAGTCGCTGGGGCAATGGCTTTGCTGCACGCTGCTTCGATGATCTCGCGCCAGGGCGGCATTCGAGGCAGCTTCAGTCGGGCGCGCTCCGTCGTCGCCGTCGCCAGCCACTGCCCGGCCTGATCCGGCGCGGACGCTGCCAGCGCCAGGCCGGCAGCCTCCACTGCTTCGATCAAACTGCGGCGGAAGGTGGCTCTGCGCTGTTCGAGCAGGTCGAGCAGCGGCGCAATCACTTCGCGCGCCTGACTCAGAGCGAGGGTGGTTGCGTCGCGCGCGGCGCTGAGCAGTGCCAGCCGGCTTTGCGCTTCGACCATGCCGCGCAGGTAGCCGACCTTTTGGTGCGCCTCCAACGCCGCCGAGTACGCCTCCTGCGCCGGCCTCATCTCGCCGCGCTGCATGCGCACATCACCCACGTCCCGCTGGGCGTCGCCCACGTTGGTTGGCGAGTCGAGCGTAAGAAAGGCATCCAGAGCTGCCTGCGCCAACGATGCGGCTTCATCCAGATGGCCTTGCAGCCGGGCAATCACGCCCAACATGCGGCGCGCGCCGGCCAGCGAATGTTGATCGCCGGCGGCCTGCGCCAGCGCCAGGCCGCGCCGGGCATGACTGGCCGCTCTCAGGATGTCGCCGCGCGCTGCCTCGACCTCGGCCAGATTTTCATGGGCGGGGATAAGGTCCGCGCCGGCCTGGGCTGCCGAGTCTAACGCGGCGGTGAAACAGGCGGCCGCTTCGTCGTAATCGCCGCACTCGAAATGCACCAGCCCCAGATTGTTGAGCGAGACGGCCACGGCCCAACTATTTCCCAGCGCGCGGCGCAGGTCGATTGCCTCGCGATAATGGGCGATGGCCTGCATGAAGTCGTGCCCGTCGTGGGCGGCCAGGCCCAGCAAATCGAGGGCGCGCGCCTCGTCTTCCCGCACGCCGGCCTCGCGCGCCAGACGCAGGCTTTCGGCGCCGCGCCTGGCAGCGGTGAGATTATCGCCCTGCCGGCAGGCCAGCCGCCCGGAGGTGAAGGCAACCCGCGCGCGGATGGCCGGCGACACGAGAGACGTGTCGGCAGGGACGTTGAGCAGTTCTTCGCACCAGGAGCGCCCTTCGCGCAACGGGCCACGGTTGAACCAGAAACGAAACAGGGCTGCTGCCAGTCGCATCCCCATTTCGATCTGCCGAGAGGTGATGGCCCAGCGCAGCGCCGCGCGCAGCGTGTCGTACTCGGCCTCGATGCGCGCGATGGCCAGGCCGGCCTCTGGCGTGATGAGCTGGGACGCCAGGCCCTCGGCCAGTGAGACGGCCCAACGCAACTGGCGATCTCGCGTTGCCGGCCCTTCTCCCGCCGCTTCCAGCAATTCGCGGGCGTAGATGCGCACCGGCTCCAACATGCGGTAACGCGCTGTGCCACGCGCGGGAATTTCGCCGACGACAAGCAGGGACTTGTTCACCAGGCTGGACAACATATCCAGTGTCTTCACCAACTCACTTTCCGGCGTGCCTTCGACGCCGGCAACCGTCTCCAGCGCGAACGAAGCGGGAAAGACCGACAGACTGCGAAAGAATTGTTGCTCCTCGGCGCTCAACAGCCGATAGCCCCATTCCAGCGTGGCGCGCAGCGCGTGGTGGCGGGCTGCGCTGCCGGCGGAACACTGCGCGCCGGTGAGGAGGGTCAGGCTGCCGGCCAGGTGAGACAGTATTTGTTCCAGGCTGAGCATCCCGGCGCGCGCAGCCGCGAGTTCGATCGCCAGCGGCAGGCCATCCAGCCGGCGACAGATGGCTGCAATCAACGGCGCGGTGCGCTCGTTCAGCTCGAAGCGTGGCGCGCTGGCTTTGGCGCGCGACACAAAGAGCGCGATGGCCGGCTGTTCGGCTTGTTGATCCAGCGGCGCGTCGAGCGCAGGAACGGGCAGTGGCCTCAGCGGCCAGACCTGCTCGCCCGGCGCGCCCAATGGTTGCAGGCTGGTGGCCAGCGCACGCAAGCCGGGGCAATCGGTCATCAGCGCATGAATCAGGTCGGCCGCCGCCGCCGCAACGTGTTCGCAATTGTCGAGCACTAGCAAGGCCGGCGCTGCGCCGATGACCCGCCGGGCGGCCTCGACGGGCGCCAGCGTGTCCGATAGCCCCAGCGCAGCGGCCACGGCGTATGACACGAGCGCGGGATCGGTCAGCGGGCCGAGGTCGCACCACCACACGCGGCCTGTGAACGAGGCGGATAGCTCGCGCGCGAGGTGCAACGCCAGCGTGGTCTTGCCGCTGCCGCCCAGGCCGGTCAGCGTGACCAGTCCCGGCCGGCTCAACACGCCGGCGAGCGCGCGCAGTTCGGCCTGCTGGCCAAAGAGCGGGCCAGGCGCCGGCAACGCCGGCCGAGTGTCGCTCTGATCCTGAGTGGATGTGGGAATAGCCATGACCCGCCTCGGCAACACGCACTGGCACAGGCCGGATTGTAACGCCGGCCGGTGTCATGTTGCGCCGCCGGCCGCCGCGGTCACTGTGATACCCAGCGCATAGGAACGATTCCTATCTCCCGCCGGCTGATGGCTGAGGCGAGTCGCATGAGCCAGATCGCCATTCGGTGCATGCGCGCCAGCGCAGGGGGCAACATGGCCGGGGGGATGGGTTGAAAGCCAAGCCGGGCGTAGTATGGCTGCAACTTGCTTTCGCAGAACAGATAGATGCTCCCTTGCTGGCCGGCCAGCAAGGCGCGCACGATCCGGCTGCCGATGCCCTGTCTGCGATAACCCGGCCTCACCACCAGCGACGCCAGTTCAAGACTGCCGTCGCGATGCGGGCGCAACTGACCGAAGCCGGCCAGTTGTCCTTCGACCTCTGCCACCACGAAGTTGCGCCAGTTCAGATTCAAGGGGTTGAGGCCGCTTCGCCAGACCCAGGCCCAAATGGCGCGCTGGTCGTTGACTGTGGCGGGTCGGATGCGTGGTTGCATGGCGCGCATGATACGCCGATGCGCCGGCTGCCATTGCGCGCGCTGTGGCGAGCCGTTACAATCATCGGCCATTGCCGCAGGGCAGGCCGATGCGCCCCCTGCTCGATATGGAGGCGACCTTGGCACAGGATAGAGCATACGGCTTCAACACCCGCGCCTTGCATGCGGGACAACGGCCCGACCCGGCCACCGGCGCGCGGGCTATGCCGATCTACCAGACGACCAGCTACGTCTTCGAAGACACCGATCACGCTGCCACCCTGTTCGCGTTGCAGCGCTTCGGCAACATCTACACGCGCATCATGAACCCCACCACTGCCGCGTTCGAGGAGCGCATGGCCTCGCTCGAAGGCGGTGTGGGCGCGCTGGCGACGGCCAGCGGTCAGGCCGCGCAGTTCATCGCCATCTTTACGCTGATGGGCGAAGGCGATGAGATCGTCGCCAGCAACACGCTGTATGGCGGCACGTATACGCAGTTCGACATCAGCTTTCGCAAACTGGGCATTCAGGCCACCTTCGTAGACAGCAGCGACCCCGACAACTTTCGCCGCGCCATCACGTCCCGCACACGCGCGCTATATGCCGAGACGATCGGTAACCCGCGCATCGATGTGCTGGACATTGAGGCGGTCGCCAATATCGCCCATGAACACGGGTTGCCGCTGATTGTGGACAACACGTTCGCCACACCGTATTTGTGCCGGCCCATCGAATGGGGCGCAGACATTGTGGTGCATAGCGCCACCAAGTTTATCGGCGGGCATGGCACCAGCATCGGCGGCGTGATCGTGGATAGCGGGAAGTTCCGCTGGGACAACGGCAAGTTCCCCGGCCTGACCGAGCCGAGCAAGGGCTATCACGGCATCCGCTTCTATGAAACGTTTGGCAACTTTGCCTGGATCATGAAGGCGCGCGTCGAGTCGCTGCGCGACATGGGGCCGGCACTCAGTCCATTCAACGCATTCCTGTTTCTGCAAGGTCTGGAGACGCTGGGCCTGCGCATGGAACGCCACGTCGCCAATGCGCGCGCTGTGGCAGCGTTTCTGGCCGCACATCCGGCGGTGGCATGGGTCAACTATCCTTCGCTGCCTGACAGCCCGCATTATGCGCTGGCGCAGAAGTATCTGCCCAAAGGGGCCGGCGCAGTGTTCACCTTCGGCGTGAAGGGCGGCTTTGAGGCCGGGCGGGCGTTGATCGAGCATCTGCAATTGTTCAGCCATCTGGCGAATGTGGGCGACGCCAAATCGCTGGTGATTCACCCGGCCAGCACCACCCACGCGCAGCTCAGCGAGGAAGAACAGCGCGCCGGCGGTATCACGCCCGACATGATCCGCCTGTCTATCGGCCTGGAGGATGTGGAGGATTTGATCTGGGACCTGGATCAGGCATTGCAAGCCTCGCAGGGTGAGCGTGTTTTCGCAACGCCGGCGCGGCGCGAGATCCCGACCGTCGTTTCGCCGGATGCCTGCAATATTTTTGATCGCCCTGCTGGCGCAGGGGGCAAGCATGGCTAGACTGATCGAGAGCGCCGCCGAGCGCTTGGAAATCCTCTCGACGTATCGCCGCATTGCGATGGTGGGGCTGAGCGGCAATCCGTATCGGCCCAGCCATTTCGCCGCGATTTATCTGCTGGCAGAGGGCTATGACGTGATGCCGGTCAACCCGCGCGAGCAAACGATCTTGGGCCGGCCTTGCTACCCGTCCCTGACGAAGCTGGCCGAAGCGCGGCCGGGCGAGATCGAGGTGGTGGACATCTTCCGCAACCCGGCAGATGTGCCGCCGATTGTGGAAGAGGCAATCGCCGTTGGCGCGAAAGTGGTATGGATGCAACTGGGCGTGGTCAACGAGGCGGCGGCGCGGCGGGCAGTGGAAGCCGGTCTAGATGTGGTGATGGATCGCTGCATGAAGATCGAGCACGCGCGCTTCTTCGGCGGGCTGAACCTGATCGGCCTGAACACCGGCGTGGTGAGCGCCAAACGGCTGCGCCGGTGAGCGGGACAAAAAGGATATTTGGCATTTGCTTTAGACTCTATCTATAAGGCATCGGACTTCTTCCGGAAATCCGACGTCTTAAATCTGCTGGGATAGGTTCTGAGTCGCCTCATTCCTGCCGTTCGGCAAAGTCTGACAGCGATACTGCCACGGTGGGGAACTCTCTGAGGATTTGCTTGTCTACCGTGACCAGTGGAATCCTCAGCTCCTGCGCCACTGCGATGAATTCACAGTCATAGGCTGAACAGTTGCTCTCGGCCACAAGCCGTAACACCTGATCCGAGTCCGCTTCATACTCCTGTGCTTCCATGAGTTCAAGCGCGCTCGCCATGATCTGCCTGCATTCTTCCACTGTCAGCCATCGCTTGCGGATGTAGTGGGCAAGGACGTTGCGGAATTCGCTGCGCCAGAGAAGGGGCGCAACCCACTCGTTGTCTTTGCGCCAGGCCTGCTCGGCCAGCGCAGAGTGGCTGCTTTCCAGAAACAAATAACCGATCAGGTTTGTGTCAACCACAATCATGGCCGGCCTGTCGTTTTGGCGGCTTGAAATTCGACGTCTGTGACGCGATGCCGTCTGGTCTTCTGGCGCAACAGGCGCGCGCGCAGGAGCAGGGCTTCGGCATCCACTCTGCGTCCGCGAACCCCGCGCTCAATGTGTATGATGATTTCGCTGTTGATGCTGCGCCGATTGGCGGCAGCAGATCGCTTGAGCAGTTCGTAAACGTCTGTGGGGATGTTCTTGACGGTAATCGTTGGCATGAACAGCCTCCTCTCGCTGATTCCAATCTGGAACCATTTTGACACAGTGTGTTTGCCGTGTCAATCTGAAATCTTCTGCTTCCGCGTGTTCAGCGCGTGTGAGGATCAGTGCTTAATACCCCGCCGGCGTCTCAGCCGCTCGGCCCACAATTGCCACGCCGGCGCTGGTGCCGATGCGCGTCGCGCCGGCCTCGATCATCGCCAGCGCCTGCTCGCGCGTGCGGATACCGCCGGCGGCCTTGACCCCCATTTGCGGCCCGACAACAGCGCGCATCAGTCGCACATCCTCGACGGTCGCGCCGGTCGCGTTGATGCCGGTGGAGGTCTTGACGAAATCGGCGCCGGCTTCCTGCGCCAATTGACAGGCCAGCCGCTTTTCCTCGTCGGTCAACAAGCCGCACTCGATGATGACTTTTAGCAGCGCCTCCTTGCGCCTTTTCTTGTGGCAGGTCGAAACGACGCCGGCGATGTCCTCGCGCACAAAGTCGGTCAGCCCGCTTTTGAGCGCGCCGATGTTGATGACCATGTCGATCTCGCGCGCCCCCACGTCGATGGCCTGCTCGGTCTCGAACATTTTGGCCAGCGTGGTGGTGGCGCCGAACGGAAAGCCCACCACGGCGCACAGCTTCACGTCCGACTTGTCCAGCAGATCAGCGCACAGCCGGCCCCAGCACAAATTGACGCACACCGAGGCAAAGTGATATTGCCGCGCCTCGGCGCACAGGCGCTCGATCTGCGCGCGGGTGGCGTCCGGCTTCAACAGGGTATAGTCGATGTAGCGCGCCAGTTCAAGATCCGTCATGGAAGTGTCTCCTGCTCATATCGTTCGTGTTTGACAACACTGATGCTGTCGGGTGGCCAATAGATCAGCCAGGCGCGGCCCACCACTGCATCGAGCTTGACCGGCCCCCAGGTGCGGCTGTCGTTGAGAGACAGGCGGTTGTCTGCCAGCACGTACACCTCGTCGTTGCCAAGCTGAAGCGCGACAACAGCAGTCATGCTTTCGGTGGCCAGCAGTGGCGTGCTGACATAGGTCTCGTTGAGCGGGCGATTGTTGACAATCACCTGCCGGCCGCGCATTTCGATCTTTTCGCCTGGCAGTCCGATCACGCGCCGGGCGACGATGCGGCCCGATCCCAGCGGATCGCGCAACACCACCACATCGCCGCGCTGCGGCGGGGAGAGCAGGTAGGTTGCCTTGCTCACCAGCAGATGCTGGCCGTTGAGCAGTGTTGGCTCCATCACTGCGCCCACGATTGTCGCGCCGGTGAGGAAGAACGTGTAGATGCCGTACAGGATTGCCAGCATCACGGCCACCTCGGCCAGTGCGCGCCAGATCGCGCCGGGCGTACCGGGGCGCTCCCAGATTTCGTCGAGTGTTTCGACCGAGCTGACGTCTGGGCCGGCTTGGGTGGGCATCTCGCCCGTTCGTTGCAGGGCCGCTCGTCGGCCTATTGCATCGCGTGTGGTTTGTGTCATCGCGGGAAGAGGCATTATAGCCACGCCGCGATCTGGTTTATCATCCACAACATGGAAAGAGCAAGCGGCCTGTTGTTGCACCCCACTTCTTTGCCGGGCCGGTTCGGCATTGGCGAACTGGGCGAGCACGCCCACCGGTTTGTTGATTTTCTGGCAGACGCCGGCCAGCGCTTGTGGCAAGTCTTGCCGCTCGGCCCTACCGGCTACGGCGACTCGCCCTATCAGTGCTTCTCGGCTTTTGCCGGTAATCCGTTGCTGATCAGCCTGCAAACGCTGGTCGAGGAGAACGCGCTCGCCCCGGCGGACCTGGCAGATGCACCGTCTTTTCCGCCCGAACGGGTGGACTACGGGCCGGTGATTCAATTCAAGTTCGATCGCTTGCGCCGTTCGTTTGACTATTTCCAGCGCCATGCGGCGGCGGAAGACCGGGCTGCGTTCGAAGCCTTTTGCACGGCGAATGCGGCCTGGCTCGACGACTATGCCCTGTTCATGGCGCTGAAGGATGCGCACGGCGGACGGGTGTGGAACACCTGGGAGCGCGACATCGCGCGGCGCGAGCCGGCGGCGCTGGCCGCATGGCGCGCCAAACTGAGCCACGAACAGCGCGCCTGGCAATACTTGCAGTATCAATTTTTCAAGCAGTGGCAGGCTGTCAAGCAGCGCGCCAATGCGCGTGGGATCGAGATCATCGGCGATATCCCCATCTTCGTCGCTTACGACAGCGCAGACGCCTGGGCCAACCGCGACCTGTTCCACTTTGACGAGACCGGCAATTCAACCGTGATTGCCGGCGTGCCGCCGGATTATTTCAGCCCCACCGGCCAGCGCTGGGGCAACCCGCTCTATCGCTGGGAGGTGATGCAAGCGCGCGGCTTCGATTGGTGGATTGCGCGGTGCCGCAGCGCGTTCAGCCTGTATGATCGCGTGCGCATCGATCATTTTCGCGGTTTCCAGGCGTACTGGGAAGTGCCGGCCGACGAGCCGACCGCCATCAAAGGCCGCTGGGTGCAGGCCCCCGGTTTTGAGTTGTTCCGCGCCATCGAACAAGCCTTGCGCCCGGCCGACGCGCCGGCGGACTATCGCCTGCCCATCATCGCCGAGGATCTGGGTGTCATTACGCCGGAGGTTGAGGCGCTGCGCGACGCCTTCCATTTCCCCGGCATGCGCGTGTTGCAGTTCGCGTTTGTGGCCGACACCCGTTCGAGCTACCTCCCGCACAACTACGTCCGCAACTGCGTGGCCTACAGCGGCACGCACGATAACAACACCACCGTGGGTTGGTTCAACAGCCTGGATGCGCCGACGCGCAAACAGGTGTTGAGCTACACCGGCACGGATGGCCGGCAGATCCACTGGGATATGGCCCGCCTGTTAATGATGTCGGTGGCCGACACCATCGTGCTGACCGCGCAAGACGTTCTGGGACTGGACGAAGCGGCGCGCATGAATCTGCCGGGCCGGCCGCATGGGAACTGGCAATGGCGCCTGCTGCCCGGCCAACTCACAGAGGACTTGGCCGGCCGGCTGCGCGAGATGGCCCTGACGTATGGCCGTTTCGACCCGACCGACCATATCTCTGCCACCCGCGCCGGCGCTTGATCTCGCGGCGCTACTTCTCGATCACCTGTCTGGCCACCAGCCGCGCGATGAAGAACACCACAAACATCGTGATCGTGAAGTTGATGAGGATCGAGATGAAATTGCCGATGCGAATGGCGTTCTCGACCGTCGACCCATCCGGCTGTTTAAGGGTTCCTAGCACGATCTTGACCTGCGATAGGTCGAGATTAGCCAGCAGCGCCCCGATGATTGGGTTGATCAGGTCGTTGACGACCGAATTGACCACCTGGGTCGTCGCAGCGCCAATGATGACGCCGATGGCCAGTGCGATAGCATTCGACTTGGTGAGGAAGCGCTGAAATTCGCCCATCACGCCAGGCGCCTGTATTGCGGGCTTGTTCTCTGCCATTGGATTCACCTCTTCACGAAATAACGACGAACCAGTTACAGAGCCTCAGTGCATGTTCAGTAAGGCCTCAGCCAGTATACTGCGTCGGTAGATTGCCCTCCCGGTCATGACCACTCCACGCGCGTCCAACGACCAGCCCTCTTCGGTGGTTTCGGCCCACGCCGATCCGCGCCTGTTGCAGCGGCGCGCGCGGCGCGCATTGTGGTTCGGCTTCAAGATGATTGCCGGCTTCGTCTGGTGGGAGTTGATTCTGGTGCGCGTGGTTGGGCGCGCGCGTGTGGAGCGCACGCGCATGGCGCGCTTCGTCAAGCTGGCGCGCGCTTTTCGCATGCTGGCGGTGGACCTGGGCGGCGTGTGGATCAAGCTGGGCCAGTTCCTGAGCAGCCGCGTGGACATCATGCCGCAGCAGGTGATTGCCGAACTGAGCGGCTTGCAGGATGCTGTGCCGGCTGAACCATACGACACGATCGCCGGTATCATCGCGGCCGAGCTGGGCCGGCCGGTTGATAACATCTTCGACGACTTCGAGCGCGAGCCGGTTGCGGCGGCTTCGTTCGGCCAGGCGCATCGGGCGCAACTACATCCACTGCCCAGCGCAAATAGCGTCCCCCGCGCCATTCGTGTGGTGCTCAAGGTGCAGCGCCCCTTTCTCGATGAGATCGTCGCGGTTGACCTGCGTTCGCTCAAGACGATTGCACGCTGGCTCAAGCTGTATGGGCCGATCCGCCGGCGGGCGAATCTGGACGCCTTGATCCAGGAATTTGCCGACGGCGTGCTGGAAGAGCTGGACTACGAGCAGGAGGCGCGCAACGCGGATCTGTTTGCCCGCAATTTCGCCGGCGACCCGCAGGTGCGCGTGCCGAAACCGTATCATGAATACACCACGCGGCGCGTGCTGGTGCTCGAAAACGTCGAAGACATCAAGATCACCGACTACGCCGGGCTGGAAAGCGCCGGCGTCTCGCGGCAAGCTGTGGCCCGCAAGTTGTTCAGCACCTACCTGCAGCAGATCTTTGTGGATGGCTTCTTTCACGCCGACCCACATCCCGGCAACCTGTTTGTGCAACCGCTGGATGTGGAGACGGCGCGTCGTCTGAATGTACCGGTTGAGGATGCGCCAGAAACAGCAGACGGGCGCGCGCCGACACCCTTTCGCCTGACCTATGTGGATTTCGGCATGGTGGGGCGCGTCACGCCGGAATACATGCAGGAGCTGAAGGAGTTCATCATTGCTGTCAGTCTGAAGGACGCGCGCCGGCTGACGGCGGCTGCCAAACGCATGGGCTTCTTCCTACCCGGCGCAGACACGACCCGCATCGAGCAGGCCATCGCCCTGTTGTTCGACCGCTTCTGGGGCATGACGGCAACTGATCTGAAGGACGTGGAGTTCGACGAGATGTACACGTTTGCCGTCGAGTTCCGTGACCTGTTGTCGTCTCTGCCGTTTCAGATTCCGCAGAATATTTTGTATCTGGGCCGGGATACACGCTGGGAGCTGTAGGGGGGCCTAAAGGAGTTTCAGATTCCGCAGAATATTTTGTATCTGGGCCGAGCAGTCAATATCTTGAGTGGCATGAGCACGGCGCTCGACCCCGCGTTCAACGCCTGGAAGGAAATCCAGCCGTTTGCCGAGGGCATCTTCAGCAAACAGGGGCAGCGATCGGCCCAAGATGTGCTTGCCGAGGCGATCAGGCTGTTGCGCCTGACGGTGCAACTGCCGGTGCAGGCCGACACGTTTCTCTCGCGCGCGCTGGCCGGCCAGTTGGAGATCCGCGCCCAGTTGAGCGAGTCCTCAACCGGCGACTTGCGCCGGATCGAAAATAGCCTGGCGCGGCTGACATGGGCGTTGGTGTTTGTCGCGTTGCTGATCTGCGCCACGCTGCTGCTGATCAACGGCCTGCAACTCGCCGGGACCATCTGTCTGGCCGGCGCGCTCCTGACGCTGTTGCGCACGCTATTGAAGTAGAGGTCAGCGTTGCACTCGCTTAACCTTTCAGCGCCCCTTCGACCATCGCGCGGAAGAATGTCTTGCGGAAGAACAGGAATATGATGACGACCGGCGCAGCCACCATGATGCAGCCGGCGGCCAGCACCTGATAGCCGATGACGAACTGGCCGATGAAGTCGTACAGGCCGAACATGGCCGTGCGCAGCGTGGCTTTGCCGACCAGCAGATAGCCGGCGATGAACTCGTTCCAGATGCCGACAAATGACATCAGGAACGCTGAAGTCAGGCCGGGCGCCGCCAGCGGCGCAACAATGCGGATCAGCGAGCTGACCGGTGTGCAGCCGTCGATGAAGGAGGCCTCCTCCAGCTCGCGCGGGATGGTGTCGAAGAAACTCTTGACCACCCAGATGCTGAACGGCAGAAAGAAGCCGACATAGACAACAATGACGTACAGCCGTTCTTCGTAGCCGGGGAATGCCTGGCGCAGGGCCACACCCATGCGATACAGGGCGATCAGGTTGGTAAGCAGTGGAATGCCGGTGATGGCCAGAATGGCCAGCATCAGCGCGCGCCGGCCGCGAAAGCGATAGCGCGAGAAAACATAGCCCGCCATGCCGGCCAGCACAGTCACCAACACTGACCCGCTAACTGCATAGATCAGTGTGTTCGGCAGATAGACGCTGATCATCCGCCCGATGTATTCAAAGCCCAGCAGCGCGTTGGGATTTGGGCGAGGCTCTAGGATGCGCGTGTAGCCTTCCACCGACCAGCGGCAGGCGCTCAGGTTGAATTGACCGTCAGAGGTGTCGCACGGAAAGAGCACCGGCGGGTTGCGCTGTACGTCGGTCTGGTCCTTCAGCGAGGTGAGAATGGTGACCAGCACCGGGATCAGCACAAAGAAACAAATCACGATCATGGCGCCGTTGAACAACCATGGCGCCAGACGCCGACGGGCGCGATAGACTTGCGAGGACGCAAACAAGGTTGAGTTCATGGCGATGTAGGGTCACGCCTCCTTTTCGGAGCGCGAGATGCGTAACGTGAGCAGAATCAGCGTTAGATTAATGATGGCCATGAAGACTGACAGTGCTGCGGCACGTCCGAAATCCAGCCGGCCAAAGCCAATCGTGTAGAGCAGGTAGCTAAGCACCTCGGTGGCGGTGCCCGGCCCGCCTCCTGTCAAACTGAACACCATGCCCACGCCGTTGACGCCGGTGAGGGTCAGGTTAAACAGCGCCACAATTAAGGTGGGCAGAATGAGTGGAAACGTGATGTAGCGCACTGTGCGCCATCTGTCGGCGCCATCGATCGCGGCGCTCTCGATGAGTTCATGCGACACGGTTTGCAGCGCAGCCAGGATGAGCAGGGTGATGAATGGCAGGGCTTTCCACGCCGAGGCGAAAATGAGGTAGATCAGGGCCGGCGCCGGCGGAAACGGCACCCCGGCAATCAGCGCCGGCGCCGCCGGCGTGGTCAGGATCGAGATGCCTTTGGGTGGGAAAATCCTCGGATCGGCGAAAAAGGCGGAGAACAGGCCGTAGTCCGGCACGATGAACAGCCGGAAAATGAGACCGACCACGACATCGGACAAAACCCAGGGCACGAAGATGACTGTGATGTAGAACGGAGATAGGCGCAGTTTGCGATTCAGAATCTGCGCGATCACAAAGCCGGCGATGAGTGTGAGCGCGACATAGCCGATCAGAAAGAATAGTGTGTGGAACAGGCTGAGGCTGAATGCGCTGCTGGAAAACACACGCTCGAAGTTGCGCAGCCCAACATAGATCTGGTCCCCGCGTTCGAAGGTCTGCGTGCTGAGAAAGAAAGAGAACAGAGCGGGGATGACCTGGATGACCACAATCACGAGCAGCGCAGGCAGAAGCAGCCAGAATGGCAATGTGCGCGAGAAGAAACCTTGCTGGATATGGTGGCGTCTGTGCGAGTAGGAGGATACAGAAGTATGGCCGGACGCTGTGCCGGCGGGTGTGGCCATGTGAATGCCTCGATATGGAACATGTGCCACGTGTAAGACAGTACACGTGGCACATGTTTAACGCGCGCTGAATGCGCAAGTTATCTCAGAGCGTCTATGAACCTGGCGCGTACTGGCGGTTGTATTCGTCCTGGGCCTTCTGCAGTTCGGTGGCGATGTCTGCGGTTGGGTCTTCCTTGATGAGCTTGTAGATCACTGTGGCAATGATCTTCTGGGCTTCCGGCGGATTGGTCAGCGTGCCCTGCCAGGGTCGGCACAGGCCGGCAGTTGCCTCGATCGCCTGCTTGTAGAACGTGCTTTGGAAAGCATCTGCCTGGCGGGTTGTGTTCACCGATGGCACACCGCCGCCCGGACCAATGACCCAGTCGGCATTATTGCGCTGATCCATGATCCAGTTGATGTAGGCCTTTGCGCCCTCGGGATTCTTTGCGCCCTTGGGAATGATCAAACCGGCCACACCCAGACCGCAGCTCGGCTTGCTGCCCGCTGGCGCGAGGAAAGACGAAATCTTCACATCGCCCGCTTCGATGGCATCGATCATGTCCTTTTCGGTCTTGGTGTTGTACTCTTTGCCGCTGGGCGCGCGCAGCGGGTTCACGTAGCGATAGCCGAAAATGCCGGTGGGGAACGAGGCGGCTTCGGCTGTCTTCATCGGCTCCTCTTCCTGGAACTTGCCGGCGAACACGATCTCCGGTGCGTAGCCCTTGGCCACGATCTCGCGGATGAACTCTACAGCTTTGACATTCTCCGGCCTGTTCAGCAGCATGTTGCCCTTGCCATCATCGTATCCGCCGCCGAACGATGCCAGCGCGGTGAAGAAGAAGCGGGTTGCTGCAGAGCCATCGAAATCGGTTGACCCAAAGAAGGTAATTGCGTATATCCCTTTTTGCTTTAGCGCCTCGGCCTGAGTCATGAACTCCTCAGGGGTCTTGGGATAGCCGTTCGGGAAGTGGTCTGACCAGTAGAAAACCAGTTGCGGCGACTCGGCAATCGGCACGCAGTAGATTTTGCCGTCCAGACCGGTGCAAGCACTGATTGCGCCAGGGTCAATGTCGCTGAACCAAGGCTGTGCCTTGATCCAGTCGGTCAGATCTTCCATCGCGCCATTCTGGTACAGAGTCGTCGCTACAGCCGATGCGTCAACCTGCATGACATCCGGTACTTCACCGCCGCCCTGCACGGCTGCCACCAGATTCAGCACCATTTTGTCCCAGGCCTGAGGCTGGTTAACCCACTTGTACTTGCCCTTGAATTCTTCGTTGAACAGCGGAATGGTTCTGCGCAAGTAAGCATTGCCTACGCGCTCGTCGGACTTTTCGTCGGTGTTGGTTTCGTCGTACTGGTACCAACTAATGAATGTCGACTCGCCGCTCCCCGCTGGTGCTTGGGCTGCTGGCGCCTCTGTGGGCGCCTGAGCTGCTGGCGCCTCTGTGGGCGCCTGAGCTGCTGGCGCCTCTGTGGGCGCCTGAGCTGCTGGCGCCTGCGTGGGCGCCGGCGCGCCGGCGCACGCTGTGAGCACCATCGCAACGATCGCCCCGCTGATCAACGCCAGCCTTTGATTGCTGGCTCCTCGTGTTCCAAACATGCTTTTGATCTCCTCCAAAATTGAACAGAATCTGAAGATAGCGGACTCAATAGAGCTAGATAACGACTATTAGCTGAGATTCACATGAAATGCAAGGCTCGAGTTGCTTGGATTTACACAACTTGTGCGGCTGGAGATCACCTCCTTTACGGTCTCACGTGGGCGAGGCGCAACCGGGGCGCCTGTGTGAGCAGGTAGTCACACGCCAAACCACTGCGATATCTCTTCACAACGCGGTGACGGGCCGAGTGTAACACTTGGCCACCAACCAGTCAAGCATGATTAGGGCGCGCCTAGGGCGCGCCAAAATTGGCGATGAAGTAGAACCCGCCATTTCCCGCATCGGCAATGCCAAACCCGACTTCGGTGTAGCGGGCCGACAGGATGTTCAGCCGGTGTGGGCCGTCGGGGTACTCCTGGTGAAACCACATGTCGAAGACGCGATCTGGCGAGCGCCCGAATGCCCAGTTCTCACCGGTGATGCGGCCGGTGAAACCGGCTCGCGCAATGCGAATGCGCGAGGTCGAACCGTCTGAGCCGGTATGGCTGCCAAACCCGCGCGCTGCGCAGTCTTGGGCGTGCAGTTGGGCTGCTTGTTGGAGCAGTGGCGACATGACGAGGGGGGGCACACCGACTGCTGCGCGTTCGGCGTTGTGTAGCTCTAGCAAACGCGCCCGGAATGCATCGGCTCCGCCGACATCCGAGTAGGCAAGCTGGGGTGGTGGCGGCGCAGTTGCTCTGGCAGTGGGTTGCGCCGCTGGCTGACCTGCCGTAGCTGCTGCTGTGGCTGCAACGGGTCTGGACGTCGGTTCTGCGCCCACAAAGAGCGATGTCAGCGGCACGATCAACTTTTGGTCCACGTGGAGGGCATCCATATCGGCGATCTGGTTAATGCGCACCAGTGCCGCGGTGCTCACGCCGTACATCTGCGCGATGCCGGACAGAGTCTGGCCGGCTTGCGTGATATGCACAATCCAAAACGGGCTTTCATCAGGGGCGATCTTTTCGGCTGGGATGGTGAGCGTCTCGCCCAGTCGGACGATCTGCGACGCACCCATACCGTTTGCCAGTTGGATTGCTGCCATCGAGACGTTGTGCCGGTAGGCAATAGCCAGCAGCGTATCGCCAGCCTGCACAGTGTACTGGACGGCGGCTGACTGTGCCGGTTGCGGCGCGCTCTGCGACACGCTCTGCCACACGCTCACTTGCGTCGGCGTGGGTGACGGTATAGGTGGCGTCGGCGCTTGATCGCCGGCAGGTGTGCGCGTTGGGGCGCGTGGTGTGAGCGGCGCTGCGGTGGGAATCGACGCAATCGTTGTAGCTGCCAGCGCCCGCATGGCGGCAGCATCCAGCGTTGCGTCTGGTTTGGCTGGGCTGCAAGATGTTGCCAGCAGTGTTGTCGTCAGAGACGCTGCAACAACCCACAAGCGAATGTGCGTTTGCGCCTGACCTTGTCCCTCCAACACGCCAAGATTATAAAGAGGGGTATGGTGTGACCTTATGAGCGATAGCATGTCTGTCTCTTTTGGATGGCGCCTGCCCGGCAACGTCCGGCTAAAGGTGACCTTCGAGGCTGAGGTGGTGGCGTATCAAGCTGACAAAGATCGCTGGCTGATCCGGCTGAAAGGGCCGGCCCCCACGCTCGATCCCAATGTGCCGGCAGATATCCAACACGCGATTGCTGTGCTACCGGGGCGCTGGGTTTTTGTGCCGAATGAAGCCCGCAACGGTCTGACATTGCCGCTGAAGCTGGAAACGCTGACCGGGCGCATTCGTTATTTTTACACCGACGATCCGCGCAACCCCGACTCAACTTCCCAGCCGTGACTTGCCCCGACATACCTGAGCATGGGGTATAACAGGAGATCACTGAGAAGTTGATAGTTGCCGGCCTTATGGTGCTCTCTCCACCACGGCGTTGGCGATCTCCACCAGCAAGTCTGTGCCCGGTTCGCTGCGCGCGCTGACGATCACCCCGGAGATTTGCACGTTGTCCCCTATGTTGAATTGTTGCGCTGCATCGCTGGTCACGTTCACCAGCACATCTGGCCCGTCTTGTGTGCCATCGGTTGTTGGCGCTATGTTGATCATCAGCACGGCGCGTTCTGCGTCGAACCGGGTCGCTTGCAACTGGCCTTGCCAGTTATTGGCGCTCAGGCCGGCCAGCGAGGCAAAGAATGTGGCACGTTGCTCTTCGCCGAGGGACAGCGCCTGCGCGACGAGATCGGCATAGCCAACGTTAGAGGGTTGCGCGGCCGGTTCGGGCGTGTCACCGTTGATCGGCGCCTGATTGCTCGTGGGGGAGGAGGTTGGCCCGGCCGGCGGTTCGATGTTGGCGGTTGGTTGTGGCGTGGCAGGAGCAATCGGCGCGCGCGTTTGTGTGGGCGCCGGTGGGGCAGCACTCCCTTCGGGTGTGGCTGCAATCTCCCACTGGCTGCGCCCTTCGTAAAATGGATCGTATGCCAGGCCGCCCAGCGATGGCGCGCGGGGAGCGCCGGCGCAGGCTAGAGCCAACGCAGCCAGGATGGCCACACGGATGAGCAGAGGTAAGGTCCTTGGTTTCATCGCAGTGTGTCAGGTCGCGTCAGGGCGACTGCCTGTAGATGCGCGCGTGGATATACGACTTCATCGCTTCGTACAGCGGCGTAGGCGTGAAGTCCGGCTCGACCATGCGGAAGTAATACCACGACTGGTTACGCTCGGTGTCCGAGGGCCGCTTGAAGAACCATACCGACATCACGCCCACCCACGGCCATTCCTGCTGGGCGCGCGCGTAGGCCATTGGCACATAGCGCGCTTGCGCCTCTTCGGTCACTATGCCGAAACGTCCCACGCCCTCGATCTCGCCCGGCCTATTGGGCACGGCGTTCCAGTTGACTTCGGCCAGCCAGATCGGTTTGCCGGCGTCGCCGTTGTTTACCATGATGTCGCGCATGAGTGTGTGCCGGGCAATATTGGTTGTCAATGGGCTAAGCCGGCGGTCATATGGCCCGGAGAAGAGGCCGTATCCCTGCGCCGAGGCGATGTCGAAGCAGCGGCCGGCCCCGGCGTTGTACATGCGCTGGAAGTAGATCAGGTCGCTCAGGTCGCGGCCATCCTGGGCGACGGTTGGCGCAAGCGCGGCGGCCAAAATCACCACATCGGGGTCGATCTGTTTGGCGCGCTCGTGCGCCAGGCACAGTAGTCGCGCATAGTCTTCTGGGTTGACGGCCTGCTCACCCCATTCGGGGTAGATGTTTGGTTCGTTCCAGATCTGGTAATAGCGGATGCGGCCTTTGTAGCGCGATACGACAGCGGCCACATAGTCGGCGAAGTCATTAAAATCAGCCGGCGGCCCAAACCGGCCCAAGTCGGCGTAGCCGGCATGTGCCCATTCCGGCGGCGAGCTGAGGCGCACGATCAGTTGCAAACCGTGCTGTTCGACCAGGTCAACGATGTTGTCATACTTGTCCCATGCGCTGCGCGCCGGCTCGTGGCGGCGATCTTCAAAGTCTCCCTTGGCGTGGATCTCGATGTCGGCCCAAGGAAATTCCTGGCGCACCCAGGCAAAGCCGGCTTCGCGGATCATCTGCAGCGTCCGCGCGCGCTTCACCTCCTCCACTTCCTGCTCCAGAAAAGTGTTGACGCCAAATGGGCTGAGACCCTGAATGTGCGCGATGGGCGCGTCGGGCGCAAGGTTCAACGGTGGGCGCGTCTGCTCTAAAGCCAGATTCCACAAGGCGCGCAGTTGCGCTAGCGCCGTTTCCTCGCCGGTGACCTCGACCAGGCGCTGGCGGGTGTCGGGCAGGGCAAACCAGACGCCACATGCAAGCGCGCCGGCGCATAGCACGGCAAATGCGAATCGGGAGGGTGCGCGTTTCATCATTCTGCAGGAAGGCGGGCCGGCTCGATGGCCGGTGTGGCCCTGGCGACCGGTCGCACTGCCGCATCGAGGCGCAGCAGCTTGAAGGCCAGTTGCACGGCCGGCCCAATGCCCAGCGCAAATGCCAGCGTGCCGAGGCCGATCGTGCCGCCCAGCAGCCAGGCAATCAGCAGCACGGTAATCTCGATGGCGGTGCGGGTCAGGCGGATGCTCCGGCCGGTCTTGCGTGATAGTCCCATCATCAGCCCGTCGCGCGGGCCGGCCCCCAACCGACTGCCCAGATACAAGGCGCTTCCCAGGCCGATGACGGCGATGCCCAGCGCCATCTCGACCAGTTGCCCCACGAAGTGCGTGAAGCCAGGCAGCATGCTCAGGCTGACGTTGGTGACCAGGCCGATCAACACGACGTTGAGAACGGTGCCAATGCCGGGGCGCTCACCGAGCGGAAGCCACAGCAGCAGGATCGGCGCGCCGAGCAGAATGCTCACTGTGCCGATGGGGATGCCGGTGTGGAAGGAGATACCCTGATGCAAAGATTCCCACGGGCTGAGGCCGAGGCCGGCTTTGACCATCAGTGCCACGCCAAAGCCGAAACAGGTCAGGCCGGCCAGCAGCATGATCCAGCGCTGCAGCGACACCCTGGTCAACGCGCGCGTGAGCATGTCAAGAGTGGCTCTCATGGTTGGACCCAGACCCGTCTCCATTTTCGCTGTACAGGTACTTGCGCCAAACGTCATTGCCCGGCCCCATCATCAAAGCCATCGCCCAGAAGCGCGGGCGCGAGACAGGGCGGGCCAGTTTCATGTGGGCTTCTTCGGGGGTGCGGCTGCCTTTGCGGCGATTGCAGGCGCCGCACGCGGTAACTACATTTTCCCACTCGGTGCGGCCGCCGCGCGAGCGGGGCAGGATATGGTCTATGGTGAGCTGGTCTTTGCCGGGCTGCGCCCCGCAGTACTGACATGTGTAGTTGTCGCGCAGAAAGATGGCGCGCCGAGACAGAGGCATGGGCAAGTTGTACGGGATGCGGACGTAATAGCGCAGCCGGATCACCAGCGGCGCCGGAAAGCTCAGGCTCGCGCTTCGAATAAGCGCGTCGTCGGTTTCGATGACCTCGGCCTTGTCGGCCAGAATCAGGTGCACCGCCCTCGGTTGTGATACCACGCTGAGCGGCTCGTAAGTTGCATTTAGCACCAGCACACGGCGCAAGCTGGGCGGTGTGGCTGGAAATGTCAACGCGCTCGGTGTCTCTTCTCCTTACTTGCTTCTTGTCTTTGGCCGGGGGCAATTATAGACGAAGGCAAGGCGCTCTGATCTCCTGCGCTCATCTCGTATGCGCACTTGCTCCCTTGAACATTGCTCGCTGCCCGTTCGCGGGAGGTTCCGACTCAACGCTACGCTTACGACGGTGTGATTGCAGTTGGTATTGCCCGCTTTGCAACGCTGTCCCCCCTCTTGACATCCTGCATGGCGCGTAAGCTCCAGCGGGCCGATCTCGTCCGCTATCAGCAGATCGCAGGTGCAGCTTTCGGCCGGCGCCTGGCCGACCCAGCGGGATGTGTGTGGATTGAACCACCAGCGCCCCACGCGCAAATCAAAGCCGGCCTGTGGGCCGGCCGTTGCTAACAAGCGGCGCTCGCCTTGTTGACACAGGCTGCTCTTGCCGGCCCCGCGTCCGTCGGACAGCCCGTACAGTCCTGTGGCCGGCCGGGCGTGCATCGAATCACTCATGTCCACAACACGCGCTTGCGCCCTTCGATTTCGACCACTTGCACCAGCAGGTCATACACCCGGCTCAAGGCTGCTTCGGTCAGCACATCTGCCGCCGGCCCAAAGATCGGCGGCTGGCCCGGTGCCATCAGCAACACATCTAGGATACGCAGCCCGGCCCCAACAATGCTGCCAGCCGCGCGCGCAACTCCGGGCAGTCGCGGGTGCGGTCATTGGGGAAGTCCAGCACCACATCTTTGCCGCCGGCCTGGCGCAGGTGAATGGCAAATGTGTGCGGACCCGGATACTCCAGCAGCGTTTGATGCACAGCCTCCAGTCGGTCGATGTCCTGGCGGAAGTCGCCGCTGCGGCGGATCGTGACGATCAGATGTTCTTGGGGGGTGAACGGCGCTACTCCGGCTACCGGGGCGCCCGCCGGGGCACCCGCCGGGGCACTGCCGCCATTCGACCCTGGCCCATCATGCTTGCCGTTTGTGTTTGGCGTCGCGGCTGGGTTGGGCCTGGCCGGATTGGGTGCGCGCGCCGCACGCTCATCACTGGCCGGTTGTGCTTGCGGTTGTGTCGCCATCACTTCCGACTCATTATCGGGTGGCGTAGGCGCTTCGTAAGGGATGTCGTCCCATTCCGGCGGGGGCGGATAGTAATCGTTCGAGATATCGTATGGCTCGGCAGGTTCGCCGACAGAGACGCTGCCGGCAGAGTGGTCGTAAGCTGGATAGAGCGCGTCTGATGCTGGGGATGGGTTCGCCGGCGATGGGTTGGCGGCCGTCGCGCGCGTCAGCTCGTCGCTCACTTTGTCCACCAGCAGCTTGGGCGCGCTGCCCTCGCGCACCTCGGCCTTGCCCCAGATCACCAGCACTTTGTCCGCCACGATCTTGTCGCGCTGCTCGGCCCACGTGCGGGGGAAGATGGTCAGCTCGATACGGCCAAACAAGTCCTCCATCTCGGCGAAGGCCATGCTCTTGCCCGCTTTGGTGACATGCGGGCGCACACTGGTGATGACGCCAGCTACCACGACGTTGTGGCCGTGGTCGGCCTCGCTCAGCTCTACGCTGGTGCGCGTGATGAAGTCGCGCAGCGCCGCCATCGACGCGGCCAACGGATGTTCCGAAACGTATGTGCCGCATAGTTCCTTCTCCCACGCCAACAATTGTTTGCGTGGGATTTCGCGGGCGTCTTTGGGCAGCGCGATCATGTCTTCATCGGCCAGCGCGTCGCCGCCAAACAGCATGAACTGCCCGCGCTCGGCGGCCTTGCGCGTGTGCGCTGCCGCTGCAACCACCTGATCCATGACGGCCAGCAACTGATGGCGTGGCCCGAACTCGTCGAATGCGCCCACCTTGATGAGCGCTTCGATCACGCGCTTGTTGATGGCAGTCGAATCGACGCGGTTGCAAAAGTCGCTCAGCGACTTGAATGGCCCGCCGCGCTCGCGCGCTGCGAGGATGGCCTGCACCGGCCCTTCGCCCACATTTTTGATCGCGTTCAGACCAAAACGGATTTTGCCCTGCTTGGCTTTTGCACCCCCGGCCGGGTTAGTTGCCGGCGGAGAGGATTCGATGCTGAACTCGCCAAAGCTCTTGTTGATGCTGGGGGGCAGCACCTCGATGCCGTGCGCTTTGGCGTCGGTGATGAGCAGGCCGATCTTTTCTGTGTTGCCGGCTTCGCATGTCATCAGCGCTGTCATGTATTCCAGGCGATACATGGATTTGAGCCAGGCCGTCTGGCAGGTGATCTGCGCGTAGTCGGCGGCGTGCGCCTTGGGGAAGCCGTAGCGAGCGAAGAACTCGATGTCGCCGAAGATGGCGTCCGCCAGTTCCGCGCTGTAGCCTTTGGCCACAGCCCCTTCGCGGAACTTGGTCTTGTGCTTCAGCAGCGCTTCGGCGTTCTTCTTGGCGACGGCCTTGCGGATGGTGTCGGCCTCGCCGACCGAATAGCCGGCGATGTCGCGCGCCACGCGCATGATCTGCTCCTGATACACGATGATGGCGTATGTCTCTTTGAGCGCGTGCTCCAGATCGGGGTGGCGATATTCGACCTTTTCCTCGCCGTGCATGCGCTTGATGTAGGTGGGGATCTGCTCCAGCGGGCCGGGGCGGTAGAGCGCCAGCGCGGCGACGACGTTCTCGAAGCGGTTGGGCTTCATCTGCATCATCAGATTGCGCATGCCCTGCCCTTCCACCTGGAATATGCCGACAACGTCGCCCTTCGACAGGGTCTCGTAGATCACCGGCTCGTGAATGGGGATATTGGTCAGGTCGTATGCTCGGCCGTGCCGCCTCTGAATCAACTCGCACGCCTTGCGCATGATGGTCAGCATCGACAGACCCAGATAGTCCATCTTAAGCAGGCCGATGGATTCGAGGTGGCCCATCTCGAACTGGGTGACACACTTGAGTTGTTCGGTCAGCGGGGTGCCGGTCAGCCGGTGCAGGGGCACGTACTCGATGAGCGGCTTGTCGGCGATGACAACGCCGGCGGCGTGTGTGCCGGCGTTGCGCACTGTGCCTTCTACGGTAATTGCCTTGTCGTACAGCTCTTTCAGGTGCGGCTCGCTTTCGTATAACTGCCTCAGTTCCGGTATTTGTTCGAGCGCCTCGGTCAACGAGACCGGCTTGCCGGGGATAGCCGGCACCAGCGATGTCAGGCGGGTTGCTTCACTGGGCGGCAGATCGAGCACGCGCGCCACGTCCTTGATCGCCGCGCGGGCCTGCATTGTGCCAAACGTGATGATCTGTGCTACCTGATCCTTGCCGTACTTCTCGATGGTGTAGTCCACCAGCATGTGGCGCTGGTCGTCGGGAAAATCCATGTCGATATCGGGCATCGACACGCGGCCGGGGTTCAAAAAGCGCTCGAACAGTAGTTCGTTGCTGACTGGCTCGATCTGCGTTAGCCCAAGCACGTATGACACCATCGAGCCAGCGGCGCTGCCGCGCACGTTCCACCAGATGCCGGCTTCGCGGCAGAAGCGGATCAGGTCCCACACGATCAGGAAGTAGGTGGCGAACCCCATCTCGATGATGACGCTCAGCTCATAGTTCAGGCGCTTGCGCAGCGCCGATGGTGTCATGTTCGGGTTGTCGGCGGTCGAAAGCGCCAATGACGAGCGCAGGCTCATGTCGATCGGCTTTTCGTCCGTCGGTGTAGATCCCTGCTCTTGTGCCGAGATGCCATATCGCTGCTCAAAACCGCGCTCGCACAGATAACGCAGGTAGTCGGGGTCAGAAGCGAATTTGGGCGGAATCGGGAACTTTGGCAGGTGGAACTGCTTGGTTTTGAGCGTCACATCGCAGCGTTCGGCGATCTCGATGGTTGTGGCCAGTGACTCGGGCGCCAGCTCTTCGAACATGGCGCGCATTTCCTCAGCGCTTTTCAGGTAATACGAGTCATTGTTCATCCGCATGCGTTTGGGGTCTTTGTAGAGCGCGTTGGTTTGCACGCACAACATCAAGTCCTGGGCCGGCGCGTCTTCCTTTCGGACATAGTGCACGTCGTTGGTGCAGATGAGCGGCACGCTCATTTCGTGCGCCCATTGCACTAGCACGTCGTTGACCTGCTCTAGATCGGCAAGGTCATGCTTTTGCAACTCGAAGTAGAAGCGGTCTTTGAACAAGTCGCGATACCACAATGCGGCCTGGCGCGCTGCTTCGAACTGGCCTTGTTGGATCAAGCGCGGGATTTCGCTGGAGGGGCAGCCGGAGGTGCAGATGATGCCTTCGGCGCACTCTTTCAGCAGCGTGTGGTCGATGCGCGGTTTGTAGTAGAAGCCCTCCAGTTGTGACAGGCTGGCCATGCGCATCAGATTGCGATAGCCGGTGTTGTTCATCGCCAGCAACAACAGGTGATAGGGGCTGCGATCATGCGCGTTATCGCGGTCGTGCATGCGCCGGCCGCGCCGGGTCAGATACGCTTCCATGCCGATAATCGGCTTGATGCCGTTGTCATGGCAGGCGTCGTAGAACTCGATCGCGCCGTACATCACGCCGTGGTCGGTGAGCGCCAGGGCTGGCATGCCCAGCTCCTTGGCGCGTCGGGCCAGCTTCTTGACGTGCCCCAGGCCGTCGAGCATCGAGTATTCCGAGTGAACGTGCAGGTGTACGAACGACATGGTCGGATGACAGGCGATAGAATGCAGATTGCAGATGCGCAATACGTGCTACAGAAGACAGTAGCCAGGCGTCGGGCGGGCTGCTGACGACTGGCTACTTGTACGTGTTGTCAAACATAGCACAGATTTTCCAGCCCGGCGCAGATTTTAAGGCCCCGGCTGCCTTGCCCGATAAGGGCATGGGTTTGTGGATAAGCATCTCGGCCGATGATTGCAGCGCATCTGCTGGGTAGAATATGTTTGTGAATCTGTTCGAGCGCGTTTCCCTCGTCCTGCGCGCAGTGGCCGGCCAGACTGCGCACACCATAGCCCGTGCCGGCTTGTCCCCGGCCAAGCCAGAAGAGCGGGTCGAAGATCTGCTGGAGCAAGCTGAGCAACGGTTGAAACGCCTCAATGCGTTGCTGGCCGAAGCTGTCGCCCGCGAACAGCGCGCCGAGTTGGATTGGCGGGATGCTGTGGCGAGGGCCGGCGCGCTCGCCATCGAAGTGGATGCAACTGTGGCCGGCCGGCAGGACGAAACCGCGCGCGCGCAGGCCAAAGCGCTTGCGGCGGAGCGCGCTTATCGTGATTACGCAGCCGCAACTGAAAAGTTACGCATCCAAATCCAGGACACCCAAGCCCAACTCAACGCGGCGCGCAAGCAGTCTGGGCAGCGAGTAGGCGACCCCGCGCCTGCTCCTGGGACTCGGGCGGCGCAGCACCGGCAGAGCCAGCAACATCATGTCACGACGCAGGGTGGCTTGGATGCCCACACCGACACGACGGACGCCAAAGACGCGCTCGATCAAACGCGCATCGCCGACTTGTTGACCCAGCGCGCCAAAAAAGAAGGTTGACTCTTGTCATCTGTCATCTGTCATCTGTCATCTGTCATCTCCGATCCGACTTCTAACCTCCTGCTATGCCCAACACAAAACAAGGATTGCGAGTAGGCGTGTATGTGGATGTCGCTAATATGGCGCGCAACGGTGGGTACGGCATGCGCTACGACGTGCTGCGCGATTTTGCCTGCCGGGGCGGCGCCGAGCCGGTGCGGCTGAACGCCTATGTCAGTTACGATGCCGAGCGCGCCACCAATGACGAAAGCTACAGAGCTGGCCAGCAGGGCTTCTATTCGTTGCTGCGCGATTTTGGTTACAAGGTGATCGAAAAGACTGTGCGCTGGTATACCGACGAGCAAGGCAATCGCTTCGGCAAGGCAAATGCCGATCTCGATCTGGCGGTGGATGCCCTGCTGCAATCAGAAAGCATCGACCGGGTATTGCTGGCAACCGGCGATGGTGATTTTGTTCAGGTCGTGCGCGCATTGCAGAACCGGGGGTGTCGAGTGGAAGTGGTGGCGTTCGAGAACGTGTCGAACGACCTGCGCCGCGAGGCAGATTTGTTTGTGTCCGGCTATCTGGTGCCCAATCTGTTGCCGCTGACTACCGGCCGGGGCGGGCCGGCCTGGGGCGAGGTGGGGTCGCGCGTGCGTGGGGTGTGCTATAGCCACGTCGACAAGGGCTACGGCTTCCTGCGCTTCATGAAAACAATCGGTCCGGAGTTGTGGCGCCTCGATCCGCGCCAGCCCGATTCGCCATATGGCAGCGCGTTCTTTCATGACTCGTGGCTGCCACCCATGGTCGACCCGGCTGAACTGCCCAGCCGCAACCTGATCTTCGAATTCGAGCTGGCCAAAAGCGAGGTGCGCGCTGATGGGCGCGATAGCAACCTGCAAGGAATTAATCTAACATTGGTCAGCCCATCGCGTTGACGCGGGCCGGCCGCAGGATTGAGTGCGCTCAGCCGGCTTCTGGATCGCATCTGCGCGCCAATGCGCTGGCCAATTGCACGACCACACCTGCGCGACCACCACATCGCGCACATCGACACGGCGCGCAAAACGGCGCACATCCACAGTCGATTCCAGCGCGTCGAAACACGCTCTAGAATTGCGCGTGGAGAATCGGTCCATGCAAAAGACGAATGCGATGCGCGTGCTGGATGGGCGCAAGATCGCCTACACGGCACACGAGTATTCAGAAGAGATTCACGGAACAGATGGCGTTGCGACGGCTATTGGCGTGCCAGAGGCCCAGGTCTACAAGACGCTGGTGGTGCTGTCCGAAGCTCCCGGCCGCAAGCCTATGCTGGTCATCACACCCGGCCCACGTGAGTTGAATTTGCGATTGCTGGCCAAAGAGATCGGCGAGAAGAGTCTGCGCATGGCGACTCACAAAGAGGCCGAGAGCCTGACCGGCTTGAAAGTCGGCGGCATCTCTGCGCTGGCCCTGTTGAACAAAGGCTTCGTCATCTATATCGACGCCAGCGCGCAACAGCTTGAGTCAATTTACGTGAGCGCCGGGCAGCGCGGCATCAACCTGCGGGTCAAAGTGGCCGACCTGATTCAGGTGACGGGCGCGAAAGTGGTGCAGGCCACCGATGAAGTGTGACGGCGTATGCAAATGGCGTGTGGATGTGGAAATGGCGTATGGAACTGACATGGATTGTGATTGCAGCACTGGCCGGCCTGTGCGTGATTCTGGCGTTACGTGTCCGGGCGTTGAACGCGCAAATGCTCGCTGCCGGTATGGTGGAGCGCGAGATGCGCGTCGCGCAAGCACAGTTACGCCGGCAGGCCGCTCATGCGCTGGCCAGCCGCGATGCCATTACCAACACTACCATCGATCCGATCTTGTTTGTGGACGCCGGCCACATCGTCACCTATCACAATAACGCCGCCCAGCGGTTATTCGGCGGCGCCTGCGCGCCGGGTCGCAGCCTGATTGAAGTCACCCGCTGCTATGAACTCGACGTAATTGTAGATGAGGTGCTGAAAGACGCCTATGAGCTGCCGCGCGAGTTGAGGCTGGGTGGGCGGCAGTTTCGCGTGCGTGCCGGCGCTTTTCGCTCAGAAAATGGCGGGGGCCAATTGAGCCGGGAAGCTGTCTTGCTGCTGTACGATGTTGGCGAGCTTCAGCGACTTGGACGCGCCCGGCGCGATTTCGTCGCCAATATCTCGCACGAGTTGCGCACGCCACTGGCAACCATCCGCTTGCTGGTCGATACGCTGCGACAGATGCCCCCTCAGGCAGATGAAACACAGCACGGTCGGCTGCTGAACCAGATCAGCGATCAGCTTGATTCACTCACCCAGTTGGCTCAGGAGATGTACGATCTCTCTCTGATCGAATCCGGCCGTGTGCCCATGCGGATGGTGCCAACGGATATGGCAGAGTTGGTAGATAGCGTTATCCTTCGCCTTGCGCCTCAGGCAGAGCGAGCCGGCCTGACACTGACCAGTCATGTGCAGCGCGGTGTGGTTGGACTTGTCGATCCAGACCAAATCCGGCGCGTGCTGTCCAATCTGCTGCACAACGCCATCAAATTCACCCCGCGTGGCAGCGTCACCGTCTGGCTGTCGGACGCGACGCCTCCGCAGCCGACCCAGCCCAACGGCGAGCTGGACGACGCCGCGAGCGAAGCCGATCACATCACATTAGCTGTGCAGGATACCGGTGTCGGCATCCCAGCCGATGCCCTGCCCCGCATCTTCGAACGCTTCTACAAGGTTGATCGCGTGCGCGGACAGGGGGGTACCGGCCTAGGGCTGTCCATCGCAAAACATATCGTCGAGGCGCACGGCGGCCGGCTGTGGGTTGAAAGCCGGGAAGGCGTCGGCACCACGTTTTATTTCACTGTGCCCCACGAGAGATGAGCAAAGCCCTTGCGCTACGGCTGGGGCGTGGGCGTGGCGGTGATGTCGATCCGCACGTAAAAGATCTGGGTCTGGGTTTTCTGTTCGTTCTGTGTCAGCACGATGACCAGCCCTTCATCGCGGTTGCCCTGTCGCTTGCCGAACAAACAGAAAGCGGCGTTAGCGACACCCGAGCTGCCAGCGTCGGCGCAGCCACCCGCATCCGAGTTCCATCCCGCTGCCCGCATGCGCTCCCGTGTGTAGAAGTTTTGTACTTCCTGTGGGGATTTGGCAGTGGTATAGGAGATGAACTCCAGCTTGCCTTCAAAGGCAGCCTGGATGAAGATGCGCGTCGCGGGCGGCAGTTGCAAATCTGCCTTTGTCGCGCCATCCAGCGCGGGCACATCAGACCACAGATTGGATACGGTGCCGGCGCTGCTGCCGCCAAGCAGCGAATCGACTGCGCCACAGCCCGGCGTGATTAACAAGCTGGCAATCACGATCGTGCTGACAAGAAGCGGTTTGGACACACGTTTCATGTAAAGTTGCCTCCGCCCCTATGATAACATCCCCTATGACCTGTCATGGCCATGAACTCGGAGAATCCCAGCGCGTCGCGCAAAGTCCTGCCGGCTTCTGAGCGGCGCTTTCAGGCTATCTTCTTTGATCTTGACGGCACACTGCGCACAAATGTGCCCGAGGGATTTGAGGCATTTATCGATTACGCGCGGCGTGCTGGCCTCAACCTGACAGCCGCGCAGGTCACGCTGTGCGAGCGCGCCACACATCGCTACTGGGCCGATGGCGCCCAGGTTGCCGATCATCTGGCCCGCTTCGACGAGCGCAGTTTCTGGATCAACTACAACCGCATCCTTCTGGAGGCGATGGGAATCGATGATTGCGCTGATTGCGCCCAGCGTATTCAGGATTACTTCGACGATTACCACCCCGTCGATATGCTGTTCCCAGAAGCTCCGCGCGTGCTGCGCACCCTGAAGGAAGAGGGCTATGTACTGGGGCTGGTTTCTAATCGCGAGGGCGATCTTGCGCCGCTGGCAGTGCAATACGGCATTGGGGAGTACTTCACCTTTACTTTGTCGGGAGGGCAGGCCGGCAGTTTCAAGCCGGATGAGCGCATCTTTCGTCAGGCTCTGCAAATGGCGGGCGATGTTCCGGCCAGCCGCGCGCTCTACATCGGAGACAACTACTACGCCGATGTGCTTGGCGCTACTGCCGCCGGCATGGAGGCGCTGTTGATCGACCCCCGTGATGTATTTGTGGGGCTTTACGATAAGCGCATCAAGCGATTGGATCAGGTTGTGGATTTCATTCGAACAGCGTCATGAACAGGTCATCTACGGCGCGAAGCCGCAGCCCGTCTGTCTCTGTTGCGCAGATTGCACTGATGATCGGGCTGGTCGGCGTCGTTCTCAGTGGATGTCACTTTCCCGTATCCATCTCGACGCGCGCCAGCGTTGTGCCTGTGCAACGCTTGACCGTTGCCCCGCCGGCCGGCACGCCAACTGCGCTGCCTCGTAATCTGGCCCGGCCCACCGCCACAACGCCGTCTCGCACACCTCCGACTGTCGAGCAAACCGAGCGCCAGTTGCGCGTCTTTCGAGATCTGTGGAATGTGGTCAACGCGCGATACATTTACAGTAACTTCAACGGCGTCGATTGGGCCGCCGTGCGCACTGAGACCGAGGCCCGCATCCGCGCCGGCCTCGCCGATGACGCATTCCACGCCCTGATGCGCGATCTGGTCGAGGGGCTGGGCGATCAGCACTCCCGATTCCTTTCGCCTGATGAAGTGGCCGAAGAGGAGCAGCTATATGCCGGCGCGGCTGATTTTGTAGGCATCGGCATTGTGACCGACTACAACCCACAAGCGGAACGCTTCTATGTGTTGCAAGTCTTGCCGGGCAGCCCGGCGGAAGCAGCCGGTATTCGGCCTCATGACCATATCTTGAAAGCGAATGGCGCGCCGCTGGTGAATGAAGCCGGCGAGCCGGATCTGGCTGCGCTGCGCGGGCCGGAGGGCACGACGGTAACGCTGACTGTCCGCACCCCAGGACAACCCACGCGGGATCTGGTGGTCGAGCGCCGGCTATTGCTATCCGCCGAGCCGGTGGAATATCGCTTGCTGCAAGAGACCCCCCGCGTCGGTTATATCCTCATCCCAACATTCTTCCAAGATGGCATCGACGCGCAGGTGCGCGATGCGTTGCGCGCTTTGATGCGGAGCAGCGGGCGCATCCAGCGACTCGATGGCCTGGTGATCGACCTGCGCATCAATGGCGGCGGCACGTATTCAATCTTGATGTCACACCTCGGTTTCTTCACCGGCGGTGTGTTGGGTTACTTGGTGGATCGGCAAGGTATGCGCGTGCCGATCCGCGCGCGCGCCGAGCGCATCGGCAATTCGCAGACTGTGCCGTTGGCAATTTTGATCGGCCCGTCTACCCAGTCGTATGCCGAGGTGTTTGCCGGCAGCCTGCGGCACAAGGGCCGGGCTGCGTTGATCGGCCAACGATCAGGCGGCAACGTCGAAACCCTGAACGCCCATTTCTTTGAAGACGGCTCGATGGTCTGGTTGGCCGAGGAAACGTTCCAGTTGCCGGATGGCACGGCCTGGGAGGGCAAGGGTATTGAGCCAGATGTCAAGATCGAGCGCAACTGGGATGAATTCACTGCTGAGAATGACCCGGCCATACAGGCTGCCATCGCTCGATTGAGCGATTGAGTGGTTTGATTGACCTATCGCACGCTCACGCAATCGTTCAATTGCCTGATTTGCCTGATTGCTCAATACGACAATTGCCATGATTTGTGATTATGAAGGTTCAGACTACAAGACGCGCTTCTGGCAAAACGCAGACCGTTTCTATGAAGACGCCGCCGAGCGTGTGGCGCTGCGCCGGCTGTTGCCTGCCCGGGGACGACGCATCGTTGAGTTCGGGGCCGGCTTTGGCAGGCTGGCCGATCTGTACACCGGCCGTGATCAGATCGTGCTGGTGGACTATTCGCGCACGATGCTCGAACAGGCCATGCAGCGCTGGGGGAACGATGCGCGCTTTATCTTCGTGGCCGCCGATGTCTATCATCTGCCCTTTGCCGACGGCGTGTTCGACGCGGCCACTATGATCCGCGTGATTCATCACATTGCCAAAGTGCCTGAAGCGCTGGCGCAAATCCGGCGTGTCATGGCGCCTGCCGGCGTGTTCGTGCTAGAGTTCGCCAACAAGCGCCACATTAAGGCGGTGGCGCGATACCTGCTGCGGCGCCAGCAATGGAACCCATTCGACCGGCACCCGGTCGAGTTCGTCAAGCTGAACTTCGATTTTCACCCGGCCTGGATGCTGGATCAACTGCGGCAGGCCGGCTTTGTGACACAGCGCAAACTGAGCGTGTCGTATCTGCGGGCCGGCTTCATCAAGCGGCGCGTGCCGACGCAGTGGATGGTGTACGCCGATGCGCTGTTGCAGCGCACGGCCTGGCTGGGCCTGTGGTCGCCCAGCGTGTTCACGCAGAATGTGCCGGCGACCGGCCGGCCGGCGACAGAGGACGGGTTGGCGCTGTCCGGCGATGCTATTTTTCGCAGCCCGCGCTCCGGCCAGCCCTTGCGCCGCGAGGGCAACCTGCTGGTGTGTGATGCCGACGGCACACGCTGGCGCGCGCAGGGTAACTTCTACGACTTTAAAGAGGCTGTGTAAGCCAGGCGTGTCTATGGTACGCCGCCGGGGCTGGGCAAACCCTGATCGCGGAAGTCCAGGCTGCAGTTGTCGGTGTCTTTATCTGCCGGCCAACGCTGCAAGGTGTGGTCGGCGCTCAGCGTGCCGGTGAACGGCACGACCCCGCTGATCGTTACAGGGTTAGTCAGGGTTGGATCAGCCCACACCACAGCATCGACGATCACATCTGTCGGACCCAACAGCAACACCTGGTCGTTGGTGTTACCCAGGCTGAGCGTGCCGGTGCTCCATGCGGTGTAGGGCAGCAGTTCAGGCACGGTCGGGTCATAGTCGGCAAGTTCGTAGGTGGGTTTGCTGCCCCAGCGACTGAAATATAAGTCGGCCCGGCCGGCTATCACGATGACGCCGCGCGCCGGCAGCATGGCGCTGACCGGGAACTGGTACATGCTCTCGTTGTAGCTGCGGCCTGGCGCTTCGGCGTCGCCAATTTTGTAACCGTTCAAGCTGATCGGCGTGTGGGTGGGATTGTAGAGTTCGATCCATTCCCGGCCGGCCTCGTCGCCCCCAGACGGGTTGAACAGCACTTCGCTAATCAGGGGATAAGTGATTGGGACCGGCGGCCTATAGTCGCGCATGACAATCGGCGCAAACACCGGCCGCGAGATGTAAAAGTCATACCAGAACACGGCCCGCAGATAGTCATAGACTTGCGCCGACTCGATCAGCAGGGTCATCTCGCGGTTCATCTTGGCGCTGGTCTCGGTGCCGTTCCACGAGCCGATGTGAACCAGCTTGCGGTTGCCCACGCGCGCCAGAATCATCTTGTTGTGTATGCCGTGAAAGGTGGGGTCGCCGCGAATAGCCTGCACATCCCAGCCATTGGTGCGGGCCAGGTTGAGCAGATAGCGTATGGTGGCGTCGTTGCTGCGCGGGTCAGAAGGTGTGTCGTAGTAACGGTCGAGCAGCACGCGCACAGATGCGCCGCGCTGGGCTGCGCCGAGGATGGCTTGCAGGCGTGGATTGGGGTCGTTGAGCGGGGTGCTGCTGCTGACGCCCCAGTAATACGGCTCATCCATTTGCTCAACCAGCACTTCGTCGCCAGGGCCGGCGCTGTTCAATACTGCGATGATGCCGCCGTCGCGCAGGTTATTCTCTGGCGAGGTGGCCAGCTCAACCGAGACGGGTGTGTTCAGCTTGAGCGGCGCGTTGAAGCGGGCTGTGTAGCTGATGCCGCCGGTGGTGTAGACCGGCGTGAAACCCGGCGCAGGTGGGCCGAATGGGCTGCATGTGGGGCACCAGCGTGTGATGTCGGCATGGGCGGTGTCTAGATCAGCATCGAAGATGGCCTGCGCCCGCGCGATCAGCGCCGGCGCGCTGATGACTGCCAACACGCCGCGCTCGCCTACGGTTCCATCGACTTTATCATCGTCGGGAAAACCATTCGCGCCAAAGTTCTCTGAACTGACTATCAACTGCCTGCCGTCAACGATGGCAAACTTGGCATGCAGATAGCGATAACGCGCATAGCCTAGCGTGGCATCGGGGGTCATGAACCAGCAGCCGCTGTTGTCCGCATGAATGCGCTGACACATCCACAGTTCCTGGGCCGGAAACGGACCCACCGGCCCGCCTTCCAACAGCACGCGCACGGTGACGCCTTGACTGACCTTGAGCGCCAGCAGATCGGCCAGGCCGGCTTGGTCGAGGGTGTACACCTCGATGTCGATCGACCGAGTGGCCGATGCCAGGGTGCGCGAGAGGACATCGAAGCCGGCGTCGGGCGTGACGGCGAGTGTGATGGGAGTCTGCGCGCGGGCCGGCACAACGAATGATTCAAAATCCCAGCCGGGATATGCCGGCCGGCGTCCGCTGACCGGATCGCCGGGTTCGCTCAACCAGTCCTGGGCGGTGTCGGTGTCGGGGACAGGCAGGCCGGTGTGCGGGTCGAGCTTGCGCATCAGCACCTGGGCTGTGGCCGGCACAATGCCCGACACGGTGTACGGCTGGAGCGCCGGGCCGCTCCAGCCACCCCATGCTACGCCATTGCCATAGACCACGGCATCGAGGATGCGGCTGTCGACGTCGATCAATTCGAGGCGTTCTCCGCCGTTGTTTAACACACTCCACGTTGCGGTCAGATTGGCAGATGCGCCGGCGCTGAACGTGCCGGCAGCGCGCTGGATGACGAAGTAGCCCTGCGGCGCAATCTGTCCATCCAGCGCAATGGTGCGCGTGCTGGCCCCGATCGCGCGGATTTGCCAGCCGGCCAGGGAAACAGTGAGGGATGTGTTGTTGCGCAGCTCGATCCATTCAGCGTTGGAATTGGCGCGCGTGCCGCCCCAGGCCACTTCGTTGATGACGACGCGCAGGTCGGATGTGGTGAGGGGGATGGCCACTGAGTTAGGCGCGCCGGGGGTGCCGGTAATGGGGTTGCCGGCGCTGTCCCAGGCAATTGGAATGGTGATGAGGGCAGTGGCCCAGTTCGAGTCTGTGTCTGGCAGGCCGGCATCGATGCGTTCCATCGAACGGTAACAACAATTCGTGCCAGAGCCGCCACTGCCTGCCGGCCAGGGGCCGCCGTCGCCGTTGGCTGTGTCGATCAGTGTGCTGGTTTGAGTAATCAGGCGCACTTCGCCGCCGGTGTTGGCAAAGCTGAGCGCGCTGCCGAAGACGACATCGGGCGCAAAACCAAAGGACTGGCGGAACGCCGTGGGATCGTGCGCCAGCCAGATGCGCGCGCCGGCGGTCATGGTCAGCGCCGGTAGTGTGAATACGCTGTTGCCGGCCCAGATCGACCATTGACCATCCAGCGTCACCGGATATGGCGTCAGATTGGTCAGTTGAATGGCCTCATCCAGATTGCCACTCAGGCCATAGTAGTGCAGTGCAGAGATCAGTACCTGGATAGGGGGAGGCGGGGGCGGTGTCTCGATCGTAGGCAGATAAATGCGAAAATCGGTACTGGGTTGATCAACGCCCGCCGGCCGCGTGGATAGGAACGAGGAGCCGGCCGGCAAGCGCCGCGCGCTGTGTGGCGTGATAAGACCCAGGGTGTCGTGTGGTTGAAATAATAAGAGCAAGCAGATCGAAATCGTTGTTGCGATGGGTTTATTTGTTGTGTTCATGCTTCTTCTCCTGTTTTGCTTGTCTTGGCGTGTTGTCTGCACTGTTAGTCGCTGTGTATTGATGTCTGTTGCATGCACGGGTCGGGTTGTGCATACTCGTGGGCCGCCAGGAGTGGGGCGTTTCAGCTCAGCGGTAATATGCGCGCTTCAAGTCCACTCTCAGACGATCTTGTTCCTCAAAACGAACCCCTGACAGGCTATAATGCGGTTGACAATGGCGTTCACAGTCAATGACCTGCATGATTTGACACGACTGCTTCTCGATCGGCCCGAGTGGTTGAGCGAGGTGCGGCGTATTGTCCTGACTAACGAACTGCTCTCTTTGCCCGATATTGTGCGCTCTCTGGCCGAGGCGCAGCGTCGCACCGAAGAGCGCGTCGAGCAACTGGCCGAGGCGCAGCGTCGCACAGAGGAGCGTCTGGATCAGTTGACTGTGCGCGTCGAGCAACTGGCCGAAGCGCAGCGTCGCACCGAGGAAAATCTCAATCTTCTTGCCCAGATAGTGCACAGGCTGGAAATCGATATGGCTGAAGTGCGCGGCATAGTGCTCGAGCTTCGCTATCGCGAAAAGGCAGCTTCTTACTTTGGACGCTGGATGCGCAAGCCCCGTGTGGTTAACTTCAGCGATATCTGGGATGACATGGAGCAGAAGTTAAGCCCAGATGAAGTGCGTGAATTGTCCAACGTGGACTTGTTGGTGCGTGGGCAGCTGCCTCGAGAAAAGGGCGGCGGGGAAGTGTGGCTGGCGATCGAAGTGTCTGGTGTGATCAACAAACACGACATCGAGCGCGCTCTGGAGCGCGCTGAGCTGCTGCGCAAAGCCGGCTTGAAAGCCGTCCCCGTTGTGGCCGGCCATAGCCCGCTCAACACTGAGATCGCTGAGATGATCGCCAACAACCACGTAGCCTTGTTGGTGAACGGGAGCACCGCCGGCTGGGAAGAGGCCCTGCAGCGTGCGCTGCCGACTGACCCCCGTTGAAACGCTCGCGCTTGCGATTTAGCTTTTGGCGCGCCCTCAAGTTTGCCCGGCGCGCTGCCGGCGCCGGCGCAACTGCATCACTGTTGCTGGCGTGCACCGGCTCACATCCTGCTTTGCCTGAGATGACGGCGCTCCCCTCGCCTGTCTCTGTCCCACAACCGGCTCAGACGCCCGCATCACAGCTTGTTGACCTGCTGGTTATTCCAACACGTGTTCCTTCACCTACACCGACATGGCCGGCTCCGATAAACGCTACGCCAACGCCTGATCCACCCCGTGACATGCCGGCCGAGGCGACGGTCAACGCAACCTACACCGTCCGCCGCGGAGACACACTCAGCGGCATCGCTGTTGCCGTTGGGTCCACGGTCGAACAATTGCTCGCGTTGAACAACCTGCGCAACCCGGACCGGCTGGTGGAAGGCCAGCAACTGATCGTGGCCTTGCCCATCACCGGCCAGGCGCCGTCGATCAAATTGATTCCCGACAGTGAGCTGGTGAACAGTCCGGCGGCAGCCGGCTTTGATCTAGAAGGATTTATTGCATCCCGGCCCGGCTATCTGGCGCGGCATGTGGAGAAGGTGAACAACGAAATGCTGACCGGCGCGCAACTGGTAGCGCGCGTGGCCGAGCAGCAAAGCGTCAACCCTCGCCTGCTCGTGGCGCTGCTCGAGTATGTGGCAGGATGGGTGGACAATCCCAACCCATCTCCCGATCAGATGACCTGGCCACTCGGGTACAAGCGCACAGACATCAAGGGGTTGTACATTCAATTGGTGTGGGCGGCAGCCCGGTTGAACGAAGGCTATTACGGCTGGCGGTTGAATAACCGCCTGTGGGTGCGGCTCGACGATGACACACGCGCCTTCATGGGCAATGGCATCAACGCCGGCACTGCCGGTCTGCAAAATTATCTGGCGGCCATCCACACCCGACCAACATGGCTGGAGGCCCTAGGGGAAGGGCCGCACAGTTTTATCCAGACTTACCGCCGGCTGTTTGGCAACCCCTGGCAATACGACATCGGCCCGCTTGTGCCGGCCGGCCTGGCGCAGCCTAAATTGAGCCTGCCGTGGCCAAAAGGCGAAACCTGGCTGTTTACCGGCGGCCCGCACAGCGCGTGGGGCAAAGGCACACCTTGGGGCGCGCTCGACTTCACACCGCAAACCGTGCAGGGCTGTGCCAACCTGAAAGAGTGGGTTACCGCAGTGGCAGATGGTGTCATCACACGCAGTCGATGGGGCGAGGTCATGTTGTCGCTCGACCCCAGCGGCGACGATCGCATCGGCTGGAGCATCCTATATTTGCACATTCGTGAGGACAACCGTGTGGCGCCGGGCACGCGAGTGAAGCAGGGCGATCGCATCGGCCATCCGTCCTGCGAGGGCGGCATCTCGAGCGGGGCGCATGTGCACATCACACGGCGCTACAACGGCGAGTGGCTGAACGCGGTCGGGCAGGTCCCATTTGACCTGGGGGGCTGGGTGGCGGCAGAAGGGGGGGCTGAATACGACGGCACACTGACCAAAGGCAGCCTGACGCGCGAAGCCTGTGAATGCAAGCAGCTAGCTGTTAATGGCGTCGGATGGTGATTCGATGACTGTGCCGTTTGTGATTGCCAGCCGCGGCGTATGGCATATCATGGCGGAGCAGATTAACCAATGCACCTGTACCATCTTCTAATTGAGGGAATCCATGATGGCAACTGAAACCACCATACATTTGTCGCCGGAACTCTTCACAGAAAAAGAGAAGACGCTGGTCGAAGCCGGCTCGCTCACCGCATCTGCGTTTCGCTTTGCCAGCGGCGTGTGCGGCCTGACGTTGAAGAACGAACTTGGCTCTCTGACACTGCTGCCCTGGCAGGGCCAGCAAATCTGGTCGGCTCACTTTGGCGGGCGCGAACTCACCATGAGGTCGATGTTCGATCAACCCCGCCCAACGCGCGCCTATCTCGAAACCTATGGCGGTTTCTTTTTGCACTGCGGCTTCACGGCCATGGGCGTGCCGTCCAAAGAGGACACGCATACCCTGCACGGCGAGCTGCCCAATGCGCCCTATCAGTCGGCGCGCGTGATCGTGGGCAGCGATGAGCACGGCGACTACATCGGGTTGACCGGCGCGTACCAGCACACGGTTGCCTTCAGCTACAACTATGTGGCCGAGCCGATTGTCAAGTTGTATGCCGGGGCATCGCTGTTTCGCGTGGCGATGGTGATCACCAACCTGAAGCGACATTCGCCGATGGAGTGCATGTATCTGGCGCACATCAATTTCCGGCCGGTGGACAACGGCCGGCTGGTGTACAGCGCCCCCTGCACGCCAGAGCGTGTGCGAGTGCGGCGCAGCATTCCCTCGCATGTGCGGCCCAAGCCCGGTTACCGTGAGTTCATCGAAGACCTCGGCGCGCATCCCGAAAAGCACAACGTGCTCAAGCCCGACCTGCCCTTCGATCCCGAACTTGTGTTCACCCTGACCATGAATGCTGACGCGCAGGGGTGGGCGCACAGCATGCAGGTTCACCCCGACGGCACGGCCGACTATGTGGCGCACCGGCCCGATCAGCTTGACAAGTGCGTGCGCTGGATCTCACGCACCGGCGACCAGGACGCCTGTGGCTTTGCCATGCCGGCCACAGCCGAGCCAGAGGGCTACAGCGCAGAGAAGGCCAAGGGCAACATCAAGACGCTCGACGCGCTGGCGCAATGGCGGGCCGACTTTGTGGTGGGCGCGCTCGATGCCGCGCAGGCGGCGCAGATGGAACAGAAAATCGCCGGCCTGCTTGGATAGGTCTACTGGAAGCCCTGAATTTGCAAGCAGTGCTTGTACTTTTGCGATGCGGTTTTATCTGACCGAGACGGCGCGGGCGCGGGGTGTGCAACCGCTGCGCGCGCCGAAGCCCGGTGATGCCGGCTACGACATTCGCAGTTGCGAGGCGCTTGCCATCTTGCCCGGTGAGCAGGCTGTAGTGTCCACCGGTCTGCATGTCGCCATCCCCATGGGCTGGGTGGGGCTGATCAAAGATCGTAGTTCGGTGGCGGCAGCCGGCGTGCACACGCTGGGCGGCGTGATCGACGCCTCATATCGGGGCGAGATAAAAGTCATCTTGCGCAACGCCGGCGCGCAGCCATTTCTGATCCAGATCAACGACCGTATCGCGCAATTGGTCGTAGTCCCCTGTCATGTCGCCGAGGCCGAGCCGGTCGATGAGCTGGCCGGCCTCGGCGCGACCGCGCGCGATCAGAGCGGGTTTGGGTCCACTGGCCGGGCATGAGCGCCTTGGTGCGCATCCTGGAGACGCGAATGAGCATGGATAGTATCCCGATCAACCAACCCCGGCGCAAAGACCGGGCTGTGCCAGACGAAAGCTGGATCAAATCGATGCTGCATCGTGCAGCGTATGGAACGTTGGCCATCGTTGCCGGCGGTGAACCCTATGCCCATCTGAATCTGTTTGCATACGATGAACCGGGCAACGCCATCTACTGGCACACGGCGCGCGAAGGGCGCGCGAGAGAGTACGTGGCGGCCAGTGGGCGGGTTTGCTTTTGTGTCGGCGAGATGGGCCGCTTATTGCCTGCCAAAACCGCGCTGAACATGAGCGCGGAATACGCCAGTGTCGTGGTGTTTGGCCGTGTCATCATTGTGAGCGACCCTGCCGAGTGTCAGCACGGCTTGCAGTTGTTGCTCGACAAGTACTTTGCCCATCTAAAACCGGGCGAGGACTATCGTGTCATCACGAGCGACGAACTGGCGCTGACCACGGTCTATCGCATCGACATCGAATCGTGGAGCGGCAAGTGTAAGCAGGTAGAGCCGGAATTTCCAGGTGCGTTTTTCTATGTTCCCCGCCTGACAGGTTGACGCACGCTCCTGCCCTTAACTGCAAGTGCTGCCCGTAAACTTAGCCCGGATCCGCCGGGCCGGCTTCATCGTCTGCCGAGCAGCAGGTATCATTTTGCTGCCGGTGCACTTGTTGCCTCACCGGCACCCGGCGCGACTTGCTGAATGCACCGCCGGCGCCGCCGCCGGCGCTCTTCCCGGAATCCCCACACGGTGAGCGCGAGGCCGGCCAGCGCCAGGCTCATGGCGATCAGGAAGGTGTCGTGGATGCCGGCCACTTGAAGCGCCGACGGGGCTGCTGTAGCGCCTTGCGGCAAGGAGGCGCCCGCATAGCCGAGCACACTCAGCGCCCACAACGCGCCGAGCAAGGCATTGCCTGTCGTCTGGCCCAGCGTGCGCGTCAGCGCCATGAAGCCAGAGGCGATCCCCAGCCGCTCGCGCGGAACTGACCCCATGATGGCGCTGTTGTTGGGCGATTGGAAGATGCCCATCCCCAGCCCCAGTGGCAACAGGCGCAACACGACACCCAATCCGCTTGTGTTTACGCTGAGCGTGCTGATGCTGAAGTGAGCCACCACAAGCACGGCCATGCCAATCGCCGTGATGGTCCGGCTGCCCAGCCGGTCTGACAATGAGCCGGAGATGGGCGCGGCGATGCCGAGCATGACCGGGACAATCGACATCAGCAGACCGGTCTGGCTGGGGGTATACCCCAGCACATTCTGCAGAAAGAACGGCATCAGTAGAAATGACCCGGCCGCGGTGACGAAGGTGAGGAAGCCGGTGATCAGGCTGATGCTGAACAGGGCGTTGTCGAACAGACGCAGATCCACCATCGGCTGCGGCGCGCGGCGCTCGATGATGATGAACAACACCAGAAACACCCCGAAGCCGGCGAACAAACCCAGCACAAGCGGATCGCCAAATCCCGCTTGCTGGCCAAAGGTCAGCGCCAGCAAAAACGACAACATGCCCAGGAACAGGGCGGCTGCCCCGCCGAAGTCGAAGCGTTGCCGGCCAGCCGGCTTGAGGTTCGGCACAAAGCGAATCGCCATCCATGTGCCCAGGATACCGATTGGCAGATTGACAAAAAAGATCCAGTGCCAGTCCAGGACATTCAGGATCAGGCCGCCCAGCGTGGGGCCGGTGATGGAGCCGAGCGACACAATGGTGCCGCTGATGCCGAGCGCCTTGCCGCGTTCATCAGGTGGAAAAGCTTCGGTGGTAATGGCCGGGCCGATGGCGAGTGTCATCGCCGCGCCGATGGCCTGCAACACGCGAAACGCAATCAGCCAGTACACCGACGCAGACAGGCCGCACAGCACAGAACCGAGGGTGAACACCACGAAGCCGGCCACAAAGATCGGCTTCTTGCCGCGCATATCGGCCAGACGGCCCACGCCCAGCATCAATGTGGCCATGGTCAGCAGATAGGCCAGCACGACCCATTGCACGGCGGCAAAGTCGGTGTCGAGCCGGCGCACCAGGGTTGGGAGGGCGACATTGACAATGCTGCCGTCGATGGTCGCCAGGAAAATGCTCATGGCGACGGCGGCCATCACGCGCCATTTGCGGCTGTAATCCACACTGGGTTGTTGCATCACGCGGCATGTCCTGCGGATAGAATGAGATGAATGGTAACGCAAAAAGCCGGCGGTGGGTGAGCCTGTCGCTCGACCTCACCGCCTGCGGTACTGCTTCTCGCCGGCCTTTTCGATGCGCTTGCTGCGCAACGTCATCACCGGCCAGGTGGCGGCGTCGAAGAAGTCTGGCGAGCGCAGAGGGTTGTAGCGGTTGGCGTCGTGCGCGTCAATGCCGGCCACCTCTACGGTTGCCTCCAGCGTAGAGTTTTCAAGATGCTGCTTGTCCACGTTGAGCTGCGCGGCAAAGCGCGTGAACTGCCCGCGCACCGTAGTGATCATCATATGCTTGACGGCAAACTCCACAGACGAGTGGGAAGTATCCAGAGTCCAGGCCATGTGTTTATCTCCTTCACAAATGTTAGTATTACCAGTCTGAAGGAGAGGATACGGGCCGGTGCCCCGCCGGATGTCCTTTGCGCCGTCCTCGGCAGCGTCCCAACTTGTCCCGACTATCGACGGGCAGCCACGCACGTGGTGAAGGTGAAGGAGAAGAACGCGCAGCCCTTGCCTTGCACTTCCAGGCGTAACTCGTGCTCCTCGAAGTCGGGATTGCTAACCACGCGCATCATGCGTGGCCGGTCCGGCCTCAAGACTGCCCGGCCTTCGACATACGTCACATCTGCGCCGGCGTTTGTCTCTGGCAATGGCTGAGCGTCCTGGTACACTGTCACGCGCGGCTGTTCACGGGCTGCCTCGCCGATCAACTGGCCGCCCTGCAACCCAAGCATCAACTCTACCGGGTCGCCGGTGGGCGCCATGACGACATTGACCTCTTTGGCTTTGTAGCGCAGGGCGATATGGCCGGTCGAACCGGCCAGCGCGCAGTATTCGGGCATCGACCGCCATGCACCGTGCAAATAGAACCGCTCTGGCTCGCGGATGGCGGGGTCGGTGTAGAACATCACCGTCTCCGGCTCTACCCCCTCCTTGTTGCCGAGGCTGCTGCGCTCATAGCCACAGTACAGTTCGGGGGTGGGCCGGTAGCATAGCGCGCCGGGCGCGTCTTCGGCGCGCTTGGGGATGGTGAGGGGTTGCGGGCGGAAAGCCGGGCTGCTTTCGCGTAGCACGGCCTGAATGGCCAGCTCGGTTGCCAGGTACTCCCCCTCGCCCAGGTGCTGGTAGCGGATGTAGCCTTGTGCGTCGATCAGAAATTTCGACGGCCAGCCTTTGTTGCTAAACGCTTGCCAGATGTCATAGTCGTTATCCAGCACGACCGGGTAAGAGATACCCAGTTCGGCGATGGCGCGCTCGATCTGGCGTGCTTCGCGGGCAAAGCTGAACTCGGGCGCATGGACGCCAATGGTTAACAGGCCGTGATCGCGGTATTTGGTGTCCCATTCCATCACATAGGGCAGGGTGCGCAGGCAGTTGACGCATGTATAGTCCCAGAAGTCGATCAGCACAGCTTTGCGCCCACGTTGGGCGTGCAATGACAGGGGGGCGCTGTTCAGCCAGCGCGCGCGTTCTGGAAATTCGGGTGCTCGAACTAACGGCTGTTCTAACATGGCGCCGGCTATCATACCGCCTATGACAAACGCGATTCAGATTGTCACCACCACTGCCAGGCTGGAAGATGCGCAGGCCATTGCGGCGCATCTGGTTGAACAGGGCCTGGCCGCGTGCGCGCAGATCAGTGGGCCGATCACCAGCATCTATCGCTGGCAGGGGCGGGTTGAAACGGCGCAGGAATGGCAGTGTGTCATCAAGACGCGCGCCGCCTTGTATGAAGCCGTGCAACAGGCGATTCGCGACCGACATCCATACGAGACGCCCGAAATTCTGGCAACGCCAGTCGCGCATGGCAGCCCTGATTATCTGGCTTGGTTGGAACAAGCAACTGGCGAGTGCTTTACAGGACAAGCGCTCTGATCGTCAACTTTCAATGGTGACTCGGTCGCCTACGCGGATGCGCCCGCCCTGCAGCACGCGCGTGTAGACGCGCGACCAGCCGGGGAAACGCTCTTGATGGATGCGGTTGAAATAGTCATCCTTGAACGACTCGCGGATGTTGCTGCACGGCTCGGTGTAGCGCGTGACTTTCAGCACCACTTGCTCGCCCAATCGGACGCGGACGCCCGGCCTGACCTGCTCCCAGTCCACGCCGGCCAGGGTCACATTCTCGCCGACTGCGCCGGGGTAAATCGGATGGCCCTCGGCCTGCAACATCAGAATGCGTTCCAGAGAATACAAACACACAGCCCGTTCTGGCCCGCCATGGTTTTTCAGGTTGCGCTGTTTGTCGCCGGCCAGACCTAGTTCATGCACCTCGGCTTCGCGCACGGCCAGCTTAGGTGCGCCGCCGCTCGAAAGGTTGATTTGGAAGATGTGACTCTGGGACATAGGATTTTAGATTTTAGATTTCGGGTTTTGGATTTGGGATTCAGGAGCAGGCAGGATGGGAAAGGGCGATGACGATGTCGGCCACGTTGGTGCCCGTTGGGCCGGTGATGATGAGATCACCCAGTTGCTGGAAGAAGCGATAGCTGTCGTTGCGCGCCAGGTAGTCCTGCGCGTTCAGCCCCAATGCGCCGGCGCGCGCGAGTGTGTCCGGTGCGGCATATGCGCCGGCGGCATCCGTTGGCCCATCTGTGCCGTCGGTGCCCAAGGCGGCGACCAGCAGCTTGCTGTTCGCGCCGGCCCGGGCCAATGTCAAGGCAGCAGCCAGCGCCAACTCTTGATTGCGCCCGCCTTTGCCATCGCCGCGCACGGTGACGGTCGGCTCGCCGCCGTAGATGCGGCAGATCGGTGTATTGGGATGCTGCGTATGCAAAGTGAGCAACTCCTGAGCGATCTCTTGCCCGCGCTGGCGCGCCTCGCCGCGCAGTTCGGTCGTCACGATGGCGGTGTCGAATCCCATTTCGCGGGCCACTGTTGCTGCTGCTTGGCAGGCCTGCGTGTTGTTGGCCACCAGCACGTTGTGCGCGCGCGGGTCGTTGGTCAGACCGGAAGCGATGACATCCAGTGGGTCGCCGATCACATCGGACAGAATCAACGCCACCACTTGGGCCGGCGCAGCCAGGCGCGCCAGGCCGCCGGCTTTCAGCCGATCCAGCCGCGAACGCACTGCGTTCATCTCGCGGATATCTGCGCCGCTGCGCAATAGGGCGTCGTTGATAGCGCGCATCGTGTTCAGTGAGATGCCCGGCTGCGGCGCGATCAGCAGCGCCGACGCGCCGCCGGAGATACAGGCCACAACCAGGGTGTGCGCGGTGCAGCCCCCCAGCGCGTCGCACACGGCTTCTCCGGCGCGCACGCTGTTTTCATCTGGCACTGGGTGAGCTGCCTCGATCAGTGTCAGATCGCGTGGTATGTTGGCCGGCCAGGTATGGCCGGCCAGATGGCCGTATTTGGTGACAACGACAGCGCGTGACACGCGATCACCAAACAGCGCAAGCGCAGCGCCGGCCATCGGTGCGGCTGCTTTGCCAACCGCGATCAGCCGCACTTCATCGCACTGCGCCAGATCATATGTTTGATCATCCACGCGCAACATATTGCCCTGGCGCCGGACGTAACGTTGAACGGCCTGGGCCGGATCGGCGGCGCGGAGCGCGGCTGCGAGGATCGCGTTCAGCGGTGCATGGCGGGTGAGTTGCGGAGCAGAATGCATGGTGCCTATTGTCTCAGGGCGCTGGCTGCGTTGGAGGCAGAGGGGACGCGAGCTGGTTCTGCGCAGCTCTGCGCCGGCTGCGCCGCCGCAGGATCATGATCAGCACGATGAACGGAGCGACCAGCACCAGCCCTACCGGCATTGCCACGATGACCAGCCAGATCAACAGGCTCACCAGCCCCTGCAAGATTGACACGAGCGCCTCGACGGCGTCTTTGGCTACACCTTCGGGCCGCCAGCCGGCGACCTGAACCGGCTGCGCCAGTGCATCCGGCAGCAGGATGAGGTTGATCGTCGCCAGCGCCGCCGATTGTGACAGGAACTGCATTCGGCCTTTGATCACTTCGATCTCGCTGCGAATCTGGGTCAACTGGTTGAATACCGACAGCACATCCTCGGTGTTGGTGGCGTTGTCCATGATCTCGCGCAGTTGCGCTTCGGCGGCTTCCAGATTTTTCAGGCGCGAAGCGAAGTCGGTGTATTCGGCGGTCACATCCTGGCCGGAGACCTGCTCTTCGCGCACTTCGCTGGCGAGGGCGCGCAGTCGGCGCACGGCTTCTTCGAATTGCTCGGCCGGCACACGCAGCGTCATGGCCACGCGCACGCCTTGCTCATACTTGCTGGTGCTGGATGAGGCTACGTAGCCCTGCAATTCACCTGCCAGCCGCGTCGCCTCTTGCATGCGGTTGGCGGGATCATCCACCACCAGTGTGAGGCTGGCTGTGCGGATCACCATGCGGTTGGCGACGGCCTGGCTGTCGGGGGATTGAACGCCGACCGAGCCACCTGAAGCCGGTTGCTGGGGCGCCTCGGCGGCCGGCCGCGGAGCGAGGCTGTCGCGCGCTTCGTACATCGGAGCCGGGGCGGCGGCGGGCGCGCAGCCGGCCAGCACAATCAGGCCGGCGAACATGCTCGCGGTCGCGCGAATCATTCGAGATGTCATGGCATTTCCTCCTTGGCATTTCTGCTTCATTTCTGCTTGATGTGGTTGCACCAATGACGCGGCCGAACGTCACAAGTTCCATCGCACATTCGTGCGGCGTTTGTCGCACCGGCGCGAACCGCTTGTCCGCGCGGGCGGCAAAATGTGGCAAGGCCAGCCGCAACCGCCGGCTCGCAAGTGGTGTTAGTATTATCGCTGTGGTCATGGTACTCGTATCGCTCGGCTGCGGTGTGATGGGCTATCTGATCGGCTCGATCCCGTTCGGCTACATCATTGTCAAGCTGGTGAAAGGCGTGGACATCCGCCAGTACGGGAGCGGGCGTACAGGGGGCACGAATGTTTTTCGAGTGGCGGGCTTCCCGGCCGGCCTGGCCACGGCAATGCTGGACATTGGCAAAGGTGCGGTTACCGTGTTGATTGTGCGGGCGTTGTTGCCGCAGGCGCTGGGCTGGGCCGAGGCGCTGGCCGGCGTTGGTGTAGTGCTGGGCCACAATGCATCGTGTTTCTTGGGGTTTCGTGGCGGGGCCGGCGGCGCAACGGCAACCGGCACCGCGCTGGCGCTGTGGACATTAGGCGGTCTGCCCGGGTTGGTAATTGGTGTGTTTGTCTTGTTTGTCATCGGTTACGCCTCGCTGGCTACGATTTTGTCCGGCGTATCCATCGCCCTGACCTTCTCCATCGCGGCTCTGGCCGGCAATAGCGTTCCATTGGCCTACGGCGCGTTTGGCTGGGCGGTGGTGATTCTGCAAGTGATTGCATTGAGACCGAATATCGCGCGTCTGCTGGCCGGCACCGAAAAGCGCGTGTCGCTTTCTGACAAGCAGAAGGCCGTATAGACTTCGGCCTGATCTCAACTTCAATCGCGATCCCCCATGAAACGATTAATCGGCTTCCTGAAGCCGCACCGCTGGCTGGTTATCTGGCTTGCCTTCCTCACGCTCGGCCTCGCTGCGTTACTGACCATCGGCCCTATTGTGACCGGGGCAATCGTGGACGAGGTTATCGCGCCCCAACGGTTCGACTTGCTGCTGCCGTATCTGGCGCTGTTGCTGGCAGTAGCGGCCTTGCGCGCGCTGTTTCAATTTTTTTACAGCCGCGATCGCGAGCGGCTGGGCCAGCATGTGGTGACGGACATTCGCACCGCGCTCTATCGCAAGCTCTTGGCATTGCCTTATAGCTTCTACGACAACGAGCAGACTGGCCGGCTGATGTCGCGCATCAGCAGTGATGTGGAGAGCACCCGCATTTTTCTTGCTTTCATCTTGATCGACTCCATCAACCATGTGACGACGGTGGTGGTGATGCTGGTCGCACTGGTGCGGCTGAACCTGTTGCTGGCGGTGGTTGCCATCATTCCCACCATTGTGTCTGGCGTGACGCTCTATCTGCTCTATCAGCGCTGGCACAGCATCAACCGGCGTATTCATGAACAGAACGCCGTCGTGTCGGGCGTGTTGCAAGATAGCCTGGCCGGTATCAAAGTTGTCAAGTCGTTTGCCCAGGAGCAGCAAGAGGAAGACAAGTACCTGAGATCGGTGCAGGCGCTTCAGAAGTTGCACATTGAAGCCAACGACGGCTGGTACACGCGCTACCCGTTCATTGGGGCGATCCCCCGTCTAATGCAATTGGCGCTAATTGTGGTGGGGGGCATCCAGGTGGTCGATGGCGTCATGTCACTGGGCACGCTGGTCGCCAGCATCAGTTTCACCGGCCTGATGTTGGCTGCTGTCAACGCGCTGGGCACCCAACTGACGTCCCTGGGACAGACGGCTACGGCAGCCGTGCGCATTTTCGAAATGCTCGACGAGCCGGTGAAGATCAGAACGCCCGACACTCCGGTTCGCCTGGGTCAGATCAAGGGCGACATTCGCTTCGAGAACGTCAACTTCAAGTATGCAACGGCCAAAGCCAATACGCTGAAGAACATCACGTTGCATGTGCCGGCCGGCACATCACTGGCGCTGGTGGGCGCCACCGGCGCAGGCAAAACCACGCTGGCGCACCTGGTCGGCCGGTTTTACGACCCGACATCGGGCCGGGTGCTGATTGATGGTCATGATGTGCGCACGGTCGATCTGGACGAGCTGCGTCGGCAGATCGGCATCGTGGCGCAGGACAGCCTGTTGTTCTCGGCCACTATTGCAGAGAACATTGCGTTTGGCCGGCCGAATGCTACCCGCCAAGACGTCGAGCGCGCCGCACACCTGGCTCAGGCGCATGAGTTCATCGCCCAGTTGCCCGAAGGGTACGACACTCTCATTGGCGAACGGGGTGTCGGATTGTCGGGCGGGCAGCGCCAGCGCATCGCCATTGCGCGCGCCATCCTGCTCGACCCGAAAATTCTGATTCTTGACGACTCGATGTCTGCCGTCGATGCGGAAACGGAGCGCCTGTTGCAGGCGGCCATCAGCGAGGTGATGCGGGGGCGCACCACTATTTTAATTGCGCATCGCCTGTCCACAGTGGAAAAGGCGGATCACATTGTTGTGTTGCAGGAGGGCGAAATTGTGGAACAGGGCACATCCGAGACGCTGACGCGCAGCGGTGGCTATTATCGGCGCGTGCTTGAGTTGCAACGCATGACGTCGTCAGAGTCGATGAACGCGGTGTTGAGCCAGGCGCCGGCGCTGGTGGTGCCGGACGTTTAGCGGCAGGGCTTGTCCCTGTCTGTGGGAGGAGCGATGTTGCGAGGGATGACTCGGCGGGTGCGTCGAACAGCCGAAGCAGATGCGCCGCCGCCGCAGCCGGTGCTGAAAACATTGCGCCGACTGTTTCGCTATCTTGGCCCGTACAAGTGGCGCATGGCCGGCACGATTGGTCTGTACATGCTGTGCGTGGCCATCGCTCAAATATACCCGTTCATCGACCGCCTGTTGATCGACCAGTACATTGCGGCAAAGCGCATTGACGGGGAGTTCTATCTGGTCGTGCTGAGCGCGGTGATTCTGCATGTGATCAACTACGCGGCCTTCGGTATCCGCACCTTGTCTATCGTGCGCATCAGTCAGCGCGTGCTTTTCGACCTCCGCCGTCAGTTGTTTCATCACATCCAGCGCCTATCGTTCAATTTCTTCGAGTCGTGGCCGGTCGGCAAGATCATGGCGCGCTTCCAGAGCGACGTGACCACGCTCAACGACTTTCTGACCAACCAGGTGGCCTCTATCTTTCACGACGCCGTGTCGGCTGTGGTGGTGATTGCTTTCATGCTGGTGATCGACGCTGGGCTGGCCGTGGTGGCGTTGTTCACGCTGCCGGCGCTGGTTGGCGCAGCCATGTACCTGCGACCGCGCATGCATGCCGGGTGGGAGGCGGTGCGCGAGTACGCCACGCGGTTCAATATCTTCCTGGCCGAGAATATCGCCGGCATGCGGGTAATTCAGGCCTTTGTGCGCCAACAGGTCAACTTTCAACAGTTCATCGACGCCAATCACAAGGTGGTCGAACGCTGGATGAGGGTGATTTCTCTCAGCGCGTGGCTGGGGCCGATTGTGGAAATGACGCGCGCGTTCGGGCTGGCGGCGGTGTTGTACGTGGCGGCTCATCAGATCGGTGCAACATCGACGCTAACGGTGGGCACGCTGGTGGCCTTTGCCGCCTATATCAACGCGCTGTGGGGGCCGATCAGCACATTTACGAATTCCTATATCGTGCTTCAGGCGACGCTGGCTTCTGCGGAGAAGGTGTTCGAGTTGCTGGACACGCAACCGGCCGTCACAGACGCGCCCGATGCCATCGCCATGCCGCGGGTGAAAGGTGAGATCGTATTCGACCATGTATGGTTCAGCTACGACGGGTCGCGCGTGGCGCTGAAGGATATCAACTTGCGTATTGCGCCCGGCCAACTGGCGGCGCTGGTCGGCCAGACCGGCTCCGGCAAGACTACCATCGCCAGCCTGATCAGCCGGTTCTACGATGTGACACAGGGGCGCATTCTTATCGATGGGCTGGACATCCGCTCTGTCACGCAGGAATCGTTGCGCCGACAGCAGATTGCTGTGGTGCTTCAGGAGCCGTTCATCTTCACCGACACCATCGCAAACAACATCCGCTATGGCCGGCCGGCGGCAAGCATGGATGAAATCATCGCTGCTGCCAAACTGGCTAACTGCCACGAGTTCATTGACAAACTGCCCGAGGGCTACAACACGCTGGCCCACGAGCGCGGCGCGCAATTCTCCGTCGGTCAGCGCCAGCTCATCTCCATCGCGCGCGCCATCCTGGCCGACACGCCCATTCTGATCCTCGACGAGGCGACCTCGGCTGTGGATACTGAAACGGAGCAGCTCATCCAGCAAGCGCTGGAACGGCTGATGGCGGGGCGCACCGCTATCGTGATTGCCCACCGGCTATCCACAATTCGCAAGGCGGATCAGATCATCGTGCTGCGTGAAGGCCAGATCGTCGAGATCGGCAATCATCAGACGCTGGTCTCCAAAGCCGATGGATACTATGCGCGGCTGGTGCGGGCGCAAGTGGCGGGCGCACATAGCGGGCGCACATGATGGGTGGGCGCTGACAACAAAGCCTCCTGCCAGCATCTGGCAGGAGGCTTGAGACTCGTGCGAATGACAACGCGCTTGAATGAAAGCGCGCTTGAATGAAAGCGCGCGCGCGCAAACGTGGCCGACCCGGCTTAGTTGGCGGGCGGGGGCGGCAACGGGGGTGCTTCCGCCGGGCGCGCCGGGGCCGTGGTGGGCAGGTTCACCGGCTGCGCCGCGGGCGTTGCTGCCGGCTTGCTGTCAGCCGCCTTCAGCATGCGCGTCAGTTGCTCGATCATATCTTGGTTGACGCGCGCAGCGTATTCTGCTTCTGAGGCGGCTTCGGCAGTGGCGCCGGTAATATACAGCGAGGCAAAGTTCACCAGACCGATCACGATGATGACCAAGCCGATCAGATTCATGCCGCCGAACCAGATGCCGGCGAACATTTGCTGGGCTGCCACCAGCATGATCAGGCCGAAGACTACGCCAACTGCCAGCACCACCCAGGCCAGCACCTTGTAAACGGTCGCCACGATCCGCAGGATGCTGTTTTTCTGTGGAACGTTCATGTCGTCGTAACTCCTCCTAAAAAGGTTGGGTCGGCACACGACGCTGAAGGGACTGGCCCTCCACCGTCGCGGATTATAGCGTCTTGCCCCGAATTGGGGACAGTGGCGCCATCCGCCCCACAAGTTCTGATTAGTTGCCCGGCAGCGGGATCGCTTGCTGGCCTTGCGTGACCGGGAATTGGATCACGAGTTCAGAATCCACGCGGCGAATGTTCGGCACGATGGTGCTGACCACTTCGCGCACGTTGGCGAGCGCCGGGTCGGTCAAGAACGCATTGGCCAGATCGGCTGTGTTCTTGAGATACTCTTCGCTCCACACGATGTTGGGCAGCGCCTCGCCGTTTACATACACGATAATGCCGTCGAGCGTGATGCGCAGCGTAATGTGCTGGACATTTTGGCTTTGTAAGGCAGCAATTGTGTCGGGGCCGAGTTCAAGACTGCGGAAATCGAACCCTATACTGCCAAACAAGGCTTCGAGGTCGCGGGTGGAGACGCCGGCGATGGAGCCTACGCCGGCCTGGTTGAAGCGCAAAATGAAGCGTGTCCGGGCGATCACGTCTGAAGCTGCGCTGGGCGGCGGCAACTGGGTCTTGGCTGTTGCATCGCGCAGCGGGATCTCTGCGGCGCCACTCTTCAGCGGGAATTTGACAGCGATGTTCAACCCGACATTTTGGACGCGCGGCAGAATCAGTTTCACCACACGAGCCTGATCGGTCGGCAAAACCCCAAACAATTCAATCGTGTTGCCGAGCGTGTTCATCGATTGGCTGGTCCAGGCGATATGGGGTAGGGGCTTGGCATTGACGAAGAGGAACAGCCCATCATTCTTGTGCAATATCTCGATGTGCTGGATGTCGCCGGCCATCATGGCGTCCACCAGGTCTTTTGGCAGCGCGAACATGCTGGGGTCCATGTTGGCCAGCGCCAGTAGCTGCGGTGAAATGCCTGAAATCGAGGGGTTGCCGTCTGCGTCGATCTCAACCACGATTCTAGGCAAGGCGATCATGAACTCTCGATTGGCTTCGCCAATATCTGTGGGGCCAGTGGCACAGCCGGCGAGCAGAAGGGCGAACAGCGGGATCAGCGAAACGATACGTTTGACAGATGCCATTGTTGTGTTTACCTCCTCAAGTCATGAGTCATGGGCCGAAGCCCTTTGATTGCGCATCGGGCGATTACCCTCGGACAGGCTGAATTATGAGCAGAATGTGCTCTTTGCGCAACCGGGCGTTATGCCGGTTGAGCGCCGAAACACAAATCGTAGGGCATTCGTCAGGTAAGCCGGCTGTCTTTCTGCGGCGATAATGGGCGTACGGGAGGCGTGACGTGAACTTAATTCTGCGCAAAGCGCTGATTGGCGTGTGTGTTGTTTCGATGGCGCTAACCGGCGCGTGCCGCGCCGTCGAAAGTGTGGCTCGGCCGGTCCATCGCGGTCAGGGACAGGCTGGCACGCCTCGCTTGTGGCCGGATGTGCCGCCGCTTGCCGGCGCCGACGCGGTCGAGTTGGATCTGCCGCTGTTGCTCAGGCTGGCGCTGTATTCGTCTGCCAGTGATATGGCACGTGACAGCAATCTCAAGCTCAATAGTTTTGATTTCGTCATTCATCGTGTTGCTGTCATGCCAGAGGCGGTGCAATCGTTTTACACAGTCGAGCGCATGGCCGATGCCGGCTGGAATGCCAAGCAGCAGCCGGGGTGCACGCAGACGGCCAGCCTGGGCGGCCTGTTGTGCACATTCGCCAGGAGTAATGGCGACCGGCATACGGCGCTGTTCATCGTGGCCGGCTATGAGGATGCCGGCGCAGCGACATACCTCTACTACGTGCGTTTCGAGAGCACACGCCTGGTCTCGACCGTCACCCCTGCTCCCTGAGCAAGTGTCGCCGTACGGCAAGGCGTCGCTGTCCGATCAACCTGCTACACTAGAGCGCATGTCAGTTCAAAAAACACCCGGCCGGCGCGGCGGTGTCGATCATGATGCTATCCATTGGGAAGAGGACTTGCGGCCGTTTACTCGCCTGCCTCGCCAGCCACGCCCCGCTCCCCGCCAGAATGTGCCGGCCTGGATACCTGCTCTGACCAGCTTGGTGCTGGTCGGGTTTGCCTGTCTGCTGGTGGTCACCTTTGTCAACAACAATCGTCCCGCCTTGAACACCTTGGCGCTGGCGCCCACAGCTACGCTACAGATCGTCACGCCGACGGCGACCGATTTCGTGCCTCCCACGGCAACCCCTTACGTCCCACCGACAGAGACGCCGCCGCCGCCCACACCTACTGTGCCGGCGGTATCCGATGACCCCATCTTCGTCGGTGCGCAGGTCAAGGTTGTGGACACCGGCCCAAATGGGCTGAATTTCCGCCGCGAGCCGACTCGCTCGGCTGAGCGCATTCGAAGTCTTCCAGAAGGATCCGTGTACGAAGTGGTTGGCGGGCCGACTGAGGCCGACGGCTACACGTGGTGGCAGTTGCGTGATCCCTCAGATGGCGTCACCGGCTGGGGCGCCGGCATCTATCTGCGCAGAGTTGTGCAGCCGTAGTCAAAGCGCGGCGACTAATTAGGGTGTAAGATTCAATCTCACTATCACACTTTAGGAGGGCATCATGTATCAAAACCTGATTCTCGTAGGACGATTGGGGCGCGACCCGGAAATGCGCTATATGCCAAATGGTGATCCGGTGACATCCTTCAGCATGGCAACCGATCGGGCCTATACGGGCAAAGACGGGCAGCCGGTGCGTGAGACGACCTGGTGGCGTGTCTCGGTGTTCGGCAAGCAAGCGGAAACGGTCAACCAATATCTGAGCAAAGGCAAGATGGTGTTGGTTGAGGGCCGGCTGCGCGCAGACCCGAAGACCGGCGGCCCACAGACCTATACCCGCCAGGACGGCACGGTCGGCGCCAGCTTCGAGGTTATCGCAAACACCATTCGATTCCTCAGTCCGAAGAGTGAGGGCACCGGCGCAACCGAAGGCGAGGTAAGCGTCGAAGGCGCCGGCGGGCATGAGGAGAATATCCCCTTCTAGCCGGCCTGTCTGGCCAGCCTGCGCAGCAAAACAATGCCACTCGGCGGCAGACTCAATCTGCCGCCGACATGTTTTTCATTGCTTTGCCTGATAGCTTTGCCTGATAGAATGGCGCCATGACCCAACTACCGAAACAACCTCAACCGCCGCCCCAGCCCGCGCAGTTGCAGATCGAGCTTCCACCCACGCTAGACGCCATCTACTCCAACCTGGTGGTGATCCAGCATTCGCCGTCAGAGTTCATCTTTGACTTTGCGCGCGTGCTGCCGAATATGCCGACAGCAAAAGTCGGCGCGCGCATCGTCATGACGCCCATGCACACCAAGCTGTTGTTGCGCGCTTTGCAGGAGAACATCGAGAAATACGAGGCGCAGTTTGGCGTGATCTACGTGCCACAAGAAGGCGATGCGCTGGCCAGCCAGTTGTTTGGCGGTCAGAGATAAAGGGGTGAACCACAAACGATCGAAGCGCACAAAGACGGGCTGTGAAGCCGGCCGCCTTGGGGCGCATTGTTGCTTTGTGGCGGGTTTCAGACCAAGTAGCCCAGTTCGGCCAGCCGGGACATGATCTTCGCCCGGCTTTGCTCAACTGTTTCCGTGGCCGAGTTGCACACGATCTCGGGGTTGAGTGGCGGTTCGTAAGGGTCGGACACGCCGGTGAAGTTCTTGATCTCGCCGGCCAGCGCCTTCTTGTACAGGCCCTTCACGTCGCGCGCGGCCAAGACATCAATTGGCGCTTCGACATAGATTTCGACAAAGTCGCCGATCTTGCTGCGCACTTCGTCGCGGACTTCGCGGTAGGGGGAGATGGCTGCTGCGATGGCGACAACGCCGTTGCGGCTGAGCACTTCGCACACCCAGCCAATACGCCGGATATTGGTGTCGCGATCTTCTTTCGAGAATCCCAGTCCTTTGCTCAGGTTGGTGCGCACCACGTCGCCGTCCAGCACCTCAACTTTCATGCCGCGCGCGCGCAAGTCCTCGGCGATGAGATTGGCCAGCGTGGATTTGCCGGCGCCGGATAGCCCGGTGAACCAAATGGTAAAGCCTTTGTGTTCCATGGGGAGTAGTCAGTACACAGTCGACAAAACAGGGTTGGTCATTTGCGGCGCAGGCCGTCTATCAAAACTTGTGCGACGACGGGGCGCGTGAACTCTTCGGGAAGTGGTTCGCCCCGCTCGAGCATCTGGCGTACTTGTGTGCCGCTCAAGATCAGCCAGTCTTCCTTGCCGTGGGGGCAGGTCTTGGCGCTGACGATGGCGCCGCACTTGCGGCAGTAGAACGTGTGCTCGAAGAACAGCGGCGTCAGGCCGATGTCTTCGGGCTTGAATTCGTCGAAGATGCGCTGTGCGTCATAGGTGCCGTAGTAGTTGCCGACGCCGGCATGGTCGCGCCCGACGATGAAGTGCGTGCACCCGTAGTTTTTGCGGCAGATGGCGTGGAAAATGGCTTCACGCGGGCCGGCGTAGCGCATGGCAGCCGGGAACACGCTGAGCACGACGCGATTGGCCGGGTAGTATTCGCGCAGCAGCGCCTGATAGCTCTCCATGCGCACGTCGGCTGGGATATCGTCGCTTTTCGTCTCGCCCACCAGCGGATGCAGCAACAGCCCGTCTGTGATTTCCATCGCCACTTTCTGGATGTACTCGTGGGCGCGATGGATAGGGTTGCGGGTCTGAAAGCCGACGACGCGCCGCCAACCACGCTCTGCAAATGCCTGGCGGGCCTGCGCAGGCGTCAGACGCAGGTCGGGAAACTCGGTGTCCATGGCAGAGGGGCGATCGCACAGCCAGATGTTGCCACCCAGCAACACATCGCCTTGACGATACAGCCGGGCGACGCCGGGATGCGCCGCGTCGGTGGTGCGATAGACCTGGCCGGCCTCTTCCTCCTTGTCGTAGCCGTATTTCTCGGTGACGGTCATCACAGCGAGCGGTCGCTCGCCTTCGCACAAGGCCACTTCCTGGCCCTCGCGGATGCCGTTGGCCACCTCGGCCGTGACGGCCAGCGTGATCGGAATCGACCAGACCAGACCATTGGTCAGGCGCATCTCTCGCACGACGGACACGTAATCGCCCTGGTTCATGAAGCCGCTGAGCGGTGAGTATGCGCCAATGGCAATCAGTTCCAGGTCGGACAGATTCACCGGCGACAGAGGTATGCGCGCCAGTGTTTGCGCGCGCTGCTGCGCGTCGCGCCGGGCGTTCCCCTGCAACACGCGATCGACCAGCGCCCCGCCATGAGGGGTGGACGTGGCGTAAGTGTTAGAAATCAAGCTGGCTCAGTCTCCTGGGATGTGCAATAGGCATTTTCAGATCGTGCGGCCAGATTCAGGCCGGCCAGCAGTATACCGCGCAGTTATCAATGCTGTAGAATGAGATCATGCAGGTCGAATCGCAGCAGGAGCGGGCTGAGCAAAAACTAAAGCGCTATTTCCCTCCCCAGCAAGCCGAAGTGCTGGCGGAGGTGATTACGGACGCCTATAACAGCTTGGTCAAGACCGGTGACTTCAATGAGCTGAAGGCCATTGTCGCTCAACTCGCGCAAGCGCAGCAGCGCACCGAGCAGCGCGTGGACACGTTAGCCATGCGCATGGAGGAGCTGGCGCAGGCGCAGCAGCGCACCGAGCAGCACATGAATATGTTGGCCATGCGCATGGATGAGCTTGCCCAGGAGATGAAACTGTTTGCGCGGGGGCTGACTCAAGTGCGGGCTGATCTGGGCGGGTTGTCTCGCAGTGTCGGGTATGCGCTGGAGAACGAGGCGTATCGCATGCTGCCGGCCTTTCTGCTGCGACAACACAACTTGCAAGTGACCGATCGGCTGGTGCGCACCGAGATAGCCGGCGAAGAGATCAACATCTTCGGCAAAGCGCGTCGCAACGGCCAGGAGCTTTTAATCGTGGGCGAAACCAAACTGCAACTGGACGAACGGCGCTCGAATCGCCAGGAAGAGAGCGAGACGCTGGCGCAACTTGCCCGCAAAGTACAGGTGGTGCGCCAGTCCCATCCCGGCCTGGAGATCGTCCCGCTGCTCATCACGCACTTTGCTCGGCCATCGTTTGTGCAGCGCGCTGCCGAGCAGGGCGTCATCGTCGTGCAGAGCTTCGAGTGGTAGCCGGCCGGCTTGCCTGGATTCATGGTTGCCCCGACATCGCACA